>RJMB01000023.1:0-60699 GCA_003725585.1 Halostreptopolyspora alba | reverse complement strand
GGGGGGGGGGGGGGGGGGGGGGGGGGTGGTTCGCGTGGCCCCGTGCGCGCGGGCGCGGCCGTGGGCGCGCGCCCACGGCCGCGCCGTCGCTACTCGCCTTCCTCGACTTCGGTGATGTCGTCGGCCCAGTCGTAGCCGGTGAGGTAGGGGTCGGGTTCGATGGGCTCCTCGGAACTCCACACCTGGTCGATCAACCCGTCCTCGTTGACCTCGCCGACGCGGGAGGTCTTGGCGAGGTGCTGGGTGTCGCCGTCGATGGTGATGGGGCCTTCGGGGGCGTCGCGTTCGATCCCGTCCAGGGCCGCGCGGACATCGTCCACCTCGAAGCTCTCGGCCTCCTCGACCGCGGCCGCCCACAGGTAAACGGCGTTGTAGGCGGACTGCATCGGGTCGGAGGTGACGCGGTCCTCGCCGTAGGCGTCCTGGAACGCCGACACGAAGTCCTCGTTGGCCGGGGTTTCGGTGGTCTGGTAGTAGTTCCAGGCCACCGGGTGGCCCTCGATGTTCTCGACGCCGATGCCGTCGATCTCCTGCTCGGCGACGCTGACGCTCAGCACCGGCGTGTCGTCGGGGGTGACTCCGGCGGAGCGCAGCTGCTGGAAGAAGCTCACGTTGGAGTCGCCGTTGAGGGTGTTGAACACCGCGTCCGGCTCCTCGCGTTCGATCTCGCCGGTGATGGTGGAGTACTCGGTGTGCCCGAGAGGGGTGTACTCCTCCTCGATGATCTCGAGGTCGTTGGCCTCGGCGTAGGCCGTGATGATCTGGTTGGCGGTGCGGGGGAACACGTAGTCACTGCCGATCAAGTACAGCGACTCGTGCCCCTGCTCGACGAGGTAGTCCAGGGCCGGCACGATCTGCTGGTTGGTGGTGGCGCCGGTGTAGACGATGTTGTCGGAGGCTTCCAGGCCCTCGTACTGCACCGGGTACCACAGCAGGCCGTTGTTGCGTTCGAACACCGGCAGCATCGCCTTACGGCTGGCGGAGGTCCACCCGCCGAACACCGTCGCGACATCGTCCGACTGCAGCAGTTTCTGCGCCTTCTCGGCGAAGGTGGCCTCGTCGGACGCGCCGTCCTCCTCGATCGGCTCGATCTGGCGGCCCAGGACACCGCCGTCATCGTTGATCTCGTCGATCGCGAGCTGTACCGAGTCGCGGACGGTGACCTCGCTGATCGCCATGGTGCCCGAGAGGGAGTGCAACATGCCGACCCTGACGGTGTCGCCGTCCTCGGACCCTCCCGCCGGCCCGCAGCCCGAAAGGGCGAGCGTCGTCGCGGCCAGCAGGGACGTAGCGGCGGAACCGGGGCGTGCGCGTCCCACGCGTCCACCTCCTCATGTCGTGGTCGGGGTGACAGTGAGGAGTCTGGGTGTCACGCGTTTCGCCGTTGGGTCGGCTCCTTTAACCGTGTGTTTCGTCGCTAGTCAGCGAACAGGGGGCCACGGGCTGTGGTGATCGTGAAGATGTGGTTCCCTCTCGCGTGTGGAGGGAACCACACCTTCACGATCGACGTCCGGTGGCGCCGGTGTGGCGCGGCTCAGCTCCGGGCGTCGGGGGCGGGACCGACCCGTTCGCCGGTGTCCATCGACTCGAGCGCGGACATGTCCTCGCTGTCCAGCTCGAAGCCGAAGAGGTCGAGGTTGTCCCGGATCCGCGACGGGGTGGCGGACTTCGGGATCACCACGTTGCCGAGCTGGACGCTCCAGCGCAGCGCCACCCTCGCGGGCGAGACCCCGTGCCGCTCGGCGATCCTGACCAGGGTCGGGTCCTCCAGCAGCCACTTGCCCTTGCCCAGCGGGCTCCACGCCTCGGTGACGATGCCGTTGGCGGCGTGAAACTCGCGCAGCGTGGCCTGCTGTAGACGCGGGTGCAGCTCGACCTGGTTCACGGCCGGGACGGTGTCGGTCTCGTCCATGAGCCGCTGCAACTGGGAGGGCTGGAAGTTGGACACCCCGATGGCCTTGGCCCGCCCCTCGGAGTGGATGCGTTCGAACGCGCGCCACGTGTCGACGTAGGCGTTCTGGGCCGGTACCGGCCAGTGGATCAGGTACAGGTCGACGTAGTCCAGGCCCAGCTTGGCCAACGACGTGTCGAAGGCCCGCAGCGCGGCGTCGTATCCCTGGTCGGTGTTCCACAGCTTCGTCGTGACGAACAGATCCTCGCGCGACAGCCCGGACGCGGCGATCGCCCGGCCGGTGCCCTCCTCGTTCTTGTAGAGAGCCGCGGTGTCGATGCTCCGGTACCCGGCTTCGAGGGCGGTGGCGACGACGGCGTCGGTCTCCGCGTCAGGCACCTGGAACACCCCGAAACCGACCTGCGGCATCGATTTCCCGTTGTTCAGGGTGACTGCGGGAATACTGCTCACGGCAACTACCTCACACTTAGGTTGGATGATCGGTCGTTCCACTGTCTCAAGGACGGACGAACGGGCGCGAACGCCGCGGACTCGTGGTCGTTGGCCACGGGACCTTCCTGGCGCGCGTTCGGTTGGTCGCTCCGCCCGGTTCGGGCCTGTGCCCGGACCCGCCCCCTTAGGATCGGTGTGATGGGCACGGCTGAGGGGGAATACGCGTGAGTGCTCGCTTCCAGGTACTCGACTGGCGGCCCACACCCATGGGGACGGTCAGCCTGCGTCGCCGCTGGGATCCGACCGTGGGCGAGGACGTCTACGAGGCCAAACTCGACTCGGAGTTTCTGATGTCGAGCCTGTTCACCGTGGTCGAGGTCGAGATGGCGCGGCTCGCGCTGGCCGAGGTCGCGACCTCGGAGCCGGACGTCGTCGTCGGTGGGCTCGGGCTGGGCTACACCGCCCGGACGGTGCTGGAGAACCCGGACGTGCGTTCGCTGGTCGTCATAGAGGCGCTCGGCGAGGTGATCGAGTGGCACCGGGACGGGCTGGTGCCCGTGGGTGAGACGCTCGCGACCGACCGGCGGTGCCGGCTGGTGCACGGCGACTTCTTCGAGATGGTCGGCTCCGAGAACGGCCTCGACCCGGAAACCCCGGGCCGGACGTTCGACGCGGTCATCGTCGACATCGACCACTCGCCGCACCACGTGCTGCACCCGAGCCACGCGGTGTTCTACGAACCAGCGGGGCTGCGGAGCGTCGCGCGGCACCTCAACCCCGGCGGGGTGTTCGCGTTGTGGTCGAACGACCCCCCGGACAGCGACTTCACGAAAGTGCTGGGAGGGGAGTTCGCGCGGGCGTGGGCCGAGCGGGTGGCGTTCCACAATCCGCTGCAGGGGCGCGAGGCCGCCAACACCGTCTACCTCGCCACGACCGAAGCGGAACCAACGACGCCGGCCGGTGGTCAGGGGTGAGGCCCGGTCGGGCGTGACGTTGTCGGTGATGTTCTCGATGCTCTCGAAGGGCCGGTATGAACGGACACATCTCCAGGATGCGCGCCATCATCCTGGTGCTCGGCGCCCTGATGGCGGTCGCCCTCACGGTGCGGATGATCATGTTCTACAGCTGAGGCTCCGCCTCCGGACTCGGCTCAGTCGGATGGGTGGTCGAGCGCCTCGGGTAGCGGCTCGGCGTGCACGACCTCCAGGGCGCTCACCGCGCGGGTGAGGACGACGTAGAGCCGGTGCAGGCCGCGCGGCTCGGCCGCGACGATCCGGGCGGGCTCGGCGACGATCACGGAGTCGAACTCCAACCCCTTGGCCAGGCTCGCCGGCACGCACACCAGCCGGGCGGCGTCGAGCGCGTCCTCGGTCTCGCCGACCAGGGCCGCCTCCCACCCCTCCTCGGCCAACCGCTGGTGGATGGCCGCGATGTCGGCGTCGGCGGCGATGACCCCCACCGACCCGTCTCCCTTGAGCGCCCCGCGGCAGGCCAGCGTGACATCGTCGAGGAGGTCGGTCGCGGCGGTCGTCACCAGGGATCCCGGCGCCCTGCGCACCCCGGTGGGGGCGCCCAGCCCCGGCGCGATCCGTGGCAGCAGGCGCGCCGCGTAGTCGATGATCTGGGCGGGAACGCGGAACCCGCGGTCCAGGACGGCGAGTCGGGCGTCGTCGGCCTGACCCAGGTGGGCCAGCAGGCTCCGCCAGTCGTCGGCGGCCGCCGGGCCGGTGGCCTGGGCGATGTCCCCGAGCACGGTGACAGAGCCCCGCGTGCAGCGCCGCGCGATCACCCGGGCCTGCATCGGGCTGAGATCCTGGGCCTCGTCGACGACGATGTGCCCCATGGTGTCCGGCCGGCCGATGAGGGACGCGGCCTCGTCGACCAGGGCCAGGTCGGCGGCGGACCACTTGGCCGACTTGGGTGAGCGTGGCCGGCCGGGCAGCCGGATCGCCTCCTGCTCCTCGGGGGTCAGGATGCCCTCGGCGGCGCGGGCGAGCCGTTCTGGGTCGGTGAGCAGGCCGAGAACCAGCCGGATGGGGTCGGCCTTGGGCCACATCGCGCGCGCCGCCGCGCTGATCGAGCGGTTGCGGCGCAGTTCGGTGAGTGTGCGGGAGTCGCACGCCTCACCCGAGTTCTCGATCCGTCGCATCACCAGGTGGGCGATTCGCTGTACCAGCAGATTGGGTCCGGCCCCGTAGCCGATTCCCCGCTCCCGCAGCTCGGCGAGGGTGTCGGCCAGTTCCTCGGGGGGTACGCGCCACTTACGCGCCCCCCGTTCGACCACCAGGGTGTCCTCGGGCGGGCACAGCCGCGACCAGAGGTCCCGCTCCAGCACCTCGGCCATACGGGAGTCCCCTTTGACCCCTTCGGCGCGCGGGTCCTCGACGCGGCGCACGGGCACCCAGTCGATGAGCTCCTCGATGGTGGCCTGGCGGACGCCGACCTCCCCGAGCGCGGGCAGCACCTTGCGGATGTAGGAGAGGAACGAGCGGTTCGGTCCGATGATGACCACCCCGCCGTCCTGGCGGAGCTGGTCGCGTTGGGTGTAGAGCAGGTAGGCGATGCGGTGCAGCCCGACCGCGGTCTTACCGGTGCCCGGCGCGCCCTGCACGCACAGCGCGGGTCGCAGCGGAGCCCGCACCAGGTCGTCCTGTTCCGGCTGGATGGTGGAGACGATGTCGCGCATCGGGCCGGAACGCGGCCGCTCGATCTCGGCGTCGAGGAGCGCGCCACCCGCCCCGGCGGCGGGCGCGTCGGCGGCCAGGGGTTCGTCCTCGTAGGCGGTGAGCTCGGCGGAGTCGGAGAACCCGAAGCGGCGGCGCAGCCACACCCCTTGGGGGTCGTCGGGGGTGGCGCGGTAGAACGCGGCGGAGATACCCGCCCGCCAGTCGATGACCAGGGGCGAACCACCGGCGTCGTGCACGTGGCGCCGGCCGATGTAGACCCGGTCGGACTCGGTGGTGCGGGTGTGGGACGGCGGGTCGTCGGGGTCGGTCTCGTAGATGGCGCCGGCCGGGTAGTCCAGGCGCCCGAAGAACAGCGGGGCCTCGTCGAAGTCGACGAGGGCGTCGGCGCGCCGGTCGCGGTCGGCGGCGAGTACCCGGTTGGTGAATGTGTAGTCGGCGTCCTCGGAGGAGTCCTGCACGGTCGCGGTGGTGAGGACGTCCTCGCGCATGGTGTGCAGCGCGGCCCGGGCGGTGGCCAGGAAGGCGCGTTCGGCCTCGATCTCGGGGTCGGTGGCGGGGGTGGGCGCATGGCCGGACTGGTGGTCGGGCATGGTGAAGGCGGCCTCGAAGACTCGGGGAGCACGGCTGGTACGGATTTCGCGAGGGTGGCGGGCGGCAGGCGCGGGTCCCGCCCCGGAAGCCGTCCGGTTCGTTGCGATCCTCAGCGCGTTACGGTGCTCGACGCACAGGAGTGATGCCGCCAAACCAAAAGACCCACCTTAGGGGTACGTGTCTTCGCGCGCAAATTCGAGGTTGATCTTGTCGCTGTCGACGCGGAAAACGATTACCCGAGTCGATAGCGACAAGATCAACGATGAATCGTGCGTACGGGAGTTTTGCCCGCCGGTCCGGTCGCGGACGCCGTGTCCCCGAGGCCGGTGGCGGCCATCGCCTGGTTCTCGGAGGGAAGCGGCGTTAGGTTTGGCTGGATGCTGAATATTTCGGGAACCGCGGTGGTCGTGGCGGTTCTGGCCGCCGTGCTCATCGTCGTGGTGGCGGTGGTGGTTGTGGTCGTTCTGGCGACAAGGTCGAACAACACCGGATCACGCCCCCAGGGCTCCCACCCTGGTCCACCCCCGAACCAGGCACAGCCCCGGCCACCCGGGCCGCGACACCAGCCGCCACGAAGCGGTGGGGGAAGCAGCGGTGGCCCAACGGGAGATCCCGGCTACGGCGGGGGTGGCGTTGGCCGTGCCGAACGCTCTTCGGGCGCTTTCGGCGGGGGCTTCTTCGGTGACTTTGGCGACGGCGGCAACGGCGGTGACGGCGGCGCCGCCGGCGGGGGAGGAAACGGCGGAGGTGGAGGCGGCGTCTGACCGTCTCGCGGACGCCGCCGAGCACACCTCAGGGCCGCGAACCAGCACTTTCGCGACGGGCGCACGGTGGTGTCCGCGCGTCCCCGTCACGTTTCCCGGTTCCTCATGTCGGTGAACGCCCGCCGCATCAGGGCCGCCCCGGCGAGGGTGGCCAGCCAGACGCCCACCGCGCACCAGGCGGAGGCGAATGTGGGACTGTCGACCCGCGCGCCGAGGTCGAGCGCCCAGGGGGACACCAGCGCCAGCCACGCCAACGACACTGCCCGAAACCCCACCGTGGAGTCGACGTAGGCCGGCTTGCCGTGGACCTCGTGGGTTTCGCCCCGTGGTCCGGCCCACGGTCGGCAAGGGACACGCCCCCGCGAGATCGGAGCGGGGACGTTACTCCGGGTTGGTCATGACGTGGCGGACGACGTGGGGCTGCACCGGGGAACCGGTGTGAATGAGCGTGCGCCGGTGCGGCCGGCCACCCAGTACTCCGTGCTCGCGAGCGGCGTCGACGACCTGGGTGAACGGGGCGCGGCGCCAGTCGTAGAGGTAGAGCCGACCACCCGGGGCCAGGACGCGCCCCAGCTCGGCCACGACGGCGCCGGGGTTGTCCCAGTGGTGCAGGCTGTAGGAGGACACGACCATCCCGATGGAGGAATCGGTGAACGGCAGGTCGGCCGCGTCGCCTTCGCGTGCCCTGACTCTGGCGCCGTACGGCCGAAAGTTGCGCTCGGCCCGCGTGACCATGTCCGGGGAGAGGTCCACTCCGATCAGGGTGAGGTCCCCCCGACGGCGGGCGATGGCGGCCACCAGGTGCCCGGGTCCGGTGCCCACGTCGAGCACGGTGGCTCCGTCGGGAGCGGCGTCGGCGATGTCCTCGGCGATGCGCCGGTAGAGGCCGCGCAGGAGCCACCGGGTGACGTGGTCGTAGACCTGGCTGCTTCGCCCGCGAAAGATGGCCTCCGGTTCGCTGTGGCGGGTGGCCGTGTGGGCGTCGTGCATCGCTTCCCCCAATTAGTTGTATAATGCAACTTACTGTGAGCCTATGCTCAAAAGTTGCAATATGCAACTGTTTTTGTTCGTGAGAGGGAGCCGAGATGGATCGCGCGCCGGTCGAGCGGGTGCACGGCCTGATGATGGAGGTCGTGCGTACCTCCGGAATCCTGCAACCGGACCAGGTGCTTCCGGGGGAAACGGTGTCGCTGTCCCAGGCGTTCGCGATCCACGAGCTGGACGCGAACGGACCCATGGGCCAGGGAGACCTGGCCGAGCGGCTGTCCCTGGACAAGAGCAGCACCAGCCGGATGGCCGCCGAGCTTGAGCGCAGGGGGCTGCTGGTGCGCGAACGCGTGCCGAACGACCGGCGCAGCTACCATCTGGTCCTCACCGACGACGGGCGCGCGCTGCACAACCGTCTTGGCGTCGCTCTGCACGAGCGCTACGAACGGTGGGTCACCGAGATGCGGCCCGACGAGGTCGACGCGCTGGTCACCGGGCTTTCGGCGCTGGTCCGCGCCATGCGGGGCGATCCCGAGGCGTCGGCACCGATGGACCCGCCAGAGGCGCGCTGAGGTGCCCCTGGGCGGCCGTTCCCACCGGCGGTGCTCGCTTGACGCCCCGGGTGGGCGGCGGTTGGGTGGCGACGATCGCCGCCTCGCCGGTCGGTGGGGCGGGAGGCGACACAAGGGGGACTCTCGTGAAGTTCGTGGTTCGGGAACGCTTCTTCGACATCGGGGACGACTACTGGGTGGAGGACGAGAACGGCGAGCGGGCGTTTCTGGTCGACGGAAAGGCGCTGCGGCTGCGCCAAACCTTCGAACTGAAGGACACCGAGGACAACGAGCTCGCGGTCATCCGCAAGAAGCTGTTCACGCTGCGCGACACCATGGAGATCGAACGCGGTGGCGAGACACTGGCCACCGTCCGCAAACGGATGTTCAACCCCATCAGGGACAAGCTCGTCGTGGATCTCGCCGACGGCCCCGAGTGGGAGATCACCGGGGACCTCCTCGACAAGGAGTACACCATCGGTGACGACGAGGGGCCGGTGGCCCACGTTTCCCGGAAGTGGTTCCGGCTGCGCGACACTTACGCGGTGGACGTCAACACCTTCCGCGGCGACGCGGGCGGCGACCCCGCCCTGGTCATCAGCGTCGCCGTGTGCGTGGACGCCATGACCGGCGACAGCGGTGAGGATGACGACGACTAGCAGGACCTTGTTGAGTGTCCGCTCATGCCCGGCGCCCCGCGACGATCGTGCGATTCCGACTCCCTCACCCGCCGTGGAAGGGGCCAGAACCGCACGATCGTCGCCCAGGAGACTCGCGATCCGGATATGACGGGCGCGTATGGCGCTATCGTCGAGTCACACGAGGGAAGCGATGACCACGCCGCACGAGATCGCCCTGCTGAGGCTCGCCGCGCAGCGGATCGCCGGCCCGGAGGACACCGTGGCCGGCGTCGTGGAGCGGCTGACCGCGTCGCAGGCCCAGGACTACCGTGGCCTGCTCACCTCCGTGGCGCTGCGCAGCGCCCCACGCACCCGCGCGGCCGTGCACGCGGCGCTCGACGCGGGCGAGGCCGTCAGGTCGTGGCCCATGCGCGGCACCCTGCACCTCGTGCTCGCCTGCGACCTGCCGTGGATGCTTGACCTGCTGGCACCGAGGATCCTCCGGCGGTCCGCCGGCCGGCGTGCCGAGCTGGGCTTGGACGAGCCGACCCTGGAGCGCGCCCGGGAACTCACCCACGAGGCGCTGCGGGGCGGCCGCCGGCTCCGGCGCGCCGACCTGCTGGCTCTCTGGGACGAGGGCGGCGTGTCGACAGCGGGGCAGCGTGGCTATCACACACTCGCCTACCTCGGGTTGACCGGAACCCTGTGTTTCGGCCCCGTCGACCCGGACCGCGACGAGCAGCGGCTCGTGCTCGTCGAGGAGTGGATCCCTGACCCGCGCCGTCCGCGACGCGACGATGCGCTCGCCGAGCTGGCCACCCGGTTCTTCCGCGGCCACGGCCCCGCAACCGTCGCCGACCTCACACGCTGGGCCGGCCTCACCGCCACCGACGCGCGTACCGCCCTCGCGGCCGCCCGCCCGCGGCTGGCCACCGTCGAGGTGGACGGGGTCGAGTACCTCATGGACCCCGAGACTCCCCAGCGGCTCGACCGTGTGCGCGGTGAGGCGCGGGGCGTGTTCCTGCTACCGGGGTTCGACGAGTTCGTCCTCGGCTACGCGGACCGTGGCGCCGTGCTGCCCGCCGAGTACGCCGATCGGCTCGTCCCCGGGAGGAACGGCGTGTTCCGAGCGACGGTGGTCGCCGACGGCCGGATCGTGGGGACCTGGAAACGGTCCGGAAACGGCGCGGCGAGCCCGGTGGAGGCGACCCCGTTCGAGGAGTTCCCCAACGGTGTGGCCGAGGAGATCCCCCGGTTGTCCACGGCGTTGCCCTAGGACCCGCTTTCTGGCTGAGGGGCCTGCTCGGGTGCCGCCGGGGTTCTGGAGGGTCCGTAGGTGAGGGAGCGAGGAACGAGCGACCTCACCGCAGGACCCGAAGGTTCTCGGCTTTGGGGTACCCGAGCTGGCGAGCGGTAGCGAGCCCGGAGAACACGGCTCGGGTGCCGCCGAGGTTGGGGAGGGGCCGGAGGCGCGGGAGCGAGGGACGAGCGAGCGGCGCCGGAGGTGCCCGAAGGTTCTCGGCTTCCCGGGCACCCGAGCCTGGGCGAGCGGCAGCGAGCCCCAACAAACACCAGTGCCGCCGGGGTTGGGGAGGGTCCCCAGGCGCGGGAGCGAGGGACGAGCGAGCGGTAGTGAGCCCAGAAAAGCACTGGCGACCGGCGCCGAAGGTTTCCGGCTTTTGGGTACCCGAGCCTGGGCGAGCGGTAGCGAGCCAGGAAGCACCACCCTGGCCGGCGTGTCCGCCTCAGCCGAATATCTCCAGGAGCACGACGACGAGCGCGATGCAGGCCAGGCCGGCGAGTACCACCCAGCAGCCCACGTTTCCGGTGGGACCCGGGTCGCGGGTCGGGGCGCGGGGGATGTCGTACTTCCCCTTGGCCGAACCGCGGGATCGTCCAGACTTCTTCGGAGCCATCCTGCGCGTTTCCTCACCACGCCGCGTCGTCGACACTTACCGGACCCCGAGCCTACGCGGCGGTGGCCGTGTCCGGTAGGGGAGCCTGGGGCACCTACCCGGCCGCGGATGCTACTCGGTGGGGGCGCCCCCTGAATGGGGTGGGGCGCCACGGGTGCCCCGAGTCGGGGAGCGCGCCGTCAGCGGTGCCGTGGCACCCCGGAAGGATGCCCAAAACTGGGTGGAGAACTCCGGGAAAGTGTGTCCTGCGGTGCCACGTCACCGGTGAATCCACCGATTTCACACCTGTTGTTCGTGCCGTGGTGCCGACCATACTCTGGCCCCGATCGGCCCAAGCTCGAACGCTGTCGTCGCTCGGGCCGATCCTCGCCCCGGCGAGGCCGGCACGGTGGAGGGCTGTCCCGGATCCCGCGTTCTCGTGGCGGTGGCCCGATCACCGGGGCCGGGGTTCGCCACCCCGGGTGTCCCCGAATCCGTCCCCGCCTTGGACCCTGCCTTCCCCGGGTCGAGGTGAGGGGCGTTAGGAGCGGCGGCGGTGCGCGACCGGAGTGCGCACCGCCGCCGTTTCGTTCCCGTGGAGGGCGGGTGACGGCTCCAAAGTTCCCGGGCAGGTCGGTGGATTCGCGTCCCCGAGGCATCGGTTCCGCATAATCGACCATGTCCGACGTGTCGCGCTGCTATGGTCCCGGCATTTGGAACGGGAAGGGCGGGACCATGGAGCTTAACGAGAGGATCGCTGCGCTCTCCGCGAAGGTTCGCAAGCAGCGCGACTCGATCCGGACCGAGGAGGCGGCCAAGAACGCTTTCGTGATGCCGTTCATCTCCTCGGTTCTCGGATACGACGTCTTCGACCCGCATGAGGTTGTTCCGGAATTCACAGCCGACATCGGAGTCAAGCAGAGCGAGAAGGTCGACTACGCCATCTTGCACGGCGGCGAGGTGCAGGTTCTCGTGGAGTGCAAGAAGTCGAGCGAACCGCTGCGGATCGAGCACGCGAAGCAACTCTACCGCTACTTTACGGTCACGAACGCGCGAATCGGTGTGCTCACCAATGGGGTCGAGTACGAGTTCTACACGGATCTCGACTCGCCGAACCGGATGGATGCGCGGCCGTTCCTGGTGCTCAATCTCAGCGACGTCGACGAGACATTGCTTCCCGAGCTGCGCAAGCTCACGAAAGAGAACTTCGATCTCGGGTCCGTCCTCGACGCTGCCGGGGAGCTGAAGTACATCGGAGAGATCAAGCGCACGCTCGCGGCGCAGTTCCGGGATCCCGCGGATGACTGGATCAGATTCTTCGTCACCCGCGTCCACGAGGGCGCCTTCACCAAAAAGGTACGGGAGCAGTTCACCCCGCTCGTGCTGAAGGCCGCGTCCCAGTATCTCGACGATCAGGTGAACGAGCGGCTCAGGTCGGCGTTGGCGTCGGGTTCGTCGGAATCCCAGCCGGAGACCGAGCGTGGTGACGGATCCACTGAGGAGAGTACGGACAGCGATTCCGAGATCATCACCACCCTCGAAGAGCTCGAGGGCTACCATATCGTCAAGGCGATCGCGTGCAGCGAGGTGCGGGTGCGGCCCGAGCGGATCGTCTACCGTGACTCCAAGTCGTACTTCGCGATCCTCATGGACGACAACAACCGCAAGCCCATAGTGCGGCTGCGTTTCAACGGGAAGACCCGGAAGTACATAGGCACGTTCGATTCCGAGAAGAACGAGACGCGCCACCTGATCAGCTCCCCCGAGGAGATCTACGAGCACACGGGAGCGATCCGGGACGCGGTGCGGAACTACCTGGAATGAACCGCGCCCTGCGACGGCGGCCCTGTCCTCCACCACGCTCACGGCCCCAGGGATGTCACGGCGGGCCGCTACGATGCCCGCCATGCTCGACCTCCTCCCCACCGATCCCGCGTCCTCGTGCCTCTACCTCGACTGGGTCCGCCGCCACGCGCCCCGCTGGGAGGGCGAGGCCGAGAGGCTCCTCAGCCGCGTGAATGAGGGGATCGGCCGGGCCCTCCGCAAGCCCGGCGCGTTCCTGGACGACAGGAGGCGGGACGCGCGGCGCCTGCCACCGGGGCACCTGCCGTGGTTCTGGGACACCGTCGGCCACCGGCTGGCGCGGAACGCGCCCAGGCACGCCGCCAAGTCCTACGCCCTGGCGCGGGAGGCCGAACTCAGCCACGCCCTTGTGGTCGAAACCGACTACATCGTCGCCAACGCGGCACTGTTCGCCCGCTTCGGCGCACTGACCGGGACCCAGATGAGCGCCCACCAGAAGTGGCTCGCGGCCAACCTGCCCGCCGAGCGGGCGCACGCGGAGTTCGCCGCGTTCGTGCACGAGTGCGGCAACGGAGGGGTGGTGCCGCCGGCCGACCTGCACAGCCGGGTCCGGGACTCCGCACGCTCGGCCGGGCTGGGTGTCGAGGAGCAGGCGCGGCTGCTGGGGCGGGCACTGTGCGTGCCCACCGGGACGGCGGTTCCCAACGCCCTGATGGACCGGGCCGCGCGGGTGTTCGCGCGGGTCCCGCCCGACAACGAGGTGCGGGCCGGGCTGGCGGAGATGTTTCCCAGCGGCAAGAGTGGCGGTGCCGCGTGGCTGCGGCTGCTGCGCGACAGCGGCACCATCGAGGCTATGGCCAACGGTTGGGTGGATCCCCCCGGCGGCCTGGCCGGGTGGCTGTCCCGGTTCGCCTACCACTACAACCTCGTCGGGCCGTGGCGCGGTGGTGTCACCGAGGAACCGAAGCCCGACGAGCTTTATACGGACGTGTTGCCGCGGCTGGCCGGGCGGCTTCGTGGTCAGCGCACCCCGGTGCGGCTGCACGAGTCGCGCGCTCGGAAACCGGTTCTCGACGCGGTGCTGGTGGACGCCTGCCTGGCACTGGAGATCCCGGTGGAGAACCCGGGCACCAGGGTGGAGATGCTCTTCTGGCGGCCGCGGAGTGCCCTCACGGCGCTGGCCGCCCACCCGGAGTGGAGTGATCGGTTCGGGGACGCCGCGCGGGTCGAGCGGTCGCGGGAAACGACCGTCACCCGGCTGCCCGAGACGCCCGGAGTGGACAGGGAGGTGCACGAGCGCGTCTCCCGGTCGCTCGACCAGGTGGCCGACGGAGGGCTCGGCGCGGCACGGGAGGCGCTGTCCCGGCTGGACACCCTGCTGGACACGCCCACCAGCGCCGCGCTGGAGGGGATCGGGGAAGCCCTGGCCGGGCTGGACCTCACCGGCCCCTTGCTGCGCACGCTGCGCGCCGGAATCCCGGCCGAGCTGGTCTGGCCGGCCCTGGAGGAGGCCGTGGCCGAGCTGGAGCGTGAGGACGACCCGGTGGAGGGGGTGAGCTGCACCTGGCCGGTGCTCACCGTCCACGGGGGCGGCCGGGCGGTCGCCGTCGACCACCAGGGGCGCCGCGGCGCGTGCGACGTCACCGTCCCAGAGGAGGCGGCCAGCCACACCGTGCACTTCGTCGGCGGGGACTTCCTGGTCAGCTGGCGTGTCGGGAGCCGCGACGGGGGGACCCACCACGCCTACTGGGCCAGCGCCCCGGACGCGGTGTTCCAGCCGGAGCGCACACTGGGCCTGGTGCGCTACGCGGGCAAGCTCGACGGCGCGCTCGGCCACCAGTTCGCGACCGGCGACGGTGGTGGCCGCCACGACGGGGACCGTGTGCTGCGTCCCGGCGGGCGCGAGGGGATCGCCAAGTTCGAGCAGCAGATGAGCGACGGAACCCGGATGTGGAGTTCGAGGTACCTCAGCGGCCGCCGCGGTCGCCACTGGGCCGAGGTGGACCCGGTGACCGGGCAGCGCCACGAGGAGGGCTCGCTTCCGGAGTTCTTCCCCACACTGCCCGACGGGTGGGTGTGGAGCTCGGACGAGCTGAGCCTGGTGCGGCTGCCCGACGGGGTGGAGGAGTCGGTCCTGGGTCTGGCGGACGGGCTGTCCGGGTTCCGGGTGTGCCACAGGAGCGACGACCGGAGCGCCACGCTTCCCTCCCTCCCGAACCGCTACACCCTCGAAGGGGCCGACGGCCGTGGCGCCAACTATTTCCGGGACAGTGCCGCGCACGGCCATCGGGCCGCGGCCCCGTGGGGGATCGTGCGGATGCCGGCCGGGGGCGCGGACCTGGTCGCCACCCTGGACAGCGCGACTGGGGACTTCGGCGGTATGGCGCTCGTGCCGTGCTACGCGGCCGAGGACACCTCGCTGCTGTGGGAGGTGCGGCTGTTTCCCCGCGCCGACAGGGGACCCGGCCCCAGCCCGGACGACCACCCGCCGTTCCCGCCGCCCGCGTTCTGGCACTTCCTGCGTCCGCGTGACCTCACATCCTCCCGGGCACTGCGCGCCGTGGGAGAGGAGGAGGCGCGGGCGCTGCTGGAGGCCGCGTTGACCGCCCCCGAAGGTGAGGACGCCGCCGCTGTGCGCGAGGCACTCGGCCGGGTACTACCCGGCGTCACCGAGCCGCGCGTGGTGCGGGGCGTGGTGGCCGCCGTCGCACAGGCCGCCCGGCTCCTCGGTCACCGCGAGAGGCTGTCCCACCGGGTGGGGATCGTCCGCTCCGGCGCCGTGGCGCGCCCGCCGGAGCGGATCTCCGACGAGGCGCTGGTCGGCGCGCTGCGCGGACTGGTGCCCGAAGAACGGCGCTCCACGCCGACCGGGCAGCCGGCCACGCTCACCGCGCTCGTCGCCGACGGCCAGTACCTCCGCGGGGCCGTGGACGACGAGACCCGGCGGCTCAGCCGCCCGGCCACTCCCCGCGACTGGACCGGCCTGCTGGGCGGAATCGACGCCGTGGCCTGGCGCGCGGCCAGCGCCTTCCCCGGTGAGGACGACCGCGCGGCGCTGACCGCGTTGCTGCGCGCCTGGGCCGACCACCCGTGCGCCGAACCGGGAGGACGGTGGCGGCGGGGTCGGGCCAGTGGCGCCGCGCTGGCGCCGCTGTGTGAAGCCGGCCAGGCCGTCGTCCCCGGTGCTGTGGAACCGGGGCCACTCGTCTCCGAGCGGCGCTACGCGTTCCTGCAGCCGGTCAGCGCACCCGTACCCGAGGGGGCCGAGGACACCGAGATCGTCACCGTCACCCGCGACGACGCCGCCCGGCTGCGGCGGCTGCTGGACCTGCTGGCCGAACACGGCCCGCTTCCGCTGGACGAGGCCGCCGTCACCACCTTCCAGAGGCGCACCGGGGTGCGCCGCGCCGTGGCGGCCCTGGTACTGGCCGGGCTGCCCCGCAGGGCCGCCCTTGGCGGGGACATCAAGCACCGGGTCGAGGCCCACGAGCGGATGCTGCGGGCCAAGCCGTTCCACGCGAGTAAGCGGGTGGCGCGCGCGGCCGAGCGGGTCTCCCGCCGACTTGGCGTGGCGGGGCGGCGGCGGGTGTTGGCGGCCGCGGTGCCCGATGATCCCGACGAGTTGTGGGCCCCGGGTGGCGTCGTGGCCGCGGCGGAGCGCATGGCCCGGGTGTGGGTGGAGCTGCTCGGCGGCCAGACCCCGGTGGACGAGGACACCGCCGAGGCGCTGGAGCGCGATCTCGGCCAGGGCTCTCAGCATGCCGCCGCGCTGGCCGAGCCCGCCACCTCCGACATCGCCACCACCGACATGCGCTGTGTCCTCGCGGCGGACAAGCGGGGCCGGGCGGAGCCCTACGAGATGCGCGCGGACGGGTCCCGCCAGCGGATCTACGGGTTCGAGCGCCCCTACGCCGACCTGGCCACCCTGCTGGCCTGGGCGCTGACCGAGCGCCCGACCGGCACCCCCGCCACAGCGGGGGCGCCCGAGCTGTACGCGCGCCTGCGCGCCCGGCTGGACGCCCCCGAGCTGCTGCTGCCGTTGGGTCTTCACGGTCTGCCCGGGGATCCGGAGGGGATCTTCGGGCCGGACACCCACCCGGTGGAGCCCCCGGAGGAGCCGCGCGAGGAGGGCGCCGCCCACCCCGTGGCCTACGACAACGGTCTGCTGGTCGTCGACGGCACCGACGGATTCCAGCGGCCGCTCGTGCGCCCGTCCGGTTTCGCCGACCCCGAGGCGCTGGAGCGCACCCTGCGCGTCTGCCACGACCACGGGCTGCACGAGCTGCGCGCCGATCTGGAGCGGGTGCGGGTGTGCTACGACGGCGGGCTGGCCCGTATGGTCCGGCGCACAGCCACCACCCCGGTTCCGGCCGGCGGCTACGAGGCCAACCCACGGCTGAGCGTGCCCGACCTGGTGGACACCGCCGCCGGGGAGCTGGGCGTCGGCGCCGACGCCGCCGCCCTGTACCTGCAGCTACTCACCCTGGCCCGACCCACCGACCGCAACGTGCGCACCTGGAACGGGTGGACGGCGGCCCGGCACAAGGCGGCCCGGGCCGAGCTGCTCGACCGCGGCCTGGTCATCCAGGACAACCGATCCCGCGCGGGGCGGAGCGTTTTCCCGCCCGGAGGGTGGACCGTGCTCAAGACGCCGGAACTCCCACTGGAGACCGTCAAGCTCGACACTCACATGGTCACGGTGAACGACAACAAGGAGATCGAGGGGCCGTTCACCCGGCTGCTGGCGCCGGCCCCGCTGCACGAGATGTTCGCCGCCGCCTGGGAGGCACGCTGACGCTGTGGTCAGTCGCGGTCGCCGTGGGACGACGTCAGGCCGACCAGCCCGGCGAGGCAGCGCGCGTTGTGGTCGAACGCGGCGGCGCGGTCCAGGATCGTGTTGTTGAACTGGCCGAACAGCTCGAAGCTGACCCACCCGTACAGGCCCGTCCACATGGTGACGGCGCGCGCGACGATGTCGTCGGGAACCTCCGGTATGACCTCGCGGAGTCGTTCGGCGTCCCCGCCGAACGACGCGGGTGGGGTGGGGCCGATGTCTGGCGGGTGGAGCGCCCCGGCGCGGTGCGCGTCGGCGACGATGCCCCCGAAGACCACCGTGTCGCGGATGGCGGCGGCCACGGTCTCCCGTGGCGCGTGGTAACCCGGCACGGGGGAGCCGTACAGCAGCGCGTATTCGTGCGGGTGCGCCAGCGCCCAGTCGCGTACGGCGTGGCACACCGCCAGCCAGCGCCCCGGATGGTCGCCGCGGTCGCGTGCGGCGTCCGCCCGCTCCACGGCCGCGCCGATGTCGTTGTACCCGTCGATGATGAGCGCCGTGAGCAGGTCGTCGCGTGAGGGGAAGTAGCGGTAGACCGCCGAGGACACCATTCCCAGCTCCCGGGCGACCGCCCGTAGCGACAGGCCCGACGCGCCGGCGGTGGCGAGATGTCGGCGGGCGGTGTCGGTGATCTCGCGGGTCAGCTCCGCGCGGGCGCGCTCCCGCGCCGTTCGGCTCGCACTCATGACGCGAGCGTAGCAGAGCAGTCGATCAAATCGAGAGCAGTGCTCTTGAGATTGATGCACTAAAGTGAGAGCATTGATCTCAACAGAGATCGGCGATCCGAGCGGCTGTCGTGTACTCCCGGCGGCTGGAGTTGAGACCGGGCCGCCGGCACCACCACGTGGGCGGTGCCACCGCCACGAGAGGAAAGAGGCCAACCATGGGAAAGCACGTCGTCGTCGGGGCGGGGCAGGTCGGGAGGAGGCTCGCCGAGACGCTGCGGGAGTGGGGACACGAGGTGGTCCTCGTGAGCCGGTCGGGATCCGGGCCGGAGTCCGTCGAGCGGGTCGCCGCCGACGCCTCCGACCGAGACCGGATGACCGGCATCACCAAGGGTGCCGACACCCTGTACAACTGCGTGAACCCGGCCTACCACCGCTGGCCCCGGGACTGGCCGCCGATCGCCGAGGCGTTGCTGGCCACGGCGGAGACCACCGGGGCGGGCTACGTGATCCTGGGTAACCTCTACGTCTACGGCCCTCCCGAAGGACCGATGCGCGCGACCGACCCGCTCGCGCCCTCCAGCGCCAAGGCCGAGGTCCGCGCCCGGATGTGGCGGCAGGCCCTGGCCGCGCACGAGGCCGGACGGGTCCGGGTGACCGAGGTTCGGGGAAGCGACTTCTTCGGGCCGGGCTGCCTCGACCAGTCCCACCTGGGCACGCGGTTCGTCCCCCGGCTACTGGAGGGCAAGCCCGTGCGGTTCTTCGGAGACCCCGACCAGCCGCACAGCTGGACCTACGTCCCCGACGTGGCGCGGGCACTGGCCACGGCGGGCACCGACGACCGCGCCTGGGGCAGGGCGTGGCACGTGCCCACCAGCCCGGCGCTCTCGGGCCGCGAGGTCGCCGAGCGGCTGTGCGCGCTCGCGGGCGTCGAGAACCCGGGGGTCGGTGTGCTGCCGAACTGGCTGATCCGCGCGGTGGGGGTGGTCTCGCCGATGCTCCGTGAGTTGGAGGCGGTGCGTTACCAGTTCGTCCGCCCCTTCGTTGTCGACTCCTCGGAGTTCGAGGACACGTTTGGTGTCGCGCCGACCCCCATGGACGAGGCGCTGGAGGCCACCATCGCGTGGTGGCGGCAGCCGCGACAGACAGCGGCCTGACCGCGCGGTGGCGCCGTGGGCGCGGTGCGGGCTCAGTCCTCGCGGTCGAACCTTCACGGAGGACGGGCCGTGCCGGTGTCCTCGCTGCCACTGACGTTCGACGGCCCGCGCGGGGTCGGAACGGTCCCGTCGCCCTCGTCCACGGGAAATCCCGTTGCTCACCGGTCAGTGGCGCGAGAGTGTGAGGCGCATGGGGATGACGGAGGAGTGGCGGCTCGGGCCGCGGATCGAGGTGCGGGACCTGTTCGCCCGCGAACACGAGGAGACGATGGCGCTGCTTCGCGACCTCGGTGCCGAGGAGTGGCAGCGGCCCACGGGGTGCCCCGGCTGGCGGGTGCGCGACATCGCCGCCCACGTGCTGGGGGACCACCTGAACCGGCTCGCGCGCTCAAGGGACCGCCACCCCGACGGCCCACGCCCCCGCTCTGGCGAACCCTTCCCCCGCTTCATCGACCGCCTCAACGAGGAATGGGTCGCCACCACCCGCGCCTGGAGCCCCCGGATGCTGGTGGACCTCCTGGGCCACGTCGGCCCGCGGATCGTCGAGTACTGGCGAACGGTCGACCCGGACGCGCTGGGTGAGCCGGTGACCTGGGCGGGCCCAGATCCGGCTCCGGTGTGGCTGGACGCCGCGCGTGACCTCACCGAGTACTGGACCCACCAGCAGCAGATCCGCGACGCCACCGGACGGCCCGGCTTCACCCAGCCCGAGGTGGTGCACCCGGTCCTGGACACCTTTCTTCGGGCGCTGCCGCACACGTTGCGCGACGTCCCGGCCCCCGAGGGGACGCGGCTGCTCTTCACCGTCACGGGCCCCGAGGGCGGCCACTGGAGCTGCGAGTATCGGGATGGCGGCTGGATGGTGGATCGGGGTGGGGTGCGGGACCCCGAAGCCACCATCGAGCTCGACGCCGACACCACATGGCGGCTGTGCACCCGGGGAATCACCCCTGAGGAGGCCACGCGGCGAAGCCGCGAGCACGGCGACGCCCGCCTGACCGCGACCGCCCTCACGGTGCTGTCCATCATCCGCTGAGTCACCACCACGGCGGTCGCGTGGTGAGGGCGTTCTACCGGCGGGCCGGCCGCGCCGCTGTCGTGGTCAGGCCAGGCTCGCCAGCGCGTCCTCCGCCATCGCGACCAGGGTGTCCTCGTCGCCGGTCAGGTCGGGGTTCCGGTCATTGTCGGCCTCGACGCTCTCGGAGGCGCGCACACTGATGTTGGCGTTGGCGTGGCGCACCTCCACGCGCGCGACCGCCTGCCGGGTCGGCTCCTCGTTCTCATCCGGTGGGACGCTCTCCTCCTCGGCGAAGACGACGAAGCTCTCGTTCCCGAGGTCGAGCTCCCGGGAGTCTTCGACGGTGATCTCCCGATGGCCCCCGTACTCGGACTCCGACCCGGTGGTGATCTCGTAGTCGACGGCCCGCGACTCGTAGCGGTCCTTGGCCTCGGCGGGGTCGTCAGGGACGTCGAAACTGAGGTACAGGCTCCCCAACGTGCCGTCGGAGAACTCCGCGTACCAGCCACAGCTGGCCGAGATGAACCCCTCCGACTCGCCGTCGTAGGCCGCCTGCATGCTGGAGCTGGGGTCCTCGGCGGACAGACGCCGGAGCTGGGTCGCGGTCACAGTGGTGCACGGATCCTCGGGAAGCGCGACGTCACCGTCGGGCTCCTCCGGCTCCGAGGTGTAGGCCACCGCGCCGACCACGCCGGCGGCCACCAGGTACACCGCGAGGGTGACCGAGGCCGAGACGACGGCCACGCGCAGCCGGGGGCGCCGCCGCGGCGGCCGGGGCACGGGGGGTGGGGGTCCTGGGTGGCCCGCTGGAGGCGGTGCGGGCGGGAAACCGTGGGTCATCGGGTCTCCTGCGTGGGTTGTTCCGCCGTCACGGCGGGCCGGATCGGGGGTTTTCCCGCTGGGCGAGGTGTGGGGGCGGCGATTCGGTGGTCCCCGCGCCGGATGCGGGCGGGGCCGCTCGTCACTCCTGCCACGGCACGTCGTCAACCAGGTCGGTGATCACGTGTTCGGCCTGGGTGAATTCGAGCTCTCCGGTGTAGCTCGACAGGGAGACACTGGTCACCCGCTCGCCGTCGCGGATCACGAGTGCCGCCGAGACGGTCGGTTGCGGATAGTCCAGCTCGGGGTCGCCGTACTCGAGGAACACCAGTGCGCTCTCGTCCCCGTAGCTCTCGGGCCGCTCCCGCTCGCTGAACGCCTCCTGGTGCTCCAGCACGGGTTCGCTGTAGTACTCGTGGGCGTCCTGGTACAGCTCGTCGGCCTCGGTGACGGGCTCACCGCCGCGTTCCTCGGCGAGTTCGGCGCGCCGGGCCTCGTCCGGAACGGCGTACTCCACCCGCAGCGTGGACTCGGGGATGTCGCCGTTGCCCACGGCCCAGGAGCAACTGGTTTCGACGTTCCTGACCGAGGCGAACTCCGGCCGCGCGTCGAGGTCGTCAAAGCTGCTCCCCTCGACGCTGGCGCAGGGGTCCTCGGGTACGTGAGCCACACTGGGGCCGGGAGCGGCGCGGAAGTCGCCGCGTAGGTAGACCACGGTTCCGGTGACGGTGACCGCGAGGACCAGCGTGACCAGCGACGCCATGAGGGCGGTCCCGATCCGGCCCCGCGGCGGCGGAGGTGGCCCAGCCATGGGAGGGCCGTTCGGTGGTGGGCCACCGTAGGGCGGAGGAGGATACCGCGCTCCGGGCGGCGGGGACGGTGGCGCGTGTCCGGGGGGCGGCGGTTGGACGCCACCGGGCGGCGGGGGTGGACCCGCCGCGGGAAAGCGCGGGGGCTGGCCTTCGCTCATGGTCGCCTTTGCGGTTTCAGGGCAGGAAGGGAACGCGACGCGTAACCGTTGAATTCTGCCATCACCCGGACGCGCCGCGACAGCGTGGGTTCCTCCCCGACACGACCACCGGCACGAGTGTGGACAGCGGCCCCGTCGCGCCCGGAAACGGGGCCGCTACTGACACAGACGTCCGGCGCGCGCCCCAGGTTCCAGGGGCGTGTTCGTGACCTTGTGCCCACCCGCGCGGGGGTTGGTTGGTCATGAGCCCACCCTCGGCCGTTTCCTGGTGCTCCCCTCCCACACGGGGACAGGTCCCCGGGCACAATCTGCGCATGGCCTTTCTTCGTTCGGGGACGCGCCGTGTCCCGGTGCCACGGTGGCGCGTGGTGCTGGCGGCCGCGCTGGGGCTGGTCGCCCTCGCGGCGACCGGTCTCGTGGCCGTGTCGACCGCGCGGTCGTACACGCCCTCGCCCTTGGAGCGTGGCGACGACGAGGTCGCCGCCGACGCGTTGCCGCGTCTGGAGTTCCTGCGCGCTGAGCTGAGGGACGGGGCGGGCGAGCGGATGCAGCGGCTCTTTCCCGAGGGCTACGTCTTCACTCACGCCCTCTACGGGCTCAGCTGGGTCAACGTGGGCACGCTGCGGCCGGGGGAGCGTGACCGGGCGCTCCGCGAGGCCCGTTGGGCGTTGGAGCGGCTGGAGGCGCCCGCGGGGACCGCCCCGTTCCCCGAGGAGGCCGACCCGCCGTACGGGGTGTTCCACGCCGGGTGGACCGCCTGGCTGCGGGGGAGGATCGTGGCACTGGCCGGCGGCCCGGAGAACGCCGCCGCCGAGGCCGAGGCGCTGCGCGTCGACACCGTCGAGCTGCGTGCCGCCTTCGACACCGCGTTGGAGGAGGGAACGCCCTACCTCACCGCCTACCCCGGCCAGGCGTGGCCCGTGGACAGTGTCGTGGCGGTCGCGGCGCTGCGCCAGGACGACCGGTTGCGCGGCACCGACGGGCACGAGTCGACGGTGCGACGGTGGTCCCGCGCCGTTGGGGACCGCCTCGACCCGGACACCGGGCTGATCCCCCACTCCGTCGACGCCGCCACCGGGGAGGCCACGGAGGGGGCGCGGGGAAGCTCGCAGAGCCTGCTGTTGCGCTTCCTCGCCGAGATCGACCCGGAGTGGGCGGCGCGTGACTACCGCGCGTTCCGCTCCCGGTTCGGTTCCGATGTCGGCGTGGTGCCGGGGATCCGCGAGCACCCGGTCGGCGACGACTCACCGGGCGACGTCGACTCCGGGCCGCTCGTCCTGGGGCTGTCGGCGTCGGCGAGTGCCGTCACGCTCGGCGACGCCGTGCTGTTCGCCGATGAGCCAACCGCCGCCGACCTCACGGGGTTGGCGGAGGCGGCCGGCATGGCGGTGGAGCTGGGCGGGCGGCGCCGCTACCTGGGCGGGGCGCTCCCGGTGGGGGACGCGTTCCTGGTGTGGTCGCTGACCGCCGGGGGTGAGCACGCCGCCGTCGACCCGGACCCCTCCGGGGCCGACCCGGTGTGGTGGCGGCTGCCGTGGCACCTCGCCACCGTGGTCGTGCTCGCCCTGCTCTGGTTCGCGCTCGCCCGCGCCGTGCGCGCGGCACGCTGCGGGCGGCCGGGAACGGCCGTGGCCGGGGCCGAGGCCCGGTGAACCGTGGCTACTGCGCCGGTTGGGTCTCCGAGAGGTCGGGGCACTCGATCTCGGGGCTGAGCCCCAGCAGGTTGAGCGGGCCGGCCACGACCGTGACCACGGCGCTGCCGATCGAGGCGCAGCTCTCCTCCTCGCCGCTGAAGTAGCCACGCTGGCCGGCGATCACGGCGCCGACGATCAGCCAGATGACCAGGAGTACCGGCACTCCCGTCCTGCCCATGCTGCCTCCCGGTAGGGGTAGCGAGCACCGGATGCCCGCTCGCGTGACGTCCACCGTCCGGCATTACCGGCCGGAGTACTGTCGGCCGGGTCCGTAGCCTATCCGACCGCGTCGTCGCGATGGTCGACGCAGCCCGGGTGGGGGTCCGACACGGCGGCCTCCTCGGGGTCGTGGTGGGCGCGGCGCTCCAGCATGACGGTGTCGCGCCACCGGCCGTGGTGCCGCCCGATGCGTTCGCGTACACCGAGAGTGCGGAACCCCGCCGTGTGGTGCAGCGCGAGGCTGGCCTTGTTCTCCGGGAAGATCGAGGTCTGCAGGGTCCACAGGCCGCGGCGGTCGGCCTCGACGACCTGGGTGTGGATCAGGGACTTGCCGACCCCGCGCCCGCGGGCCGCCTCGGCGACGTACACGGAGGTCTCGGCCACTCCGGAGTAGACCTCCCGGGACGAGGCGGGGGCGGCGGTGGCCCACCCGACCACCTCGCCGTCGATCTCGGCCACCCACCGGTGGTCCGGCAGCCATCGCGCGTCGAGCGTGGCCGCGTCGGGGACCTCGGTGTCGAACGTGGCGTCGCCAGTGGCGATGCCCTCCCCGTAGATGCGGCGCACGGCCTCGAAGTCGCCGGACCGCATCGCGCGCACGGACACGTCGCCGGGAAGGTCGGTGGGGCAGCAGGGGCGGGCGGCGACCATGCCCATGACGGCGTCGGCGGCGTGCGGCAGGCCGGTGCAGCACGCGGGGTTCACGGCGACCCGGGTGGAGGTGCCCTCGCGGGACAGTGTGACGAAACCGACCTCGGCCAGCTTGCGCAGATGGTGGGAGACGGTGGGTTGGCCGATGCCGAGCGCCGCGGCGAGCTCGCCGACACTGACGGGCACCGGGTGGGAGGCGACGCTGTGCAGCAGCTGGACTCGGGTGGGTTCGGCGAGGCAGGCGAACCAGGAGGCGTAGGTCTCGGCGTCGGCCTGGCCGAGCGGCGTGGTTTCGGGAGCGGGCGGCGTCAACGTCATACCCCCATTATCGACCACAATCGATGGTTGATTCCATCGATGTCTGTCGATAAAGTCCCTTTAATCGACGTGAATCAATGAAGGGATGATCATGGGAGACGGGAATCCGGTCGTGGTGATCGGCGCCGGCCCCACGGGGCTCGCGGCCGCCGCGGAGCTGGTCCACCGGGGCCTGCCGGTACTGGTACTGGAACAGGGCGCGACCGCCGGGGCGGCGGTGGCCGAATGGGGCCACGTCCGGCTGTTCTCGACGTGGCGCGACCTCGTCTCACCGGCCGCGCAGACGCTGCTCGCGACGACCGGCTGGGAGAGGCCCGACGACGACGCCCACCCCACCGGCGCCGAGTGGGTGGCCCACTACCTGGAACCGCTCGCCGCCGCGCTCGCCCCCCGGGTGCGCTTCGGCGCCACGGTCGTCGGGGTGAGCCGGCGCGGCCGTGGCCGGGTGGTCGACACCGGCCGCGCGGACGAGCCGTTCACGGTGCGGGTCCGGGCGGCCGGCGGCCAGGAGCGCCTCCTCGCCCGCGCGGTGGTCGACGCCTCGGGCACCTGGGGCAAACCCAGCCCGCTGGGCGCCGACGGGCTGCCCGTCCCCGGCGAGACCGAGGCCGCCGACCGCCTCACCCACCGGATCCCCGACCTCACCGACGAGGAGCAGCGGGCGCGGTACGCGGGCGGGACCACCGCCGTGGTCGGCCGGGGACACTCCGCGTTGACCACACTGGTCACGCTGGCCGGGCTGGTCGAGAACCACCCCGGAACCCGGGTGGTGTGGGTGCTGCGTAGAGACGAGCTCGGTGACACCTTCGGCGGGGGCGAGGCGGACCAGCTCGCTGCGCGCGGGGACCTGGGAGCGCGCGCGAAAGCCGCGGTCGACTCCGGCCGAGTCCGGGTGGTGACCGGGTTCCGCACCGCCGAGGCGCGCCCCACCGGCGGCGGGGTCGTCCTCGTCGACGACAGTGGACAAGAGTTGGAGGAGGCGCGGCGGGTCGTGGCGCTGACCGGATTCCGCCCGGACCTGTCCTGGCTGGGCGAGATCCGGCTGGGCCTGGACGCCACGTTGGAGGCCCCGGTCGCGCTCGCTCCGCTGATCGACCCCAACGTTCACTCCTGCGGCACCGTGTACCCGCACGGGGCCGCGGAGCTGTCCCACCCGGAACCGGGGTTCTACCTCGCCGGCATGAAGTCCTACGGCCGCGCCCCGAACTTCCTCGCGCTCACCGGGTACGAGCAGGTGCGCAGCATCGCCGCCGAGATCGCGGGCGAGACCGAGGCCGCCTCCCGGGTGGAGCTGACCCTGCCCGAGACCGGGGTGTGTTCCGGATCGGGGCTCGACGAGGAGGAACCGACCGCCGTGGACGCCGGCTGTTGCGGCGGCCCCGCGCCGGTGGAGCTGACGGCCACACGGTCAACCAGCCCGTGAGGCGCCGGCTGGCGGCGCCCGGCGCGCCCCCGTGGCTCGGCGACGTCGAACCACGGGCGCGCCGGGCCCTCGCCGCCCTGTGCGTCACCGTCACCACCAGCTACGGGACGCTCTACTACTCCTTCCCGGTCCTGGCCCCCATGGCCCGGGCCGACACCGGGTGGTCGCTGGTGCAGATGACGGCCGTGTTCTCCGCAGCGCAGGTGGTGGCCGGGCTCGGCGGGGCACCGGTCGGCCGGTGGCTGGAGAGTTCGGGGCCGCGTGTGGTCATGACCACCGCGGCCGTGCTGGGGGCAGCAGCGGCGGGGGCGATCGCCGTGGCCCCCACCATGGCGACCTTCACCCTGGCGTGGCTGGTGGCCGGGGTGGCGATGTCCGGCCTGTTCTACCCGCCGGCGTTCGCCGCGATCACCCACTGGTTCGGGGCGGGCCGCGTGCGGGCCCTGACCGTGTTGACGATGGTGGCCGGGCTGGCCAGCACGATCTTCGCCCCTCTGGCCGACGCGCTGGGGTCGGCGCTGGGATGGCGTGGCGCCTACGCGGTACTGGCGCTCGTCCTGGTCGCGGTGGTGGTGCCGCTCCACGCGTGCGCGCTGACCCCGGCGTGGCGGAGCGCCCCCACCACCACCGCGGCCGGGCGTGGCGCGACCGGACCCGTGGGACCCGTCGTCGCCAGCCGGTCCTACCTCGCGCTGACCCTCGCGCTCTCGCTGGGAGCGTTCGGGGTCTACGCCGTCATCGTGAACCTCGTCCCACTACTGGACGCCCACGGAATCGACGCGACCACCGCCGCGTGGGCGCTCGGCGTCGGCGGGGTCGGCCAGGTGCTGGGCCGGCTCGTCTACGGGCCGCTGCAACGCCGCACCGGACCACTGTGGCGGCTGGTGCTCGTCCTGGCCGCGTGCGCCGCGACCACCGGCCTGCTCGCCGCCGTCACCGCCCCCGTCGCGGCGGTCATGACCGTCTCCCTGCTGGCGGGAGTGGCCCGGGGAATCTTCACCCTGGTGCAGGCCACAGCCGTCTTTGACCGGTGGGGCGCCGAACGCTACGCCACACTCAACGGCATCCTGCACACCCCGCTCATGCTCGCCATCGCGCTGGCCCCCTGGGCCGGCTCCGCCCTGACGGCCCCGTTGGGGAGCTACCCCGCCGTCTTCGTCGCCCTCGCGGGCATAGGCGCCCTGGGCGCCGCCGCGGGGGTGTTCACCCGACCGGGGCGGCGGACCGCGCGGCCGTGAAAGCGGTGTTGCACGCGTCCGCCCCGGTTCCACACGACAACCGAGGAGATGACATGTCCGAGAACCCCCTGGTGATCATCGGCGCCGGCCAGGCGGGGCTGGCGACCGCGCGGACCGCGCTGCGGCGTGGGGTCCGGCCGGTCGTACTGGAGTCCGCCGGGGAGCCCGGCGGTTCCTGGCCGCACTACTACGACAGCCTCACCCTGTTCTCGCCGAGCCGGTTCGCCGCGCTTCCCGGAATGGCCCTGCCCGGTGCCGGGGACCGCTACCCGGGGCGCGACGAGGTGGTCGAGTACCTGCGGCGCTACGCCGCGCGGCTCGACGCCGACATCCGGGTGAACCACCGTGTCAAACGGCTCGAACCCGGCAACGGTGCCCTGACCGCCGTCACGGACGACGGGGAGCGTCTCGACGCGCGCGCCGTCGTCGTGGCCACCGGCGGATTCGGCCGTCCCCACATACCCACGCTTGCCGGGATGGGCGGATTCTTCGGACACGTACTGCACGCGGCGGAGTACCGCTCACCGGAACCGTTCGCGGGCCAACGCGTCGTCATCGTGGGAGGCGGCAACTCGGCCGTGCAGATCGGTGTGGAGCTCGCCTCGGTCGCCGACGTCACCCTGGCCACCCGAAGGCCGATCTCCTGGATGCCCCAGCGCCCCCTCGGGCGGGACATGCACTGGTGGTTCACCCGCACCGGCCTCGACTCCGCGCCACTCGGCTCGCTGTGGCACCGCCTGCCGCCGTCCGTGCTGGACGACGGCCACCAGCGTGAGGCGGTCGAGGCGGGCCGCCCGGACCGGCGGCCACTGTTCACCCGGGTGACCGCGGACGGGGTCGAGTGGAGCGACGGCACCCGGGAACCGGTGGACACGCTCCTCCTGGCGACCGGCTACCGCCCCGCGGTGGATTTCCTGGAGGGGACACCCGCTCTGGACGACGACGGCGCGCCCCGGCACCGCAACGGGGTGTCCACGACGGTGCCCGGACTCGGCTACGTGGGCCTGGAGTTCCAGCGCAGCTTCTCCTCGGCGACACTGCGCGGTGTCGGACGCGACGCGCGCCACGTACTGGGCCGTCTCGGCCTGCGTTGACCGTCCGGCCCCGGACACCACCCGGCCCGGGGCACCACTCACCCGCGCCCGCGGGGCGGGCCGTCAGGACTCGGGCCTCTTGCGGCACACCATGATCTCCATCGACGCGCTCTCGCGCTTCACCCGCGTGAGCAGCAGCTCGAACGGGTACATGAGGCCACCGGCGGCGCCGCCCCAGAACGGCTTGTCCAGGATCGGAACCAGCCGCTTGTACCAGAGGTTGCGCCGCCACCGCTTCTCGGTGTCGACCGGGGAGGCCATGATCTCGAACATCGGACGCCGGCTGACGATCTCGAACCCGGCCTTGTCGAGAGCGTCACGCACCTCGTCGAGCCGGCGGCACAGGTGGTGCTTGCCGTTGCCCACCCGCCGGTGGTGCGGGAAGGGCTCGGAGAAGATGAGGGTTCCGTCCTCCCTGAGCAGCTCGTGTATGTTGCGCAGCGCCCGCTGGTACCTCTCGTCGTCCGCCACGTGGATGAGGATGTCGAACGCCGAGACGATGTCGAAGGAGGCCGCGTCGAACGGAGGGTCGTCGGAGACGTCGCCGCGCTCGAACCGGACACCGGGGAAGCTCTCGGTGAGCTTGGCTACCGCGCTGTCGGCGATGTCCATCCCGCTGACCCGGCGAGCGCCCAGCTGCTGCCACTGGTCGACGTAGAACCCGGTGCCCGAACCGATGTCGAGGACGTCGGAGTTGGCCACGTCGAGCCGGCAGGCCCGGACGGTCCGCCGGAACACCTGCCGGCGCACCCGGTACATCCACCGGTTGTAGCTGTGGGCGAGCTGCAGCATCCCCACGCCGTGCAGGCTCCAGTTGCGCTTCAGGCGCTTGTTCCAGTAGCGGCGCGCGTTGAACTCGGTGGTGGCCATGGGCCTCCTCCTTCCGGTCGGGCAGCCGCGGTCTCCAACGATCGGCGCGCCGGTGGAGGCGGCAACCGGGGGATGGGCGACTCGGCGCGCCCGCCTCGCCTCCGTAGCGGTGCCATGCGAGCAGGTGTCGTTCGGGGTCAGGCTGAGAACCAGCTGAGAACCACCTGTGAACCTACGAGGTCGCGGGCTTCTTGTCGAGCTGCCTGGCCGCCCCGGTGGAAGATTTCCGCACGGGCCGTTGCGGCCGCGATGGGCACAGTGACGGGGGTGGCCGCGCGCTCAGTCCACGAGCGCCTGGTAGACGAGCTGGCGTAACTGGGTGCGGATCGGGTGGGTGTTCGACGGGAAGAGCTGGGTCAGAAAGATCACCGTCAGCTCCTCGGCCGGGTCAACCCAGAACACGGTGCTGGCCGCGCCACCCCAGCTGAACTCGCCCTCGGTTCCGATGACCTTGTGTCTGGCGGCGTCCTGGAGCACCGCGAACCCGAGCCCGAAGCCGACCCCGTCGAAGGGGACCTCGGCGTACACCGGCCGGCCGAACTGTTGCATGTCGGCGCCACCGGGCAGGTGGTTGCGGGTCATGTAGTCGAGCGTGCGTGGGCTCAGGACGCGGGCGCCGTCGAGCTCGCCCCCGCGCAGCAGCATCTGGGTGAACCGGTGGTAGTCGCCGGCGCTGGAGATCAGCCCGCCCCCACCGGAGGGTGCCTTCGGCCGGTGGAACACGGCCTCGCCCATACCGGCGTCGACGGCGTGCCCGTCCGTGTCGGCGCGGTACAGAGTGGCCATCCGGTCGCCCTGGCTCGCGTCGATGTGGAACCCGGTATCGGCCATGCGCAGCGGGTCGAGGATCCGCTCCCGGACGAACCGGTCCAGCGGCTGGCCCGAGGCCACCTCGACCACCCGGCCGAGCACGTCGGAGGCCACGGAGTAGTTCCACTGCGCCCCCGGGTCGAAAAGTAGCGGAAGCTCGGCGAAGCGGTCGACGACCTCGGCGAGGTCCAGGTCGGGCGGTAGGCCACGGTCGAACCCGGCCCGGCGGTACATCTGGTCGACGACGTGGACCCGGTGGAAGCCGTACGTCAGGCCGGAGGTGTGGGTGAGGAGGTGCCAGATCCGGACCTGTTCGGTCGCCGGGCGAGTGATCGGGTTGGACGCCATGCCGTTCTGGTAGACGCGCATGTCGGCGAACGAGGGAACGAACCGGCTGACCGGGTTGGTCAGCTCCAGCGCCCCCTCCTCGTAGAGGATCATCGCCGCCACCGAGGTGACGGGTTTCGACATCGAGTAGATCCGGAACAGTGTGTCGCTCTCGACCGGGACGCCGGACGCGACGTCGCGCCACCCGTACGTCGCCAGGTGCGCGATCTCCCCATGCCGGCTCACCAGCGCCAGCCAGCCGGGAAGTCGGCCGTCGTCGACATAGCGCGCGAAGTGTGTGTCGATGCGGCTCAGGCGGCCGGCGTCGAAACCGAGCTCGGCGGGGTCGCGGGTGACCTTCGGTTCTCCCACCGGTGCCTCCCAGACTCGGACACAAATAATAGAACATGATTCTATTATGGCTGGGTGGCGCGGGGAAGGGTGTCGGGCACGACGCGTCCCCCACCGGTGGCGGTGCGTATCACGCGGTGGGTTCGTGCCCGTGTGCCCGCGGCGGCGCTGCCCGCGCTCAACCGGCCGGGTCGGGGCCGCGGGTGGTCGGGGACGGGGCGGACACCGCGACGCGCGGGCCGGCCGTGCCTGTTCAGCACCCCGTGTGCATGTAGCCCGCCCAGAGCGACGGGGCGCGTGTGCCGGTGGGGATGGCGTCTGTCGCCACGACACCGCCCAAGTCACGGAAGTCACGCAGGTCTCGGATGGTGTGATGCAGTGCGTGGGCGGCGCGACCGGGGTCGAGCTCACCGTCGTCGGTGCGGAGCCGGGAGTAGAAGGAGCCGGCGACCCTGCCCGCGAATTCGTCGTTGACCTCCCAGAGAGTGCTGATGACGTGGGGAAAGCCGGCGATCTGGAAGGCCGAGGCGAGAGTGACGGCCTCGTCCATCAGAGGGCTCAACTCGGGGCCGGAGGTGCGGCACGCCGACAGGTAGGCGAGACGGACACGGTCGAGGTGCACCGTGTCCAGGCTGGCCACGGTGAGCGGCGTCGTCGCGTAGTCGCGCAGTACCAGCAGGCCCTGGGACGGGTCCCCGGGATCGGTCTTGCCGTGGCAGGCGAAGTGCGCGATGTCGGCCTCCGGAAGATGCGCCAGGACGTTGGACCTGGTCGGCAGGTGTGACACGTCGGCGGTGGTGTCCCCCTCTCCGTGGGTGGGCTCGCGTAACAGCACCGAGTCCGGAACCTGCCGACTCACCCGCTCGACCTCGGTGTCGACGAAGGGAAGCGCGTCGAACTCGGGCGCGCCTCCGGACGGCCCCGGTGTCGTGGGCATCGCGACGATCAGGGCCCGCCGCGTCGCGGAGTGCTCCGGTGTCCGCGCGCGTGATCGGCGCAACGCGCGCACGGTGGGGGTGTGGGAGGACACCACACGATCCATGACGGTTCGGCGGCCCGGATCCTCCTTGGGGTCGGTGTGGTGACCGGCGGCGTGGATCGGCAGGAACCCCAGTAGTGCGCCCGGAACCCACCAGACCCGGGGCCACGTTTCGCCGTCGGATGGGGTGCTCCGGTGTCCCAGTGCCTCCAGGACGGGCCCGGTGGCCTCATCCCAGAGCCAACGCAGGATCCGGTTCATCGTCGCCTCGGCCTCCGAGCGCCGGGAACGGTCCTCACCGGACATGGTGATCTCAACGGCTTCCTGGAAGAGGTCGACGTGGGTGATGACGGTGTCTCTTCTCAGGCCGGGAAGGTCCAGATGGCCGACTCCGTCCTCGGTGAGCAGTAGCGCGTGGCCACGCTCGTCCTCGCAGGTGAACACCACGATAGGCCCGGGGCGTGCCTCGGCTTGGAGCTCCTCCATGGGTGGGGTGCCGGCGAAGGAGGCGTAGCCGTCCAGATCGCGGATCCGTTCCAGGAGGGCGTCCAGCTCAGCCGCGAGCCGCCGGCGCTCGGTGGTGACGCGCTCGTGTCGGGCGAGCGCCGAGGCGGGCGACTCGGGCTCGGGCATGGCTGGTTCGCTCTCGGGCGAGTCGAGGCGGTCCCGGAGCTCGACGAAGCGCCGCGCCAGCTCCGGATGGTGGGCGGCGAGGTCGGAGACGTCTCCGCGGGTGTCCAACCGCTGGCTCATGAGTACGGCACGGCCCGTTTCGAGCGCCTGCAACGCACGCGCGGCTCGTTGCCGCTCTCCGGATCGGTGGTCGTTCAGCGCCGCCGCGGCGGCCTCGTCAGCCAGTCCGAAACACGCGCCGATGGTGCGTTGCTGGTCGTCGCGGCGAAGCCAGCGGGGAGCGATGGTGGGCAGTAGCCGGACCGCGTCTTCCAGCAGGTCACACGACCGTCCGGGGGCAGTCGCGCGCAGCAGGCGGGCGGCTTCGCGTGCCGCCGCGATCCGGGTTGACGGCGGGCCCGAACTGGTCTCCCACGCCGCGGTATACGCCGCCGTGGCGGAGTCCCTGTCGTGAGGGCAGTCGCTGAGAGCGAAGCGCTGTTCCAGGGCGTAGCCCAGGTTGAGCATGTACTTCGTCCGGTTGGGGTCGTCGTCGGGCGTGGTGCGTTCCGCCTCCCGCAGGTGACTGATGGCCGTGTCCAGGTCGGACACCTCACCGGTGAGGCCGTGTCGGACGCGCAGTGTGGTGGCGAGCTGAGAGTGGTACATGGCGCGGTTCAGGGCACCCTCGGGCGCGGTGTCGCTGGCCTTCCGGCCGAACCGCACCGCCGCGTCCAGGTCGGAGGGATCACCGGTGATCCCGTGACGTTCGCACAGCATCGCGCCCAGGTTGGACAGGAAGATCGGGCGGTCGGGCCGCCCATCCGGGGCCTTGTCCGCTGCGTGTTGCGCGACGTCGATGGCGGTGCTCAGGTCGGTGGGGTCGCCGGTGACGTGGTACCGCGTGTGCAGCGCGTTCGCGAGATTGGCCAGAAACCGCACCTGCTCGGGGTCGCCGTCGTCGGTGATGTCGACGGATTCGCGCAGCAGAGCGATCGCGGAGTCGAGGTCGGTGCCGTCACCGGTCCACTGGTGTCGCTCCCTGAGCGCGCCTGCCAGGTTGGACAGGTGCATCGCCCGGTTGGGGCTGTTGTCGGGCGTGGTGCGTTCCGCCTCCCGCAGGTGGCCGATGGCCGTGTCCAACGCGGCCAGGTCCCCGGTGAGCCCGGACCGGTCGCGGAAGGCGAGACCGACCGCCGAGAGCAGGACGGGCCGTAGGGAGGTGCTGGTCGTTCCCAGCTCCAGCGCCCGTTGGCCCACGCGCGTGGCCTCGTCCAGGTCACCGTGGTCGCCCCCCTGTTCGAAGCGTTCTCGGAGCGCCTCGGCCAGCAGCCCGGGAACGAGTCCCTGCTCCTGCTGACCTGTCGAGTCAGCACGCTCCACCTCACGGAAAACGGCGATGGCGGTGTCGAGATCGGGGACGTGCCCCGTGTTGTGGAACCGTGAGTACCGCGCCAAACCGAGGCTCATCAGTGTGGCCGTCGGGTCGTCTTCGCCCTCCTCACTGAGAGCCGTGGCCACCTCCGGCTCCAACTCCGGCCCCAGATCCCGCAGGCGTTTCGCCAAGTCGAGGCCGGACAGGATTTCCTGGCGCGTGGAGTGGTTGGGTGGGTCCGCGTCGGCGGCCTCCTCCAGGATCGAGACGGCGCGCTCCACGTCCTCGCGGTTCCCGGCGTACTGGTACCGGACTCCGAGCGTGCTGCCGAGGTTGAGCCGAAACATCGCCTGGTTGGGGTCGTCGGGTGCGCTGAGGTCCACTGCCCGCTGGGCGGCGTCCACCGCCTCGTTCAGGTCGGCACCGTCGTTCGTGTGGCGGAAACGCGAGCGCAGCCAGGCGGCGAGGTTGGACAGTATGAGGGGAAGCGCGGGGTCCTCGACCGGGGACACGGCGGCGAACGCGCGACAGGCGCCGATAACCTCGTCAAGGTGCTCCCCGTGCCCCGTGCGGAGATACAGGTCCTCCAGCACGTTGCCGAGGTTGCGCAAGACGTTGGACCTCTCCGAGTGGTCCGGTGGGATGGTCGTCGCCGCCTCCCGCAGGGCGGTCACGGCACCGTCCAGGTCTTCCGGATCCCCCGTCAGGTCGAATCGGTGGTGCAGCGTGACCCCTCGGGAGGAGAGCATCACCGGCCGGTCGGGGTGGCCGTTAGGTGTCGCGTCGACAACGCGTTCCCACAGCTGAGCGACATACGCGAGCGTGTCCGGATCGGGGACCTCCAGGGCCGATTGGAACGCCTCGACCACGGCTGGCGTGGCCTGCTCGGCGATGCGGGGGAGCAAGGAGGCGGGCACATCCGTACGCCCGCGGATGAGGCACGCGGCGAACGCCACGACCGCGCCCTCCAGGTCGTCGCCGGAGTCACCGCCCACCAGGGCTTGGTGGCGTTGCCAGCGCAGGGAGCCGAGGGCGTGGGCGGCCCGGGTGAACGCCTCCTGGTCCAGGCGGTTCAACCGGCCCAGCAAGAGCTCTTTGGTGAGGGTATCGGCGTCGGCGCGGGCCGCTGAGCTGAGCAGTGGGGACGGGTCTCCGGTCCGTTCCGCGTGGTGGACCCGCTCCTCCACGGCCGTGGCAACGCGACGAGTCCTCTTCGGTATCCCTCGACGCCAGGGGAACACGGTGCTCCTTCGTCGCTCGGCCGTGATGGTTTGGCGTTCGTGACCCGCCAGGGGGCCGGATCCCGCCATGGGAGGTGGGCTCTCGTCGTTGCCAGAACCTCCCACAGTGCGGAATCATAGCGAGCCGATCGCCGGTCTCAGGGGCGCTTGGGACGAGGTGGGTGTTGGATCCGCGCCGGGTGGGTTGACGAGGAGGCAGCGCCGTGGTCGACGATCCCGCGGCTTCGAGACACGCCCAACGCATGGCGACGGTGTGCGCGTACGCGGAGAGGATCCGAGCCGACCTGGTCGCTGGGTCCGTGGGCAGCGATGCCCCGTTGCGGCGGCTCATCGACGCCGCGCACGCGGGCACCGACACGGCCGAGCCCCTGGAGGCACTCCACGCGGTGCTGCAGACCGAGGACGCGCTCGGAGTCGACGGGTACGCGGCGGACCCAGGTGTGCGGGGTATGCGCTGGCAGGCGCAGGGAGCGCACGCTCCGGGGCTCCGTCCCGACCCGGGCGACGAGTCGGTCTTCCTGTGCCCGGATGACCGGTGCGCGCGTTACTGGCTACCCGAGCCGGGGGCGTCGGTACCCACGTGCGCGATCAGTGGGACGCGGATGCGACGGGATCGGCTCTAGGCCGTGGGCGCGGTCCTGGCCGAGATCGGCAAGAAGCTCGCCGAGCGCTGGCTGACCCTGCTGCTCCTTCCCGGAGCGCTGTACCTCGCCACTGTGGCCACGGCCGTCACACTGGGGCACGGGCGCGCATTGGACCTCGCCTATCTGGTGGAGCGGGCCAGCACATGGGCGGGCCACCCCACCACGACCACCCCCGCGGGGCAGGTGCTGGTCATGGGTGCGGTCTTGGCCGCGGCGGGCGCCGCGGGGCTAGCCGGACAAGGGCTGGGGTCCGTGGTCGAGCGGGTGTGGCTGGCTTCGGAGTGGTACGCCTGGCCGGAACCGGCCAGGTGGGTGGCCGCGCGGATGGTCGCGCGGCGTGCCCGACGCTGGCGGTCGGCCAGCGACCACTGGCGGGGTACCCGCGAGGAGGCCGCCCGGGCGCGGGCGCGGGGGGAGCGCGTCGACCCCACGAAGCGCTACGCGGCTCGAGCGAGGATGCTGCGCATCGCGGCGGCCGAGCCCACGCGTCCCACATGGTGCGGCGACCGCCTGAACGCGGCGACACTGCACCTGGAACACGGTTTCGGCATCGACGTGGCGGTGGTGTGGCCACACCTGTGGCTGTTGCTCCCCGGAGACGCGCGCGACGAGGTCATCGCCGCGCGTGAGGCGCTGGCGCGGTCGACCACGCTGACGGCGTGGTCCCTGCTGTCCCTGCCGCTCACCGCTCTGTGGTGGCCTGCCGCCCTCGTCAGCCTCGTCCTGGCCTGGGCCGGCCACCGGGGAACGCGTTTCGCGTGCGACGCCTACGCCACCGTGCTGGAGGCGGTCATCCGCCTGCACATCACTGATCTGGCGCGCCGCACCGGCGTCGTGGAGTCCGGCGTGTTCGACGCGGACACCGGTTACGAGCTCACGCGTCTGCTGCGTGGGGAAACGTCGCCCACCGTCCTGCCATCGGAGGCCAACACCGGCACCAACCCTGGCGCTGCCGGCGACTCCTGATCCGACGCGCACCGGGGCGCCGGGGATCCGCGGTTGGTGGCTGACTGGACTCGGTCAGCGGGACCGCGCCACCTTCGGGGCACCGAGGGATCTCGGTGGAAGCCTGCGGTAGCAGTATCCGGTCCTCCGGCCCGTACACCTGGACACTCACCCTGGTGCGGGAGAGTGGCCGCGACGGCGACAACGCCGAGGTGACCGGAATTAAGGGACGCGGCGCACACGCCACCGCCGGCGTGCGGTCCCCAACGGCGACAGTGACCAGCTCAGCATCCACGTGTACGGGATTCCGGGTAACCACGAGGCGACGTGGTTCGACACGGCCCGCACCTGATCCGGCACCGGGAAACCCGGTGCTCCGCGCGGGGTCGATACCGTGGCACGGACCAGCGAACCTCGGGGGAGGACTCGTGAACGTGGGTACCGGAGTGTCCGGGAGTTCGCTCGGGTCCCGAGGAGCCGCCGCTGCGGGCCGTCAGCCGGACAGGGAGCCGCCCGTGAGCCGCCAAGAGCCGGCGACCGAGGACACCGCCGCCGTGGCGGAGCGCGTGCGCGCCGCGCTGGGGAGCGCGCGCGTCGCGGTGCTCACCGGGGCCGGGCTGTCCACCGACTCCGGGATCCCCGACTACCGGGGGCCCGACTCCCCGCCGCGCGAGCCCATGACGTACCAGCAATTCGTCTCGAGCGCCGCGTTCCGGCGCCACTACTGGGCGCGCAACCACCTCGGGTGGCGACACATGGGCGACGCGCGGCCCAACGAGGGGCACCGCGCCCTCGCGCGTCTGGAGCGCGAGGGTGTGCTGAGCGGGCTGATCACCCAGAACGTCGACACGCTGCACCAGGCCGCGGGCAGTCGGCACGTCATCGACCTGCACGGCCGCTACGACCGCGTCATCTGCCTGACCTGCCGGCGCGTGACCGGCAGGGCGGCCCTGGCCGACCGTCTGGCCACGCTCAACCCGGAGTTCACCGCGGAGCACGCCGACGTCGAGGTCGCCCCGGACGCCGACGCCGCCGTCGCCTCCACCGAGGGCTTCCGGGTGGCTGACTGCGACTCCTGTGGCGGGATCCTCAAACCCGACATCGTGTACTTCGGGGAGAACGTGCCCAAGGACCGGGTGGAGCGCGCCTACGCGCTCGTGGACCGGGCGGACGCGCTCCTGGTGGCAGGGTCGTCGCTGACCGTGTGGTCCGGCCTGCGCTTCGTCCGTCGCGCGGCCCGACGGGGCACGCCGGTCGTGATCGTCAACCGGGGGCCGACCCGCGGCGACGGCCTGGCCACGCTCAAGGCCGAAACCGGGTGCTCCCCGCTGCTGCGGGCGCTGTCCGAGTTCTACGCCGTCTGAGGAACGCCCCACCCCTCTCCCGGCCCCGCCCGGGACACCCCCTCTCCCGTTCGTTGATCTTGTCGCTATCGAGAAGGGAAATCGCTTTCCGTGTCGACAGCTACAAGATCAAGCGAATTCTGGGGGGTCCAGGCTTGCTACATCATTGGTTATGTGGTTCATTAGTTGAGTAATGAACCCAAGGAGCTCAGATGTTCGATGAGCACAGTCCGATCTACCGGCAGATCGCGGACGCGATCCGCGCCGACGTGCTCAGCGGCGCGTTGCGGGAGGACGAGCAGATCATGTCGACCAACCAGTACGCCGCGCACTACCGGATCAACCCGGCGACCGCGGCCAAGGCGTTCCAGGACCTCGTGGACGAGGGCGTGTTGTACAAGCGACGAGGGCTCGGGATGTTCGTGCACCCCCGGGCGCGCGAGAAGCTGCGCGACCAGCACCGCGCTCGGTTCTTCAGCGACGTCGTCGACCCGATGGTGACCGAGGCCCGCGCGATCGGGGTGTCGCTGGACGACGTCATCGCGCGGGTGGCCGAGCTCAGGGACGGGGGTGAGCACCGATGAGCCCGACCATCTCCGCCGAGGAGCTGCGGCTGCGGTACCGGAACACCACCGCCGTGGACGGCCTCACCCTGACACTCGACGGCCCGGGCATCTACGGGCTGATCGGGCGCAACGGCTCGGGAAAGACCAGCCTGATGTCGGTGCTGGCCGGCTTCCGCCGAGCGAGCGGCGGACGGGCGCGGGTCAACGGCCAGCCCGTCTTCGAGAACCCCCGCATCCTCCCGGAGATCTGCCTGATCCGTGGCGGGGCCGACACCGTCGAGCACGAACTCCGCAACCGGGTCTCCGACGCGCTGAAGCTCGCCGCGGACCTGCGCCCCAACTGGGATGCCGACTACGCCGACGAGCTGGTGTCCAAATTCGGAATCGACCGGACCAAGCGGGTCGTCCAGCTGTCCACCGGGCAACGCTCCGCGCTGGCGAGCATCCTCGGCCTGGCCTCCCGCGCCCCCGTCACCCTCCTCGACGAGACGTATCTCGGCATGGACGCCCCGGCCCGTTACGCCTTCTACGACGAGCTTCTGCGCGACTCCATGGCCCACCCGCGGATGCTGATCGTCTCCTCGCACCTGGTCGACGAGGTGAGCCCCATCCTCGAGCGGGTCGTCATGATCGACCAGGGGCGGCTGCTGCTGCACGAGGACGCCGAGACGCTGCGCGCGCGTGGCGCGACGGTCAGCGGACCCGCCGACACCGTCGCGGACTTCGTCTCGGGGCGCACCGTTCTCAACGAGCGACGCCTCGGCCGGAGCGCCTCCGCCGTCGTCTACGGCGAGCTCGCCGAAGCGGACCGCGCTCACGCCCGGGAGTCCGGGCTGGAGTTGGAACCGGTGCCGCTGCAGGACCTGTTCGTCCACCTCACCAAGGGGGAGAACCGATGATCACCGACCCCATCGCCCGCGCTGCGGCGCGCCGCTTCATTGGCGGGTGCACCCTCTGGGCGCTCGTTGGCGTGGCGGCCCTGTTCCTGTTCTCCCTGGCGGTCACCACCGCCGTGGCCACGTTCGCGGGGCCGATCGAGGTGAGCGGCTGGGGGGAGGTCAGCCTCCCCCTCAAGTGGGGGTTCCTGGCGTTCGGCGCAGTGATGGCCGTGGTGACGCTGCCCCAGCACGTCGCGCACGGGCGCACCCGGCGCGAGTTCGCCGTCCACCAGGCGGTGTGCGTTGTCGCGATGGCGTTGGTGACGGGGATCGCCGCTGCCTCCGCCTTCGCGCTGGAGTCGCTGGTGTACCGGGTGATGGACTGGCCCCAGGAGGTCAGCCGCACCGGGCTCTACACCGAGGCGGACCAGTACGCGCTGGTGGCGCTGGAGCACTGGCTGGTGCTGCCGACCTGGATCGGGGTGGGAGTGTTCGTCAGTCTGGGGTTCTACCGTCACATCGCGCTCGGGGCCGCGCTCATCCCGGTGGGGGCCGTCCTCGTCCACGTGGTCGAGGCCGCGGTCAAATCGGTGGACTTCAGCGCTCCCTATCTGGCCGAGCCGTTGGCCGCCCTCGGTGTCGGGAGCGGGCCCGGGGTGATGGTCGCGAGCTGCCTCGTCGGGTTCCTGCTGGCCATGGTGGTGACCTGGGCGGTGGTCCGCGACATCCCGCTGCGTTCCCGAACCCACTGACCCGCTCCGGGGCGCCGGAGGACGGCTGGTGCCCCCGAGCGGCTCCCGCCGCCCGCGCCGCGTTTCCCGTGGCGCGGGCGGCACTCACGCGTGACGGCGCGGACCTGGTTGGGCCCGCGCCGCTTTCTCGGAGCCGGCCACCTCCGGGGTTGGCGGCCGACGGTTGATGTCACGGGAGGTTCCGGAGCGGAGGGGACACACCCCGAAGGCGCTTACCCGAGGTTGCGCTGGTCCACGTCCTCCCACTGGCTGTCGCACAGGCCGCAGTCGCTGCCGACGAACTCGCCACGGGCGGCCTGGTCGCCCTTGAGCTGCCACTTCAGCCACTCGGCGCCAACCCGGCCGTACTCGCCGCCGTTGGGCTCCTCGAAGGTGCCGTAGTGGCCCACGTCGAGGCTGGCGAAGAAGGCGGGCAGGTCCGAGGGGATGTCGTCCCAGTCGTCCTGGGCGTTGCTGTGCGCGATGTCGTCATCGCCGCCGGTGAAGTAGGCGATGGGCGCGTGCAGGTCGTCGAGCATGGGACGGTCGAACGGACTCAGCAGCCCACTGTTCCACAGCACGGTGGTGGTGACCCGCTCGTCCGCGGATGCCTCGTAGGCTTCGATGCCGCCGCAGGACTGGCCCATCACCGCGATGTTGTCGGTGTCGAGCTGGCCGTAGTAGTCGCTCCAGAGCTGGTCGTTCTCGTCGACCGCCCAGTCGATGGCCTCGGTGAGCATGTCGGCGTCGGTGGAGCCGCTGCCGCCGGGCTCGCCGTTCGCGATTACCAGGAACCCGTGCGAGGCGATCTCGGTGAGGAAGTTCTCGAACCACGTGCCGTCGGCACGGCAGGCGCCGTTACCCCAGACGACGACCGGCAGCTGCTCGTCGGGAAGCGTCTGGGGGCGGTAGATCGTGTGGTCGCCCAGGTCCCACTCGGTCGTGTACTCGGCGGGGTGGGGGCCGGTCCCGCCGCCTTGCTGCGCGGAGGCCACTCCCGTGGTCGCCGACACGAGTCCGCCGGCCATCACCAGGCCGAGGGAGACCGTCATTATTCGGTTGACCGTTCGGCGTAATGTCATTTCGCTTCTCCTCGTATGTGGGGGAGCAGAGCGGCGCGGTGGACTCGCTGGTTTCGCGCCACTTCCAGAACGGTCGCAATGTCTGTGACGACCGTCAATCACTGCATTACGGAAATGGGTGGTTTCACCGATACGAATACGCATTCACGTCGCGGGTGCCGTGGACGCGAACGCCTCCGCGCCAGGGGATCCGGGAGCGCGGTACTTGGCTCGCGGGGAAATCGGGTTTCCGTGATTCCGGGGTGGACGCGCGGTCACACGCCCGGATCGGAAACATGCCATTCGGTGTTGCTGGGCACGGTCGGAAGAAACCAAGAAACTAGGCAATGACCTGGGCTTTTCCAACGGCCGCCGGAGGCGGGTATCCGCGCGCCGCGCGTACCTCCCACCCCGGCGCGGCTGCCGGGTCCGAACGCCCCGCGAGCGAAAGGTCCACCCAACGATGACAGCGAAACCCGCCGCGCGCCGCCGGCCCATCGTCGTCGGCCTGGACGGTTCCGAGGCCGACACCGCCGCCGTGGAGTGGGCGACCGACGAGGCGGGCCGCAGGGGAGCGGCGCTGCGCCTGGTGTACGCGCAAGACCTCCCGTCCTGGGTCGCGCGTGACGCCCGGCTGAGAGCGCGGGTCACCGAGAACGCCGAGGCGCGCACGGCGGAGCTGTTCCGGTGGGCCAGGGACACGGTCCGGGAGCGCGACGCCGAAGTGGCCACCGAGAGCCGGCTCGAATGGGGGACAGCGGCGGGGGTGCTGCTGAACGCCGCCCGCGAGGCGTCGTTGGTGGTCGTGGGCGCGGCTCAACGCGAGGAGCACCACATCGCGCTGCGCCCGGTCGCCAGCCAGGTGGCGGCGCGCGCGCCCTGCCCGGTTGTCGTGGCGCATGAGGCCGAGGGGAGTTCCCCGGACGGGAAGGTCGTCGTCGGCGTCGACGGCTCGTCCGCCTCCGAGCGGGCGGTGGGTTTCGCCTTCGAGGAGGCCCAGTACCGTGCCACCGGCGTTGTCGCGCTCCTGGCCTGGGGGTACGAACTCGCCGTCTGGCCGATGGTTCCGGAGGAGGGCGGGTCGCAACGCGACCTCGCCGCGGCCGCGCTCGCCGAGTCGGTGGCCGGGTGGCGGGAACGTTACCCGGACGTTCCGCTCGAACAGCGGGTCGTGCCCAGCCAACCGGTCCGCGCGCTCCTCGACGTGGCACCCGAGGCGGCCCTGCTGGTCGTGGGTTCGCACGGGCGCGGGTGGTTCCCGGGGCTGCTGCCCGGTTCGGTGAGCAACGCCCTCGTCCGCCGCTCGTCCGTGCCGCTGGCCGTCGTGCCCGCGAACCAGGGGTGAGCGTTGGGAACCGCTCCCGCCCGCCGGCGGGCGGGAGCGGCAGGCCCGGGTCTCGGCCGGGACTCACGGCGTTCCCGGCCGTCCCCCGTTACCCGGGCTGTTGGGGCCGATCCCCGTTGCCCCCGCCCCGGTCTCGCGCGCCGCTCCACGTCGTTCGCGTGCCCCCTGGAACGCCACCCCACGGCGATGGCGGGAACGGTTCCCCCGCGCCAGAGGGCGGACCGGCTCCGCGCGGCGTACTCCCGATGTCCGCCGCGCCTTCCCGTTGGGACGCGCGTTACAGCCTCGTGGTTCGGGAGATCCTCGACCTCGGGGTCGGTCAGCTGCGGCCCCGGAACCAGGTGGCCCGCATCTCGCCGCTGCCGTAGCAGACCGTGGCGAACCGCTCCCAGCCGCCCGCGTCGCGCCACACCGCCCAGTTCTCCACCAGTTCACGGATCTCGGCGCGGGCGAGCTGGTCGGCGTCACGGCTCTCGGCTATCGCTGGCCTCCCGCCTGCTCGATGTCTGGGACCGCTGTACGCGGCCGTATCCGGCTTAGCGGGTCGGGGTGCGCGTCCCCGTGCGCACTCCCCGCTCGTGGTGACGACCGCTATTCCAGGCCGACGCGCTCCGCCGCGGCGCGCCACGCGGCCTCGTTTCCCCGTGGCTCGTGGCGGCGCGTGGGCTGTGTCGCGGCCACCAGGGCACGCATGGCCGGCAGGTCGGGCACCAGCCCGGCGGCCCGCGCCTGCACCAGCACGTTGCCGATCGCGGTGGCCTCGGTCGGGCCGGCCACCACCGGCAGGTCGAGGGCGTCCGCGGTGAGCTGGCACAGCAGCTCGTTACGCGCGCCACCACCCACCAGGTGCACCACCTCCAGGTCGCGCCCGGACAGCTCGGCGGCGCCGCGCAGGGTCGCGCGGTGGGCCAGGGCCAGGCTCTCCACCACGCAGCGCACCAGCGCGCCCCGGCTCTCGGGGACGGGCTGCCCGGTCTCCCGGCAGAACTCGGCGATGCGCGCGGGCATGTCCCCCGGGGCGATGAACCGCTGGTCACCGGCGTCGACAACCGCGGTGAACGGTTCCGCCTCGGCGGCCTCGGCCAGCAGCTCGGGCAGTGCCTCGGTGCCCAGCCCCCAGGCTCGTAGCGTCTCCTGCAGCAGCCACAGCCCCATGATGTTGCGCAGGAACCGGGTGGTGCCGTCGAGCCCCAGCTCGTTGGTGAAGTTGGCCGAGCGCGCCTGGGGGGTGAGCACCGGGGTTTCCAGCTCCAGCCCGGCCAGCGACCAGGTGCCGCAGGAGATGTAGCCGAACTCGGGGCGGCTCGCCGGTACCCCGATCACCGCCGAGGCGGTGTCGTGCGAGGCGACCGTGGTCACCGCGGCGTCGGTGCGGGTCTCCCGGGCCACCTCGTCCCGGAGTGGGCCGAGGTGCCGCCCCGGTGCGCGCAGTGGCGGCAGGATGTCGGGGTCGACACCGACCGCGCTGGCGAGCCGCGGTGACCACGTGTGGCTGGTCGCGTCCAGCAGGCCGGTGGTGGAGGCGTTGGTGAGTTCCACTCCGATCTCGCCGGTGAGCCAGTAGCAGACCAGGTCCGGGATCAGCAGCAGGGTCCGCGCGGCCGAGACCGTGTCCGGGGTCGCCGCGCTGGCGGCGGCGAGCTGGAAGAGGGTGGTGAACGGCAGGTACTGCAGGCCGTTGACGGAGTACAGCTCCGAGGCGCCCAGCCGTTGGGTGACCTCGGGCGCCACCGTGTCGGTGCGGGAGTCGCGGTGGTGGTGTGGCAGGCCGAGCAGGGCGCCGCTCGTGTCGAGCAGCCCGTAGTCGATCGCCCACGAGTCGACACCGACGGAGGTGAGCGGGTGGTCCTGGGCCGCCGACCGCAGGCCGCGCAGGATCTGCTGGTACAGGCCCGGCACGTTCCAGTGCAGGCCGGTGGGCAACCGCACCGGCTCGTTGGCGAAGCGGTGCGCCACGTCCAGGGTCAGTTCGCCCTCGTTGAGGTGGCCCACGACGACGCGTCCGCTGGACGCGCCGAGGTCCACCGCGGCGAAGGAGTGCTGCTCACTCATTGGTCCTCATCTGGGGTGGGCGCGAGGTGGGGACGGGACGGGCGCGCCGGGGAGACCGGTCGCGCCCACCCGTGGGGTGATGGGCGCGCGCCCATCACCCCACGGGGGTTGGGCGGGTCAGCGCAGGAACGCCGCTGTCACGCCCGCGTCGACCGGGATGTGCGTCCCGGTGGTGTGCGTGAGCTCGCCACCGGTGAGCGTGAACACGGCGTTGGCCACGTGCTCGGGAAGCACCTCCCGCTTGAGCAGGGTGCGCTGGGCGTAGAACTCCCCGAGCTTCTCCTCGGGCACCCCGTAGACCGCCGCGCGCTGCGCCCCCCAGCCGCCGGCGAAGATCCCGGAACCGCGCACCACCCCGTCGGGGTTCACCCCGTTGACGCGGATGCCGTGCTCCCCCAGCTCGGCCGCGAGCAGCCGGACCTGGTGCGCCTGGTCGGCCTTGGTCGCCCCGTAGGCGACGTTGTTCGGGCCGGCGACGACCCCGTTCTTGCTGGCGATGTAAACGATGTCGCCGCCCATCCCCTGCTCGGTCATGATCCGCGCCGCCTCCCGGGCCACCAGGAACGACCCGCGCGCCATCACGCCGTGCTGCAGGTCCCAGTCGGCGGTGCTCGTCTCCAGTAGTGGCTTGGAGACGGACAACCCGGCGTTGTTGACGACCAGGTCGACCCCGCCGAAGGCGCGCACGGCCTCGCGCAGCGCCGCCGCGACCCCCTCCTCGTCGGTGACGTCCACCGTGACCGGTACCGCGGTGTCGGGTCCGCCGAGCTCCTCGGCGACCTTCGCCGCGGCGTCGCTGTCGCGGTCGGCGACGGCGACGCAGGCGCCCTCGGCGGCCAGCCGCTCGGCCGTGGCCCTACCGATGCCCGAGGCGCCGCCGGTGACGAACGCGACGCGGGTGGCCAGCGGCTTGGGCTTGGGCATGCGCCGCAGCTTGGCCTCCTCCAGCTCCCAGTACTCGATCCGGAACTTCTCCGACTCGTCGATCGGGGCGTAGCTGGAGACGGTCTCGGCGCCGCGCATCACGTTGATCGCGTTGAGGTAGAACTCCCCGGCGACCCGCGCGGTCTGCTTGTTGCGCCCGAAGGAGAACATGCCGACCCCCGGCACCAGCACGATCGCCGGGTCGGCGCCGCGCATGGGCGGCGAGTCGGAGGTGGCGTGCCGCTCGTAGTAGGCGGCGTAGTCCTCCCGGTAGGCGGTGTGTAGTTCCCGCAACCGGGCGGTGACCTCCTCCAGTGGTGCTGTGGGCGGCAGGTCGAGCACCAGCGGGCGGACCTTGGTGCGTAGGAAGTGGTCCGGGCACGAGGTGCCCAGCGCCGCCAGCCGGGGGTGCTCGGCGCGGGAGACGAAGTCCAGCACGTCCTCGGTGTCGGTGTAGTGGCCCACCTGGGGGCTGTCGGTGGCGGCCAGCGAGCGGATCACCGGGAACAGCGCGGCGGCGCGGGCGTGCCGCTCGTCCTCCGCCAGGGGACGGTACTCCTCGACGACCGGGCCGAACGGTTCGGCTTTGCCCCCGCCGGTGCGTTCGGGGTACTCGGCGATGAACCGTTCGGCGGTGCGGATGATCTCCAGCGAGTTGGCCTCGCACTCCTCGGCGGTGTCACCCCACGCCGTGATGCCGTGCCCACCGAGGACGACCCCGATGGCCCGCGGGTTCTCCCTCTTGACCGCGGCGATGTCCAGCCCGAGCTGGAAGCCGGGGCGGCGCCAGGGCACCCACACCACACGGTCGCCGAAGCACTCGCGGGTCAGGGCCTCACCGTCGGCGGCGCAGGCCAGGGCGATACCGGAGTCCGGGTGCAGGTGGTCGACGTGGGCGGAGTCGACCAGACCGTGCATGGCGGTGTCGATGGAGGGCGCCGCCCCGCCCGGGCCGTGCAGGCAGTAGTCGAGCGCGGTGACCATCTCGTCCTCGCGCTCCACACCCGGGTAGACGTCCGGGAGCGCCCGCATCCGGTCCATGCGCAGCACGGCCAGCCCGGACTCCCGCAGCGTTCCCAGGTCGCCCCCGGAGCCCTTGACCCACATCAGCTCCACGTCCGAGCCGGTGACCGGGTCGGTCTCGGCGCCCTTCGCTGAGGCGTTGCCACCCGCGTAGTTGGTGTTGCGCGGGTCGGAGCCCAGCCGGTGCGAGCGCTCCAGCAGGGCGGCGACCTCGGGATGGGTTGCCATGGTGTTCGTTCCTTCCCCGTCGGTGGTACGGATTCGGCGGTGGTCGACCGAGCCGGGGGCGGCCACGTGGATCGGTGAGGGCGCCCTCGTTGCCACTGGACTCCCCGGTGGAGGGGTGTGTCAGGCGCCCCAGCCGGCCTGCTGGCCGCCGACGCGTTCGGCGGCGATCCGCTGGCCGTACCCGGAGGCGGTGTAGGCCGCCATCGGGTCGGCCGCCAGTCCCCACTCCTCGCGCAGCTCGGCCAGCATGGGGCGGACGTCGGTGTTGAACGCGTCCATCAGCACCGCGTTGGCACCCAGCACGTCCCCGGTGGCCTGGGCTTCGGCCAGCGCCTCGGTGTCCACCAGCAGCGCCTTGGCGGTGGCCTCCTGCACGTTGAGCACCGACCGGATCTGGCCCGGGATCTTGGGCTCGATGTTGTGGCACTGGTCCAGCATGAACACCACGTCGGAGTCGGCGTCGTAGCCGCCGCCGCGGACGACCTCGTACATGATCCGGAACAGCTGGAAGGGGTCGGCCGCGCCGACCATCAGGTCGTCGTCGGCGTAGAAGCGGGAGTTGAAGTCGAAGCTGCCCAGTTTCCCCTCCCGCAGGAGGAACGCCACGATGAACTCGATGTTGGTGTGCGGGGCGTGGTGGCCGGTGTCCACGCACACCTTGGCCTTGTCACCGAGCCGCAGGCAGTGCGCGTAGGAGGTTCCCCAGTCGGGGACGTCGGTGGTGTAGAAGGATGGCTCGAAGAGCTTGTACTCCAGTTGGACGCGCTGGTTGGGGCCGAGCCGCGCGTACGTCTCGTCCAGGGCTTCGGCCAGCCGGTCCTGGCGGGCGCGGATGTCGTCCTGGCCGGGGTAGTTGGTGCCGTCGGCGAACCACAGCTTCAGGTCGGTCGAGCCGGTCGCGTCCATGACGTCGACGCACTCCAGCAGGTGGTCGAGCGCCTTGCGCCGCACCCGGGGGTCGGGGTTGGTGACGCTGCCCAGCTTGTAGTCGTCGTCCTGGAACACGTTGGCGTTGATGGTGCCGATGCGCACGCCCGCGGCGCGCGCGTGGTCGGCGAGCTCGCCGTAGTCGTCCACCTTGTCCCAGGGGATGTGCAGCGCCACCTTCGGCGCGACGCCGGTGTGCCGGTGGACCTGCGCGGCGTCGTCGATCTTCTCCTCGGCGGTGCGCGGCACGCCGGACTGCGGGAACACCTTGAAACGGGTGCCGCTGTTGGCGAATGCCCACGAGGGCAGTTCGATCTCCTGACGTGCCAGTGCTGCCCTGGCTCTCTCCTGGGGGCCGGTGTCGGCCATGTGTGGTCCTCTCCGCGTCTCGTGGTGGGACTGGGGTCTGTTCTCGGACTGAGTGGTCGTTGGTGGGTGGGTTGGGTCGGGTGCCGCCGGGGTTCCGCAGGGTCCGTAGGCGCGGGAGTGAGTGGGTCGGGTGCCCGGAAAGCCGGGAACCCGAGCCCGGGTGAGCGGCAGCGAGCCCGGAAACTAGTCGAGGTGGAATATCTCGGTCAGCGGGACCATGCCCTCGTCGGGGCGGCCCTCGAGCCCTTCGAAGAAGGGCGCCATCTCGGCCTGCCAGCGGGCGTTGACCTCGGTGTGGGCCATCGCGGCGCGGGCCGCCTCGAAGTCCTCGGTTTCCAGGTAGCCAACGACGAGACCGTCCTCGGTGGTGAACAGCGAGTAGTTGTGCCATCCCGCGGTGCGCAGCGCGTCGAGGAACTCCGGCCACACCTCGGCGTGGCGGCGCTTGTACTCCTCCAGACGGTCCTGGCGAACCCTGAGTAGGAAGCAGATCCGTTGCATGGGGCTCCCGGTGTGGGTCGGGCCTTGGTTGTCGATCGGGTCGGTGGGGCGAGCGGAGCGAGCCAGGTAACTCGGGCGCCACCGGGGTTGGGGAGGACCCGGGGGGTGGGGTGGCGTGTGTGGTTGGTTCGCCGTCCCACCCCCGGGGTCCGAAGGCTCCCGTTACTAGAAGTCGTAGTCGTCGACGTTGTCCTCGTTGAACACCGTGGGCGGGCCCAGGACGACCTCCCCGTCGGCGGCGATCTCGTACTCGCCGAGGTCGCCGGCCTCGAAGGTCTGGCCCTCCTCGCCGGTGATCTGCCCGGCCGCGAGCGCGCCGCCCGCGTAGCCCGCCAGGTAGGCCATGTCGGCGGGGTCCCACAGCGCGAACTCCTCGACGGTGCCGTCCTCGATGTACTCACTCATCTGGTTGGGCAGGCCCAGACCGGTGAGGGCGACCTCGCCCTGGTACTCGGAGTCGCTGAGGTAGCGCGCGGCGGCCGCCATCCCGACGGTGGTCGGCACGACCACGCCGTCGAGGTCGGGGTGCGACTGCATCAGGCCCTGCATCTCCTCGAAGGAGTCCTGGTCGTCGTCGTTGCCGTACACGGTGTCCACGGCCTCGATGTCGGAGTAGGCATCCTCGGAGTCCAGGAGCTCCTCCATCTCGGCGATCCAGGCGTTCTGGTTGGTGGCGTTGGGAGTGGCCGAGAGGAAGGCGATTTCGCCCTCGCCGTCGATCTGCTCGGAGACCAGCTCGAGCTGGGTCTCGGCGATCATCTCGGTGGATGATTGGTTGATGAACAGGTCACGGCAGTTGGTGTCGGAGTCGTAGGCGACCACGATCGTGCCCTGCTGTTGCGCCTCGGTGACCGCCGGGCACACGGCCTCGGGGTCGTTGGCCGCGAGCACCATCACGTCGGCACCCTGCTGGCTCACCGTGTTTATGTAGCTGACCTGGGAGTCGGCGGTGGCCTCGGAGGGGCCGACCTCCTCGAACTCGCCGTCCAGCTCCTCGACCGCGGTTTCGCCGCCGGAGTTGGCGTAGGTCATGTAGGGGTTGTTGATCTGCTTGGGCACGTAGCTGAACGCCAGATCGGCGGGGATCTCCGCGTTGGGGTCGGCCTCGTCGGCGACCGCGGAGGCCGACTCCTCCTCGGAGTCGTCGCGGGTGGTGCCGCCGCACGCGGCGACCATGAGTAGCACGGTCGCGGCGGCGCCGGCCGCCGTTCCGCGACGCCAGATCGTCTCAGGCATTTGTTCCTCCGGTGGGTTGTTCGGTGCGGGTGGTGGTTGGGGACTGGGCGGCGACACGGGCGCGGGCCCGCTGGGCGCGGAGCTCGCGGATCCGGTCGGTGAGGTTGGGTGCGACGACGGAGACGATCAGCAACAGGCCGGTGACGGCGACCAGCGCCTCCTCGGAGACGCTGGCCAGCCGCAGCGCGTTGCTGATGCTGCCGAACAGCAGCACACCCGCGATGACCCCGGGCAGACTGCCGCGGCCACCGAAGATGGACACGCCGCCCAGGAGCACCGCCGCGACCACGGACAGCTCCAGCGCGAAGGCGTTGTCCGCCCGGGCGCTGCCGTAGCGCAGGGTCCAGTAGATGCCGGCCAGTGCCGCGACCGTGCCGGTGAGGACGAACATCCACAGCTTGATCCAGCGCACCGACATGCCGGCGAACCGGGCCGCCTCGGGGTTGGCGCCGATCGCGTACAGCCCGCGCCCGAGCGGTGTCGCGTGCAGCAGCGCGCCGAACACCGCGGCGAGCAGCAGCAGGACGAGCCCGATCCAGGGGATCTCGGTGCCGGGGACGTCGCCGGTGACTCCCGAGGTCCAGCTGAGCGGGAAGTCGGTGACCGCCCGGTCGCCCAGCACCACGTAGGCCAGTCCCCGGTAGGCCGCCATGGTGCCGATGGTGACGGCCAGGGACGGCAGCCCCGCCACCGTGACCAGGACGCCGTTGATCGCCCCCAGGAGCGCGCCCATGAGTAGGCACAACGGGACGATCGTCTCCAGCGGTAGCCCCGCCGTCCACAACTGCCCCATGACAGCGCTGGTCAGGCCGAGTGTGCTCGCCACCGAGAGGTCGATCTCGGCGGTGATGACGACCAGTGTCATCGGCAGCGCGATCATGGCCACCGCGGCGACGTCGAGCAGCAGGTAACCCGCGTTGCGCGGGGTGGCGAAGCTCTCGACGAGGAGGCTCGCGGTCAGTAGCGAGACCAGGAGGGCGCCGATGACCGTCGCCTCGCGGGTGCGCAGCAGCGCGCCGAGCCTGGTCGTGAGCGAGTCGCGCCCGACGGCGCCGTCCTGGGCCACGTCCTCGGCGGGTGTGGAGCTAGTCGCCATGGTGCCTCCCTGCGCGGAGCCGGCGTGCGGCGCGCACCGCCAGAAGCCGGTCCAGGCCGATCGCGAGCAGGATGAGCAGGCCGACCACGGCCTGCTGCCAGAACTGGTTGATCTGCAGCACGGGTAGCGCCGCGTCGATGGTGCTCAGCAGCACGGCACCCAGCGCGGCGCCGTACACGGTGCCGCTGCCACCGAAGATGGCGACGCCGCCGACCACGGCGGCGGCCACCACCTCCAGCTCCATACCTGTTCCCACCGTGGCGTCCACGGAGCCGAAGCGGGCCGCGTACAGCACCCCGGCCAGTCCCGCGAGGGACCCGTTGAGTACGAACGCGCCGAAGATCCGGCGGTCCACCGGGATGCCCGACAGGCGGGCCGCCGCCGGCTGGGAGCCGATCGCGTACAGCTCGCGCCCACTGCGGTAGGAGCGCAGGTAGTGGCCGGCGGCGAGCACCACGACGATCGCGATGAGCGCCGGAACCGGGACGCCCAGCACGCTCTGCCGCCCGATCCCGAGGAACGTCTCGGGCAGGTCGGCGGCGTCCACCCGGCTTCCGGAGGCCCACCAGTAGTCGACTCCCCGGAAGACGTACAGCGTGCCCAGGGTGACCACGAGGGCCGGTACCCGCGCCACGGCCACCAGCGCGCCGTTGACCACGCCGCACGCCGCCCCCACGGTGACGCCGACACCGATGCCGAGCACGAACGGCAGGTCCGGGAAGGCCATGAGGAACGACGCCGAGCCGAACGCCGAGAGGCCCAGCACCGAGCCGACCGACAGGTCGACGCTGCGGGTGACGATGACGGTGGCCTGGCCCACGGCGAGGATGGTCAGCAGGGTCGCGCCGAGGAGGATGTCCCGGACGCTCTGCTCCGACAGGAACAGCGGGTTGTACAGCCAGGTGACGGCGACCAGCGCGGCGATGGCGAGCACCAGGCCCGTCTCTCGCGCCAGGGGGAGGCGCCGGTTGGCCCGGCCGTTGCCACGGCGGGCGGGCGCCGAGCCGGGCTGGGGGGTTCGGGTGTCGGGGGCCTCGGTCATGCCGCCGCCTCCCGCTGTCCGGTCGCCGCGTACATGACGGACTCCTCACTCGCCTCGGCGCGTGGCAGCTCCGCTGTCACGCGCCCCTCGTGCATGACGAGCACCCGGTCGGCCATACCGAGTACCTCCGGCAGCTCGCTGGAGACCATGACGACCGCCATGCCGTCGGCGGCCAGCTCGGACAGCAGCCGGTGCACCTCGGCCTTGGTGCTGACGTCGATCCCGCGGGTCGGTTCGTCGATGAGCAGCACCCGCGGCCCGGTCGCCAACCACTTGGCCAGCACGACCTTCTGCTGGTTGCCGCCGGAGAGTGTGGCGACCGCGTCACTGAGGCGCGCCGCCTTCACGTGCAGCCGCCGCGCCCAGGAGCGGGTCGCGGACCGCTCGGCGGCCCCGGTGAGCACCCCGAGGCGGCTCAGCGCCCAGCGCCGGGTCAGGGTCGCGTTGCGTTGCACCGACAGTTCCATGACCAGGCCCTGTTGCCGGCGGTCCTCGGGAACCAGCGCGAGGCCCGCCTCCATCGCCGCCGCGGGCCGCCCGCGGGGCAGGGTCCTCCCGGCGACTCGGACCGTGCCAGAGTCGTGGCGGTCGACACCGAACACGGCGCGTACCACCTCGCTGCGCCCGGCTCCCACGAGCCCGGCCAGGGCCACGATCTCGCCGGCCCGCACGGAGAACGACACGTCCTCGAACGCCGCGTCCCTCGTCAGCCCGTCGACCTCCAGCAGCACTTCGCCCGGCGTGACCTCCTGTTTCGGGAACAGGGTGGTGACCTCCCGGCCGACCATGAGCCGCACCACCGTGTCGATGTCGAGCTCGGCCGTCGGGGCGTGGGAGACGAACCCGCCGTCACGCATGACCGTGATCTCGTCGCTGAGCGCGAAGATCTCGTCGAAGCGGTGCGAGATGAACAGGATGGCGGCCCCGTTGTCGCGCAGCGAGCGTGTCACGGCGAACATTCGTTCGACCTCGGTGCCGGACAGGGCGGCGGTGGGCTCGTCCATGACCAGCACCCGAGCGTCGCGGGACAGTGCCTTGGCGATCTCGATGAGTTGCTGGTCCGCGATGGACAGGCCACTGGCCGGGCGGTCCGGGTCGATGTACACGCCGAGGCGCGCGAACAGGTCCTCGGTGCGCTCGCGCATGGTCGCGTAGTCGATGCGGCGCCCGCGCCCCAGTGGCTGGCGGCCCATGAAGATGTTCTCGGCCACCGACAGGTCGGGGAAGAGCGTGGGCTCCTGGTAGATCACCGCGACGCCGGCGCGTTGCGCGTCGGCCGGGGTGGTCAGCTCGACCCGTTGGCCGTCGATCTCCACGTGTCCCGTGTCCGGGAGGTGCACTCCCGCGATCGCCTTGACGACCGTGGACTTGCCGGCGCCGTTCTCGCCGACGAGCGCGTGGACCCGCCCGGGGCGCAGGTCCATCGACAGTCCGCGCAGCGCCTGGACCGCGCCGAAGGATTTGGCGACGTCGACCAGCGCCATCGTTGGTGGTGGCTCCGGTGGCGAACGATCAGCCATGGCGACCCCTTTGTAAAACGATCAAATCTCTGATGAACGTAAGTTGGCTCACATGAGGCTGTCAAGTCTCTGGCGAACTATCACGAAACGGCACGGTACAGCGTCGATGTGTCGCCGGGGCGGAAGCCGGGTGTCGTGGCGCGAACGAGAGAGGGGAGGAGGGTGGATTATTTTATTGACACGTTTTAATATCGGCGTGACGATGGGCACACTGCTATGCCGCGCTGGGGTTCCATCCCAGCGATCCCCGCGTTCGAGTGAGACTCCTGGAGCGTCCCTGTGTCATCCGCCGACCCCGCCGCCACCCCGAGCCCGGCCACCGACGGCCGACCGGTGGGGATCAACGAGGTCGCCGCGCACGCCGGCGTCTCGGCCGCCACGGTCTCCAACGTGCTCAACCGCCCGGAGCGGGTGGCCGAGGGGACACGGCGACGCGTCGAGGGGGCCATCGCAGAGCTCGACTACGTGCGCAACTCCTCCGGCAGCAACCTGCGCTCCGGACGCAGCGACTCCATCGGCCTGGTCGTGCACGACGTGACCAACCCCTTCTTCACCGAGGTGGCGCGCGGGGTCCAGGACGCGGCCGCCGACGAGGGGCGCGCGGTGGTGCTGCTCAACTCCGACGAGCAGGCGGCCTGGCAGAGCCGTTCCCTGCGCCTGCTGGCCGAGCAGCGCGCCGCCGGCGCCGTGGTGATGCCCATTGACGACGACATGGCCGACCTGTTGTGGCTGCGCAAACGCGACACCCCCTGGGTCGTGCTCGACCGGGGCGACGTCGGGGAGGACCTGGGGTGCAGCGTCACGGTCGACAACCACGCGGGAGGGCTGGCAGCGGGGCGCCACCTGATCGGCCTCGGCCACGACCGCGTCACCTTCGTCAGCGGTCCGCTGGGCATCGAGCAGTGCGCGCGCCGGCTCGACGGGCTACGCGCGGCGTGCGAGGAGGGCGGCCTCGACCCCGACCGGGCGGTCCGGGTGGTCGAGGCCGCCCAGCTCAACCCCCGCTCCGGGGAACAGGCGGTGGAGGAGATCCTCGCCGGCGGGCCGCGACGCCGCCCGCAGGCGGCGTTCTGCGCCAACGACCAGCTCGCACTGGGGGTGCTCAAGGGCCTGGGCGAGCGCGGGCTGCGGGTGCCCGGTGACCTCTCCGTCGTCGGCTACGACGACGTGGACGTCGCCGGCCTGGTGCACCCGGGGCTGACCACGGTGGCCCAACCCAAGTACGAGCTGGGCAGGGCGGCCATGCGCCTGCTGCACTCCGAGCTGGCCGACGCCGACCACCGACACCAGCGGCTGCGGTTCGAACCGGAGCTGGTGGTGCGCGGCTCCACCGCGCCCGCGACGACACACCCCACTCTGTGATCGTGCCGCGACCGGCACGAGAAGTCGTTGACGGCCTCGACAACTCCACGGTCAACGCGGTCCGGTTGGGGTTTCCCGAGGAGCTGACCACGCTGTGCCCGTCGAGCCGATGCCCCTGCGGTGATCACGGATGAGGCGGAAGGTGTGGTTCGGGGGTCGGCGTGACAGGGGCAGTTCGGCACGGTAGAACAGCACGGAAGCCATCCGGTGAGGGTCGATCTTGGTCGACAACGCCTTCACCGGGGGATCCCTTGTGTCGCGGGAGGATCCAGACGTCGCCGCCGAGTTGTGCCCCGCACGTTCACGATGAGCGAGGCTCGGGAAAGGGGATTGGATGCTGTCTGATGAGCTCGGTGTGCTCGTGGATAAGCTGAATGATCTGGGACACCCAGTCGTCCAGTGGTTCGTTCCGGGTAGTAGCCCGTCCCGGGTCGAAGAGTTCCTTGGGTCCGGTGTTCCCGAAGAAGTGGTGGCCTGGTTTGGCTGGTGTGACGGAATCGAATTCCACCCGGGCCAGACCATGGATGATATCAAGATAATTCCGGGCTATTTTCCGATTTCCCTGGAAGAGGCGGTTGGAGTCAGGGATACGGTCGAAGAGATCATCGGGAATGCGGACGAAGACGACGCAAACTATTCTGTTCTCGGTGAACACTGGATCCCAATTCTCGATGACGGTGGGGGAGGTAGCTACGCGGCGGTTTGGGGGCCAGGGCAGAGCCCTTCCGTCGCGAGCGTGCTCCATGAGGTGCCCACCGAAATAGAGTTCCCGAGCCTGGAGCGGATGGTCGCGTTTTTTAATGAGTGTTATCGACGCGGCGCCTTCTATGTCGAGGACCATGGTGGACTTGGAATGAATCCGGAACGGTGCGACGAGCTGCACTCGGAGTTCTTCGCGTGAGTCGAACGCGTTCGTTCCCACGCATGCGGATAGGCCGGCTGGGGTCCCGCTTCGTCGTGGTCGCCGGGCCGTCCGTCCGTCCGTGGTAACGGTGGTACGGAGGCCGTGCTCGACGGGATCCCCTGAACACCGACCACGACGACACCAGGGGCGATTCCATCATTCGAGGCCGGGACCAATTGGGTCTACCCGTGTCGGGCAGGGCTGGTGCGCGGCGGTCGTGGTGGTGCGGTCCTGGATGTTGGAGATGGAAAGATGATCGAACTGAGAATCGTGGACTTCGAGGTCGCGGAGCATCCACCGATTATTATGGTGGGTCTGGCTGAGGCCGTTGAGGACGGGGGGCGTGACTTCGTTTTTCAGTGTGACCTGCGGAACAACGACTACCAGGAGGGAAGTAACTGGCGGGAGGGGGAGTCGTATTGTGTCACGAACTCGGACGGGGCGGTTGTGTACGGTGGGATCAGGAGTGTCTGTCTCGATAGGAGGGTTCTGTATGTGACATTCACCGAGGAGGTTGTCACGGAAATGCCGATATCGGGCGGGGAGGTCGCGTTTCATCTTCCGTGCGAAGCGATGGAGGGAAGGCTACTGGGATGTATGCGTGACATCTTGCGCTGTGGCCGTCCCGAGTACGAACCCACGATTTCCGGATTCTGATGCTTTGGCCGCGGCCCGTGATCAGGATGGGTCGAACACGGATTGGGGCGCGATGTTGCCGTGCGTACAATTCGTTGATCTTGTAGCTGTCGGCACGGAAATCGATTTCCCGTCTCGATAGCGACAAGATCAACGAACGGGAGAGGGGTGTGTCCCGGGCGGGGAGGGAGGGCGGGCCAGGCGAGCGGCCGCGGGCCGGGCGAGGTCGGCGCCAACTCGCCGGGGAAACCCTGCCAGCGGGTGACGGGGTTCGCTGCGAGCGTTTCCGGTATGAACACGGATCTGACTGGCAAAGTGGCGGTAGTGGCCGGAGGAACCCGAGGCGCGAGCAGAGCGATCGCGGTCGAGTTGGGCCGGGGTGGGGCGACGGTCTACGTCACCGGGCGCACCACCCGCGAAAGGCGCTCCGAGCTGGGGCGCCCGGAAACGATCGAGGGCACCGTGGACCTCATACACGAGGCGGGCGGATCCGGGACGGCCGTGCGGGTCGACCACCTCGAACCCGACGAGGTGCGCGGGCTGGCCGAGCGGATCGACTCCGAGCAAGGGCGGATCGACATCCTGGTCGACGGTGTCTGGGGCGGTGACGACCACATGGGGTCGGGTACGCCCGTGTGGGAGCACCCGCTGGAGTCGAGCCTGCGCATGATCCGGCTCGGGATCGACGCCCACATCATCACCAGCCACCACCTGCTGCCGCTGGTGATACGACGGCCTGGCGGGCTCGTGGTGGACATGACCGACGGGACCGCCGAGTACAACGCGAAGTTCCGCGAGGGCACCTCGCTGGGGTTCTACGTCGCCAAGGCGGCCGCGCACAACCTCGCCCTCGCCCAGGCCGCGGAGCTGCGCGACCACCGGTGCACCGCCGTGGCGGTGACACCGGGCTGGATCCGCTCCGAGGCGATGCTCGACACCCACATGGGCGTCACCGAGGAGAACTGGCGCGACGCTCTGGAGAAGGAGCCGCACTTCGCGATCTCGGAGTCGCCGACCTTCGTCGGGCGCGGGGTCGCGGCTCTGGCCGCCGACCCCGGCAGGGACCGCTTCTCCGGGCAGACGCTGAACAGCGGGCAGCTCGCCAGGGTCTACGGGTTCACCGACGTCGACGGCAGCCGCCCGGACGGGTGGCGCTACATGGTGGAGGTGCAGGAGCCGGGGTTGCCCGCGGACACCACCGGCTACCGGTGACGCTCGGCCATCCGCCGTGCGGTCTCGGCGAACGCCGCCCGTACGGCGGGTGGTTCGACCACCTCCACACCGGTGCCGAGCCCGAGCAGCTGAGCGGCCGCGATCTCGGGGTTCTCCTCCAGCGGGAGTTCGGCCTCCCGCCACCCGTCGTTGTCCGGTGGACCCGCGTTGTCCAGTGCCGCCACCGCGAGGTCGGCGTCGAGGAGCGCGGGCAGGCTGCGCGCCCCGAACGGGCTCAACCGCACCCGCACCGGGGCACGCCGCAGCGACTTCTCGAACCGCGCCGAGGAGTGCTGCCACCACCCCGCGAGGTCGAAGTCGGTCGGCCGTTCGAAGTGCCCGTCGAGTTCCTCGGCCTCGATGACACGGCTGACACGGTAGGTGCGCGTGCCGCCGTCCGCGCGCGCCACGAGATACCAGACCCCGGCCTTGAGCACCAGACCGAGCGGGTCGAGGACCCGCTCGACGGTGCGGTCACTGCGGCGGTAGTCCACCCGCAGGCGCCGCTGCTCCCACACCGCGCGGGCCACCACGGTCAGGTGCGCGGTCTCCTCCGAGTGGCGAAACCACGCCGGCGCGTCCAGGTGGAACCGCTGGGCGATGTGTTGGGCCTGCTCCCGCAGCGGCGCCGGCAGGGCGGCGGAGACCTTGGCGTGCGCCGCGGACTCCGCGCCGCCGAGCCCGAGCTCGGCGAGAGCCCGCGGCGCCCCCATGGCGAACAGCGCGACCGCTTCCCGCGAGGTGAGCCCGTCGACGCGGGTGCGCCACCCCTCGACCAGGCGGATACCGCCGTGTCGCCCCGGCTCGGTCCACACGGGAACCCCGAGGTCTCGCAGCGCGGCGACGTCGCGGTGCATGGTCCGTTCGGAGACACCGAGCGACTCGGCCAACTCGGTGATGGTCGCGTTGCGCCGGGCCTGAAGGGTGAACACCAGCGCCACCAGCCGCTCCGCTCGCATAACTCCAAGGCTATTGCCAGCGGGGACACGCACCGACCCGGCAACGACGACAGGCCCCGGCGGGCCGATTGCATCGGCCCGCCGGGGCCTGTCGTGGGTCTGGGGGTTCGACGCGGCGGTCGCCTCTCGGCGCGTGGCACAACGTGGCTCCGAGACCGCCCGCCACCCCGTGGGGTGACGGGACGCGGTATTCCACGAAGGCGAATGGTTGGAGCCCGGGGACACTTATTACCGCGCCGAACCCACACCCGACAACAGTGGGGCCGGGCCACGCATTCCCGCGCCGACCCATCCGATCAACTCCGGCACGTGACGGCGGTGGGGCCGCGTCGCGCTCCCGGGCCGCTTCGTGCGTGCCCATGGGGGGAGTGGTGGGCCGCGTGGGGGTTCCCCGCCATGGGTTACCGTTGGGTAGTACCAGTAGTCGAAGGAGTTCCCCATGCCCACGCTCGACCGCCAGGACACCGTGTTCGTCCTCGACATCGGCGAGACTGAGAACCGCTTCCACCCCGACTGGATCTCCTCGGTCAACGCCGCACTGGACGAGGTGGAGCGGGCGGAGGGACCCCGCGCTCTGGTGACCGCCGCGACCGGAAAGTTCTTCTCCAACGGGCTGGACCTGGACTGGTTGGCCGCCAACCCCGAGCGGCGCGGTGACTATGTGGCCGGCGTCCAGGAACTCCTGGGCCGGATGCTGACGTTTCCGGTGGTCACGGTGGCGGCGCTGCAGGGACACACCTTCGCCGCCGGCGCGATGCTCTCGCTGGCCCACGACTTCCGGGTGATGCGCGCCGACCGCGGTTTCTGGTGCCTGCCCGAGGCCGACATCGACATCCCCTTCACGCCGGGGATGTCCGCGCTGATCCAGGCCCGGCTCACCCCACGGACCGCGCACGAGGCCATGACCACCGCCCGCCGCTACGGCGGCCACGAGGCCCACGCCGCCGGGATCGTCGACCACGCCGTGGCCGAGGAGGAGGTGCGCGCCACAGCGGTGGAGACCGCGCGAGCCCAGGCGGCCAAGGCCGGTCCCACTCTCGGCACCATCAAGACCCGCATGTACCCTCACGCCCTGCAGGCCCTGCGGTCCCCGGCCGCCCTCGACGGCTGACGCCCGCCGCCACGGCTGCGCGCGACGCCGCTAGCTCTCGGTGCCGTCCGGGTTCACGGCCACGACCTCGACCCCGGCGGCCGTGAACGGGGAGAGAGCGGACTCGTCGGCGCCGGAATCTGTGACCAGGGTCCAGCGCTCGGGCATCCGGGCCCAGGCGTGGAACGGGCGCCGGCCCAGCTTGGCCGCGTGCACCAGCACGTAAACCCGGTCGGAGCGCCCGGCCATGGCCTCCTTGAGGCGTGTCTGCTCCAGGGTCGCCTCGCAGATACCGTCCTCGGCCGTCACGGCGTCCGCGCCGAGGAACACGCGGTCGAAGGTCATCCTTCGCAGCGCCTCCTCGGCGAGTGGCCCCACGAATCCCTGACTGAGGTGGCGCAGCGTTCCACCGAGGCACTCCACCCGCACGTGTTCGGCGTTGACCAGCTCCTGGAGCGCGGTCAGGCCCGTGGTGGCCACGGTCAGGTCGCGCGACTCCCGCAGCTCGTGCGCCAGCGCCCCGGTGGTCGAACCGGAGTCGAGCAGCACCGTCTCACCCGTTCCGACGCGCGCCGCGGCCCAGGTCGCGATCGCGCGCTTGGCCTCGAACGCCTCCCCGAGACGCTGCCGAAGCGACGCCTCGGGGTGGGCCACCAGCGGCATGACCCCGCCGTAGGTGCGCGCGAGCTGGCCGTCGGCCTCCAGCTGCGCGAGATCGCGCCGGATCGTGGACGCGGTGACCCCGAACCTGGCGGAGAGCTCCTCGACGCTGGCCAGTCCGGTGGTTGTGGCGAGCTGCACTATGGCTTCGCGGCGGACCCGTGTTCCGCGGGACATTGGTGTCCTCTCGTGGACGGGGTGGGGGACAGTTCGGCCGCCTGGCGCAGGGCCTCGACCATGCTACCGACGGCGGCCATGCCCCGGCCGGCGATGTCGAAGGCGGTGCCGTGGTCCACCGAGGTACGAATGACGGGCAACCCCACCGTGATGTTGGTGCCCGCCTCGATGCCCAACACCTTGACCGGGGCGTGGCCCTGGTCGTGATACATCGCCACGATCAGGTCGTAGTCTCCCCGGCTGGCCAGGAAGAACGCGGTGTCGGCCGGCAACGGCCCCGCGACCTGGATCCCCTCGGCCTTCAGCGTGGCAATGGCCGGGTCGATCTTGGCGCGCTCCTCGCCGTGGCCGAACAGCCCGT
>RJMB01000022.1 GCA_003725585.1 Halostreptopolyspora alba | reverse complement strand
GGGCCGGGTGGGACCCTCCCACCACCAAGCCTCACCCCACCAATTGACATAGAAGGGTCAACAACGAAATTGTGGGAGGCGGGGACGGCGTAGTGCCATCGCCGTGGCTCTGTGCGTGCCCCGCCGGTGTGTGTCGTGGTGTCACGCTCGGGCAGAGTGGTGGTATGAGCAACCGCCTCGCCGACGCCACCAGTCCCTACCTGCTGCAGCACGCCGAGAACCCGGTCGACTGGTACCCATGGAGTGAGGCCGCGTTCGCCGAGGCGCGGCGGCGGGATGTCCCCGTCCTGCTGTCGGTCGGCTACTCGGCCTGCCACTGGTGCCACGTGATGGCCCACGAGTCCTTCGAGGACGAGACGACCGCGGAGATGATGAACTCGGGGTTCGTCAACATCAAGGTCGACCGTGAGGAACGCCCCGATGTCGACGCCGTGTACATGGAGGCCACCCAGGCGATGACCGGTCAGGGGGGTTGGCCCATGACGGTGTTCCTCACCCCAGAGGGAGCCCCCTTCTACTGCGGCACCTACTTCCCGCGCCAGCAGTTCCAGCGCCTGCTGCAGGGCGTTGGCCGTGCCTGGGAGCAGGAACGCGAGGGCGTGCTGGAGCAGGGCAACCGCGTTGTCGAGGCACTCAGCGCCCCACGGTCGCTGGCGGGCACGGGTCCGCCCGGCGCCGACGACCTCGACTCCGCCGTGACCGTGCTGGAGCGCGAGTACGACGCCGCCAACGGCGGATTCGGTGGCGCGCCCAAGTTCCCCCCGTCGATGGTGCTCTCCTTCCTGGTCAGCCAGGACGCCCGCGAGCGGCGCACGCGGGGCGCCACCGGCGGGGACCGCCGCGCGCTCGACATGGCCATGGGCACCGCCGAGGCGATGGCCCGCGGCGGCATGTACGACCAGATCGGTGGGGGCTTCGCCCGTTACTCGGTGGACGCCGGCTGGGTGGTGCCGCACTTCGAGAAGATGCTCTACGACAACGCCCAGCTGGTGCGGGCCTACACCCGGCTGTGGCGGACCACCGGTGACGACCTGTGCCGCCGGGTGGCGTTGGAGACCGCCGACTGGATGGTCCGCGGACTGCGCACCCCCGAGGGAGGATTCGCCTCCGCTCTCGACGCCGACAGCGAGGGCGAGGAGGGCAGGTACTACGTCTGGACCCCGGAGCAGCTGCGTGAGGTCCTCGGCCAGGAGGACGGCACCTGGGCAGCGGGGGTGTTCGGGGTGACCGACGCCGGCAGTTTCGAGCGGGGGACTTCCGTGCTGCGGCTGCGCGAGGACCCCGACGACTGGGAGCGCTACGCCCGGGTGCGCGCGGCGCTGCTCGCCGCCCGCGACGAACGCGTCCCGCCCGAACGCGACGACAAGGTGGTGGCGGCCTGGAACGGCCTGGCGATCGCCGGCCTGGCCGAGGCGGGCGCGCTGTTCGATCGCCCCGACCTGGTCGAGCACGCCCGTACGGCGGCCCGGCTGTTGGTTGAGGTGCACGAGGTCGAGGGCCGGATGCGCCGCACCTCCCGCGACGGCGTCGTTGGCCCCAGCGCCGGCGTGCTGGAGGACTACGCCGATGTCGCCGACGGGCTGCTCGCGCTGCACGCGGTTACCGGCGACCCCGAGTGGGTTCCGGTGGCCGGCCGGCTGCTGGACGTGGTCCTGGAGCGTTTCCCCGACGGCAAGGGCGGCTTCTACGACACCGCCGACGACGCGGAGGAGCTGTTCAGCCGCCCGCAGGACCCCACCGACAACGTCACCCCGTCCGGCCAGTTCGCCGCGGCGGGCGCGCTGCTCACCTACGCGGGGCTGACCGGTTCGACGCTCCACCGCGAGGCCGCCGAGGCGGCGCTGGCGCCGGCGATCACCCTCGCCGAGAAGGCGCCCCGGTTCGCGGGGTGGGGACTGACCGTCGCGGAGACGCTGCTCACCGGCCCGATGGAGGTCGCGATCGTGGGTCCCGGAGACGTGGCGGAAACACGGGAGCTGCACCGCACCGCGTTGTTGTCCGCCCCCGCCGGAACCGCGCTAACCGTGGGCGACGGAACCCGGGCTGCGGGAATCCCGCTGTTGGAGGAGCGCACTCTGGTCGAGGGGGCACCCGCCGCCTACGTGTGCCATGGGTTCACCTGCGATCTTCCCGTGACAACGACCGACGCGCTGCGTGACCGCCTCGCCGGCGATAGGGGTTAGGCCCCGTTCTTCGGACTTACTGGCCACCCGGTTCGGGTGTGGCTGGGGTTCTGGAGGATCCGAAGGTGAGAGAGCGAGGGACGAGCGACCTCACCGGAGGTGTCCGAAGGTTCCCGGCTCTTGGACGCCCGGGCCGGGTGAGCGGGAGCGAGCCCAATAAACACGGTTCGGGTGCCGCCGGGGTTCTGGAGGGTGCGTAGGTGGGGGAGCGAGGGACGAGCGACCCCGTCGGAGGTGCCCGAAGGTTCCCGGCCCCTGGGAACCCGGGGCGGGCGAGCGCCAGTGAGCCGGGGAGACGCTGCTCGGGTGCCGCCGGGGTTCTGGAGGGTGCGTAGGTGGGGGAGTGAGGGACGAGCGAGTCCACCGGAGGTGCCCGAAGGTTCCCGGGTGCCCGGTCCGGGTGGGCGGCGAGGCCCGACGGCACCACCCAGTCACCCGGCCCGGACCGGTGTGACGGTGGGCGGCGGTAGCGTTCCCGTGGGCGGAGCCCGTTCGTATCGGGGATACTGGCGCAGACGAGCGAGGAGGTGGCCATGAGCGTCCGAACCGCCAGTGGACCGCTCGTGCTGGGTCTCACCCTGCTGGTGGCGTGCTCCGGCCAGACCGACTTCACCCCGGGCATCGCGCACCCGGCCGCCTCTGCCAGCGACGGGCACGTCCTCAACGAGGGGGACACCCTGCACAACTACAACGACATCAACGTCGCGTTGCCGAGCGGCTGGCAGGCGCGGGTGTCCGGGGACTGCCTCACCCCGCCGGGGATCGACGCGTCGCGGGGCGAGGGCACGGACTCCGGCTGTCCCGCGGGCGCGCTGCGGATCCGGATGGACGCCGCGGAGGGTGGCTACATCGACCGTGAGGGGCGACGGCTCGACGACGCCGACGGTTGGTGGCGTCCCGACACCCGGTGCTCCTCGAGCGGGGGGACCCGGACCCTGCCCGCCTCGGCGCGGTCGGCCGAACGCGACACGTTCACCGTGGTGAGCGGGGAACGCGTCGAGGCGGGCGAGTGGGTTCTCACCTGTCCCGACGGTTCCGAGATGCGCACCCGGATCTGGTACGTGCCGGAGGCCGACGTGGAGTTCGGCGTGTCCGCCATGGCCAGTGACGTGTCCCGCGATGAGTACGAGCGGGTGGTGCGTTCCCTGGACCTCTCCCGCTACGTGGACTGACGGCCATGAGGGTCAGGTGGCGGCCTCGACCCGCGCGCCTTCGAGGATCTCCTGGACGATGTGCGGCTGGTCTTCGCGCTGGCGGATCTCCAGGTACAGCAGGACGCCGCCGTCGGGTGGGCGCAGTGCCGCGGCGGTGAACGAGCCGGGGCAGTCGTGCCACTGGCGCACCTGGCCCGTCCAGTGCTCCGTGGAGAGCCGTTGGCCCCGCGAGGGGGAGGAGCAGGGGGCCCCGTCGATGATCTGGTCCAGGTGGTGGCCCGGGGGGTCGCGCAGCAGCCCGGCGAAGATACCGGAGGGCGGGGACTCGGTGTCGCGCCACCGGGTCACGTCCGTGGCGACCAGCAGACCGGGCTGCTGCCCACCGGTCTGTCCCAGCTCGCGTGGGGCCCATCCGCTGGGCTGCACCTGCCGCGCCCACGCCTGGGGCACGGCGACGCTGATCTCGCCGGTGGCGTCCGGTACCCGGGTGAACGACAGTTCCGGTTGCGCTTCCGATGGCGCGACCCCGGCCAGCAGCAGGAGCGCGGCCACGGCGGCGAGGGACGCACGTGCCCACGCGCCCTGGTGACGCAGCCACCAGGGCACCGCCGAGATGAGGTTGGGGGCCATCCGGATGGCGCGGACCCGCTGGGTGAAGGTGGCGGCGTCCCGGGGGCGTTCCTCCCGGTCGTCGGCGAGGCAGGACATGATCAGCTCGTCGAGCGCCGGCGGGATGCTCGGGCGTAGCTGGCGCGGCCGGACACGGATCGGCGGTGTCGGCGGTCGGCGCCCGGTGACCAGTTCGTAGGCGACGGCGCCGAGTGAGTAGACGTCGGCGCGGACGTCGAGGTCGCCCCCCACGACGCTCTGCTCCGGTGACATGTAGCCCGGGGTGCCGGCCGCGGCGGTGAATCCCGACGCCTCGTCGATGGCCTTGGCGAACCCGAGGTCGGCGACGAGGACGCGCTGCCCCACCGGGGAGGACTGCAGCAGCACGTTGGACGGTTTGATGTCGCGGTGGATCGTGCCGTGCCGATGCAGGATCGTGACGCCCTGGCCGATCTCGGTCAGTAGCCGGAGCGCTTCGTCGAGTGGCAGAGGTCCTTTGGCCACCAGGTCCGCGACACTGCCCTGGTCGGCGTAGGTCATGACCATGTAGGGGCGCTCGTCGGGGAGCACGTCGAGGTCGTGCACCCGAACGAGCCATCTGGAGTCGGCCTGCCGCAGGATCCGAGCCTCCCCCAGGAAGCGTTCCTGCACGTCAAGCTGGTGGGCCCAGTTCTCGGCGAGCACCTTGACCGCTACGGGGGTGTCGAGCCGGTCGTCGTGGGCCAGCCACACGGTCGCGAACGATCCGGAGCCCAGATGGCGAACGACGCGATATCGACCGAAGGTCTCCGGTTGTGTCACAGGGGGTGCCTAACCATTGCCGATCCGGCCAAACATTCGTGAGTCCGTGCGCGTCCGCTGTACCGCGGGCAGTTCCCTACGGGGCAGAATCGTATGTGAACCTTGTCCGAGGAGATAAACGTGTAACGGTCAATGCTAGAACCGCGCGAAGCGGGGAGGGAACCAGGCATGGGCATACCCGAGCAGGGTCAGGGCGTCCGCAGGTCGGCCTCGAACGTCGACGAGAACCTTGAGGAGTTGGCCCGCCAAGCCCGCGACGGCGACAGCGCGGCCCTCGAGGAGCTGCTGCGGCGGATCCAACCCGAGGTGCTCCGGCGGTGTGGCCGGTTCCTGCCCTACAAGCAGGACGCCGAGGAAGCCTGCCAGGACGCTCTGCTGCGCGTCGCCCGCAAGATCTCGAGTTTCAAGGGCGACTCGCTGTTCTCCACGTGGCTGTACACGGTGGTGTCGAACTCGGCGCGGCAGACCTACCGCTCCATGAAGCGGCGCTCGGCGGAGTACCCGACAGAGTCGGAGCGCATCCCCAACCATCGCGACCCGCGCACCACGAGCGTCATCGCGGGGTCCCGTATCGACCTGCTCGAGGCACTCGACCGTCTCGAGGAGGAGTACCCCAACCTGGTGGCCCCTGTGGTGCTTCGTGATCTGTGCCAGATGGACTACGGTGAGATCGCCGCGGAACTCGGCCTCGCCCTGGGCACCGTGAAGTCCCGGATTCATCAGGGGCGCAAGCACGTACGCAAGTCGCTCACCGTGACGTGACGGGCGCTGCCCCCTAGGGTGGGTGGGTCTCTGTTCCCGCCCGCAACGCAGGCACGCCGCGGTCGGGCCCGGACTGTGGGAGACGAAGGACACAGTCCGGCTTGAGCTCCCTCTCACGGCGGCGAAAGGTGGCGTTCCATGGGGCTGCGTGACCCCCTGTACTGGTGGTACGAGCGTCGACTGGAGCGCCAGCTCGGCAGTATCGACATACCGCGTCACGTGGGCGTCATCCTGGACGGGAACCGCCGTTGGGCCAAGACCAGCGGGTTCGCCAACGTCAAGCTGGGGCACCAGGCGGGCGCCGAGAAGATCTTCGACCTGCTGGGCTGGTGCGACGAACTCGGTGTGCAGGTCGTCACAATGTGGCTACTGTCCACCGACAACCTCACCCGCCCCCGCGACGAGCTCGAACCCCTGCTGCGGATCATCGAGGAGACGGTCACCCGGCTCCGCAACGAGGGCTGGAAAGTCAACCCCATGGGAGCCCTCGACCTGCTACCCGACTCCACGGCCCGGCTGATGAAGGAGGCTGGCGCGGCCACCGCCGATGACTCCGGGCTGGTCGTCAACGTGGCTGTCGGGTACGGCGGTAGGCGTGAGATCGCCGATGCGGTGCGGGCACTGTTGTACGCGGAGTCCGAGAAGGGGACCGGTATCTCGGAGCTCGCCGAGCGTCTCGACTCCGAGGACATAGCACAGCATCTCTACACGCGCGGCCAGCCCGACCCGGACCTGCTCATCCGGACATCGGGGGAGCAGCGGCTCTCGGGCTTTCTGCTGTGGCAGAGCGCGCATTCGGAGTTCTACTTCTGTGAGGTCTTCTGGCCCGCGTTCCGCAGGGTGGACTTCTTGCGGGCGCTGCGCGCCTACGGCGCGCGCAACCGGCGGTTCGGCACCTGAGCCACCGCTCCCGGCCGCACCCGACCCCTTCGCTGCCCCCGGCGGGGGTGCGGGATAACCAGGAGTTCACACGGTGGGCGAGTCGTGGCCCTTGCTCTTTTGGGGCAGCCGGGTACCGTCGTTACCGGTGGATGGTGCGTATCCCTCCACCCGGGAGGCCCCGACTCATTGAGGTCCTGGCGAGTGAAGGAACTCAACTTCAGGAGGGCCGGTCCCGGCCCTCAGGGGCTGGACCCGGTCCTTGGTATTCCCGTGAGTCTAGGGCGCCCCTGGGTGCCCAAGGGGAGAACGAGTGGCTAGTTCCTCGACCCACCGCCGTGACGTCACACCGCCCGCCGTTTCGACGGGAGCGGGCGAACGGCGAACCTACGTGCTCGACACCAGTGTCCTGCTCGCAGACCCGGCGGCGATCACCCGGTTCGCCGAGCACGAGGTGGTCCTACCCATCGTTGTCGTCACCGAGCTCGAAGCCAAGCGGTACCACCCCGACCTTGGATACTTCGCACGCGAGGCGCTGCGCAGACTGGACGACCTGCGGGTCGCCAACGGCAGTCTCGACGTCGAGGTTCCGGTCAACGAGCAGGGGGGAACGTTGCGGGTGGAGCTGAACCACAGCGATCCCGAGATCCTGCCCGCCGGTTTCCGGCACGGTGACAACGACACCCGCATCCTCACGGTCGCGCGCACCCTGCAGGCGGCGCGCGAGGCCGAACGTGAGGACAGCAGAGCCGCGGAGGACGGCGCGGAGCTCGACGCGGCGGTCGAAGCGGAGATCGAGGCGGAGATCGCCGCGGAGCTCTCGGTCGCGGACAGCACGGCGGCCGGACCGAAGGACGGCGAGGTCGTGCTGGTCAGCAAGGATCTGCCGATGCGGATCAAAGCGTCCTCGATCGGTCTGGCCTCCGACGAGTACCGCGCCGAGCTCGCGATCGAACACGGATGGACGGGTATGGCCGAGTTGGACGTCCCCGCCCACGAGATCTCCGAGCTCTTCGAACACGGCTCGAGCGACATCGAGGCGGCGCGCGACCTCCCCTGCCACACCGGGCTGGTGCTGGTGTCCGAGCGCGGAAAGGCCCTGGGCCGGGTGCGTCCCGACAAGTCGGTGAAGGTCGTCAAGGGCGACCGCGACGTGTTCGGGCTGCACGGCCGCAGCGCCGAGCAGCGTATCGCGCTGGACCTGCTCACCGACCCCGAGGTGGGAATCGTGTCGCTGGGAGGTCGCGCCGGTACCGGCAAGTCGGCCCTCGCGCTGTGCGCCGGGCTCGAGGCGGTCCTGGAACGCAACCAGCACCGCAAGGTCATGGTGTTCCGCCCGCTGCACGCGGTGGGTGGCCAGGATCTCGGCTACCTCCCCGGTACCGAGAACGAGAAGATGTCGCCGTGGTCCCAGGCCGTGCACGACACCCTCTCCGCGCTGACCACGCAGGACGTCATCGACGAGGTCGTCGACCGGGGGATGCTGGAGGTGCTCCCGCTCACCCACATCCGCGGGCGGTCGCTGCACGACGCGTTCGTCATCGTCGACGAGGCCCAGTCCCTGGAGCGTGGCGTGTTGCTCACGGTGCTGTCGCGGCTGGGGACGAACTCCCGCGTCGTGCTCACCCATGACGTCGCCCAACGCGACAACCTGCGTGTCGGCCGCTACGACGGTGTGGTCGCGGTGGTGGAGAAGCTCAAGGGACACCCTCTCTTCTCGCACATCACGCTCACCCGGTCGGAGCGCTCACCGGTGGCGGCGCTCGTCACCGAGATGCTCGAGGGCTGACCCCGTCACCCTTCCCGTGGCTCCTGAGGCGAACGCGTTGCCCGGTGGGGACACCGCGTGAGGTGTCGCCGACCAGCGGCCTCGGGAGCCACGGTGGGGTGTTCTGTTCACGCCGGCGTCGAGCCGCGTCCGGACGGGGGACACGGCGGACACCGTCGCGCACCGCTACTCCCCGGACCGCGCGAGCAGCCGCGAGTTCACCCCGTTGTGGGAGCTCGTCTCCGGCCCGCTGCGCGCGGGCGCGTTCGGACCCGACGAGCTCGATCCCGAGGTTGGGGTTCTCCAACACCCCACCCGAGGTCAACGCGTCCCCCACGGCGGGGGTCCACCACTTCGGCGGGTCGCGACCGACCGGCGCGGTACGAGGAACTCACCGTCCACCCGCGTGACGTCAACGACGACTGCCCGCGGTCGCGCACGCTGGTTCCCCAGGGGCGGGATTGGCCGCCCGTCGGTCGAGGGAACCGGGCTCCGGCCCCGTGTCCTCGGGCGTCCGCGGAGTGATCCGGACGAGCTGGTCGGGGGACCGGAGCCCGGGGTCCGGTGTCGCACGCGTCCCTCCACTTACACTGCGTGCTTGCCCGCAGGTCAACGGAAGGTTTTTCGGAAGCCAAGCGTGATGTGACCCAGCACACACAAGAAACGGTGTTACGCGCTCGTGATGATGCGGCAGGGTGGGTCCTGTTCCGTGAAGGAGCCCCCGGGGCGCGTGCGGTGGATGTGACCCCCTGAAATCCCGCGCGTGACTCTCCAGCGACGACAGCGGCCATCGGTGCCGCCCCCCGCCACGTCCGTCGCTTGGTCCCCCAGAGAACATCCGTGAGCCCGGGGCTGAGGTCGCTCGTACGCCGTTGGTGTGCGACTGACGAAAGGGCGTTTGTTTGCTACTCAACCGGATCTCGATGCGGGTCGCCACAGCGGTCGGTGCGGCGACGATGGTCGCCGGTGGCACGTTCGCTGTATCCGCCTTCGCCGACTCCGGGCTGGAGCCCGACCAGGCGGCGTCAGCCGCGATGCCCCCAGATGAGGCCGAGCCCGCCGAGGACTTCTTCGCCGAGCCGGAGAACCTCACCGAGGACGAGCTCCAGCAGCTCCGCGAGCAGCGCGACGAGGCCAACGCCGCGGCCGGAGCGGCGGTGACGGGTGTTACCAAGGCGGAAGAGGAAGAAGAGGAGGAGGACGAGGAGGAGAGCGTCCCCTCGGGCGACCCCAAGGCCATCGCCAAGGAGCTGCTCGGGAACTACGGGTGGGGATCCGACCAGTTCGACTGCCTCGAACCGCTGTGGGAGAAGGAGAGCGGGTGGGATCACACGGCCTCCAACCCCAGCTCCGGTGCCTACGGCATCCCACAGGCGCTGCCCGGAAGCAAGATGGCCAGCGAGGGGGACGACTGGAGGACCAACCCCACCACACAGATCAAGTGGGGGCTGGGCTACATCGAGGACAGGTACAGCTCCCCGTGTGACGCGTGGAACCACTCGCAGGCCAACAACTGGTACTGACGGGTCACCCCGAGAGCGAAGCCGGGGTGGGCGCGCGAACACGCGCCCACCCCGGCTTCGTACCGGCTCCGTCCCACGGGGAACGGGCGGGTCACGGGCGCAGTGAGCGATTCACGTGCCCGATGATCCCCTGGTACTCGGTGGCCTGCTCCTCGGGCAGGTCCCACCGCAGCCACACCGCCTCGACCCCGCCGAAGTCCTGCTCGTAGTGGAGTTGGCGCCGCACGGAGTACCGGTTCGGGTGCTCGGCGTCGTCGTGGACGTAGCGGTACACCCACTCGGCCGCGGTCCAGGAATCGGGGAGGTAGTCCTGGTCGACGCGCTCCAGGGTCTCCTCCTCGTAGCCGTCCTCGTCTGTGGTCTCCCAGTCGCCGTCGGACTTGGTCTCCATCTCGTCGACCGGGTTCTCCTCGTCGGGGGTGTAACTACTGGCGGTGAAGGAGATCTCCTCGAGGGTGTTGTGGTGGGTGACCGTGATGCGGCCCTCATCCTCCTCTGCGGTCCAGTCCGCCGGGTACTCGAAGCTGATGCCGGAGCTCTGGTAGAGCCGGTACTCGGTCTCGGCCGGCCGGGTGATCGCCCACAGGGCCACGGCCGCGACCAGCACCAGCACGGCCGCGGCGGCGGCCACGACGGCGTAGACCTTGCGCTTGTTGCTCCCGCCCGCCGCGGCGGGGCCTCCGTTGGCCCCGTTAGGGCCAGGAGGGCCGTTCACGCCGAACTGCGGGTGCTGTGGCGGGTACTGCTGGTTGGGCGGTGGCATGGCACCGGTGGCCGCCATCGTCGGGTTCGCGCCCGTGGGCGGGGCCATGGACCCGGTGGGGACGGACATCGCGAGCAGCTGGGACGCCTGTTGGGCCGTGAGCCGGTTCGCGGGGTCGCGGTCGAGCATGCCCATGAGGATCGGGGCCAGGGGGCCGGCATGTTGGGGCGGGGGAACGGGGGCGGACATGACCGCCGAGATGGAGGCGGTCACGGTGTCGCGTTTGAACGGCGACTGGCCCTCGGTGGCCGCGTACAGGGTGGCGCCCAGGCTCCAGAGGTCGGAGGACGCCTCAGCGCTCTCCTGCTGGAGGCGTTCGGGTGCCATGTACTCCGGTGAGCCGACGAGCGCGCCGCTGCGGGTGATGGAGGTCTCGCCCTCGATGGTGGCGATCCCGAAGTCGGTCAGGATCACCCGGCCGTTGTCGGCGAGCATCACGTTGCCGGGTTTGATGTCGCGGTGGATGACCCCCTTGGAGTGCGCCAGCAGCAACGCGTCGAGCAGGGATCTGGCGATGGCGGAGACGCGCTCGGGCGGCAACGACCCACGCTCCTTGAGGACCTTGTTCAACGCCTGCCCGCTGACCAGCTCCATCACGATCCAGGGGTGCTCCTCGAAGTCGAGCACGTCGTGGATGGTGATGATCGAGGGATGGGTGAGCTTGGCCGCGGAGCGGGCCTCGCGCCGGGTGCGGGCGTGCATCTCCGTACGCTCCTCGGGGGTGAGTTCCTCGGGGAGCAGCACCTCCTTGATCGCGACCTCACGTTCCAGCTCGGGGTCCCACGCCTGCCACACGACGCCCATACCGCCGCGGCCCAGTTGGCGTTGGAGCTGGTAGCGGCCGGCCACGACCCGGGCTTGGGGTCCGGAGGTCATTGCGCGTTGCCTTTCACGGGGAGGGGGACAACGGGGAACCGCCAGGGGTGGGGGCGGTCTCGGCACAGTGAGCTTACGGGAGTCGCCGGAAGGTTACTAACAACCGTGCCCGCCCCAGGGCGGCGGAAGTGGCCGACCCCGGACAAGACCCCCAACACCACGTGGCCGGCCCCCGCGGGGGCCGGCCACGCTCACCCGGACGCGCCTACCGCGAGTTGGTCATCGCGAGGACGTCCAACGCCTCGTCGAGCTGGGCCTCGGTGAGTTCGCCCGCGGAGACGTAGCCGCGGTCCAACACCACCTGGCGGATGGTCTTGCGCTCGGCCAGAGCCTGTTTGGCGACCTTGGCGGCCTCCTCGTAGCCGATGTAACGATTCAGCGGTGTGACGATGGAGGGAGACCCCTCGGCGTACTCCGCGCAACGCTCCTCGTTGGCCTCGATGCCGGCCACACACCGGTCGGCGAAGACCCGGGCCACGTTGCTGAGCAGCCGGATCGACTCGAGCGTGTTGCGGGCGATCATGGGCAGCTGCACGTTGAGCTCGAAGTTGCCCGAGGCCCCGCCGAACGCGACCGCCGCGTCGTTGCCCACCACCTGCGAGGACACCTGGAGCATCGTCTCGCACAGCACCGGGTTGACCTTGCCGGGCATGATCGAGGAGCCGGGCTGCAGGTCCGGCAGCGTGATCTCGGTGAGGCCGGTACGCGGCCCCGACCCCATCCACCGGATGTCATTGGCGATCTTGGCGAACCCAACCGCCACGGTCCGCAGCTGGCCGGACAGCTCGACCAGGCCGTCACGAGCGCCCTGCGCCTCGAAGTGGTCGCGCGCCTCGGTCAGCGGCAACCCGGTGGCCCGCGCGATCTCGGCGATGACCCGGGAGGCGAACCCCTCGGGGGTGTTGATGCCGGTGCCCACGGCCGTGCCGCCCAGAGGCAGCTCGGCGACCCGCGGCAGTGCCGCCTGCACCCGCTCCACCCCGTGCCTTACCTGGGCCGCGTACCCGGCGAACTCCTGGCCCAGTGTGACCGGGGTGGCGTCCATCAGGTGGGTACGCCCGCTCTTGACGACGGTCGCGAACTCCTCGGACTTGCGGGTGAGCTGTTCCTCGAGGTGTCGCAGCGCCGGAACCAGGTCGTTCGAGATCGCCGAGGTCGCGGCGATGTGGATCGACGACGGGAACACGTCGTTGGAGGACTGTGAGGCGTTGACGTGGTCGTTGGGGTGCACGTCCTCACCGGAGCGCTCGGTGGCCAGGGTCGCGACGACCTCGTTGGTGTTCATGTTGCTCGACGTGCCCGACCCCGTCTGGAAGACGTCGATCGGGAACTCGGCGTTCCACCGACCCTCGGCGACCTCGACGGCCGCCTCGCGGATGGCCGCGGCCAGACCCTCCGGGATCACACCCAGCTCGCCGTTCACCTTCGCGGCGGCGGCCTTGATGTGCCCGAGAGCGGCGATGTGGGCGTCCTCCAGGCCCTGGCCCGAGATCGGGAAGTTCTCGACGGCGCGCTGCGTCTGCGCCCGCCACTTGGCGTCGGCGGGTACCCGCACCTCACCCATCGAGTCGTGCTCGACGCGGAATTCACTCATCGCTATTAAGACACCTCCAGCAAGACGTGGCACCAAGCCTGCCAGACCCCCGATCGGGCAGCGCACGCGACCGGTCCTTCGGTCCCTCACTTCGGCGCTGACCCCCTCTCGTAGTCGTGATGCCGGTTCGCCTGGCTGGCTACAAGACCCACGTGAGGGCGCGGGGCACTACTCGAGCGCCCTGGGCGTGGAACGGCGCCACGGAAGCCAGCCGCGCCGTCGCCTCGGGGCCCGTACCCGCAGCGAGCCGAACAGCGAGAACCCGCGGACCTCCAACACCGGCGGGTCCGCCAGCTGGGCGCGGCGCGCCGTGGTGGTGCGCACGCCGAGGAACGACCAGCCGCGCACCCGTACTTCAACACCCTCGGGCACGTCGATGTTGACCCGCCCGAACACGGTGGAGGCGTTCACCGTGGTGTGCGCACGGGTCAGCAGGGCGTCGCGCAGGTCGACCTCGGCGGTGCCGAACCCGGAGAACACCTGTAGCACCTCGGGGACCACCCATCGGCCGCCGCGGGAGTGGTTGTCGAACAACGCCACAACCGCCTCGTTGCGCAGTTGGATCGGCTGGTCGGACTCGGCCACCAGGTCCTCTGTCACCGGGGGGAGCTCGCCCAGCGTGCGGGCGTTGTGGACGCGGTTCGCGCGCTCCTCGAACTCGGAGATGTCCAACCGGCCGTCCTCGACCGCGTTCCGCAACACCTCGATGACACGTTCCCGGTCGACGTTGCCGGCCCGGAAACGGGACGGTGACATTTCCTCGCTCACGGGGATCCACCGTAGCGACCCCTCGGTACCCCGCCGAACGGCCGTCGCACCCCCGGGACGAGATCGACGGTTCCGGTCGGGGGTGACGCGAGACACCGAGACCGGTCGAAGCTCCGCGGCGGGGGAAATCTGGTGGCTAATCGCCCCCGGACACCCATAACGTGAACGCATGACCTCTGCTGAGATCGAGGAGAGCGCTGACACGGTGGCCGAGGAAGAACCCCCGGCCATCGTGCTGCGGTCGGTGGTGAAACGCTTCGGGGAGCTGGCAGCGGTCGACGGGCTCGATCTCGACGTCCCCGCGGGGATCGTGCTCGGCCTGCTCGGACCCAACGGCGCCGGCAAGTCCACCCTGATGCGGATGCTCACCGCGCAGACCCGCGCCACCTCCGGCCAGATCACCGTTCTTGGCCACTCGGTGCCGCACCACTCCAAACGCGCCCGCGCCGAGATGGGTGTCGTCCCACAGCACGACAACCTCGACGAGGAGCTCACCGTCGCCGAGAACCTGGCGGTGTTCTGCCACCTCTACCGGGTACCCCGCCACGAGCGCGCGGCGGCGGTCGACCGCGGCCTGCGCATCGCCCACCTGGAGGACCGGCGCGACACCCGGACCGACAAGCTGTCCGGGGGAATGCGTCGCCGGTTGCTCATCGCGCGGGCCCTGGTGCACCAGCCCCGACTGGTGCTGCTGGACGAGCCCACCGTCGGGCTCGACCCGCAGGTCCGTCAGGAGCTCTGGGGGCTCATCACCGACCTGCGCGACGAGGGGGTCACGGTGGTGATGTCGACGCACTACATCGAGGAGGCCGAGCGTCTCGCCGACGTCGCCGCTCTCATGGCCAGGGGCAGGGTCGTGACCCACGGTGCGCCCGGTGATCTGATCGCCGACTTCGCCGGCAAGACCGTCGAGGAGCTCCCCATCGGTCCCGGCGGTCCCGAGGAGCTCGAGGTGCCCGTGCGCGCCGCCGGGATGGCCACCCGGCGCACCGGCGCGAGCCTGGCCGTGTTGCGCGCCGAGGAGCTGCCCGAGGACCTGCGCGAGACCGTGGGGCACGGCAACGTGCGCCCCAGCAACCTCGAGGACGTGTTCGTAAGCCTCACGGGGGAGAAAGTCGATTGACCACGAAGTCCACCCGTCCTCGCACCGCGCGGTCACTGCCCGGGAGGTTCGAGTTCGCCCCGGTGGCCGGGGTCCTCGCCCGCGAGTGGGCGCTGTACCGCCGAAGCTGGAAACCCACCACGTTCGCGGCGGTCGCCGAACCCGTCATCATGCTGCTCGCGTTCGGGGTCGGCCTGGGATCGCTGGTGGGCGCCATCGGCGGGCACGACTACATCCACTTCCTCGGCACCGGCATCGTGGCCATGTCGGTGCTGTTCACCTCGATGTTCCCGGGGCTCATCGACACCTACGTCCGGCGGGTCTTCCAGCACACCTACGAGGGAATGCTGGCCACCCCGGTCGACGTGCGGGAGCTGGTCACCGGTGAGGCGAGCTGGATCGCGGCCAAGGCCGGGATCTACGGCTGCGCCCCGCTGGCCGTGGCGATCGGCTTCGGACTACCGCCGGCCCCGGCGATGCTGTTCGTTCCGGTCATCGCCTTCACCACCGGGTTCGGGTTCGCGCTGATGGGCATCTGGATGTCGGCGGTGGTGCCCTCGATCAAGACGATGGACTACATCATCTCCGGGGTCATCACCCCGCTGTTCCTGATCGCCGGAACGTTCTTCCCCGTTGACACGCTCCCGGCGGGCGTCCAGATCGCGGCGAAGCTCAACCCGCTGTACCACTGCGTCGAGTTGGTTCGCGGGACCGCGTTCGGCATCGCCCCACTGCCCGCCCTAGGGCACTTCGCGGCGATCCTGGCGTTCGTGGCCGTGGTGTGGTGCCTGGCCGTGTTCCAGATGCGGCGCAGGCTGATCAACTAACGGGCCCCGCAGCGGGCGCGGGGGCAGGATGGCGCCTCCGCGCACGAAGACGCCGGCGTGCCGCGCGCCCACTGCGGGGTTTCGGCCCGACACTAGCCGGTGGGAGCCCAACGGGCCGTGAAGGACATGTTCTCGCCGTCCTGGCTCAGCGACCCGCCGACCCCGCCGTACTGGGTGGGGTCGTTCACGTCCTCGCCCTCGGCGATCGCCCGGGCGTCGACGTAGAAGCCCGCGGACGCCTCCTCCATGCCCTGCATGGTCTGCTGGTACACCTCGTCGTCGGCGAGCTGACCGGTGCCGGTGCGGCCGTAGGAGACCACCGCTGTGTCACCCTCGCTGTCGACTCCGGGAGACGACCCGTACCCACTGCTCATCCCGGAGATCATGTCCTCCAGGACGGCTGTGTCGGCGCCGGTGGCCCGGTACTGGAACGACGGGTCCGCGTTGTAGGACTGGCCGCTCATCATCCCGTCGAGGTCGGTGATCCCGAAAGCGGTGCGGCTGCCGAGCAGGTCGGAGAAGCCGTCGGGCGGCGCGACCCCGAACTGTTCCATCCCCTCGGTGAGCCCGAGCTCGTCGAAGGCGGCGGGGTCGTCCTCGTACGCCTGCGTCACCCACTGGTCGAGGCCGCTTCCGCCCATGGCCATGACGGTGTCGTCGGGCAGCTCGCCCAGGACGTCGAGGCCGGGCTCGTCGACCTCGTACTCGGACATGGACACCCCGTCGACCGTGACCTCGATCATGTCGCCGCGCAGCTCGACATAGTCGGACTCGATCTGCACGGACATGGCCATGCGCCCACTGACGTCCTCGAAGTTGCCGTACGGGGTGGAAGGGCTGGGGGCGAACGGGTCGTAGGGGTCGCCGTAGGGGTCGCCGAACGGGTCGTCGTAGGAGGAACCACCGGAGCCACCACCGCTCTCGGACTCGATCTCGGAGAGCCCGTCGAGGTCCGCCCACGCGGAGGCCAGATTCTCGCTTCCCACCTGGTCCATGTCGGCGGTGAAGTTCTCCTCGTCGGCCAGCGACCCGTCCTCGAGCAGCGCGGCGTGCTCGTCGAGGGCGGCGTTGCTGTCAGAGAGGACGGCGAAGTCCTCGTGGAAGTCGTAGTAGAGCTCTTCCTCCTCGTTCGCGAGCTCGTCGAGGGCGGCGTCGGCGTCATCCTCGTTGTCCACGGCGAGGGTGAGCGCCAGCGCCAGACCGTCCTCGCCGGAGGCGGCGTCCTCGTTCTCGGCCGGCCACATGGCGAACCCGAACCGTTGGCCGAACCACGGTTCGATGTCCTCCTCGTAGGTGAGGTCGGAGTCCTGGAGGATCCCGTCGTCGAAGATCGGCTCGGCCGGGTCGGCTTCGGGGTCGACATCCTCCGTGAGTTCGTCGGGCAGCTTGTTGACGAACTGCGCGTAGTTGGCGAGCTGGTTACCCGAGGGTTTCAGGTCGAGCTTGGCGAACATCACCGACGACGAGGGGGCCACGGTCTCGGGCTGTGGCCCGCCGAACAGGTCGTCGACGGCGTAGCTGGCGGCCCAGACCGTCGACGCCATGAGTACGACACCCAGCACACCGGCGGTGGGGATGATCCAGGTTCGGCGCTTACGCGGCGCGCCGGGCTGTGGCTGCGCGTAGGCCATGCCCGGCGGGGGCGGCCCGCCCGGTCCTTGCGGGGGTGGCCCGCCGGGCGGCTGGCCCGGCTGCATCCAGGGCGGCTGGTTCGGGGGATCGGGGTAGGACATCGGACCTCCGGGGAAACGTGTACCGGACCGAAGGTACCAAGCTCGACATGACTGATTTCGCAGGTCCGGACGAACATGACCGGCCCTCGGCCGTGGGTGGGGGTATCCTGTTGTGTTGCTCGACGTCCGGACCGGATCAGTTCGCCGACTCGAAGTCGATCCCGCTGTAGGTCGCGAGCTTGGTCAACCGGTGCTCGCTGTGCATCAACCGGACCGTGCCGCTGCGGCCCCGCATGACCAGGGATTCGGTCATCGCTCGCCCCTCCTCGTAGCGGACCCCGCCGAGGAGTTCCCCGTCCGTGATGCCGGTGGCCGCGAAGAACACGTCCTCCGAGGAGACCAGATCCGATGTGGTCAGCACCCGGTCGACGTCGTGGCCGGCCTCGGTCGCCTCGCGCCGTTCGTCGTCGTCCGATGGCCACAACCGGCCCTGGATCACCCCGCCGAGGCACTTCATGGCACAGGCGGTGATAATGCCCTCCGGTGTGCCACCGATCCCCAGCAACAGGTCGACACCGGTGCCGGGCCGGGCCGCCATGATCGCTCCGGCGACGTCGCCGTCGGTGATGAACTTGATCCGCGCTCCGGCCCGGCGCACCTCGTCCACGATGTGCTCGTGGCGCGGACGGTCCAGGATCACCACCGTGACGTCCTGTGCGGTGCCGCCCTTGGCGCGTGCCACCGCGTTGATGTTGTCGGCGATCGGGGCGGTGATGTCGACCGCGTCCGCCGCGGAGGGTCCCGCGGCCAGCTTGTCCATGTAGAACACCGCCGAGGGGTCGAACATGGAACCGCGCGGGCTCATGGCGATCACCGAGATCGCGTTCGGCATGCCCTTCGCGGTCAACCGGGTGCCGTCGATGGGGTCGACGGCCACGTCCCAGTCCGAGCCGCCACCGTCGCCCACCCGCTCACCGTTGTAGAGCATCGGGGCCTCGTCCTTCTCGCCCTCGCCGATGACCACGGTGCCCGTCATCGAGACGGTGCTGATGAGGTGGCGCATGCCGCGCACGGCGGCGGCGTCGGCCCCGTTCTTGTCGCCCTTGCCGACCCAGCGGCCCGCGGCGAGCGCCGCCGCCTCGGTCACCCGAACCAGCTCCAGGGCCAGGTTGCGGTCGGGAGTCTCGAAGGAGTGCGACGTGGGGTCACCTGACGTGGTCATCGAAGATGTCTCCAGGATGGCTTCGTACCTGCTCGAGGTATCTCGTCGACAAGGGCACGCCGATCCCGGGCGGTCCGCCGGGCGTGAACGGTGGCGTGGCCCCCAGCGTAATCGCCTGACCTATCCTCGACCTAGCGGTCAGTTTCTCGGAGTGCTCAGCCCGGGTCGGGTGTTGTCGGGGTTCTGGAGGGTTCGTAGGTGGGGGAGCGAGGGATGAGCGACCACACCGTGGGATCCGAAGGTTCCCGACTGTTGGGACACCCGACCACGCGAGCTTCGCGAGCCAAGAAATAAGAACTACTGACTGACCGCGTGCCACTCTCAAGGGACGGATGGTGCGGTGACAGTGGAGAAGGTGCAGAAACCGGTGCGGAGCTCGCACCGTGGCGCGGCGACGCGTAGTGCGCTCCTCAGTGCCGCGGCGCACGTGTTCCGTACGGTTGGTTTCGCCCGAGCCGGGGTGAGCGAGGTCGTCTCCGAGGCGGGCGCCAGTGTCGGTAGCCTCTACCATCACTTCACCGGCAAGGCCGACCTGTACCTGGCGTTGTATGAGGAGTTCCAGCAGCGTCAGCAGGACCGCACCCACCAGGCGGTGGCCGCCGCCCGCGCGGCTGGTGAGAGTGATCCCACACGGTTGATGAACGTGGCCGCCCGCGCCTACCTCGACGGGTGCATCGAGGAGCGCGAGACCACCCGGTTGTTCTTCGACGGTGACGGCCCGCCCGGCTTCGAGTCCAAGCTGCGCGACCGGCTGCGCGAGTGGACCGACCGCAACGTCGCCCTGTTCCGCAAGGCCGACGAACCCGTGGACGAGGCGCTGTTGATGGTGGTCAGTGGTTCGATGCTGCTCGCCGTGGCTGAGGTCGTTCGGCGCGACCTCGACGACGCCCGACAGTTGGCCGACGACATTACGGGGCTGTTGGCGCAGCTGGAGCCGCGTCACGGTCGCCGCGACGCCGGGGACCCACCCCGGGGCTGACAAGCGGCGCGGCTGCGGCAGGCTGGAACCATCATGAGCAACTACAGCCGCGCCGATGCCACGTTCGGTTCTTATGCCGCCGCTCTCGGGCTGCTCGTCGCCATCCTGCTCGTCATGGCGTTCGTGGTCTCGAGTCGCAGTGAGGAGCGTATCCCCCGCGTCGACTATGGGCCAGACGTGCGGGCGCTCACCCGGTCCGCCGATTACACGGTCCTCGTGCCCGAGGGGCTGCCCGAGGGTTGGGTCCCCACGAGCAGCGAGCTCGACGTCGCCGGCGGTGACGCCGGCGACACGGAGAGCGCCGAGGAGGTTGCCGGTGACGGCGGCAGCGAGCCGGCCACTTGGACCCTGGGTTTCGCCACCCCGGAGGATCACCACGCCAGGGTGAGCATGAGCGGCACCGGCCCGGAACGCTTCGTCGCCCAGACCACGGGGAACGGCGAGCCGGACGGGGTCTCCGAGGTCGGCGGTGACACCTGGGAGCGCTACCGCAACGAGGCGGAGGAGGAACGCTCGCTGGCCACGACCGACGAGGGTGGCGCCACGGTCGTGGTTACCGGTACCGGGGGTTACGAGGAGTTGGAGACCCTCGCCGCGTCGTTGGAGCCGCACCGGTAGGAGGGCCGATGGGGTGCCCCATCGGGTGCGCGGTGCCGAGGGGCACCCGGTGAACGTGGCGCGCTGGCGTCTTGGGGGTCAGCCACTGACCGGATCGTTGCGCAGGTCCTGGCGCAGCTCCTTGGGAAGCGAGAACGTCAGGTTCTCCTCGGCCGTCTCGACCTCCTCGGCCTCGCCGAACCCGTGCTCGGTGAGCCGGTCCAGCAGCTCCTGTACGAGCATGTCGGGAACCGAGGCGCCGCTGGTCACACCCACCGTCTCGACACCGTTGAGCCAGCTCTCCTCCATCAGGGAGGCCTCGTCGATCAGGTGCGCGGCGGTGGCACCGGCCTCCAGGGCGACCTCGACCAGCCGCACCGAGTTGGAGGAGTTGTCCGAGCCGACCACCAGCACGAGGTCGCACCGCGCGGACATCTCCTTGACGGCGTCCTGCCGGTTGGAGGTGGCGTAACAGATGTCATCGCTGGGCGGGTCGAGCAGGTTCGGGAAACGCTCGCGTAGGGCGTTGACGGTCTGGTTGGTCTCGTCGACCGAGAGGGTGGTCTGGGAGAGCCAGGAGACGTTGTCGGGGTCGCGCACCTCGACCTTGTCGACCTCGTCGGGGCTCTCGACCACCTGGATGTGTTCGGGGGCCTCGCCGCTGGTGCCCTCGACCTCCTCATGGCCGGTGTGGCCGATGAGGATGATGTCGCGGTCCTTGGACGCGAAGCGTTTGGCCTCCTTGTGCACCTTGGTGACGAGGGGGCAGGTGGCGTCGATCGTCTTGAGCTGGCGACGCTGGGCCTCCTCGTGCACCATCGGGGAGACGCCGTGCGCCGAGAAGACGACGATGGCGCCCTCGGGCACCTCGTTGGTGTTCTCGACGAAGATGACGCCGCGGTCCTCCAGGCGCCGCACGACGTGCGTGTTGTGCACGATCTGTTTGCGAACGTAGATTGGGGCGCCGTACTGCTCCAGTGCCTTCTCGACCGTGATGATGGCGCGGTCCACCCCGGCACAGTAGCCACGGGGCTTGGCGAGCAGGACACGGCGGCGGTTCGTCGCGGTCATGTCTCCATACTACGGGCCCTGTGCCGCTGTCCGGTGCCCCGTGCGCGCACTCGGGAGGGACCGCACTCGGTGGGCGAGCTCAGCGGCACCTTGACCGGGGCGTCGCGAAATCGTTCACATTAACCGCACGGCAGTCAAGCCGTGCTCCCCTATTCTGGTTGAACCGCGTAACCGAATAGCGTAAGCGCGGCACGCGCACGCCAGACGGCCCGCCCTCTCCCGTGAGGGTGTCGCCGGGGCGCGCTGCCGGCGCCCCTGCCAATCTCATCAGGAGCCTCCAGTCCAATGTCGAATCCGTCCATCGCCAGCAAACTGATGACCCTGGTCAAGGGCGTCATCGGACCGAAGAAACCCGCCACCGCCACTTCGTCGGCACCCGCACCGGCCGAGGACACCTCCACCGAGGCGGAGCGGAAACCGGAGGCGGCTGCGGACGCCACGAGTACGGAGGAGCCCGCAGGCGCGACCGCCGAGGAAGCGACCGAAACCGGTGGTAGCACGGACACCGCGGACACCGCCCCGGCGGAGGCCACGGGCACCGCCGGGAGCGCCGAGCCGGTCGGGGGAGAGGAGAGGTCCGCCATCGCCGAGGAGTTGGCGGGCGCCGAGGCTCAGACCCAGGTGGCCAGCGAAGAGGTGTTCGACCAGGTCCGCAGGGAGTCCGCCCCGAGCGCGGAGGAGCTGCCCGTTCCCAACTACGACGAGCTGACGCTGCCCTCAATCCGGGGCCGGCTGCGTAAGTTCAGCGTGGAGCAGGTTCGCGAGCTTCGTGCCTACGAGGTCGCCAACCAGGGGCGCCAGGAGTTCATTCGGATGTACGACAACCGGATCACCAAGCTCACCAGCGAGGGCCAGTAGGGCAGACCCGCCCGGCCCCGCCCACTTTGGTGCGTGCCTGGAAACCAGCCCCAGCTCACCGGCTGCGCGCCCACGGCCACACGCACCCGGTCTGGTCCACCTCCACCGCGCGGGAGCGCCGCCGGGCCGCCTAGTGGCCGGGGCGCTCCCAGCGCGGCGCGGTCAGCTCCGTTTCCAGTTCTTGAGGCTGTCGATCGCGACCGCCAACACGATGACGGCACCCTTGATGATGAGTTGGTAGAAGAACGGGACGTTCATCAGCAGTAGCCCGTTGCTCAACACACCGATGATCATCGCACCGATCAGGGTTCGCTGTACCGTGCCCACACCGCCCATCAGGCTGGTGCCGCCCAGGACCACAGCGGCGATCGCGTCGAGTTCGTAGGTCTCGCCGGCCGTGGGCTGGCCGGACATCACCCGCGCGGAGAAGATCACCCCGGCGAGCCCCGCGCACGCGCCGCCGATGAGGTAGACCCGCACCAGGGTCCAGCGCACCTTGATCCCGGCCAGCCGAGCGGCTTCGGGGTTCCCGCCGATGGCGTAGACCTCGGTGCCGAACCGGGTGTGGCGCAGTACGAACCACAGGACCAGGCAGACCAGCAGCATCAGGACCACGGGCACCGGGACACCCGCGAAGAAGCCGTTGCCCATCAGCTGGTAACCCAGGTCGTCGGCGACCAGTGGCTGGCCGTCGGTGAGCAGGTAGGCGGTGCCCCGCAGGTAGGTCAGCCCGCCCAACGTGACGATGAACGCCGGGAGCGCGAGGTAGGCGACCAGGGCTCCGTTCAGCAACCCGAACAGCGCCCCGACCAGGATGCCGCCGAGTACGCACACCGCGGCGGGCATTCCGCCGGTCCACAGCAGCACGGCGACGATCCCGCTCACCGCCACGTTGGAGCCGACCGACAGGTCGATCCCGCGGGTGAGGATGACCAGGGTCATCCCCGCGGCCAGGATCGCGTTGATCGAGGTGGCCCGTGCGATGTTGAACGCGTTGTCGAGGGTGAGGAAGTTCGGCGCGAGCACGGCCATGAGCGCGATCATCAGCACGAGCACGCCGAGGATGCCGTAGCGGTCCCAGAGGTGGGCGAAGTCGGGTCGGTGCGCCCGCGACCGGCCAGGGGAGGCGCCCTCAGGGGCGGGCGCCGTTGCGCTGGCACGACTGTTCTCGGTCATAGGGGTCCTTCGTTGTTCGGTGGAGCCAGGTGACGGGGAGGGGAGCCTCAGTGGGCCCCGTTGGCCACACCGGTGGCGTGCAGCATGACCGACTCCTCGGTGGCCTCGTCGTGGTCGAGCTCGCCGGCGATCTCCCCGTTGCGCATGACGAGGATCCGGTCGCTGATACCGAGCACCTCGGGAAGGTCGGAGGAGACGACCAGCACGGCGACACCGTCCCGGGCCAGGCCGTCGATGATCTTGTAGATCTCGTGCTTGGCGCCGATGTCGACCCCGCGTGTCGGCTCGTCCAGGAGCAGCACCCGGGGCTGGATCGCCAGCCATCGCCCCAGCACCACCTTCTGCTGGTTGCCGCCGGAGAGGTGACGCACGCGTTGCAGTGCCGAGGAGCACCGCACCCGTAGCGTCTCGACCTGCTCGGTGACGCGGCGTGTAATACGAGTGCCCCGCAGCACGCCGAGGTCGCTGACCTCACCGAGCCCGGTGACAACGATGTTGTCGCGAACCGCCATGTCCAGGAACAGCGCCTGCTCCTTGCGGCTCTCCGGCACCAGCCCGATTCCGTTGTCGATCCCGTCGCGGGGGTTGCGCAGCCGGACCGGTCGGTCCGCGAGCCGGATCTCCCCGGTCCGGGCGGGATCCGCGCCGAACAGCAACCGCGCCACCTCGGTACGCCCCGCCCCGATGAGCCCGGCCAGCCCGACGACCTCACCGGCGCGCAGCCGCAGGTCGACCGGGCCCACACCGGAACCGTCGCCGAGCCCGCGCGCCTCCAACACCACCTCGCCCGGAGCGCGGCGGGTACGCGCGTACAGGTCGGTGAACTCACGGCCCACCATGTGGGAGACCACCTGCTCCGGAGTGACGTCCTCCCGCGATGAGGTGTCCACCCACTGCCCGTCGCGGAAGACGGTGACCCGGTCGGCGAGCTGGTACACCTCCTCCATCCGGTGGCTGATGTAAACCAGTCCCATCCCGCGCCGCCGCATCTCCTCGACCAGGGTGAACAGCTGCTGCGTCTCGGACTCGGACAGGGCCGCCGTGGGCTCGTCCAGCACGAGCACGCGAGCGTCTTGGGCGACGGCCCGCGCGATCTCCACGAGCTGCTGCATGCCGACACTGAGACGCCCGACACGCGTGTCGGGGTCGATGTCGGCGCCGACACGTTCCAGCTTGGCCACCGCCTCCTCGCGGAGCCGGGATCGGTCGAGCAATCCCCACCGGTTGCGGGGCTCCCGGCCCAACGCCAGGTTCTGGGCGACCGACAGGTTCGGCGCGAGATTCAACTCCTGGTGGATCACCGCGATCCCCAGATCGGCGGCGCGCTGCGGGCTGTCGACGGTCACGGGGTGCCCGTCGATCTCGATGCTGCCGGAGTCGGGGGAGTGGACCCCGGCCAGCATCTTGATCAGGGTGGACTTTCCGGCGCCGTTCTCGCCCATGAGGGCGTGCACCTCACCGGGGCGCAGCTCGAAGCTGACCCCGGTGAGGGCGCGCACGCCCGGGAAGCTCTTGGACACGCCGTCCATCCGCAGTAGGGGGGAGCCGCTCACTGCCACCCCTCGTAGGAGTCGAGATTGTCCGCGGTGATGAGCTCGGTCTCGACCAGCCGGGTGTCCTCCTCCAGTTCCTCTCCGGCGTGCAGTTCCACGGCCATCTCCAGCCCGGTCACACCGAGCAACTTGGGATCCTGCGCGGCCGTGGCCACGAACATCGAGTCATCCGCGGCCAGTTCCTCCTCGGCCTCGGGTGCCCCGTCGACGCCGACGATCGCGAGGTCGGAGACGCCGGCCTGTTCGGCGGCGAGTGTCGCGCCCAGCGCCGTTGGGTCGTTGATGGCGAAGATGCCATCCACATCGGGGTTGGCGGTGAGCATGTCGGTGGCCACGGTGAGCGCCTCCTCGCGGTTGTTGTCCCCGTGCTGGTGACTGGCCACCTCGATGTCGGGATAGTCCTCCATGACGTTCTCGCAGCCCTCGACCCGGTCCCGCACCGAGGAGATCGGGGTTCCGTCGATGATGAGAATGTCGCCCTCGCCGCCGATCTCCTCGAACAGGTGCTCGCAGGCCAGCTCGCCGGCCTGCACGTTGTCCGAGGTGATCATGGCCTCGGCGCCCTCGGCGGCGACGTCGACCGCCACCACCGTGATTCCCGCCTTCACGGCCCGGTCCACGGCCGCCTCGATCCCCTCGGAGTCGACCGGGTTGATCAGTAGCACGTCGATGTCCTGCTGGATGAAGGCGTCGACGTGCTCGTTCTGCGCGCCGAGATCCTGACGACCGTCCTCGGTGACGACCTCGGCTCCCATGTCCTTGGCCGCCTGTTCGACTCCCTCCTCCATCGCGCTGAAGAACGGGTTGCTCAGGTCCTGGACCATGAGCCCGACCGTTTCGACATCCCCGCCCTCCTCGGAGTCGGAGAGCGGGCTCTCCTCGCTGCAACCGGTGAGCAGCAGGCCGCCGACCGCCAGGGCCGACACGGCGCGTTTCGCGATCCGGGTGTCGTTCATGGGGGATGTTCCCTTCTCTCGCCACGTGGAGGCGGGTCGCCTCCACCCGGACACGGGCGCGCCGGGGCGGCGCGCCCGTGGGTCAGGTCGCCACGTCCGCGGTGCCACCCGTGGCGGGGTGTGGGGCGGTGGTCGCCGGCGGGCGGCACAGCACCGCCGTCACGTCACCGCGCACCGTCAGGGGGCCGGCCGCGTGCGGGATGGCCAGCACGTCGCCGCGTGCCACGTCGAGGCGTTCGCCCGCGCGGGTGTCCAGCTCCCCGGTGCCCTCCAGCGCGACCAGCACCGCGAATCCGGCGGGGATGGGCACCGCGGTTCGCGGGCGAACCAGGTCGGCGCGGAAGAACGGCGCCGCCTCATCGGCGAACACCCCCCGAAGCCGGTCGGCGGTGTCCGCGCGGGCCGTCCCGCGCAGGCACAGCGCCTCGACCTGGGCGTGGCTCAGCGGTGCGCGCCGCACCGCCTCCAGCGCCAGGTCGACCCCCAGTCCCAGGTGCCCCTCGGTGGGGCCGTCCAGCGCGAAACCGTGCCAGTCGAGCAGGATGGAGAAGTCGGTGGGTTCCTGCACCTCCAGCACGAACGCGCCGGCGCCCAGGGCGTGGGGCACCCCCGCGGGAACGAGTACCGTGTCGCCGGCCCGTAGCGGGATCTCGTGCATCCGTGCCAGGAGTTCGGCGGGGTCCTGGCGCCGAACCAGCTCGGCGAGCTCGGCCCGGCTCACCGACTCGGTGAAGCCGACGTGGGCGGTGGCGCCGGGCTCGGCCGCGAGCACGATCCACGCCTCGGTCTTGCCGTGCCCGCTCGACAGGTGCGCTTGGGCGAAGTCACGGTCGGGGTGCAGGTGCACCGGCAGGCGCTCGCCCGCGTCGAGGAGCTTGACCAGCACCCCGGGGTGCGCCCCGAAACGCTCGTGGTGGGCCGCGCCCAGCCAGTCGAGTGGGTCGGCGGCGATCGCGTCGCGGAGCAACGTCCCGTCTGGCAGTCGGCTCAACCCGGCGGGCTCGGCTCCGAACCGCGGTGTCACCGAGGCCAGCCACTCCTCGGGCGAGCGCTCACTTCGCCGAGGCCCGCCGCGCAGCTCACGGATGGCCTGCCCGCCGCGGTAGAAGTGCTCCATCACCTCGACCGGCATGCGCACGGGGTGCACCCGCCCACCTCCCTGTTCGTCCCGTTGAGACAACGTTGTCCCGGTTAGCGTGATCTGGTTCACTGCCGGGTGTCAAGAGGTGTTACGAGGTCACGAACGCGATAACCGGCGCACTCCGGGCTATTGATGCGGCCGGAGAGCCGGCGGAGTGGGGTGTTCGGCCGTCTCGCCGGACAACGTTGCCCCACCCGTACGGATCGCGTACGTTACCGGGAGACGAGCCCGGCGAAGGGCGCCACCGCCCCCGGCCTCCGCCCCGGGAACCGAGTCGCCGGATCCGCGGTCCCCGCGCCCGTGCCGCCACCGGAGCCAAGGAAGCACGACCGATGACCGATGACCCGGCCCCAGACCCCTCGGCCGCGCGCCGGCCCACGATGGTGGACGTCGCCAGGGCCGCCGGGGTGAGCCTGAAAACCGTCTCGCGCGTGGCCAACAACGTCCCCACCGTGAGTCCCGCGCTCGTCGAACGCGTGCACCGGGCCATGCACGAGTTGGGGTTCCAACGCAACAACGCCGCCGCGCACCTGCGCAGCGGCCGGGCGAGCGCCACCATCGGGCTGATCATCCTGGATCTGGCCAACCCGTTCTACTCGACGATCGCGGCGGCGGCGGCCGAGGTCGCCCAGCGCCACCACACGCAGCTGATCACGGCGAGCTCGGGACGGGACCCCGCCCGCGAGCGCGAGCTGGCGCTGGACCTGTGCGAACGGCGCGTCGACGGGCTGATCATCGTGCCGACCGGCGACGACCAGTCCTATCTGCGCCCAGAGATCGACCGCGGCACCCCCGTCGTCTTCGTCGATCGCCCACCCACCGGGCTCGACGGCGACACCGTGCTCATCGACAACCGCGACGGAGCCCGGGAGGCGGTGCGCCAGCTCCTGGTCGAGGGGCACCGTGACATCGGCGTCGTCACCGACGCGTTGAACACCTACACCATGGCCGAGCGCGTGGCCGGAGCCACCGAGGAACTGCTGGCGGCCGGGGCCGACCCCGACGCCCACCGCATCGAGGTCGGCACGGACGACCCCGCGACAGCCGGAGCCGCGGTCGCCGGAATGCTCGACGCGCCCGATCCGCCGAGCGCCATCTTCTGTGGCAACAACCGCATCCTGACCGGTGCCATCGAGGAACTGCTCCGCCGCCGTTCGGGGGTTCGGCTCGCCGGGTTCGACGACTTCGAGTTCGCCCACCTGCTGCCGTATCCGATGACCGTCGTCGGCTACGACACCCGCGCGCTCGGTCGGCTCTCCGCCGAGCTCGTCTTCCAACGCGGCCACGACAGCACCCGGGCGCTGACGAAGTACGTCGTCGCGACCTATCTGGTGCGGCGGGGGGTCGACCCAGGGTTGCCACACGAGCGGGAACCGCGCGTGGGGTGACGGTAGGGACGCGCGAGCGGGGGACCCCCGTGGGCGTCGCCGTGGCGCTATGCTGACGCCGCGAGCCACACGAAAGGGGACGACCGTGACGAGCAGGGCGCTGGTCCTCGGCGGTGGTGGAATCACCGGCATCGCCTGGGAGCTGGGTATTCTCACCGGCCTGGCGGAGGCGGGGACCGACCTCACCGACGCCGACCTGATCGTGGGAACGTCGGCCGGGTCGGTGGTCGGAGCGCAGATCACCTCCGGCACCCCTCTCGCGGAGCTGTTCGCCCGACAGCTGCGCCCGGTGCGCGACGAGATCGCGATGCGGCTTCCGTGGTCGGCGACAGCGCGAATCGCGTGGGCTGTGGCCACCGAGCGCGACCCGGCCCGGGCGCGGGCCCGGGTCGGGCGGGTGGCCCACGCCTCGGCACGCTCGTCGCTGACCGAGCGCCGGGAGGTCATGCGCCAGCGGCTGCCCTCGCACACCTGGCCGACCGCCGACCTGCGCGTCACCGCGGTCAACGCGCGCACGGGCCACCGCGAGGTGTTCCACCGTGGTAGGGCCGCCCCCCTGGTCGAGGCGGTCAACGCGAGCTGCGCCGTTCCCGGCGTCTACCCGCCGGTGCCGATCGGCGGCCGTCTCTACATCGACGGCGGGATGTACTCCTCGGCCAACGCCGACCTCGCCGCGGGCTATGACCGCGTGGTCGTCCTCGCCCCCATCGCCCGCGGCGCCGGTCCGTTGGCCTCGCCACAGCAGGACCTGGCCCACCTGCCCGGAAAACCCGCGACCGTGGTCGTCAGCCCCGGAGAGGACGCTGTGGCCGCGATCGGGCGCAACCGGCTCGACCCCGCCCGACGCGCGCCCGCCGCCGAGGCCGGCCGGGCGCAGGCGGCCGAGGTGCGTTGGTCGGTGGCGCGGGTGTGGGGCGAGTAGGAGCGCTGGACCGGGTTTTGCGGCCACGGCGCGCGCCGCTGCGCGGCGGTCCTGTCATCGGTCTGCCCTAGGCTTGGGGACCTATGGGGATGGAGAGTTCCGCCGAGTCGCCACAGCCGGTGCGCGTGGTCATGCAGGCGGTCGCCGGCTGGATCGGCCGGCTGGGTCGAATCTGGGTCGAGGGCCAGGTCGCCGAGCTGAACCGACGCGGCGGCACCGCGTTCATCACGCTGCGCGACCCGGTGGCCAACGTGTCGGCCCGGGTGGTGTGCCCGTTGCGTGTGCTCGACGCGACCACCCCTCCCCCGGAGGCCGGGTCCCGGGTGGTGGTGCACGCCAAGCCCGACTTCTACGTCGCCCGGGGCACGTTCTCGCTGCTGGCCCAGGAGATCCGACACGTCGGGCTGGGGGAGCTGCTGGCCCGACTGGAGCAGCTGCGCAAGACGCTGGCCGCCGAGGGGGTCTTCGCCGACGACCGCAAGCGGACGCTGCCGTTCCTCCCGAACACCGTGGGGCTGGTGTGTGGCCGCGACTCGGCGGCCGAGCGCGACGTGCTGGAGAACGGGAAACGTCGCTGGCCGGCCGTGCGGTTCGAGGTGCGCGAGGTGGCGGTGCAGGGCGACCGCGCGGTGGGCGAGGTGCTCAACGCCCTCAAGGAGCTCGACGCCATCCCCGAGGTCGACGTCATCATCCTCGCCCGGGGCGGCGGGTCACTGGAGGACCTGCTGCCGTTCTCCGACGAGGCGCTGGTGCGCGGTGTCTCGGCCACCCGCACCCCGGTGGTCAGCGCGATCGGGCACGAACAGGACACCCCGTTGCTCGACCTGGTGGCCGACGTGCGCGCCTCCACTCCCACCGACGCCGCGAAGCGTTCGATTCCCGACGTCGGTGAGCAGTTGCAGCTCGTCCGGCAGCTGCGGGACCGGGGGCGGCGGGTCATCGAGGGCGGTATCGAGCGTGAGGAGGCGTGGCTGTCGGGGGTGCGCTCGCGGCCGGTGTTGGCCAGCCCGATGCGCGAGATCGACCGCCTCACCGAGCACGTCACCGGGCTGCGTGACCGCGCCCGTCGGTGCGTGTCGGCGAGTCTGGACCGCGCCGCCGACGACCTGAGCCACACCCGCGCCCGGCTGCTGGCGCTGTCCCCGGCGACCACCCTCGCGCGGGGCTACGCGATCGTGCAGCGCTCCGACGGCGCAGTCGTGCGGTCGGCCACCGAGGTCGCAGGAGGCGAGACGCTGCGGCTGCGGTTCGCCGACGACAGCATGACGGCCACAGCGGGCGAGACCGAGGCCACCGAGGAACAGGAGGGGAGCGCATGAGCGAGAACAGCGCGCCGGCCGGCGGCGACACGGGGACCGGAACCGAGACGGATGCCGCCACCTCCGAGCCGGAGCTGAGCTACGAGGAGGCGCGCGACGAGCTGACCACTGTCGTGCGCCAGCTGGAGTCGGGCGGGCTCACACTCAAGGAGTCCCTGGCCCTGTGGGAGAGGGGCGAGCAGCTGGCCAAGACCTGCGAGCAGTGGCTCGAGGGCGCCCGCGCCCGGCTCGCGGTGGCCATGGAGGAGACCGCCGGGCACAACGGCGAGACAGGCGACGGGGAGGAAGCCGCGCCGTTCTGAGGCGGTGTCGCCCGGTGGCCGTCGCGGGGGTGTGACCCCGGCATCTCCGGGCGGTGGTGTGGTGGTTCAGCCGCGCTTCCGCGGCGGACGCCCGTTGAGCTCGTCGTTGAGGGCACGGATGTTGCGTGGCAGGCCGCGGACGCAGGCGATCACCAGCAGGAGCGTCGTTCCCAGGAACAGCCACGGCGCGACGTCGGCGAGCCGGCCGCCCATGGCGATCGCCACGGCACGGACGAGACCGTCGTCGCCCAGCCGCGGCAGAGTCTCGCTGAGTAGCGTCCCTGTGAAGTATGTCAGTGGCGGGCTGACCGACAGTGACAGCAGCTCTGCCGGACGCACCAGCAGCGCGGCCAGCACGCACACCAGGGTGAAGGCGACGCCGGAGATGGCCGAAATCCCCGTGGCGTGTGACAGCAGCCCGGCGACGAGGGTGGCCAGCACGGTCAACACGATCCCGCCTCGTCCGGTGAGCCGCACCGGCGCGTGGGGGGCGGGTTCGGCGCGTTCCGGGGTGGGGGTGTACCGGTGCGGCAGCCGGACGAAGAAGGGCGGCGGGGATTCGGCCGAGCCGTTGTCCTTCCGCGTCACCATAGCCGCACCCCCTAAATAACTCACAGTTAGTATTATGTCACTCTTGGTGAATAATTGGTGTCGTTTTCCGGGGCCGTGTCCCGCGCGTCCCCCAACCCGGTGCCGTTCACCGCGCTGTGTCCGTGTGGTCGCCAATCCTGGCCACCCTCACCATCAGAGCCTTCCGGCACGGTCATCTCCGCGGCGCTGAGCGGCCGGGCCTGGTCGTCCACCCCCTTGGGGCGGCCCAGCTCCGTGTCCTCCAACCCCAACTCGCTGAACCGGCGGGCGGTTACCAGCACCCGGCTCTCCAGGGAGCCGACCGTCTGGTTGTAGGCGGCCACGGCGCGGGTCAGCGCCTTGCCGAGGCCGTCCATGTGTCCGCCCAGGGTCGCGATGCGGCTGTGCAGCTGCTTGCCCAGCTCGAACACGGCGCGCGCGTTCTCGCTCAACGCCTCCTGTTGCCACGCGTACTGCGCGGTGCGCAACAGTGAGATCAGCGTCGTCGGCGTCGCGACGTGCACCCGCCGCTCCATCGCGTACTCCAGCAGCCCCGGGTCGCGGTCCAGGGCGGGGGCCAGGAACGCCTCGCCGGGGATGAACAGCACCACGAACTCCGGCGCGGGACTGAACGCGGCCCAGTACGACTTCGCGGCCAACCGGTCAACATGGGCCCGCACCTGTGTGGCGTGCGCGTCCAGCCGGTTCTCCCGCTGACTGTCGTCGCTGCCCACCGCATCCAGGTAGGCCGCCAGCGACACCTTGGCGTCCACGACGATGCTCTTGCCACCCGCCAGTCGCACCACCATGTCGGGGCGCTGCGTCCCCTCACCGGTGCGCGCGCTCGGCTGCTCCTCGAAGTCGCAGTGGGCGGTCATCCCCGCCAGCTCCGCCACCCGCCGCAGCTGCATCTCGCCCCACCGGCCGCGCGCTTCGGGCCGGCGTAGCGCGGTGACCAGTGACTGGGTCTGCTCGCGTAGCCGCTCGGAGCCCTCACGCACGTAGTCGACCTGTTTGGCGAGCTCGGCGTGGGCGGCTTTGCGACCCGCGTCGACGTCGCGGAGCTGCGCCTCCACCCGGGACAGGGTCTCCTTGAGCGGCTCGACGAGCTGCTCCACCGCCTGGCGACGCCGCTCCATGTCGTGTCCGGCCTCCGTGCCGACCGCGCGCAGCCGCCCTTCGGCCATCTCCAGGAATCGCTGGTTGGTGGTGTCCAGGACCTCGGCGGAGAGTGCCCGAAAGCGGTCGCCCAGCTGTTGCTCGACGTAGGCGGCGCGCTCCTCCAGGGCGTCGGCGCGCGCCCGGGACTCCGCGGTGCGGATCCGGGCGAGCAGCCACCCCAGGAGCGTGCCGATCGCGATTCCGACCAACAGCGTCACGATATGGCCGTCCATGGCGACCCATGGTCTCAAAGCCCGGCGCGTGGGGTGTTCCCGCCACGCGCGGCAAGCGCCGCGAACACCACCAGACTGGGCACACCAGCTGGGCGGCCCCGCTGCGTTCCCGGGTTGTGGTCACCGTCGTTACCGCGACATCTTGGGACCGAAAACTCGGCCGACCGTTCGGGCGTGGCTAGCCCGGTTCGCAGACCTTCAGGGCGCGACGCCACTCACGAGTGCGTTCCCACAGCTCGTCGGTCGGGGGTGTCGGCGCGAACAGCCACATGCGCTGGTCAGGGGTGGGACCGTGACCGTCGATGACGTTGCGCGCCGGGCACGGCAGTTCGTCACTCAGCTGGTGCCAGGTGTAGTCGAGCGGTTCCAGCAGCGCCATGAGGCGCTCCTCGACCCCACGGTCCGGAAGTACCTCGCAGAACACCCACGGGCGGAACTGGCGCAGTACCTCGAGCCCGCCCGCGATGACGTCAGGTTCGGTGGTCTCGGTGTCGAGCTTGAGGACCGCCGGGTAGGCGCCGGCGCGCTCGCGCCAGTGGGACAGCGTATCCACCCGCACCCGCACCCGGCCGAACTCCGGGCGGAAACCCGGGGCCAGCGAGTTCGACGCGTCCGAGTTGGACGAGAGCCGCAGCGACGCGGTCCCGCTGTGGTTGCTCATCGCGAGCTCCACCACCTCCAGCGGCAGGTCGTTGATCGTGGCCAGATGCCGCGCGGTCGCCGCGAGTTCGGGCGTGGGCTCGAAGGCGTACACGGGCCGATGGCTCCGGGCGGCGGCGACCAGCCCGTAGATCCCCACGTTCGCCCCGATGTCGAGCACCGCGCCCGGGCGGGCGTGCTCCAGGACGGCGAGGAAGCAGGCCAGGGTCTCGGGTTCGTAGTTGGCCAGCCCCGCCTGTTCGAGCCTCCTGGGGGCCCACAGGTCACCGGAGGCGGTGACGTTCAACGTCGCCGGCCCGATCTCCGCGGCGCCCGCCCGCCGGGGAAGGGACAGCTCGAACTGGCGTACCCGTGGCGGCACCCTGGCCCGGTCGATTCCGCCCAGGCTCCGCGGGAGGTGGACGCGGATACTCCGGGCCGCCTGGCGTACCATCGGATGACGTCGGACGAAGGCCCACATCTGGTCCGGAACCACAGGGCATCCCTCAAATCTGGCGTGGATGGTGTCTCTTCGAATGAGGGCCGGCGATCTCCGCGCCGCGTTCGGCCCGTAGCGGACGTGTCGTGCTCTGACCCGGGCGTGCGCCCGGACGCTGGGTGTTGTGCGCACACCTGGACACCGGGCGGCTGGGGTTCGAACGTACTCCGACGGACGCGTTGGTCGCAGGCCGATTCATTCAAAGCTCAACGGTCAGTCACCAGAACGTCGGCTTGTGGGATGACCGATATTCGGTCGACTGGGTGGGGAGGGGTGGGCGTGGAGTCCCAGGGTCGCGAACCACCTAGACTCGAGAGTCGTGAGTCTGTCAATCGGTATCGTCGGTCTGCCCAACGTCGGCAAGTCCACGCTGTTCAACGCCCTGACCAAGAACGACGCCCTGGCCGCGAACTACCCGTTCGCCACGATCGAGCCCAACGTCGGCGTAGTGGGGGTGCCCGACTCCCGGCTCGGTGTGCTCGCCGAGATGTTCGAGTCGGCCAAGGTCATCCCGGCCACGGTGGACTTCGTCGACATCGCCGGCATCGTCCGCGGCGCCTCCGAAGGGGAGGGGCTGGGCAACCAGTTCCTGGCCAACATCCGCGAGTGCGACGCCGTGTGCCAGGTGATCCGGGCGTTCGACAACGCCGACGTGACCCACGTCGACGGCGATATCGAGCCCTCACGCGACATCGACACCATCAACACCGAGCTGATCCTGGCCGACCTGCAGACACTGCAGAAGGCGCTGCCGCGGCTGGAGAAGGACGCCAAGCGCAACGCCAAGGACAAGACCGCCCAGGAGACGCTGGCGGCCGCGCGTTCGGCGGCCGAACTGCTCGACGACGGCCGAGCCCTGTCCACCAACGCCACGGCCGCCGGCATCGACCTGTCGCTGTTGCGTGAGTTGAACCTGTTGACGGTGAAACCGTTCATCTACGTGTTCAACCTCGAGTCCGACGAGCTGGCCGACGAGGCGCTGCGGGCCAAGCTGCAGGACCTGGTGGCCCCGGCCGAGGCGATCTTCCTGGACGCCAAGATCGAGGCGGAGTTGGCCGAGCTCGAGGAGGACGAGGCGGCCGAGCTGCTGGAGTCCCTGGGCCAGACCGAGTCCGGCCTCGCCCAGCTCGTCCGTGTCGGGTTCTCGACGCTCGGGCTACAGACCTACCTCACCGCGGGCCCGAAGGAAGCCCGCGCCTGGACCATCAAGAAGGGCGCCACCGCTCCCGAGGCCGCCGGGGCGATCCACTCCGACTTCCAGCGCGGGTTCATCAAGGCCGAGGTGGTCTCCTACGACGACCTGGTCGGGGCCGGCGGCATGCAGGCCGCGCGCGCCGCCGGCCGGGTCCGCCTGGAGGGCAAGGAGTACGTCATGTCCGACGGTGACGTCGTGGAGTTCCGCTTCAACGTGTGAGCGCGGCGTCTCCACGGGCTCCGTCCCCTCCCCGCGTGGCGCTCCGCTCCGGCCGCGCCCGCCTTCGGTGTCCCAGCGTCAACGCACCCGGCTTCGCCATAGCAGCCTCCCCAGCACAAGCCATCGTTTGCGCTGAACAGTAGAGACCACCGGGTGACCGTGACATCGGCTCGCCCGCGATGGTGAGGTAGCCGACGCGTACGCCCGCACACGCGCCTCTTCCCGGGCCCGTCGGGAGCGCGCGTGCGCGGTAGCGTGTTCGCGCGACGGCACACGGTGTCCGGAGCGCCCGGGTTCCTCAAATCTGCCCCAAAGGTGACGTGTCCCTTTCCGGTCACTCCAGAAACGCCATCTGACCTCGCCTTTTGACGAGGTTTGGTGGCGCATCGCCCCGGTTGGGCACTATTGGCCCTTTGCCTGCGGGGGTAGAACGTGCGCCGGAGATAAAACACGGACCCGTATTGGTAACCAACTTCCGGGACAATGCCTCACCATAGGTGTGGGATAGACAAGGGTCGGTAATACGCGGGTGCCCGGGCGGTCGTGCGCCCCGCGCACGGATGGGAGAGGCGTGAATGTTTGGCAGGTCGTCCGCGCGACGCGGCGCCTCACAGGAGGAGGCCGTGGCGGCCGACTTCGATGACTACGACCCCGGCGACGCGCCCCGGTCCCCACGTCGGGGCCGCCCCCGGGCGGGCTCCGGCGGCCGGTGGTGGGTCTGGGTGGCCCGGGCGGTCCTGTGGGCGTTCATCATCGTCGTCATGTTCAACGGCGTCTGGTGGCCGTTGCGGGGTGGTCTCGCACAGCCCTCCGAGAAGGAGAGCACCGAGGACCCCGGGCCGCAGTTCCCCACGACCGCCGCGTCGGCGTTCGCCGTCCGGTTCGCCAGTGTCTATCTGAACGGCGAGGAGACCGCCGGCGACGGCGAACGCGACCGCGCCGAGGTGCTGGCCGAGTTCGTTCCCGAGGGCGAGGCATCGGCGTTCGACAACGTCGGCACCGGGCTCACTGGTGAGAACATCGAGGTCGCCACAATCGACGTCGAGGACGACCAGAACGCGGTGGTCACCCTCAGCGTCGACATCAACGACGAGCCGATGAGCCTTGACGTCCCGGTCTACGCCGACGACAACGCGGCCCTGGTCGTCTCCGGGGAACCGGCACTGCTCGCCGCCCCCTCGACGGCGGAGCTCCCCAGCGGTGAATCCGTGGAGAACGACACCGAGGTTCGGGATGAACTTCGGGCGAACCTCGAGGGGTTCTTCGAGGCGTACGCGGAGACTCCCGACCACCTCACCCGCTACGTCGAGCCCGGCGCGAGCGTCACCGAACTCCCAGAGGACACCGTTGCCTTCCAGGAGATCGACAACGTCGTCGTTCCCGTGGGCTCCGGCGACGGGGAGGATGTACGCGAGGCGACGGCCACAGTGGTGTGGCGTCTCTCGGGAGCGGAAGCTGACACCGACACAGCGGCCGACGTCCGCCAGTCGTACGAGTTGACCGTGGTCAAGGACGGCGGAAACTGGTACGTGCGCGATATTCGAGGAGCCCCCCAGTCATTCAGCGATTGAGCGGCAAAGGGGCAGTAACCGAGGAGACACGAACGACCATGCAGCTCAGAAGTGCGACACGGGAGGACGGGAGCTAGATGGACCCCCTGTTTTCCAGTGTCATCCCCCTGGTCGCCGATATCGGTGGTGGTGCGTTCGCCGTCGACAGCGTGACCGTGCTCGCCGAGGCCACCGAGGACGCGCCGGACACCGAAGGGCTCGCGGATTTCCTGCGCGGCTTCTTCGGCCCCCTGTTTCTGGTGATCGTCTCGATCGTGGCGATCTTCTTCCTGTTCACCAGGGAGATCACGAGGTTCGCGCAGTTCATCATCCTCGCGATCTTCATCGGAATCGTGTTCTACGTTCCGGGGATCATCGAGGTCACAGCGGAGGCCATCGCCGGCGCCATGGGCGTACCGACGGAGGACTAGGAGGCCGGGCACGTGGACCTGCCCACGTACACCAACATCTGGCGCATCGAGAAGCGGCTCTACAAGCTCTACGATTTCCGGCTGCCCACACCGCTTCCGGTCGTCACGCTTGGTGTGTTCCTGGGCGTCTGCGCTGTCTGGTTCCTCCTCATGGGGCTGCTGCGGGTTCCGTTCGCCCAGCCGTGGCACGTGTTCTGGCTGGTACCGCCACTGGTGATCACGTTCTTCGCCACCCGCCCGGTGATCGAGGGCAAGCGGCTCACCGAGGTGCTGCTCTCCCAGATGCGGTTCCTGACCGAGGCGCGGGTGTACACCCGCCTGGCCCCGGAGCGCGAACCCGGGGAGGTCACCGTCACCGCCCGGGTGTGGCACCGCCACCCCGCAGCCGGACCACTGCCGGCGGTGCGGAAGAAGCCCGAGAGGAAGCGCGCCAAAAAGAAGGCGACGAAGAAGGGCACCACGCGGGCGCGGTCCCCCGAGACCGCCACTCTCGCCCCCGAGGAGGGGACGACCGCCCGGGGACGCACCACCGGGCCGCAGGAGCTCGAACGGGTCCTGCGAACCCGCGGGGTCGAAGTGGTCGACGCGGGGCGGGGCGGCCCCGCCTCCCCCAAGACCCCACTGACCCATCGCCCGGACCCGGACGAGATCGAGGAGGTGGAGGCGCACGCCGCGGCCGCACCGGCGCGGGGGGCGCAGCCGGCGGAGCCCGAGGGCACGTGGCGCGAGCACCAGGGGGAGCGGGAACACCCCGAGGAGCCGGAGCCCGCCGCCGAGCCGGAACCCGCGTCGGGTTCGGATGAGGGGGACCGACCCGACATCGTCCCGTTCGCCAGCGACAACACGGAGAGTCCGTCCCAGGGGCCGGCCGAGCAGCCCCTGCGGATCCGTTCGGGACCGGCGACCCCGGAATCCACCGCGCCTCCCCCCGAGGAGCGCGCCCAGGCGACGAGCACCGCCGAAGCGACCAGCGCGCCGGAGCGCGGCGCCGCGCCCGCCGACACCCGGGCCATCGGAACCAGGATCCTCAACTACTTCGGGTTCGCCCTGCACAAGTTGCCCGAGCAGCAGGACGCCCCGACGAAGACGGAGCACTCGCGACGTGAGCGGCCGGGCACCGGAGCCACGCCGGCCCGGGACGAGCGTCAGCTCCCGGAGGAGACCGTCGGAACGCCGCAGGCGCAGCCGGCGGTCTCGGAGTGGTTCGGTAGCCTGCGCTCCTCGTCGGGGCACACCCCGTACCCGCTGTCGTCCAAGGCCGCCTACCAGGCCCCCGACACCGGCCCCATGGCGGCCCCGGACACAGCGGAGGACAGCGACGGGGAGGCCGAGGAGCGGGCCACCGCCGCGGACCGCCAACGTGTCCGCAGGCGCGCCGAGGAGATGATGGCCGCCCCCGAGCCCGACGGCGACCAGCGCGTCCGGGCCCGCGCGACCCCGCCCACCCAGAACGGTGCCGCCGCCCAACCGAAGACCGGCACCAGCGAGGGCGGTTCCGCGCCCGACGGGGGAGCCTCGCCACAGCGGCGACTTCGGGGCCGCAGCCAGAGCCGGGAGATCAGCCGGAGCCACGAGCGGGAACGGCCCGCGTCGCCCACCAACACGCCCCCGGGAGGACCCGCCCCAGCCGAGAGGCGGCACACCCCCGAGACGGAACCCACCGGATCGGGCGAGCGCGAGAGAGCGGTGCCCCCACCCCCGCCCGAGCGGGAGAAGGCACATGGCCTCGGCGCCCCCGCCACCCCCGAGGAGGCCCGCGAGCGGAGCACCAGCCGGCCACGCGGCAAGCCGCACGCGGAACCGTGGAACCTGCCCGGATACGGCGGGGAACAGGGCGGGGGCGTCCCGGACCAGGCGGAGCGCCCCGCGGCTGCCGCCCCGGACACCGCGGCGGCCGCCGAGAGCGCCAAGCCCGGACTGCAACTCGACCACGGGACCGACGAGCACCGCAGCCTCGCGCGCACCCTCGACACCCCCGCCGAGGGAGCGAGGAGCGAACAGCCCGCGCGCGGCGCGGATGACACCGGGGACAATGACAACGACGGTGACCACACGGACGGCCCGGACGCGAGCACCGAGGGGCCGGGCCACCACCCCGCCGAGGGGGACCGGCCCGAGGGGGACCAGGACCCGAAGCGTCCCGACCCGGGGTCACGGGGCGACCGGATGGCCGTGCTCGACCAGCACCTGAACACGGCCGTCACCCCACCGCCCCCACAGCCCACGTTCGCCCCGGGCGGCCAGGACGGCGAGGACGGCGAGGCCGCCATGCCGCGTCCCCTCTCCGGCTGGTTCAACGAGGGCGACACGGGCGCGTCCCAGGAGCCACCGGTCCAACCGGCCCCCGGGCCGGACCAGGCGGCCCGCGAACACGAGGGCGATGCCGCCGCGCGGGACAGCGGCACCGAGGACAAGCCCCCGCTCGAATTCGACCACGGCACGGGCGAGCACGAGAGCTTGGCCACCGTGAGCAACCCGCCACGGCGCGCCACGGCGGCGGACCTGGAAACCGCCGAGGCCGCCGCGTTGCGCGCCCGCCAGCGTAGGGAAGCGCGGGCGAGGCGGGAGCCCTCGGAGAATGAGCGCTCGACCGAAGACGCACCACCCCCCGCGGACGTCGGCTCCGTGGCGGAGGAGGTCCGGCGGACCGCGGGCGCCGGCGCCCCGCAGCCAACCGCTTCCCCCCTCGGGCAGCGGCAGCGGGAAACGGGCCCGACCGAGGAACCGGAGGAGAACGTCGAGGCGGCGGCCGAGGACGCCGCGTTGCGCGCCCGAAACCGGTGGGCCGCCCGCCGCACGGGCCAGGAGCGGCCCACCGAACGAACGGAGACCGCCGAGGACGACCGAGAGGCCGAGGACGCGAGCGACACCGGTGGTACGGGTTCGCACCAGCCGGCGGCCGCGCCCGCACCGACGCCGGACACGGCGGCCGAGCGGACGGTCCCGCCCGACAACGCGGGAGAAGCCACTCAGCCCACGGCCGATTCGCGGCGGTCGGAGGAGCCCAAGGACGCCGAGCCCGTGGCGAAGGCGGTCCGGCAGGTGGCTGGCGCCGGGGCTTCGGACTCGACCGAGCCCTCGGCCTCCGAGCCCTCCCATCCCGCTTACGCCCCGGGGCTGTCGCGGCGCTCCCAGCGCCTGTCGCGCAGCATCCGCGCCAACCGTCGACGCGGACCCCACGACGAGGCGGCCACCGCCGAGCCGGCTCGGGAAACCGCCGTTCCCGGAGCGGACGCGGAGCCGGAGTCCGGGCGTGTCGGCGAAGGCTCGGGGGTGACCCCCGGCGACAGCCGACAGGGCCACATCGAGGGGGAACGGAACGAGGGCACCCCCGAAGGCGTCGAGGAAGGCCCGCGTGCCGCCGAGACCACCGACACGGTGGACACCGGCGAGGGGGAGAACGCGGAACAGGCCACACAGCGGGAGACCTCCGAGGCTCGCCCCGGACCCCGCACCACTGCCGGCGCGACCTCACGGGACACCCGCGACGGCGAGCCCGCCGAAACCTCCCGCGACACCGAGGACACCGCCGACGACGAGGCCGGTCCGCGCCGCTCCCCGCACGCGCCGTCCAAACCCGGCATGACCACCCGCGCCGCTGGCGACGACGGGGTGTTCAACCGGGTGGCGCTGAACGCGCGCCGCATCAGCCACCTGTTCGGGCAACCCGCCCCCGGGGAGCCGCCCCGGCCCCCCGAGGAGCCATCGTCGGCGAGCACACCCGGCGCCCCCGCCAAGCCCACCAAGGGTCCGAGCCGTGAGAAACCGGCACTACAACTGGACCACGGCACCGGTGAGCAGCGCCGCCTCACAGAGCAGCCGTCCGGCAACGGGGCGCCCGCCGAGAACCGCCAGGACCGTCACGACCGCCCGGCCACCGACGCGCCCGACGCACCGGCAGGGGAGGGGTCGACCCGCGGCTGGCGCCGCCTCGCCCGCGTGGTGACGGGCGGTTCGACGGCAGCACCAACGTTCGACCTGCCCGAGCACGACATCCAACGGGTGCGTGCCCCGATCGACGCCCCGCGCCGCGTGGTCGTGCTGGGCTGCACGGGCGGTGCCGGACAGTCACTCACCACGCTCCTGCTGGGCCACACCCTGGCGGCCTACCGCGACGAGCGCGTGGTCGCCGTGGACGTCAACCCGGGGGCGGGCGGCATGTCGCGGCGCATCCGCACCGACACCACCGAGACGGTGACGTCCCTGCTCGCCAACTCCGACGCGATCAGCGGCTACATGGCCATGCGGGGCTACACCTCCACCCAGTCACGCACCGGGTTGGAGGTGGTCGCCACCCTCGACGACCCCTACGTCCAGACCCTGGACGACCGCGATTTCTCGACCCTGACCGGGCTGCTCGGCGAGTACTACGGCGTCACCCTGCTGGACCCGGCGGCCACCGGGGTGGCGCGCGCCCTCCCGATCGTCGACGGTCTGGTGCTCGTGGTGCCCGCGAGCGGGGACGCCGCCCGCGCCGTGGCGATGACGTTCGAGTGGCTCGACGGGCACGGGTACTCCCACCTGCGCTCGCGGGCGATCGTCGCGGTCAACGGGGTAAGCAAACGCAGCCTGACCGATGTGGAGGAGGCGGAACGGGTGGCGCGCGGACGATGCCGCGCCATCGTCCGCATCCCGTGGGACGACCACCTGACCACCCCGCACGGGGCCGTTGACGTGAAGGCGCTGCGGTCCACGACACGCCGCTCCCACGGTGCCCTGGCCGGGGTGTTGATGAACGGTTTCCGGGCCGGTGACGCCGAGGCCGGTGGCGACGGCCACGGCGGGGCGGCGGGCCCGGCGTCGGGTTCCCGCACCACGCAGGAGGCCAACCGTTGACCCGAGCCCCCTCGCCGTCCGCACCGGATCCCGCCCGCGCCCACGTCCCCCCGGTGCGTTCGCGGCACCGGCGGGCGCCGCGCAGCACCACCCGTGACCTTGGAGGGCACCGATGATCGGCCTGAACGGAACCCGGGGAGCGAGCCGCCTCGCGGTGCGCTACTTCGACGACCGCATCCTGCTCAACGAGTCGGAGGCGTGGGCCTACTTCCGGCTGCCGACGGTGTCGTACGAGTTCACCACCCCCGAGGAACGCGAGGCGCTGGCTACCAACATCACCATCGCCCTGGCGGCGATCCGGATGGACGACGCGGAGGTGCACCTGCGCATCGCCCACCGCACCTACCCGGCGGCCGAGTGGGCCACCGCGTTGGACGACACCTCCGACTCGGGGCCGGGCTGGTTCGACTACCTGGACGAGATGTACCGGCACGTGTGGGCCAAGGACTTCTGGACCAAGGAGGTCTATCTGGGGGTGCGGCTCGGCACGCGCGGCGGGGTCGGGCCCCAGCTCGGCATGCTGGGCCAGATGCTCGGGGTGTACCAGCGCGCCGAGCAGGTGTTGGGGATCACCGACGAGGCGATCGACGACAAGGAGATCGCGCGCTGGAGTGAGCAGGCCGAGCGGCTGGGCCGGGCGCTGGCCGCCAGCTCGCTGCACGCCCGCCACGCCCACTCCGAGGAGATCGCCTGGCTGATCCGGCACGCCGTCTCGGGCACGGTGGAGGACCCCCAAACCTCCGCCACCGGCCGCCGCACCTGGGGCAGGGGCGAGATCGAACAGCTGACCGAAGGGGTCATCCACAACGGGCGTTCGATGCTGCGGCTGGAGCAACCGGCCGGCTCCACCTTCGTCGCCTACCTCTCGTTCTCCCGGTTCCCGGACCTGATGCCGTTCCCCGACGGTGAACCGTGGCTGCACTACGCCGACGGGTTGCCGTTCCCGGTCGAGGCGTCGCTGCGGATGAAGCTGGTGCCGCCCGCCAAGGCCAGCAAGGACGTCAGCAACAAGCTCGCCCACGCCCGCGACATGGACGCCCACATCCGCGAGGCCGGGGTGGACGCCCCCATCGCGCTGGTCGAGCAGATCGACGCCGCGCGGGCGCTGGAACACGGCATCACCAAGGAGCGGCTGCCGTTCGTGTACGGCTGGCACCGGCTGATGGTGTCGGCACCGGCCGAACAGCTGCTGATGCAGCGGGTGGAGGCGGTGGTGGAGCACTACCGCGACATCGGCATCGACGTGGTCAACTCCACCGGCGACCAGTTCGCCCTGTTCAGCGAGTCGCTGCCGGGCGACCGCATCCGGGTCAACGCTTATGCCCAACGGCAGCCGCTGCGCACCATCGCCGGCGGCATGCCCACCGCCACCGTCGAGGTGGGCGACCGCCGTGACGGCGGGTCGGCCGGTGGCGGCTGGACCGGCCCCTACATCGGCGAGACCCTGGGGCGGGCCCGCAACATCGTGCACTTCGACCCGATGGTGGCGGCGGCCCGCAACCGGCCCACCGCGATCGCGATCACCGGGGAGCCGGGCGGCGGAAAGACCACCCTGGCGCTGCTGCTGATCCACCAGCTGGCGCTGCGCGGGGTGACGGTGGCCGCCATCGACCCCAAGGGCGACGCGGAGTCGCTGGTGCGGTTGCTGCAGAGCCGGGGCCGCAAGGCCCGGATCATGTCGCTGAGCTCGGCCGAACCGGGCCTGTTGGACCCGTTCGGGTTCGGTGACGACCTGCCGTCGAAGAAGACCATGGCCACCGAGACGCTACGGCTGCTGCTGCCGCGGATGAGCGAGGAACGCGAGTCCGCCATGATCCAGGCGGTGGCGGCGGTGGCCAACCAGCCCCGGCCGAGCCTGGCCAAGGTGGTGACCCACCTGGAGGGGACCGACGACGCGGCCTCCCGCAACCTGGGGGCGGTGCTGCGTTCCATGTCGGAGATGCGGCTCGCGAGCCTGTGCTTCGACCCGCAGGGCGAGACCCAGATCGACACCGAGGGGTGGACCACGGTGTTCACGCTCGGTGGGCTGACCCTGCCCGACTCCGCCATCCACCGCGATGACTACTCGTATGAGCAGCGGCTGAGTGTGGCGCTGCTGTACCTGGTGAGCCAGTTCGCCCGCCGGCTGATGAACGGGATCGACCGCCGGCTGCCCAAGGCGATCTTCCTGGACGAGGCGTGGGCGGTCACCTCCACCCCGGAGGGCGCCAAGCTGGTGCCCGAGGTGTCCAGGATGGGCCGGTCCCGCAACACGGCACTCATCCTGGTCAGCCAGAACGCCGGCGACCTGTTGAACGAGCAGGTCACCAACTGCCTGTCCAGCGTGTTCACGTTCCGCTCCAGCGAACGCGTGGAGGTGGAGGCCGTCATGTCGCTCCTGGGGGTGGAACCCTCCGAGGAGCACATGGGAATGTTGCGCAACCTCGGCAACGGCGAGTGCATCTACCGCGACCTCGACGGGCGCGCGGGACGCATCGCCGTGGACCTCGTCTCCCAGGAGCTACTCGAGTGGCTCGACACCAACCCGACACGGCAGCGACCAGACGCACGCGGCGGTAGCGACGGCACCGCCGACGACAGCGGCAACGTTAACGGCGACGGCACGAGCAGCGGCAACAACGCACTGGTGGGAACCGGCGAGACCGAGCGGGAGCGGTGACGGTGACAAAAGGTCGAAGGCGCGACGGCGTGAGCGGCCAGCGACGTCTGGGAGAGCCGGGTAGAACCCCAGCGAGAAACACGGCATGGTCACAAAGACCCGGCGGCTGGCGCCGCACGGTCCTCCTAGGGCTGCTGATGCTCGGGTTCCTGCTGGTTCCACTGGGAAGCACGAGCGCCCAGGCGCAACAAATGTGCGAAGGAGACCCCGCCCCGCAGCCGGAGGCGGCTGAAGGAGGAGCGGACGGGCTTCTGGTGCCGCCGCAATCCGCGGAGTCGATCGCTGCGTCTCCGGACGGACTCCCGCCAGATTCTAGTGTTTATGGTCAGTATGGGACAGCTGGCCAGCAATGGCACGTAATCCGCGATTCATGTGTTGACAAGCTAGGCGAATCAGCTTTCGCTACCTTGAGCAACACAGCATGGGGCCTATCAAAGACCATCAACCAGTCGACAATCACTGTCTATCAAGCAGCTACGACAGATGGGCTTCTTGCGAGCTTCAACTCTCTTGTCGAGAGCGTGATGGGAGAGTTTCGGGAAGGTGTCTGGCGTCCGCTGCTCCCGACAGTCATAATTCTCGGTGCTGTTTGGCTCGGTTGGTACGGCCTAATTCGCAAACGGCTAACTCTTACGGTTGAGAGTGCCATATGGATGGTCCTTGCCGTTGTCATGGGGATTTGGATTCTCGTAAATCCCGCTCAAATTCTTTCTCTATCGACTAATGTTGTCAATTCGGGGACTCAGCTTGTAAATAGTGCGGCCTCAAAAGTGACTTTCACTGATGCTGCAACCTCGTGTCTCGCTGGTGCTCCAGAAGCGGAGAGGGCCGACTGGGAAAATGAAAGCGATTTTACGGTAAGACAGAATTCTCAGATGCTCTGGTCTGGTCTGGTCTGTCAGCCGTGGGTTGCCGGTGTGTTTGGCACAGGAGAAGCTGCTTCCTGGGCAAATCAAGAGTATGGAATGTCCTTGCTGCAGGCGCAAGGAATAAGCCGTGCGGAGCAGGCTCAAATAGCTAACGATGAGTTGGATGCTGCTAGCCTCAGGGAGGAAAAACAGCAAGAATATGAGGAAATTGCTTCTGGAGTTGAAAGTAATTATCCAGAAGTAAATCCCTTGTTCTCTGGGGAGCAGCAGGGTGACAGGTTTGCTGTGGCTACCCTGGCTCTTTTTGCTTCGATATTTGCCGGTGGGTTGATACTGGCTGCTTCTGTCGCCCTCATTGTTCTGAAAATCGGATTCCTTTTGTTGTTGATGTTGTCTCCGATATTTTTGCTGGTTGGGGTTCATCCTGGGTATGGGCGAACAGTACTGCTGCGCTGGTTTGAGATGCTTATAGGGTTACTGCTAAAGCAGATATTTATCGTACTTCTTGTGACGCTGTTGATTATGTGTTACAGCGCGGTAATGGTTACTGATCTGGGGTGGGGATTGCAGATGATTTTGCTTTCCCTGTTTACGGTTGCGCTTTTCGTATACCGGAAGCCTTTCGCGCACCTCTTCGCATCTGTCAATGCGAACACATTCACCTCGCGCGTGGTCAATGATGCTATGCAGAGCAGGACACTCAGCCGAAGCGCCAACGTGGTGCCCCCGGTTGCCTACATGCGCGCACAGAAGTGGGGCCTCAAGAACTCGCCGCAGCTCGCGACGGCAGCGTCCGCTGTCCCCGCAGGTGGCGGAGCCAGTACAGGCGACGCTGGCGACACGGCGCGCGGCGTGGCACCAGCAGCGGCGCAGAGTACCGACAACGAGGGTGGCTCCACACGCGATGACAACACCAAGCGCGCGCGAGGAGTCGCTGGCTATGGTCGTGTGCGTGGCCAGTCGGCTCCGCCCCCGTTGAACGTGGCCCAGAGCGGTGGGAAGAACGAGTCCCCCCGACAGAAGCCGGACGTGTCAACGCAACGGAGCGCGTCGGAGGCGCCACGGCTCAGTGAAGCGGCCTCGGGTGGGCTTGGTACTGCCGCTTCCTCGGGCGGTGGTGGCGGCGATCGCGGTTCGATCCCACCACGTCCGGCCGGTGGTTACACCGGCGCTGGCGACACCGGGTGGGCCTCGATCTTCGGTACCGGCTCCGGTAGTGGGCAACGGCCACCATCCGGTGGTGGTGGCCACGGGGGTGGGGCCGCCGCCGCTGCGGACCAGGCGGACGTCAATAACGGGCGAGGCATCTTCCGTGGACGTACCCAGACACCGCCACGTGGGAATGTCGGTGGGAACGGTTCCCGCTGGGGTGGTCCTCGACCCAAGCAGCAGAAGCCCTCGCGCCCTCCGCGAGCAGCGAGTCAGGACGCTCCGTCGAACCGTGGCGAGGGCGGTAACTGGATCACCGGCTCGTCGAACAAGTCGAACAAGGACGCGCCCACGAGTCCGTTCTGGACCGGATCCTCCTCCCAGCGCAGTGACAAGCATCGTCGCGATGTCCCGTTCTGGTTGCGGGACGATGACTGATGCGTGCGCTGGACACGGCCTCCACGACCTCACTGTCCCCCGACCCAGATCGTGACATCAGCTAGGAAACCCCCGCCATGGCCAAGACTCTCCCGGAAGGCGCACAGCGGCTTGTCTTCGGCGGCCTCGTCGTCGTGCTCGTCTCGTTCGGCATCTACCTGAGCATGGGCGGGTTCGGGGGCGATGACGGGAGTGAGGAGCAGCAGGCCGACGAGGAGTCCCAAGGCCAAGGAGGTGGCCAGGACAGTGGAGAGCCGGCCACTGCCCCCAGCCCCATCGAGACGACGGACCTCGAGGAAATGGAGGTCCTGGACTGGTTCCCGTTCAACGAGGACGAGTTCAAGGCGGCAGCGGCGACCGCACAGGGGTTTGGCCAGGCATACGGCACCATCGACTACTCGCAACCCCCCGAGGAGTACTACGGACCGATGGAGGAGCTGGCGACCGAGGATTTCGCGGACGCTGTTGAGGAGAGGTCGGGTGCTGGGGCCCTGTGGGACGAACGGGCCGAGGACGAGATCGTCACCGAAGGTCGCGCGAACGTGAAGTCGATCCGCAGCTTCGATGATGAGTCGATCGTGTTCGTCGTCGAAACTCAGTCGGTCCCCGAAGACGGCAGCGAGGACACCGAGGATCTCGGGGATTTCGCTATCACGGTGGTGAAGTCCGGCGGCGAGTGGGGAGTGTACGACTTCCAACCGGCCGAGGCGGGCAATCTCGGTGGTGAAGGTTGATGCTCCCCTCTCATGTAACCCCCCGACGTAGCAGGTGACCCTATGATCTCCCGCTTCGTTACCCCTCATCCATCCGACCAGGGATCGTGTGCCACACGGCTCGCCATCGCCGTGGGTGTGTTTATGGCGGGAGTCATCGTCCTCGCCATCATCGTGATTCCGACCACGATCATGAACCCGGGTGTACTCGAAGTCGCGGGCGGGCTCCAGTGCACCACTGACGAGACTGCGGAGCAGGTCGAGAGTAGTAGTTACGCCGAGGACTCCATTCCCGAGAACTATCTGGAGATCTATCGGGAGACGGGGGAGGACAAGGGAATCCCCTGGAACATCCTCGCCGGAGTCGGTCAGGTGGAGAGTAAGCACGGTCGTTGGGACGGGCCCGGAATCACAGAAGGGCACAACGACTGGGGCGCAGCCGGCCCGATGCAGTTCGGCGCGCTTGACGGCTCAGCCGCCGGCAACAGCTGGGGCGGCGATCCGGTCATGGATGTGGACGAGCGTCCCGACGATGGTTACGGCCAGGATGGCAACGATGATGGTGTCGTCAACGTCTACGATCCGGCCGATGCCATTCCCGCCGCCGCCGACTACCTGATCGAGCATGGAGCCGAAGAGGACATGCGTCAGGCGATCTACGGCTACAACCACGCCTGGTGGTACGTGGATGACGTGACTGAGTGGGCCGATCGGTACGCCGATGGCGAATTCGAGACCAGCTCCGATGTCGAGACCGCTGTCAATTGTGAGGTCAACGAGGAGGGGGAGCTGATCGCTCAGGCTCCCGACGAGCTGACCCAGCGAGTGGTGGACTGGGCGATGAATCAGCGAGGGAAGCCGTACCTCTGGGGTGGAACCGGGCCGAACGCGTTCGACTGCTCCGGGCTGACGATGCGGGCCTACGAGAGCATCGGGGTTACCATTCCGCGAGTCTCTCAGGACCAGTGGGAGTTTGGGCCGGAAGTTCCCCAAGGTGAGGAACAACCGGGCGATCTGGTTTTCTTCGATGTGCAGCGAGCCGGCGAACCCGCTGGTCCCGGACACGTGGGAATGGTGATCGGTGATGGCCTGATGGTGGAAGCGTGGTGCACTGACTGCGGGCCGATTGCCACCCGTGAATACGATGACCCCAGTCGATCCGACATCCTGGGATTCACCCGCCCCCTGGAGCACCCAGATGTCAAGGCGGAGCTGGAAGGATAGGAAATCAGCCCCCTGGTTTGACTGTCTCCCCCGACCCGAGGTTTCACTATGTCTGAGCAAGAGGTCGCACCCAAGAAAGAAGGAATTCACGGTTGGCGTGCATTTCTTTTGATGTTTGGATGTGGGACTCTAGCAGCGCTTCTGGTGTTTGGGTCGATAGTTGGTGTGGGGAAAATTATTGGAAGTAGTTTTGCTTCGTCTTCATCTTCGGGGGATGATGCTTCGGGTGTTGAATCGTCTCGAGAGCCAAGAGAATCGGTGCCTCCAGAGTTGCTTGATTTGTGTGAGCTGATTGAGCTTGAAAATCTTATGGGAGCCGCGCAAGGAAATCGGGTTGATGAAAAAGATGATTACGTTGATTCTGTAACAGAAGGGTCTGGTGGTCCACGCACTGTCTCGGATTCATGTGATTGGGAAGTAGTTGGAAACGAGGGGAGAAATTGGAGTTTTGGTATAACATATGTAGCGCACATGGAGGGTGATGACGGAAAATCAATTCCTGAACTTGCCAACAATTCATTTGATGAATTTGTTGGTAATGTTAATGATGAGCAAGTTGATAGTGAAGGGAAAGTGGAGGGGATGGAGGGTCGCTCTCGGTATTTTTATGAAAGTTATGATAATCAAGAAGATGTATATAGTTTTATTCGGTTGAGTGGTAGTGGTGTTTATCAAATAGATTTAAAGGGAGTTGATGTTTCGAGGCAAGAATTTCGGGCGGAAGTTGTTAAAGTTTCTTCGTATATAGATGGGGCTCTTGAGAGGCATACACCCGATTGAGCGTGGTCATATAATTCTGATCTGGCTCATGAAAAACATTAAGGACGTTTTTCGAATGAAAAATTCGTCAGATTCTGGTTTTTTGGGTTTCGTGTGGTGGTATTCTAGAATGTGTCGAAACTTGTCATCTCCACAGCTTCTTCCTAGTCCCAGTGCTGTAACCGTTCTTCATTTACCCCTGCGCGTCTCGACCGTGTCGTAGAGAGCGATGAGGCCACGGACCTCGCTCTCCTTGAGGCGTTTCCACTCGCCGCGTTCCAGGCGGCGAACCCTGGTTCGGTTCCAGCCCACGGAGTCGACGACCGTGTAGGCGCTCACCCCGATTCTTCCCGCATGCGCTTGAGTTCCACGGATACGGGCGGTGCCGCACTGTCTGGTTGGCGGGGTCCTTCATGGGACCCTTCCTCGCGCCGTTGCGTTGCTTGGCGCCCCTAGACCGAACCACCGATCCAATCTGAGTAGCCATGTCTTTTTGGGTCGATTGATATTTAGCCATGGCTTGTGACACGAAATTATTTAGTTGATCGCATCCGCGAGGTAGGCCCCGTAGTCCAGGTGGCGACCCCCTATTTCAGATAGCCAGTCCGATCAGCCCGAGCTCAACCCTTCCGCCGTCTCACCCATTCATTCCCTCTCCCTCATCGCGAAGGAGCCTGGAGGTTCCGGGCTGGACGCCGACGACCTGGTGTTCGTGGGAAGCCCGGGTGTCGGCGCCGATCATGTGAGCGAGTTGAACTTCCCGGGCGATCGGGTGCACGCCAGCACGGCGGACAATGACGGCATCGACGACTGGTCGCAGGGGGTGCACGGCCAGGACCCGAGCACGGAGCAGTTCGGAGCGAGCGGGTTCGAATCCGCACCTGGTTCCGAGGTAGAACTTACTGAGATGCCGTTCGGAGACGCGCATGGGGAGTATTTCGAGGAGGCTTCGCCGTCGGCCATCCGCATGGGCAAGATTATCGCCGGAATACGGTGAGGATGATGGTGCGCGCGATGATCTGGTTGGCGCGGTTGACCTGCGGGACTGTGCTTCTGCTGGTGACGGGTTGTGGAATTGTCGGACTCGGGGGAGAGGGAATGGAAGAGACGCTCGGCAAGAAGCAGGCCGGAGAGCGGGTGGACCAGCATATCGAGGACGCGGTCGCCGTGCTTCCCGAGTCGGTGCGACTCGAACGGAGAGGGAATCTCGACAGCGCCAGTTGTGATGACGCGGACGACAACGGCCCCAACGGCCGGGTCACGGTGAGCAAAAAGTACCGGCTGCGTGACCTGCCGGCCGAGGAGAACGAGGAGCACGCCGCCGCGTTGTACGAGCACTGGACGGGTAACGGGTACACGGTGCTTCAGGACTCCCGGCCGGACGAGCGTTACATCTGGGTGGAACACGAGGAGGGCTCCTTCCGGATGGCGTTGCGGGAAAGCAGCGATGTTCTCTCGTTGACGGCGTCCTCACCGTGCGTCTGGCCGGACGGAACCCCGCATCCGGATTAGGTGAGGGCTCTGGTAAGGCCACGCGCGGCCACCGCTGGCCTTGCGACACCTCTCAGCGGCGGCCTTCGATTCCGGCGTCTGTGGTTCCCTGTTTTCGGGGACTCGGTCGGCGTGGCCGTGCCGCGCGAACGCGGGCGGGAGTGCCCTCCCCTCCGCCCCTCCCTCGCCAACGCGGAAGGAAGCGCACTCTCAGTGCGTGTTTTCCGAAGAGAGACCCGCTTTGGTGGTAATCAGCTCACGGGCCTCGGCGAGTAGCTCGGCCTGGCGGAACCAGTCGCCCGCGGCGAGTGTGACCACAACCCGTTCGACCCCCTGGTCGGCCAGCGTCGCCAGGTGGGCGGCGATCGCCGGCGGGTCGCCGCCGGTCAGCACCGAGTCGACGTGCCCGGTGGGTATGCCGAACATGCCCTTCGGGTCGGACAGCGACCGGCGCAGCGCGGCGTCCTCGGGCAGTGCCGGGTCCGGACGCAGCGCCACCATGGTTGTTGCCGTGATCGCCGGTGTCGGGCGGTGCGCGGCGGCCGCCAGTTCCGCGAGTCGTGCCCTGCCCGAGGCGACGACCTCGGGTGGCCCCGGAAGCAGGAACCATCCGTCGCCGTAGCGGACGGTGCGGCGGATCGCCGCCTCGGACATCCCCCCGACCAGCAGCGGCGGCACGGGCGCGGCGGGGGAGAGCCGAACCTCCGGGGCGTGCGGCTGGGCGCCCAATCGTACCGATCGGCCGGCGAGGAGGTCCGGAAGCACGTCGAGAGCGCCATCGGTGCGCCGGCCGCGTTCGCGGCGGGGGACCCCGGCCGCGGCCCAGGAGCGCTCATGCCTGTCACCGCCTACCCCTACCCCGAGCAGTACCCGCCCGTCGGAGACGTGCTGGAGTGACGCGACCTGTTTGGCGATCCACGCCACCCGCCGCAGCGGAACGACCAGCACGCCCAGCCCGAGCGAGACCCGTTCGGTGACGGCCGCCGCCGTGGCGAGCGAGACCATACTGTCCAGCACCGGCACCCCCTCCCCGGCGACGAGCTGGTCGGTGACCCACGCGGACTCGAAGCCGAGCCGTTCGACGTGGCTGGCGGCGGCGGCCACGTCCGTCATTGGGGCGTCCCCCTCGGTCATGGTCGGTAGAAACACGCCGACGTCGATCCCGCTCATGGTTACTCCCGATGTGGTTGGTTCTTTCTGGTAAGTAGCCACATCATGAGTCACACTGGTGAGCTATGGAAGACGGCACATCACTGTCGGGGACGCACATCGATGTTCGTGCCACGAACTCGTGTGAGATCCGGGATCTGCTCGACCGCCTGGCGGACAAGTGGTCGTTGCTGGTCATCGAGCTACTGGGAAGTGGGACGCGTCGTTTCAGCGAGCTGAACCGGGATATCGAGGAGATCAGCCAGCGGATGCTGACGCTGACGCTGCGCAACCTCGAACGCGACGGGTTGGTCAGCCGTACCGTTCATCCTGTCGTTCCGCCGCGTGTCGACTACGCGCTCACCGCCCTCGGCGAGAGCTTGCTCGCCGCCGTCCATCCGCTGGTCTCGTGGACCAGGGAACACCGAGACGAGATCGCGGCCGCCCGCGAGCGCTACGACACCCGCCGGGAGCCCGAAGGCGAACGGTGACCGCTGTCACGCGACGCCGCGAGAACGGGGGTACGGCCCCCGGCGCCGCTGGTCTCGACCAGCACGCACTCGGCGTCCACGAGGGTCACTCCACGGCGGCGATGCCTCCGGCGACATCGTGGATGTGCTCGCGGAGCACGTACACGCGGCCGTCGCGCCACCACGCCGTGAAGTCGCCGATGAAGCCCGTCCCCACCTGAGGGCTGATGATCTCCTCCTGGCCGGTGTCGATGTCAACCGCGGAGTACTGGGCGTCGCGGTCGGGCTTGAACAGGGCGCAGTCCCACCGCAACCCCTCCCGCGTGACGAGTAGCCTGCCGTCGTCGACATCCATCACCCGCGGGTTCATGTCCCGTATCTCGGTGGCCCACTCCCGCTCGCCGGTGGCGAGATCGTAGGCGCGCACCTCGTTGGCGCAGCTGTTGTCCGTCGTGCTGTAGATCCGGCCGTTCTCGACGACAGAGGGGGTCTCGCCGTGCAGCGGCAGCGCGTGCCGGACACTCCCGTCGTCGTCGAACCCGATGGTGCGCACCCACAGCGACCCGCCCTCGGGCTCGCCGAGGAGTTCACCGCCCCGTGGGGGAGGGTCCGCGTGGCCGAAGTCGACGCGCACATGGATGGGATCCGCGGCGACGAGGGAGGTACCGGCGACGCGGTCCTTGTTGGGTTGCGACTCCCCTCGGTCGAACTCGAACGCGGTGGCGGACTCCCCGGCGGCGACGTCGACCACCCGCACCGTGACCGGCTCGTCGATGCCGCAGTCGCCCGCCAGGACCACGGAGCTGTCGTCGCGGGGCAGCAGGTCGGTGGCGGGGCAGTCGGTGTCGGGGGCGCCAACCCCGTCATCGCGCCACACCTCCTCGCCGTCGTGGTCCAGGGCCACCATCCGGCCGCCGAGGCGGACGACCACGTGTTCGCCGACCGGCTCGATCTGAGAGCCGCGGGAGAACAGCAGGTACGCGTCCACGGTGTCGAGGTCGGTTTGTGCCAGTGGATCGCTGCGCCACAGTTCCTGGCCGGTGGTGGTGTCCACGGCCACGGCGACGTCGCAGGACATCCCGGACGCCTCGTCCTCGTCGTCGCTACGGGCCTCATCCTCCGCGGCGGCCTCGGGGGTGACATCGGGGTCATCCTCCGGTGCGGGCGTGGGGACGTCCTCCCGGGCGGTGTTCCCTTCGAGTAACAGAACCCCGACGTCGCCGGCTGTGTCCTCGCTCATCGCGCACACGGGGGAGTCGGGCTCCATCCGCCACCGTTCGTCCCCGTCTTCGGGGGAGAATGCCACCAGCCCTCCGTCGGACCCGTACACCAGCGTTTCGCCGGTGTCCCAACCGCCTCGGGTGTCCCCGGGGAGACCTTCGGAGGCCCACAGCGATTCCCCCCGCAGTTCCGGGAAGGGCACGATCCGGCCGCTGCGGAGCGCGGAGACCGTGGCGATGACCAGGATGACGGCCAGCACCACCGCCGCGGGGACGAGGACGCAGCCGATGGTCCGCCGCCGGCACCCGCCGGGGTTCACACCGGCGCGTGGCGAATCGGCTCTCGTGGACACGGGCCTCCCAACGTCGCCGGGCGCCAAGGGGACGGACACCGGGGATTGTGCCCGAGGGAGCGGCGGCTCCGGAACCGCCATCCTGCCTTCGGCGAGCCGTGGTTTCAGCCGTCCGCACCCACAGCACCGGTGTGTCGGGCACGTCGGCCCGACATCGTCGCAGTGGGTAATCCGGCCCGAGTGGTCCACGAACCGTGAACACACCCGCACTCCGGTTTTCTCCCGATGTGGGCGGGGATTCTAAACTTCCCAGGAAATCCTGGCCGTTAACAGCGGAATCCCTCAGGAGCCTCGTTTTGCCGGAAGCCAACGAGTTCATGCGGCGGGCCGCCTCCGAGCCCGGCGCGTCCTTCTTCCCGCCCGAGATCCCCACCGACCGGCCGTCCCCGGCCCGCAGCTACGGGCTGCACCTGGGCAGCAAGGACAACTACGAGGCCGACCGTGAGGCCATCGCTGGGCTCCTGGAGCGGTTCCCGGAAGGGGTCGACGTGGCCCGGCAGAACCGGATGTTCCTGTACCGGGCGGTGCGTTATCTCGCCAGCGAGGAGGGGATCGACCAGTTCCTGGATCTGGGCAGCGGGCTTCCGACGGAGAGCAACGTCCACGAGGTGGTCCGGGAGTTCCGCCCCGGGGCTCGCGTGGTGTACGTGGACATGGACCCGGTCGTGATGGTGCACGGCCGCGCGTTGATGGCCGACGACTCCCGCGTCGGCTTCGTCCACGCCGACCTCACCGACCCGGAGTCGGTGCTGGAGGCGCCGGAGACGAGGGAGCTGCTGGACTTCTCCCGGCCGCTGGCGGTGCTGCTGTTCTCGATCCCGCATTGCGTGCCCGATGACGAGCTGGCCCGCCGCGCGGTGCGGGGGTGCCTGGAACCGGCTGTTCCGGGCAGCTTCCTGGCGCTGTCCCACGCCTGCGCCAACACGCCCGAGGCGCGCGAGGAAGCCGACCAGCTGATCGGCGGGACAGGGCTGCCGTGGAAGACCCGCTCCTCGGCCGAGATCGACGCGATGCTGGAGGGGCTGGAGCCTGTGGAGCCGGGTTTGGGCGACATCAACGAGTGGCGGCCCGACTCGGAGCAGCCGCCGTTGTCCCCGCCGCATCCGGTGGTGGCCCCTTACCTGGGGTCTTCGAAGCTGCGCCGGCGCATCTACGAGTACGGCGGGGTGCTGCGCAAGCCGTGACACCACACGGTACTTTCTCCGGGGCGGCGCTCATGGGAACCGAGAACGTCACCAACCCCAGGGGAAGCCACGCGGGAGAGCGGGGCGGTCGGTCGCGGTGAACACGCGGTGGGGCCACACCCCCTGGGAGGTGTGGCCCCGGTGTGGGGTGGTCACTCGGTGATCGTCACGGGCTGGTTGGGGTCGGTCTCGTTGGTGATGTTGTAGGTGGAGTCGAACGTCCCGTCGTGCTCACCGCCGTCCGGGCAACCGAAGTTGCTCTCGGTGACCTCGACGGGGACGCTCGCCGTGTCGAACACCAGCTGGCCGGGGTCGCCCCCCTGCCAGGTGCCGGTGAGGGCGGCCGGCTCGTCGCCGGGGTTGACCTCGATCTCGCACGAGGAGAGCCCGGACACGTTCACGGTCAGCGAGCCCGGCTCGCCCGCCGGTGGGATGAACAGGGTGATGGTGGAGGGGTCGCCGTGGGTGGCCTCGATGTCCCACGTTCCCGGGGTGGTGGTGATGTCGGCGGAGGTCAGCGGGACGCCCACGACCTCGCAGTCCTCGAACACCGGGGCGGAGAGTACCCCGGAGACCGGGCCGTCGGAGTTGTGGTTGTCGGGGGCCTCGGGGATCTGGTTTATCTCCTCGGGGTCGCCGTCGCCGCGCAAGGACTCTGAGGTGTCGCAGGAGATCTCGGACCCGTCGACCTCGAAGGTGCCGGCGCCGTCCTGGGTGGCGCCCAGGTAGTGGCCGGCCGGTTCGATGGTGGTGGAGTTCTGCTGCGCCTGGGCCGGACTGGCACTGAGGAGCGCCAGGGCGCCGACGGCCACGGCGGATCCCACGGCGGCCAGGCGCGGTACGGAGTGGAGGTGAACGCGGTCGGTATCGTGCATCATGTCCTCCAACATGGGGAAATGTTCCCGACCCCGGGCGAGGGGCGGGACAGGGAGTGACCGGCGGCGCTGCCGGTCGCTGGCACGGTCCGTCGGGAGCGGGAGCGCTCCCGGCGGACCCCTGTGCCGACCCGTAGCGCGGCGGGAGGGCGTCGCGCTCCCGGGCCGACACGTCACGCGTTGGACGTGGGGTGGGGTCCGGATGGGTGCGGCTGCGGGACCCCCTCACGATCCCCGGGGGTGTCCAACGGTTCGCTCGGGGAGTCGGAGTCGGCGGTGCTCACGGTGTCGAGCGTGCTGGTGGGTGAGGCGTCGGGGGCGTCGGAGCGGCGACGCCCCCGACGCCCCTTGCGGCGGGGCGGTCGAGGTCCGGAGGTCCACGCGAAGGCGATCCCCGACCCGGCCAGGAGGAGCAGTGCCCCGATGAACAGACCACCGAGGTTGGACAGCACCAGTGACCCCAGGGCGCAGATGCCGCCGAGAATCCCGGTGATGGTGTGCTGCTGCGGAGTGAACCAGGTGATGGCTCCCAGGGCGATGACGAAGAGGGCGAGCATGTAGGTCGGCATGCCGGCGAGCGCCACGCCGGCGACTCCGACCTCCAACGGCCCGAGGGGTAACAGTGCCAGCTCGACGCCACCGGCGATCATCAGCAACCCGCCCCAGAAGGGGCGACTGTGGCGCCATCGCCGCCAGCGCAGCCACACCCGCGCTAGACGTCCTCGGCGGTGCGATGGGAGTGGGTCGGCCACGGGGTCTCCTCGTCATGGGCGGTCAGTGGGCGCGGGAGCGGGAACGCCGTGCCTTCGACGCCGGGGTGGATGGGGGTCAGTAGCACTCGTCCTCACCGAAGGCCAGGGTCAGGTTGAGGTCGTTCAGCACGAACGAGCCCGCTGTGGTGGCCCGGGCCTCCTGCTGTAGGTCGTCGACGACGATGGTGTCGGACTGCATCCCGAACATGCCGCTGATCGGTGTCCCCGCGTCGGGGCCCTTGTCCATGTCGGTGGAGTTGACGCCGATGTCCATGTTGTCGAACTCGGCGTCGCCGGCCATCTGGTGCATGTCCACCAGCAGGGTCTCGGCCTCGACCGGGTTTTCTCCGGTCCCGGCGGTGAGGTTCATGGTGACGGCGGGCAGGGTGGGTAGCTCGTCGTCGATCAGGACGGACTGGCACATCGAGTGCAGCTCGGCCTCGCTGATGGCGGCGGTGGCCATGGGAAGCGGTTCGTTGTTGCGATCGACGTTGATGCCGCCGTACTGCTCGAAGCCGGTGCCGACCAGCCGGTCAGCCGAGACCTTGAAGTCGAGGTCGGAGACGACGAACTGGGCGGCGATGGCGCCGTTGGCCAGGGCGTAGAGCATTCCGCCGACTGCCACGGCTCCAATGCCGGCGAAGGCGCCGAACCGTTTCCAGCTGGTGTGCCCGGCTTCGGTATCGTCGGTGACGGCGGAGGTTTCGCTGGTCATGAGGGAGGTCTCCTCGGTCGGTGCGGGGATCGCGAGTGCTGGCTGCCCCCCTTCAGCCGCGCCCGCGCGATCCATATCCTCGGCAGGGAGTGAACAGTATCCTTACCAATGTTGATTGATACATTGTGTATGGCTAATAATGGCCAAGTCAACAGGTGGAATGAAACAGGTTCTACCGATTTCGTTGGGCGCCCAACGACGTCGGAGTCACCCCAGCGCAGCTCGGTTCGACGAAGGTCTCCGGCATCGAGAGATCACACCAGAGAATCTATGACCTGCGCAGATATTCCTGGTTGTGGAAGAGCGCAGTTCGGGGTGGCGTGACCGGGGATCGGATGTGGACGACGGAACGGGCCGGCATCGACTGTTTCGGGCGAGCATCGCGGTAACGAGTACCACCCACAGAGTTACTCCGGATTCGACGTTTTCGGGTCGACCAGCGGAAATGTGTTCGGTGATCTTTTCTCGGCGGAGCGCACCCGACTCGCCTCCGTTTTGCGGTGTGATCTCGCACGGGTGAATGGTCGTAAGGGCTGGCCGGTTTCGGTTGATCTCCCAAAGGACGGGTGAGCCGATCCCTATCGAGCTACGGCGGCCACATCCTGCGCGGGAACCACCGACCCCCCGCCAGGGCCAGAGCGGGTCCGCGCGGGTGCGTGAGGTGATTGGACGGGAGCGCTACCGGTGTTCTAGGTGGTGTTTGTTGGGGCTCGCTGGCGCTCGCCCGGGCTCGGGTACCTGGGAGCCGGGAACCTTCGGGCGTCTTGGGTGGGGGCGCTCGTTGTTCGCTTCCCCACCTACGGACCCTCCAGAACGCCGGCGGCACCCGAGTCGAGAGGCCGGTAAGTTCGAGAAACAGATCCTAGCCGGGTTCGACCTGGATCGCGGTCACGCAGCGGGCCAGCAGGGCGCGTAGGGTCTCCTGTTCCTGAGGAGTCAGCTCCTCCAGGATCCGCTGTTCGATTCGGTGCGCCCGCTCGTCCGCCTGCCGCAGGAGTTCGGCACCGGTATCCGTCACCCGAACCTGCAGGGCGTTCTGGTGCCAGGGGTGCGGGGTGCGTTCGATCAGGCCCCGATCGTCGAGGTTGCGCAGGACGGTCGTCATCGCCTGCGGGCTCACCATGCAGGCGCGTGCGAGCGCGGCCGAGGAGATGCCGGGATTGTCGGCCAGCGCGAGCAGCGCCGCGTACTGCGCCACGGTCAGCGACACGTCTTTCAGGGCCGCCGTCTTCGCGGACATGAGGGCCTGCTCGGTGCGTTTGATGTCCAGGCCGAGCCGGTCCTGCGCGGGCAGCGTCATGCACCCAAGGTTACAACCGCGGACGATGATCAATAGTTGCATCTTTATCAATGTGTTGATAATTATCTAGGTATGGATTACATGACAGCTAACTCCGCCGGAGCGACAGTGCTGATCACCGGGGCGACACAGGGGCTCGGATACCACCTCGCCGCTGCGCTCGCCCGTAGGGGCGCCACCCTGTTGCTGCACGGCCGGGACCCGGCCCGGCTGGACGCCACGGCAAAAGAGATCCGTGATGTGGCCCCCGCCTGCACTGTGCGCACCTACACCGCCGATCTCGCCGACCTGGATCAGGTCCGTGACCTCGCCGCGCGCGTCCGCTCCGCTGAACCGCGGATTGACGCCCTGGTGAACAACGCCGCCGTCGGTGGTGGAACGGACCCCGCGCGACGCGAGGTCAGCCCCCAGGGGCACGAACTACGCCTCGCCGTGAACCACCTGGCACCCGTCACGCTCACCCGTGGCCTGCTCGCGCCGCTGCGCTCCTCCGCTCTCGCGCGGGTGGTCAACGTCGCCTCGCTGGGCCAGGAGACGATCGACCTCGACGATGTGCAGTTGCGGCACCGGTATGAGGGGGTGCACGCCTACTGCCGCAGCAAGCTCGCCCTGATCATGGGAACGTTCGACCTCGCCGAGGAGCTCCGTGGAAGCGGGGTCACGGCCAACGCGCTGCACCCGGCGCACCTGATGCCCACCCAGATGGTGCGGCAGAGCGGCTTCACCCCCGAGACACGGCTGGCCGACGGCGTGGCGCCCACCTTGCGGCTCGTCCGCGATCCCGCGCTCGCCGAGACCACGGGCCGCTACTTCGACCGGTTCGTCGACCAGCCCGCCCACCACCAGGCATACGATCCCGAGGCGCGGCGTCGTCTCGCTGAGATCACCACCGCCCTGACGAGCGACTGAGTACCGGCCAGCCCCGCCCATGCGGCGTGTTCGGCTCGTTGGCCGTATCGGGCGGATCGCCGGAGATCGGTGGGAACGCGGGGGTGCCCGGCGTCGGTGAGTTCGAGATGACCGAACGCGCTGGCCCGGTCGCTGGGCGGGCGCCTACGCCGCGACTCCCGCGCCTCGATCGTCGTCGCCGCCCCCGTGGGTGAACGCGAGCGCTGGCTGTCGGTCGCCGGCCGCGCCACCGTTGAACCCGACGGAGCACACGACCTGTGCGCCCGCCTGGCCCCTCACTACTGGGACCTCGACGATCCGGCCCGCGCCGGCGACCTCGCCGAGATGCTGGCGGCGGACCAGGTGCGTCTCGTCATCCATCCGGAAGCGGTGAGCCGCTACATGAGTTGACCTCGGCGACCAGCCTGTTCGCACGCGCCGCCGCCGGCCGTGACGGTACTCCGGCGTCGGTCGGTTCCGGAGTCGTGAGGGACGGCGCGGTCGTTGCGCGACCGTCACGGCCAGTGTGTGGAACCGCCCTGGCCGCGAACCGGTGAGGGGTCGATCCGCTCCGATCTGGATGTCGAGATCATCCGCACCCGACCATGGTCACCCATCGTCCGACTGACCGGCCGCCGATTCACGCGACGGCCCTCAGTGCCCGGGATGACCCGGGTACCCCCAGTGTCCCTGGTGATACGGGTTGACGGGGGGAGGTCCGTGGTGGGGCGGATGCGGATATCCGTGCTGTGGGGGGTGTTGGGGGCCGTACTGGGGTGGCATTGGTCGCGGGGGGTGCGGTGGGGCCGCCGGTGGCTGCTGGGTGGGCGCCGAGCCGGAGTAGTGGGCGATCGCGTCGCGGATCTGGTCGCGCGGCTGTTTGATCTCGTCGGTCTGACCAAGCAGGTGCGCCGGTCTCCCGTGCCTGTGGAAGCTCGGATCGGCTCCGATGCGCGCGCCGGGGACGGGCCACAACACCACGTAGGGTGCGCGATCGGGCTTGTCTCCGGGCTTGGCCTCGATGGTCACGGCGGCGACGTGCGACCACGGGACGAACGTGTTCAGCCCTTCCGGCGGGTTCCGAGTGGTGACGCCGTTGGCGTCGATGCGCAGGCGGAACGGCAACATCGCGTAGACAACCACCCCGATGCCGGCCAGAACCGCGATCGGGGCCAGGAACAGGAGCACCGGCAGCTTGCCGCCCTCGAAGAACCACCCGATCAGTAACGCGGTGCCCAGGCCCCCAAGAGCCGCGACCACTACGCCGATTCCGAGTAGCGTTCCCTTTGTCTTGTGAAACTCCATGAGCGCGCCTTTCGCTGACTCGACGTCCGTGGTTGGGGAAACCGTGCGCCGCTCGGGACACGGCGGGTACCAACTCGGGGATCAGCGGAACCGACGCACCCACGGGGACCCTGGTTCCGTCCGGATACTGCTCCTCACGGACACGAGGGCGGAAGGTGGACCATCCAAGATAGGAGAGAGCTGACGTCACAGCCGTGCGTGACGCGGTCCCCCGCGGCACCGCCGGCTGTCCGCGCGGAGGGCGGAGGGGCAGCGGCCACTCGGTGCCCACCGGAGGCTCAGGTGTTGAAGAGGCGGGCGGCGTTGTCGTGGAGTACGGCGCGAAGCCAGTCGTCGTCGGGGGCGACGTCGCGGAGGGCGTGGAGCTGTTCGACGTAGCGGTGGGGGATGTTCGGGAAGTCGGTGCCGAGCAGGATCTTGTCGCGCAGGCGCCGTAGCCGGGGCAGCTCGGCGGTGGGGAACGGGGTCGAGCGTTCGGTGAATCGGGTGAACACCATGGTGGTGTCCAGGTGTACGCGCTCGTAGCGTTCGGCGAGGTCCATGAACTCGGTGTACTCCGGGGATCCGAAGTGCGCGATGACCGCCGTGAGGCGTGGGTGCTCCTTCAGCACGTCGGCGAACGGTTCGGGACCGGTGAAACGCCCGCCGTGGGGACCGGAGCCGCAGTGCACCACAACGGGGATTCCCGACTCGGCCAGGGCGCCCCACACGTCGGTGAGCTGGGGGTCGCGCGGGTCGTAGTCGCCCACCTGCAGGTGGGCCTTGAACACGCGCGTGCCGGCGCCGATCGCGTTGGCGACGTAGGTCGCGGCGCTCCTCTCGGGATAGAACGTGGCGCCGCGCAGACAGTCGGGGTTGCGGTTGGTGAAATCGGCGGTCCAGGCGTTGAGCCATTCGGCCATGTCGGGGCGGTGCGGATAGTTGAGGGCGGTGAAGCGCCGCACCCCGAAGGCGCGCAGCAGCTCGGCCCGTTCCGCGTCGTCGCCGCGGTAGGTGATCGGCCACACGCCCTCGCCGAGGTCGTCGAAGTAGGACCACACCTTGCGCATCACGTTGTCGGGCATGAAGTGGGTGTGGACGTCGATCAGTCCCGGCAGCCCGAGCTCGCGCCACACCTCGCGTGTGGCGGTGATTTCGGCCTCGCGCTGCCCGCCGTTTCCCGGAGCCGGTGTCACGCCGGACACTCTAGAACTCCACCCGGGGCGAGTGGCCACCGGTGTACCGAACGCGACCGCGGGGTGGCTTTCGACCGGAATCGGGACATCGGCGCCGGCGGCACCATCATCCGGGGCCGGGGCGCGGCAGTTTCCCCGGCGACGTTGTCGACCGGGGACAGCTGCCCCTCCGGTTCCACCGGGAGCTTCCGGGCGGGCCGCGCGAGCTGGCGGTCGCGGGCATGATCGACCAGCTACCGCACGAGGACCGGTGCGGCTCCCCGGGCCGATGGATGTTCGGCGGCGGGGTCGTCGCCCAGACTGTCGAAGGAGCGTTCGTGTCGCGCTGCGGCCGGAGCGTTGGTCGGGGATGCCCTGTCCGCCGTTGGTTCCCTCGGTGTGGGAGGCGGGAGGGTTGGTGAGCGCGCTCACTCGCGATCCACCCGAGGGGTGCGCGTAGAATAAGGGTATATGTCTGGTTCGACGACGCTTCTGGGTATGGCGCTCTTCGCCACGTCACTGACGAGCACCGATGACGGCCTGTGTTGCCGCCGGTGCCGCCGCGCGGCTCAGTAGCCACGCGAGTTCGGTGCCGCTGCCCGCACGCTCCGTTGCGGGGCGACGGAAACCCGAACCCGTCTGACCTGTCTCCACCGCGGTCCGACCGCCAGCCCCGACACCCCACCGCGGCCGCGGGCGTGTGCGGCGGTCCGGCCGCCCCGAAACTCCCATGGAGCCCTTCTCACCATGACGGTATCCGTCACACCCAACAACCCGGTCCCGCCCGATTCCGAGTCGCCGCGGCCAAGGCTCACCAACGCCGTTTCCACACCGCGACCGATGGCGCCCTCGTTGGAGCCGGTCCGCTGGCTCCCCCTGGGGATCGCCTTCGCCCTCATCGCGGTCCTCACCGGCTACACCGGATGGGCGCACGGCACGCAGCAGGCCGTCCTGCTGCTGCTCGGCGCCGGCCTCGGGCTCGCGCTGTTCCACTCCCGCTTCGGTTTCACCTCCGCCTGGCGCCAGCTCATCGCTGTTGGCAACGGGTCGGGGCTGCGCGCGCACGCGCTGCTGCTCGGTACCACCGCCACACTGTTCGCGCTGATCATCGGCACCGGGACCGGACTGTTCGGTAACGAGCCCCAGCCGATGGCCGGCCCGATCGGCGTCGGCCTGTTCGTGGGCGCGTTCCTGTTCGGCGTCGGGATGCAGCTCGGCGGCGCGTGCGCCTCGGGGACCCTGTTCGCGGTGGGCTCGGGCCAGTCCACGATCGTGGTGACACTCGGCGGTTTCATCGTCGGTTCGGTCGTCTACAGCGCCATCTGGCCACTGGTCAACGACCTGCCCGAGCTTCCGCCGTTCGTGATGTCCGACCACATCGGCTGGGCCGGATCCTGGACGATCACCGTTGTGGTGCTCGCGGCGGTGGTGGCCGGAACCCGGGTGGTGCAGAACCGCAGTACCCCGCCGCCGGTCGGCGCCGTTCCCAGCGCGTCCGGGATGGTGCGGGCCGTGCGCGGCAGCTGGCCGATGCTCGTCGGCGCCCTGGTACTGGCCGTGCTGGGAGGCGCGGTCCTGCTGGTGTCCGGCGGTGGCTGGGGGATCACCTCCGCGTTCAACCTGTGGGGCGCGAAGTTCCTGCAGCTGGTCGGGTTGCGGCCGGAAACCTGGGCGTTCTGGCAACAGCCCGACATGGCCGAACAGCTGTCCTCGCCCGTGCTGACCCACAAGACCAGCCTCACCGACATCGGTATCATCCTCGGAGCGGCGGTCGCCGCCGCCTCCGCCGGTGCGTGGAAACTGCACACCGGCCTGCGCTGGCGCACCGTGGTGGGGGCGCTCATCGGCGGCATCCTGATGGGGATCGGTGCCCGGCTGGCCGCCGGCTGCAACATCGGTGCCTACCTGGCGGGGATCGCCTCGGGCAGCCTGCACGGTTGGCTGTGGGCGGTCGCCGCGCTCGTGGGGACGTGGGTGGGGCTGCGCGCCCGGCCGCTGTTCGGGTTGGCCGTCCCCAAGCCCGGCGACAGCTCCTGCTGAGGTCGACGAACGGTGGTCCTCGCCTGTCCGGGCGCTCCAGGGGCGCCCGGACAGGCGCGTGTGGGTCCCGACAGGGGGTCCGGGGGTGGGTCGGGGCCGAATCAGAGGTGGCGGTGCATGATGTGCAACCCCACGTAGCCCCTGGTCGGGTGGTGGAACGCCTCCGGCACTGTGCCGACCACCTCGAACCCGAGCGAGCGCCACAGGTTGACCGCGCCGATGTTGGTCTCGACAACGGCGTTGAACTGCATCGCCCGGTAGCCATCGGCCCGGGCGACGGAGAGAACGTGCTCGCCCAGCGCCCTGCCGATCCCGCCCCCTCCGTGGTCCGGATGCACCATGAAGCTCGCTGTGGCGACGTGACCTCCCGGCCCCAGCTGGTTCGGCCCGGTGATGGCCGAACCGACGACGGTGTCACCGCTGTCGGTGGCGACGAACGCCCGCCACGGGTCCCCCTTGAACCACAGGGCGCGTGCGCGCTCCTCGGGGGTGTCCGGGGCCCAGGTGTAGGTGTCCCCGGCGGCGATGATGCGTCGCAGGAACGGCCAGATGCCGGCCCAGTCCGGTGACGTCGCTTCCCTGATGCGCATCCTTCGAGGATGCGGCCCCGGAGGGCCGGGTGGCAACGCGATATCGCCCACGGTGGCCGGCGCGCGCCACTGTTCGGGCGATCGGCTCCTCGCCTCGCGGTGTGGCACCGGTTCCGCGACAACTGGCGCGTTCCGCGACGGGACGTGTGCTCCTCGCCGGATGTCCACAGCCGTGCGATCGGGCTGGCCGGGGAGCGGCGCGCGGATCAGGCTTGGATTATGTTCCTCACTCGCTTGCCCTGCACCGGCGACGACGCCGTCGCGCTGTTCGCCGCATACCAGTTCGGGCTGGTCAGTCATGCGCAGGCATGCCGCTCCGGGTTGGGACGGGCCGCGGTGGAGGCTCGGCTGCGCGCCGGGAAATGGGTCCCCACCCCGCACAGTGGGGTGTTCCGGGTCGCCGGCTTCGGCGCGTCCGCCTGGTTTCGGCATGTGATGGCGGCGATTCTCGCCGTGGCGCCCGGCGCGTTCGCGTGCCACGAGACCGCCGCACGGCTGTGGCGGCTCGACGGCCCACCGTGGGGCGGCGAGGATGTGGTGCACGTGGGGGTGCGGTCCCGATCCACGGTCCCGCCGTGGCCACGCGTCGGCTCCGGGCGGGCCCGCGTGCGTGTGCACGTCCTGCCGGTGGGCGATGACGAGTTGACGTGTCGCCCGCCGTTCCTGGTGACCAGTGTGCGCCGGACCCTTGACGACCTGGGGCGGCGTACCGACCGTGCCACCTTCGCCCGTGTGCGCGACTCCGCCGTTCGCCAGCGGCTCGTGCCGTCCGCGGCCCCGGTGTCCCGAGGCCGACCACCCCCGCACGGCCGCGTGGGGAGCGCCCTCCCGAGCGGTGGGACCGGTTCGCGTCCGGGGGCCGGCCGCCGCACTCCGCGGGCACGCGGCGGTGGCTCCGGGACTGGCGCGTGCGCGGCGCTACTGCGCGTTTCCCACGGGGGCCGGTGGGTAGGCGGAGACTGCGAGGGCGCGCGGTGCGCGAGAACGTCGCGCGGATGAGCGGGCGGGACGCGTCACGGGGGCACACGAGGGCCCCACCGCACGCCGCTAACCGGGGGCGAGGGCGCGCGGGAGCCGCGGCGCCGACCCGCGCGGCCGACCGGAGCCCGGGAGGAGTGCCAAGGCGGAGGTCAGTGCCATGTATCCGCGTCCTGATGAAGAGCCGCCCAACGAACCGCACGGCGAGGAGGGAGCGCGGGGGGAACCGCGACAACCCGACGAGGAGCCGGGACAGGGCGAGCCGCGCCGGACCGGGCAACCACCGGCGCACGGTGGCCCGCCGCCCTGGTCGCCCGAGTATCCGGGGGCACGGCCCGAGGAGCGCTCCGGTCCGCCCGAACGGTCGCGGTTCGAGCGGTCGGAGCGGCCCGAGGAGCAGTGGCCACCGCCGGGAGTGAGCGGTGCCGCGTCCGACCAGTCTGATGCCCCGGAGCAGCAGCGCGGTGGGCGGCACGGTGGGCCGGGGGAGGGACGAACGCCACACGAACCCGCGAGCCCCGGGGAACCGGCGTCGGGAGCACAGCCGGGGCAGGGCACACACCCCAACGATCCGGGATGGGCGCGGCCGGGCCAAGCTGGTCAGCCCGGACAACCGGGGCAGCAGCCCGGGGGGCAGTGGCAGCCGGAGCAGGGACCACCCCCGCCGGAGCAGGGCGCCCCTGGCCACGGGGGGCCGCCGCCCGGACCCCAGGGGTATCCGCCGGGAGGGCACGGCCCGCCCGGTCACCCCTACGGCCAGCAGTGGGACCCGACCGGACCCCCGCCCTATGGTCAGCCCCACCCCCAGTCCGCCGGGGGACAGCCGGGTGGGGTGATCGGCGCCCGCGTGCTGATGTTCATCGGCGCCGGCATCGGGTTGCTGTTCGCGCTACTGTTCGGACTCGTCGCCGCGGTTCCCGAAGCGACGCGGGAGATCGAAGGAGGCGCGGCCATGCCCGGCCTCCGCGCCCAGGACATGTCCCTGTTGTTCGGCGCGGTCGCCTTCGTCGTCGGGACGTACGGCCTGGTGTCGCTGGTGCTGGCGAGCGTGTTGGGTAAACGTTCCCTCGCTGTCTTCTGGACAGCGCTCATCTTCCAGGTGCTGATGCTGTTCCTACCGCTGTCCAGCTTGACGTTCGGAGCCGTGCAGGCCCTTGTGCCGCTGCTGTTCACGGTCGCGATCATCGTCCTGCTGCTGCTCCCGGAATCCCGCGCCTACTACCAGCGGCAGTGACCGCGATCAGAGGTGACGCGTCGCGTGACCGCTTGCCCACCGGGCCGTAGGCGGCCGGCCAGGGGTGCGGTCACGCGACGCCGAACCAGCGGCGTTCCCGGGGTGGGCGGGGCATCCGGACCGCCACCCGTGTCCAGTCGCGTTCCAGGGCACGATGAACGGCGCGGCGCCGCTCAGCCGCGCCGGCCGCGTTCGTGTCCTCCCCGAGGGCGAGAGTTCGGCGCAGCACCTCGGTGGCGTCCGGACGCTCGTTCGGGTCCTTGGCCATAGCGGTCAACACCAGGGCCTCCAGGTCGGGGGCGAGCCTGTCGAGGTCCGGCTCCTCGTGCACCACACGCCGAGCGAGCTCCCTGGGGTGGCCGTGGCCGAACGGGTCGTGCGCCGCCGCCGCGAACGCGACCAGCGCCCCCCACAGGAAGATGTCGGAGCTGCTGGTGGCCGGGTGACCGAGGTACTGCTCCGGGCTGCTCCATCCTGGGGTCCCCTGGCGGTCGGCCGTCCCGCCGGGAGAGTCGTCGGGCTCGGTGAGGGCGGGCGACGACGGCAGCCGCAGGGTGCGCAGCCGGCGACGCAGCCGGCGCACCCGCATCCAGCGAGTCGCGTCCTCGCTGGTCGTCGGCTGAGCGATGCCGAAGTCCAGGATCTTGGGGCCGGTGGGCGCCATGATCACGTTGCCGGGTTTGAGATCGCGGTGCACGATCCCCGCGTCGTGGATGCCGCGGAGCGCCTCGGCCGCGCCGACCGCCAGGGCGCGCAGCATCCCGCCGCGCAGGGGGCCGTGCCGTTCCACATGGTGCCGCACGGTCGGGCCGGGCACGTACTCGGTGACCATCCACGGGGGGTCGGCCTCCACGTCGGCCCGCACGAACCGAGCCACACACGGGCTGTTCACGCGCGCCAGCAGCCGTGCCTCGTGCGCGAACCGTTCGCGGGCGGCGGGTATCGCGGCGTGGTCGGGGTGGATGACCTTGACGGCGACGTAGCCCTCGCCCTGGCGTCGCTCGGCCGCGTAGACCGTGCCCATCGCGCCGGAGCCGACCCGGCCCACGAGTGGGTAGCCACCGACGGTGCGCGGGTCGCCGGGACGCAGCGGGTCCAGCCGCCGCTTGCCGCGGGCCTTCACAGCGGCTCCCGGCGCAGCGCGGGAGGGGTGACCGGTAGCGCCGCCGGGCGGGCGTACCACCGCGAAGCTGTGCCCACAGGACCGTCCCGAGTGTGCCGGAGGGTGCTCGTGTTGTAGGGAGTCTACGAGAGCCGCACGCTCCCACACGAGTGTGCGTGCCAGCGGCTGTTCCGCCGGCCTGCGCTCCGACGCTTCGGGAGCGGGAACGGCCGTTTGGCGGGCGGCCAGGCGGGCGAGGAGCTCGCTGAGCCGGACGCCCGAAGGGCCGCTGACGTGGTGTCCCGGGCGGCACGCTCCCGCCCACCGCCCGGGTGCGCACCGCGCGGACTGTCAGGACGCGGGCGCGTACGTGAGGTTGAGAACCCCGGTCGACAGGGTGGAGCTGCTGGTGAGGACGAGCTTATGGGTGGAGGTGCTCTCGAAGAGGCGCCGGCCGTGGCCGACGACGATCGGGTGCACGAGCAGGCGGAGCTCGTCGAGGAGCCCGTTGGCGAGAAGCCAGCGCACGGTCGTCGCACTGCCCGACATGCCAATATCGCCCTCGACGCTCTCCTTGAACTCGCGGACCGCACCGACGTCCCGGGGGAGCACGCTCGTGTTGTTCCATGTCGGGTCCACGAGTGAATTCGAGATCACGTACTTCGGCACGCTGTTGAAGTAGGTGGCGAACGGCTCGTCCGTGCTGCTGGGCCAGTACGCGGCCCACTCCTCGTAGCCCGTGCGCCCCATCAGAAACGCCACGTTCGTGTCGAGGCCGGCGCCGACCACGGCGCCCATCTCGTCGTTGAAGTACGGGAAGTGCCACTCGTCCGGTGACTCGACCACCCCGTCGAGCGAGACGAAGAAGTTCGCGCTGATCCTGCCCATGATGCCCCGTTCCTTCCTGGATGTCTGCGGCGTGCGGACCGGCGCCTCGCCGGGGCCGCGCGCCTGGCGCGGAAACCCCCGTCCGGGCCGCGGGGCGCCAACTTAGGGGCGCTGTCAGGAGGTCGTCTTGTACAGGAGCGACAGGGGTTCGGCGGTGTCCCCGCGCCGTAACCGCGTCGCCGTCCGGCCGATGAAGCGCCTCAGGGATCTGGCCAAGTGGGGCTGGTCGAAGTAGCCGAGTCGATGTGTCACGTCCAGGGGCGCCATCCCCTCACCGAGCAGGATCGCCGCCTGCCGGGCGCGCTCGATCCGTTGGATCGCGCCTCTGGTGAGGCCGGTCGTCGCGGCGACGCGGCGCTGTACCGAGCGCGCGCCAACCTGGGGTGTTTCGCCCGCGACGGTCTCCGCCACGAGCGGATCGTGGACAAGCACGCCCGCGCGGACGAGCCGGGCCACGAACTGTTCGGCGTTGTCGTAGTGGGGAAGCGGCCACTCCTCACCTCGCAGCGCGAACGTCCGCGCGCTCACGTGCGGGGAGTCCAGTTGGGTGTCCACGAGGCGTGACAGCGGCAGGTGGGGCATGGACGTGCCGTGCGAGAAGCTGATGCCGAACGAGTCCGAGTTCTCGGGCACCTCAGCCACACTCGCCGCGGTCTCCGGTCCCCGCGCCGCGACGTGGACCCGCCCGTGATGCGTCCACACGGTGAGCTCCCAGTTGGACGTCGCCACTGACGTCATGTGTCCGGCAAGGGCGGTGCGGCCGCGCCACACGCGCTCCACGTACGGCGAGTCCGACGGCCGGTGCTCCACTTCCAGCATCGTCTGCCCCCGTCAACGTCTCCGAGCCCTACCGTGGTGAACCCCCGCGGGCCCCGCACCGGTCGCGGCGCCCTTCCCAGCACCATTCTCGTTCACCACACGCGCGCGATGATGAGGGGAAGCCGGAACGGGGAGACTCCGGTGTTCCACAGTAGAACGGCCCCCGCCGGAGTGCCGGCAGCGGGCGCGACATGTGAGCATGTCAGTCCTGGTCGTCGTCCTCGAGCGCTTGGTGGATGAGGTTGGTGCCGATCATCCGACCCTGCCGGTTCTTCATGAGCTGGCGTTCGCCGTCGGGGCCCTCAACCCATGTGTCCTCGTAGATGTCGTCGGGGTCCAGCATTCCTCGGTCCAGGAACTCGTTGATGACATAGAGTGACAGCGCGTATCTGAGTTCGTCGGAGTGGCCGACCACGACATCGGCTTGGTCCGTGGGGTCGGGCGGACCTGTTGCCGGGGCCGGTACGTACTCGTCCAACCCCTCGATTTCACTCCATATACCTCTGGAGACGAACTTCCCGTCCTCGTCCAGGAGCCGGTAGTAGTGGTCCAGGTCGCCTTGGACTATCGCGTGGGCGGCGTGGGGTGGTTCGGTGGTGGCCAGGTCGGTGGTGTCCATGGTCCGCACCTGTGGGGTTCCTTCTCTGTCCCAGGCGACGTTGGTGTCGACCCACTCTTGTTCGCCGGTCACGGAGTCGAGGGAGACGGCTTGGGCGCGTTGCTCGCCGGGGCAGTGCCAGGCCGCTATGACCTGGGATTGCATGGTCGCGACTCCGCTGACGGTGTTCTTGGTGGTGGGCATGTCGATCCGGCATCCCTGGGGGGCTTGGTACTCCCAGGAGGGTTGGCCGTGCTCCAGGGAGAAGGCTTCCAGGGTGCGGTTGTCGCGGGGTATGACCCATGTTTCCTTGGTGAGAAGCCGGACGCGTTCGTTGGGGGCGTCTCGGACCGGGTGTGTGCTGGAGTGTGCTTTCTGGCCGGTGTAGACGCTCAGGCTCACGGTGTGGCCGCGGGTGCCGCCGAGCAGGCTGGGGGTGTTGTAGGTGAGGACGACCCGCTGGGTGGTGTCCTCATCGGGGTCGGTGGTGTCCAGCGGGGTTATCCCCGCGGCCACCTCGGTTCCGGGAAGCCGGTAGGACCAGCGTTGTTTCCCGGTGTCGGGGTCCACCGCGGCCACCCCGTCGTCCAGGACGACGATGGCGCCGCCGATGCTGGGCAGCACCTCCTCGACTGATCCGGGGTCCTCCTCTTCGAGTGAGGCACGGGCCTCCTCCAGAACCACGGAACTGGTGATGAGGTGGGAGCCAGGATCACCGGCAGTGGTCGTGTGCTCGCGATCCACGTTTCGTAAGGAAACCTCCACGGCGATGACCGCGGTACAAGCCAGGATCGAAATGATCAAGGCCGCTAATTTCTTTGGCTTGAGGTGGGTTTTCGTGTTTTTCACTTAGATGCTGTCTCAATTGGATTCTTCGGTAGCCTGGTTGTGTGTCGCTCGTGGAGCGTCTGGTGCCCGAGGGGTGTGGGAGTTGTTCCCGCGGGTGGTGTCCCAGGCACCAACCCGTCCCCAGGGTGGAGGTCGGGGCAGATACGGCGACCGGGAAGTGCTGGCCGCGATCATCTTCGTGGCCACCACCGGCTGTCCATGGCGCCAGCTCCCGCCGACCTTTGGCCCCTCAGGACCCACGGCGCACCGCCGGTTCACCGAATGGAGCCACTGCCGAGTGTGGGCCACGCTGCGCCGCCTGGTGTTGGACGAACTCGGCTCCCGCCGGGAGCTGGACTGGTCACGGTGTGCCATCGACGCGGTGACCATGCGGGCACCCGTAGGGGGACCTGACCGGTGCCCATCCTGTCGCTCGCGGCAAGAACGGCGCCCAAGGCCGCGGCACGAAAGACCTGCGAGCGGCCAGCCACGGTTCAAGAACCTTTGGTGCTCGGGCGGAAAGGCGCCGAACTTCCGCCCTCGACGGCTGCGAGGTGAACACGCACGAGCGCGCCCGGAACCTCGGTGGTCATGAGAAGCCGAACGTTCCTTCGGTCGTGTGCGCGATGACGGCGCCGGGGACTGCGGCGAGCCTGACGCCGTGGACTCCGGGGCCGACCGGGGTGATCGGAAGCGGCTCGTCCAGAGGGATGGGGGGCGGCACTGTGGCCGCCGTCCAGCCGATCACGGTGGCCTCGTCGGCCGCCCGGTCGTCACCATCCGAAGGCGGCAGCCGCAGCAGCGCGTCTTCCAAGGCGATCGCCGGGGCGCCGTCCCGGGGAACCTTGGTGGATTCGACGACCTCGCCGGCGTAGTCGACCTTCAGCATTCGATTCTGGTTCCCACCGTCGACCTCCAGAGCGACCCAGTCCTCGCTGAGCTGGGCCTCGTAGACGATTTCTGTCTCCGCGACGCCGGCGAGATTGGCGATCCGCGCCGGTTCGTGTCCCGGGACCAGCAGGGTGGCGGGGCCCAGGCCGCCACCGCGCCCGGGATCGCCGAACAGTACGGCTTTCCCACGCGATTCGGGGCGGGCGAGGCCCCTCGACTCGCGCAGGTCCGTGTCCGGACGGAAGAGCACGTCCTCCGGGGAACGGCCGGCCAGGTCGCCGAAGACCTCCACCCGCTCGCCGGTAGCTGCGTCGAGCGCCGTGACACTCAGCTCCTCGGATCCCTCCCGGCCGCACTTCTGTGCCACGTAGAGCAGTCCTTCGGCCGGAAGCAGGGAGGTGAGGGAGCACTCGGGGTCGGCCTCGAACGTCCAGATCGGACCACCACCGAGCAAGTCCCAGACCTGGACGGTGTCCAGCACCGTGTTGGTGATGGCGCCGCCGTCGACCAGGGCCTCCGTATCCGAGCCGGAGCGGGGGCCAATCGGGTCCGGCCCACTGTCCAGAACCGGTTGCCCGCTCAGTGCGCGGTCAGCGAGCACATCCCCCGTGACGGTCTCCAGCACCACCCGACGCCCCAGGTCTCCCCGCCCCTGTGGTCGGTATTCGACAACAGCGATCTCGCCATCGGGCGTCACCGCCGCGGTCGCCTCTTGGCCCCGGATGCGGAAGCGCCAGTCGGCGCCCTCTGCCTCCGGGGTGAGGTGGAACACCCCGTCCTCGACGATCGCGAGGGCGCCACTCGAGGTGGCGTGCACGTCCTCCAGTGCCATGTCGCCAGGCGGAGCCCACTGCCACCCCAGATCCTGGACCGCGCCCGGAACATCGCCGGCGTCGTCTTCCCCGTTCGTGGTCGCGTGGTCCTGGGGTGCAAGTAGGACCGGCACAAGGCCGACGAGTAGCACGGCCGCGGCCACACCGCTCAGTGGCCGGAGACCGGCCTTCGGGTTCGTGGCCACGTTGAACCCCCGCACAGCGCCGACGGTGCCCAGAACGCTCAGTACGAACAGAACGCACCCCAGGACCAAGGCGCTGCCCCGTATGGCAAAGCGCGGCCCTGGAACATCGCCCGAAGATCCTGCCAGCAGGCTCATCCACGTCAGGGCGGTCTCCGCGTGCACGGCGACCACCCCCACCGCGACCGCCGCCGTCAAGACATGGGCCACCACGACGAGCCCGCCACCACCCCTGCAGAGCGCCACGGTCTGGCAGGCGAGTACCGCCACCATGGCAGCCGCGACCCCGAAGTCCAGCGGGTCCAGGGTTACCGAGGCGAGGTAGCCGTGCAGTAGGAGCACAATCAAGCTAGCCAGGAGGACCGGCATATTCAGGAAGCCGCGAAATAGCATGTGTGTTCTGGGAGCCTCAGTTCTCTTCGCCCTCGGGAACGCGCGTGGAGTTGCCCTCACCCACCATGTCGTATTGACCCGTTGATTGCGCACCAAGGTTGTCAAAGATGGCATCGTAGCCGTCGCCGTGGTCAGCAATGTAGGTGTTCACCCGTGAGGACGCGGAGTTCACCGCACCGCCCGGCCAGTGGACGTCTCCGCTCTCCAGCTTGTTGCTCACCTCACCTTCGAGGAGCTGCCTCACGCGTTCGTCCGGCACCGCTTCGCGGAGCTCGTCCTCGGTGAGGATCCGGGGCTCGCCGTCGGGGCCGGAGCCGACGAGTTCGTCGGACAGGTCGCTGTAGGCGACCTCGCCTTGGGAGACCAGTCCTTCGAGGACGCCGAGCTCTACCTGTCGCGGATGAACTCCCCATTGTTTGTCTGGGAGTTGTAGCTGAAGTCCTCACCCGACTTCTGTTTCATGGCGTTGTCGATCTCCTCCATGAACACCCCGCCCAGCGGGCCGCCGACATAGGGGATCTTGCCCACGGCGTGGTCGGCGATTCCCATGCCGACACTACGTATCCGGGCCCGTTCCTCGTTTGCCTTCTCCTCGTCGCCTAAGCGGTCCATCGCCTCGTTGTTTACCGCAGCGTCAACCAGGCCCTGCAGGGTTCCGGCGGGCTCCGCCGAAGCGGGGACACCGGCGTCCGTGGTGAGGTAGCGAGTGATCATCTGATCGTTGTAGGCGGTACTGGCGGCCTGTGCGCGGATCGCGGAATCGGGATCGCCGGCGGCGTACTCCAGGAAGCGAACCCGCGTCACCGGATCCATCCGCAGTTCAAAGTGGGAACTGTTCCACTCCGACATGCGGGAGATCTCCCCACTGCCGTCGAGGTTCTCTAGCTGACTCATCCCGTCAGGCGCAGCGAACTCATCGATGTAGTTCATGAAGATGTTGGTGAAGCCTTCGGCGATGCGCCCGTTGACCGCTCCCACCGAGGCGTCCGAGTCGTCACCGATGGTGGCACCGGTATCGGTTAGCTTCTCGTACATGTCATCGGAGGTGATGGTCTCTAGCAGGCCAGCAGCCGCATCTCCGGCGAGATCCCGGGCCTTCGGGTTGTTCTTGTTCAGGGCGTCCTCGGGAATCCAGTCCACCAGGCCGGCCGCGCTTTCGCCGTTGTCATACCAGTCATGGGTGAACAGGCCGGCGATGGCGTCCTCGCGGTCGATACTGGGATGTTGGCCGCCCTCGCCGGTGAGCAACCCGTGGTTGGCGTCCTCGTTCCGGGTGGATATATCGAGTAGGGCCCCCAGGTCCGGGGCGAGGTCATCCACCACGCTGTCACCGAAACGTTCCAGGTGGCCGCCGATGGCGGAGGTCATATTGAGCGAGAATCCGTATCCGCCCTGGAGATCCGGGTCGGAGGCGCGCATGAGCCGGGCGAAGTCGGGAATGTCTCCCTGGTAGTCGGAAAGATCGTAGAGGACCTCGTTACCGGCGTAGTCAGTTTGTCCGTGACCGGGGCCCAGTGCCACGTTCTGAACGCTCTGCGGCAACGCGTCGAACGAACCACCTTTTTCGGTGTCGGACAAGATGAGGATGCCGTCGGCCAGTGGGCTCAGGTCTTCCGCGACCAGTTCGTCGCTACCACCGATGTAGCGCGGAATGCCGGTGGCCCCGGCCTGCTCCTCCAGGTCACCGTAGAGAGTCTCCAGGTACTCGATGACGGCGTGCCTTGACTTGTCGTTCTGAAAAGCGAAGGATCCGGCGTTGAGTGACTGGAGGAGGGAGAGAGCCGCGCGGTAGTCTTCGTCGGACTCTTTCCCGTCCCCTCCGAGGTACCGCCCGAGGACTCGCGCGTCCCTCTCGGCGCGCTCCGGGGTTACCGGGAGGGCGGCCTCCTCACCCTTGATGTTGAACCCGGACCAGTTCATGTGGCCGGTGTTGACCAGTCGCTCGACGTTGTCCGGGGTTGGGCCCTCGGCCAGCCGGTCGCCGTGCGCCTCGGCCTCGTCCAGCAGCGTGTCGTGGTTGTTCCTGTCGCGAGTCCTCAGCGCCTCACGGTCGTCCTCCAGTTCCGCCTTGGCGGTTTCGGCCGCCCCCTCCTCGACACTCTCCTCGAAGTCCTTGCGCTCTTCCGCGCTGAGGTCCGACGGGATCTCCGCCTCGTCGATCAGGGTGTTCTTCCGGGTGACGGCCGTGTCAACGGCCGACTCCCACTCCTCGATCAGCTTCGTGCGTTTGTCCAGGAAGTCCTCGACCTGGTCGGCCCACGACTCGGTCTCCTTCTGGCTGAAGTTGACCGCGTAGGCGGTGTCCTTCCACAGCCCGTCGTTGTAGTTCGCCTGGTCGTGAATGTCCCAGGCCACGGCCTCGGTGAAGTCCTGTGGGAGCTGGTCGAACTGTCCGCCCAGGTCATCGGAACGGCCGAGAACCCGCATCGCGAAGGTGCCCAGGCTGTCCGCGGCGCTGCGCAGCTCGGAGTCGTCGGCCTGGGTGTCCTTGGGCTGGAAACTGATCCCGAAGTGCTCGAGCGCTCGGAGGTTGGCCGCGTTGAGCTGTTCGGCTTCGGGGGACGAGTCACCGTGTCTCGGTGGCATGGAAGGCTCCTCGCGGGGAAAGCTCGGGTCTCCTGGTGGGTGTACTAGGAGTGGATGTCGCGTTCCAGGCCGGGCCAGGCACCGTCGAAGCCGTCGGTGGAGTCGCGGTCCACCTCACCGATCTCCGCTCCCGCGGCGTCGATGTTCTCGGCGAACCGCATTCCGTGGTTCTCCACCTCGATGACGTCGTCGAGGTACTTCTCGCGGAAGTCGATGTAGCCCTTGATGCACTCCTGCTCGCCGGCCGCGGTCATCGCCTCCCCGATGACGTCCTCGAAGTCGGTGCGCAGCCCGCTCATGGCGTCCGCGAGCCGCGCGGCCTCCCTGGCTTTCGGGGAAATCTCGCTGACGTCGCCGCCCGCTTCGTGCTCCGACAATCGACAACTCCCGTTCCAGTTCGACGGCACACCTCGGCCCCACTCCCATGGGACGGCGAGCGGGCCTTGTCGGTGATCGGCGGATTTCGGACCGTAGCAGCCACCACCGTGGCCCCGACGCGTGCACGGTGCCTTCGGCGGGAGCGTGGCGAGCCCGCCGTACCAGCCGATACGCGCACCGGAGTTGCCCGGACGCGCGGCCCACACCCGGGTCCACACCCGTGTCCGGTCCCGGTCGTGGCCCGAAACGGACACGGGCGTTGCCCCGAACGCCCCGCGGCGGGGTGCGACCGCCCGTCCGGCACCGTGTGGTCACCGGTGCCCGGCATCATGGGGGTGTCGGCGAGACTGAAAGGGAACCGCGTGGCAACTGGGCGGACCGGGCGGGCGGGTCCGGTCGGGAACGGGCCCCGGCCGACCGTGCTCGAAGGGGTACTGGAACGGATCACCTACGCCAACGAGGAGACCGGATACACCGTCGCCCGGATCGACGACGGTCGCGGCGGGGAGCTCACCACCGCGGTCGGGGCGCTGCTGGGGGCCCATCCCGGCGAGTCGCTGCGGATGGAGGGCCGCTGGAGTTCGCACCCGCAGTACGGGCGGCAGTTCACGGTGGAGAACTACACGACCGTGTTGCCAGCCACGGTCCAGGGGGTGCGCCGCTATCTCGGTTCGGGGCTGGTCAAGGGGATCGGTCCGCGGCTGGCCGAACGCATCGTGGGCCACTTCGGCGCCGGGGCGCTCGACGTCATCGAGGAGGACCCGCAGCGCCTGATCGAGGTGCCCAACCTGGGGCCGAAACGCACCCGGCTGATCGCCGAGGCGTGGGAGGAGCAGAAGGCCATCAAGGAGGTCATGGTCTTCCTGCAGAGCATCGGGGTCTCCACCTCGTTGGCGGTGCGCATCTACAAGAAGTACGGCGACGCCGCCATCGGCACGGTGCGTGAGGAGCCGTACAAGCTCGCCACCGACGTGTGGGGGATCGGTTTCAAGACCGCCGACACCATCGCCCAGTCGGTGGGGATACCCCATGACAGCGCGCAGCGGGTCAAGGCGGGCATCCAGTTCACCCTGTCGGAGTCCACCTCCGACGGCCACTGCTACCTGCCCGAGGAGCGGCTGATCAGCGAGGCGGTGAAGATCCTGCAGGTTGACTCCGGCCTGGTGATCGACTGCCTGGCCGAGCTGGTCGAGGAGGAGGGGGTGCTGACCGAGTCCGTGCCAGGACCCGACGGGGAGCCGCGCACCGCCGTGTACCTCGTCCCGTTCCACCGGGCCGAGACCTCGCTCGCCACGCAGCTGCGCACCCTGCTCAACTGTGACAGCGACCGGATGTCGGTGTTCTCGGGTGTGGACTGGGACACGGCCCTGGGGTGGCTGCGGAGCCGCACCGGCACCGACCTCGTCGAGGAGCAGCAGGCGGCGGTCAGGTTGGCACTCACGAGCAGGGTCGCGGTCCTCACCGGGGGGCCGGGGTGCGGCAAGTCGTTCACCGTGTCCTCGGTGATCACGCTCGCCGCCGCCAAGCGAGCGAAGATCGTCCTCGCCGCGCCCACAGGCCGGGCGGCCAAGCGGCTCACCGAGCTCACCGGGCACGAGGCGTCCACGGTACACCGGCTGTTGGAGCTCAAACCCGGGGGAGACGCCTCCTACGACCGCGACCGACCGCTCGACTGCGACCTGTTGGTGGTCGACGAGGCGTCCATGCTCGACCTGCTGCTCGCCAACAAGCTCGCCAAGGCCGTCCCGCCGGGGGCGCACCTGCTGCTCGTCGGCGACGTCGACCAGCTTCCCTCGGTGGGCGCCGGTCAGGTGCTACGGGACCTGCTCGCGACCGACGACGGCGGCGAGAACGCCCCGATCCCCAACGTTCGCCTCACCCACATCTTCCGGCAGGCGCAGCAGTCCGGCGTCGTCACCAACGCGCACCGGGTCAACTCCGGCAAGCCGCCGTTGCTGGACGACATGGCCGACTTCTTCCTGTTCCCGTGCGACGACGCCGAGCGGGCCGCGGAGGTGACCGTGGACGTCGTCGCCAACCGCGCCCCGCGCAAGTTCGGCCTCGACCCGCGCCGTGACATCCAGGTGCTCACCCCGATGCACCGCAGCCCGGCCGGCGCCGGAAACCTCAACACCTTGCTGCAGGGGGCGCTCACCCCTTCCCGCGAGGGGGTGGCGGAACGGCGGTTCGGCGGCCGGGTCTTCCGGGTCGGCGACAAGGTAACCCAGATCAGGAACAACTACGAGAAAGGGGCCAACGGGGTTTTCAACGGGACGCTGGGGGTCCTCACCGGCATCGACCACGACGAGCAGCAGGTCACGGTGCGCACTGACGAGGACGAGGACATCGGTTACGATTTCGCCGAACTCGACGAGCTGGTGCACGCCTACGCCATGACCGTGCACCGGTCCCAGGGCAGCGAGTACCCCGCTGTCGTGATCCCGGTCACCACCAGCGCCTGGATGATGCTGCAGCGCAACCTGCTCTATACCGCGATCACCCGGGCGAAGCGCCTGGTGGTGCTGGTCGGTTCGCGCAAGGCCATCGCGCAGGCGGTGCGCAACGCCACGGCGGGGCGTCGGTACACCGCTCTGGCGCACCGGCTCGTCCGCTGAGGTGTGGACCCGTGCCCGTCGGGGGTTCGGGAAATCCACCCGAAACGGTTATGCGTTTATTGCATATTCAATGACTTCGCGGTTCGTCGTGACCGACGGTCGGGGTCGGGCTGCCGTGATTGGTCATATTTCTCGGAAATCTTCGTGTCGAAGCACGAATGAATTCGGACGCGGACTCCTCTACGGTGGGTTTGCCGCCACGCGGGGCCGCCCCTCCTGGTCCCATGCGGCGGTGGCCCTCTCACCCGGTCGCCTCCCCAGGTGCGGAGAGGGCCAGGCCGGGAACCGCCGTCACCGAACGGCGCCCCACGCCCCCCGGGGTGTCCACGAGAACGGGTGGCCGGCGGTTCCCGGAGCACTACGCTACGCGCGTTTTTCTCGAATTCTCGCCCCAAGGTCGCCTCCGTATGAATAGGGTCACTCTCGTGACTCAGCGAGCGGGACGGAATCAGCTCAGTGGGCCGGGCGGTGCGCCTCGGCCGGTGCATCGCCGCAGTCGCCCCGTGGGAGTTCGTCTCGGCGCCGAGAGCGGCCAAGACCCAGCCGACTTCCCGGGACGCTGACGCTCTTTCCACTCCCCCCGAAGAGTGTCGGCCCCTCGGGCGCCGGTGGCCCCACCGGCGCCCGAGGACTCTCGCGTGATGCGCGGTCGGGAGAGCACCCGCGCGTGGGGCCGGGTTCGGCGACCCGTATTCCGGGTCGCTAACCGGACCTGGTCCGGTGCGTGACGAGTTTGGCGCAGGTCACCGTGATACCTGCGGTGTCGCTGCCGAAGGTGAAGTCCAGGCGCAGCGTGTCGGGGTCGTGCTGGGAGCGGATGTCACTGATCTCGGCGCCCGGCCACGGTGTGGGGTTCTCGTTGAAGAAGCTGAAGTCCGTGACTCCTTCCAACACCAGGTTGTGGTCGACGGTGTTTCCGGCGTCCCCGGTGCGTAGCGTGATCGTGACATGGTGCGCGGCCGCGTCCACCCAGACGCCCAGCAGCGTCGCTCCTCTCAGGCCGTCAAGCCCCGGCACGCGCCCCCACCCCCGCTCGTTTCGGCCCCGCGCCCGACTACTGTGCCCGTGCCTTTGATCCCGCCTGACGAAACCGTATCGACCGGTCCGGCGGGACGGACCCGATTCGCCGGAGCGCGCGCGGACACCCGCCCCGGCCCCGGAACGAACGGCCCCGGTTACGGACGTTCGGATGGGGGTTCACTCGGGGGCCGCCTCGTGCTCGAGGTATCGGCCGTGCGCCTCGCATCGCCGTGAACATCGAGGGTTTGGGCCCGCGTGGCGGCCGGGGCCGCTAATGTTGGTGGCCGTGACAGCTCCCCAGATCGTCGTCGGCGCGGCCATCATCCGTGAACGCGCCGTTCTCGCGGCCCAGCGCGCCAGCCCGTCATACATGCGCGGCCGATGGGAGTTCCCGGGAGGCAAGGTCGACCCCGGCGAGACCGACACCGACGCCCTGGTACGCGAGTGTCAGGAGGAGCTCGGCGTGCTGGTCCGCCCGCTGCGGCGGATCGGCGGTGACAGCGTCTACGCGCGCCGGGAGGGTTCACCCCCGGCCGTGCTGCGGGTGTGGACCGCCGAGCTCCTCGACGGCGACCCGGTGCCGCTGGAACACCTCACGCTGCGCTGGCTGAAGGTCGACGCGCTCGACGACGTCGACTGGCTGCCGGCCGACCTGCCGTTCGTCGACGACGTCCGCGCGCAGCTGCGGGGCTGACCCAGCCACCGTGGCCCCATGACCTGCTCGTCTCTCGGGAACCGGGTAATGACCGCATAGACTGATGGGCAGCCGCGGGAGTCGCGGCTCCTCCCACCCAAGTGAGATCGAGACACTCGCATGTCCAGCGAAACGCCCGAAACGGGCTCCGCCCGTCGGAGGGACCTCCGTAACGTCGCCATGGTCGCCCACGTCGACCACGGCAAGACCACGCTCGTGGACGCCATGCTGTGGCAGTCGGGGGCGTTCCGCAGCAACCAGGACGTCGACGAGCGGGTCATGGACTCCAACGACCTGGAGCGCGAGAAGGGCATCACCATCCTCGCCAAGAACACGGCGGTGCACTACACCACCCCCGAGGGCGAGGACGTCATCATCAACATCATCGACACCCCGGGACACGCCGACTTCGGCGGCGAGGTGGAACGTGGTCTGTCGATGGTGGACGGTGTCGTGCTGTTGGTCGACGCCAGCGAGGGGCCCCTGCCGCAGACACGGTTCGTGCTTCGCAAGGCCCTGGCCGCGAAGCTCCCGGTGATCCTGGCCATCAACAAGGTCGACCGGCCCGACGCCCGGATCGCCGAGGTGGTCGACGACACCTACGAGCTGTTCATGGACCTCGGCGCCGACGACTCGCAGATCGACTTCCCGATCGTCTACGTCTGCGCGCGCGACGGCGAAGCCTCGTTGGAGCAACCCGCCGACGGGGGGTCCCCCGACAACAACGACCTCACCCCCTTCTTCCGAACGCTGCTCGACACCATCCCGCCACCCGAGTACACACCGGGTGCTCCTCTGCAGGCCCACGTCACCAACCTCGACGCGTCCCCGTTCCTCGGCCGGATCGCGCTGTGCCGGGTGCACCAGGGCGAGATTCGCAAGGGCCAGCAGGTGGCGTGGCTCCGCGGCGACGGCAGTACGCAGCAGGTGCGGATCAACGAGCTGATGATGACCGAGGCGCTCGACCGCAAGTCCGCCGAGCGGGCCGCGCAGGGCGACATCATCGCGATCGCCGGTATCGACGACATCATGATCGGCGACACCCTCGCCGCACCCCAGGACCCGCGTCCGTTGCCGCGCATCACCGTCGACGAGCCCGCCATCTCGATGACGGTCGGCACCAACACCTCGCCGCTCGTCGGTCGGGTCAAGGGATCCAAGGTCACGGCGCGACTGGTGAAGGACCGGCTCGACCGGGAGTTGGTGGGCAACGTCAGCCTGCGTGTGCTGCCCACCGAACGCCCGGACACCTGGGAGGTTCAGGGGCGCGGCGAGCTCGCGTTGGCGGTCCTGGTGGAGCAGATGCGACGCGAGGGTTACGAGCTGACCATCGGCAAGCCGCAGGTCGTGACGCGCGAGATCAACGGAAAGCTGCACGAGCCCGTCGAGCGGCTCACCGTCGACGCGCCCGAGGAGTACATGGGCGCCATCACACAGCTGCTCAGCGTGCGCAAGGGCCGCATGGAGCAGATGACCAACCACGGTACCGGCTGGGTGCGGATGGACTGGCTGATCCCGTCGCGCGGCCTCATCGGGTTCCGTACCGAGTTCCTCACCGAGACCCGCGGCGCCGGGATCGCCCACCACGTGTTCGAGGATTTCGAACCGTGGTTCGGCGACCTACGCACCCGCCCCAGCGGGTCGATGGTGGCCGACCGCAGTGGGCAGGCCATGACGTTCGCGATGTTCAACCTGCAGGAGCGGGGGACGCTGTTCGTCGAGCCGGGAACCGAGGTGTACGAGGGCATGATCGTCGGGGAGAACTCACGTTCCGACGACATGGACGTCAACATCACCAAGGAGAAGAAGCTCACCAACATGCGTTCGGCCGGCAGCGAGGAGCTGGAACGCCTGGTGCCGCCGCGCAGGCTCTCCCTGGAACAGGCCCTGGAGTTCTGCCGGGAGGACGAGTGCGTGGAGGTCACCCCCGAGGCTGTGCGCATCCGCAAGGTGATTCTGGACCACAAGGAGCGCGGCCGCATCACCGCCCAGAAGAAGCGCGGATAACGGGTACGCCGGCCGCGGCCCGGCGGGTGCGACGTGGCCGGCCACGATTGTCCTCGAATTCGTGACGCGCCCGGGCGGGCGGCTCTAGGCTGAGGGCGTCCCACGACCGACCGGCGCGCCGCGGCCTCCCGTGCCCGCGCCACTCGCTTCCCCGGGGCGGGGTGGAGTCCCTCCCGACCGGTGGTCGGGGATGGCGTACCCGGGCACACCACCAGAGGGGAGGGAGTGGGGTCGCTCTCGGCGGGCGCCGATGACGGCCCCGCGCCTGTTCGATGGCACAGCCGCACGCCGCAGTGGTCGGGGGTGGTATCGGCGGGCTGACCGCCGCGTTGGCCCTGCACCGCAGAGGGTGGGCGGTGACCATCTGTGAGCGGGCTCCCGTGGCCGAACCGGACGACTTCGGAATGGCTCTCGCGCCCAACGCGCTGCGCGGCCTCGACGCGCTCGGAGCCGGTGCCGATGTCCGCGCGCGTTCCGCGCGGCACGGTGCCGCGGCGATCCGCCGCAGGGACGGCCGGTGGATCGTGCGCACGGGAGCCGCCGAGGCGGAGAGCCGATTCGGCGACCCGGTGTGTGTGATCCGCCACACCGAGCTGCACCGTTCGCTGTTGGGACGACTTCCCCAGGGTGCGCTGCGTGTCGCCACCACTGTCAGCAGTGTGGAGCCGGGCGACACACGCCAACTGGCCCGGGTGGGAACCGACTCCGGGGAGCTGAGCGCGGACCTGGTGGTGGTGGCCGACGGGGTCCGTTCGACCGTCCGGCCGATGCTGTTCCTGGAGCATCCGGGGATGGTCTACACGGGGGCCACCTGCTGGCACGCCATCGTGGCGCGGCCGAGCGAGCTGTCCGTGGAGTTCGGGGAGAGTTGGGGGCCGGGCGGTGTCGCCGGGGTGCTGCCGCTTCCCGGTGACGAGGTGTACTGCTACACCACCGGTAACGTCTCGGCGGGCGGTGCGGCCCGGGACGAGAAGGCGGAGCTGGCGCGGCGGCTGGAGGGCTGGCACCACCCGATCCCCGACATGTTCGCGGCGGCGCCCCCGGAGTCGGTGACGCGTAGCGACCTGTGGCACGTGGACACCCCATTGCCCGCCTACCACAAGGGGCGGGTGGCGCTGCTGGGCGACGCCGCCCACGCCATGGTGCCCACTCTGGGGCAGGGAGTCGGGCAGACCATCGAGGACGCGGTGGTGCTGGCGCACCACGTGGCCGGGTCAATGGCCTACGTGCCGACCGCGTTGCAGTCCTACACCGACACCCGGTTGCCGCGCACGACGGCCATGGTGCAGCGCTCGGCGCAGCTCGCCGAGGCGGTGCAGAGCGACTCTCCGATGCTCGTCGGGTTGCGTGACGCCGCCGCGGGCCTCGCCGGGCGGCTGGCACCCGGTCTGCTGGCGCGCTACGTCCGGCCGATCGACGACTGGCACCCACCCGGGGTGGGGTAGGTGGTGTTTTTTGGGCTCGCTGGCGCTCGCCCGTTCGGGTGCCTGGGGGCCGGGAACCTTCGGGTCCTGCGGTGAGGTCGCTCGTTGGTGTTTTTTGGGCTCGCTGGCGCTCGCTGGCTCGGGTGCCTGGGATCCGGGAACCTTCGGACCCTCCGGCGCTGGTCGCTCGTTCCTCGCTCCCGCGCCTGCGGGTCCTCCAGAACCCCGGCGGCACCCGAGCGGTGTCTCCTCGGCTCGCTGGCGCTCGCTGGCTCGGGTGCCTGGGATCCGGGAACCTTCGGACCCTGTGGCGCTGGTCGCTCGTTCCTCGCTCCCGCGCCTGCGGGTCCTCCAGAACCCCGGCGGCACCCGAGCGGGGAACCTTCGGGTGGCGCGCTGGTTCGCTCGCCGCGCCTACCCGCGCCGTTACCTCCCTGGGGCGTGTTCCGCTAGGTCATCGGTGCGTTCGTGACGGATGATGGCGGTATGGGAACCCGGCACGCGCTCGTCGCGGGCGGCGGGATCTCGGGACTGGCAACTGCCCTGGCGCTGCATCGGCAGGGGTGGGCGGTCACCGTCGCGGAGCGGTCCGTGTCGCCGGCACCGGTCGGTTCGGGGATCGCCCTGGCGCCGAACGCGCTCCGGGCGCTGGACGCGCTCGGTGTCGTCGACGAGGTTCACGCCTGGTCGGTCCGCCTCGACAGCATGGGGATCCGGAACCCGGACGGCCGGTGGCTGCTGCGCCTGGACCCGGCGCGGATCCGCCGGCGCTTCGGCGCCCCGTTCGTCGTGATGCAGCGGGTTGACCTGGTGCGTATTCTGGCGGACCGGTTGCCGCCCGACTCGCTGAGCCTGGGGACCACGGTCCACGACATCGCCGTGGGAGGCCCGGACACCCCGGCCCGGGCCGCCACTTCGCGGGGTGAGCTGGAGGCCGATCTGGTGGTCGTCGCTGACGGTCTACGGTCGGCGGTGCGCTCCCGGCTGTTCCCCGCCCATCAGGGTCCCGCGCACGCCGGATTCACGGTGTGGCGGGCCGTGGTGCCAGCCCTCGAGGGCGGGGTCTCCGCCGGTGAGACCTGGGGGAGCGGCGGGGTGGTCGGGGTGCTGCCCATGCCCGACGGTGAGGTGTACTGCTACGCCACCGCGGCGGTGCCGCCGGGGACGCTCTTCGTGGACGAGCGAGCCGAGACGCTCCGGCGGTTCGGCGACTGGCACACCCCGATTCCCGAGCTGCTCGCCGCGGCGACCCCCCGGACACTACTGCGGAACGACATCTTCCACCTGAACCGGCCACTGTCGGTGCTGCACCGGGGAAGGGCGGTGCTGGTCGGGGACGCCGCGCACCCCATGACCCCCAGTCTGGGCCAGGGGGCCTGTCAGGCGCTCGAGGACGCGGTGGTGCTGGCGCACGCGGTACGCGAGGGCTCGGACGTCGTACGCACGGTACACGGCTACACCGCCGACCGGCTGGAGCGTACCTCGACGGTGATCCGGCGCTCGGCCCGGCTGGGCCGGCTCGTCCACCGTGAGTCGCGGGCGGCCACGCGGGCGCGTTGGGCCGCGGCCGCCCTGGTTGGACGGTTGCCGTTCGACGTGGCCACCCGCCAACTGGGGGCGATCGCCGCGTGGGAGGCGCCCCCGTTGGGGGTGGCCCGTGGTATCCGGGGAGGGTGAGCCCCGCGGCTACTCCGGTGTGTCCTCTTCGGGATAGGTGTTGGGACGGGTGTTGGGCACCATCGGGGTGTCGGCACCCTTGCGCAGCCCGATCTTGTCGCCGAGCCACACCACGGGATCGTACTTGCGGTCGGCCACGCGCTCCTTGAGGGGGATCAGCGCGTTGTCCGTGATCTTGATGTGCTCCGGGCAGACCTCGGTGCAGCACTTGGTGATGTTGCAGTACCCCATCCCGAACTCTTCCTGGGCGACCATCCGCCGGTCCTCGGTGTCCTTGGGGTGCATCTCCAGTTCAGCGACCCGCATCAGGAAGCGCGGCCCGGAGAAGTTGCGCTTGTTCTCCTCGTGGTCCCTGATGACGTGGCAGACGTCCTGGCACAGGAAGCACTCGATGCACTTGCGGAACTCCTGTGGGCGTTCGACGTCGCTCTGCTGCATCCGGAAGTCGCCGGGCCTGGTCTCGGGGTCGGGAGTGAAGGAGGGGATCTCCCGGGCCTTCTGGTAGTTGTACGAGACGTCGCAGACGAGGTCCCGAATGACCGGGAAGGTCCGCATCGGGGTGACGATGATCGTCTCGTCCTCCTCGAACGTCGACATCCGGGCCATGCAGGACAGTCGTGGCCGGCCGTTGATCTCCATCGAGCAGGACCCACACTTGCCCGCCTTGCAGTTCCAGCGCACCGCCAGATCAGGGGTCTGGGTCGCCTGCAGGCGGTGCAGGATGTCGAGGACCACCTCGCCCTCGTGTACCTCCACCGTGTACTCGGCGAGCTCGCCGTCGGCGCCGCCGCGCCATACGCGGAACGTCCGTTCCGTGGGCATTACTTTTCCTCCTTGGCGGTTTCCTCCGCGGGTAGCTCCGCGTCGGTGAGGTACTTCGCGAGCTCCTCGCGGTCGAAGAGTTCCAGCAGGTCCGGGCGCAGGGGGTCGACCGGGCGGTGGCGCAGCCGGATCCTCCCGTCGCGCAGCGAGAGGACCAGGTTGACCGTGCGCCATTCGGCGGACATCTCGGGGAAGTCGTCGCGGGTGTGACCACCGCGGGACTCCTCGCGTTCGAGCGCCGCCCGGGCGATGCTCTCCGAGACGAGCAGCATGTTGTGCAGGTCCAGGGCCAGGTGCCAGCCGGGGTTGTAGATCGTCCCGCCCTCGGCGCGCACGTTGGCGACACGCTCGCGGATCTTGGACAGGTTCTCCAGGGCCTCCTCGATCTCCGGCCCGCGCCGGATGATCCCGACCAGGTCGTTCATGGTCTCCTGGAGTTCCTGGTGCACCGCGTAGGGGTTCTCTCCGGCCTCACGCCGCAGTGGGGCCTGTGCCGTGGCCGCGGCTGCCTCGAGTGACTCGTCCGCGATGGTGGGGCGGTCGCTGCCCAGCTCGTCGAGGTAGGACACCGCTCCCAGCCCGCTACGGCGGCCGAACACCAGCAGGTCGGACAGCGAGTTCCCACCCAGCCGGTTGGAACCGTGCATGCCGCCGGCGACCTCCCCGGCGGCGAACAGCCCGGGCACCACCGCGGCGCCGGTGTCGGCGTCGACCTCGACGCCCCCCATCACGTAGTGGCAGGTGGGGCCGACCTCCATGGGTTCGGCGGTGATGTCGACGTCGGCCAGTTCCTTGAACTGGTGGTGCATCGACGGCAGCCGCCGGGTGATCTCACCGGCCGGCATCCGGGTGGAGACGTCCAGGTAGACGCCGCCGTGCGGGCTGCCGCGGCCCTCCTTGACCTCGTTGTTGATCGCGCGGGCGACCTCGTCGCGCGGGAGCAGCTCGGGCGGGCGGCGGTGGTTCTCCGGGTCGGTGTACCAGCCGTCGGCCTCCTCCTCGCTCTCGGCGTACTGCGAACGGAAGACGTCGGGAACGTAGCCGAACATGAACCGCTCGCCGTTGGAGTTGCGCAGCACGCCGCCGTCGCCGCGGACGGACTCGGTGACGAGGATGCCCTTCACCGAGGGCGGCCAGACCATGCCGGTGGGGTGGAACTGGACGAACTCCATGTTCAGCAGGGTGGCCCCGGCGCGCAGCGCGAGCGCGTGCCCGTCGCCGGTGTACTCCCAGGAGTTCGAGGTGACCTTGAACGACTTGCCGACACCTCCGGTGGCCAGGATGACGGCCGGCGCCTCGAACATCACGAACTCGCCGCTCTCCCGGATGTAGGCGAACGCGCCGGCGATGCGCTCGCCGTCCTTGACCAGTTCGGTCACCGTGGTCTCGGCGTAGACCTTGAGCATGGCGTCGGGGTCGCCCAACTCGGCGGCGTCGGCCTGCTGCAGCTGCACCACACGCTGCTGGAGGGTGCGGATCAATTCCAGGCCGGTGCGGTCACCGACGTGGGCGAGCCGCGGGTACTCGTGGCCCCCGAAGTTGCGCTGGCTGATCTTGCCTTCGGAGGTCCGGTCGAACAACGCGCCCCAGTACTCCAGTTCCAGGACGCGGTCGCCGGCCTCCTTTGCGTGCAGTTCGGCCATACGCGGGTCGTTGAGGAACTTGCCGCCGCGGATGGTGTCGCGGAAGTGCACCTGCCAGCGGTCGTGCTGGTTGACGTTGCCCAGCGCCGCCGCGGCACCGCCCTCGGCCATGACGGTGTGGGCCTTGCCGAACAGTGACTTGGAGATGATCGCGGTCTTCTTGCCCTGCTGACGAGCCTCGATCGCGGCGCGTAGACCGGCACCTCCGGCACCGATCACCACCACGTCGTATGGCAGTCGTGTTATCTCCGGCATTTCGCGAGAACTTTCTGTTGCGTCGATGCCCCGGCGAGACGGCCCTCCCGCCGAATGGCGGGCTGGCGGCCGGTCTCCCGGACGCCGGGGAGGGGCCTCTAGTTGAAGATCCGCAGGTCGGTGATCACTCCACTGGCGACCAGCGCGACATAGAGATCGGTTACCGCCAGCGTTCCCAGCGTGATCCAGGCGAACAACATGTGGCGGGCGTTCAGCCACGACACTTTCGTCCACAGCCAGTAGCGCACCGGGTGGGACGAGAAGTTGGCCAGCCGTCCGCCCATGACGTGCCGGCAGGAGTGGCAGCCGAACGTGTAGCACGCCAGCAGTAGCACGTTGCCCCAGAGGATGAGGTTGCCCACCCCGACGCCGAATCCACCGTCGGCGCCGTGGAACAGCGCGATGGTCGCGTCGTAGGCGTTGATCACGGCGATGATCGCCGCACCGTAGAAGAAGTACCGGTGCAGATTCTGGCCGAGCATCAACGGGCGGGTCTCACCGGTGTAGCGGTCGTGCGGCTCCTGGACGGCGCAGGCGGTGGGCGCCTGCCAGATCGAGCGGTAGTACGCCTTGCGGTAGTAGTAGCAGGTGACGCGGAACAGCAGCAGGATCGGCAGGCTGATCGCGGCGTAGGGGATGAACCAGGGGAACTCCCACGGTGTCGAACCGAACGCGGCGGATCCGGGCGCGCAGCCGGCGGAGAGACACGGGGAGTAGAACGGGGTGAGGTAGTGGTACTCCTCGACCCAGTAGTGGTCCTGCTGGAACACCCGCGCCGTCGCGTAGGCCACGAACGCGGCCAGCCCTAGCGTCGTGAACAGCGGACCGATCCACCACCGATCCTTGCGGAACGTGCGTTCCGAAATGCGTGCGCGAGCGCGCTCCGTTGGGGGAATCGTCGATGTCATGTGGCGGCGTCTTTCATCCAGGGCGGCGGGTGTGCCGGCGCTTCGTGTGGTCCGGCCGCCCTCCGCCGTTTCAGCAGGCAATGCGGATGCGTGTGGGAAGCCACGTTAGGCCGCCGCGATCGCGAATTCACCAGGAAATTCCGGTGACATCGATGTGAAAAACGCCACTCTCAACGAAGATGGCGCCATTATCGGGGCTTATGGGTGATTTGTTACAAGAAAATGGTTTGTGGGTTTATGGGAATTTTGTGGTTTATGAGAATAATGTCGCTAATGTCCTTGTTGGAGGCGCGTGCGCAGGGATCCGAATCTACCCGGCCGCCGCCCCCGCCGGCACGGCTTCGGGTCACTCGCCCGGCGTTGCGCTGATCACCTCCAGGTCGTCGCCGAGCTCCTCCTGGGGGAGCCCGGCCAGGTGGCGCATCAGGTAGTGCCGGAACGCCCGAGCGGCGTGCGCGGGCTCGACGTCCTTGCGGTGCGCCATGGCGATGGTGCGCAGCAGCCGCGGCAGGACCAGCGGCGTTCCCCGTAGGCCGGGACGGTTCTTCAGCACCATGCTCGGCACGACGGCCAACCCCAGGCCGGCCTCGACGAACCGCAGTACGGCGTCCATCTCACCGCCCTCGACCGCCATCCGGGGCTCGAACCCCGTGGCTCGGCACGCCTGCAGGGTGGACTCGCGCAGGTCGTAACCGGGTCGGAACATCACCAGCGGCCTGTCGCGGAGCTCGGTGACGCGCATGGAGCCACGGTCGGTCGGAGGAGGGGCGTTGACCGAGCTGACCACGACGAGGCTCTCGCGCAGCACCGGTGTCGTCACGAACGCGGGGTCGCTGCTGTGCAGCGGCAGGATGATCAGCGCGAGATCGAGCTCGCCCCGGCCCAGCGCGTGGATCAGGTCCCGCGAGCCCCCCTCGTCCACGCGCAGCTCGACCCCGGGATAGCCGGCGTGGAACCCCGCGAGGGCGTCGGCCAGCAGCCCGGCGCACAACGACGGCGTCGCACCGAGCCGCACCCGGCCGCGCCGCATTCCGGCCAACTCCTCGATCTCCCGCCGCGCGGTACGCATGTCGGTGACGATGCGCTGGGCGAACGGCAGCAGTGCCTCACCGGCCGGGGTGAGTGTGATATTTCCCCTCGCTCGGCTGAACAGGGGGGAGCCCAGCTCCTCCTCGAGGTTGCGGATCTGCTTGCTCAGGCTCGGCTGGGCGACCCCGGAAACCTCTGCTGCGCGGGTGAAGTGGGACGTCTCGGCCACCGCGAGGAAGTAGACGAGCTGCTGAAACTGCATGATTCATAGCTTATGGCTATCAAGACAAGCGTCACGATGACTTAGACGCCTGATCAGCCCGAGCCTAAAGTGACAAGGCGTGGCGAACATTCCCCTGACCAAGCAGCGATCGGCGGCGTTTAGGTCCTCGGTGGCCCTCAAGTCCGCGATGGCGGTCACCGGTGCGATCCTGGTGCTGTTCCTGATCGCGCACATGTACGGCAACCTGCTGGTCTTCGGAGGCCGGGAGGCATTCGACGACTACTCGCACCACCTGCGTGAGCTTGGCGAGCCGATGCTCCCGCACGGCGGCTTCCTGTGGATCATGCGTGTGGTCCTGTTGGCCAGTGTGCTGGTGCACGCCTACGCGGCGGTCGCGTTGTGGCGACGTGCCGCCAGAGCCCGCCCGGCCGGGCAGCGTTACGCGGTGCGCAGGAGCGCCCAGTCGCCCGCGCGGCGCTACGCGACCCAGACGATGCGGTGGGGCGGGATCATCATCGTCCTGTTCGTGGTGTACCACCTGCTGCACCTCACCACGAACCACATCGCACCGGGTGGAGCCTCGAACAGCCCTTACGAGCGGGTGGTGAACGGCTTCTCGATCTGGTGGGTGGTTCTCAGCTACACGGTCGCGGTGCTGGTGATCGGGTACCACCTCTGGCACGGGATCTGGAGCGCGCTGGCGACCCTCGGCGCCAACCGGGCGAGTCGGGAACGGGCGCTGCGCACCATCTCGACCGCGATCGCGACCATCATCACGGTCGGGTTCCTCATCCCGCCGTTCTCCGTTCTCTTCGGACTGGTGAGCTAAATGGCCGAGCTGTACATCGAAGGCGACCCCATCCGCGACGAGAAGGCGCCCGAGGGGCCGATCGAGGAGCGGTGGGACAAGCGCCGCTTCTCCGCCAAGCTGGTCAACCCCGCCAACCGGCGCAAGCTGTCGGTCATCATCGTCGGCACCGGGCTGGCCGGCGCGTCCGCCGCGGCCACGCTGGGCGAGGCCGGGTACAACGTGAAGTCCTTCTGCTACCAGGACAGCCCGCGCCGGGCGCACAGCATCGCCGCGCAGGGCGGGATCAACGCCGCGAAGAACTACCGCAACGACGGGGACAGCATCTACCGGCTGTTCTACGACACCGTCAAGGGCGGCGACTTCCGCTCGCGCGAGTCCAACGTCCACCGGCTGTCCCAGGTCAGCGTCGAGATCATCGACCAGTGCGTGGCCCAGGGCGTGCCGTTCGCGCGCGAGTACGGTGGGCTGCTCGACAACCGCTCCTTCGGTGGTGTCCAGGTGTCGCGTACCTTCTACGCGCGCGGTCAGACGGGCCAGCAGCTGCTGGTCGGCGCCTACCAGGCACTGGAGCGCCAGGTCGCGGCCGGCACGGTGGAGATGAACACCCGGCACGAGATGCTGGAACTCGTCGTCGTCGACGGCCGCGCCCGCGGGATCATCGCCCGCGACATGGTCACCGGCGAGATCGAGACGCACTTCGCCGACGCGGTGGTGCTCGCCTCCGGCGGGTACGGCAACGTCTTCTATCTCTCGACCAACGCCATGGGGTGCAACGTCACCGCCTCGTGGCGGGCGCACCGCAAGGGCGCGCTGTTCGCCAACCCGTGCTACACCCAGATCCACCCCACCTGCATCCCGGTCAGCGGCGACTACCAGTCCAAACTCACGCTGATGAGCGAGTCGCTGCGCAACGACGGACGAATCTGGGTGCCCAAGGAGGGCGGCGACCAGCGCGACCCGCGCGAGATCCCGGAGGAGGAGCGCGACTACTACCTGGAGCGTCGCTACCCGGCCTTCGGCAACCTGGTTCCGCGTGACATCGCCTCCCGGGCGGCGAAGAACGTCTGTGACGAGGGACGCGGGGTCGGCCCCGGTGGCCTGGGCGTCTACCTGGACTTCGCCGACGCCATCAAGCGGATGGGACGCCCGGCCGTCGAGGCCAAGTACGGCAACCTGTTCGACATGTACCAGCGCATCACCGGTGAGAACCCCTACGAGGTTCCGATGCGCATCTACCCGGCGGTGCACTACACCATGGGTGGGCTGTGGGTGGACTACGACCTGCAGAGCACCATCCCGGGCCTGTTCGTCACCGGTGAGGCCAACTTCTCCGACCACGGCGCCAACCGGCTCGGGGCGAGCGCGCTGATGCAGGGGCTGGCCGACGGCTACTTCGTGCTGCCCAACACCATCAACGACTATCTCGCCGACGGGCCGTTCGAGACGCTCGACGAGAACACCCCGGAGGCCAGGGAGGCGGCCGACGCGGTGCGGGACCGTATCGACACGCTGCTGTCCATCAACGGTGACCGCACGGTGGACTCCTTCCACAAGGAACTCGGCCAGATCATGTGGGACTACTGCGGCATGGAGCGCACCGAGGAGGGGCTGCGCAAGGCCCTCGACAGTGTGCGGGAGCTGCGCGCGGAGTTCTGGCGCAGCGTCAGGGTCCTCGGCTCCAACGACGAGCTGAACCAGGCGCTGGAGAAGGCCGGCCGGGTCGCCGACTTCCTCGAGCTGGCCGAGCTGATGTGCATCGACGCGCTGCACCGCCGCGAGTCGTGCGGTGGGCACTTCCGCGCTGAGAGCCAGACCGAGGACGGCGAGGCACTGCGCGACGACGAGAACTTCAGCTACGTCGCCGCCTGGCAGTTCTCCGGGGCGGGTCAGGCGCCGGTGCTGCGCAAGGAAGATCTCAACTACGAGTACGTCGAGATGAAGCAGCGGAGCTACAAGTGAACATCACCCTGCGCGTTTGGCGTCAGCGGAGCTCCGGCGACGAGGGCCGGATGGTCACCTACCAGGTCGAGGACGTCTCACCGGACATGTCCTTCCTGGAGATGCTCGACGTCCTCAACGAGAAGCTCACCCTGGCGGGCGAGGAGCCGATCGCCTTCGACCACGACTGCCGCGAGGGCATCTGCGGGGCGTGCGGTGTCGTGATCGACGGGGTCGCGCACGGTCCGGAAACCACGACCACCTGCCAGCTGCACATGCGCAGCTTCGACGACGGCGACACCATCACCGTCGAACCGTGGCGCGCCAAGGCGTTCCCGGTGGTCAAGGATCTGGTGGTGGACCGGAGCTCGTTCGACCGCATCATCCAGGCCGGTGGCTACATCAGCGCTCCCACCGGGTCGGCGCCCGACGCCCACGCCACGCCGGTGCCCAAGGCCGACGCCGACCGGGCGTTCGACGCGGCCACCTGCATCGGCTGCGGCGCCTGCGTGGCCGCCTGCCCGAACGCCTCCGGAATGCTGTTCACCGCGGCCAAGGTGACCCACCTGGGCTCGGTGCCGCAGGGACAGCCCGAGCGGGACGCCCGCGTGGTGCAGATGCTGAACCAGCACGACGAGGAGGAGTTCGGCGGCTGCACCAACATCGGCGAGTGCGCCGCTGTGTGCCCGAAGGGAATCCCACTCGACACGATCTCCCAGCTCAACCGCGACCTGCTGGGGTCGTTGGCCACGGGTTCGGCCGAGTAGGACACGCACGAACACCCCGCCCGCGCCCGGCCGGGGCACACCCCCGGGCGCGGGCGCCCCGGCTCCCGTTTCCCAGGGGGACGGGAACACGCGCGGTCCGTGGTGCTCGTGTGAAGCCCGGGCTAGACGTGTTGGCCGAACACGTGGGCACGCACCCACGCGTGCATGGCGATGGCGGCCGCGGCACCGGCGTTGATCGACCGGGTGGATCCGAACTGGGAGATGGAGAGCACCGCCGCGCACACCTCGCGGGCCTCCCGCGAGAGCCCCGGCCCTTCCTGGCCGAACAGCAGGACGCAGTCGCGCGGCAGCGGGTAGGTCTCCAGCGGGTGCGCGCCCGGCAGGTTGTCGATGCCCACCACTGGCAGCTCGCGCTCCCCGGCCCAGGAGAGGAGCGTGGCGGTGTCCGGGTGGTGGTACACGTGCTGGTAGCGGTCGGTGACCATGGCGCCGCGCCGGTTCCACCGGCGCCGCCCCACGATGTGCACCGCGCGGGTGCCGAACGCGTTGGCGGTGCGCACCACCGAGCCGATGTTGAAGTCGTGCTCCCAGTTCTCCACGGCCACGTGAAACGGGTGGCGCCGGGCGTCGAGGTCGGCGACGATCGCCTCGTGCCGCCAGTACCGGTACTCGTCGACGACGTTGCGCCGGTCGCCCTCGGCGAGCAGCTCGGGGTCGTAGTGGTCGGCCCGGGGCCACGGGCCGGGCCACGGTCCGACCCCGACCGGCTGGTCGTCCGTGCCGCCGGCATCGGCGGCGGGTTCGGCTGAGGAGGTGACCTGCTCGTTCACATGGTCAAGCCTAGGTGGTGTGCTGGGCTCGCCGGACGCGCGGCTAGCGGCCGATGTTCAGCCCGCCCTCGATGTCACGGGCCTGGACGGCCGTTCCCGAGACCTCGCCGACGATCGTGTTGTGCACGTCGCCCTGAGCGTTGGTGAACTCCGGCCGTAGCTCCTCGACGAGCCGCCCCACCTCGGGGTCCTGGGCGCGCACCTCCTCGATGTGGGTGGCCAGCTCCCGCACGAGGGTGGCGTCCTCGCCGTCGTCGTCGCGTGCGGCCTCGAGCGCCTCACGGGCCTTGGGGCGGTCACCGAAGCGGTCGCGTAGGAGCCGGCGCAGGGCCTTGACCCCCTCGACGCCGCTCTTGGTCACCGATTCGGCGATGGTGCCCGCCACGGCGGTGGCGATGGCGATGGTGACGTCGTCGACCATGTAGGACTCCCTGAGCTCGGGGACGGGCGTGCCCCATCGTGCCGCAGGGGACAGTGTCGTGGCCAGTCCACAACCGGTCACGGCGCGGCCGGCCGTTGTGGAGGGGTGGCCGGTCGGCCGGCGCGCCGTCGGAGCAGTGCGGCCACGGCGCGCCAGCCCAGCAGGGTCGCGCCGAGGAAGAGGGAGGTGACGACGATGAAGGAGGGCTGTGTGGTGCCGCCGGTGAGGACCCGCAGCAGCATTCCCCCGGCCACGGTGACCGGCCACACCACGAGCCCGGTTGGCACGACTCGGGTGGGGGCCCGCCAGGCACGGGAGAGGAGCCAGCCCGCGAGCAGCGCGACCGCGAACGGCCACGCGGTCTCCGCCACGCCGGAGACGACGTGGCTCGCGTGGTGCTCGGCACGCCCGAGGACGACGAAGACCACGACGCAGAGCAGGTCGAGCGTGACCGCCGCTGGAACCAGGAATTGGCGCATGGTGCCAGGTTAGGCCGGTGGAGGGGGTGCCGGCTGGTACGGAGAGGGATGGACGGGTGAGGCCCGTACCAGCCGGCGGCGTGCTCGCGCTGGGCGGCGCGAGGCCCCCGGCGGCCGCGGCGTGACGGCCGCCGGAGACGACTTGTCGACAGCGAGCCCCGGTAACAGGCTCGGGTGCCGCCGGGGTTCTGGAGGGTCCGTAGGTGGGGCGCCCGCGACTGTGTGCGCC
>RJMB01000021.1 GCA_003725585.1 Halostreptopolyspora alba | reverse complement strand
TGACCGCGCGCCCGAGCGGAAACGGAAGCCCCCGCCGTATCGGGCATGGCTGCCAGGAGCCCCCGCGTGCCGCGCTCGGTGGCCGGTACCCGGGTCAGGAGAAGGGGAACGGGTGCGGGTACGGGTTCAGCTCGGAGTCGAGCAACGGCCGGTCGGTGTGGCCCAGGAGGGCGGGAACCTCCCGAAGCCGGGGGACGCCGGACAGCCGCCTGTTGCGGTGGCCGAACGTCATGGGGAGCATCCCGGGAACGAACACCTTCACGCACCGCAGGTCGGCCCGGGTCAGCTCGACGGTGGTCTGGTCCACCATGACGACGTCGAGCCCGGTCTCGGTGAACCGCTCCAGCAGCGCTGACAGGTCGTCGCGCAGGTCGTGGTGGGCGATCACCGGACGGGAGGCCCCGAACGCCTCGTTCATCGACAGGGTGGCCGTGGGTTCGGTGAGGAACGCGAAGCGGTCGAAACTGCGCTCGTCCGCGTACAGCAGCGAGTGGTCGGACATCTCCCGCACGTGGGCGGGATCCTCGACCATGGCCTCCACCCTTTCACGGTTGTTCGCGTAGGCCGTGGGAAGCGTGTCCAGCGTGGCTCCCAGCTCGGCCAGGGCGTCGCGCACGGCGCGCTCGGCGATGAGGTGGGAACCCACCGCGCACGCCGCTTTCGGCCGGTCCGGGTCGTCGCCGTCGCGCACGGCCACCGCGAGCGCGCAGGGGATGCCCTGTTCCATGGTGATGTCGAGGATGGTCACGTGGTACCCCGTTCGTCGGCCCAGCTCGTGGACCACCATGGGGATCGCGCGGTCGGTGGCGGAGTCCGGGTCCACCCGGGGCATCCGCAGGCCGGCGTGCCAGGTGACCAGAAACGCGTCGCGCTCGACGAACTCCAGGATCCCGTGGAGGGCCGCCTCCTCCGGGCAGGAACCCAGCGCGCTGCCGTTCGACGTCTCGAAGAGGATCCCCTCCCGACGCGACCCTCTGGGGTGCGGGCCATAGTAGGCCAGCCGCTCCGGGACGAGGACGGGCCGCTCCCCGGTGAGGGAGTAGCCCCGCACCCAGTCGCGCTGGCGCTTGGGGTCGAAACGCGGATAGGGGAAGTCGGGGTCGGCGTAGGACTCCTCCGGGTGCCAGCCGACGAGCCCCAGGTCCAGGGTCCTGTCGGCGACGTCGACATAGGCCGCCCGGACGAGCTGGGGCTCCTCGCCCTGCTGGAGTCCGGCGTAGCGCTCCAGCGCCTCGCAGATCGCCGTACTCCGGCCCTCGGGGCGGGTGCGGGTGCGGCCGTACCCGAACTCCGCACGTCGCCGACGGTGGTTGTCACGCAGGCCGAAGGGGGCCCGCGTCAGCACGTAGCCGCCCGACGTGTCCTGCTCGACCCGGCGCACCAGACCCGCCTCGGCGTCGACGTACACGTCGGCGAGCGTGTCCGGGTCGGGCTGGCCGCCCACCCGGTAGTGGTCGGGAGCGGACTTGGGGCGGGACGTCGGGACCGGGTCGGGGACGGCCGTGCGGCGTGGCCGGGAACACATCACGCAGCGCGGATCGGGCAGGAAGGGGTGCCGGGTGACCTCGAGGGTGCGCAGGTCGAGCAGCAGCAGCGCCTCTCGGGTGCTGGTGTCCCGGCCGGCGGCCCGCAGCTCCGTCTCCTGGGCCACCAGGGACGCCACCATGGTCCCGGACAGTGTGGTGAGCAGCGCCGAGCTGGTGGCGGACAGCTCGGCGCCGTGCCGTTCGCGGATGGCGCGAAGCCCCGCTGATTCGTCGTCCTCCCGGGCGCGGTCCCTGCGCGCGTCGGCGCAGCGGGAGCATCCCGGCTTGCCCGGACGTTCGAGCGGCCCGAGCACCACCCTGCCCAGTTCGGTGCGCACCGGGAGCATGGTCAGCCCCCGCTGCCGGCACCGTTCCCGTGTCTTGTCGTGGTCGGCGACCCAGTGGTCACTGACCGGAACGACGAGTGTGGGGGCACCGGAACGGCGGGCACCCCTCCCGTGCGCCTCGGGCAGCGCGCGCACGGCGTCGGCGAGCGTTCCCTCGCCGAGCACGAGCAGCCAGGGATCCGACGTCTCAGCCATTGTCGAGCACCACCTGCACCGTGTAGGGCATCCTGCGGGTCACCTCGGGATCGTGGTCGAGCGGTACCGCGACGGGGGTTCCGCCCGCGTCCTCGGCCACGCGCGCGAGGGTGTCGAGGTCGACGGAGCGCTCCTCGGGCGTTCCCGGGCCTCCGCGCAACCCGGGCGCAAGGTCGGGTCCCTCGGGTGGCGCGTAGTCGGGCTCCCCGAAGTGGTGGGCCTGGTAGTGGAGCAGGGCCTGTGCCAGCCCGTCGGTGAGCGCCCGCTGGCTGGTCGTTCCCACGGCGAGAGCGACGGGCAGACCCGTGACCCGGACGAGGTAGCAGGGCACCCCGAGCAGCCCTCCGAGGTCGTGGATCTCTGGGGTGAGGCCCAGCGCGCGCAGTGTCCCCCGGTGACGCTGCCCCCGCTCGTCCAGCGGCGCGGCGTCGAGTCCGACCGTGGGAAACGGGGTGGTGGCGGTGGCGACGCGCCGCTCCGCGATCGCACGGCAGTGCCCCAGGAGGGCCCGCTCCAGGGCCTCGTGCCAGGTGTGGCCCGCGGCGCTTCCGGTCACCGGCCACGACGGCGGAACCGTGCCGGTGAGGAGCGGAAACGCGCGCTCGGCCGGAATCACGCACGGGCTCCGGTCACGGAGCCGGAAGCCGCGGACGAAGCCGGGACGGTGGCCGGACCGCAGCTCGTCCAGGGCCTCCTCGGGCACGTCGCCGTACGCGCTCGTCCGGTCGGGGCCGAGAAGGCGCCTGGGGTCGACCATGAGCGTTCCGTAGGTGGCGTAGCCGAGCATGGCGGCGTCGTAGCGTGCGGTAGTGGTGTCCGTGCCGACGCCGATCACCGTCGGTCGCTGGCCGCCGGACCCGAGCAACCCGACCGGGTCCGCGACCGTGGTCGCACTGACGCGCAACGGGATCTGGGAGAACGCGCGTTCGTCGAGCTCCAGGAGGACACCGACGCGCCTGTCCACCAGGGGAGCGCCGCGTTGTGACACGACCGCCCCGTCCAACGGTTCCCCCGATCCGAGTTCCGCGACGGTGTTCGTGAAGTGGGTCTCGCCCGCGGGCTCCCGTGCGGCCTCGAACGGGTGCGCCAGGAACGTGTGGTGCTCGCTCGCGTAACTTCGGGGGTCCACCCGGACCAGCTCGTCCTGCTCCGTACGGGGGACCAGCCCGCTGGCAACCCGGAAGGCCCGATGCGCCAGCTGGATCGCCGCGATGGTCACGGCGCGCTCGTCCGGCCCCTTCGGCGCGCTCGGACCGGCGGCGTCCCCGGTTCCCCGACCCGCCGCGACAAGCCGGCGCCATCCGCTCTCCCAACTGGCGGCCCCCTCGTGGACCCCGCCGACGGGACCGTGCCACGGTTCCCGACCGAGTAGGGCCAGGTGGCCGAGCACGGTGTCCGAACCGGCGCACAGCTCGCGAAGCAGCCGAGCCGTTCGCAGGTCGGGGCCGGCGCGCGCGTGCAACACGATGGCCGTTTCCCCGATTCGTCCCGCCAACTCGCGGGGGTCGTGCGGTAGGGCGTCGTTGTTCACCACCTCGACCTTCGCGATTCCGGCGTCGGCGCAGGCCCGTGCTACCGCGTCCGTGACGGGAGGGGAGCCGACGATGAGCGCGCCACCGTCGCGGAAGCGCGTGAACGCGGGGCCGGGCTCGGCCAGGAAGTAGGCCAGGAAGCGCTCCTCCGGGGAGTCGGTGGTCGGCTCGGGATCCCCGGGACCGGGCACCTCGCGTACGACCCCCGCGGAGACCAGTTCGGTGACCAGTCGCTCCACCAGGTCCGCCCGGGCCGCGTCGAGCCCCGAGGTGAGTTCGTCCAGCGAGCGGGTGCCGTCGAGGTGGGGGGCCAGCCGGTCCACCCACCGCGCCACCGATGCTCCGGTGAGGGACACCAGCCCCTCGTGGGTGTGGAAGCAGACCCCGTTCTCGGTTTCCGCGCGGTAGGCTTCCGGCCGCAGCAACAGTTTCATACCGCCCCCGTCCCTACTCTGGTTTCCCGCTGCCGAGGATGAACTCCCCGACACTGGACTCGGCGAGGTGGTCGCTGCCGACCGCCTCGCCGAACGCCTCCGTGTCCCCGGCTCCGAGCGCGCGCGGAGCCAGGCCCATGGCGACCGCCACGGTGTACATCAGCTGGCGGACCACACCGAGGTGTTTCAGGGCCAGCGCGTAGGACAACCCCTGGTACTCGCGCATCGTCCGACAGAACCGCGCGGAGAGGACGATCAGTACCTGAGGGGGGATCATCGCCAGCATGCGGATTTGGGGTTCGTGCCGCGTCGACGGGCCGATCCGGTCGCGGAACAGGTGGGCGCGGATCGCGCCGACCCGGGAGTGGCCAGGCGGGTGGCCGGTGTCGAGTCGGTGGTCCCGCCGGCGCGTCCGCTGGCCGTGAACGTGCTGAAGGGGCTGGTCTTGGTCGCGGCCCGGACGGCGTACTTGGTCAGCCGTACGAGTGAGGACCGCCGTGGCCGGAGCGGATCGGTGAGCCAGGGGCGCGGCACCTCGAACAGGGTGGGGCTGTCCCGGGGCAACCCGCGCTGGAATGGCGCGTCCATGGCGATGTCTTGGAGTTCGGCGTGCGTGTCCTCGACCTCGGCCTCCCGAAGGGCTGGCGGCTCACCGAGAGCCTCTCTCCGTTCCCTCGCCTTGGCGGCCCAGGTGGTGACACGCGCGCGCGGCGAAGCGGGCAGACGTTCCGCCGTCTCGGTGGACCATTTATGGCGGTCCGGAAGTCGTTTCTGGTGGATCGCGCGTCGAAGTCCGAGCGGCCGTGGTTTGGACGGGCTGTTGGAAAGGGTCCCGATAATGGTGAACAGCGCGTCGGATATGGCCGCGGCCTCGTTGGCCAGCGATTCCTCACGATCGAGGCGGGTGTGGACGACCGAGAAGGTCTTTGCGTGGTTAAGTCGGGACAGCACGGTTACGTCGATACCGTAGCCGCGCACGACACGTGTTTCCGCGATCCGGAATTGACTGAAGTCCGGTGCGTTGGACGTGATTGACGTGGCCACGTGTGTCCTGACCTTCGGTGCGGTGCGTCTCGTTCCGGGGGCGCGAAGGCGCCGTTCTCGCCGTTGCCCCGGACGGGGCGCGTTCAGAACACCCCGTCCGAGCCGCCTGGTCGGCCGCGAGAGTCCTCAGGGGCGGCACTGGCTACCGGGCGGCGGGTCCTGGCGGCTCTCGGAGAGTCCGGTGTCGGCGGTGAGGGAGTCCACGGTCACGCCCTTTGCGGACAGTTCGAACACGTCAGTGGGGAGATCGTTGACGTCGAAGCTCACTTCGTCGTGATGGGTTTCAGTGTCGGGCATGTTGTCGCTCCTCACACAATTAGAGGCGGGGGACCCCTAATATGCGCGACGAGGCCGCTGTTGCGTCGTGCGCGCACTGTTGCGTTCTCGCCAACCAGCACAGTATGCGTTGGGCCGCTTTTCGCGCAATAGTTACATTTCGGTAGTTTTCGCGGTACCCGCTACGTTGTGTTATGGGAGGGTTTTCTTGGCGTTGATTGGGCGTGTCCAGAATTAACGGTGGCGATTCGTGGCGATGGCGTCGCGTAGCGTTCTCGTGGGGTCCGCTCGTGTCCGGTGCGCGCGTGGGACTGTGCCATGGCCGGCCGCGCTGACCGCGCCGCGGCTCCTCCGATCAGTTGCCAGGAGCGTTAGCCTGGATTCTCTTCAGGGGACGCCGTGACTGCTCTCCCCACAGGGGAGGACGATCCGGCCACACCCTGTCCGTTCCGTCCCGCGACCGAACCCGCGAACCGAGGAGTGGCAGTGCTGCTGCGGATGTCGACCCTGTTCCTGCGCACCCTGCGCGAGGACCCGGCGGACGCCGAGGTGCCGAGCCATAAGCTGCTGGCCCGCGGCGGATACGTGCGCCGGGTCGCGCCCGGGGTCCACTCGTGGCTGCCGCTCGGCAAGCTGGTGCTGGAGAACGTGGCCTCCGTCATCCGCGAGGAGATGAGCAGGATCGGTGGCCAGGAGGTACTGCTGCCCGCGCTGGTGTCGCGCGAGTACTACGAGGCCAGCGGACGTTGGACGGAGTACGGCGACAGCGTGTTCCGGGTGGCCGACCGCAAGGGGGCCGAGTACCTCCTGGGGCCCACCCACGAGGAGCTCTTCACCCAGCTGGTCAAAGGGGAGTACTCCTCGTACAAGGACTTTCCGGTCATCCTGTACCAGGTCCAGGAGAAGTTCCGTGACGAGGCGCGGCCGCGGGCCGGCATCCTGCGAGGACGCGAGTTCCACATGAAGGACGCCTATTCCTTCGACATCGACGACGAGGGCCTGCGGCGTTCCTACGAGCTGCACCGCGACGCCTACGTGCGGATGTTCGACCGGCTCGGGCTGCGGTACGTGATCGTGTCGGCCATGTCGGGCGCCATGGGTGGCTCCGCCTCCGAGGAGTTCCTCGCGGAGACCCCCACGGGCGAGGACACGTTCGTGCGCAGCACCGGTTCCGACTACGCCGCCAACGTCGAGGCGGTCCGCACCCCTGCTCCGCCCGCGCGGCCCATCGAGGGTCTTCCCGAGGCCCAGGCGCACCACACGCCGGAGACCCCGACCATCGAGACGCTGGTCGACTTCCTCAACGACGCCGGGTTGGGTCGTACCTTCACCGCGGCCGACACCCTGAAGAACGTCCTCGTCAAGATCCGTCAGCCCGGCGAGGACGAGTGGGAGATCGTGGGCATCGGCGTGCCCGGCGACCGCGACGTCGACATGAAGCGCCTGGAGGCCGCGATGGAGCCGGCCGAGGTGGCGCTGCTCGAGGACGAGGACTTCGAGGCCCACCCGTTCCTGGTGAAGGGCTACGTCGGGCCGAACGCGCTGCTGCGGAACAAGCTGCGCTACCTGGCGGATCCCCGCGTTGTCGAGGGCACCCGCTGGGCCACCGGTGCCGACCAGGCCGACCATCATGTCGTCGACCTGGTGTGCGGGCGCGACTTCGTCCCCGACGGTGTGATCGACGTCGCCGACGTCCGCGACGGCGACCCCTCACCCGAGGACGAGGGCACCCTCTACACCGCGCGTGGGATCGAGATCGGCCACGTGTTCCAGCTCGGCCGCAAGTACACCGACGCCTTCGAGCTCGACGCGCTCGGCCCCGACGGCAAGCCCAAGCGAATCACCATGGGCTCCTACGGCATCGGGGTCTCCCGGGTGGTCGCCGCGATCGTGGAGCAGTCCCACGACGACAAGGGCATCGTCTGGCCGCGCGTGGTGGCCCCGGCCGACGTGCACGTCATCGGCACCGGCAAGGGGGACCAGGTCGAGGTCGCGCTGCGCGTCGCCGGCGAGCTGGAGGCTCTGGGGATCCGGGTGCTCGTGGACGACCGAAGGAACGTCTCACCCGGGGTGAAGTTCACCGACGCCGAACTGCTCGGTGTCCCAACCAGTGTGATCGTCGGGAAGGGCCTGGACCAGGGCGTGCTCGAGGTGCGCGACCGCGCCAGTGGCGAACGCGAGGAGATCGCGCTCGACGGCGCCGTCGAGCGGGTCGCCGCCATCGTTCGGGGAGACTGATCCGCCACATCTCGGGAACAACGAGTCGTGGCGTTAGTCACCGGCGACGTCCTCGCCGCCGGGGGCGCCGGTCCCGTCCGGGAAACCGGGCAGGTCGACGAGTTCGGCGCCCCACCGCAGGCCGCGGATCGTGGCCTCCTGGAGAGCACGCGCGGCCAGGTCGCGCAGTGAGGTGTCACTGGCGGCGGCGAGTCGCAGATAGCCGTGGGTGGTGCGTTCCTCCAGCTCCGCCGCGAACGTGCCGAGGGTGTCCCTGTCGGTCGAGTCCGGAAGCGCGTACGCGGCCTTCGAGGCGGCGGGCGAGACGTTGAGCCGCACCAGCGCGCTTCGGAGCGCGTCGCGCTTCGTGCGGTGCGCGTCCAGGCACTCGCGGCTACGCTCGCGGTCCTCACCCTCGCAGTGCGCCCCGATGAACCCGTAGCCGTACACGGCCGCGTGCTCGGCGCGCAGCGCGTTCTGCAGGGCCTCGGCGTCGCTGGGTTCGTCCTCGGCGGGACTGTCCGCGCTCAACCTTCCTCCTTGAGCAGGTGGGCGTGGGCGGCCTCGCAAGCCCCGATGGAGGCGATGAGCTGGGCCAGACCGGGGTCGGTGAGTTTGGGGAGCTGCCGGGGACGCTCTCCGGCCGCGCTCTCCTCGGCCACGCGCAGCCCCGACACCGACACTGACGCTGGCGCTGTCTCCGCCGCCGTGTCGGGGCCGCTCGACGTACTGGCGTCTGGGGAGTTCTCCGGTGCCCACGGTTCGTCGTTGCCGTGCTCGGGCAGTCGCTCGCGTAACGTCTCGAGGTGGTGTCGATGACGGCCGAGGAGCCGCTCCAGGAGATCCGTGGGGCCGTCCTCGTTGGCCAGGGCGGTCTCGTACCGGGTGATCGTCCGCTTCTTGCCGGCGATGACCGAACGCAGGACGTACTCGTTGGGGGTGACCTCGCTCGGGTACCACCGGGAGCCCCGGCACCCACTCGCGCCCGTTACGGTGAGTGCCGCGATGGCGCTGATGAGGAGCGTGCGGCGGCTGAGGGCGTCGCGCGGGTGAGCCAAACCTGCCTCCCGAACGTGGTGGAACCGGGTGTCTCGTCCTGCGGCGACCAAGACCGGCATCACGGACACGTCCCTCGTATTTTTCCACGGCGGTCCGATGATTCGGACCTGTGCGCGCGCGGCGGAACCGGACTGTTCTGGCACGCGGACCGTCATAGGATGCCTGGGCAACCCTGGAATGTGGATACTCTTGAAAACAAACCGCCGTCATGGTGACGCGTGGAAGACCTATATGCAGAGCTGGACCGCCCCGTCCGGGAAAGTCGGGACGCGGGTGGAATTCGCCGAGGAGGATCTCTGATGGGCGCGCAGGCTCGTCATGCCCGTCTCGCCGAGCTGATCAGGCCGGTCCTGGCCGAGGCCGGACTGGACCTGGAGGCCATCGAGGTCACCCCGGCCGGCAAGCGCCGCCTGCTGCGTGTGGTGGTGGACTCCGACGAGGGCGTCGATCTCGACTCCGTCGGGGAGGTGAGCCAGAGGATCTCCGCTACGCTCGACACGTCCGATGCTATGGGCAAGTCCCCCTACGTCCTCGAAGTGACGTCGCCGGGTGTGGACCGGCCGCTCACCGAACCGCGGCACTGGCGGCGGTCGCGCGGGCACCTGGTGCACGCGCAGCTCACCGAGGGTGGTGAGGCGCGAGGTCGGGTGGTGGACGCCGACGATTCCGGCGTAACCCTCGAAACGGATGGTCAGGTGCACACGTACAAGTACTCTGACCTGGGGCGCGGCAAGGTCCAGGTGGAATTTCGGCGCGACGGCGACTCGGGCGCGGCGGACTAGAGGGGGAGCCCCGTGGATATCGATATGAGTGTCCTACGCAGCTTGGAGCGCGAGAAGGACATCTCCGTTGACCTGGTCGTGAAAGCGATCGAGGACGCGTTGCTGATCGCCTACCACCGTCAGGAGGGCGCGCGGGTCTCGGCGCGGGTCGAGCTGAACCGCTCCACCGGGCACGTTGTCGTGTGGGCCGCCGAGACCGACGACGAGGGAAACGTGCTGCGGGAGTACGACGCCACTCCCGCTGGTTTCGGCCGGATAGCGACGTCCACCGCGAAGCAGGTCATTCTGCAGCGGTTGCGCGACGCCGAGGACGAGCTGACGCTCGGCGAGTACGCCGGGCGGGAGGCGGACATCGTCTCCGGGCTGATCCAGCAGGGCAAGGACCCGCGCAACGTTCTCGTGGACCTGGGCAAGATCGAGGCCATCCTGCCGCCCCAGGAGCAGGTGCCCGGTGAGGTGTACGGCCACGGTGAGCGTATCCGGGCCTACGTCGTGCAGGTGCGTAAGGGGCATCGTGGTCCCTCCGTGACACTCTCGCGCACCCACCCGAACCTGGTGCGCAAGCTGTTCGAGCTGGAGGTTCCCGAGATCGCCGACGGGACCGTCGAGATCTCGGCGATCGCGCGCGAGGCCGGGCACCGCACCAAGATGGCGGTCCGGTCGAACAAGGCCGGGGTGAACGCCAAGGGCGCCTGCATCGGTCCGCTGGGAAGCAGGGTCCGCAACGTCATGGCGGAGCTGAACGGGGAGAAGATCGACATCGTCGACCACTCCGACGATCCAGCGGTCTTCGTCGGTAACGCGCTGTCGCCCGCCCGGGTCAGCGACGTGGAGGTGCTCGACGCCGCGGGCAAGGTCGCGCGGGTGGTCGTGCCCGACTACCAGCAGTCGCTGGCGATCGGCAAGGAGGGACAGAACGCGCGGCTGGCCGCCCGACTCACCGGTTGGCGTATCGACATCCGGTCCGACTCCGACCCGGCCGACGAGCCCATCAACCCCTTCACCGGCGCGCCGCCGGACGAGGGCACCGACCACGCGACGGGTCCGACGGATGCGCCAGCGCGTTAGAATGGACTCCAGTGGAAGGCCGTCCCCCGTTCGCACGTGCGTAGGGTGCCGGTCGCGGGCAGCTCAGTCCGACCTGTTGCGGCTGGTCGTCGACGGTGTCACGGTTGTTCCGGACCCTGCGCGGCGCCTGCCGGGCCGAGGTGCCTATCTGCACGCCGACCAACGGTGCTGGGAACAGGCCGAGCGGCGGAAGGCTTTCAAACGGGCCTTCAGGTCGACGGAGGGGGTGGACACCTCCGAGGTCGCCGCCCACATCGCCGTCCCACGCGTTGGTGTCGGTGGTGGTTCCAGATAGGGTTGGAATGATCACGCCGCCCATTCGGTTGTAATAACCGTGGTCGGTGGGTCTAGCCATGTCGGCATGTCCGACAGCAACTGACCCATTGTTGTGTAGCGACGAGGAAGCGGGTCGAGATTGCGATGAGCGCTCGATGAGTACGCAGCGATGAGTGCGTCAAGTTAGCGACGGTCCGGCGGCACAGACCCATGTCCCGGACCGAGATAGAGGAGAGCAGTGGCGAAGGTCCGGGTATACGAACTCGCGAAGGAGTTCGGCGTAGAGAGCAAGGCTGTTCTGGCCAAGCTCAACGAAATGGGAGAATTCGTGCGGTCGGCGTCCTCGACGATCGAGGCGCCCGTCGTTCGCCGACTCAAGGAAGCGTTCAACAGCGACGGCGGCTCCGACCAGTCACAGGCGGAGCAGCAGCCCAAGCAGGCGGAGCAGAAGAAGAGCGGCGGTCAGCGCAAGTCCCGCTCTCAGGAGCAGCAGACGCAGCAGACGCAGGCTCCCGCCGAGCCCACATCCCCCTCGGAGTCCGTCCAAGAGGATACGGACAGTGGCACGAGCGGCGACGGTGACGCGGCCTCCGCGCCCGCGTCTTCCAAGCCCGCCCCGAAGCCGGGGCCGGCGCGTCCCACCACCCCCTCGGGAGAGACACCCAAGCCGGGGCCTCGCCCCGCGGCGCCGAAGCCCGGCCCGCCGGGCTCCAAGTCCGGTGGTGGACGCTCCGAGCGTGGCGAGCGCGGTTCGGGACGTTCCGAAGGCGGTGGAAAAGGGCCGCGTCCGCAGTCGCCGCGCCCGAGCGCCGGTCCGCGTCCGGGTAACAACCCGTTCGCGTCGACAGCCACCGGCATGGGCTCCAAGCAGACACCGCGTCCCGGCCCCAAGCCCGGTCCGCAGGGCGGTCAGGGCGGCCAGGGCGCTCAGGGTGGCCAAGGCGGCCAGGGCGCTCAGGGTAGCCAGGGTGGCCAAGGCGGCCAGGGCGCTCAGGGCAGCCAGGGCGGCACGCGTTCCGGTGGCGGTGGCGCCGGCGAGCGTGGCGGCCAGCGTTCCCAGGCGCCGCGTCCGGGTGGCCAGTCCGGCGGCCAGCGCCCCACTCCGGCCGACGTCGGCCCGCGTCCCGGTGGCCCGCGTCCCACCCCGATGAACATGCCGGCCTCGCGGCCCGCTCCCAGCGGGGGCGGTGAGCGCGGTGGCCGCGGTAGTGGCGGCGGCCGCGGCGGCAGCGGAGGCGGTGGCGGCGGAGGCCGTCCCAGTGGCGGCGGCCGCGGTGGCGGCGCACCGGCCGGCACCGGCCAGCGCCCGGCCCCCGGAGGCGGCGGCGCTCCGCGTCCCGGCGGGCCCGGGGGCCGTCCCGGCAGTGGTGGCCGGGGCCGCGGCGGCGGTACCGCCGGTGCGTTCGGGCGTCCGGGAGGGCGTCCGGGGCGCGCGCGCAAGTCGAAGAAGCAGCGGCGTCAAGAGTTCAACGACATGCAGGCGCCGTCGTTCGGCGGCGTCAAGATCCCCAGTGGCAACAACCAGACGATCCGGCTGTCGCGGGGCGCCTCACTGTCCGACTTCGGCGACAAGATCGGCGTCAACCCGGCGTCGTTGGTCCAGGTGATGATGCACCTGGGCGAGATGACCACCGCCACGCAGTCGTTGCCCGACGAGACGCTGCAGCTACTCGGCGACGAGCTCAGGTACAGCGTGGAGGTCGTCAGCCCCGAGGACGAGGACCGCGAGCTGCTAGAGTCGTTCTCGATCGAGTTCGGCGAGAACGCCGGGTCCGACCAGGACCTGCGGCCGCGCCCACCGGTCGTGACCGTCATGGGTCACGTCGACCACGGTAAGACCAAGCTGCTGGACTCCGTCCGGAACAGCAACGTGGTCAGCGGCGAGGCCGGTGGTATCACCCAGCACATCGGCGCCTACCAGGTCGGCACCGAGGTCGATGGGGAGGATCGCAAGATCACCTTCATCGACACCCCCGGCCACGAGGCGTTCACCGCTATGCGTGCCCGTGGTGCGCAGGCGACCGACATCGCGATCCTGGTGGTCGCCGCCGACGACGGCGTGAAACCGCAGACGGCGGAGGCCATCGACCACGCCAAGGCGGCCGGGGTCCCGATCGTGGTCGCGCTCAACAAGATCGATGTCGAGGGTGCCGACCCGCAGAAGGTCCGGGCGCAGCTCACCGAGTACGGTGTGGTCGCCGAGGAGCTCGGCGGTGAGGTCCAGATGGTCGAGATCTCCGCGCTCAAGGGGGAGAACCTCAACGCTCTCCTGGAGGCCGTGATCCTCACCTCCGACGCCGCTCTGGACCTGCGGGCCAACCCCGACATGGAGGCCCAGGGGCTGGCGATCGAGGCTTACCTCGACCGTGGCCGCGGTTCCATGGCCACCGTCCTGGTGCAGCGTGGCCGGCTGCGAGTGGGAGAGTCGATCGTCTGCGGCGACGCCTACGGCCGCGTGCGCGCCATGCTCGACGAGCACGGCAAGAACGTGCAGGAGGCCGAGCCGTCCCGGCCGGTCCAGGTGCTCGGCCTGACCAACGTTCCCAGCGCGGGTGACAGCTTCCTGGTCGTCAAGGACGACCGGGTGGCGCGTCAGATCGCCCAACAGCGCGAGGCGCGCGAGCGGTTCGCCCAGCAGGCGAAGTCCAGCCGTCGGGTCACGCTCGACAACTGGCAGCGGACTCTGGAGGAGGGGGAGCGCAACGAGCTGCTCCTGCTCATCAAGGGTGACATGTCCGGTTCCGTCGAGGCTCTGGAGGAGTCCCTGCAGAAGATCGACGTCGGCGGCGACGAGGTGAGCATCCGTGTGATCGGTCGTGGTGTCGGCGCGATCACGCAGAACGACATCAACCTGGCCGCCTCCGCCGACGCGATCATCGTGGGCTTCAACGTTCGCCCCGAAGGCAAGAACAGCGAGCTCGCCGACCGCATGGGCGTCGACATCCGCTACTACTCGGTGATCTACCAGGCGATCGACGAGATCGAGGCCGCCGTCAAGGGGCTCCTCAAGCCCATCTACGAGGAGGCCCAACTCGGCAGCGCCGAGATCCGCGAGGTCTTCAAGGTGCCCAGGGTCGGCAATGTCGCGGGTGCGATCGTGCGCACCGGCATCATCCGGCGTAACGCCAAGGCGCGGCTCATCCGCGATGGCGTGGTCGTCTCGGAGAACCTCAGTGTCGATTCGCTGCGCCGGTTCAAGGACGACGCGACCGAGGTCCGCGACGGTTACGAATGCGGTATCGGGGTCGGCTACAACGACCTCCGTATCGGCGATGTGATCGAGACGTACGAGATGCGCGAGAAGCCGCGTGAGTAACGCGCGCTGAGCGTCGTGCCCGGACCCCGGCCGATCGGCCGGGGTCCGGGTGGTCGCGTCCGGCCACGTCGTGCCGCGTGGTCGCGGCACCACCGGGTAATCCGGTGTATATATGGGCAAAGCGGAGCCGGGGTGAGAGCGTGTTCGTTGGTGCCTTGACGCTCGACGTGCTGCTTGGCGACGTCAGATCGCTGAAGCAGAAGCGTTCGGTCGTCCGCCCCATCGTGGCCGAACTGCAGCGCAAGTTCTCGGTGTCCGTCGCCGAGACGGGCGGCCAGGACCTCTACCGGAGAAGCGAGATCGGTGTCGCTGTGGTCGCCTCGACGGCGTCGCACTGTACCCAGGTACTCGACAACTGCGAGCGCCTGGTCGCCGGGCGCCCCGAGATCGAGCTGCTCTCGGCACGGCACCGGCTGTTCGGGCGAGAGGAAGATTAGGACCATGGTTGACGCCGCACGTGCGCAGAGGCTCGCGGATCGGATCCAGCGGATCGTGGCTGGGATGTTGGAACGCCGAATCAAGGATCCGCGTCTGGGGTTCGTGACCGTGACCGACGCGCGCCTCACCAACGACCTGCGCGACGCCACCGTCTACTACACCGTGTTCGGCTCCGACGAGGACAGGGCGGGCACGGCCGCCGCGCTGGAGAGCGCCAAAGGCGTTATCCGCACCGAGGTCGGTCGGCAGACCGGGCTGCGACACACACCGAGCCTCACCTTCGAGCGCGACGAGGTGCCGCAGAACGCGGCGCACATCGAGGAGCTGCTGAGCAAGGCCCGAGACATGGACGCCGAGGTGGCACGCACCGCCGCCACGGCCCAGCCCGCGGGCGACCCCGATCCGTACCGGCAGCCGCGCGAACACGACGAGGAGGAGGACGGTTAGGGGACGGTCGGCCCGGCCACTCCCCGAACACGATCCGCCCCCCGCACGCTAGGAACACTATGACCGGTAGCGGTGTCGTCATCGTCGACAAACCCGAGGGCTGGACGTCACACGACGTCGTCGCGCGTACCCGCCGTCTCGCGGGCACGCGCAAGGTGGGCCACGCCGGAACCCTCGACCCCATGGCCACCGGGGTGCTCGTCCTCGGGGTCGGCAGGGGGACCAAACTGCTGGGCCACCTCACGCTCACCGAGAAGGTCTACGAGGCCACCATCCGGCTCGGCGCGACCACGAACACCGACGACGCCGAGGGTGAGACCGTGGAACGGGCCGGGGCCGACGGGGTGGCCGACGACGCGATCCACCGTGGAGTCCGGGCGCTGACGGGCACCATTAACCAGGTTCCCCCGCAGGTCAGCGCGATCAAGGTGAACGGGAAGCGGGCGTACAAGTCAGCGCGGGCCGGTACCGAGGTGGACCTCGCGGCGCGTCCGGTCACCGTCTCGGAGTTCACGGTCCACGCGGTTCGGCGGGTCACCGAGGGGAACGAGGCACTCGTCGACCTCGACGCCACGATCACCTGCTCCAGTGGGACCTACGTCAGGGCGCTCGCGCGCGACCTGGGGGCCGCGCTCGGCGCCGGAGGACACCTGACCCGACTTCGCCGAACCCGTGTGGGCCCCTACGACCTCGACCGGGCCGCCACTCTCGAGCGGCTCGCCGAGGAGTTCACCCTGGTGTCGCTCACGGACGCGGTGGCCGCCGCGTTCCCGGCCCGGGTCCTCAACGACACCGAGGCCCGCAAGGTCACCCATGGCAACTGGATCCCCCCCGACGAGCTGGGGAAGGGCACGGTCGGGCTGTTCGCCCCCGACGGCACGGTTGTCGCGCTCGGGGAGCACACCCCCGGTTACCGCAAGCCGATCGTGGTGTTCGCGGCCGCCTGACCACACCGGTCGGCACGATCCGGCTACCGGTTCGGGCCGGCCCGGGTGGCACCCTGGGGCGGGAGCCCGGCCCGTCCGGGGATCCGTTCGAGGGGAGCTGTTCGACGTGCGGAGCTGGCGGGGACTGGTGGAGGTTCCGGACGACTGGGGCCGGTCCGTTGTGACCATCGGGGTTTTCGACGGGGTGCACCTGGGTCACCAGGACGTTGTCCGCAGGGCCAGGGAACGCGCCCGGGAGCTGGGGCTTCCCGTCGTGGTCGTCACCTTCGACCCCCACCCCGACACCGTTGTGCGCGCGGCGCCGCGGCCCGCGGTGCTCACGCCCCAGGCCCGCAAGGAACAGCTGCTGGAACGGCACGGGGCCGACGCGGTGTGCGTACTGCCGTTCACACGCGAGTTGGCCGACCTCTCCGCCGAGGAGTTCGTGCGGCGCGTGCTGGTGGACCGGTTGCGCGCCGCCGCGGTTGTCGTGGGGGAGGACTTCCGTTTCGGGCACCGCGCCGCGGGCGACGTCGGCATGTTGCGGACCCTCGGTGAGAAGTACGACTTCGAGGCTGACGGCGTGCCGCTGGTCTCCGATCCAGCCGCCGAGCCCCTCACCTCCACACTGATCCGGTGGCTCATCGAGAACTGGCACGTGGAGCGGGCACGGTACTGCCTCGGCCGCCCCCACCGCGTCGAGGGCCGCGTCGTCCACGGGGCGGCTCGGGGACGGGAGCTGCTGGGGTTTCCCACCGCCAACGTCGAGTGTCCCCCGGACACGGCGATCCCGGCCGACGGAGTGTACGCGGGATGGTTGCTGCGTCCCGACCGGCGGCCCGACGAGGATTCCTCGTGGCCGTCGGCGATCTCGGTCGGCACCAACCCGACGTTCGAGGGGAGCGCGCGCAGCGTCGAAGCCTACGCGCTCGACCGCGATGACCTGGACGTCTACGGGGAGACGCTCGGGGTGGAGTTCGCGTCCAACATCCGCCCCATGGTGCGTTTCGACAGTGTGGCGGAACTGATCGAGGCGATGCACGCCGACGTGCGGCGGGCTCGCGAGCTGCTGGACGACGCCTGAGGCCGCTGTCGGTTCGGTGACCTCGTTTGTTGCGCTAAACTCGAGACGTTGCCCCTGCCGCGGCGCGTGCCGGCACCACTGTGGTGGCCGAGCACCGGCGATCGGGTGTGGCGACCCGCCCATCGCTCGCGGGTGGAGGGCAGGTCAACCCCAGTACGTGGTGACTGTACGTACGCATGGTCACCCGACCCGCGCCGCCCCCTTGGGAGCGTTGTGCGGTGGGCCGACGAGAACCGCGTACCGAAATAGAAGGAGAGCCGTGTCGATCGACACTGCCACCAAGGAAAAGATCATCGCCGATTTCGCCACCACAGAGGGCGACACCGGCTCACCCGATGTCCAGGTCGCACTGCTCACGCACCGGATCACGCAGCTGACCGAGCACCTGAAGACGCACAAGCAGGACCATCACAGCCGGCGCGGCCTGCTGCTGATGGTGGGCCGTCGGCGGCGGCTGCTGAAGTACATCGCCAAGAAGGACATCACCCGCTACCGCACGCTCATCGAACGTCTTGGGCTGCGTCGTTAATCGAGGTGAGGCAAGGGAGTGGCGCACGCCACTCCCTTTCTTAGTATCGTAGGCAACAGAACGCTGTGGCCAGGGGGCACCTCCCACAGTGGTCAGAGTGTCTACAGTGTGAGAGACAACCGCAATCCTGAAGACCTCCCGTGTCATCTGCCCTTGGCACTCGCGTCGGGGCCGGTCCTCGGTAGTGGTCTTCGGCCCGTCCGCTTCGGGACGTGCCGGAGGCTTCGATCGATGGCCGGCAGTCAGGACCCAGAGAGCGCGACCGGGACCTCCCGTTTCGCTCAACTGGCCGAGACGATATCTCGACGAGCACTTTCTCCGGGGTACGAACGCGGGACCTTCGAGTATCCGACCGTACAGGAGGTCGCCCATGGAGGGCGCGTATTCCGCCGAGGCAGTGATCGACAACGGTCGCTTCGGCACCCGGACCATCCGCTTCGAGACCGGCCGGCTGGCCCAGCTGGCAGCCGGCTCCGCCGTCGCCTACCTCGACAGCGAGACGATGGTGCTCTCGGCCACGACAGCGTCGAAGCGGCCGAAGGAGAACCTGGACTTCTTCCCGCTGACGGTGGACGTCGAGGAGCGCATGTACGCCGCCGGGCGCATCCCCGGCTCGTTCTTCCGCCGTGAGGGTCGGCCGTCCGAGGACGCCATCCTCACCTGCCGGCTCATCGACCGGCCACTGCGCCCCTCCTTCAAGGAAGGGCTGCGCAACGAGATCCAGATCGTCGAGTCGATCATGGCGCTGCACCCCGACCACCTGTACGACGTGGTCGCGATCAACGCGGCGTCGATGTCCACCCAGCTGGCCGGGCTCCCGTTCTCCGGGCCGATCGGTGGTGTGCGCGTGGCGCTGATCGAGGGCCAGTGGGTGGCCTTCCCCACGCACACCGAGCTGGAGAACGGCACGTTCGACATGGTCGTCGCCGGCCGTGTGCTCGACGACGGCGACGTCGCGATCATGATGGTCGAGGCCGAGTCCACCCCGAACACGCTGCAGCTCGTGGCCGACGGCGAGGTGGGCCCCAACGAGCAGACCGTCGCCGAGGGGCTCGAGGCGGCGAAACCGTTCATCAAGGTGCTCTGCAGGGCCCAACAGGCGCTGGCGGACCAGGCCGCCAAGGAGACCGGGGAGTTCCCCGTCTACCTGGACTACGCCAACGACGTCTACCAGGCGGTCGACGGCGCCGTACGCTCGGAGCTGGCCGAGGCGCTGACCATCGCCGACAAGCACGACCGCGAGGTCGAGCTCGACCGGGTCAAGGCGCTGGCCGGGGAGAAGCTGCTGGAGGACTTCGAGGGCCGCGAGCGGGAGATCGGCGCGGCGTTCCGTTCACTGACCAAGCAGCTGATGCGCGAGCGTGTGCTGCGCGACCACGTGCGCATCGACGGCCGCGGCCCCAAGGACATCCGTGAGCTCAGCGCCGAGGTCGGGGTGGTGCCGCGAGTGCACGGCTCGGCGCTGTTCGAGCGTGGCGAGACCCAGATCCTGGGTGTCACCACGCTGAACATGCTGCGCATGGAGCAGACGGTCGACACTCTCAACCCCGAGAAGACCAAGCGCTACATGCACAACTACAACTTCCCGCCGTACTCCACCGGGGAAACCGGGCGTGTCGGCTCTCCCAAGCGGCGCGAGATCGGCCACGGGGCGCTCGCCGAAAGGGCGCTCATCCCGGTGCTGCCCTCGCGCGAGGAGTTCCCCTACGCGATCCGGCAGGTCTCCGAGGCCATCGGGTCCAACGGTTCCACCTCCATGGGGTCGGTGTGCGCCTCGACGATGTCACTCATGTCCGGGGGCGTCCCACTCAAGGAGATGGTCTCCGGCATCGCCATGGGGATGGTCAGCGACGGCGACGAGTACGTGACACTGACCGACATCCTCGGTGCCGAGGACGCGTTCGGTGACATGGACTTCAAAGTCGCCGGGACCCGGGAACTCATCACCGCGTTGCAGCTCGACACCAAGCTCGACGGGATCCCCGCCTCCCAGCTCTCCGCGGCGCTGCAGCAGGCCAGGGGAGCCCGGCTGGCCATCCTGGACGTCATGCAGGAGGCCATCGAGCGTCCGGCCGAGATGAGTCCGCACGCGCCGCGCATCCTCACAGTGCGGGTACCCGTCGACAAGATCGGCGAGGTCATCGGCCCCAAGGGCAAGATGATCAACTCGATCCAGGACGAGACCGGCGCCGACATCACGATCGAGGACGACGGCACGATCTACATCGGTGCCACCGACGGCCCCTCCGCCGAGGCCGCGCGCGACACGATCAACGGCATCGCCAACCCCACCATGCCCGAGGTGGGCGACCGCTACCTCGGCACGGTCGTGAAGACGACCGCGTTCGGCGCGTTCGTCTCGTTGCTTCCCGGAAAGGACGGGCTGCTGCACATCTCCCAGATCCGCAAGCTGCACGGCGGCCAGCGGATCGAGAACCTGGACGACGTCATCAATATCGGTGAGAAGATCCAGGTGGAGATCCGCGAGATCGACGACCGCGGCAAGCTCTCACTGGTCCCGGTCGAGGTCATCGAGTCCGAGACCGAGAGCGGCGGCGAGGAGACCACGGAGGAGGCGACCGTGGAGGCCGGATCCGGGGACGAGAACGAGGGCCGCGAGCGTCGTCGGCGCCGCTCGCGCGGTGCCCGAAGCGAGAACACCTGACACTGACACGTCATGGGAACGTGGGGTGGTCGCGCGACCCGCGCGGCCACCCCACGCTGTTTGTGGCTCGCTGGTGCTCGCTGGGTCGGGCGCCTGGGTGGCCGGGAACCTTCGGGTCCTTGGGTGTGCTCGCTCGTTCCTCGCTCCCACACCCGCGAACCCTCCAGAACCCCGGCGGCGCCCGACCCGACCCGACCAGATCAGGCCAGATCAGGCCAGGGCGTTGAGCAGTTCGAGGGACTTGCCCCCAGGCCCGGCTGACTACCAGGACGAAGAGGACAATCATGAGCATGCCCCCCATCGCGGCCGAGCAGGAGCCCGGAAGCACCCTCACCCTGCTCGAGCCCGGTGACGGTTCGGGACTGGTGCGCCGCACGGTGCTCCCCGGAGGGCTGCGGGTCGTCACCGAGGCGGTGCCGGGCGTGCGCTCGGCGGCGTTCGGGATCTCGGCCACCAGCGGCTCGCGCGATGAGGACGGCGCCCACGCCGGGGCCGCCCACTTCCTGGAACACCTGCTGTTCAAGGGAACCCGCCGGCGTGACGCGCTGCGGATCTCCGCGTTGCTCGACGGGGTCGGGGCCGACCACAACGCGTACACGACCAAGGAGCGCACCACCTACTACGCGAAGGTGCTCGACCGGGACCTCCCGCTGGCCGTCGACGTCGTCAGCGACATGGTGGCCAACTCGGTGCTCGACCCCCGGGAGGTGGAGACCGAGCGCGGGGTCATCCTCGAGGAGATCGCGATGTGCGAGGACGAGCCCTTCGATCTGGTCGACGACGTCTTCGCCGAACGGATGTTCGGCGACACCGGCCTGGGGCGCCCGATACTCGGCACCAACGACACCATCCGGGCCATCAGCCGGGAACGGATCGCGGAGCAGTACCAGGCCGCCTATGTTCCCCGTGAGCTGGTCGTCGCGGCGGCCGGCAACCTCGACCACGAGGATGTCGTCTCCGCGGTGCGCACGGCGTTCCAGGAGCGTCTCAGCGCCGCGGGGGAGGCCCGTCCCTCCGCGCCACGCGTCGGCGGAGCCACCGTGCCCGTGAGCCCGGGGACGAAGCTGCTGCCACGGGAGACGGAGCAGGCCCATCTGGTGCTGGGGTGCGAGGGGGTGCGACGAACGGACGGCCGCTGGTACGCGCTTCAGGTGCTCTGCGCAGCCCTGGGCGGCGGGATGTCCTCGCGACTGTTCCAGGAGGTGCGGGAGCGGCGCGGGCTGGCCTACGCGGTGCAGGCCGACCACGCCGGCTACGCCGACACGGGACTGTTCCAGGTGTACGCGGGCTGCCTGCCCGAGAAGATCGACGAGGTGCTCGGGGTCTGCCGGCAGGAGCTGGCCGACGTCGCGGCTCACGGCCTCGGCGGTGAGGAGCTGGCGCGCGCCAAGGGGCAGATCCAGGGCTCCTGGGTCATGGACAACGAGAGCACGACGGCGCGCATGGGCCGGCTGACGGCGCACGAGCTGGGCTATCCGGAGCACGTCTCGCTCGCGACCGACCTCGCCCGGTTCGACGCCGTGACCGCGGATGACGTGGCGGCGGTGGCTGAGGACATCCTGGGCCGGCCGGAGGCTCTGGCGGTGATCGGACCCTACGAGGCGGATCGGACGTTCTGAGACTGAGGCCCCGACACAAAGCCGGCCCGGGCGGAGCCAACGCCCCGCCCGGGCCAACCGGTCGGCAGCGCCCTATGAGGAGCGCTTCTTCTTGCTCTGCACGGTGATCTGGGTGGGACCGTTGGACTCGGCGGCGTCCTTCACCCGGACCTCCAGCAGGCCGTCGTCGAAGTTCGCCTCGATGTCCTCCTCGTTGACACCCTCGGGGAGGGTGATCTCCCGACGGAAGGCACCACGGAACCGTTCCGAGGCGTAGTAGATGACCTCGGAGTCGTCCTGACGGCGCTCGCCCGCGATGGTGAGGTAGCCGTGCGAGAACGACACCTCGCAGTCCTCGGGGAGGACCCCCGGCAGTTCGCTGCGGATGATCAGGTCATCGCCACGCGCGAAGATGTCCGTGGTCGGACTCCACGCGTCGGAGTATCCCCGGGTCTGGGGAGCTCCGGTCTCCAGGTTGGACATGCTGTCCGAGATCCTGTTCATCTCGCTCATCATGTCCAGGACCCCGCGGAAGGGGTTGGTGCCCCTTTTTTTCTTCGTGCTCACCGTGGTGTCAGTCCCTTCACTGCTCGTCGTTGGACTGCTGTGGGGCCGACGCCGGTGCCGAGGTGCTGGCACCCGCCTCGTTCCCCGGGGTGTACACGCTCTCGCCCGCGGCCTCGCCGGGGGTGCCCGAACGGCCGGCGGGCGCCGGCACCATCGGAGTGTACGCCGATGGCGGTTCCTCACGAAGCGCCTTGAGGAAGCCGAAGGAGACGAACAGGAGCACGATCGCGAACGGTAGTCCGGTCACGACGGCCGCGGTTTGGAGACCGGTGAGGGCCACCGACCCGCCGACAGTGAGCAGGACGATGGTGATCAGCCCCTCGGTGATGGCCCAGCCGGCCCGCTGGATCCTGACCGGGTGCGGGTCGCCGCCGTTGGTCAGCATGTCCACGACCAGGGAGCCCGAGTCGGACGAGGTGACGAAGAACACGGTCACAACGACGATCGCGAGAAGCGCGACCGCGGAGATGACGATCGCGGGAACCGGGAGCTCCTGGAAGAACAGGTACATCGCCCTGTCCTCCTCGAAGTTGGCGGCCGCGCTGCCGATGGTGTTGTCCGGGTCGTTGAGGTCCTGCAGGATGCCCGAGCCGCCGAAGACGCCGAACCACAGGGCGCTGACCCCGACCGGGGCGAACAGGGTGCCCATGACGAACTGCCGGATGGTGCGGCCGTAGGAGATGCGGGCGAGGAACATCCCGACGAAGGGCGACCAGGAGATCCACCAGCCCCAGTAGAAGATGGTCCAGTTGTTGGCGAAGGTGTTACCCGCCTCGTCGAGCGTCGCGGAGGGGAACCAGAGGCTCATGCTCGGGAGGTTCTGCAGGTACTCACCGGTGCCGGTGATCATCATGCTGATCATCCACGGCTGGGAACCGAGGGCGAAGACGAACACCAGCAGGGCCGCCGCCAGCCAGAGGTTGATGACGGAGAGCCGCCGGATGCCCTTGTCGATCCCGGCGATCACACTGACCAGGGCGATCGAGGTGATCACGCAGATGATCAGGGTCTGGGTGAGCGCGGTGTTCGGCAGGCCGAACATCATATCCAGGCCCGTGTTGATCTGCAGGGTTCCGAGCCCCAGGGAGGCGGCCAGACCGAACAGGGTGCCGAAGACGGCGAGGATGTCGACGAGGTTGCCGATCCAGCCGTAGATGCGGTTGCCGATCAGCGGGTACAGCGCCGCCGCGGGCCGCATGGGCAGGCCCTTGCGGAAGCAGAAGTAGCCCAGGGCCAGCCCCAGGGCGATGTAGATGGCCCAGGGGTGGAAACCCCAGTGGAACATCGTGTACTGGAACGCCTCGATACTCGGATCGGTCTCACCGTTGCCGATGGCGTCGTTCAGCCGGTGCCCCGTGGGCTCGGCGACCCCGTAGAACACCAGGCCGATTCCCATACCGGCGGTGAACAGCATGGCGAACCAGGCGGTGGTGCCGAACTCCGGCCGGGAGGTGTCGGGGCCGAGGCGGATCTTGCCGTAGCGGCTCGCCATCAGCGCGAGAGCCATGATCAGGAAGAACGTGGCTGAGGCGACATAGACCCAGCCGAGCTTCTCCCCGATCCAAACCCGGATGTTTGAGGCTACCTCCGAGAACTGGTCGGGATTGGCCAGCCCCGCGATGACGAAGACGAGGATGACGGCACTGGAGATAAAGAAGACTGGGGGATTCGTATGTTCCTGTATGTAGGACTTGACTTGACTGATGACGACTCCTTCCCGAGTTCCGGCCCAATCACGCCCCGGTAGCGATGGCCGCTGGTCAGAGCGCTATCCGCGCACGCCGGGCGCAGCCCAACCGAGGGCTCGCCGATCGTGGCCGGGGAACGTCCTGGATGCCGGATATCGAATTATCGTGCTAATAACAGACCTCAGCCTGGGATCCTACGGGCTGACGCACGGAGTCCTCACCGCTAACCATGGGTTGGTTACCGGATATTGATCCGGTTGTGGAGCTTTTGGTTATCCGGGCGTGTCGTTAAAAACAGTTCGTGTCCGTGTGATTGCCCGTTGTTGTTATCTCCATCGGAGTGATCATTAATCGGTCTCGGTCTGAAACCCGCTTCCTTTTTCGGCGACGGGAGAGCCGCCGCTGGATTCCGGGGGGCCGGGCCGATGACCCCGGCCGGTGACATTACCGTCCAGGCGCCTTTGGTCCAGGTCAACGCGCCTTTGTACAAGGACGGGGCTCGCACTGGCATGCCAGTGCGAGCCCCGGGTGTTAATGAGCCGAGTTACCGGCTACGAGGAGAAGTCTAGCCCTTCGGCGTCATCGCCCAGGGTCCGTTCGACGAACTCCGGGTTGTCGTTCAGCCAGGTGCGGGCACCCTCCTGCTGGTTGTCGGAGTACTCGTTGATCACCACTTCCTCGAGGGACTCGAGCTCCTCGGGAGACATGGTGAAGTCCTGGAGCCACCCGTTGAGCTCGGAGAAGTCCTCCGAGAAGCCCTCACGGGCGACCGTGTGGATCTGTTCACCCTCGCCGAAGGCGCCCTCGGGATCCTCGAGGTCCTTGAGGTTGTAGTCGGCGTAGGCGATGTGGGGCCGCCACAGCGTGACGAGGACCGGTTCCTCCTCGGCGATCGCGCTGTCCAGCTCCGACAGCATCGCCGCGGTGGAGGACTCGACGAGCTCGTAGTCCTCCTCCAGCCCGTAGGTGGGCATGACGTCGTCCTGGGTCCGCTGCACGAGGCCCGAGCCGGCCTCGATCCCGACGATCTCGTTGTTGAAGAGATCCGCGTTGTCCTGGAGGTCGGCGATGGAGTCGACCTCGTCGACGTACTCGGGCACGGTCAGGTGCAGAGTCGCACCGTCGTACCAGACCCCGACGTCCTCGATCTGGTCACCGTACTCGTCCCAGTACTCGCCGTGCGTGTCGGGAAGCCAGGCGTCCAGGAACAGGTCGATGTCGTCCTGGGCGACCCCCTGGAACATCGGCGCGACGTCGACGTCCTCGATCGTGACGTCGTAGCCCTTCTCCTCCAGGATGCTCTGCCACACGTTGGTGACGGCGATGTCCTCGTCCCACTGGATGAGGCCGATGGTGATCGACTGTTCCTCGCCGCCGTCCTCGGGCCCGGTCTCCACGCCCTCGCCGCCACAGGCGCTCGCCACAACGGCGAGTGACGCGGCCGCGGCCGCGACGCGGGTCAGGCGGCGCGTTCTGTTGATCGGTGGCATTTCGATCCCTCCTCTGTGCTGCGCCTAGGGTCAGCGCGCCTTCTTCTCTCCTCGTTCGGGGGAGAGCCAAATTCTGGGAACTGGGGGATTGCCACGGGCCCGGAACCGGACGAGCGGGGTCCGCTCTCGTGGCGTGCCGTTGGCATGTCCCTGCTTCGTCGGCGGGGCTCGGGGCTGGGCGGTGTCATGCTCAGCCAACCGTCATCCGCTTGGCTCGGGCAGCCGGGGAGAACCGGGTGACCGAGGCGGTCAACCGGTCAAGGAAGATGGCGAGTATCACCACAGCGACTCCTCCCTCGAACCCGAGAACGACATCCGCGCGGGCGATGCCGGAGTAGACGACGTTGCCGAGTCCTCCGGCGCCCACCATTCCGGCGATGACCACCATCGACAGGCTGAGCATGATGACCTGGTTGATGCCGGCCATGATCGTGGTGAGGGCGAGCGGCAACTGGATCCCGCGGAGGATCTGCATGTTGGGCGCCCCGAACGCCTCGCCGGCTTCGACGAGTTCCTGGTCGACCTGGCGGATTCCCAGCTCGGTCAGGCGCACCCCCGGTGGCATCGCGAACACGATGGTCGCGATCACTCCCGGCACCTGGCCGACCCCGAAGAACGCGATCGCGGGGATCAGGTAGACGAAGGCCGGCATCGTCTGCATGAAGTCGAGGATCGGCTTCAGTACCGCGCTCACCCGGTTGCTGTAGGCGGCGAGGATCCCGATCGGGATCGCGATGGCCACGGCGAGACCGGTGGCGACGAGGACCAGCGCCAGGGTGCTCATCGCCTCCAGCCACCGGTCCATGCTGATGATGAGGAGGAAGCCCAGGACCGTGAAGACGGCGAGCCGCCATCCGGATATGAGTATGGCCAGTGCCGCGAAGATCAGTACGGCGAACAGTTCGAACTGGACGCCCAGGATGTGCTGGCCGACGAGGACCAGCAGCCACGCCAACGCGACCACGCCCGCCGGTGCCCATTGCCGCTGCGCGGCGATCGACAGCAGGGCCACCAGCAGCACCAGGGTGAGGACCAGCGGGGGGAAGACGTAGCCGGCGTCGAACAGCTCCATCGCCCAGTAGAACAGGCCGCCCGGGAGCGAGCCGATGACGGAGGCGAGCACGCCGGTGAGCGCCTCCACCAGGTACAGCGCGAGGTAGGCGGCCACCGCGACGGTGACCGCGCGCGCCCGCCCGCGTGTTGCCAGGCCAACCGCGATGATCGCGCAGCCGAGCAGAGTGAGCTGCGTGGCGCTCGGTTCGCTGAGGAAGTCGGACAGCGTCCGCACGCTGGTACCGATAACTTCCCCGATGAGGTCGAACAGAGCGGAGAGGTTGGCCCGAAGCCAGTTGATGACCAGCTCGAACGTCTCGCCGACCGGGACCTGCGGGACGGTGACGGCGTCACCGGTGGTGTACGCGCTCATGGCCGTCCACCTTCCTTGCTGACCGGCCGGCCCGGCTCGGCCGTGACGGTCGTCCCCGTGCCGGACACGCCGGCGCCGCCCGCCTCACCGCCGTTGGGCGCCAGGGCCGCCAGCAGGGCCGAGCCGTCCAGCTCACCGACGAGGCGTCCGCTGTCATCGACAACGGGAAGTGGGGCCGGGGACCGCGAGGCCCGGTGGAACAGGTTCGCCAGGGTGGTGTCGGGATGCACCGGCGCCACGGAGGAGTCGAGGCCCTCACTGGGGGGAAGCATCACCGATGCGGCGGTGAGGACCCGGCTGCGGTCGACGTCCTCCACGAAGTTGGCGACGTAGGAGTCGGCCGGCGCGTTGAGGATCTCCTCCGCGGTACCGATCTGGGCCACCCGGCCGTCGCGGAGCATGCAGATGCGGTCGCCGAGAAGCATCGCCTCGTTGAGGTCGTGGGTGATGAACACGACCGTCTTGCCCAGGCTGGCCTGCAGCTCGAGCAGCTGGGTCTGCATGTCGCGCCGGATGAGCGGGTCGAGCGCGCTGAACGCCTCGTCCATCAGGATGATGTCCGTCTCGGCGGTCAGCGCTCGGGCCAGACCGACCCGCTGCTTCATGCCGCCGGAGAGCTGTTCGGGAACGTGGTTCTCCCAGCCCTCGAGCCCGACGAGACCGAGCGCGTGGTACGCCTTCTCCCGGCGCTCGGCGCGCGGCGTTTTGCTGACCTCGAGCCCGTAGGCCGCGTTCTCCAGGACCGTTCGGTGGGGGAACAGCGCGAAGTGCTGGAAGACCATGCTCACGTGCTGGCTGCGGAGCCGGCGCAACTGGTTCGAGGGAAGCGTGGTGATGTCGGTGCCGTCGATCTCGACCACCCCGGAGGTGGGTTCGAGTAGCCCGTTGAGCATGCGGATCAGCGTGGACTTCCCGGAGCCCGAGAGCCCCATGACCACGAAGATCTCGCCGGGTTCGACGTCGAAGGTCACGTCGATCACGGCCGCGGTGACGTTCAGCTCACTGATCTCGTCGCGGTGGCGTCCGTCGGACAGCAGGTCAACGGCCCGCGGCCCTTCCTTTCCGAATACCTTGTAGAGCCTGTCTGCGCGTACTGCTGGCACGGTCTCCTCTTCGGTCATCTGGCCGTCCCGTGGGCCACCCTGCTGGCGGCCCACCCGGACGGATAGCGCCTCACACACGCCGCCGTGGTACGCGTGCGCCCCGGAATCCGGGACGGGAGTGGACTTCGGGTGTCCAAGCGACGAGTGCCGGTGCGAGACGGCCGTGGCTGCGCGCTCCAGGGGTCGCTGGGCGCGGATCGGGTGTTCTGATTATTACTTTGTGTTACGAGTTCGCGGTGTGGTTCCGCTTGCGGCTCGCCGTGGTGGCAACCACTGGTATGCCCCATTCGAACCCCCAAAACGTCCGGAACCTGGCGGACGGTAGTCGGGTCCTTATTGTCCGCCGACTGTCGTGAAACGTAACATCACAGCTCACGACTACTACACCTCGGTTTTGGCCACATGTCTACAGCGGGCGACATTGCAATATGGTCGCGTTCCGGACATGGCGAAGTGGATGAAGGGGGATGCTGGCACGAAATCGTCGGTGTCTCGGAGGTTCGGATGTAAATGCGACATAAAACACTGTGAGTAACGATACATGGGGATGGTGGGGCGCGGACGCGCGTGTAGCCCCGCACGCGGAGGGTCGCGCCGGCGAGTGGCCCCGCACGCCACGGCGCGGCGCCAGCGAGCGCGTACACTAATGCGAACATCTCCGTGACCAGGTCGGATGTTCCGATCACGCCGGGGCGCGCCGCGGATCGCGGTGGCACGCGGTCCCGGCGGAACCACACCGACACGCGGAGCGCGAGATCTTCGACCCACACCGAGGAGACATCCGTGTTCGACCCGTTCACCGCGCAGGAGTTCCAGGAAGGACTGCGCGAGTGGGACCGGCCAAAGGGCGGCGAGTCCTCCGCCGTCACCGAGAACGAGGACACACCGAGCGAAACCCCCGTGTCCCGGAACCGAATGAGCGGCGCTGAGGGCCGCCACCGCGACTGACCGGGCCACGCTGATAGGCCGCGCCTATCACGCCTTTCACACAATGAATTTGATGTTCCCCACGCCGCGTTCGACCATGGGAGACGGGAACTGACCGGCAGCTCACGCTGGTCGCGTCCGAGAAGGCCGAGCCACGACACTCCCGGGCGAACCGGGCGGCCCCACTCGCGCGCGACCCCGGCTCCGCCTCCGCCGGCCAGCACCCGAGGGTGATCACCACCGTGCCGAAGGAGACCGCCCATGGGCCGCATCACCGATCGTCGCCGGATCGTGCGACGGCGCGCGGGCGCCAGCTCGGTGCGCCAGGACACCCTGGTCGTCGAGGAGCCGCTGGAGGTCCGGGTGGGGGGCCAGTCCCTGGCGGTGACCATGCGGACGCCGGGACACGACTTCGACCTGGCAGCCGGCTTCCTGGTCACCGAAGGCGTCATCTCCTCGCCCGACGACATCGCCGTCCAGCGGTACTGCGCGGGCGCCCAGCCCGACTCCGAGTACAACATCGTGGACGTCACGCTGGCGCCGGGCGTGGCGGCACCCGACCCGTCGGTGGAGCGCTCCTTCTACACGACCAGCTCCTGCGGGATCTGCGGTAAGGCCAGCCTCGACGCGGTCCGCACATCGGCGCGGTGGTCCGTGGCCGAGGACGCCGTGACCATCCCCGACTCCGTCGTCGCGGAGCTGCCCGACCTGCTGCGCGCACGCCAGGCGGTGTTCGAACGCACCGGTGGGCTCCACGCGGCGGGCCTGTTCAGCTCTGAGGGGGAGCTGATGGCCCTGCGCGAGGACGTCGGCAGGCACAACGCCGTCGACAAGGTCATCGGATGGGCGCTCAAGTCCGGCCTGCTGCCCCTGCGCGGGCACGTACTCCAGGTCAGTGGGCGAGCCTCCTTCGAGCTCACCCAGAAGGCGCTCATGGCGGGGATCCCGGTGCTGTCCGCGGTGTCGGCGCCCTCGTCCCTGGCGGTCGACCTGGCCGCCGAGGCGGGCATGACACTCGCCGGCTTCGTCCGGGGCGACTCCATGAACGTCTACACCGGCACGCACCGGATCGCCGAGTCCGTCGCCGAGGTGGCCGGGTGACCACGGAGGCCATAGCGGCGATCGGGTCCGCGGACCACGGCGCGGCGGCGTTCCCACCCGCCCGCTCGGGTGACACGGGACCGGAGGGCGCGGCCCCCGTCGTGGGGTGCCGCCCGGGTGGCACCGGTGATCCGGAGCGGTTGCGCCACCACCTCGGATCGCTGGTCGCCAGGTACGCGCTGGCCAACCCCGAGGTCGTGGGAGTGCCGGTCGAGGCGGTACGGCTGTGGCTGGGCATGGCCGACCGCCGGACGGTCGAGAGTCTGGTCTGCGCCCCACTCGCGGTCCGGCACCGCCATGTCCTCCCGCTCGCGGCGGGACCCCACACCCCCGAGAACCTCGCACGGCCGCTCATGCTGCTGGGTGAGGAGCTCGCCGCGTCGCCGTTCCGCGCTCCCGGCCCGGAGCGCCTGGCGGAGCTGGGCTTCACGCGGGCCGGGGTCGCGACCGGTGTCCGTACCGGCCTGCTCGTCCGTCTCGGTCCGGACGCGGTACTTCCGACCGAGGCCGTCGACGAGGCGGTGCGGGTGCTCGCCGGCCTGCGGGAGCCGTTCACCGTGGCCGAGGCCAGGCGGGCGCTCGACACACGTCGCCGCGTCGCCGGGCCACTGCTCACCCTGCTCGACCGGCGCGGACTGACCCGCGGGGCGGGAGATCGCCGCCGGGCGCTCGCCACCGCCGACGATCCCCCCTTCGCGCCGGGCCGGGGACGTACGGTATCCCCATGACGATGGACTGGTCCGCCGCGCGACACCTGCCCCACTCGTCGGTGGCACCCCTGCCCGTCGTGACCCCGCGCACGAACGACGCGCTCGGCGCGACGCTGGCGACTCCGCTGACCGCCCGGCTCGCGCATCCGCCGCACGACACCGCCGCCATGGACGGCTACGCCGTCACCGGGCAGGCCCCGTGGCAGGTCGTCGACCGGGTCATGGCCGGCCAGGTGCCGCGCGGCCCGCTGGGTGCGGGCCAGGCGGTGGAGATCGCCACCGGAGCCATGGTCCCCGACGGCACCGACTCGGTGCTGCCCTACGAACACGCCACCCGCAGCGGGGACGTCGTCAAGGGGACGGTGCCCAGTGGCCGGCACGTGCGCCGTTCTGGGGAGGAGGTGCCGGCCGGAACCGAACTGGCCCCTGTCGGTACGCGCGTCACACCGACCGTGCTGGCTCTCGCGGCCAGCGCCGGGCACGACACGATCGCGGTCCACCCGCGTCCGCGTGTGGCCGTGGTCGTCACCGGCGACGAACTCGTGCACGAGGGGATTCCGGGGTCCGGACGGATCCGCGACGCCATCGGCCCGATGATGCCCGGTCTCGTGACCTGGATGGGGGCCGAGCTGACCGGTGTCGACCACGTGCCCGACACCGGCGACGCGTTGCGGAGCGCGCTGGCGGCCGAGGCCGACGTGGTCGTGACCACCGGGGCGTCCTCAGTGGGCGCCCGTGACCAGCTTCCTCGGGTGCTGACCGAGCTGTCCGCCGAGCTGCTGGTGAACGGGGTCGCCTGCCGGCCGGGACACCCCCAGCTGCTCGCCCGCCTCGGCGACCGCCACGTCGTCGGGATGCCCGGAAACCCCCTGGCCGCCCTGGTAGCTGCCGTGACGCTGCTCGACCCGCTGGTGCGCGCCCTCGCGGCGCGCCCGATCGCGCCGTTGGCGGAGGCCGCCGTGTCCGGGGAGGTCACCAGCCACGAACGGATGACACGGCTGGTCCCGGTGGAGGTCGAGGCGGGTTGGGCGAGCCCGGTGGGGCGCGACCGGCCCGGGATGATCTGGGGGGCCGCGCTCGCCGACGCGCTCGCGGTGGTTCCACCCGGGTGGGACGGTCGTCGGGTGGGCCTACTGCCGCTGCCGCCACGCTGAGCGAAGTCGCTCCCGTGGCTACCGGATACGCCGAGCCGCCGACGGCATGGACAGCTACAAGATCCGTGGGCGCGCACAGAGAGCCTCCCGCGGAGCCGGCCAGGCGCTCCGCGGGAGGCGTCGTGTCCGGCTGACTAGCCGGTCTCCCCCTCGAGGATCCGCGCTGCCCGCAGGGCCGCCGGGTCGAAGGATTCGGGTTCGGAGTCCTTACGCCGCGACAGGTCGGCCCGCATGCGCGGGTCCCAGAACTTGCGGATGTGGTCCGCGATCGCCGCCGCCGCCTGCTCCCGTGTGCGGTGGGGGAACTGCGCGGCGATGTCGTTGGCGAGCCGGACCTGCGGTGAGATCGTCGTCGACATCACTCCACCAGCGCGGGTTCGTCGTCGTGCACGGTCGTGGGCTTGCCACCGGGGTTCAGCGGGGCCACCTGGACGGCGGTCACCTTGTACTCCGGGCAGTTCGTCGCCCAGTCGGAGTTCTCGGTGGTCACCACGTTCGCGCCCGTCTCGGGGTGGTGGAACGTGGTGTACACGACACCGCTCGGCATCCGCTCCGAGATGGTCGCCCGCAGCGTGGTCCGTCCGATCCGGCTGGACATGGCCACCTCGTCGCCGTCGTTGATCCCGCGTTCCTCGGCGTCGTGCGGGTGGATCTCCAGCACGTCCTCGGGGTGCCAGGCCACGTTGCCGGTGCGGCGGGTCTGGGCGCCCACGTTGTACTGGCTCAGGATCCGCCCGGTGGTCAGGATGAGCGGGTACTTCCTGGTGCTGCGCTCCGAGGTGGGCACGAACGGTGTCTCCATGAACTTGCCCTTGCCCCGCACGAACGAGTCCACGTGCATGACCGGGGTGCCCTCGGGCGCGTCGTCGTTGCACGGCCACTGGATACTGCCGAGCTTGTCGAGCTTGTCGAACGACACACCGGCGAAGGTCGGGGTCACCGACGCGATCTCGTCCATGATCTCGCGCGGGTGGTCGTAGGCCATGGGGTAGCCCATCGCTTGGGCGATGTCGCAGGCCACCTGCCACTCGTCCTTGCCGGTCTGCGGCTTCATCACCGGACGTACCCGGTTGATCCGACGCTCGGCGTTGGTGAACGTTCCGTCCTTCTCCAGGAAGGACGTGCCGGGTAGGAACACGTGCGCGTGCTTGGCGGTCTCGTTGATGAACAGGTCCTGCACGACCAGCAGCTCCAGGGAGTCCAGCGCCGCCGTGACGTGCTGGATGTTCGGGTCGGACTGGGCGATGTCCTCCCCCTGCACGAACAGCCCGCGGAAGGTGCCGTCGATCGCCGCGTCGAACATGTTCGGGATGCGCAGCCCCGGCTCGGCGACGAGAGGGCGCTCCCACAGGTTCTCGAACACCTCGCGCACGGCGTCGTCGGAGACGTGCCGGTAGCCGGCCAGTTCGTGCGGGAACGACCCCATGTCGCAGGAGCCCTGCACGTTGTTCTGGCCGCGCAACGGGTTCACGCCGACACCCTCGCGGCCGATGTTGCCGGTGGCCATGGCGAGGTTGGCCATGCCCATGACCATCGTCGAGCCCTGGCTGTGCTCGGTGACCCCCAGCCCGTAGTAGATGGCCGCGTTGCCACCCGTGGCGTACAGCCGGGCCGCCTCGCGCAGCTCCTCGGCCGGAACGCCGGTGACCGGCTCCATGACCTCGGGGCTGTTCTCGGGACCCGCGATGAACTCGGCCCAGGCGTCGAAGTCCTCGCACCTATCGCCCACGAACGAGCGGTCAACCAGCCCTTCGGTGACCACGACGTGGCCCATCGCGTTGACGATGGCGACATTGGTGCCCGGGTTCAGCTGGAGGTGGTGCGCGGCCTCGATGTGGGGCGTGCGGACCAGGTCGATCTTGCGCGGGTCGACCACGATGAGCTTGGCGCCCTCACGCAGCCGCCGCTTCATCCGGGAGGCGAACACCGGGTGCGCGTCCGTCGGGTTGGCGCCGATCACCATGATCACGTCGGACTGGGCGACCGACTTGAAGTCCTGGGTTCCCGCCGACTCGCCGAAGGTCTGCTTCAGCCCGTAACCGGTGGGGGAGTGGCACACCCGGGCGCAGGTGTCGACGTTGTTGTTGCCGAAGGCGGCGCGCACCATCTTCTGGACCGCGTACACCTCCTCGTTGGTGCAGCGCGACGAGGTGATCCCGCCGATCGTGCCCGCGCCGTGCCGCGCCTGGATGTCGGTCATGCGCTGGGCCACGTGGCTGATGGCGGTGTCCCAGTCGACCTCGCGCCACTCGTCGGTGTTCGACTCCCGGATCATCGGGGAGGTGACCCGGTCGGGATGGGAGGCGTAACCGAACGCGAACCGCCCCTTGACGCACGAGTGGCCCTCGTTGGCGCCACCGTCCTTGTAGGGCACCATGCGTACGACCTCGTCGCCGCGCAGCTCCGCCTTGAAGGAGCAGCCGACCCCGCAGTAGGCGCAGGTGGTCAGCACCGACCGGTTGGGCATGCCCAGGTCGACCACGGACTTCTCCATCAGGCTGTCGGTGGGGCACGCCTGTACGCACGCCCCGCACGACACGCAGTCGGAGTTCATGAAGTCGGTCCCGCCCGCGGAGACCTGGGAGTCGAAGCCGCGCCCCTCGATGGTGAGCGCGAAGGTGCCCTGTACCTCGTCGCACGCCCGCACGCAGCGCGAGCAGACGATGCACTTGGAGGGGTTGAAGTCGAAGTAGGGGTTGCTGGTGTCCTTCTCGAGGTCGAGGTGGTTCTCACCCCGTTCCTGACCGAAGCGCACCTGGCGCAGCCCGACCTCGCCCGCCCTGTCCTGTAGCTCGCAGTCGCCGTTGGCGGAGCAGGTCAGGCAGTCGAGGGGATGGTCGGAGATGTACAGCTCCATGACGCCCTGGCGCAGCTTGTCCACCTTGGACGTCTGGGTGCTGACCTTCATGCCCTCGGCGACCGGGGTGGTGCACGAGGCGGGGTAGCCCCGTTTGCCCTCGATCTCGACCAGGCACATCCGGCACGAGCCGAACGCCTCGAGGCTGTCGGTCGCGCACAGCTTCGGGATGTCTATGCCGCTCAGCGCGGCGGCACGCATCACCGAGGTGCCCTCGGGCACCGTCACCGGGATGCCGTCGACCTCTACCGATACCGTAGCCGGCCCGTCCTTGGCCGGCGTGCCGTAATCCGGCTCCTTCAACAGACTCATGCTTTGCTCTCCTCATCGCCCGCCAGCACACCGCTGGGGCCAGAACCGTTGCCACTCGTCGTCGTTGGGTCGTCACCTGTCGTCGCCGGCGCGTGGCCGCCGGTGAAGTCGTCGGCGAAGTGTTGCAGGGCGCTGCGCACCGGGTTCGGGGTCAGCCCACCCATGGCGCACAGCGAACCCTCGGTCATCACCTCGCAGAGGTCGTTGAGCACGCCAATGTTGGTTTCGGGTTCCTCTCCGGAGGTGATCCGGTCGATCACCTCGACCCCGCGCACGGCGCCAACGCGGCACGGGGTGCACTTTCCGCACGACTCCTCGGCGCAGAACTCCATGGCGAACCGCGCCATCGCCGCCATGTCCACGGTGTCGTCGAACACCACGACGCCGCCGTGCCCGAGCATCGCCTCGGCCGCGGCGAACGCCTCGTAGTCGGTGGGAAGGTCGAACTGGGCCGCGGGCACGTAGGACCCGAGCGGGCCGCCGACCTGGGCGGCGCGCACCGGCCGACCCGACAGCGTGCCCCCGCCGTACCCGTTGACGAGTTCGCCGAGCGTGATGCCGAACGCGGTCTCGAACACGCCGCCGTGCTTGATGTTGCCCGCGAGCTGGAACACCTGCGTGCCACGCGAGCGCTCCATCCCGTGCTCGGCGTAGGCGCCGCCCCCGTTGGCGAGGATCGTGGGCACCGATGCCAGGGTCAGCACGTTGTTCACGACGGTGGGTTTGCCGAAGAGCCCGTTGATCGCCGGGATCGGGGGCTTCGGGCGGACCATGCCGCGCTTGCCCTCGAGGCTCTCCAGCATGGAGGTTTCCTCGCCGCAGATGTAGGCGCCGGCCCCGACCCGTACGGACAGGTCGAAGCGCAGCCCCGAGTCCAGGATGTCCGAGCCGAGCCACCCCTGGGCATAGGCGATGTCGATGGCCGCGCGCATCGTGTTGACGGCGTCGGGGTACTCCGACCGGATGTAGATGTAGCCCTCGGTGGCGCCGACCGCGTGAGCCGCGATGGCCATGCTCTCGATGAGGCAGAAGGGGTCGCCCTCCATGAGCATCCGGTCGGCGAAGGTGCCGCTGTCGCCCTCGTCGGCGTTGCAGCACACGAACTTGAGGTCGCTCTCGGTGTCGAGGACCGTCTTCCACTTGATTCCCGAGGGGAAGCCAGCGCCGCCGCGACCGCGCAGCCCGGAGTCGCTCAGTTCGGTGATGACCTCGGCGGGGGCGAGATCGAGGGCGGCGCGCAGCCCGGCCAGTCCGCCGTTCGCGACGTAGTCGTCCACGGACAACGGATCGGTGAGCCCGACTCGGGCGAAGCACAACCGCTGCTGGTCGCGCATCCACGGCAGCTCCTCGACCAGCCCCAGGCACAGCTCGTGGTCGGCGCCGTCGAGCATGCCGGCCTCGATGAGGGCGGGCACGGCGTCGGCGGTGACCGGCCCGTAGCCGACGCGGCCGCGGTCGGTGGCCACCTCGACGAGCGGCTCCAGCCAGAACATGCCGCGGCTGCCGTTGCGTACCAGGCGGATGTCGTGGCCGGACTCGCGGGCCGCGCCCCGGATGGCCGCGGCCACCTCGTCCGCGCCGACGGAGGTGGCGGAGGAGTCGCGCGGTACGTAGATCGTGGTCATGAGGGCTCCCCGGGGGACGTGGCTGATGCCCGCTCGGTGGTTTCGGCGCTGGCCAGGATCTCGACCAGCCGGTTCTCGTCGACCCGGCCGTGCGTCTTTCCGTTGACCTGGGCCGCGGGGCCGAGCGCGCAGTTGCCGAGGCAGAAGACCTGGTCGAGGGTGACCGAGCCGTCCGGCGTGGTCTCGCCCACCCGCACGCCGAAGACCTGTTGGGCGTGTTCCACCACGCGCTCGGCGCCCACGGCCTTGCACGCCTCGGCCCGGCACAGCTTGAGGGACACCCCGGCCGCCGGCTCGGTGCGGAAGTCGGTGTAGAAGGTGACGACCCCGTGGACGTCGGCGCGGGAGACGTTCAGCTCGCCGGCCACCAGCTCGACCACCGTGGAGTCGATATAGCCCAGCTGGTCGTTCAGGTCGTGCAGGATGACCAGTAACGGACCTCGTTCGTGACGTCGGTTCTCCACAACTGATCGCACGAGTTCGGCGACATCAACGCGTGACATGGGGTGCACCACCAAAATCGGTCCGCGAGAACATGAATACAGCATCCAGGGCCGATGTGACCTGCGTCAAAGCGACCTTGCCTATGGGTGCATAACGTAGGGTTATCACCGCCCGGCACCCCCGAATCGGGGGTCCGGCCGCGGTCGGAAATTTCCTGTATACGGTATACCCGACTTGGGTAAAGTCAACGCGTCGCGTCGGCGTGGATTGGTGGTGCCCCTGGGGAACGCGGGTGACGCTCGCGGTGTCGCCGGCGGTTACCGCCGTGCGCGGCCCCTGAGCCAGCCGCGGGCGCGCCTGTCGGAGGGCGCGGGCGCCTCGGCCGAAGCGGGCGTGGGATCCGACCACGTGGCCGCGGCGAGCGTGGCCGTCCCGGCCGCGTCGGCGACCTCGGCCGAGGTCGGCTCGGGTGGTTCCCGGTCCGCCGTGTAGCGCAGCTCCGCGATGTCACCGACGACGCGCACGCCCGACTCCCGCAGGTCCTCGAGGTCGTCGGCGCTCCACTGCGCCACCTGCTCCCGGTACCGGGGTGGGATCGCCAGCCGCGGGCCACGGGAGTCGCGCTCGGCGAACGCGCCGATGAGGTGCTGGCGCAGATTCCCCCGGACGCCGCCGGGCCAGTCGGTCGCGGCCAGGCGCGCGTTCACCGACTTGAGCACGCCGGCCTCGGCGGCGGTCACGCCGGAGTGCACGGTGGTCGCCGTGTCGGGCGGGGAGAGGCGGTCGGCGGTCCCGTCGAGCCCGATGGCCTCCAGGAACCGGTGCCACAGCAGGTCCGCCGGGGACCCGGGGTTGGCGACGAGGGTGACCCGATCCGCGCCGACGATCGAGGACCACCGGTGCGCGAGCCGCCCGAGCGCGAACGCGCGCCACAGGTGCGATTCGTGGTCCTTCTCGATCGTGGGCCACCCGCGGTCGCGGATTCCCGCGAGCTTCTCGAGATAGGCCGCGAAACTTGTGGCCCGCCCGTTGCGCAGGTGCTGCTGCCACACCGACGGCAGCAGCTTGCCGAGACCGCGCGCGGTGATGACCACCTGGATGTCGGTCACTCCCAGCGCGTCGACGATCTCGCGGGCGGCCTCGGCCCGCACGACCGAGAGCGCCTCGGGGGAGACGATCGAGGTGGCCGGGGCCGCGGCGACCTGCCCCAGCAGCCGCTCCCACGACCCTCGCTCGGCGGCCGCCCGGTCCTCGCTCACCCACGGGTACTCGGTGCCCAGGAAGCCGTACGTGGCGAACTCGTGATAGTTGCGACCAACCGGACGGCGTCCGGTTGGGGGCAGGGGGTAGTCGACACCGATGGCCGTCAGCTCGTCGACACGTTCCCGCAGCATGTGCTGCAGGTAGGTCGTACCTGACTTCTGGACACCGATGTGCAGGACAAGTCGAGTCGCCACGAATCGCTCCGTTTGTGGGGGAATCCGCGCCGAAGTTATCGGCACGAGTGGGCCGGCGGGCAAACAGCGGGTCAACCGCGCGTTACCACCGCTGATCAGGGTGGTACCGCAGGTGTTCAGACGCCGGCCAGGACATACGTGACCGCGCTCGCCAGACTCCACGCGTGGCACCGCGCGGACCCGCGGATACGGGCTACAACCGTGGGTCGACCGGTTCGGACTCCAGGGCCAGCACGGCGAACACCGGCTCGTGCACCCGCCGCGTCGGCTCACCGCGCGCGTGCCGTGCCAGGGCCTCCAGGCCCAGCTTGTGCTCGCGCAGCGCCAGCCCGCTCTTGCGGCCCAGCCCGCGCTTGCGCAGCTTGGCCAGGTGCTGTGGGCGCGGGTAGTCGGGGCCGTAGATGATCCGCAGGTACTCCGGCCCGCGCACCTTCAACCCCGGCTGCAGCAGCCCCTTGGTTCCGGTGGCCGACGCGCCGCTCCACGGCTTCACGACCATGCCCTCACCACCGGCCGCCACCAGCTCGTGCCACCACCGCGCGGCGGCTGAGGTCGCCTCCGGGTCGCTCAGGTCCACGGTGCGATAACGGGTGGGAATCACCAGCGCGCTGTGCTCGGCGAGCCGTTCGGCCACGGACACGTGCCAGCCGTGGTCCCGGTCGGTGAACGTCGCCCCCTCAGCGGCGAGCACCGCGAACGGCGCGTACCGCAGTCCGGAGACGCCGTCGGTGGGCCAGGTGTAGCCGCGGTACACCCGGCTGAACGCCTCGATGTCGGCCTCCTGGGCGGCGACGTCCTCGACCAGTCCGGACACGTCCAGCCCGCGCCCGGCGGCCGCGTCCAGCGCCTCACGGGCCGCCGGCAGCGCCGAACGGGCCGCGGCGCCGAGGGCCGCGTACTGGTCGCGGATGAGCCCTCCGGCCTTGGCCGACCACGGCAACAGCTCCCCGTCGAGGGCCAGCCAGTCGGTGCCGAGCTCCTCCCACAGCCCCGCCGACTCGATCGCCGCCCGCAGTCGCGCCAGAACCGCGTCCCGGGTGGAGGGCTCGGCGAAGAACGGTCGGCCGGTGCGGGAGTAGACCGCGCCCAGGGCGCCCGGGGTGAACCGGCGGCGGGCGGCCTCCTCGTCGCGGCACACCACCGCCACCGCCCGGGAGCCCATGTGTTTCTCCTGGCAGACGACCCGGTCCAGCCCCACGTCGCGGTAGTGGGAGAACGCCTCGTCGGGACGCTCCAGCAGGTCGCCATCGGGCGCGGCGGGTGCCGGCGCCATTGTGGGGGGCAGGTACAGCAGCCACCGGGGGTCGGTCGCGAACCGGCTCATCACCTCGAGCGCGGCCATCGCGTGGTCGGCGGGAACCCGCACGGTTCCGTGTCGGGTCTCCACGACCCCGCCCTGGGGCTCCTCGGCCCCGCCCTCGCCGGGGCGCTCCGGCCCGAAGGGCACGTCGCCGATGTCGAGCACCCCCGCCTCGCGCGTCTCCCCCTCGCCGGCCAAAGCCGCGTCGCCGGAGTCGAGGAACGGCCGCGCCGGCTCGTACCAGGTGTGCTCGGCCGCGACGTCGACGAGCTCCCGCTCGGGCAGGCGCAGCGCCGTCAACCGGCCGCCGAAGACGCACCCGGTGTCCAGGCAGATCGTGTTGTTCACCCACTCCGCCTCCGGAACCGGGGTGTGCCCGTGGACGACCGTGGCCCGGCCCCGGTACTCCTTGGCCCACGGGGAGCGCACCGGCAGTCCGTACTCGTCGGTCTCGCCGGTGGTCTCGCCGTACAGCGCGAAGGAGCGCACCCTCCCGGAGGCGCGCCCGTGGTACTCCTCCTTCAGCCCGGCGTGCGCCACCACCAGGTCACCGTTGTCGAGGACGTAGTGGCTGATGAGCCCGTCGCAGAAGTCCAGGACGGCCTGCCGGAACTCGGCCGGTTCGGCGTCGAGCTGCTCCAGGGTCTCGGCCAACCCGTGCGCGAGCCTCACGTTGCGTCCGCGCAGCGCCCGCACCAGCTTGTTCTCGTGGTTTCCCGCCACGCACAGCGCGTCGCCGGCCGCAACCATGCCCATGACCAGGCGCAGCACGCCCGGGCTGTCGGGGCCGCGGTCCACGAGGTCCCCGACGAACACCGCCGTGCGCTCGGGATGGTGCGCGCCGACGGCGCGGCCCAGCCGGTCGCGTTCGAGGGTGTAGCCGAGCCGGGCCAGCAGCGTCTCGAGCTCGAAGCGGCAGCCGTGCACGTCCCCGATGACGTCGAAGGGGCCGGTGAGGTCTCGCCGGTCCACCCACAGCCGTTCCAGCTCGACGGTGGCGCCGTCGACCTCCCTCACCCCACGCAGGACGTGTACCCGGCTGAACCCCTCCTTGCGAATCCGCTTCAGACCGGCCCTCAGCTCCCGGTGCTGCCGGGGAACGACGTGGCCGCCCAGGTCGCGATCGGGCCGGGTCCGGTTGCGTTCCCGCGCGACACTGACCGGGACGTCCAGCACGATCGCGGTGGCCAGCACGTCGTGCTGCTTGGCCAGCCGCACCAGCTGGTCACGGGCCTTGGGCTGCACGTTCGTGGCGTCGACCACGGTGAGCAGGCCGCGACGCAGCCGCACCCCGACGATGTGGTGCAGCATGTCGAACGCGGCGCCGGTGGCGGTCTGGTCGTTCTCGTCGTCGGCGACGAGCCCGCGGCAGAAGTCGGAGCTGATCACCTGCGTGCTCCGGAAGTGCCGCGCCGCGAAGCTGGACTTGCCCGAGCCGGAGACCCCGACCAGTACGACGAGGCCCATCCGGGGGACGCCCAGCGTGCGTCCCTCGGTGTCGGGTTCCGTGGTCGGCTCGCTCAACGGGTGAACACCCCCATCTGTGTCGCCGGCCCGACCTCGGGGTCCTCGGTCCCGACCGGCAGGTACCGCGTCCGGTATCCGAACTGTTCGGCGACCCGTTCCGCCCACGCGCGAAACTGCGCGCGCGTCCACTCGAACCGGTGGTCGCCGTGGCGCAGGTCCCCCTCACCGAGTCCTTCGTAGCGCACGTTGTACTCCGCGTTCGGTGTGGTGACCACGACCGTGCGCGGGCACGCGTGACCGAACACCACGTGCTCCATCGCCGGCAGCCGCTCCGGGTCGATGTGCTCGACGACCTCCATGAGCACGGCGGCGTCGTGGCCCGTGAAGCGGTCGTCGCGGTAGACGGCGGACCCGACGACCAGTTCGAGACGGCGCCGCTGACGCTGGGGCATCCGGTCCACCCGCAGCCGGCGCCGCGCCCGCGTGACCGCGGAGGCCGCGACGTCGACCCCGGTGACCAGCTCCACCGAGGATTCCTCCAGCAGCCGGCCCACCAGCGTCCCGTTGCCGCATCCGAGGTCGATGACGCGGCGCGCCCCCTGTGCCCTGAGTGCCGACAGCACCGCCCCGAGCCGCGCCTCGGACAGAGAGGGGGCACGCTCGGCGTCGGCGGACTCGCGGGGGGAGACCGCGGACTCGCCCTCTCCGGAGGCGTCGGCGGGCTCGGAGGCGTCCTCGACCGTGGGGTCGGTTACGCGGGTTTCGCCGGCGGCGTCCGTGTCCGTGGCCATGTCCTCGACCTCGGCCAGCCGGCTGATCGCGTCCCGCGTCAGGCGGCCACGGCGGGCCAGGTAGCGGTGCACGATATGGTCGCGTTCGGGATGTGTGGCGAGCCACCCCGCCTCGGTGTCGCCGTCGCTTTCCGCGTCGTCGGTGCCGTCGCCGGTGGTTCCGTCGGTCGATTCCCGCGTTCGCGCCCCGCCGGCACGCAGCAGCTTGTCGACCTCCTCATCGGTGACCCAGTAGTGCTTCGCGCCGTCGAGTACCGGGAGCAGCACGTAGAGGTGGCTGAGCGCGTCGGCGACACGCCGCGTACCGGTCAGCGTGAGCCGCACGTAGGAGGAATCTCCCCAGTCGGGCAGCTCCGGGTCGAGCGGGACCGGGTCGGCCCTCACGTGCCAGCCCAACGGTTCGAACAACCGCCGCACCCGGTCCGGCCCCGCCCGACAGGGCACAGACGGGACGGTCAGTGTCAGCGGGAGCGCTGTCGCGGCGAGCTCGGGGCGGGCCGCGCACTTGCCGTTGAGGGCGCTGCGGAACACGTTGCCCAGCGCGACCGCGAACAACGAGGACGCCGCGTACGGGCGGTCGTTGACGTACTGGGCCAGCGCGAAGTCGGCTTCGCGCTGGCCACGGCGCGCGCGCCTGAGCTGGTGCGGGTCGACCCGCACCAGCAACGCGGCGGTGCACGAGTCGGGGCGCGCCTCGGGGTAGAAGACGTGGGCGGTGCCGTACGACTGGTCGAAACGCTGCACCCGGTCGGGGTGCTTGTGCAGCAGGTATCCGAGGTCGGTCGCTGGTTCGTGGGTGGTCCGGATCGTCAGGAGCACGTCCACAGTGTGGGGGAACTGGGCGACGCTCTCCACCGGATTTTCCGCCCGCCCCGGCACGTGGTGCGCCTCAGCCGGAGAGCCCTCCGAAGGGAACCGTACGGATCCGCCACTCGCCGTCGTCCATCAGCCAGAACAGGAGGTCATCCGCGGTCTCACCGTCGACCTCCGCCGTGTACTCCAGGGTGACGGTGGCGATCGGGGTCTCGCCGCTGTCGTCGGTGCCCATCTCGACCTCGTCGATCTCCGCGACGTCGGCACCGTTGAACCCCTCGGCGTAGGTGGGGAAGGCGGGCTCACAACTCTCCGCCACGGTACCCGGGGCCGTCGCGGTGAGGGCGACCGAGGCGTGCGCCTCCTCGGCGATCAGCGCGCAGCCCGTCTCACCGTCGCCGTCGCGCAGTGCCTCGAGGAAGTCCTCGGCGGCGGCGCGCGCCTGTGTGGCCCCTTCGCTCCCCCCGTCCGGCGGGGCGCCCTGGTCCTGGCCGTCCTCCTCCGCCGAGGACTCCGCGGACTCCTGCTCGGGCTCCTCGTCCGTGCCGTCGGAGCCGCCGCAGGCGGTGAGCGTGAGGAGTAACGCGAGCGCATAGGGGGTGAGCGGGAGTCGTCTCATGCCGGTCGCCTTCCAAGGGGGACTAGGGGGACAGGTGGGGTCGATGTTCGTGCCAAGACGATTGCATACCGAACGCGTACACGCCAGACCGAATCGGTGACATATGAGACAGCCCGGATGGTACCGAGATCCGAGTTGACCTAAACCTAACTTGAGGGATCAGGATGTCGGGTGTGGCCGTGGGAGATCCACGGACGATCCCGACGTGGAGAAAGAGGTCTGGTATGCGCGCGGTTCGAGTGCGGGAGTTCGGCGGCCCCGAGGTCCTGGAGCCCGCTGAGACGCCCACCCCGGTGGCCGGGCCCGGAGAGGTCGTTGTCGAGGCTGTCGCCGGCGATGTCCTCTACCTCGACACGTTGCTCCGCAGCGGGTGGGGAGCCGACCACTTCCCGGTGCGGCCGCCCTACGTCCCGGGGTCCGGGGTTTCCGGGCGGGTGGTCGAGGTTGGCGACGGAGTGGACGCCGACCTGGTGGGAACATCCGTCCTCACCGAGACGGGGGAGATCAATCCCGAGACCGGACGAACGGTGGCACCCACGGGTGGATACGCCGAACGCGTCACGGTGCCGGAAACGTCGCTGATCCCGCTGCCAGAGGGAGCCAGCCCTCGGGAGGCTTTGGCGACGCTGCACGACGGTCCCCTCGCTCTGATGGTCTCCGACGCGGCCCCGGTCGAGCCCGACACCTGGGTGCTCGTCACGGCGGCGGCCGGCGGTGGGGGCAGCCTGCTCGTGCAGCTCGCGCGCGCCGCGGGGGCACGGGTCATCGGCGCCGCCCGTGGCCAGCGCAAGCTGGATTTCGTGCGCGAGCAGGGCGCGGAGTTCGTGGTCGACTACTCCGAGCCCGGCTGGCAGGAGAGGGCGCGTCAGATCACGGGCGGGCGCGGTGCGGCGGTGGTCCACGACGGCGCCGGGGGCGAGCTCGGTGGCCGGGCGTTCGAGGCCATCGCTGACGGGGGGCACATGGTGAGCTACGGGTCCGGCGGCGGCACCTTCGCCGAGATCGACCACGCGGAGGCGCGGCGCCGTGGCGTGCGCGTGACGGGACTCCTCGACCTTCCGGCCGAGACCGGCGAATCGCGCAGGCGCCTGGTCGCTCGGGCACTGGAGCTGGTGGCGAAGGGGTGGATCACGCCGGTGGTCGGCCAGACCTTCGCGCTGGAACGAGCCAGTGAGGCCCACGCCGCGCTCGAGGGACGCGCCACCGTCGGAAAGACCCTGCTCGTGATGTAGGGGCCGTGGTCGGGGGCGCGACGCTTCCCGACCACGGCCCCGAGCGCCGGCCACCCGCAGGAGGTGGGCCTCCTCCGAACGGAGGAGGCGGGCGGGCCCGGTCGGTCGACGCGCGTCCCCACCTCGACCTGGAACGGTCGAAGGTATGGAAACCACGCACTCCGCCTCTTCCCCCCGGGACGGGATCGCGGCCTCGGTCCGGGGGCTACGCAAGAGCTACGGCGCGACCACCGCCGTGGACGACATCGACCTCGACATCGCCGCCGGCGAGGTGTTCGCCCTCCTGGGGCCGAACGGGGCCGGCAAGTCCACCGCCGTGGAGATCCTGGAAGGGTTCCGCCGCCGCGACGCCGGTGAGGTCCACGTGCTGGGCACCGACCCTGAAACGGCCGGAAGGGCCTGGAAGGCGCGCATCGGCATCGTGTGGCAACGCCCGGTGGAGGGCTCCCCGCTCACCCCCCTCGACCTCGTACGGCACTTCGCCGGTTACTACCCCGAAAGCTGGGACCCCGAGGAGGTCCTGGAGCTCGTGGGCCTGAGCGACAAGAAGCGGGCCCGGGTGCGTTCGCTGTCCGGCGGGCAGAGCCGCCGCCTCGACGTCGCACTGGGCATCGTCGGCCGCCCCGAGCTGCTGTTCCTGGACGAGCCCACCACCGGGTTCGACCCGGAAGCCCGCCGCCGGTTCTGGACACTGATCCGCGACCTGGCCGGTGAGGGCACCACCATCGTGCTCACCACCCACTACCTGGACGAGGCCGAGGCCCTGGCCGACCGCGTCGCCGTCATCAGCAAGGGCCGCATCGTGGCCCAGGGCGCCCCCGCCACCCTCGGCGGCCGCGCCGAAGCCCGGGCCAGAGTGTCCTGGACAGCCGACGGACACCATCGGGAGATCCGCACCGAGGAGCCAACCAGGGTCGTCGCCGACCTGATGTCCACCTTCCCCGGGGAGATCCCCGACCTCAGCGTGCACCGCCCGACCCTGGAGGAGACCTACCTCCGGCTGGTCGAGGAGCCCGGAGCCGACACCCAGGAGAGCCTCGCTGCGAACCGGGAGGAACTGACCACATGAGCCAGCCGACCACACTTCCCCCCGCCCCGTTGCCCGGGGCGCTGCGCATCGGCACCTCCCGCGGGATCCTGGAGGTCCGCGAGTTCTTCCGCGAGTGGGAGACGGTGGTGTTCACCTTCTCCCTGCCAACACTCATCCTGGTGCTGTTCTCGTCGATCTTCGAGAACGTCACGGACACGCCCGGCGGGATGTCCGCCACCGAGTTCTACCTGCCCGGTCTGATCGCCATGGGGCTGATGTCGGTCAGCTTCCAGAACCTGGGCATCGGCATCGCCAACGAACGCGGCAACGGCACCCTGCGTCGCCTGCGGGGAACCCCCATGCCCCCCGCCGCGTACTTCGTCGGAAAAACCGTCCTGGTCCTGATACTGGCGGCGGGACAGGTGGCGCTGCTGCTGGCCGTCGCCCGCCTGGGCTACGGGGCCGCCCTCGACCTCGGCGCCGCCGGGTGGTTCACGTTCGCCTGGGTGCTCGCACTGGGCACGGTGTCCAGCGCCCTCCTCGGTATCGCCATCAGTAGCGCGGCGCGCAGCGTGCAGGCCGCCAGCGGCATCGTCGTGGTGCCGTTCCTGGTCCTGCAGTTCCTCTCCGGGATCTTCTTGCCGGTGTCGCTCCTACCGGACGGGGCGCTCACCGTGGCCTCACTGTTCCCGCTCAAGTGGATGGCCCAGGGGATGCGCGCGGCGTTCTACCCCGAATCGGCCGCGGCGATGGAACCCTCCGGCGGATTCGAACTGCCCCTGGTCGCCGGCGCGCTCGGAGCCTGGTGCGTGGCCGGACTAGTGTTGTGCCTGCTGACGTTCCGCTGGAAAACCGCGAAGGACGGCTGATGCCCGCCCCGTCACAGGATCGGTTCGACGACGCCTCCGGCGTCGTCGAATCGGCGGACTCCCGGCCGTGGCAGTTCCTCTTCACAGCCGGTGTGTGCGCCACTGCCGCGCTCGCTGTCACCTATGGCGACCCCGGCTGGCGTTGGGTTCCCATCCCGCTGATGGGGGCGCTGCTGGCGCTGTACCTCACCGTCGGCCGGCGGATCATGCGTGCCCAGGAGAACCTCTACGGCTCCCGCACGGCGGTGCTGTTCGTCTACGGCGTCACCGCGTGCTACATGCCCGTGGTGGCCATCTCCCCGTCGGCCGCGGTGGGCCTGTTCGTGATCTCTCCGCTGGTCTACATGACCGGCGGTGTCAACTCCGGCACCGCCGCCGTGGCCGCCGTGCTGGTGGTGCCCCACCTGGTCCGGGCCGGGGTGGGGATCACGGACTGGTCCTCGCTGCCCCTGCAGCTCGCGGTGTACGTGCTCATCATCGGCTTCGCGTACTGGTTCGGCACCTGGATCTTCCGGGTGGTGACCCAGAGCGAGGAGCGGGCCGCCCTGATCGCCGAACTGAGGCGCAGCCAGTCCGATGTGGCCCGGTTATCCGAGGAGGCCGGGGCCCTGGCCGAGCGCGAGTACCTGGCCCGGGAGATCCACGACACCCTCGCCCAGGGGTTCACCAGCATTGTCACGCTCGCCCAGGCCGTGGAGTCCGAGCTGGACACGGACCCCGCCGCGGCGCGGCGCCACGTAGCGATGATGCGCGAGACCGCCCAGGAGAACCTCGGTGAGGCCCGCGCCCTGGTGGCGGGCCGCACCCCGGCGCATCTGGGCGAGGACTCCCTGGAACAGTCACTGCGGCGCATGGTGGCGCGCCTGGGCGAGGAGCTGGATCTCGACGCCGACACCCGCGTGTTCGGGACGGCGCCCCCGTTGTCACCGCAGACGCAGGTGGGGCTGGTGCGCGCGGCCCAGGAGGCCCTGGCCAACATCCGCAAGCACGCCGAGGCGACCACCGCTGAGGTGACCCTGGACTACTCCGACGAGCAACTGCGCCTGACCGTCGAGGACGACGGCCGCGGATTCGCCCCCGCTGATGCCGCCAACGGGCACGGGCTGGGCAACCTCCGCCACCGTGCCGAGGCGTTGGGCGGGACGTGCCGGGTGGACAGCTCCCCGGGCCAGGGCACCCGTGTCCACATCGAGCTGCCCCTGTCCGGGGCGAAGGAGGCCGTGTCATGATCCGCGTCCTACTGGTGGACGACCACCCCGTGGTGCGGGAGGGGGTCCGCGTCATGCTCTCCGCCGAAACCGACCTGGAGGTGGTGGGGGAGGCCGCCTCCAGCCAGGAGGCCGTCACCGCGACCGAGAGCCTCACCCCCGATGTGGTGCTCATGGACCTGCGGATCCCGGGTGGGGACGGGGTGGAGGCGACCGAGCGGATCCTGCGGGGCTCCACCGACTGCCGGGTGCTGGTGTTGACCACCTACGACACCGACACCGATATTCTGCGCGCCGTGGAGGCCGGAGCGACCGGGTACCTGCTCAAGGACACCCCTCGGGCGGAGCTGGCCCAGGCGGTGCGCGCGGCGGTGCGCGGGGAGACGGTACTGGCCCCCGCCGTCGCCGGAAAGCTCGTCTCCGGGATGCGGGAGCGCCGTGAGGCACCGCGGCTCACCGAACGCGAGGTCGAGGTGCTGCGCCTTGCCGCTGACGGACACAGCAACGCCGAGATCGGGCGGAACCTGTTCATCAGCGGCACCACCGTCAAGACTCACCTGATGAGCGCCTACACCAAGCTCGACGTCTCCGACCGCACCGCCGCGGTCACCACGGCCATGCGCCTGGGATTGCTGTCCTCGGGAGAACCCGAGTGAGAGCACCGCCGGAGGTATGAATCGGGGCGCGAGGGTCGGCCACCGCGACCGGCCCACCTTGGCGTCAGGCGGGATCCGGCCCGACCGCCACGGCCGGGCCGGATCGCGTCGGACTCAGAAAGCCCGGGGACGGGGATCAGGCGATGTCGTAGCGGTCGAGGTTCATCACCTTGTCCCAGGCCGCGACGAAGTCCTTCACGAACTTCTCCTTCGCGTCGTTGGCCGCGTAGACCTCCGCGAGCGCGCGCAGCTCGGAGTTCGACCCGAAGACGAGGTCGGCGCGGCTACCGGTCCACTTGACGTTGCCCGAGGCGTCGCGGGCCTCGAAGCTGGTCGAGGACTCGTCCGTCGCCTCCCACGTGATGCCCATGTCGAGCAGGTTCACGAAGAAGTCGTTCGTCAGTGTCCCGGGCTTGTCGGTGAGGACCCCCCGCGACGACTGCTGGTAGTTCGCGCCGAGCACGCGCAGCCCACCGAGGAGGACCGTCATCTCCGGGGCGCTCAGGGTGAGCAGATTCGCCCTGTCGACGAGCAGGTACTCGGCCGGCAGCTGGCTGCCCTTGCCGACGTAGTTTCGGAACCCGTCCGCGGCCGGCTCGAGGTAGGAGAAGGACTCCACGTCGGTCTGCTCCTGGGTGGAGTCGCCACGCCCCGGGGTGAACGGGACCTCGACGGTGTGGCCCGCCGCCTTGGCGGCCTGCTCGACACCCACGCAGCCGGCCAGGACCACCAGGTCGGCGAAGGAGATCCGGGTGCCGTCGCTCCGGGCGGCGTTGAAGGACCGCTGGATCCCCTCGAGGGTGCTGATCACGGTCGCGAGCTTCTCGGGCTCGTTGACCTCCCAGCTCTTCTGCGGCTCGAGGCGGATGCGGCCACCGTTGGCGCCACCGCGCTTGTCGCTGCCGCGGAACGACGAGGCCGCCGCCCACGCGGTGGAGACCAGATCCCGCACGGTCAGGCCGGAGTCGGCGATCTCGCGCTTCAGCTCGGCGATCTCCGCGGCGCCGACGAGCTTGTGGTCCGGCTTGGGGACCGGGTCCTGCCACAGCAGCTCCTCGGAGGGAACCTCGGGGCCGAGGTAGCGGTCGATCGGGCCCATGTCGCGGTGGGTCAGCTTGAACCAGGCGCGCGCGAAGGCGTCCTCGAACTCCTGCGGGTTGTCCTTGAACCGTCGCGCGATCGGTTCGTAGACCGGGTCGACCTTGAGCGCGATGTCGGTGGTCAGCATGGTCGGGGCGTGCTTCTTCGACGGGTCGTGGGCGTCCGGGACGGTGCCCTCACCCGCGCCGTCCTTCGGCCTCCACTGCCAGCCGCCGCCGGGACCCTCGTAGCACTCCCACTCGTAGCCGAACAGGTTCTCGAGGAAACCCATGCCCCACCGGGTCGGCGTGGACGTCCAGGTGACCTCCAGGCCACTGGTGATGGTGTCGGCGCCCTTGCCGGTGCCGTGGCTGTTCGCCCAGCCCAGGCCCTGGGCCTCCAGCGGAGCGGCCTCGGGGTCGGCGCCGAGGTTCGAGTCGGGCGCCGCGCCGTGGGTCTTCCCGAAGGTGTGGCCGCCGGCGATCAGAGCGAGCGTCTCCTCGTCGTTCATCGCCATCCGGCCGAAGGTCTCGCGGATGTCGTGGGCGGCGGCCTCGGGGTCCGGCCTGCCCTCCGGGCCTTCGGGGTTGACATAGATCAGACCCATGTGGGTCGCGCCCAGCGGGTTCTCGAGGTCCCGCTGCTCGCTCACGATGCGCTGGTCGCTGCCGAGCCAGGTGGTCTCGGCGCCCCAGTAGACGTCGTCCTCGGGCTCCCAGACGTCCTCCCGGCCACCGGCGAAGCCGAAGGTCCGCACGCCCATCGACTCCAGCGCCACGTTGCCGGCGAGGATCATCAGGTCGGCCCAGGAGAGCTTGCGGCCGTACTTCTGCTTGACCGGCCACAGCAGGCGGCGAGCCTTGTCCAGGCTCACGTTGTCCGGCCAGCTGTTGATCGGCGCGAACCGCTGCTGGCCGGTCCCGCCACCGCCGCGGCCGTCGCTGACGCGGTAGGTTCCCGCGCTGTGCCAGGCCATCCGGATCATCAACGGCCCGTAGTGACCGAAGTCGGCGGGCCACCAGTCCTGCGAGGTGGTCAACACCTCCTCGATGTCCCGCTTCACGGCGGGTAGGTCGAGGCTCTTGAACTCCTCGGCGTAGTCGAAGTCCTCGCCCATCGGGTCGGTGGCGGGGTGGTTCTTGGCCAGGATCTTCAGGTTGAGGCGGTCCGGCCACCAGTAGCGGTTGGCCTCACCCTGGGTCGGGTGGGGGAGACGGCCGCCGTGCGCCACCGGGCAGCCGCCCGTGGCCTCTTCGTTGTTCTCGGACATGGCAATCCTTCTAGCCGTATGAGAGAAATCAGGAACTACTGGAGGTGGAACACTCGGGGCACACGCCCCAGTAGATGACCTCGGCCTCGTCGATCGCGAAACCGTGGTCGTCGGACGCGGTCAGGCACGGTGCGTGGCCGACGGCGCAGTCGATGTCGGCGATGGCGTCGCACGACCGGCACACGACGTGGTGATGGTTGTCCCCGACCCGCGTCTCGTAGCGGGCCACGGTTCCCCGTGGCTGGATGCGCCGTACCAGCCCCGCGCTGGTCAGCGCCTTGAGTACGTCGTAGACAGCCTGGTGGGACACCGCACCGAGCTTGTCACGCACGACACTGATGATCGATTCCGTGTCGGCGTGTGGATTCTCGTGTACGGCGGACAGCACTGCTACCCGGGGACTCGTCACCCGCAGCGCGACCTCGCGGAGCATGTGCTCGAAGTCCGAGGGCGTTGGCATGCTCCGGAGTCTGACGCCTTTTCTGGAATTAGTCAAAGCAGTGAATCGCTCAGCGCTGGCGTGTCGCGTGCGGGATACGACATGACCGGGGAATCTCCGGCGTGGAGGCCAGCGGTACGGGCTGTGACCCGCGCTCACGGGAACCGGGGGCCGGGAGGCCCGGCGCTCTCGTCGGGGCCGGGCGCGCCGGTACCCACACGCGGGGGAGACCGCGGGCCCGTGGGGAGCCCCGACCCGGGGCAATGACCACAAGGCGGCGGCCGTTGCGCGGAGCGGCCGCCGCGGTCGTGCCGCCCGCTCAGGTGGCTGGCGAGTGTTCCGGCCCGGCGGTGTCGATCCCCAGCGGGCTGTCGATAATGTAGCGCCACAGACCGTCCGTGCCGCGCCGTGCGACATCGGTCGCGGTACCGCAAAGGTCGATCGCGGATCCCTGCGCGGTGGTTCCCCTGATGGCCCAGTCCACGATGAGCAAGGCGAGATCTTCGTACTCGTGGACGTTCCTGACCCTTACCTCGATGCCAACGCCGAGTCCCTGGAACTCGGTGTTGGCCGCTCGCCGGTCCTCGCCGACGACGCGCGTGCCGTCCGGCTTCACGAACACGGCGTTGGGTTCGTAGACCTGTTCGAGTACGGCGGGGTCCCCGGAGTTGAACGCCGCCGCGAAGACGGCGGGATGCTCGGCGGCGTGCGGGGTCAGGCGGATACCGTCGGTGTCATGGCTCATGCGGACACCGTGGCGAACGCCGCCGTGGCTCACCAAACGGTGAGTGGCGCGCCGGTCGATGACCTCGTGCCGGACGGCCGGGGTGATGTGGGCGCTCCCTCTCCCGACTGCCCGGTCGAGATCGCCCTCGCGGCGATCGCCGGGCGATGGACCACCCTGATCCTGCGGGATCTCAGCCGTGGGCCGCTTTCCTACGGACGGCTCAAGCGGGGGCTTCCCGGGCTCAGCGACAAGGTTCTCAGCGACCGGCTCCAGCACCTCCGGAGTCAGGGCCTCGTGCGCAGGACCGAGGTCCGTGGCTACCCCTCCCGCACGACCTACACGCTCACCGCCGCCGGGCACAGCCTGCGGCCGCTGCTGGTCGAGCTGTACGCCACCGGTACCCGCCTCGCACGGGCACGCGCACAGTAAGTTGATCTTGTCGCTACCGACACGGAAATCGATTACCCGTATCGACAGCGACAAGATCAACGAAGGTTTGTGGGGAAGTCCCCGCTCTTCTGGTGGGCTCCGTCGTTGCGTGTGCGGGGCTCTCCCGACCCCGGGCGGCTCCCCCCGGTGCGGTGTGGTCCGCCCGCGGTGACCGGCCCGAGGTGGAGGCGCCGCACGCGCTGATCCCGCCGTGTGGGGGTGGCGCCACACGTCGGGGCGCGGTGCCCGCCCTCCCGCGGGCGCCGCGCCCCTGTCGCACCGGATCGCTCGGGCTCGTCCCCCGCACGGGGACGAGAGGCGGCGCTCCGGAGGCCACGTGACCTACGTGGTGGGCATCGGAAGGTCGACCACCTCACCCAGTCGCCGCCGCGTCGCCTGCGGGTTCCCGAGCGCGACCTGGTCGGCCTTGGCGCGCTTGAGGTAGAGGTGGGCCGGGTGCTCCCAGGTCATCCCGATACCGCCGTGCAGCTGGACGCACTCCTCGGCGGCCCGTACCGCCGAGTCGGAGCAGTACGACTTGGCCATGAGGGCGGCCACGTGCCGGTCGGGGTCGTCGTCGGCCGCGGTGGTCGCCGCGTAGCGCGCCGCTGTCCGGGTCGACTCCGTCATCACGTACAGGTCCGCGAGCCGATGCTTGAGGGCCTGGAAGCCACCGACCGAGCGGCCGAACTGGGTGCGGTCGCGCAGGTAGCCGACCGTCGTGTCCAGGCACCACTGGGCCACACCGAGCTGCTCCGAGGCCATCAGCGCCGCGCCCAGCTCCAGCGCGGCGCGGACCGCCCGGTCGCCACCGTCCTCGACCACCCGGGTACTCGAAGCCCCGTCGAGGTCGACGTCGGCGAGTTGGCGGGTCATGTCCAGCGACACGACCGGGGTGATTCGTGCCGCGCCGGCCTCGACGGCGTGCAGCTCAACGCCGTCCGCGACCTCGACCGGCACCAGCAGGACATCCGCGTCCACCGCGCCGGCCACGCTGGTGACCCGGCCACGCAGCGCCCCCTGCCCGTCCACCCGGACGGTCGCGCGCAGCTCGTCCGGGGACGTGGAGAACGGGACCACCACGGCGGCGGTGCGCTCCCCACCGGCGACCGTGGCCAGCAGGGCGTCGTCGCCGGCGCGCAACAGTGCCTCCGTGGCGATCACGGAACTGGTCAGGAACGGAACCGGGGCGGCGAAGCGGCCCAGCTCCTCCAGCACCGCCGCGGCCTCGCGCGCGCTGGCACCGGCCCCGCCGCGCTCCTCGGGAACCAGGAGGCCCGCCAGTCCGAGGTCCAAGGCGAGCGAACGCCACAGCTTGGGCTGGAGCTCGCGGTCCCCGTCGTAGGTCGCGATGACCTTCTCGGGCGCGCACCGGTCGGTGAGGAGGTCGCGCACGCTTTCCTGGAGCGCCGTCTCGACATCGGTGTAGAGCAGGTTGGCGTCGTTCATCGGGGGATGTCCTTCCAGGGGATGTCCTTGTCGGCCCGAGGCTCGGCCGGCAGCTGCAGCACGCGCTCGGCGATGATGTTGCGCAGGATCTCCGAGGTTCCGCCCTCGATCGAGTTGCCCTTGGCGCGCAGGTAGCGGTAACCGGGGTCACGGCCGGTGAAGTCCACGATGTCGGGTCGCGTCATCGTCCAGTCGTCGTAGCGCAGCCCCTCCTCACCCAACAGCTGCAGCTCGAGTCCGGTGATCTGTTGGGTGAGCCGGGCGAAGGTGAGCTTCATGCCCGAGCCCTCCGGCCCGGGCTGGCCCGCGGCGATCTTCTGCCGCAGCCGCGTTCCGGAGAGCCGGGCGACCTCGGCCTCCACCCACAGCGACATCAGCTGGTCGTGTGCCTCGGGGCGGCGAAGCTCGGGGCGGGTGCGCCACGTGTGGGCCACGAAGCCGATCATGCTGGCCTCGCGGGGTGTCGCGTTGCCGCCGATCGCCACCCGCTCGTTCATCAGGGTGGCGTTGGCGACCTTCCAGCCCTCGCCCTCCGCGCCGAGCCGGTGGGCGTCGGGGACGCGCGCGTCGGAGAGGAACACCTCGTTGAACTCGGCCTCGCCGGTGATCTGGCGCAGCGGCCGCACCTCGACACCCGGGTCGGTCATGTCGCAGATGAAGTAGCTCATCCCCCTGTGCTTGGGCACGTCGGGGTCGGTGCGCGCGAGCAGGATGGCCCAGCGTGCCTTGTGCGCGGACGAGGTCCACACCTTCTGGCCGTTGACCACCCAGGTGTCACCGTCGCGGACGGCGCGGGTGGCGACCGCGGCCAGGTCCGAGCCGGCCCCCGGCTCGCTGAAGAGTTGGCACCACACCTCCTCGCCGGTCCACAGGGGGCGCAGGAAACGCCGCTTCTGCTCCTCGGTGCCGTAGGCCAGGATGGTGGGGGCGGCCATCCCCAACCCGATGCCGTTGCGCCGCGGGTCGTTGTCGGGGGCGCCGGCCGCGGCGAGCAGTTCGTTGACGTAGGTCTGGTGGGCGCGGGAGAGCCCCAGGCCGCCCAGCCCCTCGGGAAAGTGCACCCACGCGAGCCCGGCGTCGAACTGGGCCCTGAGAAAATCGAGCCGCTCGACGGTCGCGGGATCGTGGGCCTCGAGTAGCGCGTCGACCCGTGTCTTCAGGTCGGCGCGCACGGTCTCCTCGGTCGTCATGGTGTCCTCGCTTTCGCTTCGCGCCGGCGTCGCCGCGGCCTGACGCGCTCCTGGTGGGTGCCGCCGGGCAGGGGTGCCCATCCGTGCGCGACGGCTGGCCGGCCTGACGGCCTGAGATCCCCACGGTCGGCGGTCCGCGGACTCGGGATGGGGCCGTCGCTGATCGGGGGTGTGACGAGACCGAAGCGACGCCCCACGTTGCCCCTCCCCGCCTGACTAAGCGCTTGATTAGCTGGGTAAGCGTGCGCTTAGCATCCTCCATGTCTGGCATCCTCGTCAACACACCCGCTCCGAAGGAATCGCATGAGTCAGTCCCCCGAGCACCAGGGCGCCGGCCCCTCGTCCAGCGAGGAAACTCCCGCGGACGCCAGGACGCGGCTCATCACGGCCGCGATCGAGGCGTTCGCCGCCAAGGGCTTCCACGGCACGACGACCCGGGATATCGCGGCGGCGGCGGGGATGAGCCCGGCGGCGGTGTACGTCCACCACAGGTCCAAGGAGGAGCTGCTCTACCTGATCTCCCGGCGGGGGCACGAGTCAACGCTGCGCCTCGTGCGCGAGGCCGCCGCGAGCCGGGATGATCCCGCCGAGCGGCTCGTCGCGGTCGTGCGCACGTTCGTGGCGCACCACGCCCGCGGTCACACCAGCGCGCGCATCGTGAACTACGAGCTGTCCGCGCTCAGCCCCGAACACCAGCGCGACATCGCCGATCTTCGCCGGTCGACCCACGACGAGATGCACCGGCTCGTGCAGGCCGGTGTCGACGCGGGGGTGTTCGACACCCCGGCCCCCCGCATGACCACGCTGGCGCTGCTCTCGCTGCAGATCGACCTGGCCCGTTGGTACCGCGACGAGGGCGAGTGGACCCCCGACGAGATCGCCGACCACTACTGCGAGCTGGCGTTGCGGATGGTGGGGGCGCGCTGACCCGAACCGTCCCGTGCGTCGGCGAGGCACGCGGGCGATGGGGCGCCGTGCTCCCCCTTGACCGGCTTCGCGCTCGATGCGACATTTATGTCGCTCATCGTGGCGCGACGGTCACGAAACGACCGGGAACGGCCGACCCGAGAAAGGGCGCACATGGTCCAGGTCATCGGCGCGGGGTTCCCGCGCACGGGCACGAGCTCGCTGAAGGCGGCGCTCGAGGAACTCGGGTTCGGCCCGTGCCACCACATGTTCGAGGTGATGGGCGATCCCGGTACCCAGGGGGAGCGGTGGGCCCACGCCCTGCGCAGCAACGGGGACGTGGACTGGGACTGGGTGCTGCGGGGCTACAACGCGACCGTCGACTGGCCCAGCTCGTTCTACTGGCGGGAGCTCGCCGCGGCCTACCCGGGGGCGAAGGTGGTCCTCACCGTCCGCGATCCGCGACGGTGGTACGTCAGCCTGCGCGACAGCATCCTGCGCTACGTGGCCGTGGACGACTTCAACGAGGCCCCCGAGCCGTTCCGGTCCATGGCCGAGTTCGGCGAACTCATCAGGGAGAGGATCGCGATCCCCAGCTTCGGGGCCATGGACCCCGGGGAGGACCACGCCGTGGAGGTGTTCGAACGGCACGTCGCCGAGGTCCGCGCGAGCCTGCCCGCCGAGCGCCTGCTCGTCTTCGAGGTCAGCCAGGGATGGCGACCGCTGTGCGACTTCCTCGGCGTCGATCCGCCGGAAGCGCCGTTCCCACGCCTCAACGACACCGAGACCATGCGCACCATGTACCGCGTCGCCGAGGACGGCGGTGGCCTGGTCACCCCGTTCGACACCGCGTCCGGCGAACCCCACGGGAACCGCTGAGCGAACGCGCGGCCGCGCGCGGGAGCTCCGGCCCCGGTCGTCACCGGCGCGCGCGGCGGTACCACCGGGTGGCGGCGAACCACAGGGCCGAGGCGACGACCAGGACGGCGGTCACCACGAGCCAGCGCCCGAGGTAGACATCCCCGGACAGCCCCGTCGTGGTCTCGTAGTGGTCGACCCGCCGCAGGATCAACGGGAACCACACCAACAACAGCAGACCGGACAGGAACACCGGGACGCGCACGAAGTTGATCCAGGTCGGGGGGCCACCCGCGCGGCGTCCCCCGAGCGCCCGCAGCCCCCGGTCGGCGAGCGTGTATCCCGGCAGGAGGACCAGGTCGTGCACGACGGCGGCCCCGAGGAACCACACCGCGGTTCCCAACGCGTCGTCGCCCAACAGCCGCGGTCCGGCGTAGAGCACAACCCCGAACGACAGGGCGAGGACGACGAGGCGCGCCGGGGAGGGGTCGATCACGGCCCGGACCCGGCCGCCGCGGCTGGTCGCGGTGTCGTTGGTCATTCCGTCTCCGTGAAGGTGATCCGGGTAACCCACTTGGTGTTCAGCACACCGGGGGCCGCCGGGACGATGACCCGGGCCGGATAGCCGTGATCCGGGGACAGCTCGGCCCCGTTGACGTGGGTCGCCAGCAGCGACCGCGGGTCGCGAACCTGGTTCTCCCGCAGGGCCGCGGACCGGAACGCGCCGCTGCTCTGGACGGAGTTCACGAGCGCGTCGACGGGACGGTCAACCGGGCCGACGAGCTCGGCCAGGTCGGACAGAGGAACCCCGCTCCACCGCTGATCGCTCGTGGACCACCCCTCGACACAGGCGATGGGTAGCTCCACCGTGTGTCGCGGCAGCTCCAGCAGCTCCTCGAGCGTCAGGACGACCTCCTGGTCGTCCCGGCGGAGGGTCAGTCGCCACTCCGGGCCGATGTCCGACTCACGGACCCCGGCCGCCGTGGCGGTCGTGTTCACCTGGAACCCGTTGGGGCCGGATCCCACTCGCTGGCCGCGCGGCGCGAACAGGGCGGTGTCGCGCAGTGGGCCACCGAGGCTCTGTCCCACGGTCGTGCCCAGCAGGGTGAGCGAACCCGCCGCGACCAGGCCGAGCGCCCCTCGCCGCGACATCGTGGGCGGGTCCGGACGCGGGGAGACCAGCCCGGTCTCGTCAGCGGGCTCCGGCCGGGTCTCGGACAATGGGGTGCGTAGCTCTTCACGCAGGCCACGGCGTCGCAGTGTGCGCCACGCGGTGGGGGTTTTGAGCGCCGTGTGGGCGAGGAACGCGGCGATGAACACCCACGCCCCGTAGAAGTGCAGCGGGTAGAACGAACCGGGGAAGACGTAGTTCAGCTGCACGTTGAATACGCCGGTGACGAACTCGAACAGCGCGCCGCCCACCAGCAGCAGGAGCGAGATCCGTTCCAGGGCGTGTCCCAGCGAGCGCACCGGCGGCCAGGTGAACAGTTTCGGTATCACCGACCAGAGCTTGGCGAGCAGCACCGGCACCAGCGTCACCCCCAGGGTGACGTGCACTCCCTGGGTGAGGCGGTAGAGCCAGTACGGACGTGTTGGCCAGTCGAAGAGATAGTGGCCCAGCAAGCCCTTGTCCGGAGTCTTGTCGTTCACCTCGGCGAGGTCGGGGTTGTAGGCGGCGTACGACAACAGCCCAGTGGCGAACAGCACGGCGATGCCCACGAGCAGCACTAGGCCGAGAACCGAGGTCAGCCACGGGCCACGCAACGGGCTGCGCCAGAACTCGGGGCGCGTGGGTCCCGGTGGAGCGTTGCTGGTGGGAGGCTCGGTGTGGGTCCCGTTCACGGTGCTCGATCCAGCCAGTGTGGGTGCCGGTGGGTACTGACCCGACACTAGGCCGTGTCGCCCCGCCGCGGGCGTGGACCGAGCATGACGAAACGGTGACGTCGCGCCCGCCGCCCGGAGGATCTGACGGTTCGATGACAGCTCGCGCCGATAGTTCCGGTCACCCCCCACACGGGCATACCGTAACGGCGTGACCGAAACCGGAACCTCCCCAGTGACTCCCGCGACGGAACCGAGCGAGGGTCCACGACGCCCGGCGGACCTGTGGACGGCCGTCCTCGCGGTGATCTTCGTCGGCGTGGTCGCCGTGGTTGGCTGGATCCTGGAGTACGACGGCGAGGGCATGAACGGCGACCTGCACGTGAACTGGCCCCCGCTGTACGCCGACTGGTTACCACACGTGGGGCCGGGAACCCCGGCCGCGCTGACCGTCGCGGTGGCCGTCGTCGCCTACGGCCCCAGCGTCGCGTCGCGGCTGTCCTGGCGCCGGCTGGCCGCCGTGACGTGGGTGGTGGCGATGGCCTGGACGTGGTCACTGGCCCTCATCGACGGGTGGCACCGTGGTGTGGCCAACCGGCTCACCACGGAACACGAGTACCTCCAGGGCATCGACCGGTTCTCCGACATCGGCGCGGCGCTCGAAACGTTCACCCAGCACATCCTGATGGCCGCGGACAACTCGTGGGCGGCGCACATCGCCGGGCACCCGCCGGGCGCCGTCCTCACCTTCGTCCTCCTCGACCGCATCGGTCTGGAGGGCGGCGGCTGGGCCGGGGCCTGGTGCATCACCGTGGGAAGCACCGCCACGGTGGCCATCCTCGTCACGGTGCGCGCGCTGGCGGGCGAGGGGATCGCCCGCCGGGCCGCTCCGTTTGTGGTGCTCGCGCCCAACGCCGTCCTGGTGGGAGCCTCGGCCGACGGCTACTTCGCGGCGGTGGCGGCGTGGGGGCTGGCGCTGCTGGCCCTGGCGGCGACCCGCGCGGTACGGTTGCCGGCCCTCACGGCGCTCGCCGCCGGGCTGCTGTTCGGTCTGCTGGTCTACCTGTCCTACGGCCTGGCCCTGATGGCGATCCCGGCCGTGGCGATCCTGGTGTACACGCGCACCGCGCGCCCGTTGCCTCCCGTTCTCGTCGGGGCCCTGGCGGTGGCCGCGGCCTTCACCCTGGCGGGGTTCTACTGGTGGGAGGGGTACGACCTGCTGGTCGAGCGCTACTACGAGGGTGTGGCCGAGCACCGGCCGTACAGCTACTGGCTGTGGGGCAACCTCGGCAACGCGGTACTCATGGCGGGCCTGGCGGCGGTGGCGGGGGTGCGCCGGGCCGTGGTGGGCGCCGTCGGCGGTGTCCGGCGCTGGCGCGCCCGTGTGGGCGACGCGACGGGCCGAGACGCGTTGGCCGTGTTCGTCGTCGCGATACTGCTCGTCATCGCGGTGGCGGACCTGTCGGGCATGAGCAAGGCGGAGACCGAACGCATCTGGCTGCCCTTCACCGTCTGGCTACCGGCCGCCGCGGCGCTCCTCCCCAGCCGCGACCACCGGGTCTGGCTGGTGGCCCAGGCGGTGTTGGCCCTGGCCCTCAACCATCTGCTGCTGACCAGTTGGTGACGGGGAACCGCCACGCACCGGGTGGGGCCGCGGCCCTCGGATGGGGCGGTGGCGGACAGGCTCTGTGGCCCCGGTGCTGGGGATCGGATGACGGCGCGCCCGAGGGGTGCTCGGCGAAAGGCTGGGTGCGGCCGTCATCGTCGGGGACAACAGGGACACGACCGGACGCGAGAGCGATGTCGACAGCGGGGAACCGGTCGACAGATCTGGAGTGACCGTGGGACTGAGGCGAGCGGCGGAGATCTGGTCCGCGCTGTCGGCGCGTCCGTTCTCAGCCGAGGAGACCGCCGCACTGCTGCCGGAACCGGACGATTCCGCCACGCTGGTGGAGATCGCACGGCTCGCCCTACGAAGCGACGCGTGCGCCACCGGCCCGTACCTCCACGCGGTCCTCGACCGGCTGCCCTCCTCACTCCTGCGCGAACTGGCCGAGCGGGCGGTCCATCGCCTGACCAGTGGACCCAACGATGCCGCTGCGGAGATCCTCGCCTACGTCTCGGTGCACCAGGCCGAGTCACTCGCCGCGCACCTTCCCTCGTTGTGGGAGTTGAGCCCGAGCGAAGGGTTCTACTTCGCGGAGTGGCCGTGGAGAGTCGCGGACGAGTCCGAGATCGCTCGGTTGTGGGAGCGCGCCGACCCGGATGACGAGCTCCGCCGTGAGCGGGCACTGCGATGTCTTCTCCAGACCCGGCGGCCGGACGTGCTGGCACGGTTGTCGCCGGCGGAGGACGACCTACACAGCGTCGGTTACACACTGGGCGGCGGTGAGCTCAGGCGCCTGCACAGCGCGTCTCCGTGGCACCTGGCGTTCCCCGCCGACCTCCTGCGGCGATGGGCGACACGGAATCCGCTGCGCGCGCACCAGTCCAGTTGGCCAGTGGCCTCCCAACGTGACCCACAGGCCCTGACCAGTGGCTGTATCGATCTCGCGTGCCCGCGTTGCCGGAAACGGCTGCACCGACTCCTTTACCTGCCCTCGGTGCCCCCTGATGTCGGTGTCACCTCGCGCGCTCGGGTCGAGTTCGTCTGGTGCGCGGAGTGCGGTCCCTACACCGAGGTCAGCTACGTCCGCCACGACGCCGATGGCGCCCCCGCCGACCTGGCGATGACGTTCGTGGTCGATCCTCCGGAGCGACAACCGGGTCTGGAACCCGCGGACGAGGCCATCCCCGCGACCGGGGTCGAACTGGTCCGGCTGGAGCAACGCTGGTGGTGGCAGGACTGGGCGATATCCAATGACCGGGAGAACCTCCATCGGGTCGGTGGCGAACCCACCTGGATCCAGGACCCGGACTACCCCTCCTGCCCGGACTGCGCGGACACGATGATCGCGGCGGGGCAGGTCAACGTTGCCGACCTGTGGGACTTCGAGGGCATGTGTTACCTGATGTGGTGCGACCAGTGCGCCATCAGCGGGGTCGTCTACCAGCAGACCTGAGACCGGCCGGATGCGGGGCGCGTGTCGTCCGGCCGCCCCACGGTGGCTCAGTTGGCGCGGCGCAGCGCGACGAAGCAGCGTTCCTCCGTGGACCACTCCTCGACCGCGGTCCATCCCGCGGCGCGGCCGTGCCGCTCCACGGCCGAGATCCCCGCCCGGGCCCACGGGAACGTGGCCCCGAGCCCGCCACGAGTGTCGTCGACGCGCACCTCGACCCGCTCGTCCACGTCGGCGCAGGCCCCCTCGACCAGCAGGAGTCCCCGCGGCGCGGTGATCTCGGCGACCCGGCGCAACAACGCTTCCGGGGCGCCGCCGATGCCGATGTTGCCGTCGAGCAGCAGCGCCGTACCCCACCGGCCTTCCCCCGGCAGGCCGTCGAAGACCGACCGGCACAGCGCCGACCCGCCGCTGTGGACCGCGCGCGCCACGGCCGCGGGATGCACGTCGATGCCCAGCGCCCGGCTGCCGTGCGCGGCGAGCGCGGCGACCAGCCGGCCGGGGCCGCACCCGATGTCGAGAACGGGTCCCTCGCATCTGCGCAACACCGCCATGTCGGCGGAGTCGGCCTGGTCACACCAGCGCTCCACTTCCAGGGGGAGTAGCCAGCCGTCGTGGCGGCGGAGGAACAGCGGCCCCCGCCCGGTGCGCAACGCGTCGGTGTAGGGATCGGCCCGCCAGGCGACGGAGGCGCGGCCACACGCCGAATCGACCGTGCTCACCGGGCACCCACCCGGGCGATCCGGGCGACCTCCGCGGCGAACCGTCCCCCCGGGGCGTCCCTGGCCACCAGGGCGGCGTCGTGCGCGGTGTCGACGTCGCGCAGTGTCGGCAGGTCGCCCACGGTCAGACCGGCGTCGACGAGCCGCTGCCGCTGGACCTCGCCGGTGACGGGGGTGGACATGGGCACCCCGCGCACCAGTTCCGGGGAGGGCTCGGCCAGCCCCAGAGCCCAGAAACCACCGTCGGCGGCCGGGCCGAACCACGCCCGTCCCGCAGCGCATCCGTCGAGGGACAGTGCGGGCGCCAGAATCCGCGGCGTCACCTGCGGCGTGTCCATGCCGATGAGCAACGCTGGTCCGTCGCACGCCCCGAAGGCCGCCGCGAGGCGTGCGTCCAGGCCACCCTCGCACTGCGGTACCACGTCGAAACCCGGTGGGATCCAGGGCCCCGGGCTCCCGTCGAGCACCAGTACCCGCCGGCGCGCGGGGCTGGCGCTCACCACCTCCAGGGTGTCGCCGAGCGCCGCCCGGGCCAGAGCGGCGGCCTCCGTGGGGGTGTAGGGGGGAACGAGGCGGGTTTTCGCGCGGCCGGGCACCGGCTCCTTGGCGATGACCATCAGGGTGACCGGGCCGGTGGGCGGCATCACGCCCCCTCCGGAGGGCGTGGCTCGGTCCCGCTCTCGCCCGCCGGCCGCGTTGGGGAGGGCTCGCCGCGCAGCACCTCGCTCATGTCCCTGACGGCCTGGAACGTACCCAGCCAGGTGCCCGTCACCTTGGACTTTCCGGTGCGTGGCCGGTAGGTGACGTCACGCTCCACGACACGCCATCCCGCGTCGGCCGCGCGGACCACCATCTGCAGCGGGTAGCCGCTGCGCCGGTCCGTGAGGTCGAGGTCGAGCAGTGCCCGGCGCCGCGCGGCACGCATCGGCCCCAGATCGCCCAGCCGGACACCCGCCCGACGGCGCAGCATGCGAGTGAGCGCGAGGTTGCCCAACCGGGCGCGCAGCGGCCACGCTCCGCGCCCGTCCGGACGTCTGCGCCCCAGGGCCAGGTCCGCGGTGCCGTCGAGAACGAGCCGAACGAGTGTGGGAAGCGTCCCGGGGTCGAGGGAGGCATCGCAGTCGCAGAAGCACACGATGTCGGCGTCGGAGGCGAGTAGGCCGGTGTGACACGCGGCGCCGAAGCCGCGCCGCGGCTCGTGCACCACGGTGGCGCCGTGGTCGGCGGCGATCTCGGGGGAGCCGTCGGTGGACCCGTTGTCGACGACGATCGCTCGCCAGCCGGTGGGGACGCGCCCCAGCACCCAGGGCAGGGCGCCGGCTTCGTCGAGACAGGGGAGCACCACGTCCACACGGGTGGTCTCCGCGTCTGGTTCGGTCGGAGTGATCACGTGGGCCACGCTACAAAGCGCACGACGAGTTTGACGGCTGTCGGTCCTTACGAATCGCGGACGTCGTGTCGCGCCGCTGGACACGGGGCGAACGCGCGGTGTCACGAATGACAGGATTGGCGTATGGACACCCCGAGCGGACCAGCGAGCGGCCGGATCCTCGTGGTCGAGGACGACCCGACGGTGGCCGAGGTCGTCGTGGGATACCTGGACCGTGCCGGCCACGTGGTCGACCACGCCGCCGACGGCCCCACAGCCCTGGAGTACACCGAGCGGCAGTGGCCCGACCTGGTGGTTCTCGACCTCATGCTTCCCGGGATGGACGGGCTGGACGTGTGTCGGACCCTGCGCGCCCGAGGCCCGGTACCGGTCGTCATGCTCACCGCGCGTGGCGACGAGGACGACCGGATCCTGGGGCTGGAGATCGGCGCCGACGACTACGTGACCAAACCGTTCAGCCCCCGCGAGCTGGCGCTGCGTGTGGACTCCGTGCTGCGTCGCAGCCAGCGGGCGGTCACCGGCGACGGGGGGCCGTTGCTGCGGGCCCGCGGGATCACCCTCGACGCGGCGGGGCGCCGCGCCACCAAGGACGGCACCGAGCTCGCGTTGACACTACGCGAGTTCGACCTGTTGGAGTACCTGTTGCGGCACCCTGGGCAGGCGTTCGGGCGGGAGCACCTCATGCGCGAGGTGTGGGGCTGGGAGTTCGGGGACCTCTCGACCGTCACCGTTCACGTGCGCCGGTTGCGCGGCAAGATCGAGGACGACCCGGCACAACCCCGCCTCATAACGACCGTGTGGGGAATCGGCTACCGGTTCGACTCCCAGGCAGCGACTACCGAGGACTGATCGCCGTGCGGGACATACTGCTCATCGCGTTGTTCGCCTTCCTCGGAGCCGCCGCGGCCGGGCTCGTCGGCGCCATCGCCCTCCGGCTGCTGCGGCACCGCTCCGTCATGGTGGCACTCGCCGTTGTCGCCTGCGTGACGGTCACGGCCATGCTCTCCGGAACGCTGGCCGTGGCCTGGGCGATGTTCCTGTCGCCGCACGACCTCACCGTCGTGACCGTCGTCTGCGCGATGGCGGCGGTGATCTCGCTGGCGACCGCGCTGCTGCTGGGGCGGTGGGTGGTGGCCCGAAGCAGCGCGCTGACCCGCGCCGCCCGGTCCTTCGGCGAGGGCGGCAGTTTCGACGCCCCGGAGGGGGCCGCCACGGCGGAGCTGGCCGAGCTGAGCCGGGAACTGGCGGCGACCAGCGCCAAGCTCAGCGAGTCCCGCGAACGTGAGCGTGCCCTGGAGTCCTCGCGTCGTGAGCTGGTCGCCTGGATCTCGCACGACCTGCGCACCCCACTCGCCGGGCTCCGCGCGATGTCCGAAGCCCTAGAGGACGGCATGGCCCAGGACCCGGGCCGCTACCACCGGCAGATCCGCGCGGAGGTGGAGCGGCTCAACTCCATGGTCAGCGACCTGTTCGAGCTCTCCCGGATCCACTCCGGCTCCCTGGTCCTCAGCCGCAGCCGGGTGTCCGTCTACGACCTGGTCGACGAGGCGCTCACGGTCGCCGGCCCACTCGCCCGGGAGAACGGGGTCCGGCTGGTCGGCGACGACATCGACGCGGTCCCGGTCGAGGTCGACGGCAAGGAGATCTCCCGGGTGCTGGGGAACATGCTGATCAACGCCATCCGCAGTACCCCGGCCGACGGCACGGTCGCGGTGACCGTGCGGCGCGGCGAGGCCGAGGACACCGTGGTGCTCAGCGTCACCGACAGCTGCGGCGGCATAGCCGACGACGACCTGCCGCACGTGTTCACCACCGGCTGGCGTGGCAACCACGCCCGCACGCCGCCGTCCGGTGCGGGGCTCGGCCTCGCCATCGTGCGCGGCATCGTCGAGGCCCACGAGGGAGAGGCGGCGGTGCGTAACGTCGCCGGTGGGTGCAGCTTCGAGGTCACCCTGCCGGTGGCGTCGAGGTGACAGCCCCGGAATCGCCCCGCTGCGCGGCACGGGCGAACTCCGCCATTCCCTCGGCGAAGCTGACCCGTGGCCGCCAGTCGAGCTCGGTCATGAGCCGTTGTGAGGAGGCGGTGATGTGTCGCACGTCGCCCAGCCGGTACTCGCCGGTGACCCGGGGCGCGGGCCCGCCGTGCTCGTCGGCCAGCGCCCGGGCCATCTCGCCGATCGTGTGGGGCTCGCCGCTGCCGGTGTTGTAGGCGGTGAGCGTCCCGGGGCCACGCTCGGGTACGGACTCGAGAGCGACCGCGTTCGCGGTGGCCACGTCGCGCGCGTGCACGAAGTCGCGCCGTTGGGCGCCGTCCTCGAACACGCGGGGTTCCTCGCCGCGGGCCAGCGCGGACCGGAACAGGGAGGCCACCCCCGCGTAGGGGGTGTCGCGGGGCATTCCGGGACCGTACACGTTGTGGTAGCGCAACGAGACCGCGCGCCCACCCACCTCGCGGGTCCACGCCGCGGCCAGGTGTTCCTGGGCCAGCTTGGTCACCGCGTAGACGTTGCGTGGGTCGGGCGGTGTGTCCTCACCCACCAGTCCGGGAACCAGCTCCGCGCCGCATTCCGGGCAGGTGGGCTCGAACCGGCCGGCGTCGAGGTCGGCCGGGGTTCGGGGACCGGGCCGGACCCGGCCGTGCCGCGGGCAGTCGTAGCGCCCTTCGCCGTAGACCACCATCGACCCGGCGAGCACGAGGTCGCGCACGCCCGCCTCGGCCATGGTCGCGAGCAGTACCGCGGTACCCAGGTCGTTGCGGGCGACGTAGTCCGGCGCGTCGGAGAACCCGGTTCCCAGGCCGACCATGGCGGCCTGGTGGCAGACGGCGTCGACACCGTGGAGGGCCCGCCGCACGGCCTCGGGGTCCTCGACGCTGGCGCGGATCCACTCGGCATCGGGCGGGGAAGGGGTTCGCGGGTGGGCTTGGGCGAGCAGGGAGTCGAACACGACCGGCTCGTGACCACGACGGTTCAGTTCGGTGACGATGTGCGACCCGACGAAGCCCGCACCACCGGTGACGAGTACACGCATGCCGCGAGCCTAAGGGCCGTGGCGCCGTGGCTCTGGCCGCGACGGTCGCGCGGTCACCGTTCGTCACCGATCCGTAAGCCCGCCGCGCCGCCCACGTTGGCTACCGGTGCCCCTTCGAGCCAGCGGGTTCGGGGGTCGGGCGCGGCCGTCCGGTGGCTCCAGCGCGTCCACCGGGCCGCCGTGTACGGTGACGCGGCCGAGGTGGGGGAGCGGGCTCGGCTCAGGGAAGTGAGGCGGGCAGCCCGAACGGAACGAAGTGGTCGCGGCCCAGGAACGAGGTGAGGTCGCGGATCCGCGTGCCGCGCAGCGTCAGCACGGTGACCGACCAGCTGAGGTGCGCACCGGCGGCTTCGTCCCAGAGGTAGTGCCCGACCGCCGGTTGGCCGTTCGCTGTGGTCGTGATGTTCCTCCAGGAACCACAACTGGTCAGCGGGACGCGCACGGCGAAGTCGGTGACGGCCTCGATGCCCTGATACCAGTGCGGCAGTGGTGGCATCGACCAACTGACGTCCTCGGTCAGCAACGCGACGAGGGCCTCGCCGTCGCCGCGTTCCAGCGCGGTGGTGAACCCGGAGACGATCTCCCGCAGCTGGGCGTCGTCGATGCCGCGCAGTGTCCTCCGCTGGCTGGGCTCGGGCACCCGGGCCGCGAGGACCCGGCGGGCGCGCGCCAGCGCGGAGTTCACCGACGTGGTCGAGGTGTCCATCATGGTGGCGATCTCGGCGGCGGAGAAGCCCAGCACCTCGAAGAGCAGCAGCGCGGCCCGCTGGTTACCCGGCAGGTGTTGCAGCGCCGCGATGAACGCGAGTTCGACGGCCTCGCGCTGTTCGTAGCGCGCCTCCGGTACGGCACGGTCGTCGCCGAGACCAGTGTCGGGGTAGGGCCCCAGCCAGGCGACGTCGGTGAGCGGGGTATCGTTGACCACGGCGCGGTCACTGGAGGGGCCGAGGTCGACCGGCAGAGCCCGCCTGCCGCGCCCCTCGACTGTGTCCAGGCAGGTGCGAGTGGCTACGGTGTACAGCCACGAGCGTAGTGAGCTGCGCCCCTCGAAGCGTGTGAGCCCGCGCCATGCCCGCAGCAGCGCGTCCTGCAAGGCGTCGTCGGCGTCGTGGGTGGAGCCCAGCATCCGGTAGCAGTGCGCGTGGAGTTCCCGGCGCAGAGGTGCCACGAGGCGGGCGAACGCGTCGCTGTCGCCGTCGCGGGCTCGGGCCAGGTCGGGCTCCTCGGTGCCCTCCAACGCGTCGCCCCCCGCCGGATCGGAAATATCTCGGTCCACATCCGACGATTCTGCCATGCGCCGGGAGTCCCCCCTTGTGACAGACCAGTACGGCGTCCACGAGGAGGACCCAGATGACCAGCGCGACAACCGCTCCCACGGCCCACACCCTCGACGTCGCCGACGCCCGGCTGTACTACGAGGTGCGTGGTTCCGGGCCCCTCCTGGTACTCGTCGGCGCTCCGATGGACGCGCGGTCCTTCGCCTCGTTGGCGGACCTGCTCGCCACCGACCACACCGTGCTCACGACCGACCCGCGTGGCATCAACCGTAGCCGAGTCGACGACCCCGAGCGGGACTCCACCCCGGAGATGCGGGCCGACGACCTCGCCCGACTCGTGACCCATCTCGACATGGGGCCGGCCGCCGTCCTCGGCTCAAGTGGCGGCGCCGTCAGCGCCCTGGCCCTCGTTCAGGCCCATTCGGAGCTGGTCCACACCGTCATCGCCCACGAGCCCCCGCTGGACGAGCTGCTCGACGACCGTGAGGAGCTCCGTGAGCGAACCGATGACATGATCGCCACCCACCTCTCCGGCGACACTGTCGGGGCCTTTCGGAAGTTCCTGGACACCGCCAATATCACGTTGCCCGAGGAGGTGATCGAGGAGATGGTCGGCGGGGAACGCGACCCGCAGGACGTCGCGGACGAGCACTTCCAGTACGCGCACATGCTGCGCCCGACCACCCGCTGGCACCCCGACATCACCGCGCTGCGCTCGGCGTCGACCCGGATCGTGGTGGGAGTCGGGCGGGAGTCCACGGGCCAGCTCTGTGACCGCACCTCGGCCGCGCTCGCCGCGGAGCTCGGTGTGGCCCCCACGATGTTCCCCGGTGGCCACATCGCCTTCGCCGATGCCCCCGAAACGTTCGCGCCGCGGCTACGCGCGGTGCTGCGCGAGGGCTGAGGCCGGCGGGGGTGGGCCTACACCGCGCCCGGCTCGCGTCCCCGGTTCGAGCTGGGAGGCGCGAGCCGCCCCGTATCTCCACGGGGTTCCCGTGTCTCGCCCGGCCCGCCTCGTACCGTCCGGGGGTACGGGGAGCACCGCTGGCCCGTGGTCGGGTCGGCCCGCGCCCTCGGGTGCCGCGTGGACAGATCCGAATATCGCGTTGAATACGGTGGGGGGGTATGGTAGTCCTGGTGTTGGACGGACGATGGCGGTGGGGCACGCGACCGGGCGGGAGGGTCGCCGTGTCCCACGTCGCCCAGGAGAGTCGCCCGGGGAGCGGCGAGGGTGCCGCCACACGCTCCCACGAGGGACGGCGAACACGAGTCAGGGGCAGAGCATGAGTGAGACCGACGTGGCGGGCGGGGCGAGCGACCGGATAGAACTGGCCATCACCGGCATGACCTGCGCCGCGTGCGCGAACCGGATCGAGCGCAAGCTGAACAGGATCGACGGGGTGAGCGCCGCCGTCAACTTCGCCACCGAGAAGGCCCGGGTGAGTCTCGACCCGAACGTCTCGCTCACACCCGGCGACCTCATCACCCAGGTGGAGAAGGCGGGCTACGGCGCCTCGTTGCCCACCCCGCCGGCGCGGGACCGGGCCGGCGCCGAGACGGCCGGCGAGGGCGGGGATTCCCGGGAGACAGAGCTGCGCTCGTTGCGCCAGCGGGCGATCGTCAGCACCGCCCTGGCGATCCCGGTGATCGCGCTCTCCATGGTCCCGGCATGGCAGTTCACCTACTGGCAGTGGGTCGCGCTCGCCCTCACCACCCCGGTGATCGTGTGGGGCGCCGCCCCCTTCCACATCGGGGCCTGGAAGAACCTCCGGCAGGGCACGGCGACCATGGACACCCTGGTGTCCATGGGAACCTCGGCGGCGTTCCTGTGGTCGCTGTACGCCCTGTTCCTGGGAACCGCGGGGACACCGGGCATGGTGCACCACTTCGAGCTGACCGTCGCTCGCGGCGACGGCGCCGCGAACATCTACCTCGAGGTCAGCGCCGCGGTCGTCGCGGCCATCCTGCTCGGCAAGTACTTCGAGGCGCGCTCCAAACGCCGGGCCGGGGCCGCGCTGCGCTCACTGCTGGAACTCGGCGCCAAGGACGTCGTCGTGCTGCGCGACGGAGGCGAGGAGCGGATCCCGGCCGAACACCTGGCGGTGGGGGACCGGTTCGTCGTGCGGCCCGGCGAGAAGATCGCCACCGACGGCGTGGTCGAGGAGGGCACCTCGGCGGTGGACATGAGCATGCTCACCGGCGAGTCCGTCCCGGTCGAGGTCACCGCCGGTTCCACCGTGATCGGGGCGACCGTCAACGCCGGTGGCCGACTGGTGGTGCGCGCCACACGCGTCGGGACGGACACCCAGCTGTCCCAGATGGCCAGGCTGGTCGAGGAGGCCCAGAGCGGCAAGGCCGCCGTGCAGCGGCTGGCCGACCGGGTCTCGGGAGTGTTCGTCCCGGTGGCGATCATGATCGCGGTCGCCGCTCTGGGGCTGTGGCTGCTCGGTGGCAGCGATCCCGCCGCGGCCTTCACCGCCGCGGTCGCGGTGCTGATCATCGCCTGCCCGTGCGCTCTGGGACTGGCCACGCCGCTGGCCCTGATGGTGGGCACCGGCCGCGGCGCCCAGCTGGGCATCCTCATCAAGGGCCCCGAGGTGCTGGAGAGCACCCGCAGGGTGGACACGGTCGTCCTCGACAAGACGGGCACGGTCACCAGCGGTGAGATGACGCTGCTGGAGGTGCGCGCCGCCCGTGGTCAGCGGGAGGACGAGGTGTTGCGGCTGGCCGGCGCGCTGGAGAACGCCTCCGAGCACCCGATCGCGCGGGCCGTCGCCAACGGGGCGGCCCAACGTGTCGGTGACCTCCCCCCGGTGGCGGACTTCGGCAACGTCGAGGGCAGGGGTGTGCGCGGTGTCGTCGACGGACACTGGGTCCTGGTGGGCCGGGACGCGCTGCTGGCCGAACACGACCAGCCGCTGCCCGCGGAACTGGAGCGGGCCAGGGCGGCGGCCGAGGCCGAGGGGCACACCGCCGTCTCTGTGGGCTGGGACGGGGCCGCCCGCGCGGTCCTGGTCGTGGCCGACGCGGTCAGGCCGACCAGCGCCCAGGCGGTCCGGCGGTTCCGCGAGTTGGGCCTCACCCCGATCCTGTTGACCGGGGACAACACCACGGTCGCCCGATCGGTGGCCGCCAGGGTGGGCATCGACCCCGATTCCGGGGTCATCGCCGAGGTGCTGCCCGAAGGGAAGGTCGACGTCGTCAGGCGGCTGCAGTCCGAGGGGAGGGCGGTCGCGATGGTCGGCGACGGCGTCAACGACGCGGCCGCCCTCGCCCAGGCCGACCTGGGGCTGTCGATGGGGACCGGGACCGACGTCGCCATTGAGGCGGGAGACCTGACCCTGGTGCGGGGCGACCCGCGCGCCGCCGCCGACGCGATCCGACTCTCGCGCGCCACCCTGCGCACGATCAAGACCAACCTGTTCTGGGCCTTCGCCTACAACACCATGGCGATCCCGTTGGCCGCGGCGGGGTTGCTCAACCCGATGATCGCAGGTGCGGCCATGGCGTTCTCCAGTGTCTTCGTGGTGAGCAACAGCCTGCGGCTGCGCCGCTTCCGCGCGCTGGAAGGCGACGACCCGGCGGACACACCTCCCACCTCCCCACTCGCGGACGAAGAGCACCCCGCCACGGCACCGGTGGCGTGAGTACGCGGCGCGGCGATGGCCGGTTCCGGCGGTGGGGAACCCACCACACCGGAGGTTCGTTGTCCGGCGACGGCGAGGAGAGGAGCTTACGTGGCCAGCGATGTGACCAACTGGACCGAGATCACCAGCGAGGCCGAGGTGCGGGAGATCCTCGGCGAGGTGAAGCGGCCCGCGCTGGACAAGGAGCGCGCGGTCCTGACCGAGGTGGATCGCGCCTGGCTCGCGGCGTCCCCCTTCTGCCTGGTCGCCACGGCCGACACCGGCGGCAACTGCGACGTCTCACCCAAGGGCGACCCCGCGGGCGAACTCGTCCACGTCCTCGACGACACCACGATCGCGATTCCCGAGCGGCCGGGGAACCGCCGGGCCGACGGTTACCGCAACATCCTGGGCAACCCGCATGTGGGGCTGGTGTTCGTCATCCCCGGGCGGGGCGACACGCTGCGGATCAACGGCCGCGCCCGCCTGGTTCGCGACGCCCCCTTCATGGCCGAGCTCGCCGTCGAGGGGCGTGCCCCGCTGCTGGCGATGGTCGTCGAGATAGACACGGTCTTCCACCACTGCTCGAAGGCGTTCCTGCGGTCCGAGCTGTGGAGGCCCGAGACCTGGGATCCCGACGTCGTCGACTCCCGGCCGCGGATCGCCAAGACGCTCGAACAGCCCGAGACGCCCCTGGAGGAGCTGGAACGGTACTACGGGCCCGGCTACGCCGAGCGCCTCTACTGACCCACCGCGGCCGGCTTTAGCCCCGGGACCGTTCGCCCCTCAGGAACCGGTCGGTTCCAGGGGCAGGTCGGCGTCGTCGCGCAGGAGCACGGGAACGCGGTCCAACGGCGCGGGCAGGCGTACCACGGTGCCGCCGGGGTGGGTCTGGTCGCGCCACGGGTCGCGCCAGCGCGCCCCCTCGGGCAGGTAGACGTCGCGTTCGCGGCACCCGTACTCGGTGACCGGCGCCACGAGAACGTCGGGGCCGAAGAGGAAGGCGTCGTCGACGTCCCAGGCGCGCTCGTCGTCGGGGAAGTCGACGCACAGTGGCCGCATGGGGGGCAGCCCGCGTTCGTGGGCGAGGCGCATCTGCTCCATGACGTAGGGGCGCAGCCGCTCTCGCAGGAACAGCAGTTCCTTCAGGAGCTCATAGACCTCCTCGCCGTAGGACCAGATCTCGTTGGGGCCGCCGGTCATCTCGGGGTGCAGGTGGTCCACGAACGGTTCGCGGAACCCGTGCAGCCGCAGCAGCGGGCAGAACACGCCGTACTGGAACCAGCGCACCAGCAGTTCCCGGTACTCCGGGCTGTCCTGGTCACCGCCGTGGAACCCGCCGATGTCCGTGGTCCACCACGGGATTCCCGACATGGCGACGTTCAGCCCGGCCCGCACCTGGGTCCGCAGTGAGTCGAACGTCGCCGGGATGTCCCCCGACCACAGGGCCGCCCCGTACCGCTGGCTGCCCGCCCACGCCGACCGGCACAGGGTGATGATCTCGGTCTCGCCCTCGGCGCGCATCCCCTCGTAGAACCCCCGGGCGTGCTCGGCGGGGTAGATGTTGCCGACCTCCGCCCCGGGGCCGGTGTGGTAGCGCAGGTTCGCGGGGTGGCCCGGTTTGATCTCGGGTTCGCAGGCGTCCAGCCACCACACCCGGATTCCCAGGGAGTGGTAGTTGTCGCGGATCCTCTTCCAGAGGTAGGAGCGCGCGGCCGGGTTGGTGGGGTCGTAGAACGACACCTGGATCTTGGTGTCGACCCCCTTGTCGGCCCAGTCGGCGTGTACGGGTGGCCCCTGCTCGGTGGCCACGAGCAGGCCGCGGTTCATCATCTCCCGGTAGTTCTCACTGAGCGGGCTGACCGAGGGCCACACCGACACCATCAGCTCGGTGCCCATCTCGCGCAGCTCCTCGACCATGGCGGCGGGGTCGGGCCACTCGGCGGGGTCGAAACGCCAGTCGCCCAGGTGCGTCCAGTGGAAGAAGTCACTCACGATCACCGAGAGCGGCAGGCCACGGCGGTGGTACTCCCGGGCCACCGCCATCAGCTCGTCCTGGGTCTTGTAGCGCAGCTTGCACTGCCAGAACCCGGAGGCCCACTCGGGCAGCATCGGCGCGTGCCCGGTGGCGTCGGCGTAGTTCTCCAGGATCTCGGCCGGCCCCTCGCCGGCGGTCACCCAGTAGTCGATCTGGCGGGCGCTGTCGGAGGTCCAGCGTGTTCCGTTCTCGGCGAGCTCGACCCGGCCCACAGCGGGGCTGTTCCACAGCAGGCCGTAACCGCGTGAGGAGACCAGGAACGGGATGGTGACCTCGGCGTTGCGCTGGACCAGGTCGATCACCCCGCCCTTCTGGTCGAGCAGCCCGTGGGTGTGCTGACCGAGCCCGAGGAAACGTTCCCCGCCGTAGCTCGCGAAATGCTGGTCGATGCGGTAGTAACCGTTCCCCGTCGAGGTGAAGACGCGTGAGCCCGGCCACCAGAAGTGGGCCCGCTGTTCGGCCAGCAACTCCTCACCCGACCCACTGCGCAGGAAACGCAGCAGCCCGGCGTCGGAGAGCTCGACGGTGACGGCACCATTGGCCAGTCGGGCGACCGTGCCGTCGATTCGGATCGACGCGTCGGCGGGTGGGCGCTCGCCCAGCGCGCCGGGAATGTCCTCCCGCAGTCCGGACAGACCCGCCCGCACCCGAACGCTGCCGCTTCCCCAGGGCTCGACACGGACGACCTGGTGGCCGCCGTGCCATTCGAGACCGCCGTCGATTTCGTGTAGCACGCGGTTTCCTTTCCTCTTGGCCTGCGTGGGCCGTGACTGTGCGGTCGTTTCCGGATCGCGCCCCATACGCGACCGCGACGCGGGGCGGTGGTGTTCAGTCCTTGAGGGCTCCGCCGGTCACCCCCGCGGCCACGTAGCGTTGGGCGGCGATGATCAGGATCGCGGCGGGGATGGAAGCGATGACCCCCGTGGCCATGACGGCGTTCCAGTTGGCGGTGTGGGCGCCGATGAACCGGTAGATCCCGACCGTGACCGGCATGATCGTGTCATCGGAGTTCAGCGTCACCGCGAAAAGGAAGTCCGCCCAGGCGAACAGGAAGCCGAACAGTCCCGCCGTGATGACGGCGTTGCGGCTCACGGGCAGGATCACCGACCACAGGATCCGGCCGTGGCCGGCGCCGTCCACCATGGCCGCCTCGCCCAGCTCGGTGGGCACGGTCACCATGAACGCCCGCAGGATCAGCACGGCGAACGGGACCGCCAGTGTGGAGTCGGCCAGGATCAGGGCCACGTGGGTGCCCAGGATCCCCATCTGGTTCATCACCGCGTAGAGCGAGTTCGCCATCACGATGCCGGGGATCATCTGCACCAACAGCAGGGCGAACAGCAACACCCCCGTCCCGGGGAGACGGAACCGGCTGAGCGCGTAGGCCGCCGGCACCGAGATGGCCAGTGTGAACGTCACCGTCCCCACGGCGATGATGATGCTGTTCAGCAGGGGACGCCCCTGCTCTTGGATGGCCTCGCGGTAGCCGTCGAGTGTGCCGCCGATGGGAGACCAACGCGGCGGTGTCTCCAGCAGGGCGGAGCTGGGCTGCAGCGATGCGTTGACCATCCAGTAGAGCGGGAAGAGCAGCACTCCGACGATCACGAGGGCTATGACGGTGCGGAAGGCCCGACGGACGCGTGTGCGCACGACCACGGTTAGCTCCTCTCCTGCTCGGCGGCGGCTGACTCCCGGGTCGAGCGCAGGTAGAGGACCGCGAACACCAGGGCGAGCACGATCAGCAGGTTGCCGGTGGCCGCCCCCGCGCCGAAGTTCAGGTCCCCGAAGGAGAGGGAGTAGGCCCAGGTGGTCAGGGTCTCGGTGGCGTTGGCCGGGCCGCCCTGGGTGAGCACCATGATGACGTCGAAGACTTTCAGCGTGTAGACGAGGCCGAGCATCAGTACCACCGCGCTCACCGGGCGCAGCAACGGCCAGGTGATGTTGGTGAACCGTTTCCACGGGCCGGCACCGTCCAGCGAGGCCGCCTCGTAGAGTTGGGTCGGGATCCCCTGGAGCCCGCCGTAGAGGATGACCATGTTGAACGGGATACCGACCCAGATGTTGGCGACGGTCACCGCCGTGAGCGCCACGGAGGTGCTCGCCAGCCAGGGGATCTCGGACTCGATCACACCCGTGCTCAGCAGGACCTGGTTGAGCACGCCGTACTCCTGGTCGTAGATCCAGCGCCAGACCGTGCCCGACACCACCAGCGGCAGCAGCCACGGAAGCAGCAGCACCGAACGCAGCACCCCGTTGAGTGGGAAGTGGCGCTGGAAGAACACCGCCAGGGCCAGCCCGATCGCGAACTGGAACGCCAGCGAGGCGACGGTGAACACGGCGGTGTTCAGCAGCGCGGTACCGAACACGGGGTCGCCGAACACCGCGGCGTAGTTCTCGAACCCGACGAAGGGAGCGTCGCCGGTGTAGAAGGACGCCGCGGTGAACTCCCGCATCGCCATCGTGATGTTGGAGACGAGCGGGTAACCGAAGAACAGGACCAGGTAGACGGCGATGGGCGCGAGGAACCCGATACGGGCGAGACGTGCGGACATCAGGACGTCGGCACCGACTGTTGCGCCTGGCTCAGCGCCTCCTCCGCCGAACCGGATCCGGCCAACGCCTCCTGGATGGCGTCGGCGATCGAGCCGGAGACCTCCGGGTAGTCCTCACCCAGTTCGGCCGTGCGGGACTGGGCGGTGGGCACCGACTCCACGAACGGCGCCATCTCCGGGTTGTCCTCGGCCAGCTGCTGAGCCAGAGCCTCCTTCGGGGGAACGTAGGCGTTCAGCTCCGCCCACTCGGTCAGATTCTCCTCGCTGAGCAGGCACTGTAGGACCTCGACGGCGCGCTCCTCGCGCTCCTCGCCGTTCTGGGCGATCGCCCAGACCTCGCCGCCCATGGGGGTGGCGGGGTCGTCACCGGACTCGGGCACCGGCAGGGGAGCGACGTCGTAGTCCATCCCCTCCTCGTCCAGGACCGGGATCTGCCACGAACCGTTGACCATCATGGCCACGTGCTCACCGACGAACTGGTCCTTGACGTCGGCCTGCGACCAGTTCACCACCGACTGGGAGACCGAGCCGTCCTCGACCAGCCGCGCCCAGAAGTCCAGTGCCTCGACCGCCTCCGGCGAGTCCAGCTCGGTGAGGCTGCCGCCGTTGCTCCACAGGAACGGCTCGAAGTTGAAGGTGCCCTCCTCGTTGCCGATGGCCGAGAAGGCGTAGCCGGTGGTGTCGTCCCCGGTGAGCTCCTCGGCGGCGTCGCCGAGCTCGTCCCAGGTGGCCGGCGGTTCCACGTCGGCGTCGTCGAGCATGGCGGTGTTGGTGAACAGGGCGAGGCCGTTCACCCCGGCGGTGACCCCGTAGAGGGTGCCGTCGTGACGGCCGATCTCCAGGGTGCTGTCGTAGAAGTCGCCGGTGTCGATCCCGGTCTCGTCGAGGGGCAGCAGCGCCCCGGTGGAGGCGACCTGGGGCAGGTCGGGGTTGTCGACCAGCATCAGGTCAGGAAGGTCCTGCTGGGAGGCCCCCTGGAGCAGGCTGGGCATGAGTTGGTCGCGTGGCTGGGCGTCGCGCTCGATCTCCACCCCGACCTGCTCGCCGCATTCGTCCAGCATGGCCTGGGTGGAGCTGTTCTGCGGCTCGGCGAGGTTGTAGTCGATGGATGTGAGCGTGGTGACCTCGCCCTCGTCGGGAGAGCAGGCGGTGCCGAGCGTGACCAGCCCGGCCGCCAGCAACGCTGAGGGGGCTCGTAGTCGGCGGGCGCCGTTGCGGAGTTCGTTGTGCATCATGTACTCCTCATAACCGGGTTTCGAAGCGCTTCGATTAGCGCTGAACTGGGAGAGAATTCGCTATTGGCATTCTGTCGTGGGTGGATCGGGGGTGAGGGGCTAGGACGGTCGGGCGGCACTGCTCGACCGAACGGTCAGGCGCGGGGGAAGCAGGGTGACCTCGCGCGGTTCGTTGTCGTCCAGCTTGTCCATCAACAGGGAGACAGCGCGCCCACCCAGTTCCTCGGCGGGCAGGCTGACCATGGTGAGCGGCGGCTGGGTGTCGGTGACGAGCTCGTCGGTACCGATACCAACCACCGAGAGGTCGGTGGGCACCCGACGCCCGGCGGCGACGGCGGCCTCCAACAGTGGCGTCACGGCCGGTTCGTTGTGCACGACCACGCCGGTGACGTTCGGGTTCTCCCGGAACAACCGGTTCGTCGTCGCGGTCACGGCGGCGGGCTGGGCGTCGCACGGCAGCACCACCGAACGCATCCCCCGTTCCCGAGCCGCCCGTTCGAACCCGGTGAGCGTGCGCTCGGCGAATCCGGTGCGCCGCTCGTAGACCGAGGGAGGTTGACCGATCAGCGCGACCTCGCGGTGTCCGAGGTCGGCGAGATGCTCGGCGCACGCCTGGCCAGCCGCGTCGAAGTCGAGATCGACGCAGGTCAGTCCGGTGGTGTCGGCCGGGAGGCCGATCAACACCGACGGGTGGGACAGCGAGCGCAGTGTGGAGATCCGCGGGTCGTCCATCTGGACGTCCATGACGATGACCCCGTCGACCATGGACGAGTCCACGACGCGGCGGAGCCCGTCCTCCCCCTCGGCCTGGGTGAGCAGCAGCACGTCGTGCTCGTGGCCGCGTGCGCTGGTGACGACCGAGGTCGCGAACTGCATGAGCACCGGCACGTGGATACCCTGACGCAGCGGAAGCATCAGGGCGATCACGTTGGAGCGGCTGCTGGCCAGAGCGCGCGCGCCAGCGTGGGGCTGGTAGCCGAGAGCCGCGACGCTCGCGAGCACGCGCTCCCGCGTGGCCGGCGAGATCGACCGCTTGCCACTGAGGACGTAGGACACGGTGCTCGGCGACACTCCGGCGTGTCGGGCCACGTCCGAGATCCGCACCTGCGCCTCCGGGAGTCGAATCGCTTCGATTGCTGGAACGTTACGCTAGTCACACTCGTTGGCGCAACACATTGGCGCTGGTTACCGCGTTACGCGAGGGTGGAACAACGCTGTGTGCGGGCCAGAGGTCGGTGCACAACGCGGAGGGGTGGGGCCCACAATGGAACGCACGCGGGTGCCGAGCCGCTCGCCACACCCACCCCCGTCCCACCGAGGAGCCAGCGATGCCCACCAGCAACCCCATAACGGTCGAGGTCGAGAGTCGCATCGAAGCCGCCCCCGAACGTGTCTGGGAACTCGCCTCCGACATCACCGTCCCCGCCCGGTTCAGCGGAGAACTGCAGCGCGTGGAGTGGAACGACGGCGCCACTCAGCCGCACGTCGGCGCCCGCTTCACCGGCCACAACAGCAACCCGAGGATCGGGGAGTGGAGCACCACCTCCGAAGTGGTCGAGGTCGCCGCGCCACATTCCTTCGTCTGGCAGGTCCTCGGCCCCGAAGAACCAGTGGCCACCTGGCGGTTCGACCTGGTCCCCGAATCCTTGGAGACCACTCTGCTGCGTCACCGGGTGCGGACCGGACCCGGTCACACCCCCCTGGACGAGTTCATCGCCAACAACCCGGAGAAGAAGGACAAGGCCCTGCGCGCCCGGGAGGAGGCGCTGCGAACCAACATGCGGGCCACCGTCGACGGCATCCGCGAGGTCTGCGAGGGGGAGGCGCCCTTCCGGCGCTGATGGCGGGCCGGGCCGGCCGCGGGAACGAGCGAACCCGGCCCCGGAGACGTCCACTGCTGTGACCAGTGTCCGAAGTGGCCCTCAGGGAACCCCTGAGCCTTCCCCGATTTCGGGCTCACCCCAGTGTCGGAAGGGCCTGTTCCGGGCGCATGCTTGAGGTATGACGGACGAAACGATTCCCCGTGACGAGGTCGCCGCGTCGCTGGCGACCAGTCAGGAACTCGGCTCTGACTACGACAACGCTGTGGCCGACGCGCTGGCCGAACGGATCGAGCGCACGGTCGACGAGCGCGTGGAGGCCCGGCTCGCGGAACGGCTCGCCGAGACACGGGTACACCAGCACAGGCAGGACCTCAAGGTCACGGGCCTGCGCTTCTCGCTGGCCGTGGTCTCCATGGTGCTCGCCATCCCGGTGACCTTCATCGCCGCCGGGTCCACCGACCCCGGACCGGCGGTCGCCATGGTGTGGCTCGGCATCACCGCGGTCAACGCCGCCTTCTACTTCGCGACCCGGCGCTGACACCCCAGGCCACTCACGCAGTGGCCCCTCCGCCGTCCCGAGAGCGGGAGGTCAGGTGGTGCCGGGTGGCTCGTATCGGCCGTCCACGGCGGTCCAGCCGCCGTCCACGGGCAGCACGGTGCCCGTGACGAAACTCGCCGCGTCGGAGGCCAGGTAGACCACGGCGCCGGCCGTCTCCTCCGGGGTGGCCCACCGGCCCAGCGCGCTCTTGGCGGCGTAGGCGTCGTACCACGCGGGGTCGTTTTTGATCGGGCTGGTCAACGGGGTCTCGACCACCCCCGGAGCGATGGCGTTGACACGCACACCCGAGGGTCCGAACTCGGCCGCGGCGGTGCGCACCAGCTGTACCAGGCCGGCCTTGGTGGCGGCGTAGACGCTCTGGCCCGGCTCCACCGTGTAGGCACGGATGGAGGAGAACCCGATGATGCTGCCGTGCCCCCGCCGCACCATGTCGGCGCCGAACGCGCGGATCAGGTCGAACGAGGCACGCAGGTTGAGGTCGACAACGCGGTGGAACTCCTCGGTGGTGTAGTCGAGGATCCGCTTGCGCACGTTCACGGCGGGGGTGAAGACCAGGATGTCCACCCCCGACTCGGCGGCCAGCTGCTCGGCCACCGCCCCCACCGCCTCCGGGTCGCGCACGTCCAGTGCCCGGCCCCGGGCCGGCGACCCGGCCCCGCGTGCGGTCGCGGCGGCCGCGTCCCCGTCGACGTCGAGGCAGGTGACGGTCGCACCGTGCGCCGCCAGCGCGTGGGCGGCCGCTCGCCCGATTCCGCCGCCGGCACCGACAACGGCGGCGCTCCGCCCGTCCAGCCGGAACAACCGGGTGTGGTCCACTGGTCCCTCCGTTCTCGTCACCGGTCGGCCCCGGCGTCCTCGACGGTGGCCGAGGGGAAGGCATCGCGGTAGCCCGACCACGTCCCCGCCGGCGTGCGCGCGGAATCGGTGGCGAGCAGCCCGTCGACGACGGCGCGCGTCACGCAGTCCGCGGCCGCGGTCAACAGCGCGTGCAGCGCGAACTGGTCCGGCTCCCCCCGCTCGCCGGTGGCCAGAGTGAAGACCGTGTCCCCGTCGTACATGGTGTGCACCGGACGGATCGCGCGGGCCAGACCGTCGTGCGCGATGCCGGCGACCTTGGCGCAGCGGGCCTTGGGCAGGGTGGCGTCGGTGGCGACGACACCGAGCGTGGTGTTCAACGAGACACCGGGCGTGTTGGACACGCTCTCCCGGTGGGCCGCGACATCCCCGGCGGAGGGAGTCCCCGCGGCCCGGTCACCGGGTAGCCCGTGGCGCTGGCCGTACAGCCGCCCGGTCGCCGGATCGACGGGCGAGCCGGCGCAGTTCACCACGGCCAGCGCACCAACAGTGGTGCCGTCGTCGAGTACGGCGCTGGCGGTACCGACGCCGCCCTTCAGGGATCCCGCGACCGCGCCGGTACCGGCGCCGACGTTGCCGCGCGCCGGCGCCGTGCCGGCGGCGGCGCCCATCGCCGCGTCGTGGGCGTCGGCACCGAACGACACTCCGGGACGCGCCGTGGGGGACCCGCCGCGTCCCAGGTCGAAGATGGCGGCGGCCGGCACGATCGGGACCACGATCTCGCCGCTGACCCGTACCCCCGACCCCGCGTCGGCGAGCCGGTCGGCCACACCGTGCGCGGCGGCCAGCCCGAAGGCGCTACCGCCGCAGAGCACCACCGCGTTGACCCGCTCCACCATGTTGCGGGGGTCCAGGAGGTCGGTCTCGTGGGTGCCGGGACCGCCGCCGCGCACGTCGACCCCCCCCACGGCGCCACTGGGGGGAGCCAGAACCACGGTGGCGCCGGTGAGCCAGCCGTCGCCGGTGGCCGTGCGGTGGCCAACCCGGATCCCGGCGACGTCGACGAGGCTGTTGGTGGGTCCGGGTGCGACACCGCCGCTCATCGGTCGGCTCCCGTGGGCCGGTTCAGGAACCGGTGCGCCGCCTCGGCGTAGACGTGAGCGAACCGCACGATGTCGGCGACCTCCACGAACTCGTCGGTCTGGTGGGGGATCCACTTACCGCCGGGACCGTACACGACATTGGGGATGCGCGCGTCACGCGTGAGGATGGTGCCGTCGGTCGCGCCGGGAACCCCGCCGTATCGGGGCTGTTGCCCGGTGACGGACCGATGGGCCTCGGCGAGGGCTACCACCACGGGCGCGTCGGGGTCGACCTCCACAGCGGGGCGGTCGTCTGCGACGGTGACATCGGCGGCCACCGAGTGCTCGGCCGCCACCCGGGAAGCGAGTTCGCGCACCCGCGCCACGAGCGCCGTGTGGTCAACGGTGGGGAGAGTGCGCACGTCCAGGTGGACGGCCGCGTGCGCGGGGATGACGTTGACCTGGTCGGGATCCCCGGCGCGGACCACGGTCGGGGTGAGTGAGACCCGTCCGAGGTGCTCGTGCGCGCCGTGCTGGTGCCCCAACTCCCGGGCGTAGCCCGCGAGCTCGGTGAGGAGCGCGCCGACGGCGGGCACCGGATTGTGGGCGTGCTGCGGCATGGCACCGTGCGCCATCGTTCCGGTGAACCCCACCCGGACCCGGATCGCGCCCTTGGCGGCCAGGCAGATCTCGCCGTCCTCCGGTTCGCACACGATGGCGCCGTCCACGTCGGCGGCGGCGGGGGAGGCCGCGAAATCCTTGGCCCCGAGCATCATCCCCTCCTCGTCGGCGAGGGCGCACACCCTGATCCGTCCGGGGAACGGGCCGGCGGCGCGCAACGCCGCCACCCCGTAGAGCATGGCGGCCACCCCGGACTTCATGTCGGCCGAGCCGCGCCCGTACAACCGCCCCTCGCGAACCTCCCCGCCGTAGGGGTCGACGCTCCAGTCCGCGCGGTGGCCCTCGGTGACGACGTCGGTGTGCCCCTCGAACATGAGGGTGGGGCCCGGCCCACCGCCACCCTCGACGAGAGCGACCACGTTGGGCCGGCCGGGCGCGACCTCGGTGACCTCCGGATCCCAACCGAACTCGCGCATCTTGGCGGCGACCAGCGCCGCCGCCTCCTCCTCACCGTGGCCCCTGGAGGGCTCGTGCACGCTGCGGACACGCACGAGTTCCCGGGTGAAGGCCACGACCCCGGTGTCGTCCACCGGGAACCGGCCGGAACCCGGGGTGGCTGGTGGTGCTGTCACGGCTGGGTCCTCTCCGCGCCGGTGGCTGTGGTCGGATCCGCGCCCGCCTCCTCGGCGAGGGAGGAGCCGCGGACGAGGTCGGAGGCGGTCGCGCCCGCCAGTGCGCGCCGCAGTGTGGGCACGGCGGCGACGAGGTCGCGTGTGTAGGGATGCCGCGGCTCGTCGTACACGCGCCGGGTGGGGCCGAGTTCCACGATCGCGCCGTCGTGCATCACGGCGGTGGTGTCGCACAGGTGGCGGACCACGGCGAGATCGTGCGACACGAACACCAGGGTCAGCTCGTAGCGCTGCACGAGGTCGCTGAGCAGGTTGAGGATCTGCGCGCGCACCGACACGTCCAGGGCGCTGACCGGTTCGTCGGCGACCAGCATCGCCGGCCGGGGTGCGAGCGCGCGGGCGATCGAGATGCGCTGCCGCTGCCCGCCGGAGAACTGGTGCGGGAAGCGGTCCGCCGCCTCCGGGGGCAGGCCGACGTCGGCGAGTAGCTCGACGAGCCGCCCAGCGGGATCGCGGTGCCGTTGCGCGACGAGGGGCTCGGTGATGATGTCGCGCACCCGCATCCGCGGATCCAGCGACCCCGTCGGGTCCTGGAACACCACCTGCAACCGCTCTCGCAGGAACCGCAACCGGCGGTCGGGCAGGCGGGAGATCTCCCGCCCCGCGAAGTGGACCGTGCCCGAGGTGGGCCGGTCGAGCCCGGACACCAGCCGCACCAGGGTGGACTTTCCGGACCCCGACTCGCCCACCAGACCGAACCGCTGTCCGGTGGTCACCTCGAACGACACCCCGCGCAGCGCGTGCACCCGGGGGGCCGACCGCAGCGGTGAGGCGCGTGGCCGGGTGAAGCTGCGGCGCAGCCCGCGCACCGTGAGCATCGGGGCCGTCGTGATACCGCCGTTATCTGGTTCACTCATCTCGCTCCACGGGATGCCAGCAGGCGTATCCTGAATCGGCGCCCGCCCAGGGGGGAACGGCCGCGCACGTGATGTCTGCCCGGGGACAACGGTTCCGGAACACGCATCCCTCGGGAAAACCGCCGGCAGCGGGGACCGACCCGGCGATGGTGCGCAGCCGGCCCCGCTCGTCGGTGGCCGTCAGGTCGGAGGCGTCCAGTAGGCCACGAGTGTAGGGATGCCGGGGCCGGGACAGGACCTCGCCCACCGGACCGGCCTCCACGATCCGGCCGCCGTACATGACCAGCGCCCTCTCGCAGACTGTGGCCACCACCGCCAGGTCGTGGGTGATGAACACGAGCGCGGTCCCGCTCTCGGCCACCGTCGAGGTGACCAGTTCCAGCATCCGCGCCTGCACGGTGACGTCCAGGGCCGTGGTCGGCTCGTCGCACAGCAACACCGCCGGCTCGTTGGCCAACGCCATGGCGAGCATCACGCGTTGCCGCTGCCCCCCGGACAGCTGGTGCGGGTAGGCGCGCGCCGTGCCCGCCGGGTCCGGCAGCCGGACACGGTCGAGCAGCCCCACCGCCGCCCTCCGGGCGGCGCTCCGGTCCCGGACACGCCCGTGCACCGTCATGGCCTCGGCGACCTGGTCGCCGACGCGTTTGACGGGATTGAGCGCGGTCATGGGCTCCTGGAAGACCATGGCCATGGCCTCGCCCCGTACCGTGGACAGAGCGCGCTCCGACGAGGTGACCAGGTTGCCGTCGACCCCGGCCAGCCGTACGGTTCCGCCCGCGTGCACGCCCTCGGGGAGCAGCCCCATGAGCGCCAGCGCGGTCAGCGACTTGCCCGAGCCGGACTCCCCGATCAGCCCCACCCGTTCGCCGGGGGCCAGGGTGAACGACACGTCACTGACCAGGTTCAGCCGGTCGGTGCCGACGGAGAGCCCCGTGACGGTCAGTACGGGGTCGCGCCCCGGGCCGTCGGGGCGTGGGTCGGGTTCGGTCGGGTCGGGGGCGGTCACGTTCGGCGCTCCGCGAGTCGTGGGTCCAGTCGGTCACGCAGCCCGTCGCCGAGCAGGTTGAACCCCAGCACGGCGAGCGCGATCGCGAGCCCCGGCCACAGGGCGAGAGCGGGCGCGCTGAACAGCAGTTCCTGGGACTCCTGCAGCATCCGCCCCCACGAGGGAGTGGGGGGTCGGGTGCCGAACCCCAGGAACGACAACGCGGCCTCGGCCAGGATCGCGATGGCGAACGACACCGAGCACTGTACGGTCACCAGGCCGGAGATGTTGGGCAGCACGTGCCGCAACGCGATCCCCACCGGCCGCCGGCCCGCGGCGCGCGCCGCCTGGACGTAGTCGTGGCTGAGCACCTGCAGTGTTCCACCTCGGGCGATGCGGGCGAAGTTGGGAATGGTGGCGATACCGATCGCGACCATCGCGGTGAGCGTGCCGGCGCCGAACACCGCGCCGAACATGATCGCGAGCAGCAGCGCGGGAAACGCCAGTACCAGGTCGTTGACGCGCATCAGGAACTCCCCGACGCCGCGCCGCGCCATGCCGGCGAGGATCCCCAGGGGGGTGCCGACGACAGCGGCGATGCCGACGGCCACCACCCCAACGAGCAGGGTGATCCGCGCGCCCGCCATGAGCTGGCTGGCGACGTCGCGGCCGAACTTGTCGGTACCCAGCCAGTGGCCGGGGGAGCCGGCGTCGAGGAGCCGCGCCCCCGAGTCGTTGTGGACGGGGTCGTGCGGGGTCCACAGGAAGGAGAGCAGGGCCGTCAGGATGACGGTGGCGACGAGGACGCCACCGGTCACCAGGCTGGCGTTGACCGTGCGGGCCGCCCCCCGCGCCTCGGTGGCCGCGCGGTCACCGTTCCACCCGCCGCCGTGGTCCGCCACCCCGCTCATGGGGCCGCCGTCCGAATCCGCGGGTCCAGCACCGTGTACAGCACGTCCACCACGAAGTTGATCAGTAGCACGGCCAGCACCAGGACCATCACCACGCCCTGCACCAGCAGCAGGTCACGGTCGCCGACCCCGTCCAGCAGCAGGCTCCCCAGCCCGGGGATGACGAACACCCGCTCGATGACCACCGCGCCGACCAGTAGAGTCGCCAGCTGCAGGGCCAGTACCGTCACCACCGGGATCGCGGCGTTGCGCAGCCCGTGCCGCAACAGCGCCTGGTGCGGGCGCAACCCCTTGGCGCGCGCGGTGCGTAGGAAGTCCTCGCGTAGGACATCGAGGATGGCCGAGCGCACGTACCGCGTCAGGATGGCGCCCTGGACCAACCCCAACGAGACCGCCGGCAGCAGGAGCCGTTGCGCGAACCCCCACGGGTCCTCGGCCGGTGGGGTCCAGCCACCCGAGGGAAGCCAGCGCAGGTGCACCGAGAACAGCGTGATCAGCATGATCCCCACCAGGAAGTTGGGGACCGCGACGCCAACCTGGCTGAGCCCTGACAGCAGCGTGCCGCTGAGGCGACGGTGTCGCATCGCGGCGGCGATGCCGAGGGGGAGCGCGATGAGCAGCGCCACCACCATCGCGGAGAGCACCAGCCACAGGGTCACCTGAAACCGGTCGAGAATCTGCGGGCCTATCTGGACTCCGGTGACGTAGGAGCGGCCGAAGTCACCCACGGCCAGGCCACTGACCCAGTCCCAGTACTGCACGAGCGCGGGCCGGTCGGTGCCGTACTCCTCGTGTAGTCGCGCGACCGCCTCGGGGGTGGCGTTCGTGCCGAGCGCGACCCGGGCGGGGTCTCCCGGCAGCACCGCCATGAAGGCGAACACCACCACCGAGGCGGACACCAGGCTGACGAGGAAGATCAGCCCCTTGCGCAGGATCCGCGACGCCACGGACGGATCAGCCCCGCGACAGGCCGGTGACGTCGAACGACTCGCTGACCCGGTTCTCGGGCAGGCCCTCGACCTCACTGTCGGCGACGACCAGCATCGGCTGCAGGTACAAAAACACCGCGGCGACATCCGTGGCGAGGATGTCCGCGGCGTGACGCATGTGCTCGACCCGCTCGTCCCCGCCCGAACGATCGGCCCGGTCCAGCAGGTCCTGCACCTCCTCGTTGTCGTAGCCCCAGTAGTAGTCGGGGTCGCCGAACGTGGGCATGTCACGGCCCTCGGAGTGCTGGATCACCGTCATGTCGTAGTCGTGGCCGGTGAAGACGTCCTCGAGCCAGACAGCGGGGAACTCCAGCGGCTCGATCTCCGTGGTGATGCCGACCTCGGCCAGGTCGGACTGCACCACCTGGGCGGTATCCATCGCGTACGGCAGGTTGGGCACGGGGAAGTCCAGGGTCAGGTCGGTGACGCCGGCCTCCTCGAGGAGCTCCTCGGCGCGTTCGGGGTCGTGCGGGTGGACGTCGCTGAGGTCCTCGTACCACGGGTCGGTGGGCGGCACCATGCTGCCGATCAGCTCCCCGTGGCCGGACCACACGGTCTCCAGCAGCGCCTCCTGGTCGATGGCGTGCGCGATCGCCCGGCGCACCCGCTTGTCGGAGAACACGTCGCGGTCGTGGTTCAGCGCGAGCACCACCTCGCCGTTGGTGGTGCCCTCGATCACCTGGTACCGGTCGTCCCCGGTGAACTGGTCGAGGCTCTCGGCGGCGGCCACGTTGCTGATCACGTCGAGGTCGCCGGTCAGCATGGCGTTGTTCAGGGCGTTCTCGTCGTCGAAGTAGCGGAACTCCACCGTCTCCATGGCGGGCCGCTCGCCCCAGTAGTCGTCCCTGCGTTGCAGGGTGATGGAGTCACCACGGGTCCAGTCGGCGACTTCGTAGGGGCCGGTGCCCACCGGGTCGGTGTCGAGGTTGTCCACCCCGGTGGGGCTGAACATCGCCCCGACGCGGGTCGTCATGGCGTACAGCCAGGCGTTGCTCGGTTGGCTGAGCTCCACCGTGACCTCGGTGGGCGAGTCCACGGTGACACTGTCGACCACGTCCATGACGTCGGCGACCGAGATCGTCCACTCCTCCTGGGCACGCTCGATGCTGAACTTGACGTCCTCGGCGGTGAACGACTCACCATCACTGAACGTGACATCGGGCTGTAGCTGGAACGTGTAGGTGCGCCGGTCGTCGCTGACGTCCCACGACTCGGCGAGCGCGGGGCGTACCTCGCCGTCGGCGTCCAGCTCGACCAGCCCCTCGTAGACGTTGGTGAGCAGCACCTCGGGGATGGCCACCCCGTCGTCGGTGGTGAAGTCGAGACTCGCCGGCTCCGCGGTGAACCCGATGGTCATCTCGGAGCCGTCGCCCGAACCCGCCGAGCACCCGGTGCCGAGGACGAGGGCACCGACGGCGACGGGCGCGAGGAGCCGAGGTAACGCCAGTGGGGACACGCAGTACCTCCAGGGGGATAAGCGACCGCCGTAGGGCAGATTCCCACGGCCCACGCCCACCTAACGTGCGCGGTGGTGGAGCCGCCGCCGCGGAAATCGGGCCTCGCCGCTGCGTGAACGGCCGCGTGAGTCGTGTTGTCCGGTGGGCCGCCGCCCACCTGGGCGGGGTCTCCTGCTGGTACGGAACCGCTCGTGGCCGCTGCTCGATCAGCGTCCCTGGAGCGCGTCCAGGGCGACGGCCATGGCGATGACCAGCCTACGGTCGACGTGGGGGTTGGGGATCTCCACGGTGTAGCGGTCCCGGATTCCCCACCGTTTGTCCACACTGAACACGGGATCGCCGTTCGCCGTGAAGTCGAAGTGGTAAGGGACGAACTGCGCGGCGTCGATGAAGCGGCGCAGGAGCCCGAGGACCTGGTTGCGCTCCTGGCCCACCATGGCCGGGAGCTGCGGCTGTTCCAGGTGCCAGGTGCTGCGCAGCAACGACTGCTTGAAGTCCTTGCGGAACAGGCCGATCGGTTGCCCGTTGGCGTCGAACACGTCGTAGGTGGCGCCCAGGTCGACCACCTGCCGGGCCTTGAAACCCACCACCGGGTACTGCTTGCTGTCATCGGTGTAGAGGGTGACCTGCTCCTTGAAGGCCAGTCGCTTCTGCTGGACGAAGGCGATCATCTCGCCCTCGCCGCCGTCGGGCTGAGTGGTGCGTACCTCGTACTGGTTGACCGCCATCCGGATCCGCTGCCGGACCGTCATGCTGGTCAGGGACTGTAGGGGCTGCATACGCGACTTTCGGCTGGAGGTGGGGGTCGGGGCTGACGGAGGACCGGGGCCGGGACGGGTCCCGCGCTGCGGTGCCGGCCGTCTCAGATGATCCGGGCTTGGGAGCGCCACTGTTCGATGAGGCTCGTGTTCCCTTCGACGGTGGCCTCGTCCGCGCGGTTCCACAGGGTCAGGTAGAGCTGTACCGCGGTGCCGCTGAAGCGGCTGACGGGCGTGTCGGTGGCGCCCGGTTCGCCGACCGTGGTGACCACGGGCTCCTGGCTGAGGCGGACCGACCACGCGTGCCCGGTGTCGTCGGTCGTGACCAGGATGGTATGGGGCTCCCGCGACCTGAGTTGGGCCTTGCGGCGGGTGATGAACCCGGACAGCAGCTCGTCGATGCCGTCGGCCGCGAGGTCGGGGGTGATCGACACCTCGGAGGGGGAGGGCCACCGGCCCAGCGTGGCGGCGACGGCGTCGACACTGTGAATGGTGGTCTCGTGGGCCTGCCGGCGGGCCCAGAACAGTAGCGGCGCGGGCGCGTTCCGCAGGAAGACCTTCGCCGCGACGTCCTCGGGTGTCGCCCGCAGCGTCGCGACCAGGGTGTCGATGCCCTCGGACAGCCAGGAGAGCGGGTCGGGCGCCGCTATCCCCTCGGCGTATGACCGTTCGGTGTCGTGGTCCGGCTCCGCGCGGAGGTTGGCCGTCGCCCACCGGTGCACCATTCCCTGGTGCGCGACCAGCTCGGTGACGGTCCACTCCGGGCATGTGGGAACCCGCGCCCGTGGCCCGGCGTCGCGCGCGGCGTCACGCAACGTGGCGCCGCTCGTGGTGAGCGCCGCGACGTAGTCCTCAAGTGTGAGGTGTGTTGACATGTGGCCAATCGTAGGATCGGGTGTCGCTGCCCTCAGCTCGGGGGTCGTTCCGCAGTTTCCAGGTGGCGACCAGCACGAAGGACACGGTGACCAGTAGTGCCCACGCGCCGAACTTGGAGGGGTGCACCATGGCCCAGGCGTCGATCTGGTGTGGGTAGCGGAACGCCCCGAGGATGGTGAAGGCGTTCTCGGCGATCCACAGGAAGAAGCCGATCAGCACGAACGACAGCGCCAGCGGCATTCGGTAGCGCACACCGCCGACGGTGAAAAGTACCCAGGTCCGCCACGTCACCGCGACCATCGCCGCCATGAGGAGGAACCGGACGTCGGGTAGCCAGTGGTGGGTGAAGAAGTTCACGTAGACCAGCGTGGCGAGAACTCCGGTGGCCACGGGCCGGTAGCGCACGAGGTCGAGATCGAGCAGCCGCCAGGCGCGGGCCACGTAACTGCCCACGGCGGCGTACATGAAGCCGCTGTACAACGGAACCCCGGCGACGACGCTCCAGGCCGGCTCCGGGTAGCTCCAGGAGCCGGCCCGCACCTTGAACAGTTCGAAGACCAGTCCCACCACGTGGAACCCCAGCACACCGAGCACCTCCCGCCCGGTCTCCAACCGCAGGAGCCAGAAGGCGGCGGTCAACACGATCCCGTAGCACAGCAGCGCGTCGTAGCGGGGGATGGGCAGGGGAACGACCGCAGAAAGGGCGAGGCCCACGAACAGCGCGACCGCGAACGCGCACGCACGCGCCTCCAGCCAGGCGAAACGCACCAGCTGGGCGAGCTTCCAACGCGGGTTCCGGGGCAGGGGCACACCCTCTCTGATGCGCGCCACCCCGGCCGGGTTGCGGCCGACGTCGTGTCTGGTTGGCGGTCAGCGCGTTCCGTCGGTGCCGCCCCCGGTCCGGTGGGCGGCCGAATCGTGATCTCCGTGGGGCGGGTCGTGCCGAACGAGGTGGATACCGTCGGTTCGACGGTTCCGACAGTGGAGGGCGCGGCATGGCGCGGCTCGTATTGGTCCTGTTCTGGGCGGCGGCTGTGGCCGACGTGCTCGGGCTGGCCATGGGGCTCCCGTTGTTGCACTGGGTCGCCAAGCCGCTGCTGATGCCGCTGCTGCTGGCCTATGCCGTGGTCAGTGCCGATCGCCGTAAGACGGTGCGCTGGTTGCTGTTCGGCCTCGTGTTGGCGTGGCTCGCCGACATCGCGCTGTTGCCGCCCGGGACCGTGTGGTTCCTGGGCGGGATGGCGCTGTTCGGCGCGATGCAGGTGTGCTACATCCGCGTCTTCGTCGCCGTGGGTGCCCCCGACCGGATGCGCCAGCGTTGGGGCGTACCCGCGGTGCTGTTCACGGTCCTGGTGGTGGCCGTGGCGGTACTGGGGCCGGCGATGGGCTGGCTCGCGGTACCGGTCACGCTGTACGGCCTGCTGCTGACGACCATGGCCTCCCTGGCGGCGGGCGTGCGGTGGTCCGTGGCGGTCGGTGGGTCACTCTTCGTGCTGTCGGACATGCTCATCGGCCTGGAGTTGGCCGCGGTCGACTTCGCCGGGCGGGAGCCGGCCGTCATGGCGACCTACACCCTCGCCCAGTTCCTCATCGTCACCGGCTGTTCGCGCGTCCCGCCGCGTTCTCACGACACCTCGCACACCCCGGCACGCTCGCGGCGCTGACCAGCTACACCGTGCACACGCCGTGTTCGACGTGGATGCGGTGGTCGGCGTGCGACGCCGCGTCCGTGTCGTGCGTCGCGTGAACGACCGTGACGCCGCTCGCGCTCACCTCGGCGAGCAGGGCCGTGATCGCGGTTCGCGCGTCCGCGTCCAGGCCCGCGGCGGGTTCGTCCAGTAGCAGCAGGTCGGACCGCTGCGCGAGTCCCTGGGCGAGGAGCGCGCGCTGGCGTTGACCGCCGGACAGAGAGCCGAGCGGGCGCGAGGCCAGGCCGGTGATGCCGAGATGCCGCATGCACTCCTCGGTGATGGCCCGGTCGGCGGCCGAGAGCCGGGGGCGTAGCCCCCGGTGGACCCAGCGTCCCATGGTGACCGTGTCGCGCACGGTGATGGGGAGCGTGTCCGGGACGGCGCTGCGCTGGACCACGAGGGCGGGTCGCTCGACGTGCGCGCGCTCCACCGTGCCTGATGCGGGGGTGTGTACCCCGGCGATGACGCCCAGCAGGGTCGACTTGCCGGAGCCGTTCGGGCCGACGACCGCGGTGACGCGGTGGGCGGGAATGTCGGCGTCGACCTCCCGTAGCGCGGTGGTGGGTCCGTAGGTGGCGCGGACTCCGCGGAGTCGCACGGCGACCGGTGTGGGGCGGGCCATGTTCCCCCTATTGAAAACGATAATGATTTTCATTGTATATTGCTTGGTGTGGATTGGCTGCTCACCCCATTCGAGGTCTCCTTCGTCGCGCGGGCACTGGTCGCGGGCGTACTGGTGTCGGGCATCTGCGCTCTCGCCGGTACCTGGGTGGTGCTGCGCGGGATGGCGTTCCTCGGTGACGCGATGGCGCACGGGATGCTGCCCGGCGTCGCCCTCGCGTCGCTGCTGGGAGGAAGCCTGTTCCTGGGGGCGGCCCTGAGCGCCACCGCGATGGCGCTCGGGGTGACCGCCCTGGCGCGATCACCCCGCATGTCCCAGGACACGAGCATCGGGCTGCTCTTCGTCGGCATGCTGTCGGCGGGCGTGATCATCGTCTCGCACTCGCGGTCGTTCGCCGTGGACCTGACCGCCCTGCTGTTCGGCGACGTGCTCGCGGTACGTCCGCGGGACCTGGTCACGCTGGCGAGCGCGCTCGCCGCGGCTGTGGTGATCTCGCTGGTGGGCCACCGCGCGTTCGTGGCGCTGTGCTTCGACGCCCGCAAGGCCGAAACCCTGGGGCTGCGGCCCCGTCTCGCCCATACCGCCTCGCTCGGCCTGGTGACCCTGGCCATCGTCGCCTCCTTCCACGTGGTGGGCACGCTGCTCGTCTTCGGCCTGCTGATCGCCCCCGCCGCGGCGATGGTGCTGTGGGCCCACCGGATCCCGGTGATCATGCTCGGCGCGGCGGCACTGGGCGCGGTGTCGACGTTCACCGGGCTGCTCGTGTCCTGGCACACGGGCACCGCCGCCGGCGCCACGATCACCGCGACCGCGGTCGCCCTCTTCTTCGTCTCCGCGGGGGCGGCGTACGTGTGGACGCGCCGCCCGCTGGCCGAACCGGTCGCCGTGGACGAAACCCCCGGAAAGGAGTTCGAGTACACGCCATGAGGATCGCTGGTGGATACGGCGTCGCGCTCGCCGGTACCGCGGGGGCGCTGTTGCTCGCCGGTTGCGGTGCCGGGGCCGAGCGGACCGCCGACAACGAGGAGGCCACGCCGCACGGCTACGTCGAGGGCGCCGAGGAGACCGCGGAGCCCCAGTGGCGCCTGGTCATGGCCGAGACCGACAGCGGCGCGCTGCGCATGCTGGACCCGGTGACCGAGGAGGTGTCCGAGGTTGGGGAGGTGCCCGGGGTTCGGGAGGCCACGACCGACGGGCGGTTCGTCTACCTCGGCACCGGCACCACCGCCACCGTGTTCGACAGCGGAACCTGGACCGTCGACCACGGCGACCACGCTCACTACTACCGCGCCGAATCCGACCTGGTGGGCCAGACCGACGCCGGCGGCGGGCTGCGTGTGGCCAAAGACTCCGCCATCACGGCGCTGATCTCCGACGGCGGCGCCAGTGTGCTCGACCGGGGCGCCCTGGAGGACGACGGTGAGATCACCGAGGTCGCCTCCGTTGACGGCGCGGCGGCCCTCGCCCTGGGTGAGCGGCTGCTGGTCGCCGGGGCCGAGGGGGCCGAGGCCGTCCGCGTGCTCGACCGGGAGGGAGGCCAGGCGAAAGCCGGGATCGACCAGGACTGCCCCGACCCCGAGGGTCAGGCGTCGACCGGGCGCGGCGCCGTGTTCGGGTGTTCCGACGGCGCACTCGTGGTGACCGAGGACGGCGGCGAGTTCTCGGCCGAACGCGTCCCCTACCCCGACGACACCGAGCCGGTGCGTTCCCTCGACCACCGCCCCACGACCCCCGTCCTGGCGGGGGAGAACAGTGACGGCGAGGTATGGGTGCTCGACATCGCGGAGGAGGCGTGGACCCGCATCGACACCGACGGGCCGGCCCTCGCGGTGAGCGCGGCGGGTGAGCGGATGCCCGTCCTCGTCCTGGGGGAGGACGGTGCCCTGAGCTCCCACGATCCCGAGTCCGGGGAGGAGATCGCGCGGACCGAGCTGATCGAGCCCCCGGACGGTGACGCCCCGAAGCCGCGCGTCTGGATCGACACCAGCCGCGCCTACGTCAACGACCCGGTGGGCCGGGTGGTCCACGAGATCGACTACAACGACGACCTCCGGGTCGCGCGGACCTTCGAGCTCGACTTCCGCCCCGATCTCATGGTCGAGACGGGGTGGTGACCGGCATGTCCCCCATCTTCCCCACCAGGAGCGCCGCGACCGCGTTGCTGACCGCCGCGTGTACCGCCGCGCCCGCCATGTTGACCGGGTGCGCCGCCCTCGAGGGTGACCGCTCCGGCATCGTCGTCACCACCAACATCCTCGGCGACGTCACCCGCACCATCGTCGGAGACGAGGCCGAGGTCACGGTGCTCATGAAACCCAACGCCGACCCCCACTCCTTCGGTATCTCCGCCCAACAGGCCGCGGGTCTGGAGGAGGCCGAGCTGGTGGTCTACAACGGGCTCGGCCTGGAAGAGGAGGTCCTGCGCAACGTCACGGCCGCGGAGGAGGCGGGCACCCCCGCCCTCGCCGTGGCGGAGAACGTCGACCCCATCGACTACGGGGCTGGAGACTCCGCGGGCGAGTCCGACCCCCACTTCTGGACCGACCCGCTGCGTATGGCCGAGGCCGTCGACCACATCGCCGACGCCGTCGTCGAACAGGTCGGCGGGGTGGCCGAGGAGCGCGTCCGCGACAACGCCCGGGAGTACCGCGCCCGGGTCGAGGACCTGCACGAGGAGACGGCCGAGCGCTTCGACGACATCCCCCCGGAGCGTCGCAGCCTGGTCACCAACCACCACGTGTTCGGCTACCTCGCGCAGCGCTACGACTTCGAGGTCATCGGCGCGGTCGTGCCCAGCGGCACCACTCTGGCCGCACCCAGCAGCTCGGACCTGAAGTCACTGGCCGACGCCGTCGAGGAGGCCGGGGTTCCCGCGGTCTTCGCCGACTCCTCCCAGCCGGACCGTCTCGCCGAGGCCATGGCCGAGGAAGCCGGCATCGAGGTCGAAGTGATCACGCTGTTCTCCGAGTCGCTGACCGAAGAGGGCGAGGGGGGCGCGACCTACCTCCAGATGACCCGTTCCAACACCGAGTCCATCGCGGACGGCCTCACCAACGACTGAGACACCTCGGCGGCGGCCGGCACCGCGCTGCCGCCGTGCCGCGATCCCCCGTGAAGCAGGGAGTTAGGCAAATGGCAGAAAGAAACACGCCTCGATTCTTCGGAGGGCACGCGACGGTCCCGGTACTACTCGCCGTGGGACTGACGTTGAGCGCGTGCGGCAGCGAAGGCGGCGCCTCCGCGGGCCAGGAGCCCGCCGAGGAGGTCACCGACGCCCTCGTGGCCACCTACGACGGCGGGCTCCTCGTGATCGACGGCCAGACCCTGGAGGTGGCCGAGGACATCCCGCTGGACGGGTTCAACCGGCTCCACCCGGCCGGCGACGGCGGACACGTACTGGTGTCCACATCCTCGGGTTTCCGGGTCCTCGACGCCGCGGGCGCCGAACTCAGCGACGACGAGTTCGAGGCGCCCGAACCCGGCCACGTCGTGCACCACGCGGGAAAGACGGTCCTCTTCTCCGACGGCACTGGCGAGATCACCGTCTTCGACCCCGACGAACTCGGTGACGGGTTGCCCGACGCGGAGACACACCGTACCGAGCACGCCCACCACGGCGTCGCCGTGGAGCTGGAGAACGGCGAGCTGGTGGCGACCCTCGGCGACGAGGACGAGAGGACCGGCATCGAGGTGCGCGACGCCGACGGCGAGGAGATCGCCCGCTCCGAGGAGTGTCCCGGTGTGCACGGCGAGGCCCCGGCGGAGGACGAGACGGTGGCCGTCGGCTGCGAGAACGGGATGCTCCTCTACCGGGACGGTGAGATCACCAAGGTCGACAGCCCCGACGACTACGGTCGTATCGGCAACCAGGCCGGCGACGAGGAGTCGCCCCACGTGCTCGGCGACTACAAGACCGATCCCGACGCGGAGCTGGAGCGCCCGGAGGAGGTGTCCGTCATCGACACCGGGAGCGGGGACCTCGAACTGGTGGATCTGGGCACCAGCTACAGCTTCCGTTCTCTGGGGCGTGGCCCCGACGGCGAGGGACTGGTCCTGGGCACCGATGGGGAGCTGCACATGATCGACATGGAGTCCGCCCAGGTCACGGACTCCTTCCCGGTCGTCGACGAGTGGGAGGAGCCCATCGAGTGGCAGGACGCCCGCCCCACCCTTTTCGTCCGGGGCGGCACAGCCTACGTGACCGACCCCGGCAAGACCATGCTCTACGCCGTGGACATCGCGTCCGGGCGGGTGCGGTCGGAGAGTGAGCTCCCCGAGGCCCCGAACGAGTTCACCGGGATCGAGGCCGGATAGTACGCGCACCCGAGCGAACGGACCCGCCACCCCGAACCGGGATGGCGGGTCCGTTCGCTCGGGTGCGGCTTCGACCGGTCACGCCCCGGTGACGGTGCCGACGACGCTTCCGATGAGCTCGTAGGTCGCCCACAGGCCCACAGCGCCGATCGCGACGAGGATCGCGGTCTCCCACCAGCGGTTGACATAGGGCCGCAGCATGAGGTCGCGTCGCGAGGTCATGGCGATCAGGCCGACGATGATGGCGGGCACGGTCAGGACGTTGAACGAGTTCCCCAGCAGGGTGATCACCACCATTCCCGGCATCGCGGGCAGGGAGAACAGCACCGGGACCGCCATGACCGGGATGAGGATCGCCCAGAAGAGCGGGTCACGAGTGAAGGTCTCCTTCGGTGAGGTGACGGAGTCCTGGTGGGCGTGCCTGATCCGCCGCTCCCGTTCGGGACGGGACATGTAGATCCCCTCGATGAGCATCCGAACGAAGACACGGGGCTGGGTCACGATGTTGTTGAACACCGTGAAGAAGATCGCGCACCACATGATGTGGGGACCCGCCGGGCCGATGGCCTCCTCCATCATGGTGGCGAGGCCCTGCTCGGAGGTGATGCTGCCACCGCTGGCGTGCAGTGTTTCCGCGGCGACCACCCACACGGCCAGGACGAGCCCGAACATCACCGAGGTGCCGAAAAGCAGGTCGATGCGCTGGAGCTTGCGGTGTTCCGGGCCGTGCCACCCCTTCTCGTGGATGAGGTAGGGGTAGAGCAGGTTGGCCGCCGACCCGCCCACGGCGCCGATCAGGCCGACCGCTGTGCTGACGGCGGTGATGTAGCCGGCTTCCCCCGGGGGAAGCTTGAACGCCAGGCCACCGAGGAGTCCCCCGAGGTCCACCCCGGTACCGACGAGCGCGGTGAGGAAACTCAGAACGAGCACCGCCATGGTGATCTGGGCGACGACCTCCAACCAACGGAAGTGCTGGTTGCGTCGGGTGACGACCCAGAAGGCCAGGAGGAGGGTGACGACGGCTCCGGTGGGGGTTCCCCACTGGCCGAGGGGCAGGAACGCGTTGAGCAGTTGGCTGAGGGCCGTGCCCGCTGCGAGGAGGAGGAAGGAACAGTAGACGAACCCGAGCATGCAGGTGGTGATCCCGAGGTAGATCGGGAACCCCCGCCAGATCCGCCTGAACCCGTCCAGGATCGTCACGTCTCCCACGGAGTTGCACAGCTGGTACTTCGAGATGGCGGAGACGATGAAGTACCGCGACAGAACCGCGATCAGGAGTGTCCACAGCAGCGCGTAGCCGTAGTTGGCCCCCGACACCGAGGCGCTGATGAAGTCGCCGGTGCCCAGCCACGACATAACTACGACGATCCCCGGACCCATGCTCTTGACGTAGTCGAGGAAGCTGGCCGGTGAGGCGGAAACGGGAGCGGGCGAGTCCGTCTTCTTGCTGGAGTTGTTGTGCATGGTTGCTCCGGGGGAGGTTAGGCGCGGGCCCAGTCGGGGGAGAGGCGGAGGTACTTGATGGCCTGACGGAAATAGGTGAAGGCGATGTGGAGCCACCCGTCAGCGGTCTGGGTGATCGAGGGGTAGGAGAGCTCGCGGTTCAGGCCGTCGCGTGAGTTGTTGGTCATGCAGTAGCCGTCGCCGACCTCGAGGTCGCGGCGGACGGGCCATGTTCGCCCTTTGTCCGACGACAGCGCGAGTGTCAGCGGCGCCCGAGGGGCGCCCCAGAACGCGGCACCCGGTGGTGGCGCCTGTGCGGCGGCGTTGGTGGAGGTCCGGCCGTCGTCGGCGATCTCGTCGTAGAGGGAGACGCGCCGGTCAGTGGCGTCCGCGGCACTGCTGGCGTTGAACACCAGGGCGACCCTGCCGTCGTGGAGCGTCCGGGCCTGGATCGATGAGTTGTTGTTCGGGAGGTCGGTGGGCACCGGTGCGCTCCAGTGCTCACCGTCCGTGGAACGGCTCTGGTGGATGACGTCGGCCTGGCGGCGGCGGAAGAGAGCCAGCAGGGTGCCGTCCCGAAGCGGGACGATGTTCATGTGCACGCAGCCGGTGCTGTCCGGGACGGGACGGTGGGTCCACGTGGCCCCGTTGTCGTCGGAGACGAGGACCGCGCTGGTGTCTTCGTCGCCGCGCCAGTCGCCCTCGGCGGGGCGTACGCAGTGGAACACGGGAAGCAGCCACCGCCCGGAGGGAAGCACCACGATGGGCTGCCGGACGAAGACCCCGCCGGTGGACGAGGCGGGAACGAGGGTGCGTACCGGTCCCCAGGTTCTCCCGGCGTCCGTGGACACGCGCAACCGCACTTCGGCCGTGTCCTGGTTCCCGGCGTACTGCGCCGTGTAGAGCAACCAGAGTTCTCCGCCGGGGGTCGGGAACAGCACCGGGTTCTGCTCGGAGCGGTCGGGATCCGAGGACACCTGTGTTGGTGCGGTCCAGGCGCCGTCCGCGCCGATTCGGGAGAACCACACGTTGATGTCGGAGAGGCCCTCCTGGGTTCCGCCGAACCAGGCGCAGCCCAGCTCCCCGTCGGGGAGCGGCACCAGGTTGGCCGCGTGCGCCTGTGGTGTGGGAGCGGGCAGGAACGCCTCGTGGCGGTGGGGGTCCTCCTCGGAGACCCGGACGATTCCGTCGGTGGGCAGTGTGGTCATGGTCTCGCGTTCCTCCGGTGGCGTCGTCGTAGGGGTGGTGAGGTCTCCGCGGGGTGGTGGGGGCTTCAAGAGGCGATGTACTGATAGCCGCGGGCGTGTTACCTCGGTCACTCTGACACTGTTGCGCGTTTCGCGCAATAGTCATAGTTTGTTTCGTGCAGAAAGTGATGGGGGGTGTCGCGTGCGGCAGCACGGCCGCCTCTGCCGTCGGCTTCCGTGTCAGTCTCCGCAGGAGATCCAATTCCCGGCACCATCAGGGGAAAAGTATGCTTTCCGCGGTGAGTCGCCCGTCTGTGGCGGCGGAATCCGTCCTCCGTCGTGGGTCGGGGGCGGGTGTGGCACACACGCGGCTCGCTGGTCCCCCTCCATGGATTTGCGTACAAAACGCAGGAACGGTCTTCCTGGGCGCGGTTCAACGGCCTGGGTGGTCCGGTGTCCGCGCCCGACACCGGACCGGCCGTACCGCGCGCACGGGGTGTTGGTGAAACCGGAAACCGCCACACCCCCACCAACCCGAGGAAAGGGTGAGTATGACCACTGACATTCCCACGATCGCGGTCACGATGGGTGATGG
>RJMB01000020.1 GCA_003725585.1 Halostreptopolyspora alba | reverse complement strand
TTTGCCGAATTCCTTAACCACGGTTCACCCGATCGCCTTAGTATTCTCAACCCGACCACCTGCATCGGTTTCGGGTACGGGCCGCCACGGCACTCGCTAGAGGATTTTCTCGGCACCAGGGAGAACCCACTTCGCCTCAATCGGCTCGGCATCAGGTCTCGGGCCTCTATGGTGCGCGGATTTTCCTGCGCACCGCCCTACACCCTTACCCCGGGAACAACCACCGCCCGGGCTGGGCGCCCCTGCTGCGTCACCCCATCACTCCATCCCTTGCGGGAAACGCGCCGCGACGGGTACGGGAATATCAACCCGTTATCCATCGACTACGCCTGTCGGCCTCGCCTTAGGCCCCGACTTACCCAGGGCGGATGAACCTGCCCCTGGAACCCTTGGTCATTCGGCGGAGAGGTTTCTCACCCCTCATTCGCTACTCATGCCTGCATTCTCACTCGCATAGCGTCCACGGCTCGGTCACCCGGCCGCTTCACCCGCCACACGACGCTCCCCTACCGACCCACGGATACCGTGGGCCACACGGCTTCGGCAGTACGCTTAAGCCCCGCTGAATTATCGGCGCAGAGCAACTCGACCAGTGAGCTATTACGCACTCTTTCAAGGATGGCTGCTTCTAAGCCAACCTTCTGGTTGTCTGGGCCGCTCCACATCCTTTCCCACTCAGCGCACGTTTGGGGGCCTTAGCCGGTGTTCTGGGCTGTTTCCCTTTCGACCATGGAGCTTGTCCCCCACAGTCTCACTGCCACGGTCCAGCGACCGGAATTCGGAGTTTAGCCGGCGTCGGTAAGCTTTTACACCCCCTGGGCCGTCCAGTGCTCTACCTCCGGCCGCCACTGACGTGACGCTGCGCCAAAACGCATTTCGGGGAGAACCAGCTATCACGAAGTTTGATTGGCCTTTCACCCCTACCCACACCTCATCCCCCAGGTTTTCAACCCTGGTGGGTTCGGGCCTCCACACGGTCTTACCCGCGCTTCACCCTGGGCATGGGTAGATCACTCCGTTTCGGGTCTGCGGCATGCGACTGCTCGCCCTTGAAAAGACTCGCTTTCGCTACGGCTGCCCCACACGGGTTAACCTCGCCACACACCACAACTCGCAGGCTCATTCTTCAATAGGCACGCGGTCACGTGGTCCAAGCCGAAGCGAGGACACGCTCCCACGGTTTGTCGGCACACGGTTTCAGGTTCTCTTTCATCCCCCTCACCGGGGTGCTTTTCACCTTTCCCTCACGGTACTGGTGCACTATCGGTCGCCAGGGAGTGTTTAGGCTTGGCAGGAGGTCCTGCCCGATTCACACGGGATTTCCCGGGCCCCGTGCTACTTGGGATCCCGCTCGGGAGCCACGGGGTCTTCGCCTACGGGAGTCTCACCCACTATGCCGGACCGTTCCAGGCCCTTCGGCTGACCCCGCGGTTGATCACTCCCCGCCGGAGCGGCAGCTCCGGCCGAGCGGTCCCACGACCCCGACCACGCAACGCCTGCCGGCTTCTCCACGTGGTCGGTTTGGCCTCACCCCGTTTCGCTCACCACTACTCCGGGGATCGCGCTTGCTTTCTCTTCCCGCGGGTACTGAGATGTTTCACTTTCCCGCGTTCCCTCCACTGCCCTATACATTCAGACAGTGGTGACGGATCGTGACATCCGCCGGGTTTCCCCATTCGGACACCCCCGGATCACAGCCTGGTTGCCGGCTCCCCGAGGCTTATCGCAGGCTCCCACGTCCTTCATCGGCTCCTGGCGCCAAGGCATCCACCGTGTGCCTTCAGTAGCTTGCCCTACTAAAGCTGAAAACGCGCGGCGTCCACTGTGCAGTTCTCAAGCTGCGACTTCCGGCTCGGAAGGGGAGAGATGGTCACGCTGTGCGTGACACCGCTCCCTCAGAGCCCAACAGCGTGCCTGAGGGCCGATGTGAGGTTCTTACTGACCGCGATACCACGGTCAGGTGATGATGGGTGGGGCACCGAGGTTCGGCACCCACCTGGTTGTCTCCGTAAGAAAGGAGGTGATCCAGCCGCACCTTCCGGTACGGCTACCTTGTTACGACTTCGTACCGGTCGCCAGCCCTGCCTTCGTCGGCTCCCTCCCGTAAGGGTTGGGCCACCGACTTCGGGCATTGCCAACTCCCCGTACGTGACGGGCGGTGTGTACAAGGCCCGGGAACGTATTCACCGCGGCATGCTGATCCGCGATTACTAGCGACTCCACCTTCACGGGGTCGAATTGCAGACCCCGATCCGAACTGAGACCGGTTTTCAGGGATTCGCTCACCCTTGCGAGATCGCGGCCCGTTGTACCGGCCATTGTAGTACGTGTGCGGCCCGGGACATAAGGGGCATGATGACTTGACGTCATCCCCGCCTTCCTCCGGGTTGTCCCCGGCGGTCTCCCGTGAGTCCCCACCCGCGGTGCTGGTAACACGGGACAAGGGTTGCGCTCGTTGTGGGACTTAACCCAACATCTCACGACACGAGCTGACGACAGCCATGCACCACCTGTGCCGGACGCCCAAAGGCACCCCCCATCTCTGGAGGATTTCCCGGCATGTCAAGCCCCGGTAAGGTTCTTCGCGTTGCATCGAATTAAGCCACATACTCCGCCGCTTGTGCGGGCCCCCGTCAATTCCTTTGAGTTTTAGCCTTGCGGCCGTACTCCCCAGGCGGGGCGCTTAACGCGTTAGCTGCGGCACGGAACTCGATTAAGAGCCCCACACCTAGCGCCCAACGTTTACGGCGTGGACTACCAGGGTATCTAATCCTGTTCGCTACCCACGCTTTCGCTCCTCAGCGTCAGGAACGGCCCAGCGAGCCGCCTTCGCCACCGGTGTTCCTCCCGATATCTGCGCATTTCACCGCTACACCGGGAATTCCGCTCGCCTCTTCCGCCCTCTAGCCCGCCCGTATCGATCGCAATTCCTGAGTTGAGCCCAGGACTTGCACGACCGACGTGACGGGCCGCCTACGAGCTCTTTACGCCCAGTAATTCCGGACAACGCTTGGACCCTACGTATTACCGCGGCTGCTGGCACGTAGTCAGCCGGTCCTTATTCCCTCCGTACCGTCAACCCCACGAGTACGTGGGGCCTTCGTCGGGAGGAAAAGAGGTTTACGACCCTAAGGCCGTCATCCCCCACGCGGCGTCGCTGCGTCAGGCTTTCGCCCATTGCGCAAGATTCCCCACTGCTGCCTCCCGCAGGAGTCTGGGCCGTGTCTCAGTCCCAGTCTGGCCGGTCACCCTCTCAGGTCGGCTACCCGTCATCGCCTTGGTGCGCTCTTACCGCACCAACAAGCTGATAGGCCGCGAGCCCATCCACGGCCGGAAGCCGCCCTCACGGACGACAACCTTTCCACCACGCGCGATGCCGCGCGTGGTCGTATCCGGTATTAGCCTCAGTTTCCCGAGGTTATCCCGGAGCCGAGGGTAGGTTGCTCACGTGTTACTCAGCCGTTCGCCGCTCGACGGCTCTCCGAAGAGAGCGCCTCGCTCGACTTGCATGTGTTAAGCACGCCGCCAGCGTTCGTCCTGAGCCAGGATCAAACTCTCCGTAATGGAATCCTGGTGACCCGGCCCGATATACGGGCCAGGCGAATACCCGTGGCTACGACCACACGGATCGTCAGGGCCACAGGCCATCGGCCTCGGCACGCTGTTGAGTTCTCAAGGAGCGTATGCCCCACCACGCTGGGCGCGGCAAAGAACTCGGTCGTCTCGTTATCTGTGTCTGTCCGCGTGCTCCCCACTGGAGACTGCTCGACAGCGGGTCCGCTTCCGCGGTGATCCCATTCTAACCAACACGTGGTTGTGGGCTGTAATTCCCGGAGAGGTGTCCTGATGTGGACCCCGTTCCTCCGCGGAACCGCTTCCATTCTAGGAGAGTGTTCCTCGGGATCGCAAAGTGCGACGAGGGAACTGTTCGTGCCCCACGGGCGAGCCCTCCGTTCGGCCCCCGCCCCCGGGGAGAGCTCGGCACCGGGCCGGCATCCTTCCGGCCGGCTGAGCGTCTCGTTGGGTACCGTACCCGAGGTCGAACTTCTGGAAACCGGGCGCGTCCCTTCCCCCAGTTTTCCAACGTCGAAGGAGCGCTCAGCGGCGTCTCCTGCGCAGTACCCACTGTAAGGCGCGCATCGGGTGACCGCTCAGGCCGGTTGACTCCGTCTCCCGGGCGTGGACGAGGTCACAGTGCGCGAAGAGTGCGGCCAGATGCTCGGGGGAGTGGTGGCGGAACACCCCACCCTCCGGGGTCTCGAAGACACCGTGGATCGGATGGGACGAGGCGGCGTAGGCCGCCCGGTAGTGCTCGCTTGGCTGGAGCGGGTAGTCGCACAGGAACACCAGCCCGCCGGGCGCGCACAGCCGCTCGACTTCGGCGGCGACCCGGCGCTGGTCCCGGTCCTCGGGAATGACGGCCAGCACCGAGACGAGCAGGGCGGCGTCGAACGCGCCGTCCGGCTCCTCCAGCGGGAGGCGCGGGGCGTGCTCCAGCCGTAGTTCGGGCGACTCCCGGCGGCCGCGCGCGATCAGCGCCGCCGATGGGTCAACCCCCACGGTGTTGCGGAATCCGTCATGGGCGAGCTCGCGCATGGCCCGCCCGTAGCCACACCCGAAGTCGAGGATGCGGGAGCGCGGGGTGAGGTGCTCGGCGACCAGCCCCACGGGAACCGGGTGGGTGAAGGTCTTGGTCGCCCCGAGGCTCTCCCAGTAGTCCGTGACCATGGCCGTCCCCCGGGGATGTGTGGGCGCGCTCCTCCGGCTCGTTCCCATTCGCGGTTGGGGAGGAACGCGACGTCGGGCATCGGAGCGTCGTGAGGGTGGCCGGGGACGTCTGACCCTCGAACGGCGCTGTTCTCACCGATCTCCGGCGACGCTCCTGGCTCCGTTGTGTATCGGGGCGCCGGCCGGGGTGGAGTCGAGAATCTCGGCCAGGGCGAACTTCATGTCCCGGAACCGGTCGGAGCCGACGATGCCGTCCCAGCGGGCCTCCGCGTCCGCGAAGAAGTCGGTCGCGACCTTCGCGGCGGCCGTGCCCCGGTCGGCGTAGACCACGACCCGACCTCGACGGTCGACAGGGTCGGGGATCCGCCGTACGTAGTCGCGCCGCTCCAAGTAGCTGACCAGCTCGTTCATCGCCTGAGGTGTCATCCCCGCCCGGCGGGCCAGCTCCGTGGGGCGTGTGCCGTCGCAGTCCATGATCCGGAGGACGTTGAGGCAGTGGGTGGGTCGCAGGTCCTCGTACCCGGCCTCGTGGAGGTGGTGGTGCAGATCGTCCATGAGCCGGTCGAAGACCTGGCTGATGATCTGGGGCAGGAGCGGAGTCTCACTTGTCCTTTGTACAGACACCTTATAAAGTTCCCTTCTAAGGCTTCCTGATAACCAATCATAGTCCGGAGGGCCACCCCATGTCACGCTCAGAATCTCCGACCCCCAAAGGCGCCCGAGCGCAGCCGGGGTCCGCGGCGACCTGGCGCAAGGTCGCCAGGGTCGGCGCGGGAGTCCTCCTGACGCCGCTCGGCCTGTTGTGGGTGCTGCAGGGGGCCGACGTCGTCCGGATCCAGCCCGTCCTGTGCGTCGCGGAATGCCAGCCCATCACGGGCGGATCACTCGTATGGCTCACGATCGGTGTGCTGACCCTGATCGGCGGGTTGGTCCTGCTCGGCGGGCTCCGAGCGCTCGGGGCACTGCGGAAGCGCCGTTAGCCGCGCCCTCCACCCGGAACGGGTGCCGTCTCCTGTATCGGTCCACACCGTGCGGGATCGGCTGTTGCGGCGTGAACGGAGGAGACGGGTCGTGATACCCGAGGTGCCCAGCCCGCTGACCGCGTAGGATCCGCCTCGTCCGGGGCCGGTGCGGTACTCCGGAGCCGGACGAGGCGAACTCGGTGAGTGTCGGGCCGAGCGGACAAGTGGACAGTACGACAGTACGAGACGGAAACCTTCTGTCTCCGGCCGCCTGGACTTTCGCGTCATCCGCCCGCTCACCGGGCGCGCGGTGTTCCGGAACCCCTTCCGAGGCACGCGGCTGTGGCGTGTCGACCCCGCGAGACACGGGAACTCCCACGGGAAGTCGACCGGAGCCTGACCACTGGGATCGTCTTGTGGCCCCAGGAGGATTCGAACCTCCGACACCCACTTTAGGAGAGTGGTGCTCTGTCCCCTGAGCTATGAGGCCGTTCGGCGCACTAGCGTAGCGGAGTTTGGGCCGCCGTGTCAGAACGAATCCGAGATCCGGGGTTGGCCACCTGTCTTCATTGAGTACCCTTACTCGCGAAGAAGTTGTCATTACCCTTACGTGACCTTCATCATACTCGCGCCGTTTCCTCATGCGGCGGTGTTGAGGTGCCGGGATGGCGCGGATCCGGCAGGGTGGTGGCGTCCCGATTGTTGGGAGACCGTGAAGTGTGAGGGGCTCGCCCCCGCACTGCTTCGCGACACACCGAGTCGCACCCCCGGTATTTTGTCCTGACCTGTCCGGTTGTGGACATGGGGTACGTTGCGATACGGCCACGTGAACGACCGAATACAGGCTGTCGGAGGATCCTCGTGCCGTTCTCTCTCGATTCGACGCGGCGATCGTCCCGCGTACCGAGAAGCGGGATCCTGTCCGTCCTCACCAGCCGCCCCCGGTTCAGGACGCGTTTCGCGCAGACGGTCGTCCTCGCGGTGTTGGTCGCGCTGTTCGCCGTGCCCGGCGCCCAGGTGATGATGCCCACACCCGCCGCCGCCGACGATCTCGAGAGTCTCAAGGAGAAAGCCGAGAAGGCCAAGGACGAGCTGGAGGAGGCCACCGAGGAGTACACCGAGCGCGAGAAGGCCCTGGAGGAGGCCCAGGACGAGCTGGTGTCCACGCTGCACGAGCTACAGGAGACCGAGTTGGAGCTCGCGGAGATGCGCGAGCCGCTGTCGGAACTGGCCAGTACGCTCTACCAGCAGCCCGACGGCGGCACCCTGGCGCTGATGACATCGGGCACGATCGATGAGGACCTCCAGGTCGAGTCGCACGTGGTCAAGCTCTCCGAGGACAAGGAGGCTCTTCTCGAGGAGGCCACCGAGCTACGGGAGAAACAGACCGATCTCACCAGTGAGGCCCAGGATCTGCAGGCGGAGACCCAGCTGGAGAAGGTGGAGCTGGAGGACGACCTGGCGGACCTGCGCGAGAAGTCCGAGAAGAGCACGAACGAGCTCACCGAGGAACTCGAGGACCGCGGCATGGACATCGACGCCTACATGGCCGGTGTGGAGTGCGACCCCGAGGCGTGGGAGGCGGCCAGCGGCGCCCCCAACGGGCTGTTGCCCGAGGAGTCACTGTGCGAGCTGCACGAGGACGGTGAGCTGCTGCGGGCTGACGCGGCCGTGGACTTTCTCAAGCTGAACGAGGCGTACGCCGAGGAGTTCGGCACCCAGATGTGTGTCACCAGCTCCTACCGGGACCTGCCCAACCAGCACCGCGTCTACGCCGAGCAGCCGCCCGGCAACGCCGCCGTACCCGGTACGAGCAACCACGGCTACGGCCTGGCGATTGATCTGTGCGGCGGTGTGCAGAATTACCGCTCCGAGCAGTTCAACTGGTTGGAGGCCAACGGCGGCGAGTACGGCTGGCACCACCCCGACTGGGCGAAGTCGAACCCGTTCGAACCCTGGCACTGGGAGTACAAGGACGCCCAGCAGTAGACTCCGGGCTCCGGCGGGGAGCACGATCAGCCCGTGATGCTCACCGACAGGTGGCCGGCCGCCGCGTGCCCGGCCAGGGCACGGGCCTCCTCGGGTGGGACAGCGACCAGGATGAGCGCCCCGGAGTCCCCGTGGGCCGCGGCGTCGTCCCCGTCCGGGACGGCGATCACGGGACGGTCGGTGACCACGGCCGTGGCGGGTCCCGCGGCGCCGTCGCCGGTGAACGGATCGGCGCCGGAGGCGAGGATGTCCACCCTGCGCCCCGGTCCGAGAAGCGCCACGGAGCCGGGGTCGGCGATCCGGACCGGGGCGGCCACCAGACCGTCCCCGTACGCCTCGGCGGGTGGGTCGGCGATCCGCGCGGTGGTCAGTACCTCGCCACGCAGTACGGGTCCGGTGAGGCTCTCCCCGGTGGGATCGGTGTCGGGACGCAGGGCACCATCGGGCACCGCGAAGCCGGGCAGGGACCGTACCGCGGTGTCCCCGTCGCGAACCGGGGACACCGCGGTGAGGTCGCGCGAGGCGACGAGCACCTCAACCGTGGGTTCGGGAGGTGGGCGCAGGAGCAGCACCGCTCCGGCGAGGGCGAGCACGGCGCAGAGCGCGCCGAGCCCGCGCCGGTGTCGAGCGAGGAAACCGCCGAGCACGAGCCGGTGCGGAGTCATGGGGTGTCCGTACGGGTGGTGACGTCCATACCCGAACCGTAAGCCGCCGAACGCGGGTCGTGCCGGCTGTCCACAGGCCCGGCCCTTCGCCGGCCGGGCCCACGTGGGTCAGGTGGAGGCGGGTGTGGTGCTGGTGGAGGTACTCGACGCGCCGTTCGACCCGCCAGAGTCGCTGGCGGACGACGAGCCGCCGGAGGACTCGCCCGAGGAACCGTCGGAGCCGCTCGAACCGTCGGTGGAACCCGAGTCCGGGGAGGCGGAGCCGTTGCTCTCGCTGGTGCTCTCCGCGCCGCCGTTGGACGAGGCGCTCTTGGATCCGGAGCCGCTGTCGGTCTTGTAAAAGCCCGATCCCTTGAAGACGACCCCCACGGCCGAGTACACCTTGCGCAGCCGTCCCTGGCAGTCGGGGCACACCGTCAGCGGGTCGTCACTGAAGCTCTGCACCCTCTCCAACTGACCGTTGCACTCGGTGCAGGCGTACTGGTATGTAGGCACGTGCTCCTCCTCGGCTGGCACTCTCACCCGTCGACTGCTAAATATTACGCGTTCACGAGGCACGACCGCGACATCGGGGTCATGACACCGACACCGGTACCGCGGTTGATCTGCCCCCACCGTCACTGCCCGAGGCGGATAACGCCGGCCGTGATCCCGCTGTTCCGCCCCTCAGAACCAGTGGACCCCCCGCTGCGGGGTGACTACCCCGTGAACGGGGCGGTCGTGGTCCTCCGAGGGAACCGAGTCCACGAACTCTGTGTCGTAAATCACGGCGATGGTTCGGGTGTTCGGACCGACATAGCTCAGTGCCCGGTCATAACACCCCGCCCCCTTGCCGAGCCGCAGCCCTCGCCGGTCCACCGCGAGCGCCGGGCAGACGACCGCGGCGCACCGCCGCACGGCGTCAACCCCGTAGCGGGGCCCTGTGGGCTCCAGCAGCCCCTGGTCGGTGTAGCCGAGACTGTCGGGGCCGTCGTAGCCCGCCCAGTCGAGTTCCCGGCTGGGCAGGAAGACCGGCAGGAGGACGTAGGTGCCCCGCTTCCACAGGGCCGTGACCAGTTTGTGGGTGTCGGGCTCGGTACCCACGGAGTAGTACACGGCCACGGTTCCACCCATCGTGAGCTGGGGCAGGGTGGTGAGCGCGTCGCGGAACGCCGATCCTGCCCGTGCCCGCCGCTCCTCGGGCATCTCCCGCCGCGCCGCTCGTATCCGTTGGCGCATCTCCCGCTTCGACTCGGCGCTCATGCCGGTGCTCGTGTGGGTGTTCATGGTGCGAGTCTCTCAGCTCGCGGGCCCGAAGTGAGGGCCGGCCGAACCGGGAGTGAACGTCTCGGGTCGCGCACCGCGCCGACCGGGGGATTCCCGTACAGGCGCAGGTCAGCCAGGGCGTCTCGGGTAAGTCCCGACAGGGATGTGACCTAAGGTGCCGTCATGAGCCATTCACAGAGCGCGCTGTCCCGCGTGACCAAGGCGGTGGTGCCCGCGGCCGGTCTGGGAACCCGGTTCCTCCCGGCGACGAAGGCCACCCCCAAGGAGATGCTGCCCATCGTGGACAAGCCCGCGATCCAGTACGTCGTGGAGGAGGCGGTGGCGGCCGGCCTCGGCGATGTCCTGATGGTCACGGGACGCAGCAAACGCTCCATTGAGGACCACTTCGATCGCGCCTACGAGCTGGAGGAGGCGCTGCGAGCGAAGGACGACATCCAACGGCTGTACTCGGTACGGGAGTCCAGCGAACTCGCCCAGGTGCACTACGTCCGCCAGGGGGAGCCGCGCGGGCTCGGACACGCCGTGCTGTGCGCCGACGCCCATGTTGGCCACGAGCCCTTCGCGATACTTCTCGGCGACGACATCATCAGTGAGCACGCGGCCCTGCTGAAGCGGATGATCGACGTGCGGGAGAGGTACGGCGGGAGTGTCGTCGCCCTCATGGAGGTCGAGCCGGAGCAGGTCTCGCTGTACGGGTGCGCGGGCATCGAGGAGACCGCCGAGGAGGACGTCGTCCTCGTCAACGACCTCGTGGAGAAACCGCCCCGCGACGAGGCCCCGAGCCGTTGGGCCATCATCGGGCGCTACATCTGTGATCCGGCGGTCTTCGCCGTGCTACGGAAGACACCCCCCGGACGTGGGGGGGAGATCCAACTGACGGACGCGCTGCGTGAGCTCGCCCGCCGCGAACCCGACGACGGGGGGCCGGTGTACGGTGTCCGGTTCCGCGGTCGGCGCTACGACACCGGAAACAAGGCCGACTACCTTCGCACTGTGGTGGAATTCGCGTGTGAGCGTCCCGATCTCGCGGCGGAGCTGCTGCCGTGGCTACGTGAGTTCGTGGCCGAGCACGACAGCCCCGAAGCGTAAACACGTCACCGACCAACCTGGGGAAACACTATGAAGAGCGTGGAACAGCACGTCCGCGACGTCCTGGAGCTCGCGGATCCCCTCGAGCCGGTCGGGACGGGGCTGCTCCGGGCGCACGGTTCGGTGCTCGCGCTACCGGTCACCTCGCCGGTGTCGCTGCCCCCGTTCGACAACTCTTCGATGGACGGGTACGCGGTGGTGGCCTCCGACGTCGCCGGCGCGACACCGGAGACCCCGGTGCGGTTGCCCGTTGTGGCCGACATCCCCGCTGGGGACACCACCACGCGGGAGATCGCCCCCGGACGGTGCGCGCGGATCATGACCGGTGCGCCGTTGCCCGCCGGCGCCACCGCCGTTGTTCCGGTGGAGGGGACCGACGGCGCCACGCGGGAGGTGACCGTCACCCGCGCGGTGCGCGAGGGCAACGCGATCCGCGGGGTGGGGGAGGACGTCGAGGCGGGCGCCGAGGTGCTGCGCGCGGGTGTTCGGCTGGGAGCCGCGGAGCTGGCCGTGCTCGCCGCCACCGGCTGCGACACGGTCCGGACGTATCCCCGCCCACGCGTCGTCGTGCTGTCGACCGGGGAGGAGCTGGTGGAGCCCGGCCAGCCACTCGGTGCCGGGCAGATACACGAGTCCAACAGCTTCATGCTCACCGCCGCCGCTGTGGACACCGGGTGTGAGGCCGAAAGGTACGGTTTCATCGGGGACGACCCCGCCACTATCGCCAGCACGCTCGATGGTGTACTCGCCCGTGCCGATCTCGTCCTGACGACGGGTGGGGTGAGTATGGGCGCCTACGACGCCGTCAAGGAGGTCCTGTCGAAACGGGGGACGGTCCGTTTCGAGAAGGTCGCCATGCAGCCGGGCATGCCGCAGGGGGCCGGCGTCGTCGGCGACGCTGACACCGCGACACCGATCCTGACGCTGCCCGGAAACCCGGTCAGCTCCTTCGTGTCGTTCCACCTGTTCGCGCGCCCCCTGCTGGACCGGATGCGCGGACTGGACGCCGGCCCGCCACCGACGGTGCGCGCACGGCTCTCGGCCCCCGTGTCCTCCCCCTCCGGCAAGCGGTCGTTCCTGCGGGCGGCCCTGGACTACGACAGCACCATCGAGGGCGCCGGATACACGGTACGGCCCGCCACGCGGCAGGGCTCGCACCAGTTGTCCGCGCTGGCCGGGGCCAACGCCCTGGTGGTCGTTCCCGAGTCCGTCACCGAGCTCGCGCGGGGCAGTATCGTGGACGTGCTGACGCTGCCCGGCTCGCCCTGAGAGAGCGGCCCGAGAGTTCCCACGAGTACGGTGCAGCGGGTGTCGAGCGGCCCGCGATCGGCGTAACGTCGGAACCGTCCCGCCCGCCATCCGGCCTCGTCGAAGAAAGCGCGTCCCTCCGATGCCCGACTCCCACCCGACCGGGTTCACCCATCTCGACTCCTCCGGCTCGGCCCGCATGGTCGACGTCACGGCCAAGGACGTCAACGCCCGCACCGCCACCGCGACCGGCCGCGTGCTGGTCTCCCCCGAGGTCGTCGCGGCACTTCGGGAGGGCGAGGTCCCCAAGGGGGACGCACTGGCCGTCGCCCGGCTCGCGGGAATCCAGGGAGCCAAGCGCACCCCTGACCTCGTGCCGCTGTGCCACCCGATCGCCGTGCACGGAGCCGACGTGAACCTCGAGGTCGGTGACGGCGAGGTGCGCATCAGCGCGACCGTGCGCACCGCCGACCGCACGGGTGTGGAGATGGAGGCGTTCACCTGCGTCATGACAGCGGCGCTCGGCCTGGTCGACATGGTCAAGGCCATCGACCCTGAGGCGGTGGTGAGCGACGTGCGGCTCGAGCACAAGACCGGTGGCAAGAGCGGTGAATGGCGGAGGTCCGAATGAGCGTGGCACCCACTTCCCCGGAGGGCGAGCGGATCCGCACCGCGGCCGTGATCACCGTGTCCAACCGGGCCTCCGCCGGCGTCTACCCGGACCGCTCCGGTCCGGTTCTGGCGGAGATGCTGCGCGAGTCCGGCTACCGTACCGTCGGCCCCTGGGTGGTGCCTGACGGCCCACCGGTCGCCGACGCCCTGCGCCGGGCGTTGCACGAGGGCTACGACGCGGCCATCACCACCGGGGGTACGGGGCTCAACCCGCACGACGAGACCCCCGAGGTCACCCGCGCGATGCTGCGCTACGAGGTCCCGGGGATCGCCGAGGCGCTCCGCGCCGCCGGACGGGAGAAGGGCGTTCCCACCGCGGTTCTCTCCCGCGGATTGGCGGGGGTCGCCGAGAGCGAGGGGCGCCGGATGCTCGTCGTCAACCTGCCCGGATCCAGCGGCGGTGTCCGCGACGGTATGGCGGTACTGGGCCCGATCCTCGCGCATGCCGTGGACCAGATGCGCGGGGGTGACCACCCGGCCTCGCCGGGCTGAGCCGGCGCGGCGTGCCCGGGAGCGCGGCGAGGCGCGCCCCGCCCGCCGCCCGGAGGAGGACCGCGTGTGGCCGGTCGATGATCTCGGGGTTCACGGACTGGTGAGGCGGTCTTCCGGCGCGGATGGTGGAATACTGGGCATTGGGACCCCAGGGGAGGAATCGCCACCATGCGCCCCGTCGACATACGTTGTCACCCCCGGGTCTCCGATGGTCCCGGATGTGTCGAAAGGGACAGGCAGTGAGTCGGAGAAGTGGCTGGCCGGTCACCCTGAACGAGGGGGCGGTCGGCCTGCGCCCGGTGCGGCTCCGCGACGCGGGGGCTCTTCGGGCGGCGCGGGTCCGCAACACCGAGTGGCTCCGCCCGTGGGAGCCGACGCATCCCGAGATGCCCCTGCGTTCGTCGAGCATCACCCCCTATATCGCGATGATTCAGGCGGTCCGCAGGGAGGGTCGGCAGGGAGTCGCGATGCCGTGGGCGATCACCCACGAAGGGGCGTTCGCCGGTCAGCTGACGGTGGGGGCGATCGTGTGGGGCTCGGCCCGTTCCGCCCAGGTGGGCTACTGGATCGACAGCGCCTACGCCGGACACGGGATCACCCCGACAGCGGTCGCGATGGCGGTCGACCACTGCTTCTTCACCGTGGGACTGCACCGGATCGAGGCCAACATTCGGCCGGAGAACCAGGCGAGCAGGAGAGTCGCCGAAAAGCTGGGGTTCCGTGAGGAGGGGGTGCGCAGGCGTCAGCTACACATCGACGGCGCCTGGCGCGACCACATCGGCTACGCCCTCACCGTTGAGGACCTTCCCGAAGGGTTGCTCGCACACTGGCGCCGTGTACGCGATCGGGGGAGCGGCACCCCGCCGGATGGCGGTTCCGCGCCCGGCGACATGTCGGGTCCGCCCCGTTCACAATCCGGATGGTCCTGAAGGGGACGAGAAACCCCTGGACGGCGAGTGACGAGTGCCATGGAAACGCGGGGTCGTACCGCCGCGTTGGAGGGATAATCGCCTGACGGCAGATGGGGGTTCCGCTCCGGCGCGACCCTGGTGGCTCGCTCTTTCGCGCCGACATTGATCGGGCACGATCGCAATTCCTGCCGTGGCGGTGCTGGCTGAAGAAAGAAGAGGAAAGACTGCAATCTCGCGACACTCCGGACCGAATACTGCGCAATTCCGGACACAGGGTCGTACGGTGCGGAACGTAGACGCATCAGTGATGCCGGCCAAACCCGCACATGGCGTATGGGGAGCGCCGGAGGGCGGGCGGAGCCTCGGAGGGCGTGGACGTCGGGTCGTGGCCGCGGGGAGACGGAGCCGCGGGGCGAGCCGCGACACACGCCGGGCTCGGGCCTCGGTGTCGCGGGAGCGTTACGAAGTGCCTAACGGTTCGTGGCGGTACGAGGAGGGGTGATGGGAAGCTCTCCTCTGTACCTGGCCATCGTGGTCGTCTGGCTGATCGTGCTCGTGCCGATGCTGCTGCGCCGGGACACCGCTGACCCCGTCATTGGTCCGGTGCGCCGGACGGAGCAGGGCGGTGTGCCGAGCGAGGACGACGAGGACCTCGATGAGGAGGCCGCGGAGTTCGAGGACCTCGACGAGGAGGACCAGGCAGACGAGCACGACGACGAGTTCGGCCCGGCGCCCGCCCCCACTCGGAGGCGGGCGCCGCGCGGCGGGGGTGCCGGCGTGGAGGCGGGCACCGCACGGCGGCCCGACGGTCCGGCGCCACGCGGCGCGGACGATGACGCGTCCGACACCGCCGTGTTCACCCGCTCCGAGCCCGTGCCCCCACCCGCGCGTGCGCGTGTGAGCCGGGCACGCGTCATCGCGCGACGGCGGCGCCGAACATCGGGTCTGGTGCTGCTGCTGGTCGGAACCGGGATCGCGGTGTCCCTGGGACTGGGCCCGTGGTGGGTGCTGGCGCCGCCGGCCGTGCTCCTGCTGGGCCACCTCGCCCTGCTGCGCGAGGCCGCCAAGATCGACGCGGAGCGTCGCGTCGCCGAGGCGCGCTACCGGCAGCGGCTGCGTGCCGACGCCCACGCCCGGCGGGACGCTGAGGCGGCCCGCGAGGCCGAGGTCATCGAGCTCATGTCGCGCCGTAACCAGGTCTACGACCAGTACGAGGACGCCCAGCTCCGCGCCGCGGGGGACTGACCGCGATGGCCGGCCGTGGCGGGAATCCGTTCGGAGCACGTGGTACGGCCTGTTACGATGGGGAGCGTCTTCAAGGGGCTGTGGCGCAGTCCGGTAGCGCATCTCGTTCGCATCGAGAGGGTCCGGGGTTCAAATCCCCGCAGCTCCACCGAGGGTGAGGGCCGACTCCCAACAGGGGGTCGGCCCTTTTTCGCGCCCGGCTCCTGACCGTGTCCGGCCACGGGCGACCGTATCCGGCCGTTGCCCTGATATTCGGTGGTGGCGCGGCTACGATCCACCGGGACACATATCGGGACGTGCCACCGACACGCGCTGGCGGTCACGAGAGGCCGGTACCCCCGCAGACATGAGGAGTCATGGATCGACGTACGCGAACCGCGCTCGCCGCCGGGCTCACACTTGGCGTGCTGGGGGCCGCGGGATGCTCTCCCTCCAACGGAGGTGAACCCGGTAACGGGGGAGGCGAGACGGGGACCCCCGCCGACGGTTTCGTCGCCGAGGGCACGATTCCCAACAACCTGGGCGAGAACCTGCACCACGAGTTGGAGATCGATGCAGTGGAGCGTACCGAGGGGGCCACGGCTGTCCATCTCACGATGACGAACCAGGGGGAGAAGGTCGATCGGGTGAACTACCGCGGAGCCACTCCGGTCCTCTTCGACCCGGTTGGGGGAGAGCTGTACTGGCCCCTGATCGACGGTGAGCCCACCGACTCCGGTGCCACCCGGTACGGCAGCGACACTGACGGGGATGTTCCGTTCTTCGAGGGTGTACACAACGAGCTGCGGCTGTACTACCCGGCCGTGCCCGAGGACGTCGACACGGTTACCTTCTTCGGATTCGGAGTGGGCGCGATGCCGGGAATCCCCGTCACCCACGTCGACGAGCATCGGCCCGAACCGGACCTCGCCGTGGACGGGACGGAGGTCGAGGAGCTCGACTCCGATCCGGAGCCGGGAGCGACACTGACCCGGCCACTGCGTGAGCCGGACGGCGACGCCCAAGAGCACGTGCTGGACACCCACGGGTACGTGGAGGGGGCGGACGCGTCGCTCACCCGTGAGGGCGACGACGAGACCGTTGCGCTCGACGCCGACGTGCTCTTCGAGTTCGACGAGTCGGACCTCACCGAGGAGGCCGGTGAGGTGCTGGCCGACACCGGCGAGACCATCCGGCGCAACGCCGCGCCCGGCGGCGGGGGCACTCTCGTGATCACCGGGCACACCGACGGTGTGGGCGATGACGACTACAACCAGGAACTGTCACAGCGGCGCGCGAAGGTGGTGGCCGAGGAGCTGGAGCCGGAGCTCGGGGACGACTTCGACGCCGAGGTCTCCGGGAAGGGCAGTGACGAGCCGGTCGCCGAGGAGGGCGGCGACGATGACGAGGAGGCCCGTCGGGCCAACCGTCGCGTGGAGATCTCCTACGAGGCCGCAGCACCCTCCGCAGAGGACGCCGAGGGCGGCCGGAGCGCCCTCGCGGCCGCCGAGCGCCACGTTGGCGAGCCGGCCCGGTTCCGGCCCTTCGAGGAGCCGGTGGCGACCAGGGAACACGACGGTTTCCAGCTCGACGTCTTCCCGCTGCGGCGCGACGGCGCCCACGTGCTGGCGGTCCTTGACGTCACGAACACGGGCGAGGAGAAGGCGATGCCCGACCTCGGTGGCGACGAGGCGTTGCGGGGTGGCGGCGGCCGTTCCGAGAGCCTGGGTGGAGTCCGGTTGGTCGAGCCCGACGAGGGCCTCACCCGTTACCCGCTCGTCCTCAGCCACGGGGACGAGTACCAGGACTTCGCGGAGCATACCTTCAACGTTGGAGGTGGCGACACCCGTCGCCTGTTCGCGGTGTACCCGGCGCCTTCCCCCGACGCCGGCGGCCTCACGCTGACCGCGGGACCGTTCGGCGAGTTCACCGAGCTGGAGATCGAGTAGCTGGTGATCACCGTCCGGATGCGGCGCGTAGCTTTTGTTCCGGATTTCATTACTTTGAGTGATATGTCGGCATGGGTGGGAACCAGGGGAGGGCTGTGACCATCGAACCCTTGAGCTAGCCCACGAGGAGGGTGCGCCGGCCCGTCGGGCCGGCGGTCCACAGGGTCCGTGGGCGTTTCCCCGATATGTCAACCTGGAGCAGTTGTTGCTTTCCGACTCGCTTCGCCCCTGTCTGCGCCCCGCCGCTACGGGGGTCGTCGCGCTCAGCGCGGTGATGGTTCTCTCCTCCTGCGGTATCGCCCAGCGTCTGGCCGAGGTCGCGGCGGAGGGATCGCCTCCGCCCTCCGGCTCGGAGCGGACGAACGACGACGAAGGCGGTGACACCGGAGGCGGTGACACCGGAAGTGGTGACACCGGAGGGGGCGGTACCACGGGAGAGGAGCCCGCCTCCGGGGATACCCGCGACATCTTCGACCTCCGCGTGGGGGACTGCGTCAACGACGAGTCCGCGACCACAGCCGAGGGCGGGGTCACGGAGATGCCCGTCGTGGACTGCTCGGAGCCGCACGACTCCGAGGTCATCGCGATCGAGGAGCTCGAGAGCGGCCGCCCGTACCCGGGCGACGACGTCGTCTCCTCGGAAGCCGAGGAGCTGTGCACGGGACGCGTGTTCGAGGACTACATCGGTGTCCCGTGGATCGATTCCATCTACAACACGGGGCATTTCACCCCCGTGGAGGAGGGTTGGGAGGCCGGCGACTACGAGGTGATCTGCATCGCCTACGAGGCCGGGACCAAGCTCACCGGATCGGTCGAGGGCAGCATGGAGTAGGGCCGGCCGTGTCACGCGCGTGGCTGGCCGGTCCGGCTCGCCGCGGGGGGCACAGCGGCGAGCCGGACCGTCGACCCGGCCACGGTGGTGCTCAGGCCGGGCTCCCCACGGGGGACGAGTCGGACGCGGGCTCGGCCGCGATGGCGGAGTTCCCGCGTCCGAGGAACTGGACGGCGAACAGGGTCGTGGCCAGCGCCATGCCGGCGATATCAGTCCAGGTTTCGGGGTGGAGGATCAGCAGGGTCGCGGCGATGAGGCCCACACGTTCCACCAGCAGGGTTCGCCGTCGCATGAAGCCCTCCAACGCCACCGCCGCCGCCACCAGGCCGACCATGCCGCTGACCACCGCCCAGACGACCTCGCCGGGGGTACCGTTCAGCAGCAGCGGGGAGTAGGCCATGAGCAGCGGAATCAGATAGAGCCCCTTGGCGAACTTCCACGCGCTGACACCGGTGCGCATCGGGTCGGATCCCGAGATCCCGGACGCGGAGAACGCGGCCAGCGCCACCGGTGGGGTGACGTTGGAGTCCTGGCTCAGCCAGTAGACGATCATGTGGGCCACGATCAGCGCGATACCGAGATCCTGCAGGGCCGGTCCCGCCAGCACGATCAGCACGATATAGGCGGCCGTCACGGGTAGCCCCAGCCCGAGGATGAGGGAAGCGAGCGCCACCATCACCAGGGTCGCCAGGAGGCTGCCGCCGGCGAGGCTGAGCATGGCGCTCGACAGCGCGAGACCGAGCCCGGTCAGCCCGACCATCCCGACGATGATGCCCGCGACGGCGGTGGCGACCGAGACGCCGAGCGTGTTGCGCGCCGCGAGCACGAACACCTCGCCGATGTCGCGCCAGCTCAGACGGCTGGCGGCGCGGAACATGGCCACGACGAACAACAGGGCGATCGCGTACAGCCCCGCCCGCAGCGGTGTGACGTAGTTCAGCAACAGCGTGATGAGCAGTACGAACGGAGCCAGGAAGTGCCATCCGGCGGCCAGGGTGGTGCGCAGTCGCGGCAGCTGCTCCGGCGGAAGCCCGCCGATCCCGCGCTTGCGCGCGAGGATGTCGACGAAGACGAACACCACCGTGAAGTACATCAGCGCCGGGATGATCGCCACCTTGACGATCTCGATGTAGGGCACTCCGAGCCGCTCGGCCATGATGAACGCGCCCGCGCCCATGATCGGTGGCAGCACCTGTCCCCCTGTTGAGGCGGCGGCCTCCACCCCGCCCGCCTCGTGAGGCTTGTAGCCCACGCGCTTCATGAGAGGGATGGTGAACGCCCCACTGGTGACCGTATTGGCGATCGCGCTGCCCGAAACCGAGCCCATGAACGCGCTGCCCACGACGGCGCCCTTCGCCGGGCCGCCAGTGAAACGCCCGGTGAAGCAGTAGGCCAGTCCGACGAAGAAGCTGCCGCCCCCGGTCTGCTGTAGCAGCGCCCCGAACAGGATGAACACGAAAACGAAGGTGGCGGCGACTCCCAGCGGCAGCCCGTAGATCCCTTCCTGGAACAGGTAGGTGTGGTACACGATGCGCTGGAAGGTGTACCCCCGGTGCGCGAACATCTCGGGAAGCAGGGGGCCCACCCAGGCGTACACCAGGAACGCGGTGACCAGCACCGACATGAACAGGCCGATGACGCGTCGACACGCCTCGATCAGCAACAGGATCGCGATCGTGCCCATGGTCAGGTCGAGCGCGGTCGGCGCCCCAATGCGGGTGACGATGTCACCGAAGAACACCACCGGGTACAGGCTGACGAGTAGGGCGGTGCACACCAGCAGCAGGTCGACGACGGCCATGGGAGACCGGCGCGCCCAGTCGGCCCTGGCCGCCGGCCGCGTCAGGAAGACCAGGACCAGAACGAACATCAGGTGGATGACTCGTTGCAGGTAGCTGTCCAGGCTCAGCGACAGCGCCGTGTAGACCTGGTAGCCGCTGAGAGCGATCGCCACCCCGAGCACCACGAACCCCATGACCGGGCCGGCTTGGCCCTCGCCCCAGCGGGCGGTCGCGAGCTGTCGCCACAGCGGCGGCTCGTCGCTGTGGGGGGAGTCGGGCAGCGGTGGCGCCTCCGCGGGCGGAGCTGGTGCGTCCCGGTTCTCACTCATTGTCTCTCGTTTCCTGGGAATTTTTCGCGCCGTGCGCGCAGGAGGGCGGGCCGGCCACGGGAAGGACCCGCTCGAGCGTGGACTGGCGCATCGCCCGGAGGGTGAGGCGTTCCCCGGACCAGCAACGGCTGAGCGTGACCTCCTCGTCCGGGAATGTCAGGCGATGTTGGGTCTCGGGCGACCCGACGAGCACGCGGAAGTCGTCGATGGGTTCGTCGATACCGGACACCACCCACCACTGGCCCTCGGCGTGTCCCTCACCCCGTCCCGGGATGTGGCCCATGCCGGCGCCGAACTCCCGAACCCGGGTGGCCTCCTGCACGATCCGGCCGTCACGGACCTCGTAGACGTCCTCGACCGGTAGTTTGTCGAGCGAGTGGACGAAGGAGAGCGTGAAGCTCTCGCCGGGGTTGAGGCCGAGGACACCCAGCCGGCCATCCTCGGCCTCGACCGACACTGCGGGCCAGACCGGAACGAGGAGGGCGGTGGCGGCGAGCCCGGCCGCCGCCACCCCCATGAGGCGCAGGCGCGCGACACGGGTCCGCCTTCGCCACGGGCGCACGATCTGGGCCCACGTTGCTCGCGCCCCCATCGGGGATCAGGGACGCAGCTCGTCGGGAATGTCGATGTCGTTGTCGTCGGCGTAGCTGACGGCGGCCGGGTGCAGATCCACCGGGCTGTTGGCCATCGTCTCGGGAACGAGGTACTCGGCGCCGGGCTCGTAGACCTGGGAGATGTCGTCGATGTTGGCATACATCGCGTCGAGCAGCTCGTAGCCCAGCTCTTCGGGGAAGTCGGGGCTGACGACCACGACGTTCCACAGCGCCAGGGTTTCGACGTCGTCCTCGACGGTGGAGTAGGTACCGCCCTCGATGGTGTGCGGGGTGTAGAAGTCGTGCTCCTCGGTGACCGCCTGCTGCTCGTCCTCGCACATGGGGATGAGGTGGATGGGATCGGTCTCCTCAAGCTCGAGGAGGCTGGCGTGGCTCTCCCCGACCACCCAGGAGCCGGCGTCGAGCTGGTCCTCACGCAGCGCGTTGGCGGTCTCGGCGTAGGCGTAGCGCTGCACGTCCACGTCGTCGAAGGTCATGCCCAAGCCGTCGAACACCAGGTCGGTCGCGATCTCGTTGCCGCTTCCCGGAGCGCCGACCGAGAATCGGGTGCCCTCGACGTCGGAGAAGCAGTCCAACCCCAGATCCTCGTGGATCGACTGTAGCGTGACGGCGTGGTACACGTTCGGGTACAGCACTGTCAGGACCTGGGCGTCCTGGGCCTCGCCCTCGAACTCGCCCTGGCCGTTGACGGCCTGGTAGGCCGCGTCGCCCTGGGCGATCCCGATGTCGCTGGTGCCCTCGCCCACGAGCCGCATGTTCTCGGCGGAGGCCGCGGTCGTCTCGGCGGTGGCGCTGGCGTCGGCCACCTCACTGTCGATGACCTCAGCCATCGCGCCACCGATCGGGTGGAAGACGCCGGCGGTGGTTCCGGTGGCGATGGACAGGTTCTCCGGGTTCGTCTGCTCGGCGGGCTGGCTGCACGAGGCCAGCAGGCCCAGGCTGAGTGGTAGCGAGAGCGCGGCCAGTCCCGACCGGTTCTTTAGCACTGTTGAATCTCCTGTTCTCGGCCGTCAGGGGCTGGCCCCGCGACCGTGGGGGATTGTGACGCGGTTCACCGCGTCGAAATCTAGGCGTCACGGTGGACCCTTCCAAAGGGGGACGAAGGGGTATTTGAGGAAGTCCTGAGGTGCGGGTTACCTGGCCCCGAGGGTGAGGGGCGAAGTATTGTCCCCGCATGCAGCGACCACGTATCTCTCGAGGCACGTGGGTGTTCGCGGCGGGCGCGCTGGCGGTGGTGCTGGGTGTCGCCTTGTGGGCTGGCTGGGCCCGTTCGCCCGAGCCGCTGCCGCCACTGACGGTGGTCACCGGAGGTAGCGGCGGCGTCTACCACGTCTACGGTGCCGAGCTGGCCGAGGTCGCGCTGCCGGAAGGCAGCACCGCCGTGTCCACCGGGGCGAGTGTGGAGAACGTCCAGCTCGTCGACAGCGGCGCGGCTGATATCGGGTTCGCCCTCACCGACGTCGCGGCACTCGCGATCGAGGGGCGGCGCCCGTTCGACACCCCCGTCTCGGTCGCCGCGTTGGCGCGGGTGTACGACAACAGGACGCACCTGCTCGTGCGCGCCGACCTGCCGGTCGAGCGCGCCGACGAGCTGGCGGGCCACCGTGTGGACGTCGGGGACGAGGGGTCGGGCACCGAGCTGATCGCCGACCGAGTCCTCGATCTGGCGGGACTCGACCCGCACGAGGACATCACCCGCACGAACTCCTCGATCGGGGAGTCGACACGGGCCCTGCGCACGGGCTCACTGGACGCCGTCTTCTGGTCCGGTGGCCTGCCCACGGAGGCCGTCACCGAGCTGGCGGCCTCGGCCCCGGTGCGGCTGGTGGACCTGGCCGAGTACGTGGAGCCGTTGCGGCGGGAGTACGGCGACGTCTTCACGGAGCAGTCGATCCCCGCCGGGACCTACCCGGGCGTGCCGCCCGTGATCACCATCGGCGTGCCGAACGTGCTCGTGGTCGGCGACGACATGCCCGACGATACGGCCGAGGAGATCACCCGGTCGCTGTTCGCCGCCCGGGAGGAACTGGTCGAGGCGCACCCGGTCGCCCTGCACCTCAACCCGCGTGTGGCCGTCGCGACGGGGCCGGTGCCGCTGCATCCCGGAGCGGCGCGCTACTACCGCTCCCAGAAGGAGGCGTTCGCCGAGGAGTGACGCTCGGGCGCCTGCGGCGCGTCCGTCCCGTCGCTGGTGGGCAGGCGCACGCGCGCGTCGATGCCGTGCGGGTCGGCGCGGCTGAGCTGGAGGTCCCCACCGTGGGCCCCGAGCAGCATGGACACGATCGACAATCCCAGACCTCGACCGTCGGTGCCCCCGCTGCCGGAGGACCGCCAGAACGGTCGCGCCGCGTCCGCGAGCTGCTCCTCGGTCAGGCCCGGACCGTCGTCGACGACGTGCACCACCACCTCGCCGTCAGCGGGAGGGCACACGTGTACCGCGATGCGAACGCCGGCGCTGCCGAACTTCAGGGCGTTGTCGATCAGTACGTCGAGGACCTGGTCGAGAGTGCCGTCCGGGCAGTACGCCTCGACGCTGGTGGCTCCGCAGCACGCCAGGGTGGCCCCCGCCCGGTCGGCGACCGGGGCCCACGCCGCCACCCGCAGCTCGGCGACGGCCCGGACGTCGACGGGAACCGGCTGTTGCGGGGCCGACCCGGTGCCGGCCAGCGACAGCAGGGTGTCGCAGATCCGGGTCAGGCGGTCGACCTCGTCCAGGGCCAGCCGGTGGTCGCCGGCGCCGGAGTCCCGCAGGTGCGCGGCGAGGCCGTCGACCCGCAGACGCAGCGCGGCCAGCGGGTTGCGTACCTGGTGCCCGGCGTAGGACACGAACGCGCGTTGGCGTTCCAGCAGTGTGGTGATGGTCTCGGCCATCCGGTTGAAGGACTCGCCGAGGTCGCGAAGCTCCGGAGGGCCGCTCTCGGTCCGAACCCTGGTGGTCAGGTCACCCTCGCTGATCGCGCGTGTCGCCTGGTCCAGGTCGCGGACCGGGCGCAGTATCCAGCGCGTCAGCGGACCGGCCGCGGCGATTCCGGTGGTCAGGACGAGTAGTACCCCGCCGCCGATGATTCCCCACTGCCCGGTGATAGTCCGGCGTAGCGCCCCTGTGGGAGAGACCGTGACGACCGCGCCGATGACCTCGCCCGACCGCGTGATGGGCTCGACCACGATGAGGGGGTGCCCGTCCCAGGGCCAGTGGACCCCGTCGGTCCCGGCGCGGTTTCCCGCCAGGCCGGCGCGGATCAGCTCGGCTTTCTCGGGGGCGGTGACGTCGAAGTCCGGGCGCGAGGCGACCACGATGTCGCCATTGTGATCGACGACCGCTGCGCGTATCCGGTACAGCGAGTCGTAGGCGTCCAGCTCGGAGCGCAGAGCCTCGGTCTCCCCACTCTCCAACGCGGGGCCGGCCAGACTCGCGAACCGCGCCGTGTCGTTCGAGCGGTCCATGACCATGTCGGCGGTGTTGCCCGCGGCGATGGCACCGCACAGCGGGACCGCCAGCCCGAGGCAGGTGACCACGAGCAGTGAGACGTACACGACAGCGAGTCGCCGGCGCATCGGAGCTAGTCCCCGGTGGGACGCCGTGGGGGGCTACCGGCCTCGGACCGTGGCTCGGCGGGCTCCCCGGCGGGTGCCGCGAGCCGGTAGCCGACACCGCGGACGGTCTGCACCAGACCGGGTTCGCCGAGCTTGGCCCGTAGTGTCCCGATGTGCACCTCGAGGGTGCGGTGCGTGCCCCGCCAGTCGGTGTTCCACACTTCGAGTAGCAGCCGCTGTTTGGGCACGACCGAGCCGGGCTCCCGGGCCAGCGCGGCGAGCAGGCCGAACTCCTTGCGGGTGAGCGGGATGGGTACGCCGTCGCGAGTCACCTGGTGGGCGTCCAGGTCCAGGTGGAGCGGTCCGATCCGAACCGGCCTCGAGCGGCCGGCGCGCGCCCGCCGGAGCACGGCCTCCATCCGTGCCGCCAGCTCGGCGAACGAGAACGGCTTGACGACGTAGTCATCGGCGCCCGCGCGAAGGCCGTGGACGCGGTCGCGCTCGGCACCCCGGGCCGTCACGGCGATGAGCGCGACGTCGTCACGTTCGCGGAGCGTGCGGCACAGCTCGACCCCGTCGTGGTCGGGCAACCCGAGGTCGAGCAGGACGAGGTCGACACGGGCCGCCTCGAGCGCCGCCGCGCCCGTGGTCACGTGCGCGACCTCGTACCCGTGTCCGCGTAGCGCGTTGACCAGCGCGTCGGCGAGCCGGACGTCGTCCTCGACGAGCAGCACCCTCATGGTGGACTCCAGGTTCCTGGGCGGCGGCCACCTGCCGCTGACACCAACGCTGCCCGGGGTGGTCACCGGACACCGTGTTGGCCGTCCCCCGTCTGTGCGGGACACCATACCGCCACCACGTCGATGTGGTGGACGAGGTGTCCGCGTAGCGGATCTCAGGCGGCGAATCGGTCAAGGATCTCGTGTTCGGTCGGACGTGACGGCCGGGGTGCGATAGGTTCGGATTGCGGGTAATTCGCCTGCCTAGAGGGTAATTCCGTCATCCTCCCTGGTGATCAGGGGAATGCCGTGCAGAGGATTCGTGGTGCGTTCGCGGTATCACGGCCCTTCTCGAATTACGGAAGGTGCCGTCCCCACCGTGCCCGGACGCCCACGCTCGGTGTCCCCTCGTGTCATCGCTGCTGGTTGGTCGACCAAAGACACGTGTCCGGTCCGTCACAATTCTCGGGTGGGGCTGAATTTCGTATAACAGGAATATATGCGATTTCCCTATCCACAGATTCCGTTTTGGGGGCTTGTGCGCGCTGTGCCGGATAGGTCATCTTGAGGGGCGGGGGCGGACCCGAGGTCTGAAGAAAGGTGTGTTGTGCTCAAGAAGATCTGTGCGGTTGTGGCCCTCTCCGCGGCCATGGTGCTGGGAACAGGTGTCCCAACGGCGACCGCGACGGAGGCCGAGGCCACATCCATGGCCAGCAGCGGCTGGAGCTGGCAGCGGTAGATCCCGACGTGTCCTGACGTCTCCGCGCCCGGGGATCCGGGCGCGGAGACCTGTCACCCGCGCGCCAGTTCTCCCTGAGAGCGGCGCGAAGTGCGCCGGCGCTCTGTTGCGCCGGTGGCACTCGGGGAAGAGTGTGGGTGGCGGCCCGACTCTCACACTGGCCGCCACCCGAGTATCCGAGAGAGAAAAGGGGGCGTCGATGGCGGGCCGGAACCCACAACCGCCCGATGAGGGCGGGGCGCCGGAGGGCCAGCGGGGAAGCGGTGGGTTCCACTACCCCGATCCCGCGCCGAACCGGCGCTGGGAAAGCGACCCCTCCCGGAACGGCGCTGATGAGGCCACCCGGCCCGGCCCACCGCCGCCCCCTTTCTCCCGCGACGAGGGCGAGCGCGGTGAGCCCGCCGCGGAGCGGTTCCGCAGGTCGACCCGTGCCCGCACCAGACCCATCCCCGACCTCCCGAAGCGGGGGCACTGGGGCCTGACCATCGGCACCGTGCTGTTCGTCATGGTCCTCGGAGGGATGGGTGACTACACGGACCCGCTCGTCCGACTACCCGGCCACGTTGTGTTCTGGTCCCTGGTCTCGCTGGGCCTGCTCGCCACCGTGCACCGCGAGCGACGCAACGGGTGGGAGCCCGCCGCGCGCTGGCCGTGGCTCACCGCGGCCGTGGCGGGACCGGTGGCGGCGGAGCTGCTCGCGCTGAACGTGGCCTCGGGGGTGGTGGTCACGGTGTCACTGATCCTGCTCGGCCTTGGCGTGTTCGTGCTCCTGCTGCTGGACTGACCCGCACCGTCGTACCGGGCGGGGCGGCGTGCGACCCTCGACGGTCAGGTCGCCTCCTCGTCGAACGGGGGACGCTTGCCGTTCAGCAGGGAGGTGCGGCGCTTCGGCCTGGCCCCGTCGTCTTCCTCGTCCTCCCAGAAGTGCTTTTGCACGAAGCGCTTGGGGTGGAGATCCTGCATGTCCAAGTCCTTGAACTCCGGCCCCAGCCCTTGCCGGAGATCGTCCTTGGCGGTGTCTGCCATCCGCCTGAGTTGCCGCAACATCCGGCCGGCCTGGCTCGCCGCCTTGGGCAGCTGGTCCGGCCCGAAGATGAGCAGCGCAAGGACACCGAGGACGACGAACTCGAACGTCCCGATGTTGAACATGTGGACCCCGCAGTCGTGTCGAATCGGCCTGGTTGCAGGTTAGCCGGTCCCACCCGCTCGACGGTTACCGCCGTGCTCCCCCGCGGGAAACCCGGTTGCGCGAGGCCGAGCGGGTACGCGATGCGAACCACCCACGATGCCCTAGGGTTGGCGAGGTTCGCGGGGCTAGTGTCGCAAGGCCGGGGGAGTGTGTTTCAGTGGCGCAGGGCGTGCTGCGCGCTCGGGTGAGCCGGGCCGTCGACAGCCAGTGGTTCCAGCACACGGTCGTCGCGGTGATCCTGCTCAACGCGATCACGCTCGGGTTGGAGTCCTACGAGCGGGAGATTCCCGGCATACAGGACCGACTGGCGCTCGCCGAACACGTGTTCGTCACCGCCTTCGTGGTGGAGCTCGTCCTGCGGATCTACGCGGGCGGAACGGCGTTCTTCCGCGGCCCCTGGAACTGGTTCGACCTGATCGTGGTGAGCGTCACCCTGGTTCCGGCGTCGTCCGAGTCCGCGGTACTGCGTCTGCTGCGGACCCTGCGCATCCTGCGGCTCGTCAGTGTCCTGCCGACCATGCGCCATGTGGTCAGCGCGCTCTTCCGGTCGCTTCCGGGTATGGGCACGGTGATCGGTCTGTTGCTGGTCATCATCTACACCGCGGCCATCATGGGGCAGCGGCTCTTCGACGAGATCGCCCCCGAGTACTTCGGTGACGTGGGAACCTCCCTCTACACCCTGTTCATGGTGTTGACCACGGAGGACTGGCCCGACGTCGCCGACGCCGTGATGGCCCAGGAACCGATGGCCTGGATCTTCTTCGTGGTCTACATGGTGGTGTCCGCGTTCATCGCGCTCAACCTGGTCATCGGGGTCATCGTGACCGCGATGGAGCACGAGGTGAACCAGCAGCGCTGGGCGGACGATCAGGAGCTGGAGCTGGAACAGCACAGGGAGGTGGTGAACCGTCTCGGGGCGCTCACCGCGCAGGTGGAACAGCTGAGCGAGCAGGTACGGGTGCTCCGGGGAGCCGCCGGCGAGAGCGAGCGGGAGTCCGGGAACGAAACCCGGGAAGGGAACACGAAAAAACAGCCCTTCGCCCGGGAAACGAGCGAAGGGCCGAGAAACGAATCAGACGGCGCGGCTTTCTAGAGCGAACGCACGTTTGACGCCTGCGGACCCTTGGGGCCCTGCGTAATCTCGAACTCGACCGACTGGTCCTCTTCCAGGTTCCGGAAGCCGGTACCCGCGATCGCCGAGTAGTGCACGAACACGTCCGGGCCGCCGCCCTCAACGGCGATAAACCCGAAACCCTTCTCAGAGTTGAACCACTTCACGGTGCCCTGAGCCATCTGCTCTCCCTTTGGGGACTAACTGCGGAACCGCACCTTGCTGGTTCCGGGTTGCCGAGCGCCTGCCCCGGGAGAAACCCAACCGACCAGCGCCCACGTGAAGTTCCGCGAGGCGCCTAGGGCATCCGTGGAAACTACAACCGCAACCGGATATTGACACTACCAGGCGGCCACTGAACTTGCCGAGACTTCGGCCGTGGAAATCGAACGGGATGGGTGCGGGATTCGCCACGACGGCGGCCCCGTCCCGCGGGCAGCGCCGTCCCCGCGTTTCGTCACGGCGTGTCGCGAGTGATGGAGGGAACCGGCGGCCCCGACTAGATCCAGGTCTCGAACCACATGCGTTCCTCCCACGCCCCGTAGGGAATGGTCTCGGCACTGAGCACGGGGTACAGGTAGGCGAAGTTCGCGATGACGAGCAGCAGCGCCACCCCGTAGACGACGCCGCCGACGACCGGGCCCCACTGCGAGGTGAGCAGCAACGGGACCGCGATCAGCAGCACGACGACCTGAAGCGAGGCGGCGAGGATCCACATCCACCCGAAGTGGGCCTCGGGTCCCGAGAGGGCCAGCCGGAGGACGTTGATGATGACGAGTAGCACCACCACGCCCTGCAGAGCGCCGGCGGCCAACCAACCGCGTCCCCAGTACGGTGGCCGCTCCCACGCGCGACCGATGACCAGACCCAGCATCAACACGATCGCCAGCACCACGAACGGGAGCACCGGCAGCGCGTAGAAGACGAACATCGTGCGGTCCGGGAACGCGAACCACGGGAGCCAGCCGGCCGCCAGCCCCAGCAGCACGGAACCCGCCCGCCAGTCGCGGTAGGTGACCCACCAGGCCAACATCACCAGCGCGGCGATCACACCCAACCACCAGACAGCGGGGGTGCCGATGTTCAGGATCGCGCTGGAGCAACTCGTGGCGTCACAACCGGACCCATCCCCCTCGTAGTAGAACGCCACCGGGGTGCGCATGATGAGCCACTGCGCCGGCCCCGACGCGTAGTCGTGCGAGGCGTCGAGATCGGTGTGGAAGCTCAGGATATCCCAGTGGTAGTAGAACAGGTTACGCAGCGCGTTCAACGGCGCTTGGAGCACCTCGGGCATCGCCGATATCACCCCACCGGGGTTCTCGGTACCCCACTGGCGGCCGTACCCGCCCGAAGTGAACAGCCATCCGCTCCACGTGGCCACGTAGGTGACGAGGGCCACCCCCACGATCTGGAAGAACGCCGGAACCGCGTCGAGGAGCAGCCAACGCCCCCACTGTTGGGCGAACCTGCGCCGGGCGCCGTAGTCCCAGGCCACCGTGAGCAGGCCGAACGCGGCCACGAAGAACACGGCCGACCACTTAGTGCCACACGCCAACCCCAGGCACACACCCGCGCCGACCCGCCACCAGCGCACCCCGAGCCAGCCCACCGCCGCGTGGGCCGCGCCGGAGTCGACCAGGTCGGCGAGCCGTTCCCGGGCCCGGTCGCGGTCGACCACCAGGCAGGCGAATCCGGCCAGGATCCAGAAGGTCAGGAAGATATCCACCATGGCGATACGGCTCATGGTGAAGTGCAGACCGTCGAGCGCCAGAACCAGCCCCGCGGTGCAACCAAGCAGCCACGACCGGGTCATCCTTAGCGCCACGCGCACCAGGAGGAACACCGACAGCGCGCCGAACAGGGCCGCGGCGGCGCGCCAGCCCTCCGGAGACATCGACGTCTGGAACGGAAGCAGCCCCCAGAGCCAGTCGCCCGCCGCGATCATCCACTTGCCCAGCGGAGGATGCACCACGAACGAGGGGTCGCCGGTCCAGATGTCGGAGACCCCCCGCGCGAGCAGGTCGTCGGCATTGTCCACCGTCTCGCGCTCATAGCCGAAGCGCCACAGCGAGTAGGCGTCCTTGGCGTAATAGGTCTCGTCGAAGTAGATCTCCGCCGGCTCACCCAGCCGAATGAACCGGAGTGCCCCGGCGAACAGCGCCAGTACTACGGCACCGAGCCATCCGGCCCAGCCCGGTGTGGGCATCGGCGGCACCAGCCGTGACCGGCTGGAGCGATCGTGGCGCTGGACGGGTTCGGGCTCGGGAGGTGGCGCGGTGGTGGTCATACGGGCCTAGATTGGTTCGACGGGGCGACGGGTTTCCGGTAGCGCGGTCGTTGACTGGGAACCCGCGCTGTGTGGAGCAAAGCCAACCGTAGTGGTTCTGGGTGAGTGGATCGTGACTGAGGCGGGCTCCGCGGGAGCCGGGACACTGACGCTGGCGGGGCTGCCCATCGGGCACCGCGAGGACGCGCCGCCGCGTGTTGTGGCCGCCCTACAGGACGCCGGGATCATCGCGGCGGAGGACACCCGTAGGGTACGCCAGCTGGCTTCGCGGTTGGGCATCCGGCTGGGTGGTGAGAGTGGCGCTCGGGTCGTCTCGTACTACGACGCCAATGAGAGCCGACGCACCGAGGAACTCGTCGCCCAGCTACGGGCCGGGCACGACGTCCTGGTCGTGACCGACGCCGGAATGCCGGGGGTGTCGGATCCGGGGTACCGGTTGGTGACGGCGTGTGTCGACGCGGGTATCCCGGTTACCGCTATCCCGGGGCCTTCGGCGGTCACCACCGCCCTGGTGCTGTCCGGGCTTCCCACCGACCGCTTCTGCTTCGAGGGGTTCCCCCCGCGCAAGGGGCAGGCCAGCCGGTTCGGGGAGCTGGCCGGCGAACGGCGCACGATGGTGTTCTTCGAGAGCCCGCACCGGCTCGCCGCGACACTGGCGGCCATGGCCGAGGCGTTCGGCGCGCAGCGCCGGGCTGCGGTCTGCCGCGAGCTCACCAAGACCCACGAGGAGGTGCGGCGTGCCCCCCTCGCCGAGCTCGCCGAGTGGGCCGGCGAGGGCGTGCGTGGCGAGGTCACCCTCGTGGTGGCCGGGGCCGAGCGCGCGGCCACCCGCCCGAGCGCGGCTGACATGGCCGCGGCCGTGGCCGAGCGCGCGGCCACGGGAGTGCCGCGCAAGCGGGCCATCCAGGAGATGGCCAAAGAGTTCGGTGTTCCCAAACGTGAGGTCTACGACGCGGTGCATCGCTGACCCGGGCGCGCTCCCCCGATACGGGCGGCACGGTGGAGCGCCCTCCCCGGACGGGGAACCTCCGGGCGGGGGGAAGAACACCCGCCCGGAGGCCCAATCAGACGACGGCGCCGTCACTCTCCTCCCGGACGGCGCGCAGCTCCTTGCGCTGCTTGGTCTTGCGCTCCCGGATCACGTGCGGCGCGGGGGTCCGATCCCACCTCTGCAACCACTTCGCCAGCGGTACCGCCAGGAACATCGTGGCCAGCACACCGGTGCACAGCCCCACCAGCATGGCGATGGAGAAGTCACGCAGGGACGACCCGCCGAATATCGCCAGTGTGGCGAGGATGAACACACCACCGGCCGTGGTGTTCACCGTTCGTGGCAGTGTGTTCAGGATCGCCGTGTTGGCGATGTCGGAGAACTTCGACGTGGTGTCGCGCGCCCATTCGTCGCGGACCCTGTCGAATACCACCACCGCGTCGTTGACCGTGAAGCCGATGACGCTGAGCAACGCGGCCAGGAAGACGCCGTCGATCGGCTTGCCGAGCCACCAGAACAGGCCGATGACCACCGTGAGGTTGGCGGCCAGTGAGAGCATCGTCGACACCCCGAACGACCACCGGAAACGCCAGGCCAGGTAGGCCATCTGCAGCACCAGTGCCGCTCCCAGCGCGATGAGCGCCTTGTTGCGCAGCTCCTGGCCCATGCTCGGGCCGATGATCTCGTCGCTGATCCGTTCGGCCCCGTCCGCCTGGGAGGCGAGGGCGTCCTCGATCTCGTGGGCCTCGGTGTCGTCCAGCTGTCCGGTGCGCACCGTGAGGTCGCCGTCACCGGCCTCCTGGACCACCGCGTTGGGGTGGCCGGTGTCGGAGACCGTCTGGCGGGCCTCGGCCACGCTGATGGACTCCTCGGTGGTGAACTCCATGACGCGACCGCCGGTGAACTCCACGCCGAAGTTCGGTGGGCGCACCACGATCCCGAGGATCGCGACCACCACGATCAGGCCCGAGATGCCCAGGAACTTCGCGCTGTGCCGCATCAGGTTCGGGTTGTGCTCCACCAGCCAGGACCGGACCTTGCTGATCTCGGAGATGCCGGTGATGCGCGGCCGCTTGCGGACGATGCTGCGGCGGACCGCCCACTCGACGAACACGCGGGCGATGACCAGTGCGGAGACCATCGACGCGAGTGTGCCGAGCCCCAGTGTCACGCCGAAGCCCTGGACCTGTCCGGAGGCGAGGAAGAACAGCAGCGCCGCCGCGATGAGCGTCGTGATGTTGGTGTCGAGTACGGCGCTCCACGCCTTCTTGGTCCCCTCGACGAAGGACTTCTGCAGGTTCGGCGGGATGGCGCGCTTGCGCCTGCGGGAGAGGACGCCGGCCTCGGCCTGCTCGGTCTCGGCCTCGGAGGCGTCGATCATCCCCGCGGACTTGTTGGTGTCGTAGATCTTCTGCTGTTGCTGGTACTCCTCACGCGCTCGCTCGAAGATCAGCACGTTGGCGTCGATCGCCATACCGATCGCCAGCACGAAACCGGCCAGCCCGGGCAGGGTCAGGGTGGCGCCCAGCCCCACGAGCGCCGCGTAGGCGATCAGCGTGTAGCAGGCGAGCGCGATCGAGGCGAGGAAACCAACGAGGCGGTACGCGGCGCAGATGTAGATTCCGGTCAGCAGCAGGCCGATACCGCCGGCGACGAAGCTGGCCTTGATCGCGTCCTCACCGAGGGTGGGGCCAACGGTCTGGCGCTGGATCTCCTGCACGGGCAGCGGGAGAGAGCCCCCCTCGATCAGCACCGCGAGTTCCTCGGCGCTCTCGCTGTCGAACGACTGGCTGGTGATGGTGGTCGAGCCACCTCCCATGCCGGCGTCGCACTGGATGTCCTGGTTGACCTCGGGGGCGGAGATGATCTGGTCGTCGAGCACGATGGCGACGCGGCGTTTCGGGTCGCCCCGGTCGTTGCACGCGGCGTCGGCGGTCAGCTGCCGCCACGCCTCGCTGCCGTCGCCCTCGAAGTCGACGTTGACCTGCCAGTTCGTTTGGTACTTGTCCAGCACCGCCTCGGCGCTGGAGACCTGGTCCCCCTGCAGCTGGGGAGCGCCGAGCTGCAGCATGGTGCCCTGGTCGTCGGGCAGCGTCTCGACGACGTCCTCGGGGTTCTCGGCCGGTTGGCCGCCGCCCCCCGGAGGCGCGCCACCCTGGCCGCCGCCCTGCATCATCTCCTGGAGCTGCTGCATCTCCTCTTCGGACATCTCCTGGCCGCCGCCGGAGTCGCCGCCCTCCTCGTCACTGGCGGGAGCGCGCGCGTTGTCGGGCGGGTTGGCGTTGTCGCCGCCCTGGGGCGCGGGCTGCCCGCCGGCTCCGGGCGCCTGGACCCCGGCGCCCTCGGAGGGGGCCACACCGAGGACGGGATGGAAGGTGAGCTGCGCGGTCTGGCCGATGACCTCGGCCGCCTCGGTGGGGTCCTGCACCCCGGGTAGCTCCACGATGATCCGGTCCTCACCGGACCGCGACATGGTGGCCTCGGAGACACCGAGTCGGTCGATGCGCTGCCGGAGCACCTCGATGACCTGCTCTGTGTTCTCCCGGTTGGCCTCGGTGCCGTCCTCGCCGTCGTTGACTTGGAGGACGATCTGCGTGCCTCCGCTGAGGTCGAGCCCCAGCTTCGGCGGTATGAACCACGCGGCGCCGAACGCGAGCGCCACGATCAACAGGGAGACGATGCCGCGCGTCCAGCGCGCACCGGCTCCCACCTGACTGGACAATTGAGGAACCTCTCACGAAGGGGGTCGAACGGTGATTGGGACACACCTCGCGGTGTCCGGGGATGACGGGTCACACGCGCGCCGTGAGAGGGGGTGCGCGTCCGAACGGTAGCCCGAAGGGCTCCGCGAGATCCGGGTCCACCACCGACTCGGGTAGGGGGGCGTATCCCCAGGGGCCGGGGATCTCGGGTAGTGCGGTGTCGGAAAGGGCGTAGTCGTCGGTGAGGTCGCGTACCAGCTGCCGGAGCTCGCCGTTGCTCGTGGTCGGCAGTGCCAGGGAGATGGTCTCCGGTGCCCGCTCGACGCTCGCCAGGGCGTGCGCGCCGCTGCCCTCGTCGGTCCCGTGAACGTCCTGCGTGGTGGCACTGGCCAGCACGGCGGAGAACGGGGGCATTGGCACCCCGAGCATGATCACCGCCGCCACCACGAGGGAGGCCAGGACACGCGGGATCGTCGCGACCACCGCCTTTGCGAGAACGTCGGAACACCGGGCATCCCGCGCACGGGCGCGCGGGACAATGGGGACACCGCGGCTTACGAGCCTATTCGCTCACACTACCGATGGCGTAACGCCTGTGTCGTCTCACGCACACTCGCGACTGGCGTCTCACGCTCACGTCTGGGTCGTCTCGTGCCCATTCGCGACCGGCGTCTCGTGCCCATTCGCGACCGGCGTCTCGTGCCCATTCGCGACCGGCGTCTCGCGCGCACCCGCGGCCGAATTGTGCGCGCTGGAGTGCGAGCGCGGTTTAGGCTTGGGGACATGCCGTCGAAACGCCACATCCTGACCGCGGTGGCCTGGCCCTACGCCAACGGGCCACGCCACATTGGGCACGTATCCGGGTTCGGGGTCCCCTCCGACGTCTTCGCGCGCTTCCAGCGAATGTCCGGTAACCACGTGCTCATGGTCAGCGGTACCGACGAGCACGGCACGCCCGTGCGGGTGCTCGCCGATCAGGAGGGTGTGAGTCCGCGTGAGGTGGCCGACCGCTACAACAGGGTCATCGCCGAGGACCTGGTGGCGCTCGGGCTCTCCTACGACCTGTTCACCCGTACCACCACCGGCAACCACTACGCCGTGGTGCAGGAGCTGTTCACCGGCCTCTACGAGAACGACTACATCTTCACGCACACCACCAAGGGCGCCGTTTCGCCGTCCACGGGGCGCACGCTTCCCGACCGCTACGTCGAGGGCACCTGCCCCATCTGTGGCTACGAGGGCGCGCGCGGTGACCAGTGCGACAACTGTGGCAACCAGCTCGACCCGACCGACCTGATCGACCCACGCTCCAAGATCAACGGCGAGACTCCGGAGTTCGTCGACACCGAGCACTTCATGCTCGACCTGCCCGCGTTCGCCGATGTGCTCGGCGAGTACCTGGACTCCAAGAGTGGGCAGTGGCGCACCAACGTCCTGAAGTTCTCGCTCAACCTGCTGAACGACCTGCAGCCGCGCGCGATCACCCGCGACATCGACTGGGGGGTACCCATCCCGCTCGAGGGATGGCGCGGCGAGGCCAACAAGCGCATCTACGTCTGGTTCGACGCCGTCGTCGGCTATCTCTCGGCGTCGGTCGAATGGGCCAAGCGCACCGGTGATCCCGATGCGTGGCGCGCGTGGTGGCAGAACGGCGAGGCCGAGTCGTTCTACTTCATGGGCAAGGACAACATCGTCTTCCACACCGAGATCTGGCCGGCCATGCTGCTGGGGTACAGCGGCCAGGGTGCCCGGGGCGGGTCGCCGGGGTGGTTGGGGCAACTCGACGTACCCTCCGAGGTGGTCTCCAGCGAGTTCCTCACGATGGAGGGGCGCAAGTTCTCGTCGTCGCGGCGCGTGGCGATCTACGTCAACGACTTCCTGCGGCGCTACTCGGCCGACGCCCTTCGCTACTACCTCGTGGCGGCGGGCCCCGAGACCCAGGACACCGACTTCACCTGGGCCGAGTTCGTCCGTCGGAACAACGACGAGCTCGTGGCCACGTGGGGCAACCTGGTCAACCGGTCGATCTCGATGGCGGCGAAGAACTTCGGCGCCATCCCGGAGCCCGGCGAGCTGACGGACGACGACCGCAGGGTGCTGGACGCCTCGGTGGCCGCCTTCGACACCGTGGGCGACCACCTGAACCGGTCGCGGTTCAAGGCCGCGCTCCAGGAGGCCATGCGTACCGTCTCCGAGGCCAACAAGTACTTCTCGGAGCAGCAGCCGTGGGTACTGCGCAAGACCGACCCGGAGCGGATGGGGACCGTGCTGCACGTCGCCCTGCAACTGGTCAGCGACGCCAACACACTGCTCACACCGTTCCTGCCGGACGCGAGCAACCGGGTCCACGCGATGCTCGGTGGGACGGGCGTGTGGACCGGCATGCCACGGCTGGAGGAGGCCACCGACTCGATCGGCGGTGAGGAGGGCACCTCGACGTACCCGGTGATCACCGGTGACTACGCGGACAATGAGGCGCGATGGGAGTCCGTGCCCATCCGGTCCGGCACCCCGCTGTCGCGGCCCGACCCGCTGTTCACCAAGCTCGACCCGAGCGTCGTGGACGAGGAGCTGGCGCGCCTGGCGGAGGCGGTGGGAGAGTAACCGTCCCGTCCCGCACGAGCGGCGCGGGACGCCGAGTCACCCGGCTCGGGAATACTCCAAGCGGCGGACTGTTCCAGTGAACGGTCCGCCGTACGTGTGCGAGACACCAGGGAAGTGAACATGAGTAAGCGAAGTGGCGCGGCGGTACGCGAACGGAACGCCCAGACACCGCCGCCCGCGCCGGAGCCGCTGAGCGTGGCGGTTCCGGACAGCCACACGCACATGGACCTGCAGGTCCCCGATGTCGAGCGAATCATCGCCGACGCCGCCGCCGTCGGCGTCGCCCCGCTGGTCCAGGTGGGTATCGACATCCCGTCCTCACGGTGGGCGGCCGAGATCGCCGAGAAGCACGACGTGAACACAGTGTGGGCCGCCGCGGCGCTGCACCCCAACGAGGCTCCCCGGATCGTGCACGGGGACGGTGCGACCGGTGTCGAGGTCGACGACTCCGACTGGGCCGGGAAGGTGCGCGAGGCGGAGGGCAGGGCCGGGCTCGACACCGCCCTCGCCGAGATCGACCGGTTGGCCGCGCTCCCGCGGGTGCGTGCGGTCGGCGAGACCGGGCTGGACTACTACCGGACCGGTGAGGAGGGCACGTACGCCCAGCAGGAGTCCTTCCGTGGGCACATCGAGATCGCCAAGCGCCACGGCAAGGCCCTCATGATCCACGACCGGGACGCCCACGACGACGTCCTGCGGATTCTGGAGGAGGAGGGCGCCCCGGAGAGGGTCGTCTTCCACTGTTTCTCCGGTGACGCGGCCGTGGCCAGGGTGTGCGCCGAGCGTGGCTACTACATGAGCTTCGCGGGCAATATCACCTTCGCCACGGCCCACCAGCTCCGCGAGGCGGCGGAGGTCGCCCCGGCCGAGCTGGTGCTGGTGGAGACGGACGCCCCGTTCCTCACCCCCAAGCCCTACCGGGGCAGGCCCAACGCCCCCTACCTGGTCCCGTACACGTTGCGCGCGCTGGCCGAGGTCAAGCAGCTGACCGAGGAGGAGCTGGGCAGCGCGGTCGCCGATAACGCGGGGCGCGCCTTCGGGTTCTAGGGCACGCCCGGATATCCGGGGCCGCGTCGTGGCGCGGGATTCCGGTCTCCCGGGTGGGCGGCGCCCGCGTTCTCAGCCGCGCCGCCGCACCCCCCATTCCGCGAGGACGTCCTCGGCCGACGGTGCGGCGTGTTCCGGGTCGCGGGTGTTCTGACCGGGAGTGCGCCCGAAACGCGGGGCGGGGCCGGGGTAGCTGTGGTCCCCGTCGCGTACCACGGAGCCGCGGGCCCGCACGTGCGGGTGGTCAGCGGCCTCGGCCATGGACAACACGGGCTGGACGCAGGCTTCGGTGTCGCCGAGCAGGCTGGCCCACTCGTCACGGGTCCGGGCCCGCATCACCGAGGCGATCCGCTCGCGCAGCTCCGGCCACCGCGCCCGGTCCCACTGGTCGGGAAGCTCGGCGTCGTCGAGCCCGATCCCCTCCAGGAACGCCGCGTAGAACTGCGGTTCGATGCAGGCGACCGAGACGTGACGGCCGTCGGCGCACTCGTAGACGTCGTACCAGGGGGCGCCGGTGTCCAGATAGTTGGTGCCGCGCTCGTCGTTCCACGCTCCGCGTGCCCGGTCCTCGTACATCATGGACAGCAGTAGCGCGCTTCCGTCGACCATGGCCGCGTCGACGACCTGTCCCCGTCCGGAGCCCTGGCGTTCCACCAGGGCGCTGAGGATGCCGGTGACCGTGAACATCGTCCCTCCGGCGAAGTCCCCGACGACGTTGACCGGGGGCACGGGGGCTTCGCCCTCGCGCCCGAACGAGTGCAGGGCGCCGTTGAGCGAGATGTAGTTCATGTCGTGTCCGGCGCGGTGGGAGAGCGGGCCCTCCTGCCCCCAGCCGGTCACCCGGGCGAACACCAGCCGGGGATTGAGCTCCAGGCATTCCTGGGGACCCAGCCCCAGCCGCTCCATGACACCGGGCCGGAACCCTTCCAGGAGGACATCGGCGGCCGAGACCAGGTCGCGGGCGGTGCGCAGTCCCTCGACCGACTTCAGATCGACGCCCAGCACCGGGCGTCCCGCGCTCATGTGCGGGCCGTCTCCCGTTCGGGCGCTTTCCGCCGCCTGGGGACGGTCGAGCCGAATCACGCTGGCGCCGAGGTCGGCGAGGAGCATCCCGGCCATCGGCGTTGGGCCGATCCCCGTGAACTCCACGACTCGGATTCCGTTGAGCGGTCCCATACCGCGAAACCTCCCGCGCTCATCGGCGAACTAGCGCCCGATCCCGCGTCACCTCCGGGGTCGGCGGTGTAATGCTACGCGCCGATGGCGCGGCCGTGTGGCGGGGTTCGGCGCGGGCCACTGTTCGGGATTCGGCTAAGCCCAAAGCGTGGTTGCGGACGCTATGGTAATTTCCCCATGGCTGAGGAGCGCCGCTGTGACCGAGGGACCGGGCACCGGACGCCGCGGCCCGCCTCCCATCATCGCGTGGTAACGGCCGGAGCCGCCCGGCCATCCCCCTACCCCTGTCGCCCCCCATTCTCGTAGAGGTCAGGTAATCGTGAATCGGTTGTCACGTTCCGGTGGATCGCATCGCGGCTCCCGCAAGGCGCCCGACACGCGGGAGCGTCCCGCCGCGTCGAAGTCGCTCCGCCTGCCGTCCGTCACCCCGCCCGCGTGGCTGCGCTCGCGTTCGGCGCTGGTCGGAGGTGCCGCCGTCGCGGCCCTGGTGCTGGTTGGCGGGGGCACCGCGTTCGCGATGGACCAGCGGGTCACCCTCGACGTCGACGGCGAGGAGCGGACGGTGCGCGCCTTCGACGCCGACGTGCGGGAAGTGCTCGACTCCGAGGGTGTCGAGCTGGGGGAGCACGACGCGGTCGCCCCGGCCCCAGACACCGATGTGAGCAGCGGCGACACCATCCTGGTGCGCACCGGCCGCGAGTTCGTCCTGGAGCTGGACGGAGAGCCGGAGACGTACTGGGTCACCGCGCTCACCGTGGGGGAGGCGCTCGACCAGATCGGTCTGGGGGACGAGACGCTGGAGATGTCGGTGGGGCGCGACGAGCCGGTGCCCGAGTCCGGAATCGAGGTCGAGGCCACCGGCGCCCGGCAGGTGGCGATCCTCAACGACCGGACCCGCGCCGAGGTCGCCACCACAGCGGGCACGGTCGAGGAGGTGCTGGCAGACAATGGTGTCGAGTTGGGGGAGCACGACATCGTCGAGCCGGATCTCGACACCGAGCCCACCGACGGCATGGTCATCGACGTCCTCGAGGTTCTCGGCGAGCCCGAGACGAGGGAGACCGAGATCGAGGCTGAGACCGAGAGGCGTGAGACCGACGAGCTGGAGAAGGGCGAGGAGGAGGTCGTCCAGGAGCCCGAGGACGGCCTCAAGGAGGTCACCGTGGCCACGGTGATGGAGGAGGGCGAGGAGACCGAGCACGTCCTCGAGGAGGAGGTCCTGGAGGAGCCGGTCGACGGCGTCGTCGAGGTGGGGACCAAGGAGCCCGAGGAGAACGTCGGCGGTGAGGCCGACAACCTCAACTGGGACGCGCTCGCCGAGTGCGAGTCCGGCGGCGACCCCACGGCGGTGAACTCCGCCGGCGGCTACTACGGCCTCTACCAGTTCTCCATGGCGAGCTGGGAGTCGGTCGGCGGCAGCGGGTCCCCGGCCGAGGCGTCCCCCGCGGAGCAGACCATGCGTGCCAAGAAGCTCTACAACGCGGTCGACGGCAACTGGCAGGGCCAGTGGCCCGAGTGCGGCAGCAACCTGTTCAACTGACTCCGGAGATCTGGGTGGGGCGGCCGCGCGCACGACGCTGTCGCCCCACCCGGCCTGGCAGGATGGTCGGGTGGCCGACTCCGAGACACCCGAGACCGCGCATCTGCTGACCCCGGCTGACGTCCGTCGGATCGCCGGCCGTATCGGTATCAGGCCCACCAAGTCGTTGGGACAGAACTTCGTCGTCGACCACGGCACTGTGCGCCGGATCGTCCGGGTGTCCGGTGTGGGCGCCGACGACACGGTCCTGGAGGTCGGGCCCGGACTCGGGTCGCTGACGCTGGCGCTGTTGCCCCGAGTGCGCCACGTGACCGCCATCGAGGTGGACGAGGACCTGGCCGCCGCGTTACCGGCGACCGTGCGCGAGCACGCCCCGAGTCTCGCCGAGCGCCTGGAGGTCCGCGCCGCCGACGCGATGCGCGTGACCGAGGTCCCGGGGCCGGAACCGACCGCGATGGTGGCCAACCTGCCTTACAACGTCGCCGTACCGGTCCTGCTCCGGCTGTTGGACCTGCTGCCCTCGGTGCGCCGGATCCTGGTCATGGTGCAGGCTGAGGTGGCCGACAGGCTCGCCGCCGAACCGGGAAGCCGTACCTACGGCGCCCCGTCGGTCAAGGCCGCGTGGTACGCCGACGTGCGCCGCGCGGGCTCCGTCGGCCGTAACGTCTTCTGGCCCACGCCCAACGTCGACTCCGGGCTCGTGCGGTTGACCCGCCGTCCGGCACCGGTCGGCACAGTCTCCCGGAAGCGGGTGTTCGAGGTCGTCGACGCGGCCTTCGCGCAACGCCGAAAGACGCTGCGCGCGGCGCTGACGCCGTGGGCGGGCTCCTCCGCCGACGCGGAGGCCGCATTGCGCGCCGCCGGGGTCGACCCGGCAGCGCGCGGGGAGTCACTGGACATCTCCGCCTTCGCGCGGATCGCCGAGCAGGGGCCGGCGGACCCCCCGGACCCGAGGTGCCCGAGCCGGTGAGCGGTAGCGAGCCCGGGAAACCCACCCTCTCAGTTGCGTCGGGGGACGTCGCCGAGGTCGATCCGGGCGCTGTCGTCGCTGTCGTGACTGCGCAGCGCGAGTTCCTCGGGCTCGGTGCCGTCGGGGACCAGGAACACCATGGAGCCCCGAGCCTCCTCCCCGGAGGGGATCTCCTGCCACAGGGACTCCTGGTTCCGCTCGTCACGCGTGGGCGGCCGGGGCGGGTCGACGGCCCCGTCGGAGGTCTGCAGGCGCTGCCACTCGTGGTCCAGCTCGATGGCGCTGTCCGAGGTGTTCTCCACGCGCACGTCGAACGTGCAGTACATCCCGCCGCTGACAGTGGGCCGGCCCGGGAGGTCGGCGCCGCAGGTGTACTGGTCGACCTGGAACGCCATACGGCCGTCGGTGACGCCGTCGGGGGAGGCTCCGTCGGCCTCGTCCTGGGGGTCGGGGCCCGCGCCCTCGTCCTCCTCCTGCTGTGCGCTCCCGGCGCCTTCGGGCTCGCCTTGGTTGTTGAACAGCAGGATCGTGAGCACGGCGAACAGCCCGACCAGAACGGTGGCGGCGATCGCCGCCAGCACGATCCACTTCGTCCGCCTGCGCGCGGGCTGCATGGGGCTGTGCGGTGGGGGAGACGCCGGGGGAACGTAGGGCTGTGCCTGGGGGCGGGACGCCCCGGTGGCGGAGCTGTCCTGGGCTTGCGGTGCCACCTGGGGGATCGGCCCGGTCTGGTTCGGTGATACCACCGGGAACTGGCCGCTCTGGTGCACCGGAGGTTGCTGGCCGGGGCCGGCCGTCGGGGGTGGCTGTACCTGTTGGTTCTGGTACGCCTGCTGCCCGGCGGGGATCGGGGCCTGTTGCGGTGGTTGCCCGGTCCCGGGCGCGATGCCGGGACCGCCCTGTGGCGGGCCGGGTGGCTGCATCCCGCCGCCCGGTTGGGGAGGTGGTCCCTGCGGTGGGTGCGGTGGCCCTGGAGGGGCCGGTGGGCCGTTGGGTCCGGGCGGTGCGGCTCCTGGAGGTACCGGCGGGAGGTTGGGCCGCCACGACTGGTGCAACGCGTGGCTGACCATGTCGTTGTCGTTTCCGGAGTCGTCCTCGCCGCCGGCGAGTTCCAGCAGCAGGTCCTGTGCCTTGGGGCGGCGGTCGGGTTCCTTGGCCAGCGCCTGGGGGACCAGCCGGTCCAGGGGGCTGTCGAGGTCGCCGATCTGCGGTTCGGCGAACAGCACCCGCTTGCCCAGTGTCATGGCGTCGCCGTTGCCGAAGGGGTGGGCACCGTTGCCGGCGAAGGCCACGAGGCACCCCCAGGCGAAGATGTCGGCGGAGGTTGTGACCTTCTCCTCCAGCAGCTGCTCCGGGGCCATCCAACCCGGGCTGCCCATGACGATGCCGGTCTTGGTGTGGTTGGTCATGGTGTTCATCGCCCGGGCGATGCCGAAGTCGATGACACGCGGTCCCGAGATCGACAGCAGCACGTTGGCCGGCTTGAGGTCCCGATGGACCAGGCCGCCGCTGTGAATGGCCGCCAGCGCCGCCGCCACGCCCAGCGCGAAGCCGTGCAGCGTGCTGGAGTCGAGGGCTCCGTGCTCGGCGATCTGCTCGGCCAACGGGGTGCCCGAGATGTACTCGGTGACCATGTACGGCCGGTTCTCGAAGGTCCCGTGGTCGAGCACTTTCGCGGTGCAGAAGGAGGCGACGCGGCGGGCGTTCTCCATCTCGTCGCGGAACCGCGCGCGGGTGGCCTCGTCGAACGCGAGTTCCGGCCGAATCACCTTGATCGCGACCTGGGACCCTTTCTCAGGGGTGCGGCCCAGGTAGACCGTTCCCATACCCCCACTGCCCAGGCGCCCGGACAGCACATACGGACCGATGGTGGCCGGATCCCCGGCTGCCAACGGTTCCAGGTTCTTTGGGAGCCCATCCGACGGCAAGCGGCCCTCCCCGACGGTGTCCAAAGTGCGTCCGGCTCCAAGGTAGCGGGGATTGTGCCCAGATACCCACCCGCGTAAGGCATGGAGCCCGAAACCGGACATCCACGGTGCCGTGTTCGTGTGGGGGGTCGCCCACGGGTACCGGGGCCGTGCGAGGCGCGTCCGGGAACCGGAGGAGGGTCCCTGCGCGGCTGTGTGGGCTCACGGGGGGTGGGCTTCCTTTACGATCTAGGACTCGTGACCGCTATGACCGCCGTAACCGTACGGGTACCCGCGAAGGTGAACCTTCAGCTAGCGGTGGGGCCGGCGCGCGAAGATGGATACCACGATCTGGTCAATGTCTTTCACGCTGTCTCGCTGTTCGACGAGGTTACCGTGACAGCGGCGCGGCCGTGTGCAGAGTGGAGCCTCGTGCGGCTGACCGTCGACGGTCAGCCCGGTGGGGACACCACCGGGGTTCCGCGCGACGCGACCAATCTCGCGGCCCGCGCGGCGCACCGGCTGGCGGCCGAGACCGGCGCCGGCACACCCGTGAACATCCAGCTCAGTAAGCGAATCCCGGTCGCGGGGGGCATGGCGGGCGGCAGCGCTGACGCCGCGGGCGCACTGGTGGCGTGCAACATGCTGTGGGGAACGGGAATCGACCACGACGATCTCCTGGCTCTCGCGGCCGAGCTCGGCAGCGACGTCGCCTTCCCACTCGTCGGCGGCACGGCGGTGGGCACCGGCCGCGGGGAGATTCTCACCCCGGTGTCGAGCCCCGGCCGCTACCACTGGGTCTTCGCGCTCTCCAGCGTGGGCCTGTCCACGGCCGACGTCTTCGCCGAGTACGACCGGTTGCGTCCCCACGCCCCCGAGCCCAGTGGGGACACCGCGCTCATGTCGGCACTCGCCTCGGCGGAGGCCCACGCGCTGGGCGAGACACTCTCCAATGACCTGGAGCCCGCGGCGCTGTCGCTGCGCCCGGACCTGCGCGCCACCCTGGAGGCCGGCCGGGAGGCGGGCGCGCTCGCGGCGGTCGTGTCCGGATCCGGCCCGACGTGTGCCTTCCTCGCCCGGGATGGGGCGGGCGCCGCGCGCGTCGCCGCCGCGCTGCGGGAGTCCCGGCACTGCGAGCGGGCCGTGACCGCCCACGGCGACGTCCCCGGCGCCACCGTCGTGCGCGGGTCGTGACGCCCGCCGCGTGCCACCCGGAGTGTTCCGGCCCGAGGTATTGACCTCAACTTAACTTGAGGTTCCATGCTGGGGGTATGACAGCGACGACATTCGGTCGCTACGCCGACCTTCCCGCCCTTGTCGGGTTCATGACCGGTGACGAGAAACACCAGGCCGCGGCCGAGTCCACGCTCGACGTGCTGTGGGTGCTCTACGACCGCGTGCTCAACGTCACACCCGAGACCCTCGACGACCCCGACCGCGACCGTTTCCTGCTCTCCAAGGGGCACGGGCCGGCCGCCTACTACGCCGTCCTGGCCGCGAAGGGGTTCCTCGGGGTCAGGGAGCTGCGCGCCTGGGGTGCCTTCGACTCCCCGCTCGGCCACCACCCGGACCGCGTACTGGTCCCCGGAGTCGAGATCGGCAGTGGCTCGCTGGGCCACGGGCTCGGACTCGCCCTGGGAACGGCTCTCGCGCTGCGCGCCCAGGGCCGCACCCGGCCGCGCGTGGTGGCCCTCGTCGGTGACGCCGAGCTCGATGAGGGAAGCAACCACGAGGCCATCGCCGTCGCCGGCCGCCTCGGGATCGACAACCTCACCGTGGTCGTCATCGACAACCAGTCCGACTCACTGGGCTGGCCGGGAGGCATCGGCGAGCGCTTCGCCGTTGAGGGATGGGACGCCCGCGCCGTGGAGGGACGCGACCACGCCGCACTGTACGAGGCCCTCACCACCGCGCATCCGGGACGCCCGCTGGCCGTGACCGCCCGGGTGCGAAGCTGAGCAGCGAGGAGAGCAGCAATGCCGAGGAACGGCCCGCCGAGCCTGAGCACTGTCGACAACGTCACACCCACCCGGATGCGCGAGGCGTTCGTCAGTACGGCGCTGGCCTCGCTGGAGACCGACCCACGGGTCACCGTGGTGCTCGCCGACATCTCCGAGGATCGCTTCGAGACCGCCGCCGCCAGGTACCCCGAGCGTGTGGTCAACGTCGGTATCCGCGAGCAGCTCATGGTGGGCGTCGCCGGCGGAATGGCGCTCACCGGAATGCGCCCCATCGTGCACACCATCGCCCCGTTCCTCGTGGAACGCCCGTTCGAGCAGCTCAAACTGGACCTCTCCCACCAGGACGCGGGCGCGGTCCTGGTGGGCGTCGGCTCCTCCTACGACTACGCCGCCGGCGGCCGCACACACATGGCGCCCGGTGACGTCGCGCTCCTCGACACCCTCCCGGGATGGAGGGTCCACGTTCCCGGCCACGCCGACGAGGCCGCCCGACTCCTCCGGGACTCACTGGAGGGGGACGACCGCGTCTATCTCCGACTCTCGGAACGGGGAAACGCGGCGGCGCGCCCCGTGGACGACGGCCTAGTCACCGTTCGTTCCGGTTCGGCCCGCCGCGGAGGTGTCGTCGTGGCCGTGGGCCCGATGCTGGACCGTGTCCTGGCCGCCACCGACGGCCTCGACGTCACGGTCGCCTACACGGCCACGGTCCGCCCCTTCGACCGCGCGGGACTGAACCGCCTCGTCGCGGCGGCGGGCCAGGCCGACGTCCTGGTGGTCGAGCCCTACCTGGAGGGGACGTCGGCCCACGAGGTCGCCACAGCGCTCGCCGACCGCAGGCACCGCCAGCGCTCCCTCGGCGTCTCCCGCGCCGACGAGGTGCGCGGCTACGGCACCGCAGCCGACCACGACCGCGCCCACGGCCTCGACACGGAGGGCATCGCCAAGGCCGCGCGGGACTTCTTCCTGGTCTGAGTGAAGCCGCGCGCGGCCAACGGGGGCGCCGCGCGCGGCCATCCCGCGGCGGGATCTCAGCGGCGCGCACGGCCTCCGCGGCCGGTGCCCGGGCGGCCCGGTGCACCGTGCCCGGCGACCTCGTTCCACAGTGAGGCCCACTGGTGCGCGGTGAGGTCCTTGGGCAACGCCTGGGCCCCTACCTGGGTGCGCCGCAGCCAGCCGTCCAGCGCCCGCCGGTCGACCTGACCCGTCCGGGCCACGATCTCGCGCAGTCCGCGCCCCGGCCCGGTGAACACGCGCTCCACGAAGCGCTGGTAACCGTGCCGGTCCGCGACGAGGGGTGTGGCCCGCCGGGTCATGGTGAACAGCCCACCATCGACCGAGGGGGAGGGCCGAAAGGAGCGCGCCGGGACGCGCTCGTGCAGCGTGAACTCGAACCACGGCCAGCTGCGCGCGGTCAGCATGCTCGCACCGCCCACGCCCGCGCGCCGCCGCGCCACCTCCCACTGCGCCACCAGCACCGCGGTGTGCCAGTGCGGCGCGGCGAGGATCCGGCGCAGGATCGCGGTGGTGAGGTGGAACGGCAGGTTGCCGACGATGACGTGGGGGTGCTTTGGGAACCGGAACCGCAGGACGTCCCGTATGGCCACGGTGACGTTGTCCGGTGCGCGCCGGGCTAGGCGGCGCGCGACGCCGGGATCGATCTCCACGGCGGTGACCGGTCGCTCCGACCGGCTCAGCGGCAGGGTGAGGGCGCCGTCTCCGGCTCCGATCTCCACGATCGGCCCGGTCGTGGGCGCGACGAGCCGTTCGATCGCGCGGATGACCGACCGGTCGACGAGGAGGTTCTGGCCCAGCTCGTGAGGTCCGCCACTGGGACGAGGTCCGCCACTGGGACGAGAGGACATGGGTAGCTCCGCGAGTGCTCGGTGGAAAGCCGGGCGGCAAGAAAAAGCCGCACCGGCGATGACTCCGGCGTGCGGCGGAGCTGAAAGGCGGAGGATCCGCCGCGGGCGTACTCGCCCTTTACGCGGATCCCCTCAGCGGTGGCAGCCCGCCGCGCTAGGCGCGGCGGGGCCGGACGTAGAAGGCGGCCGTGCGGATCCCCACGGCGCCCACGTGGCTACTCATAATCATGACGTTAGCAGCGGTGCTTCGGGGTGAGCACCTCATTTCTCTTACCGGGTCGCCCGGTCCCGCGAAGGCCGTACCCGGGGCGCGTCCACGGTGGATCCGTCACCCCCGCGAAGCCACCACAATGGAGAGCACGATGAATCTGGTCAATATCGCGGGTGTATCCCTGGCCTACGGTCCCCTCGTGCTGCTGCGTGACGTCTCGCTGGGTGTGGACGAGGGTGACCGTATCGGCGTGGTCGGCCGCAACGGCGGCGGAAAGTCCACGCTCGTATCGGTGCTCTCCGCGTTCACCGAACCCGACTCCGGCCGGGTGATCCACACACGGGGCCTGCGGGTGGGCTTCCTCAGGCAGGATGACAGCTACCCCGAGGGCAGCGTCGCCGACTACGTTCTCGGTGGCCGCGCCGAGCACGAGTGGGCCGGCGACGCCCGGGTGCGCGATGTGCTGCGTGGTCTCCTCAGCGGCTGGGACCTCACCACGTCGATGGCGAGCCTGTCCGGGGGAGAGCGGCGCCGCGCGGCGCTGGCGCGGCTGCTCGTGGAGCCCCACGACCTGATCGTGTTGGACGAGCCGACCAACCACCTGGACATCGAGGGCATCACCTGGCTGGCGGGGCACCTGAACCGCCGCAAGGAGGCGCTGGTGGTGGTGACCCACGACCGGTGGTTCCTGGACGCCACCACCAACCGCACCTGGGAGGTCGTCGACGGCCGCGTCGAGCGCTACGAGGGCGGCTACGCCGCCTACGTGCTGGCCAAGGCCGAGCGGGAGCGGCTCGCGGCGGCGTCCGAGGAGCGGCGACAGAACCTGATGCGCAAGGAGCTCGCCTGGCTGCGTCGCGGTGCGCCCGCGCGTACCTCCAAGCCCAAGTTCCGGGTCGAGGCGGCCAACGCCCTCATCGCCAACGAGCCACCGCCACGCGACACCGTCGAGCTGGTGCGCTTCGCGAGCTCCCGCCTGGGCAAGACGGTGGTGGATCTCGAGGACGTGTGGCTGAAGGCGGGCGAGCAGACGCTGCTCGAGAATCTCACCTGGCAGCTGGGGCCGGGCGATCGGGTTGGCCTGGTCGGCGTGAACGGATCCGGGAAGTCGACCCTGCTGCGCGCCCTCGCCAAGGAGCGTGAACCCGACGCCGGCTCGGTGCGGCACGGCAAGACCGTGAACCTGGTCCATCTCTCGCAGGGGCTGGACGAGCTGGATCCGCGGCGGCGCCCGCTGGAGGCGGTCGAGGAGGTCCGCAACCACGTCACCATTGGCAAGAAGGAGTACTCCGCCAGCCAGATGCTGGAGCGGTTCGGGTTCCGCGGCGAGCGGCAGTGGACCCCGATCGGTGAGCTCTCCGGCGGGGAGCGGCGCCGGCTCCAGCTCCTGCGGCTCCTCATGACCGAGCCGAACGTGATGCTGCTGGACGAGCCCACCAACGACCTGGACATCGAGACCCTGACCGAGCTGGAGGACCTGCTGGACGGGTGGCCCGGCTCCCTGGTGCTGGTCACCCACGACCGGTACTTCCTGGAGCGGGTGACCGACCACGTGATGGCGCTCATGGGCGACGGCTCGCTGTCGTTGCTGCCCGGGGGTGTCGACGAGTACCTCTCCCGGCGCGCGAGCGCCGACGACACCGGGGACGTTCCGGTCTCCGACGGTGGGGGGTCGAGTGAGGGCGCCACCCGTTCGGCGGCCCCGTCCGGCCTTTCGGCTGCGGAGCAGCGGAAGCTGCGCAAGGAGATGCAGCGGCTCGAGCGGCAACTCGACCGGGTCGAGTCGCGCGAGCGTGAACTCCACGAGCTGATGGCGGCCGCGGCCGGCGACTACACACGCCTGGCCGAGCTCGACGGCGAGCTCAAGTCGCTACAGACGGAGAAGGACACCCTGGAGCGGGACTGGCTCTCCGCGGCGGAGCGGCTGGGCGACTGACACGCGCCCGGAACCTCCATGGGTGGGGGAGCCCATGCACTGTCCCTCAGACGCCGGCCTCGGGCGCGGGCTCGTCGAGGGGGGACAGCAGCGACCGCAGTAGCGTCGCCAACCGTTCGCGCTCGGCCGGTGGCATTTCCCCCAGCAGCGACTCCTCGTACTCGATGAGGGCGGACAGCGCGGCGTCGACGCGCTCCTGGCCCTCGGCGGACAGGCGTACCAGGACTCCACGCTTGTCGGCGGGGTCGGGGTGGCGACGTACCAGGCCCGCGGTGGCGAGGCGGTCGATCCGGTTGGTCATCGTCCCCGAGGTCACCAGAGTGGCACGCAGCAACCGTCCGGGGCTCATCTCGTAGGGAGGTCCCGAACGGCGCAGTTCGGCGAGGACGTCGAACTCCCACGGTTCCAGTCCGTGCTCGGTGAACACCGCGCGGCGCGCGCGGTCCAGGTGGCGCGCCAGGCGTGAGACCCGGCTGAGTACCTGTAACGGCTCGATGTCGAGGTCGGGGCGCTCCGCGCGCCACGCCTCGACGAGCCCGTCTACCTCATCCCGCATACCGGTAGCATATCTCTTGATATCAAGAGAAACGGGAAACCGTGGAAAGCGGGTGTCACTCGGACTTGCGCTTGCGGGGCGCGCTCTCCAGTCGTGGCTTGGTCTCCAGGCTGGACAGCCCGTTCCAGGCCAGGTTCACCAGGTGGGCGGCCACCACCTCGCGCTTGGGCTTGCGCACCTCGAGCCACCACTGGCCGGTGAGGGCCACCATCCCCACGAGCGACTGCGCGTACATGGGGGCCAGCTTGGGGTCGTAGCCGCGCTCCCGGAACTCCTCGGCCAGGATGTGCTCCACCTGGGAGGCGATGTCACTGATCAGGCTGGCGAAGCTACCGGTGCCCGATGCGGCGTGGGAGTCGCGGGCGAGGATACGGAACCCCTGGCTGGACTCCTCCACGTACTGCAGTAACGCCAGGGCCGCCTGCTCGATCTTGCCGCGGGCATGGTCGGCGGTCAGCGAGTCGCCGACCATGCCCAGCAGGGTGTGCATCTCGCGGTCGACCACCACGGCGTAGATACCTTCCTTACCGCCGAAGTGCTCGTAGACCACGGGCTTGGAGACGTGCGCGTGAGCCGCGATCTCCTCGATGGAAGTGCCCTCGAAGCCGCGTTCGGCGAAGAGCTCGCGGCCGATGTCGAGGAGCTGTTCCCGGCGCTCCTTGCCGGTCATGCGTTTTCGGCTGGACCGGGGTTTCTGTTCGCTCACGGCACTCATAATTGTCACTCACTCTAGATAGTGACGCGCTTGGCCGCCAGCCGGTCCGTGTTGGGCCAGCGGACCTTGCTGGCCCAACCGAGCTTCTCGAATACCCAGATGACGCGGGCGGATATGTCGATCTGGCCCTTGAGCACGCCGTGACGAGCGCAGGTGGGGTCGGCGTGGTGCAGGTTGTGCCAGGACTCGCCGAACGAGGGGATGGCCAGCCACCACACGTTGCGGGAGCGGTCGCGGACCTCGAAGTTCTCCTCGCCGATGGTGTGGCAGATGGAGTTGATCGACCAGGTGACGTGGTGCAGCAGCGCGACCCGGACGAGCCCCGCCCAGAAGAACGCGGTGAGCGCGCCCCACCACGACATCGTGAGCAACCCGCCGAGCAGGGCCGGACCCGCCAGGGTCACCGCCACGAGCGGGACGAACATTCGGTCGATCTTGACGATGTCGGAGTCCTTGAGCAGGTCCGGGGTGAACCGCTTCGGCGACGTCTTCTGCTCGTCGAGGTAGAGCCAGGCCATGTGCGCGTAGTAGAGCCCCTTGGCCACGGATCGCCAGTCGTCACCGAAACGCCACGGCGAGTGCGGGTCGCCCTCGGCGTCGGCGTACTTGTGGTGCCTGCGGTGATCGGCGACCCACTTGATGACGGACCCCTGGATCGCGAGGCTGCCGGCCACGGCCAGGGCGATGCGCAGTGGTCGGTTCGCCTTGAAAGAGCCGTGGGTGAAGTGGCGGTGGTAGCCGACCGTGATGCCGAGTCCGCTGACGAGGTAGAAGAACGCGCCGATCGCGATGTCGACGCCGGTGAGTCCCCATCCCCACGCGAACGGGACGGCGGCGGCGAGGGCGAGCAGCGGGACGAACACGAATGCGAAGACGGTGTAGCGCTCGGCCTTCCCCCGCCCCTCAGGGGCGAGTTCCGGCTCCGGTGTGCGTTTCTGCGGGGCACCGGGTGCGGTCTCGGGTATAGCGGTCATCTTTCCCACCTATTTCAGGACGGCCGTGCGAGTGGTTGGCATGGGACACGTGAAGTAGCACCGCAGTCACCGACCGCCCGACGTGAGCATTGGCCTTACACTTACGTAACCGTAACCTACGACACCGTAGGTAATGCAAGGTGTACCGGGGTTTTCTTGGTGGGTTCCGGGGGGCGGGGCGGCGCGTCTCGGGAGCGCGAGCGCGTGGTGAGCGGCGGGAGGCCCGTCCGTCGAACGGTGGCGCCCGTGGCTACCCTCCGCGATGTCGAGGTACCTGCGGGGCCGCGATGCTCGAGATGACCGCCGGAGGCCATAGGCGCTAATGTTGGTGCCCGGAATGACGGCGGTTCCACCACACGAGCACAGTAGTGTTGGGTGGGATGTCCGCAATGTTCCCGGGTGGTGTAATTGGCAGCATAGCGGACTTTGAATCCGTTGGTTCAGGTTCGAGCCCTGGCCCGGGAGCTCCGTCCGGCCAGCGCACAGGGCGTACCGGCGGTCAGACACGCCAGGGGGTGGGCCACTGGTCCGCCCCCTGACATGCGTCAGTGCCGGCCCGGCGGCGTCGCCTCGTCACGATGGCCCGCGTGTATGCTGCCCATGTCGGCCCTTGGTCGTTAAGTTCGTCCGTTCGATCAGCCCGGTCCACCTCGCCGACACGTCGAGCGACGTCGGCACCGCCGGGGTGTGACGCCGCACGCCGACCACGAGAGTTTTACCACGAATCGCCAGCGACATGAGGAGTCTCCGCCAGTGAGCGCGAGCCGCCCGGCTGCCGTCATCGTCCTTGCGGCGGGCGAGGGCACCCGTATGAAGTCCAGGCTTCCCAAGGTCCTCCACGAGATCTGCGGTCGTAGCATGCTGGGGCATGTCCTGGCCGCGGCCGGGGAACTCCGACCCGAACGCGCCGTCACGGTCATCGGCCACGGTCGTGACCAGGTGCGCCAACACCTCAAGGACACCACCCCCTGGGTGGACACCGCCGTCCAGGAGGAGCAGAAGGGCACCGGCCACGCGGTCCGTGTGGCCGTCGAGGAACTGCGTGAACGGGGAGTCACGCTCTCGGGCACCGTGGTGCTCGTCTACGGCGACACCCCACTGTTGCGCGGCGAGACCCTCGCCGGCCTCGTGAGCGCGCACGAGGCCGCGGGTAACGCCGTCACCGTGCTCTCGGCCCGGGTTCCCGACCCCACCGGTTACGGCAGGGTCGTCCGCGACGCCTCCGGCGTGTTCACCGGAATCGTCGAGCACGCGGACGCCACCGAGGACCAGCGGGCCGTCGACGAGATCAACTCGGGGATGTACGCCTTCGACGGGGAGCTGCTCACCGACGTCGTCCACCGGCTGCCGACCGACAACGCCAAAGGTGAGGAATACATCACCGACGCCGCGGCGATCCTGCGCGGCGACGGAAAGCGGGTGGACGCCACCGTGGCCCACGAGTGGGTGCAGATCCAGGGCGTCAACGACCGGATCCAGCTCGCCCAGGCACGCCGGCTGCTCACCGACCGGCTGCTCACCGACCACATGCGCGAGGGGGTGACGGTCGTCGACCCCGCCTCGACCTGGGTGGACGTCGGGGTGCGACTCGGGCGTGACGCCGTCGTAGAGCCACAGACCCAGCTCGTGGGACAGACCGTCGTCGGCGAGGGCGCGCGTGTGGGCCCGGGGGCGACGCTGACCGACACCACGGTCGGCGAGGACGCCGTGGTGCGAAACGTCGTCGCCGAGGGGGCCCGGATCGGCGACGGAGTGAGCGTGGGACCCTATGCGTACCTGCGCCCGGGCACGTCCCTGGAGCGAGAGTCCAAGATCGGAACCTTCGTCGAGGTGAAGAACTCCACCGTGGGCGAGGGATCCAAGGTTCCGCACCTGACCTACGTCGGTGACGCCGATGTCGGACAGGGGGCGAACATCGGGGCCTCCTCGGTGTTCGTGAACTACGACGGTGTGGCCAAGCACCGGACGACCATCGGGAACCACGCGCGGACCGGCAGCGACACCATGTTCGTGGCGCCGGTCGACGTCGGTGACGGCGCCTACACGGGGGCCGGGACCGTCGTGCGCAAGGACGTGCCACCCGGCGCGCTCGCGGTCACCTTGGGTGAGCAGCGCAACATCGAGGGCTGGGTGCCGAGGAAACGTCCCGGAACCCCCGCGGCCGACGCCGCGCGGCAGGCGCTCGACGGGGAGGACGCAGGCGGCCCGAGCAAGGCGGACGACGAAGAGTAAGCGTGGGGGAACCTTAAATTGACGGGCATGAAGGCCGCGGGCGAGAAGAAGCTGATGCTTTTCTCGGGGCGTACGCACCCCGAGTTGGCGGAGCAGGTGGCCAAGCAGCTGGGGATCGAGGTCGCCCCGACGAAGTTCCAGGACTTCGCCAACGGTGAGATCTACGTGCGCTACCAGGAGTCGGTGCGCGGGAGTGACGCGTTCGTGCTACAGAGCCACGCCGACCCGATCAACCAGTCGGTGATGGAGCAGCTCATCATGGTCGACGCGCTGAAGCGCGCATCGGCCAAGCGCATCACCGTGGTGACACCCTTCCTGGCCTACGCGCGCCAGGACAAGAAGCACATGGGACGGGAGCCGATCTCGGCGCGGCTCATGACCGACCTGTTCCGTACGGCCGGCGCCGACCGGCTGATGTCGATCGACCTGCACACCGACCAGATCCAGGGCTACTTCGACGGGCCGGTGGACCACCTGTTCGCGCTGCCGCTGCTGGCCGACTACATCAAGACCCGGGTGAGTGGTGCGGGGGCCACGGTCGTGTCGCCGGACGCCGGCCGGGTACGCACCGCCGACCGCTGGGCCGACCGGCTGGGGCTGCCGCTGGCGATCATCCACAAGCGGCGCGACCCCGAGATCGCCAACCAGGTCAAGGTGCACGAGGTCGTCGGTGAGGTCGAGGGGCGCACGTGCATCGTGGTCGACGACATGATCGACACGGCGGGCACGATCGTGAAGGCGGCCGACGCCCTGCTCGATCAGGGGGCGAGCGACGTCATCGCCGCGGCGACCCACGGTGTGCTGTCCGGACCGGCACCGGAGCGGCTGCAGGACTCGCGTATCTCCGAGGTCGTCATCACCGACTCGTTGCCGATCCCCAAGGAGCGTGACTTCGAGAAGCTGACCCAGCTCTCGATCGCTCCGTTGTTGGCCCGCGCGATCAGCGAGGTCTTCAGCGACGGCTCGGTGACGAGCCTGTTCGAACCGAAGTGAGCCGGGCCGCGCGCCGACACTGTGGTCAATAGGCCGCGCGATACCCATTAGACTGGCCGGGTATCCCCTGTCCGTGGGGTCGTGTGTGGACCGCGGAGTCCGCGCCGCACAGCGGTGGTGATCAGGTGTCACCTGGTGGATGTCTGGGACCGGCCCCGTTCGGGACGGTTCGCGGGGCGCACTCGGACCGTGGCGCCGTCGCGACCACTTTCCGGGCAGGGGTGGTCTCGTCGTCAACCCCCCGCGGACGTGGGGACCTCACGAGGCCCGATGAGAGCGCAATCCTCGCCCAGGCGAGGGATGATCCGTCATGTTCCTCGCTCAGGCGGGGATGATCCCGAGGAGTTTTGTCGTGTCCGAGGTACGCATCGCCGCCGAGTCGCGCACGGAGTTCGGTAAGGGTGCCGCCAAGCGCGCCCGCCGCGCGGGTAGGGTGCCGGCCGTCCTCTACGGCCACGGCACCGACCCTCGTCACATCACGCTCAACAGTCACGAGCTGATGCTGGCCCTGAAGACGCCGAACGTTCTGCTGCGCGTCGACGGCCTGAAGGGCACCGACAACCTGTGCCTGCCCAAGGCCGTGCAGCGCGACCCCATCAAGGGTTTCCTGGAGCACGTTGACCTGCTCGTGGTCAAGAAGGGCGAGAAGGTCAACGTCGAGATCCCGGTCACCCTCACCGGTGAGATCGAGTCGGGCGGTGTGCTCAACCAGGAGCTGACCCAGCTCGAGGTCGAGGCCGAGGCCACCCACATCCCCGAGGGTGTGGAGTACGACATCGAGGGGCTGGAGGTCGGTGCCCAGGTCACCGCCGCCGACCTGAAGCTGCCCGCCGGCACCGCGTTGGTGAGCGCCCCCGAGACGCTGGTTCTGACGATCTCGGCCGAGCGGACCGAAGCCGAGGTTGAGGCCGAGACGACCGAACCCGGCGCTGAGGGTGAGGGGGCCGGAGAGTCCGGAGGAGCTGCCGCGACGGAGACGGCCGAGGCCGCCGGCTCCAACGAGTAGCCCTGGCTGTCGGCCAACGGAAGGATTCGTCAGTAGCGATGCGCGGTCTCCTGCGGCGACTGTGGAAGGGCCGCGCGTCCGCGTCCGGGGACGGCCCGGCGAGCGACGAGGGAGACGCGAGCGTGGAGCGCTGGCTGGTCGTCGGCCTGGGCAACCCCGGTCCCGCCTACGCCGGGAACCGGCACAACGTGGGCTTCATGGTCGCGGACCTGCTCGCCGAGCGGGCGGGGGCGCGGTGGAAGTCGCACAAGACGCACGCCGAGGTCACCGAGACCCGAGTCGCGGGCGTTCCGGTGGTGCTGGCCAAACCGCGGTCGTACATGAACCGCTCCGGTGGCCCGGTGGCCGGGTTGAGTGGCTACTACAAGGTGCCGCTGGAGCGGGTCGTGGTCATCCACGACGACCTCGATATCGACTTCGGTGTGGTCAGGCTCAAGCGTGGTGGTGGGACCGGCGGTCACAACGGTCTGCGCTCCGTCAACGCGTCGATGTCGAGTCCCGAGTACGTCCGTGTGAGGTTCGGGGTGGGGCGCCCGCCGGGGCGTATGGACGCCGCGACCCATGTCCTGCGGGACTTCTCGACCACCGAGCGCAAGGAGCTCGACCTCAACCTCGAACGCGCGGCCGACGCCGCGGAGACGGTCCTCACCGACGGTCTGGAGAAGGCGCAGCACGTGTACCACACCGCGCAGTAGTGTCCTCGTTGGCGGGATCGAGCGCACGGCGCGAGGGTCGCGGTGGTCGGCGCCGGCGTCCGCGCCTTCGGTTGGGCCGCGGGGTGCGGGGTTCTCACATCGCGGCGTACGCTGGCCGGGCTCGCTCGCGTGTGGACGGGGAACGGCGGGGATCGTGGGAATCCGCTCCGTCGCGGTCCGCGTTACGTGAAAAACTGGCCGCCGACCGTGCGTCCACCCGAGGGCATGGTCCTGGCGACCCGTGTGCAGGAGCGAACGGAGTCCGGTGAGCAGTATCCGAAACGACCATGAAGTGGCGCGTGACCTCGCGACCGAGGCGGGGCAGCAGCTGCTGCGCCTGCGTGCCAGGCACGGCTTCGAGGAGCCCGAGGTGCTCCGCACGCTCGGCGACCGCACGTCGCACGAGCTGCTCTTCTCAGCACTGGGCCGGCTGCGTCCCAGTGACGCGGTGCTGTCCGAGGAGGGCGCCGACGACCGGGCGCGGCTCGACACCGAGCGGGTGTGGATCATCGACCCGCTCGACGGGACCCGGGAGTACTCCGAGTCCGGTCGCACGGACTGGGCGGTACACGTCGCGCTGTGGGAACGCGGTGAGCTCACCGCTGGCGCGGTCGCGCTGCCGGCCCAGGGCAGCGTGCTCTCCACCGTCGATCCGCCGTGGCTGCCCGAGGAACGCCCCGCTGAACAGCGGTTGCGCATCACCTCGAGTCGGACCCGCCCTCCGGAGTTCGTGCAGCGGATGGCCACGCAGCTGGGCGCCGAGGTGGTGCCCATGGGGTCTGCGGGTGCCAAGATCTGCGCGGTCCTACTGGGAATAGCCGATCTCTACGTCCACGCGGGGGGACAGTACGAATGGGACAGCGCGGCTCCGGTGGCGGTCGCGCGGGCGGCCGGACTCCACGCGTCCCGGACCGACGGGTCGGAACTGACCTACAATCGGGAGGATCCCTCCCTTCCGGATATCCTTGTATGTCGACCGGAATTGTCGAGTACGTTGTTGGCGAGTATCCGCGACGTAGCGGATCGGGACAGCACGGGTCCACACACGGCGGGCTGACCGCAGCCCCCGCCGGTGTGGGTGTCACGAGCGTGAGGCGGGGTTCATGAGTCAGGTCGATCAGCCTGTGCTGGGGCGGTACCAGCTTTCCCAGCTCGATTTCCTCGAAGCCGAGGCGATCTTCATCATGCGCGAGGTCGCCGCGGAGTTCGAGCGTCCGGTGCTGCTCTTCTCCGGGGGCAAGGACTCCCTGGTCATGCTCCGGCTCGCGGAGAAGGCGTTCTGGCCGGGGGCGATTCCGTTCCCGGTGATGCACGTCGACACCGGACACAACTTCCCGGAGGTCATGGAGTTTCGGGACCGTCGGCTGGCCGAGGCGGGCGCCCGGTTGATCGTGGCGTCGGTGCAGGAACAGATCGACGCCGGCAAGGTCACCGAGCCCACCGGCCGCTGGGCGAGCCGAAACCGGCTGCAGACCGCGGCGCTGCTGGAGGCCGTCGAGGAGCACGGCTTCGACGCGGCGTTCGGCGGGGCCCGGCGCGACGAGGAGAAGGCCCGCGCCAAGGAGCGCATCTTCTCGTTCCGCGACGAGTTCGGCCAGTGGGACCCCAAGGCCCAGCGACCCGAGCTGTGGAACGTGTACAACACCAGGACCGAGCGCGGTGAGCACATCCGGGTGTTCCCGCTGTCGAACTGGACCGAGCTCGACGTGTGGGGATACATCGCCCGCGAGCGGCTGGAGCTGCCCAGCATCTACTTCTCCCATCCACGGCGGGTGTTCGAGCGGGACGGGATTCTGCTCGCCGACAACCCCTACATCACGCGGGGGGAGAACGAGGAGGTCTTCGAGGCCACGGTCCGCTACCGCACGGTGGGCGACATGACGTGTACGGGCGCGGTCCGTTCCACCGCCACCGAGCTCGACGACATCATCGCCGAGATCGCGGCGACCCGTATCACCGAGCGCGGCCAGACCCGTGCCGACGACCGCTCCAGTGAAGCGGCCATGGAGGACCGCAAGCGCGAGGGGTACTTCTGACCCCGGCGCGGCTGACCACCCCGCCCGTTCCCCAGACCTACTGGATCACCTGCTCATGAGATCAGACATACTGCGGCTCGCCACGGCCGGCTCCGTCGACGACGGAAAGAGCACCCTGATCGGCCGGCTGCTCTACGACTCCAAGTCCATCCTCGAGGACCAGCTCGACGCCGTCGAGCGCACCAGCCAGGATCGCGGTGAGGAACAGACGAACCTCGCGCTGCTCACCGACGGCCTGCGTGCCGAGCGCGAGCAGGGCATCACCATCGACGTGGCCTATCGTTACTTCGCCACGCCGCGTCGGACGTTCATCATCGCCGACACCCCCGGGCACGTGCAGTACACGCGCAACATGGTGACCGGCGCCTCCACCTCCGACCTCGGGATCATCCTGGTCGACGCGCGCAAGGGGCTGCAGGAGCAGAGCCGTCGACACGCGTTCCTCACCACCCTGCTGCAGGTGCGGCACCTGGTGCTGGCCATCAACAAGATGGACCTGGTGGACTACTCACAGGAGCGGTTCGAGGAGATCAAGGAGGAGTTCACCGACTTCGCCTCCAAGCTCGACGTGGGTGATCTGACCTTCATCCCGATCTCGGCGTTGCACGGCGACAACGTCGTGGACAAGTCGGTGAATATGTCCTGGTACGAGGGGCCGTCGCTGCTGCACTACCTGGAGAACGTGCACATCGCCTCCGACCGCAACCTGGTCGACGTGCGTTTCCCGGTGCAGTACGTGATCCGGCCGCAGAAGTCGGCCGACCCCGAGCTGCACGACTACCGGGGCTACGCCGGCCAGGTCGCCGGTGGTGTCCTCAAGCCCGGCGACGACGTCATGCACCTGCCGTCCGGGCTGACCAGCCGGATCTCCAAGATCGTCACCGCGGACGGGGACGTGCCCGAGGCGTTCCCGCCGATGTCGGTCACCCTGCTGCTCGAGGACGACATCGACATCTCCCGTGGCGACCTCATCTGCCGGCCGAACAACCAGCCGGCCGTCGCGCGCGACATCGACGCCATGGTCTGCTGGATGGCTGAGGGGTGGGGGCTGACACCACGCACGAAGCTGCTGGTCAAGCACACCACGCGTACCGCGAAGGTGGTGGTGCGCGATCTCCTCTACCGGCTGGACGTGAACTCGCTGCACCGCGACGAGGAGGCCGGTCAGCTGGAGCTGAACGAGATCGGCCGGGTAACCTTCCGGGTGGCCCAGCCGCTGTTCGCCGACGAGTACCGTGAGAACCGACTGACCGGTGGGTTCATCCTGATCGACGAGGGGACCAACCAGACGGTCGGCGCGGGGATGATCGTCAGCGCCGAGTGAGCGCTCCTCGCGGACCCACCCCGCGAGGTCACACCCGCCCGCGCAGCGCGCGTGCCGCCACCCGCGCGGGCAGCCCGCAGGTGAGAGCCAGCGCGAGGTAGGCGTGTGGCTCTCTGGGACGGGCACACAGGGCCGCGATTGTCCACTCCAGGGCCGCGCCGCGGCGCCCGACGGCGGCCTCGGCGACAGCGATCCGTCCGCACAGCCGCGCCAGCCCGCGCGGCACCAGCCGGAACTCCGGGTGGCGCGCGAGCAGCCGGCGCAGCGCGGTCGCGTTCGCCCGCCACTGGGCGCGGCCGCTCGTCCGCGGGCGGGCCGGCACGCGCACGTTCGCCTCGGGGATGTTGCGCACGGGGGCGCGCCGGGCCAGCCGCAGCAGCAGGTCGTCGTGTGAGCTGTGGCCGCTCGGGGCGCGCTCGTGCAGCGCGCCGCAGCCGTACACCAGGGCGTAGCGGCGGACGAGGAGCGTCGAGGGGTGCGGGGCCGATGCCGCCGGGCTGAGACTGAGCAGGTCGGCGAAGGTGAGGCTGGTTCGGGCGAGGACGGCGGCGTCCGACTCGCCGGCGGCCCTGACCCCGCAGCAGACCGCCTCGGTCTCCGGTTCGGCGCGCAACACCTCGACCTGCGTGCGGAGCTTGTGCGGGAGCCAGGTGTCTCCGGCGTCGCAGAAGGCCACCAGCTCGGTGCGCGCGGCGAGCGCTCCGGTGACGCGGGCGTCGGCGTGTCCCCGGGGCGCTCTCAACCCCCGGACGGGGCGGGTCCGGTTGGAGGTGGCGAGTGAGTGGTCGGGCTCGTCCCCGTCGTGGACGACGAGAGTGACCACCGTGCCCGGGTAGTCCTGCGCGGTGACGCGGCGTACTGTGGTACGGACCAGTTCGGGGCGGTCGCGCACGGCGACGATGACGGTCACGTCGGGCCAGGTGAGGCCCGCTGACGGTGTACGGGGGTGCGGGAGCGGGCGGTCGTCGCCCCGGTCGGCCACGAGCAGGTCGATCAGCCACCCGGCGTGTCGGGCCGTCGCCGTGGTGCTCTCCCCGGATCCCAGGCGGAATTCCCCGGGTTGGGCGAGCGCCTTGTCGAGTGTGGTCACCAGCTGCTGCAGGCTGGAACACGAACGGGTCAGCCCCGAGGCGTCCAGGCGCGCCACGAGCCCGATCTGGTGGTCGTCGACGTGCTCGCCGAGCTCGGGGTCGCGCGCCACCACGATGGGCAGGTGTCCTTCCCGGCGCGCCTCGGCGATGGTCGCCGTACCGCCGTGGGTGACCACCACCGCCGCCCGGCGCAGCAGGGTGCGCAGCTCGTCACGGTCGAGGACGTCCCTACCGTGGGTCTTGGCCGGTGCCGGGCTGTGGCCGTGTTGCACGACCACCCGTGCCCCGGGGCGTTCCGCGGCGTAGGCGTCCATCCAGCTGACCAGCCGGTCGAAGGGGTGGTGACCGGTGCCGAGCACGACGAGGACGAGGGGGCGGTCGCCGCACCCTCTCTCGTGGTTCGCGTCCGCGGTCAAAGGAGTGGCCCCACGGTGATCGCGGCCGGCAGGAACTCCCGCTGTTCCTCCCACTGGGTGAGGTACAGCCGGGTGAAGGGACGGCACAGTCGGGCGGTCAGCGTCGGGGCGCCGAGACGGTCGTAGCGCTCGATGTAGACGGTGGGCACCCCCGCGAGCCACGCCACGACGAAGAACGGCAGCGCCACGCCGGCCCCGGTGGAGACGACCACCGCGGGGCGCCGGCGCGCGAACATCCGCGTCGCCAGGGAGAGTTCGCGTAGGAGAGCGGCACCACGCACGCCGCTCCTGGGGCGCACCCAGTGCACCTCCTCACCGCGAAGCAGGGGAGTGGCGCCCATTGTCGGGTAGCTGACCCAGACGCGGGTGCGCCGTTCCCACCACGGGCGCAGCGCCCATAGCTGCGCGAGGTGCTCTCCCGCGGAGGCGACCAGTAGGACCGGCGATGCGGAACACATGGGGTAATTATCTCATTTCGAACCGCGTTCTCTTTGGTTTGGTGCCGCGCGGGTCGTGAGCCGCGCCTTCCCGTGCCCGCACCACGGCGCCATCGGGGGATGGTGCGGTGTCGGCGGGCGCGTCGACGCGCCCGCCGTCGCCGACGCGGGTCAGCCCGCCCGTGGGGCTTCGCGCGCCGCTCGTTCGCCCAGCCCGTTGAGTGCCGGGAGCAGCCAGTCGTCGACCGCGGGCAGGCGCCCGCCCCCCTCGGCCTGCCGATCGTGCAGATACCGTGTCGCCAGGTCGATCAGGTACAGCGCCATCACCGTCGATACCGCGCTGTTGGGTATCCCCGCGTTGGCCATGAGCGGGTCGCGGAGCAGTCGGATCCCTCTGTCCAGCCACTGCTGTACTCCGGGGCGGACCCCGGCTTGTACACACTCGTTCAGCTCGTAGTGGAGCGCGTCGAAGCCGACCGGAACACCGAAGGTCAGGCGCTCCCAGTCCCACACGAAGGCGCGGCGCGCGGTCGCCGCGATGTTCCACCGTGTGAAGTCGCCGTGCCAGGCGCCGAACGGAACCCGAACGTCGGGTAGCTGTGCGAGCGCGGAGCGTAGCGCCGGAGCCTCCGGGCGCGCGGAGAGCGCGTCGATCCGTGAGGTCAGCGTCTCGAGGTAGGGGCTGCGTGAGAGCGGGTGCTCGCTGACGGGGGCCAGGTGGGCGATTCGCAGCACGTAGCGCAGCAGCTGGCGGCGGTTTGGGCGGTCGGTGTTGTGGCCGACCGGAAGTGCCTCCTGGACCAGGAGCGGGCAGCCGTTCCATTCGCCGACGTGCAGCAACCGGGGGGCGGTGATGCCCTGCAGGCGAGAGTGGGCGAGTCGCCGCAGCGCCCGCGTCTCCGCCGTGACCAGGCGTGACGTCAGGTCGTTGATGCCGACCTTGGCATAGCCGACGGCACGGCCGGCGGGGGTCAGCAGGAGTAGGACGGGCTTGCGGCTGGCGCGTGGCGGCCCGAGGTGGATGGCGACCAGCACCTCGCGGTCCAGTGCGGAGGACAGCGCGTGCTCGATCGTGAATCCCGACCCCACGTGCAGCCGGTCACGTAGCAGGAACGGGGCCAGGCCGCTGGTGAACGCCGCGGTCAGGACGGTCGTGCGCAGCCGGTCGCGGAGGGTGTGGCGGTGCGAGAACGCCGTGATCCCGCGCGTCGCGACGTAACGGTTGGCGACGGGGAGGATCACCCGTGGGTTGTGTGCCGAGGGGACCGGCAGATACTCGCGCACCCGGTACCGGCGGGCGTCGCGTGGGACGGTCCGATCGCGGGGGAGAGTTGGGTCGCCACCCCGTGCCGGGAGGCCGCCGCGCCCCAGGAGACCGCCGCCCCGCCCCAGAAGACCACCGCACGGCCACAACACTGCCGCGAGGTCGGTCAGGTAGGTTGTCTCGCTGTTCAACGCCGAACACCCCCAACCCCCGTGGACGGCGAACCGCCGATGTCCCCCGCGCGTTGGCACAGCGGGGGCACGGTGGCCGGTGACCCGGTCATCGGCGGCCGGGATCCGGTGTCGGGACACGCGCGCCAGGGGTGTGGGAATCCGCCACGACCGGACAGCGAGGCGGTCAACGGCAGCGGGCCCGGGACGGCGGTGCGGCTGCGTCGACTGTGCATCAGCGCGCGCCGGTCACGAATCGCCGTGGGCTCCGGTCACCGGCCCTTCCGGGGACAGCCGCAGCGTCCGGCTGTCGGCGTCCGTAGGCCACGGCGGCTGTGTCGGGCCACCGGCGGCGCGGAACGGCGGCCACGCCGCCGTGGGTCAGTCCGGAGACGGCGGTGTCCACGGGCAACAATCCTTTCCGTGGCTAACACTGACAGTGATGTCCCTATTACCAAGGGTAGTCATTATGGTGCTGTCAACGGGAGAGCGTGACAAGCGTTTTCCGGACTTGCCTCAGACACGGGACACGCCGCGCCCCCGGATACTCCGGTGCGGCCTCGCTGTCGCGAGTTACCCGGGAGCCGGAGCGGGAGCGCGCCAACGGGGGTCACTCGTTTTTGGTCGCCCCCGCCGGCGCGAACAGCGCCTCGACCAGGTCGGTACACCACTTCAGCAGCTCGAGATCGCGCAGCTGCCGTCCGCCCAGACCACCGGCCTTGGGAGCCGGAACCAACAGGTTCTGCGTGGGCTCCTTGTAGACCGCCTTCGGGTAGAGACGCCGCAACCGGAGCAGCTGCGACTCGCGCAGCTCCACCGGTGAGAACCGGATCTGGTTCCCCTGGAGTACCACATCGGTCAGCCCGGCCTCCTTGGCCAGCACCCGGAACCGCGCGACCGCTAGCAGGTTGTCGACCGCCTGCGGCGGCGGGCCGAACCGGTCGGTGAGTTCCTCGTGGACCGCCTTGATCTCGTCCTCGTTCGTGACGCTGGCGATCCGCTTGTAGGACTGCAGCCGCAGCCGCTCACCCGGAACGTAGTCGTGGGGGATGTGGGCGTCGATGGGCAGCTCGACCTTGGTCTCGGTCTCCTCCGTGGCCTCGGGCGCCCCCTGTAGCTCGCGGACGGCCTCCCCGACCATGCGCACGTACAGGTCGAATCCGACCCCGGCGATACTCCCGGACTGTTCCGCGCCCAGGATGTTGCCCGCGCCCCGGATCTCCAGGTCCTTCATCGCCACGTACATGCCCGCGCCGGTCTCGGTGTGCTGGGCGACCGTGGAAAGCCGCTCGTGGGCGGTCTCGGTCAGCGGCTTCTCCGGTGGGTACAGAAAATACGCGTAGGCCCGTTCGCGTCCCCGCCCCACACGGCCGCGCAGCTGGTGCAGCTGTGACAGCCCGTAGGTGTCGGCCCGGTCCACGATGAGCGTGTTGGCGTTGGGCACATCCAGCCCGGACTCCACGATCGTGGTGCACACCAGCACGTCGAAGCTCTTCTCCCAGAAGTCCACCATGACGCGTTCGAGCTGGTGCTCGTTCATCTGCCCGTGCGCGTAGGCGACCCGCGCCTCGGGCACGAGTTCGCTCACCGACGCGGCGACCTTCTCGATCGACGCGACCCGGTTGTGCACGAAGAACACCTGGCCCTCGCGTAGCAGCTCGCGCCGGATCGCCGCGGTGATCTGCTTCTCGTCGTAGGGACCGACGAAGGTGAGCACCGGGTGGCGCTCCTCGGGCGGGGTGAGGATCGTCGTCATCTCGCGGATTCCGGTGATCCCCATCTCCAGGGTGCGCGGGATCGGGGTCGCCGACATCGCCAGCACGTCGACCTGGGTGCGCAGCCGCTTCAACGCCTCCTTGTGCTCGACCCCGAACCGCTGTTCCTCGTCGATGATCAGCAGGCCCAGGTTCTTGAACCTGGTCTCGCTGGACAGCAGCCGGTGGGTGCCGATCACGATGTCGACCGAGCCCGTACGCACCCCCTCGAGTGTCGCCTCGGCCTCGGAGTCGGTCTGGAACCGCGACAGTGGCTTGACCGTGACCGGGAACGAGGCGTAACGCTCACTGAACGTGGACAGGTGCTGCTGCACCAGCACCGTGGTGGGAACCAGCACGGCCACCTGCTTGCCGTCCTGGACCGCCTTGAAGGCGGCGCGCACCGCGACCTCGGTCTTGCCGTAGCCAACATCGCCGCAGATCAGCCGGTCCATGGGAACCGGCTTCTGCATGTCCTGCTTGACCTCCTCGATCGCGGCCAGCTGGTCGGGCGTCTCCACGTAGGGGAAGGCGTCCTCCAGCTCGTTCTGCCACGGCGTGTCGGGCTCGAACGCGTAGCCGGGGGACGCCTGCCGCGCGGAGTACAGTCGGATCAGGTCGCCCGCGATCTCGCGGACGGCCTTGCGAGCCTTGCTCTTGGTCTTCGCCCAGTCGGCGCCGCCCATCTTGGACAGCGTGGGCGCCTCACCCCCCACGTACCGGGTGACCTCGTCGAGCTGGTCGGTGGGTACGAACAGGCGGTCGCCGGGCTGGCCACGCTTGCTCGGCGCGTACTCGATGACGAGATACTCCCGGGTGGCCCCCTGGATGGTGCGGCTGATCATCTCGACGTAGCGGCCCACCCCGTGCTGCTCGTGCACCACGTAGTCGCCTGGCTTGAGCTGGAGCGGATCGACGGTGCCGCGCCGCCGGCTCGGCATCCGGCGCATGTCCCGGGTGGAGGACTTCTGCCCGGCGATGTCGGTCTCGGTGAGCACCGCCGTACGCACCGAGCGCCACACGAACCCGTGCTCGATCATCGACGTGGTCACGGTCGCCACGGAGCGGTCGGGCGGGGAGGTCAGCTCGTCACACAGCTGGGCGCCGAGCCCGGCGTCGCGCAGCATCGACGCCAGCCGCTCGGCCGGCCCGTGGCCCTGCGTGACCAGCACGACGCTCCACTCGTCGTGCAACCAGGACTTGATGTCGGTCAGCGCGCGCTCGGTGTCGCCACGGTAGGCGTCGGCGGCGACCGCCCCCACCTGAACCGAACTTTCTTCCCCGGTGTCCTCCTCCGTTCCGGCGCCGAAGGGGGTGATGCTCCACCACGGCAGGCCCAGATCCCGGGCGTCGGAGCGCACCTCGGCGATCGAGCGGTAGGCCGAGGCCCCCAGGTCGATGGGAGTCTCGCCGCCGGAGGCCGCGTTGATCCAGGAAGCGTCCAAAAACTCCTGGCTGGTGGCCTGGAGCTCGACCGCGCGGGTCCGGACGCGTTCGGGGTCGCAGCCGACGATGTGCGCGCCCTCGGGAAGGTAGGTGAGGAACGACTCCATGTGGTCGGCGAGTACCGGCGCGAATGCCTCCATGCCTTCGGCCGGGATTCCCTCGGCGAGTTTTCCCAGGATGTCGGACAGCGACGGGTGCTGCTCGGCGAGTTCCCGCGCGCGCTCGCGCACGGGTTCCGTCAGCAGTAGCTCGCGACACGGCGGGGCGAACAGGCCGGCGACGTCCCGATCCGGGGAGCTGTCGACGGCGTTCCCGCTCACCGACGGGATCGACCGCTGGTCGGCGACCTGGAAGTACCGGATCTCCTCGACCTGGTCCCCCCAGAACTCCAGCCGCAGCGGGTGCTCCTCGGTGGGGGGAAAGACGTCGAGGATCCCGCCGCGTACCGCGAGCTCGCCCCGCTTCTCCACCAGGTCGACCCTGGCGTAGCCGGCGTTGACCAGGGCGCCGACGACATCATCCAGGTCGACCTCGTCTCCCGGCCGGACGCGTACCGGGGTGAGGTCCCCCAGGCCGGCCACGATCGGCTGCAGCACGCTGCGCACCGGCGCCACGATCACCCGCAGTGGCGCGGTGAGCGGGTCGCTGGGGTCGGGATGGGCCAGCCGGCGCAGTACCGCCAGCCGCTGGCCCACAGTGTCGGACCGGGGCGACAGTCGCTCGTGCGGCAGCGTCTCCCACGCCGGGAACTGCGCGACCGAGTTGTGTGGCAACAGTGACCCGAGGGCGTCGCACAGATCGGAGGTCTCGCGCTCGGTGGCGGTGACGGCCAGGATCGGACGACCGGCGCCCTCGGGAGCGTCGGCGGCCAGTGCCGCGATCAGCATGGGCCGCAGCGCCGGCGGCGCGACAAGGTCGAGATGGGGATCGTGCCCGCTCCGAGCGGTCGCGATCGCGTGGTTGAGTGCGGGATCGTCGGCGACAACGCCGAGAAGTCCAGAGAGGCTCATTTCACCAGTAAGGGTGTGTGACGGTGGTACCGACAGTGCGGCGAACTCCGAACGTGCAGGACTGGACCGCCCAATCGGCTGGCTCCTTCGAATCCCAGCCTACGCCGGGGCGCCGGGCGCGAATGTACGGGCCGCGAACACCGAACAGGGTGAGGCGAGAACGGTCCACCCGGAGAACACCTGGCGGGCCCCGGCTGTTCCCGGAAGTGGGCCCTGCCACGTCCCGGGTCCACCACCACCGCGACACCACCCAGCCCGTACGGGCATACGCTGGTCATCGACGGTGAAGAACGGCGACGCGGAGGCCGGATTGAGCGCCAGCAGCGACAGCAACAGACCGGACGGCAGCAACGTCAGCCCACAGGTGGAACCCGTGGAGTTCACGCCCGGCGCCACCGCGCTGGCCCACCTGGAGCTCATCCTCAACGGCGCCTACCCCCTCTCCGGATTCATGACCTCCGAGGAATCCGCTTCGGTGGTCAAGCACGGCCAGCTCCCCGACGGCACCCCGTGGCCAGTCCCGGTCACGCTGCCGGTTCCCGACGAGCTGGCCGGAGCCGAGCGCGTGATCCTCACCGACCCCGAAGGCGCGCCACTGGCCGAGCTGACCGTCAGCGAGGCGTGGTGGTCCCAGACGGACGCGCCGTACGGGCGGGAGGTCGGGCACGGACTCCGCCTGGCCGGGGAGATCCGCATCTGTCGTCCCCCGATGCACGGGGCGCTGCGGCCCATGCGGCTGGCACCGTCGGACGTGCGCGGTCAGCGCGAGATCGAGGGGGTCGCCGATCGCCCATTGCTGGCGGTGGTCACCGGGCGCCCACTGCACCACGGAACCCTGCACCGGATCCGCGCGGCGGCCGAGGACATCGGCGACTCCCGCGGGGCCGAGGTGCTCGTGCTCGTCGACGCCCCACTGGACAGCGAGGGGATGGCCCCGGCCATCATGGCGGCGGAGTCGCTACTGCCCTCCCGCACCCGGTTCGTGGCGCTCACGCTGCCCACGAGCGCCCAGGCCAGCGACACCGCGCTGCCGCCCGACCGCGACGCCCTGCTCGCCGCGCACGTGGCGCGGGCGTACTCCGCCACCCACGTGTTCCTCCCGCACCCCGCCGGCCAGCCCGAACCGGAGGTGGAGGGCGCCCCGATCCCCGTCGTGCGGCCGCCGCGATGGGCCTACGACGCGCGGGACGGCCTGTGGTGCCCGGCCGTCCAGGTCGCCCTCGAGCGGGTCGAGCCCGAACCCGACGACGGCGAGGTCGAGGAGATGCTCGCGCTCGGTCGCGAGCTGCCGAGCTGGTTCACCCCGCCCCGGGTGGCGGCCGAGCTGTCCCGGCTGCGCCCGCCGCGCACCGAGCGGGGGATCACGGTGTTCCTCACCGGTCTGTCGGGCTCGGGAAAGTCCACCGTGGCTCGGGGGGTGGCCGAGGGCGTCCGGCGCGCCGGCCGTACCGTCACCCTGCTCGACGGGGACGTCGTGCGGCGGTTGCTCTCCGCGGGCCTCACGTTCTCCAAGGCCGACCGCGACCTGAACATCCGCCGTATCGGCTACGTGGCCGCCGAGATCACGCGGCATGGCGGTGTCGCGATCTGCGCGCCGATCGCCCCCTACGCCGCCACCCGCGCCCAGGTTCGGGAGATGGTCGAGGAGACCGGTGACTTCTTCCTGGTGCACGTGGCCACACCGCTGGAGGTGTGCGAGGCGCGCGACCGCAAGGGGCTCTACGCCAAGGCCCGCGCCGGGGAGATCCCGGAGTTCACCGGCGTGTCCGACCCCTACGAGGTGCCCACCGACGCCGAGCTGACGCTGAACACCGACGGTGCCGCCGAGGAGGAGTCCGTGGCCGAGGTGCTGGCCGCGCTGCGGGCCGGTGGCTGGCTGGCCTCGGAACACCGTTGAACCCTCGCACCCCCGACGACCCCGACCCGTGGAAGGCCACACCGATGAGTGAGAACCGTTCCGCCACTGGCGAGCGCCTCCTGGAGCTGGTGCGCGTGATGGACGTGCTGCGACGCGAGTGCCCCTGGGACGCCGAGCAGACGCACCAGTCCCTGGCCGGTTACCTGCTGCAGGAGACCTACGAGGCGGTCGAGGTGATCGAGGAGGGCGACCACCGGGCGCTCCGTGAGGAGCTGGGGGACGTGCTGCTCCAGGTGGTGTTCCACGCGCGGGTGGCCGAGGAGCGCGGCTCGGATGGCTTCACCGTCGACGACGTCGCCGACGCCATCGTCGACAAGCTCACCCGCCGGCACCCGCACGTGTTCTCCGACACGGCGGTCGCCGGCACTGAGGACGTCCGCGCCAACTGGGAGAGCATCAAGGCCGCCGAGCGCGCCGAGAAGGGCGAGCCCGAGTCCTCGGTACTCGACGGTGTCCCGTTCGGTCAGCCCGCGGCGCTGCTCAGCTATGAGCTGCAGAAGCGCGCCGCCCGCAACGGGGTCCCCGAGGACCTCTTCGTCGACGACGGGGAGCCCGGCGGGGAGCTGTTCGCGGCCATCGACGCCGAGCGTCGCCGCGCCGCCGACCCCGAGATGGACCTGCGCGCCGCCGCTCGCCGCTTCGACCAGCGTGTCCGCGAGGCCGAGGCCAAGGCCCGCGCCGACGGTCGTGACCCCCGGTCCCTCACCCCGGACCAGTGGCGCGGGTACTGGGTGTGAGTTCCCCGACGGCCCGATCGGGATCGCGGCGTGGGGTCGTGCCCGGGTCCCCGCGTGGCGGCGAGTGCGGCGACACGCGGCCATGGGTCAAGCCGGAACGTGGGTGTCCAGGTCGACGGCGTTCGCGGCGCGTTGCATCCTGCCGCCGAACAGGTCGATGGACGGAAGCTTGGGCGCGATCCGAATGGCCTGGTCGCGGAACCAGATTCCGGGCCACGACCTGGGTACGAGCAACCCGGCGCCGCTCGCGGCGATCCGCTGGTTGCCTCTGACGAACTCGCCCATCCGCGACTCGTAGCCCTCGAACGCCGCCCGGTGGTCGCCTTCGGCCGCCGCGAGCTCGTCGGCCAGCACGTAGGCGCCGACGAGCGCCATGCTGCTGCCCTGCCCGGCCAGGGGGGAGGGGCAGTACCCGGCGTCTCCGACCAGCGCCACGCGGCCCCGTGACCAGTGGTCCATGTGGACCTGGCTGAGCGAGTCGAAGTAGAAGTCGGGCGCGTCGCGCATCTCGGCGAGCAGTGTCGGGACCTCCCATCCCATGTGGGCGAAGGCCCGTTCCACGACCCGCTGTTGGGCCGGGGTGTCGTGGTGTCCCAGGGGAAGCTGGTGACGGGTGGTGAACACGAAGAGCGCCTTGGCCTCGGGGCTCGGTCCGGGGGCGCTCACCGCGCCGGGGCGTGGGGGTTCCCGCCACGAGGTGTGCGGCGCGGGCGCGTAGATTCCCGCGCCCCGGCCCGGGGTGTTGTGCAACGTGACCCAGCGGTTCAGGCCGAGGTGGTTGGGCACGCTGAAGCTCGCGAAGTAGGTGCCGATGTAGCGGCGGTATCGGCTTTCCTCGCCGAAGGCGAGCGCCCGGGTGGTGGAGTGCAGCCCGTCGGCTCCGACCACCAGGTCGAACGCGCGTGGCGCGGAGCGTTCGAAGGTGACGCGCACGCCGTCGTCGTCCTCGCGCATCGAGGCGATGGAGTCGCCGAAGACGTACTCGACGTCGCTCTCCGTCGCCCGGTACAGCACTCGGCTCAGGTGGCCCCGCATCAGCTCCACGTCGTTCTCGGAGCCTGAGCCGGAGAAGTCCGCCATGGTGGCCGTGGCGCGGGTGCGGCCGACGGAGTCGGCGGTCGAGAGCCCACGCGTCTCGGTGTGCGCCGCTGTGATCCGCTCCAACAGTCCCATCCGGGTGATGACGTCGACCGCCGCGCCACGCACGTCGATCGGGTGTCCGCCCTCGCGTGGTGCCGGGGCGCGCTCGACGACGGTGGGGGTGAAGCCGTACCGGTGTAGCCAGTACGCCAGCGCGGGTCCGGCGATGCTCGCGCCGGAGACGAGAACGGTGGTGGTGCCCGTGCTCACGGTGTGCTCCATTCGTGGGTGGCGTGTGTGGGTCCTGGTTGTGGCCGCGCCGCACAATGTACTTACCGTGCGACAAGTAAGCAACTGTCCGGCGGGTAAGCTCCCGATATGATCCCGGTCGGGAACGTGAGGAGTGTTCCCGTGTAACGGGGTGAGCGGGAAGAATGCGAGCGGACACGTGCCGAGGCGAGAGAACGACACCAGGAACCGAATCCGCGAGACCGCCCTGGAACTCTTCGCCAGCCAGGGGGCCGACAAGACGAGCCTGCGCGAGATCGCCGAGCGCCTCGACATAACCAAGGCGGCGCTGTACTACCACTTCCCGTCCAAGAACGCCCTGTTGCACGAGATGGTCCAACCGCTGGTCGAGGACGTCGAGGCGCTGCTCGACGACGCGGAGCGGGCGGGGGAGCCCCTGTCACCGCGCGAGCTCCTGGGGCGCTACTTCGACGTCACCGCGCGCCACAGCGCCCTCTACCTCGCGCTGCTCCACGACCTGGGCACACTCATCGAGCTCGACGTCGTCTCACGCATCTTCACGTGGCGTGACCGGCTGCAATGGTTGCTCATCGGGCGGGCCGCGAGCCCCGCCGAGGTCGCCGCGTGCACCCTCGCGGTCGGCGGCCTCCAGGACTGCGCCGTCACCACCGACGGCGGGCCCGTCTCCGGGGAGTACCGCGAGGCCACGATCGACGCCGCCTGCCGGGCCCTGGGCGTTGATTCGCGCTAGGAGCGTCGTTGAGACGCGGCGGGACCGCGCTTGGGTCCTCGGGGCCGGCGCGCCGAGTACGCCCTATTCGCCGACCCCGACGTGCGGCTCCTTCGAGGCGAGCGCGCGGTCGAGGCGATGGGCGCGCCAGGAGAACCCGACCGCCAACACCCACGCCAGGGTGACGCCGGCGTAGAGCGCCGAGGCCGCCCCGGCGCCGAGCGGGAGCAGGTCGCTCTCGATCAGGACACGGACATTGGTCACGATGATGAGCCCGCCGACCAGCGCTCCCAGCATGCGCGGTGGGATGATCCGGGCGAGCCACGCCGCGACGGGGGCGGCCAGCACACCACCGAGAAGCATCACCGCGACCCAGCCGAAGTCGATGCCGCCGAAGCCCAGTCCCACGGCGAAGCCCACGCTGCCGGCCACGACCACCGCGAACTCGCCCACGCTGATCGACCCGATGACCTTGCGTGGCTCCAGCCGCCCGCTGGCCAGCAGGGCGGTCGTCCCCACCGGACCCCAGCCACCGCCGCCGGTGGAGTTCATGAACCCGGCGACCAGACCGAGTGGGGCGAGGAACCCGGTACGCAACGGCTTGCCCAGGTTGCCGCGTGGTGTGCCCCGGAGGGTGAACCGCAGCAACAGGTACACCCCGAGACCGAGCAGGACGCTCGACATCAGTGGCGCCGCTCGCGCGGCGGAGAGCCAGCTCAACAGGAGCGCCCCGACGAAGGCGCCCGCGGCTCCGGGAAGCGCGATCCGCGGAACCACCCTCCAGTCGACGTTGCCGAACCCCCAGTGGGCCACGCCCGAGGCGAGCTGGGAGCCCAGCTGCGAGAGGTTGACGGTGGCCGACGCCAGCGCCGGGGTGCTTCCGGCCAACAGCAGGAAGGTGGTGGAGGTGACGCCGTACCCCATGCCGAGCGCGCCGTTGATGAGCTGGGCGAGGAACCCAACGATGCCGAGTATGACCAGAGCTTGCACCGAACGGGCACCTTCCCGTATTTGCCCATCAATTCAGTGGGAATAGTAGGTGATTCTGGATGAGCGGTACAACCGAGCGCCGGGCGGGGGCACGGGCCGGCGTGTGGCGGAGCCTGGCGTGGGAACCTGATGTGCGGGCAGACTGCTCGGGCGTCTCCGACACGTGGCGTGTCGGAGAGGCGGTCGTCGTTCGGCGCGCTCCGATCGGTGACGAACCGGGGAGTTCCGGGAGCCGTGCGGGGCGGGGTCGCCTAGGCTCGGTCGCGCATCCAGCACGATGTTCGTGATGTCCCGTGCCACGGCACGGTGCCAGGCTTCGCCGACCAAGGACCCGGCCGCGCCGGCGCGCCGGGAGCAGACGCGAGAATTGGAGTACAACGTTGTCGTCGATCGAGGCAGTGCAGGCGAGGGAGATCCTCGACTCCCGCGGTAACCCGACGGTCGAGGTCGAGGTCCTGCTCGACGACGGGACGAGCGCCCGGGCGTCGGTCCCCAGTGGGGCCTCAACGGGCCAGTTCGAGGCGGTGGAGCTGCGCGACGGCGGCGACCGCTATGGCGGTAAGGGGGTCGAGAAGGCGGTCACCGCGGTCAACGACGAGATCGCCGGTGAGCTCCTGGGTTTCGCTCCCGAGGAGCAGCGCCTCATCGACCGTGCCCTCATCGACCTGGACGGGACCCCCGAGAAGTCGCGGATCGGCGCCAACGCCATCCTCGGGTCGTCGCTCGCGGTCGCCCGCGCCGCGGCCGAGACCGCCGACCTCCCGCTGTTCAGGTACATGGGCGGACCCAACGCCCACGTGCTTCCCGTGCCGATGATGAACATCCTCAACGGCGGCGCGCACGCCGACACCAACGTCGACATCCAGGAGTTCATGATCGCCCCGATCGGCGCCGCCGGCTTCGGCGAGGCGGTCCGCTGGGGCGCCGAGACCTACCACGCCCTCAAGGCGGTGCTGAAGACGCACGGGCTGGGAACCGGGGTCGGCGACGAAGGGGGTTTCGCTCCGAACCTCGACAGCAACCGGGCCGCGCTCGACCTCATCACTGAGGCGATCCAAAAGGCCGGCTTCACTCCGGGCCAAGACATCGCGCTCGCCCTGGACGTCGCGGCCAGCGAGTTCCACCAGGATGGGAACTACCAGTTCGAGGGGCGGTCCCGTACGGCCGAGCAGATGGCCGCGTACTACGGTGAGCTGCTCGACAGCTACCCGCTCGTCTCGATCGAGGACCCCCTCGACGAGGACGACTGGGACGGGTGGAAGGAGCTGACGGGAACCGTCGGAACGCGGGTGCAGCTCGTCGGCGACGACCTGTTCGTCACCAACATGGAGCGCCTGCAGCGCGGCATCGGCGGCGGCGTCGGCAACTCGCTGCTGGTCAAGGTGAACCAGATCGGCACGCTCACCGAGACCTTCGACGCCGTGGCGCTCGCCCAGCGCAGCGGATACACCGCGATGATCAGCCACCGCTCCGGGGAGACCGAGGACACCACGATCGCCGACATCGCCGTCGCCACCAACGCGGGACAGATCAAGACCGGGGCGCCGGCCCGCAGCGAGCGCGTCGCCAAGTACAACCAGCTGTTGCGGATCGAGGAGGAGCTGGACGACGGCGCGATCTACGCGGGCGTGTCGGCCTTCCCCCGTTTCCGCGCGCGAGACTAGGCTGAACGACTGTGTCCAAGGTGCCAAATTCCCGTTCCGGCGGGAACGGGCCGGCGCCGGAGTCACCGAAAGGGCCCCGCCCGGGGAAGGCGGGGCCCTCGGCCGCTGGCGTGCCGGGCGGCGAGACGCGATCCGCGGGCCGGTCGTCGGGTAGGTCCGCGGGCAAGGGCACCGGCAAGAGCGCGAGCAAGAGCACGGGCGGGGACACCAGCAAGCCCGCCGGCAGGCCCACGGGAAGCTCCGCCGGCACGGCCGGCGGATCCCCGACGGGCAGGGGCACGAAGGCGGGTCCGTCGAGCACCAGGTCCGCGAGGGCGAGCACGGGCAGGGCGGGAGCCCCGCCGCGGGCCTCCGGAAAGGGCGGCGGGGGAGGCCCGTCCGTGGGTTCGGACCGACCACGCCCCACGCTCACGAGCCGCGCGGCCATCCTCGCGCTGGTGGTCTGCGGGATCGCGCTGAGCCTGGCGTACCCGCTGCGGGAGTATGTGCTGCAGCGCGCCGAGCTCGCCCAGCTCAAGGAGGAGCGCGAACGCACCCAGCAGAACGTGAGCGAACTGGAGCGGCGCCACGAGGAACTGCGGGAGCCCGACCGCATCGAGCGCGAGGCCCGCGAACGGCTGCACTACCAGTACCCGGACGAACGCGCCTACATCATCGTCGGAGACGAGGACGAGGACGCGCGAGAGGGTCCCGCCACGGACAGCGAGCCCTGGTTCACCCGGCTCTGGAAGTCCGTCCAGGAGGCTGACCAGGCCGGCGAGCCGGAGGAGGAGATTCCCGAAGCCCAGCCTCCCGACCGGTGAGCCGAGGGCTGGCGCGCCCGGTAGGCTGGACTCGAAATGACCTCCGCAGAGCAGGCCGACGAGCGACTCACCGCCGACGACGCCTCCGTGATCCGACGCCAGCTGGGCCGCCCCCCGCGCGGTCCGGTCTCGGTCGCGCACCGATGCCCGTGTGGGTTGCCCGACGTTGTCACCACCGCGCCTCGGCTCGCCGACGGGACCCCCTTCCCCACGCTCTACTACCTCACGTGCCCGCGCGCCGCCTCCGCGATCGGAACGCTGGAGGCCAGCGGGTTGATGCGGGAGATGACCGAGCGGCTCGACTCCGAGCCCGAGCTGCGGGCCGCTTACCAGCGGGCCCACGACTCCTACCTGGCCGACCGAGAGGAGCGGGCCAGCGCCGACGGTGTCGGGCCGCTGCCCGAGGGAACGCAGAGCGCCGGCGGTATGCCCGACCGGGTGAAGTGCCTGCACGCCCTGGTGGCGCACGAGCTCGCGCGACCAGGGAGCAACCCGCTGGGGCGGGAGGCACTCGACGCGCTGCCCGAGTGGTGGTGTGGCGGGCCGTGTACCCGGCCGCCACGAGCAAGTGACCCGACGAACGACGAGGATGGCAAGTGACCACGGTGGCTGCCGTTGACTGCGGCACGAACTCCCTGCGGCTGCTGATCTCCAGCGTTGTCTCGCTGGACGAGGACGAGGTGCGGCTGGTCGACGTCGAGCGGCGCATGGAGGTGGTGCGGCTCGGCCAGGGGGTCGACCGCACGGGCGCGTTCACCCCCGAGGCGCTCGAGCGGACCTTCGAGGCCCTGCGGGAGTACGCGGAGCTGATGGCCTCCCACGGTGTCACGATGGGGCCGGACTCGGTGCGGATGGTGGCCACCAGCGCCACCCGGGACGTCGCCAACCGCGACGAGTTCGTCGACGGAGTACGCTCGATCATCGGTGTGACCCCCGAGGTCATCACCGGTGACGAGGAGGCGGAGCTGTCGTTCGTCGGTGCCACCGCCGAGCTGGAGGGCGCCGAGGATGACGGTTTCCGGCGCCCCTTCCTCGTCGTGGACATCGGTGGCGGGTCGACCGAGTTCGTCCTGGGCCATACCGAGGACGACGGGGCCGGTTTGGTGCGTGCCGCGCGCTCGGTGGACATCGGGTGCGTCCGGATGACCGAGCGGCACCTCACCACGGATCCCCCGACGAAGCAGCAGGTCGCCGCGGCGACGGCCGATATCGACGCCGCGCTGGACGAGGTCTGCGCCACGGTTCCGCTGTCCGAGGCCGCGACCGTGGTGTGCGTGGCGGGAACCGCCACGACCGTGGCCGGTATCCATCTGGATCTGGCCGAGTACGTCCCCGAGCGGATCCACCACACGCGGGTGCCGTCCGGGCGGGTGCGCGAGATCACCGACGATCTCCTGGAGATGTCGCACGAGCAGCGCGCGGCGATCGGGGTCATGCACCCGGGACGGGTGGACGTCATCGCGGCGGGGTCGCTCGTGCTGGACCGGGTGCTGGCCCGTACCGGTGCCGCGGAGTTCGTGGCCAGCGAGCACGACATCCTGGACGGGCTCGCCTGGAGCGTGTGCCTGGGAGACGCGCCGGCGAGCTGAACCAGTCTCGCGTTTTCCCAGGTGAGGACGTGTGACGCGGAGTCTTCTCGGGTGAGACGCGTCACCTCGCGCGAAGCTCGTGAATACATTCACAACCTCTGTGACCTGGGAAAACGTCCGGACTCGCGGTTGCGGGGCGGTATAGACCTTTCGTTCTTGTTGCTTCCTGGACATGGGTAGCTTGTGAAAGGCTGCACAAGCAGTCGGAAAGAGTGACGCCCTCTCCTCACGGAGAGCGAGCCAGCTTTTCCCGCGACGCCGGCGGGCTCGGGCCCAGCCAGCGAGACCACCGATTCATCTCGCCCCGCCAGGGGCACGGAACGGGGACATAGGGCGGAATTTGCGATGACCGAGAGCAGGAACTACCGACTGGTTCACGGCGGTGGAGACGAGCGGGAGATCCCGCACGTCCTCGTCGTCGGCGGTGGATACCTCGGGATGTACACGGCCAAGCGGCTGGAGCGCAAGCTGGGGCCGGGCGAGGCCCGCATCACCGTCGTGGACCCCAACTCCAACATGACCTACCAGCCGTTCCTCCCCGAGACCGCGGCCGGCAGCATCAACCCCCGCAACGTCGTCGTCCCGCTGCGCCAGGTGTTCCGGCGCGCGCGCGTCCTCACGGGGCGGGTCGTGCGCATCGACCACGCCACCCGCACCGTCGGATTCGAGCCCACGGTCGGAGCGCCGCGCGACATCTCCTATGACTACCTCGTCATGGCGGCCGGCGCCGTTTCGCGGACGCTGCCCATCCCGGGCCTCGCCGAGTGGGGCATCGGCATCAAGACCGTCGAGGAGGCGACGTTCCTGCGCAACCACGTGCTGGAACAGCTCAACATCGCCGACTCCACCAGCGACCCCGAGGTCCGCCGCAAGGCGCTGAACTTCGTGTTCGTGGGCGGCGGGTTCGCCGGCGCCGAGGCGGTCGCCGAGCTGGAGGACCTGGCGCGTGACGCCACCCGGATCTACTCCTCGATCGGCATCGACGACCTGCGGTTCTACCTCATCGAAGCGGCGGACAAGATCCTGCCCGAGGTGGGTGACGAGGTCGGCGCCAAGGCGCTGAACCAGCTGCGGCAGCGGGGCATCGACGTCCGGCTGTCGACCTTCCTGGAGTCGGCCACCGACCAGCGCGTCCGGCTCAGCGACGGCACCGAGTTCGACGCCGGCACCCTGGTGTGGACCGCCGGTGTCAAGCCCAACCCCGTCGTGGCCGCCAGCGACCTGCCGCTGGGGCCGAAGGGCCACCTCGACACCAGCGAGTACCTGACCCTCAACGGGGCCGAGAACGTCTTCGCCGGCGGCGACAACGCCCAGGTGCCCGACGGCCGGGGCGGCTTCTACCCGCCGAACGCGCAGAACGCGGTGCGCCAGGCGCCCGTGCTGGCGGACAACGTCATCGCGACACTGCGGGGCGGCGAACTGACCCCCTACCGGCACAACAACCTCGGGGCGGTGGCCGGACTCGGACTCCACAAGGGCGCGGCCCAGATGTTCGGCAAGATCAAGCTGACCGGCCGGCTCGCCTGGTACGCCCACCGGGCCTACCACCTGTTCGCGGTGCCCACCTTCAACCGAAAGATGCGCGTCCTGGCCGACTGGACACTGGGTCTCGTCCTGCGCCGCGACCTGGCCGCGTTGCCGGAGATGGACGAGCCACGCCAGGCGTTCGAGGACGCGAGCGCGGTGACGGTCCGCGACGGCAGGCTGCGCCGGGTGAGCTGACCCTTTGATGGGTGACCGGCGCGGCGTGTCGTCACGTGTTCCCAGAGCAACTTCCCAGAGCAACGGCGTCGCGCCGGTTCGAACCATTGCGAAATCGGCGAAATCGCCACCGGCCGGTATGATGGGGTCGCCCTCGTAGCCCAATGGAAGAGGCAGGCCCCCTAAAAGGGTCACAAGTGTCGGTTCGAGTCCGACCGGGGGCACGCGAACCTCCTGGTCTCGTCGCTGCCGAGACGGTGCTCGTCGGCACTCCCGACAACGACGGGCCAACGGCGGAGTCAGTGTGGCCTCGAGTGCGTGTCGCGCCACGCCCGCTGGTGGGCCGAGACCAGCCACGTGTTGGCCCAGTCGGTGTCCGGCTGGGCCGGTAGTGGCGAGTGGTCGAGCATGGCCCTCAGCCGTTCCTGGAGAGAGTCGGTTTCCCGGAGCGCCTCCTCCCGGGTGTGGCCACCCTGGCGCAGCTCCCGCAACCACCTGTTCCACGGCTCGGGGACTGGCAGGGTAACCCGCCCGGTCTCCAGCAACTCCAGCCCCTGCACGCCGAGCCGAACCATGTGGTAGGCGTACTTGGTGTCGAAACCGTGACGCTCGACCAGTTCCGGCCGGTTGGTGTGTCGCCCGCCGCGCTGGCCGAGCAGCCGCTCCCGCTGGGCGTTCAGGTAGCCGAGGAAACGGTGCCCCGCCCGGCGGGAGACGATCCGCTCCGAGGCGGCGCGCAACTCCCGGCCTAGGGCGGTGACCCCTACGATCTCGTGTTCCGGAACGAACAGCGGCAGCAGCACCGTGGGGTTGCCCTGCAGGGCCAGGCGCAGCCACTTGCGCAGCGAGTACACGGTCAGGTCGAGGTCGCCGGGGCCGGAACGTACCCCTTCGGGCTGGGAGCGGTAGATGTACTGCTCGAAGGAGCGCAACCCGATCACGTACTCGGGAGGCTCGACACAGATCCCCATCTCGTCTCGGTCGTCCTGGTCGCTGACCGTGACACCGTGGACTCCCGACCCCACCTGGCAGCGCAGGATGGTGCCCTGATCGGCGATCCGGGCGTGTTCCTCGCTCGCGTGGCGCATCGTGGTCGTTCCGTCCCGGTTGGAGGGGGATTGTCGCCACGGATCCTTCATGACCGCGATGGGGCACGCAACCGGTTTGTGGGGCCACGCGGGGGCGGCGGTACCGTTGCCCGGCAGCGCAGTTTCCCCGCGAACACTGGGAGAGCCATGCCTACCGCCGTGGTGCTCGCCGTGACATTCCTGGTGGTCATCTTCGGGTTCTTCGCCGTGCTCTTCACCGCTCTGGGGGTTCGGGATCGGCGCAGGCGACAGCGACGCGAAGAGCGGGGGGTCCGGACGGGGGCGACCGTGGCGTCCGTGGAACCCATGGTGCCGCCCACCGTGACGGCCGGAACCATCACCCATACGTGGAGCGAGTTCCGCCGATCCTCCGGTGACGACGGCCCCTCGGGCGCGACCGTCCACCCGTACTCGGTCCGGTTCGCCCTGCCCGACGGTCGGCACGTGCACCGGCGCGCCCCCGACACCCCCAAGTTCGACCGCAACCGCCCCGGCCAACAGGTGCGGGTGGCCTACCAACCCGAGGAGCCCGGGTCGTTCACGGTGGGTCCGCTACGGCGTGTGCTGCTCTCCCCCGTGCTGGTCATTCTCTTCGGTGCCGCCTTCGTCGGCGTGGGGGTCCTGCTGGCGGCCCTGGCCTGACCCCGCTGTGGCCCCCCGGGGGGCCACAGCGGGGGCGGTCAGCGGAAGTCGGCCATCTCGGCGGCGAAGCCTCCCTGGGCCAGGTACCGCTCGCGGGCGTGCTCCGGTGTGACCCGCTCGAAGCGGACCTCCTCGCCCAGTGCGTCGGCGATCGCGGCCACCTGGTCGCGGTGGTTGACGAGTTCGGGGCCGTTGAGGGTGTAGGCGTTCCCACTGTGTCCGCCGTTGAGCAGGGCGGCCGCGGCGACGTCGGCAATGTCGCGCTCGTGCACCGGGTACCACGCCGCCTCGGGGTATGGGTCGTGGACGACCCGTTCGGCGCGGATGGAAGGCCCCCACAGCCACAGCTTGTTCAGCATGAACTCACCGGGACGCACGTGGGTCCACTCCAGCCCGGACTCCCGCACCGCCCGCTCCACCGGTAGGTGGAAGTCGGTGTCGTCGCCGCTGGTCACCGCTCCCGATGACAGCGTCACGACGCGACGAACCCCTGCCGCCACCGCGCGCTCGACCACCGCGCGGGCGGTGGCGGGTTCGGGGAACAGGAACATCCGCCCGACCCCGTGGAGCACGGGCGGCAGGGTGTCGGGCCTGGTCAGATCACCCCTGACCACCTCGACCTCGTCGGGTAGCCGCGCGGCGGCGGGCGTGCGGGTCATCGCCCGTACCCCCACGCCCGCGGCCAGCAGGCGGTCGACGACGAGCCGGCCCACGTTCCCCGTGGCGCCGGTCACCAGAACTGTCATGATCACTCTCCTTCGCTTGTGATTCCGTGTCGCGGTTCTCGGTCGCGGATGCGGCGTTCCGGTTGGTGCTCAGCTCTGGGCCCTGCGCATCCCCCGGGCGCCCAGGGAAAGTCCGATCACGGCCAACAGCGCCGCGGCCACCCACCCCCAAAGCACCACGGGGTCGGCGACGGTGCCGGCGAACAGGGCCCGCATCGCCTCGACCACGTAGGTGAGCGGGTTGAGGGCACCGACCGTCGACATCCACGCCGGTCCCAGCTCCAGCGGCAGCAGCAGCCCCGACAGCAACAGCAGCGGGAACAGCAGGGTCTGCTGGACCATGTAGAACATCTCCTCGTGGCGGCGGCACGCGATCGCCAGCGCGTGGGAGAGCGCGCCGACCCCCAGCCCCACGAGCGCGAGCAACCCCAGGCCCAACAGCGCCCCCATCGGGTGCGGCGTGAACCCGAGCGGGATGGTGAGGGCGATGATCAGCACCGCCTGTGCCAGCAGCTCGACCACGTCCTTCAGGCTGCGCCCGGCCAGGATCGACGAGCGGTTCATGGGGGTGACCATCAACCGCTCGTGGGAACCGGTCTGCATCTCGGTCAGCAGGGTGTAGCCGGTCCCGGTGGTGCCGAACAGCGCCAGCATCAACAGGATCGCCGGGACGAACCACTGCCAGCTGGAGCCGCCGGGCATCCCGCCGACCCCGGACAGCAGGGGACCGAACAGGGCGAGGAACACCAGCGGCTGCAGCATCGAGAACGCCAACCCGGCGGGTGCGCGCCAGGTGGGCAGCGACTCGCGGACGAAGACCGTGGTGGCGTCACGGAACGGTGTCATACGGCGACCTCCTCGTGTCCCTCGCGCTCATCGCGGTTCCCCTCCCGCGCGGCGCCGGTCTCCTCGCGCAGGCTGCGTCCGGTCAGGGTGAGAAAGACGTCGTCCAGGGTGGAGGTGGCCGTCCGCGCGGTGCGCGCCGTGATGCCGGCCTCGGCGAGCGCGCGCAGGTACTCGGGGAGCACCTCCTCGCCGTGGGGAACGCGGAAGGTCACGTGTGGGCCGGTGACGTCGAGCTCGCGCGCGCCGGTGCCGCGCTCGGCCATCCGGGCGGCCGTGGCCGCGGCGTCGGGGTCGGGCAGCCCCAGTGTGATCCGGTCGCCGGCGAGCGTGGCCTTCAGCCGGCCGGGGGTGTCGTCGGCGATGATCCTCCCGTGGTCGATGATGACCACCCGCTCGGCCATCTCGTCGGCCTCCTCCAGGTAGTGGGTGGTCAGGAACAGGGTGGTGTCGAACCGTTCCCGGACCGCCATGACGTGGGTCCACAGATTGGCCCGGTTCTGCGGGTCCAGGCCGGTGGAGGGCTCGTCGAGGAACAGCAGCGGGGGACGGTGCACCAGCCCCAGCGCGATGTCGAGGCGGCGGCGCTGCCCACCGGAGAGGGTGGCGGACTGCCGCTTGGCCATGCCGGTCAGCTCCAGGGTCTCCAGCAGCTCGTCGGCGCGCTCGCGGGCGGCCCGGCGTGGCAGACCGTAGGCGCACCCCTGGGTGACCATCTCGTCGCGGACGTAGTGGTAGTGGCCGGCGGCGTGGCCCTGGCCGATATAGCCGATGCCGCGGCGCACGCCGGCGGAGTCGCGGCGCGCGTCGTGCCCGGCCACGATAGCCGTACCCGAGGTGGGCTCGACCAGGCCGGTCAGCATGCGCAGCGTCGTGGATTTCCCCGCCCCGTTGGGGCCGAGAAAGGCGACCAGCTCACCGTTGGCGACGTCCAGGTCGACCCCGCGGACGGCCTCGACCGTCTCGCGTCTGAGGCGGAACGTCTTGGTGAGGGCGCGGGTGTGGATCACCGGGACCTCCCTCTCTTAGCGAATAGTTCACTGTACCGTACAATGTACGATTCAAGTCAATCGTATCCTGGCCCGCGCACGTGACCACGGATGGAGGCCCGATGCCCGAACGCGACTACCCCGACCACCGCCGCGTGCTCGCGTTGCTGTGGCGCGCCACGGACGACCCCGCTCCCCGGTCCGGGCTGACCGTGGGCGGGATCGTCGAGACGGCCGTGGTGCTGGCCGACGAGGCGGGGCTGAACGGGGTGTCGATGCGCCGCCTCGCCGAGCGGCTCGGGGTGGGAACGATGTCGCTGTACACCTACGTGTCCAGCAAGGCCGAGCTGGTTCCCGTCATGCTGGACTCGACGTATGGCGAGCTCGCCCGGATCGCGCCCCCGGAACGAGGGTGGCGCGCCCGTCTGGAGTCGATCGCCCACGGCTACTGGGACCTGTTCCAGCGGCACCCGTGGATGGTGGAGGTGCCGGTGAGCCGACCGCTGCCCGGACCGAACACGGTGGACCGCCAGGAGGCCGAGCTGGAGGCCCTCGACGGCGTCGGGTTGGACGAGCTGGAGATGAACTCGACACTGGAGCTGGTGCGCAACCACGCCGGCAGCGCCGCACGGCGCGCCATGGAGATCTCGTACGACATCGAACGCAGCGGCGTCAGCGACGACCAGTGGTGGTACGCGGTGGAACCCCTGTTCACCAGCTACCTGGCCGGCCGCTACCTGCCGCTGAGCGCGCGCGTGGGTCAGGCGATCGGCGCGCCGCACAGCGACCCGCGCTACGACTTCGAGTTCGGCCTGGCGCGGATCCTGGACGGGCTGGAAGGGATGCTCGCCTCGCGGGCACGGGTGGAGTGAGCGCCCCGCGGCGTGCCCAAGCACGGGTGGTCGCCTAAGTCCGCGGCGGGGCTAACCGGGCGCGCTCCATCAGCGGCCGCGGGTGCGCGAAGAGCCGTTCGTTGGCCTCGGAAAGGCCGATCCCACTCACGGACTCGACCCGGTGGATCCGGTAGCGCGGCGTGTTCGGGTGGACGCGTGTCCGAGTGTTCCTCTGACCCGGCCTGCCCCGGCTCGTCGCCGGATCGCCTCGGAGCAGGCCCTCGTAGTGGCGGAACTCACTCGGGGGCGGTGTGTCGCCCCGGACCACCTTGGTGGTGAGGAGTGGTACGCATACTTCATGCGGCGGCTGGCCGAGCGGCCGGTGAACACGGCCTTCTTCGCCCGGTCGCTGCTGACACGCGGCTGATCCGCGCCGGCCGGGCCGCCCCCAGGGGCCGAGCCGTGGTTGAATGTGGCCCACGCGTGGTCGCGCCGTGGGAACCTGACCGGAACATGGCGCGTTAGGTCTAGGGCAGCTAATTCACCCCCGAAAGGCGTTCGAAGACATGAGGATGAGGAGTTCGAATCCCGCTCTGAAGCGGGCGATGCGGTCCAGCCCGGCCGGGTACGGCCAGCCGTACCAGTCGCCATACGGCCAGGGCGGGCCTTACCAGCAGCCGTATGGTCAGGCCGGCTACCCTCAGCCGGGGTACGGGCAGTACCCGCAGCAGGGCCACCCGGGCGGTGGCGTCGACGAGGCGTCGCGCCCCATGACGATCGACGACGTCGTGGTGCGCAGCGGGATGACCATCGGCATGGTCATCGTGACCGCGGTGCTGAACTTCTTCCTGTTCTCCCAGGACCCCGGGCTGAGCATGATGCTCACCTTCGGTGGCGCCATCGGCGGCCTCATCCTGGGGCTGATCATCGCGTTCACCAACTCGACCAACGCGGCGCTGATCCTGCTCTACGCCGCGCTCGAGGGGCTCCTGGTCGGCGGTATCAGCCGAGTGTTCGAGGTCAGCGCCGGAACGGAGGTCGGCGGGCTGGTCACCCCGGCCGTCTTCGGCACGGTGTTCGCGTTCGGCACCATGCTGGCGCTGTACAAGACCCGGGTCATCCGGGTGACCAACACCTTCGTGAAGGTGGTCATGGGCGCCCTGGTGGCCGCTCTCGTGCTGCTGCTGGCCAACTTCGTGCTCGGGATGTTCATCCCGGGCGGCCTGGGGCTGCGTGAGCCCTCCCTGCTGGGCGTCGGTGTCACCCTGGTGCTGATCGTGATCGCCTGCGCCACCCTGGCCATCGAGTTCAAGGGCATCGAGGACGGCCTCGCCGCCGGCGTGCCCAACAAGATGGCCTGGCAGTTCGCCTTCGGCCTGACCGTCTCCCTGGTCTGGCTCTACATCGAGATCCTGCGGCTGCTCTGGATGCTCCAGGCGATCTTCGGCGGTGAGTAACCGCGGATCGCCGCGCACGGTAACGCCTCGCCCGGGTCGCCCCGGGCGAGGCGAACTCGTGTTGGGCGCCGGACGACGGGCGTGGGCGCGCGGCCGGGTTCTCTCAGCGGCGCTGGCGCGGGATCGAGGCCGAACGGTTGCGGCGGCGGCGGTCGTACTCCTGGACGATGGCCCGGGCGTACCCGTGGCTGAGGCCGTGCTCGTCGGCCAGCCAGTTGGTGCGTTCCGAGCAGCGGGTAAGCCCCGGCCCGTTTTCGAGGCGGTCGAACCACTCGTGGAGGTCGCGGCCTGTGACGGACGGAATGCGGGCGAGTAGCAGCGCGTGGGTCTCCGGCGAGTGGGCTACCGACATGGGCACCTCCGTACGAGAACGGTACTTACCTGCGACCCTGCACCAGGATCACGATTCGGACAAGCCCCTGAGTCGACCTTTTACGCCACGTTCCGTTGGGATCCCCGTGCGGCACGTGTAACCCGCCGTTCCACGGGTCCCGCCGGCCCCGCTAACCCGGGACACGAGCACGACGGGCCGCACTCCACGTGCGGCCCGTCCAAGGTCACGGGGACAGTGTCGGCGTCAGCTCAGCCGCTCGAACACGGCGGCCATTCCCTGGCCACCGCCCACGCACATGGCCTCCAGGCCGAAGGTCCTGTCATGGAACTGCAGTCCGTTGAGGAGCGTGGTGGTGATGCGGGCGCCGGTCATGCCGAACGGGTGCCCGACCGCGATCGCCCCTCCGTTGACGTTGAGCTGGTTGTCGATGTCGATGCCGAGGTCGTCGGCGGACGGCAGCACCTGCGCGGCGAACGCCTCGTTGATCTCCACCAGGTCCATGTCGTCGATGGACATGTTGGCGCGGGTGAGGGCCTGGCGCGACGCGCCGACCGGGCCCAGCCCCATGATCTCCGGGGAGAGCGCGCTGACGCCGGTGGAGACGATGCGGGCCAGGGGAGTGAGCCCGAGCTCGGCGGCCTTGGTGTCGCTCATGATGACCACGGCGGCGGCGCCGTCGTTCAGCGGGCAGGCGTTGCCCGCGGTCACCGTTCCGTCGGGCCTGAACACCGGCTGCAGGGCGGAGACCTTCTCGTAGGTGGTGCCGCGGCGCGGGCCGTCGTCGGCGCTGACCACCGTGCCGTCCGGCAGGGTGACCGGGGTGATCTCGCGGTCCCAGAACCCGTTGTCGATGGATTTCTCGGCGAGGTTCTGCGAGCGCACGCCGAACTCGTCCTGCCGCTCCCGGGGGACGTCGCGGATCTGGACCACGTTCTCCGCTGTCTGCCCCATGGCGATGTAGACGTCGGGAAGCTCGTCCTTCTCGCGCGGGTCGACCCAGGTGGGGGCGCCCCCCTCGCCGCGCTTGGCCGTGCGCGCGAGCGCGTCGTCGAAGATCGGGTTCTTGGTGTCGGGCAGGGTGTCACTGTTGCCCTTGACCGATCGGCTGACCATCTCCACACCGGCGGAGACGAAAACGTCGCCCTCGCCGGCCTTGATGGCGTGGTAGGCCATCCGTGTGGTCTGCAGCGAGGACGAGCAGTAGCGGGTGATGGTGGTACCGGGCACCGAGTCGAGGCCGAGTTGCACGGCCACCACCCGGGCCATGTTGTGGCCCTGTTCCCCGCCGGGAAGGCCACATCCCAGCATCAGGTCGTCGACGGATCTCGGGTCCAGCTCGGGGACCTTGGCCAGGGCGGCGGTAATGATCTGCGCGGTGATGTCGTCGGGGCGGAGATCCTTCAGGGATCCCTTGAACGCGCGTCCGATGGGGGAACGCGCGGTCGCGACGATTACGGCTTCGGGCATAGCTGCGAACCTTCTCTCGTGAACACACGGGCACCGGTCGTGTTATTACTCGCACGTTAACGTGTCGCGGTGGACCGGAGCCGTTCGGGGTCGAATTTCGTTCTATTATTTCGGTCCCGGCGACCCCGCACCGGGGTCGCCGGATGTGGCCTCGGCGCCCCGGCCGGCCGGGACCGTCCCGCTCCGACGGCGGACCAGGGTGGCCCAGCGGCCCCGCGAACCTCGCTCGCGCCCGGCGACGCGGGTCCCGCTGACCTCCATTCCGGGATCCTCGGCGGCTTCCACGGCGGCGCGGCCGATAGGCAGCACCTCCTCGTCGTGGCCGAAACCGGGAACCGTCTCCAGTTCCGGAAGTAGGCGCAGTGCCACGCAGGCCGAGGGCAACACCGCGGACGCGGCGTGAGCGTACCCGCGCGCCGAAGGGTGGAACCGGTCCGGGCCGAACATGACATCGGGGTGGGTCTGGAACTCGTCGGCGAGTAGGGCGCCCAGTGAGACGGTGCGTCCGCCGGCCTCGACCACGGCGATCGTCTGCACGGCGGCGAGCTGCCGGGAGGCGCGGCGGGCCAGGGAGCGCAGCGGCCAGCCGATGTGCTCGACCGTGCCGAGATCGGGGCAGGTGCCCACCACGACAGCGGTGCCCATGGCGGTCAGTTGGCGTGTGGTCGCGCCCAGGTGCCGCGCGGAGTCGGCGGGCCGCAGCCGCCGGATCACATCGTTGGCGCCGACGAAGATCACGGCGACGTCCGCGGGTGTGCCGCGGACCCGGTCCACCTGTTCCGGCAGCCGTTCGGAGGTCGCGCCGACCACGGCGACGTTGCGCATGCGCACGGGCCGGTCGGCGATGGCGGACATCCCGCTCGCCAGCAGGCTCCCGGGCGTTTGCAGGCCATCGGTGAGGGCGAACCCGGCGGCCGTGGAGTCGCCCATCATCACCAGCGAGAGCGGCGCGCCATCGCCGCTCCCGTAGACACCGTCGACCCACGGTGCCGTCCAGTCGGTGCGCCCGACGGCGCGATGCGCGAACCGGGCCTGCAGGTACAGCAGACCGACGGTACCCGCACCCAGCAGCGTGAGGCCGCCCCCGCCGAAGGCCGTGGCCGTGGTGATTCTCCGAGCCCGCGCGGCGCGAAACATGCGTGAGCCTCCCAACCCGGCCGGTGCCGAACAACGCGGGACCACCTACCCAATGGTTACACTCGGTCAACACCTGCCCGGCGCACCGTGTTTCCACACGCGGGGTTGTCCCGACTTCGGGCGTTTTGGCCCTGTTGTTCGTGTGGCCGTGCGGTCGGACACGTTAGGCTCGTGGCAGGCGGTTCTGGGCTTTCGTCCGCGGCGAGGCCCGGCCCCGGTCGGCGAATGGCGGGCCGCGCGATCCGCGCCCGCCCGGAGGCGGAAGAGGGGGCACGAGCTGATGCGGGTGCACAACTCACTGATCGACCTTGTCGGAGACACCCCGCTGGTTCGGTTGAGCACGGTGACCAGCGGGCTGGCCCCGTCGGTGTTCGCCAAGGTCGAATACTTCAACCCGGGAGGCTCGGTCAAGGACCGGATCGCGTTGCGAATGGTCGAGGCCGCCGAGGACGAGGGGCTGATCAAGCCGGGCGGCACGATCGTGGAGCCAACCTCGGGCAACACCGGTGTCGGCCTGGCGATCGTGGCGCGCGAGAAGGGGTACCGCTGCGTGTTCGTCTGCCCCGACAAGGTGGGCTCGGACAAGATCTCCGTACTGCGGGCCTACGGAGCCGAGGTCGTGGTGTGCCCCACGACGGTCGCCCCCGACCACCCCGACTCCTACTACTCGGTGTCCAACCGGCTGGCCGAGACGATCCCCGGGGCCTGGAAACCCGACCAGTACGCCAACCGCAACAACCCCGAGTCGCACTACAACACCACCGGCCCGGAGATCTGGGAGCAGACCGAGGGGCGCGTCACGCACTTCGTGGCCGGCATCGGTACCGGGGGCACCATCACCGGCGCCGGGCGCTACCTCAGAGAGGTCTCCGGAGGCCGGGTGCGCATCATCGGCGCCGACGCCGAGGGATCCGTCTACTCCGGTGGCTCCGGACGCCCCTACCTCGTCGAGGGCGTGGGTGAGGACATCTGGCCCCAGACATATGACCCCTCCGTCTGCGACGAGGTCATCCCGGTTAGCGACAAGGAGTCGTTCCTGATGACCCGCCGGCTCGCCAAAGAGGAGTCCCTCCTGGTCGGCGGCTCCTGCGGGCTCGCCGTGGTCGCCGCGCAGCGGGTCGCCGCCACCGCGTCCTCCTCCGACGTCATCGTGGTGCTGCTGCCCGACGGCGGGCGCGGGTACCTCACCAAGATCTTCAACGACGAGTGGATGGCCGACTACGGCTTTTTGACCACCGAGACCGAGGAGGCCACCGCCGGGCAGGTGCTCACGGCCAAGGGAGGGGAGATGCCGGAGCTGGTGCACAGCCACCCGCAAGAGACGGTCGGGACGGCCGTCGCCATCATGCGGGAGTACGGGGTGTCCCAGCTGCCGGTCATCAAGGAGGAGCCCCCGGTCATGGCCGCCGAGGTGGTCGGCTCGATCGCCGAGCGCGACATGCTCGACGCCCTGTTCAACGGCCGCGTGCAGCTCACCGACCCGGTGGAGTCGCACATGGGCGCGCCGCTGCCCGTCGTGGGCTCGGGCGAACCGGTGAGCCGGTGTGTCCAGCTGCTGGAGGGGAGTGGCGCCCTGGTGGTCCTGGGTGACGGCAAGCCCACGGGGGTGCTCACCCGCCAGGACCTGCTGGCCTACCTCACGGGATAACCGAGCCCGTGTCCACTATGTCTGGATTGCGCGTCTTCTGGGTAACGATCGTGCGGTTCTGACTGTTTTGCGCACGAAAATTAGCCAAAGCCGCGCGACCGGTGCCCTACTCGTGAGTAGGGGGCGCGCGTCGGCCCGAAGGAACGGACATATACCGTGTTCCCGGTACTTGGCCCAGTGGATGCGGAGTTCAGGTGTCGCGGCTGTTGTCCTGGCTGGTGCGCGTCGTGTGGTCGTGGGCGCGACGGCACGCCGACATCCGTCCGGGGACACGGGCGGCCCGGCGGTTCGCCCGCTACGGGCCGGGAACCTCGATCGCGTTCCCGGTGGCTACGATCTTCGGTGAGGAGTGGATCGAGGTCGGGGCCTACACCATGATCGGCGCCGACATCACCCTGAGCGCGGGGATGATGCCCGGCCTCGACCTGGGAGAGGAGCCCTACCTGCGGATCGGTGACGGGTGCACCGTGGGGCGGGGGTCACACGTCGTCGCGCACCGCTCCATCGAGATCGGCGATCACGTCTACACCGGCCCCTACGTCTACATCACCGACCAGAACCACACCTATGGCGACGTCGACGTCCCCGTCGGCCACCAGTGGCCGGCCGAGTCCCCGGTGCGGATCGGCTCCGGTGGCTGGATCGGCGCCAACGCCGTGATCCTGCCGGGGGTGCGGCTCGGCCGGAACTGTGTGGTCGCGGCCGGTTCGGTGGTGCGGCCGGGAGACTACCCCGACCACAGCGTCATCGCCGGGGTACCCGGTCGGGTCGTGCGCCGCTACGACCCCGAGACCGGATGGACACCGCCGCTGCGCGACGCCGACAGGCGGCCCGACCCCCGGCACCCCCGGGTGTGAGAGTGGCACTCCCACCGGGTCCGCGGCCACTAGTGTTGGGCCCATGACGTTCGACGGGTTCGAGACACTGGCGATCCACGCCGGGCAGGAGGCGGACGCCCAGACGGGCGCGGTGGTGGTCCCGATCCACCAGACCAGCACCTACGCGCAGGACAGCGTCGCGCGACCGCGCGGGGGCTACGAGTACTCGCGCACCGCCAACCCCACCCGCGTGGCACTGGAGGAGTGCCTGGCCGCGCTGGAGTCCGGAACCCGCGGGCTCGCGTTCGCCTCCGGCATGGCGGCCGAGGACACGCTGCTGCGCACCGTCGCCAAACCCGGCGACCACGTGATCATCCCCGGCGACGCCTACGGCGGCACGTTCCGGCTGTTCTCCCAGGTCATGCAACGCTGGGGGGTGAGCTGGGACGCGGTGCCCCAGACGGACCCCGACGCGGTGCGGCGGGCCGTACGACCGGAGACCATCGCCGTGTGGACGGAGAGCCCCACGAACCCGCTGCTCAACGTCACCGACATCGAGGCGCTGGCCGGCGTGGCCCACGAGGCGGGTGCCCTGCTCGTCGTCGACAACACCTTCGCCTCGCCCTACCTGCAACAGCCGCTCCGGCTGGGCGCCGACGTGGTGGTGCACTCCACCACCAAGTACCTCGGCGGGCACTCCGACGTGGTGGGCGGCGCCGCCGTGGTGGCCGACGCCGAGCTGGCCGAGCGGCTCGCGTTCCACCAGAACACCATGGGCGCCATCCCCGGACCGTTCGACGCCTGGCTCACGTTGCGCGGAGTGAAGACGCTCGGGGTGCGGATGGATCGACACTGCCGCAACGCCGAGCGCGTGGCCACCGAACTCTCCCGCCACCCCGGCGTGGAGCGGGTGTACTACCCGGGGTTGGCGGAGCACCCGCAACACACGGTGGCCAAGCGCCAGATGCGGGCGTTCGGCGGGATGGTCGCCTTCCGGCCGAGCGGCGGGGAGGAGGCCGCACTGCGGGTCTGCGACCGGACGCGGGTGTTCACCCTCGGCGAGTCGCTGGGCGGGGTGGAGTCGTTGATCGAGCACCCGGGCCGAATGACGCACGCCTCGGCGGCGGGCTCACCACTGGAGGTTCCCGCCGACCTGGTCCGGCTGTCCGTGGGAATCGAGTCCGCCGACGACCTCGTCGCCGACCTGGCCCAGGCGTTGGGGAAGTAGAGCGCGTCGGCGCCAGTCGTCCGGCGCCTCGCGGGCACCGGACCGGCGCCGAAGGCCGTCAGGCTCCGACTTGGTCCTGCCTGGCGGCTCCGCCTTCGTCCTCCTCCTCACCCGGTTCACGGGGGGCGGGAATGGCGGGGTGGTCGGGGAAGTTCAGGCCGGAAAGGCGGCGCCCCGAGTTGGAGAGCGTGCCGCCGCTGTCGTCGTTGCGCAGGGAACGGTAGGCCCTGCGCCGGTCATCGAGCTTGATCCTGATCGACACCGCGACCAGGAAGCCCAGGGCGGTGACCAGCAGTGCGAGCCCGGAGATCACAACCAGGAGTGTCACGGTCCGTTCACCCCCTCACAATGAGGACCGGATCACCGTTTCCGGTGAGTCCGAGGGGACATGGGACGGACATGTCACCGTCGAACACTGTGTTGTTGTCGCTGTTGTTGTCGTCTTCCGTTCTTACCCACTGAGACGCCGAACGCGCGTGTTCGGTTCCCCCGAATCCGCGTTTCCCGCGAAAACACTTGCGACCGGGGAAGATGTGTCCGTACTTGCTGGCCGAACCGTGGTGATCTTGTCGCTATCGGCACTGGAAATCGCCTTCCTTGTCGATAGCTACAAGATTACCGACTGGAGCGTCGCCGACCTCGGGGAGGCAGGCCCTGTGGGCGCGGTGGGGGAGAGGCCGTGAGCCCGGCCGTGAAGGCTTCGGGGAGCCAGGTTCAGAGCCGCTCGGCCTCGGCCAGGAAGGCGCGCCACTCGGTGGTGTCGAACGTGAGGTGGCCGTGCTCGGGGTGTTGGGAGTCGCGCACGTCCACGGCCGTGTGCGGGGGGATTGTCCGGGCCTCGACGCACTCTCCGCCGCTGTTGTTGCTGTGACTGGACTTAGTCCACGTGTCCATACTTCTCCTCGTTGGTCTTACGGATGAGGTCGATCGAGTCCGCTTGGGAGAGGGCTTCGGCGGAGATGAAGCCGAACAGCCTCAGTAGCTCGTTCACGCGCTCGGGGGCGTCGAACAGGGTACTGCCCATGGTGTGTTCGACGAATGTCACACTTTGAGTCTCATTGAGGGACATCACCCGAAACGCGTCACATAGTCCGATGGCCGCACGGATGTTCGGGAGTACCTGGACGCGTATGCGTTCCTCTTCGGCGAGCCGTACGATCTCGCTGAGCTGGTGGCGCATGACCGTATCGTTTCCAACCGGCTGTTCGAACACCGCTTGTCGGATCACGAACCACAGCAGCGGATCGGTCTTGGTGAGAGCGCCGAAACGTTCGGTGCGTGTCGTTACCAGCTTCTGGACCTGCTCGGAGTTCGACCGGCCGAGTCGTGCCGCGATCAACGTCTGCGCATACGCGTCCGTCTGCAACAAACCCGGAATGACGAGCGGCTGGTAGTGCTTGATCTCGTGGGCTCGACGCTCCATCGTTATCTCGTCCCGGAACCACTCGGGGACGTCCTTCCGACTGACCAGTTCGTTTCTGAGGCGAGTCAGCGTCCCCCCTGTAGACAACGCAGTGTCTACCTGTTCCGTAATGTCCTGATTAGGAATTCTGCGTCCGGTCTCCCACGAGCTGACGGTGACCGCGGACACATGCAGCGTATCGGCCAGCTCCTGCTGTGTTTTTGCAGCTAGGCGGCGTAGTCGTTGGCATTCGGTGCCCCAGCGAGCCCCGATTTCCTTGACGTCGTTCCCCATGTCTACATGTATACCGGGTAATCCTTACAGGGATCTACCTGATTTCCGTGAGGGATGCTTATCTGTGGACTTCCTGGATTCTGTGTCCAAGCGGCGGCAGGCTGGTCCGTGCAGCGGAAAGCCAGGGATTTCCAAGGGCTGGCAGAGAAAATTGATCTACAGGGATATCTGAAACGCTGCGTATCTCTACATAAAGACGCCCCGCCAGGTGTATAGGGCACCTGCGGGGCCACGGCCACCAACACGCCTTGAGGAGGCTGGTGACGATGTTCGAGCCTACCGTTCCCACTCCGGTTGGGGCGGTCGAGCGCACCGCCGAAGCGGTGCCTTCCGCCCACCCGGCCGATCCGGACCTGCCGGACGAGCTGTTCCCGTTGCACGAGGAGTTCGGTGGCTGGTGGCGGCTCGGTTATGAACCGATGTGTGCCACGGCCCCCTACACGGCTCGTCCCCGGTTCGACGGTGGGCGCACCATCCGCACCGACACCGCCCGCCTGCTGGGCCGGGTCCTCGGCCTCGCCACCCCCGACGAGGACGGCGAACCGGACTCCGGGGAGGACATCGGCGAGTAACCCCGAAGCTCAGGAGACCGCTCCATCGGGTGGAGCCGCGTGTCCTTCGTGCTGTTGTGACCACGACCGGTCCCGGTCGTGGTCACAACAGCACGGCCGTCCAGGCAAAGCGGGTGAAAGCCCTGGCTCGTGTGGCGCTCGTCCCCGTCAGCTTGCCGCCCCGCGCCTCCTCGTGAGGTAGTCGCGGATGACGTGGGCACCGGGGCGGGCGGGATCGGGGCGGAGCACCCGGCCTCCGTTGCGTTCGGCCACGTGGGTCACGAACGCCTCCAGCCGCGGGTCGTCGGCGAGCATGAAGACGCTGAGCGCCGCGCCGCGCGCGGTCATCCGGTCCACCTCGGCCAGAGTCGCCTCCGTCGTCTCCGGAGAGGGAGGCCAGGAGAAGCGGGCCGAACCGTCGCGCTCCAGGTGCGCCGTCGGCTCGCCGTCGGTGACGACCAGCACGATCGGCGCGAAGTCCGGGTGGCGGTCCAGGTGCCGCCCGGCCAGCAGCAGCGCGTGCTGCAGGTTGGTGCCCTGGATGTGCTCGGGCTGCAGGCCGGTCAGCGTCTCGGCGGACAGCTCGCGGGCGTGGTCGTTGAACCCCACGATCTGGACGGCGTCGCGCGGAAAACGCGTGCTGACCAGCGAGTGCAGCGCCATGGCGGTCTGCTTGGCGCCGCCCCACAACCCGCGCGTCGTCATCGAGTACGACACGTCCACCAGCAGACAGACGGCGGCGGCGTCGTGCCGCTCGGTCTCGGCGACCTCGAAGTCGCCCGGCCGGACCCGCACCCGCCCGTCGGGGGTGCGGGTGCCCCGCGCGACCGCGTTGCTCAGCGTGCGGACCGCGTCGATGGGGCGCTCGTCGCCGTAGGTCCAGGTGTCCGTGGCCCCGGTGGGCTCGCCCAGGGCACCCGAGCCGCCCGTGGGGTGCCCGCCCGGCCTCCCCGTACCGGCGAGGTCACCTCCGAGTTCGCGCAGCGCCGTCTCGCCGAGGCGGCGCACCGCCTTGGGGGTCAGCCGCGGCCGGTTGGCCGACCCCCGCAGATAGCCCTGGTCGCGCAGCTCACGTTCGATCGCCCGCAACCGCTCAAGGTCGTCGACCGCCGGGCGCCCGAGCAGCCGGCGCACCGCCTCCTCGTCGATGTCGTCCAAGCTGGCCCCCGGGTAGCCCTGGCCCAGGGAGCTCTCCAGCTCGGCGAGGTCGGCCAACTCCTGCAGCGCGGTGGTGGCGTCGCCCATGCCGAGCCCCTCGGAGCCCGCCATGGACGGGTCCGCCCCGCCGGAGTCGTCCATGTCCGGGCGGCGCGCCCGCAGCTCGGCCGAGAGCCGGTCCAGCGACTCGGACAGCCCCGTGTCCGCGGTGGCCTGCTCGATGAGGTCGCCAAGCTCCGCGCGCTGCTGCGGGGTGAGCGAGTTCATCAGCCGCCGTGCCGCCGCCGCGCGGCGGGCCAGCGAGTCGACGAGTTCGTCGAGGTCGCGCGGGGAGTCGGGGAAGAGGTCCCCGTAGGTGGCCATGAAGCGGTCGAAGTCGGCCTGGGTGTGCTCCCCCCGTGCGTCCGCCTCCAGCATCGCGTTCAACGCCTCCACCATCGAGCGCACACGCTCCCGGTCCCGCTCGGTGCCGCCGCGCAGCGCCTCCTTCATCCCGCGGAACTGGCTGTCGAGCACCTCCCTGCGGAGCAGGTCGCGCAACTCCTCGAAGGACTGCCGGGCGGCGTCGGAGCGCCACTCGTAGTCAGACAACGCGCGCACCGCGGCGGAGGTGTCCGAGGGTAGCGAGTCGAGTTCGGTCTCGCGCATCCGGGCCGCGTCGGAGGGGTCCTCCGAAAGGGCGGCGCGTTCCTGGCCGACAGCCCGGTCGAGCAGGGAACGCGTCCGGTCCAGGGTGCCGTCGAGCCGCCCCCGCCCCTGGATCTCCTCGCGGCGCTGACGAACCTGGCGCAGCAGCTCGTCGAGCCCGGAGGTGTCCCCGGTGCCGCGCCGCAGCAGCTGGCGCAGCGCGTCGGAGGGCCGGGCCCCGTCCATGACGCCGCGCCCCAACTCGTCCACCGCGCCCCGGAGGTCGTACGGCGGCGCCAGCGGGTCGGGGCCCCACTGGTACGGACCGTACCGGAACCGTTCCATGGCTGGCCCTCCCTACGAACGCGCCGGGGTGGTGGTCAGGTCCGGTAGATGGACCGGTCGTCGACGATGTCCTTGGAGATCCGGCGGTTGAGGTACAGGCCCTCCAGCGCTAGCTCCACCGCGGCGGCCGCGTAGCCGGGGTTGGGCGGGTCGGCCTGCCCGTCCGAGGTCACCCGCGCGATCAACTCGGACAGGCCGGGCAGCGGGCCGACACTACGCAACAGCTCCTCGCCGCCGACGAGCTCGCCCGACTCCACGGTCGCCCCGTCGGTGAACCGCTCACTGAGGGCCGTCAGGTCGGCGCCTCCCAGGGTGCTGCGGAACGTGTCGGCCGTGGCGCGGCGCAGCAGGTGGGCCAGTACCTCGGTCTCGCGCCCCTCCTCACCGATCTCGAACTCCACCTTGCCTTGCAGGGTGTCGACGATCGACGGCAGGTCGCACACCCGCGCCACCGGGTGCTCCTCCCCGGTGAGGGCGGCACGGCGCGCGGCCGAGGCCGCCACGGTCTCCAACCCGGCGATCGCGAACCGCGCGGAGATCCCGGACCGGTCGTCGACCGAGGAGGACTCGCGCACCAGGCGAGTGAACCGCGCGAGCACCTCAACGAGGTGGGCGGGAACGGCCGGGCCGTGGTCGAGAGCCGCCTCCTGGCGGACCAGCGCCATCTCCTGGGCCAGCTCGGGCGGGTAGTGGGTGCGGACCTCCGCGCCGAACCGGTCCTTGAGCGGGGTGATGATGCGTCCCCGGTTCGTGTAGTCCTCCGGGTTGGCGCTGGCCACCAGCAGCGTGTCCAGGGGCAGCCGCAACGCGTAGCCGCGGATCTGGATGTCGCGCTCCTCCAGGACGTTGAACAGGGCGACCTGGACCCGCGCCGCGAGGTCGGGCAGCTCGTTCAGGCAGAAGAGCCCTCGGTTGGTGCGGGGGAGGAGTCCGTAGTGGACCGACTCCGGGTCGCCGAGGCTGTACCCCTCGGCGAGCTTGACCGGGTCGATGTCGCCGATGAGGTCGCCAACGGCGGTGTCGGGGGTGGACAGCTTCTCCCCGTACCGGTCGTTGCGGTGCAGCCACTCCACGGGCAGGTCGTCCCCCTTCGCGGCGGCCGCCCGGCGACATCCGGCGCACACGGGAGCGTAAGGGTGGTCGTTGATCGGGCAGTCCGCCACGACCGGGGACCACTCGTCCAGCAGCGAGGCGATGGTGCGGATCAACCGGGTCTTGCCCTGGCCCCGCTCGCCCAACAGGATCACGTCGTGTCCCGCCAGGAGTGCCCTTTCCAGGCGCGGCAGGACGGTGTCGTCGAAACCGACGACACCGGGAAACCGGTCCTCGCCGGCGCGCATGCGGGACAGCAGGTTCTCGCGAACCTCGACCTTGACGGGGCGGTGCTCGTGCCCCGCGGCACGGAGCGCGCCGAGCGTCGCGGGGAGGTTCTCTGGGAGGGTGGTGGCTGGCGTATCAGCGGACACGGTGACGAGTCTATGCGGCGCCTCCGGAGGTGAAATACGCCGGGATCGGGGAAGGTTTCACTTTCGGGAGTTGGGAGTATGGTCCCGGTAAGAGTGGACCCACCCGCGATGTGAGGGGGCAACGAGTGGCCAGGTTCGGCGAAGCTCTGGCAACGGGCGCCGACCTCGTTAGCGCGGCCGAACGGGCGGCGCTGCGGGCGCTGGAACCGCTCGACGGCCCGGCCGACCTTGTGTGCTTCTTCGTCAGCGGGGCCGACCCGGAGGAAGTGACCCTCGCCGGCGAGCGCGTCATGGCGCTCTCCGACGGGGCGGTGGCCATCGGCTGCAGCTCCACGGGGGTTATCGGGGGAGCCCGGGGCGTCGAGCAGCAGGGCGGCGTGAGTGTGTGGGCGGCCCAGCTGCCCGGGGTAATGATCACCCCGTTCCGGCTCGACGTTATCCCCGAGGAGGACCACCTCGCGGTGGTGGGTATGCACGAGCCCGGCCCCGACGACCGGACGGCGCTGCTGCTGGTGAACCCGTACGAGTTCCCGGCCCAGTCGTTCGTGGAGCGTTCGACTGCGGCGCTCGACGGGCTCCCGGTGGTCGGCGGTCTCGCCGACGGTATGCGGGGGCAGGAGTCGGTGCGGCTCTTCCTCGACGGTGGTGTCAGCGACAGCGGCGCCGTTGGTCTGCTGCTGGGCGGCGACAACGTTCTGGGAACCGTCGTCAGCCAGGGGTGCCGGCCGGTGGGCCCGGCCATGGCCATCACCAAGGCCGAGGGCAACGTGATCCTGGAGCTCGCCGGGGAGTCGGCCTACGAGAAACTGGAGGGGCTCGTCAACGCCCTGTCCCCCGAGGAGCAGGAGCTCGCCGGGCACGGGCTGCACATCGGTATCGCCATGGACGAGTACGCCGACCGGCACGAACGCGGCGACTTCCTGGTGCGTTCCGTCGTGGGGGCCGAGCCCGAGCTGGGGGCGCTGACCATCAGCGAGATGGTCGAGGTCGGCCAGACCGTACGGTTCCAGGTGCGCGACAACGAGTCCGCCGACACCGACCTGCTCGACCGGTTGCGAAGGTTCGGGGACGACACGGCGGGCCGCGCCTCGGCCGCGCTGCTGTTCTCCTGCAACGGCCGTGGCGCGTCGATGTTCTCCACCGCCGACCACGATGTTCGCGCCGTGCGGCAGTCCCTGGGGATCAACGCCGTGTCGGGGTTCTTCGCCGCCGGTGAGATCGGCCCGGTCGCCGGGCGGAACCACCTGCACAGCTTCACCGCGTGCCTGCTCGCGTTCCAGGAGTGAGGCGCCGGTGGCTCAGTCGCGGATGACGATGCCGCCGACCGCCTTGTCGTGCAGGGTCTGGTTCTTGCCGTCCCACAGTGGCCACAGCAGGTCGACGAAAACACCGACGCAGGTCACGGCGGAGAGCGCGATGAAAACCAGTTCGCGGCCGGCCGAGGGGCCCTTGCCGACGGGCTGGCCGGTGGTCTCCTTGACCAGCCGGATTCCCACCATGCGTTTGCCCGGGGTCTGGCCGGAACTGGCGTGCGGCAACCACCGGTAGCAGAACATCGCCGCGAAGAGGGCCGGGTACAGGAGCAGCAGCGTGATGAGGAACGCCGGCGGGGGGTCCTGACCGCCGGCACCCGTGGGGTCGATCAGCTCCCAGAGGCCGAACGCGAGCCCGAAGAACGCCGCCACGATGGCCGCGACCATCACCATCATGATCACGTAGTCGATCAGGTAGCCGCCGACCCGGCGGCCCCAGCTGGCGAGTTCGGGGCCGGCGTAGCCACCCGAGTATCCCGGTGGGCTGGGGTACTGGTAACCCCCCTGTGCCATCGGGCCGTAGGGGGCCTGCCCGGGGTAAGGGGCGTGTCCGGGGTAGGGGGCGGGGCCCTGGGCCGGATAGCCGTAGCCGGGCTGCTGGGGGTGGGGCTGGTCGGGAGGGTACATGGACGTCATCCTCGGATCGGGAATCGTGCGAACCCGGGTAATTCTGCCGCATGGTCCCGCTCGGGCACGTACCGGTATCGCCGTGCGAGCACAAAAGACGGTGGCCACCCCACCCAACGCGGAAGGGGTGGCGCGACGCGCCACCCCTTCCAAGGACCATGGGCCGGAGGGCTACTCCGAGCCGTAGGGAACGGCGTCGATGATGTCGACGGACAGGCTCTTCCCGTTCGGCAGAGTGTAGCTGGCCGTCTCGCCGATCTTCTTCCCGATGATCGCGCTGCCCAGCGGTGACTTGGGAGAGTAGACATCGATCGGCGCGCCGCTCTCCTCGCGGGACGCCAGCAGGAAGGTGATCTCCTCGTCGTCGCCCTCGAACTTGATGGTCACGGTCATACCGGGGCCGACGGTTCCTGCCGTACGCGGGGCGTCACCCACGCGCGCGTTCTTGAGGATGTCCTGGAGCTGAGTGATCCGGGCCTCGATCTTGCCCTGCTCCTCCTTGGCGGCGTGATATCCGCCGTTCTCCTTGAGGTCACCCTCTTCGCGGGCGGCTTCGATCTTGTCGGCGATCTCGATGCGACCAGGCCCCGACAGGTGCTCCAGCTCTGCCTGGAGCCGGTCATACGCCTCCTGGGTCAGCCAGGTGACGTTGTCATCGCGGGTCTCGGTCACGGGAACTCCCTTGGTCTATCGAGCGACTACGGGCCATACACCAGCCGCAGTTGAACGTTATCACCGAGCCATAGGGGTGACTGGGCCGCGAAACCCCTGTTCTCCGGGACGTATTCCCTTCAGGCTCGGCTCAGGGAAGAACAGGGGGGTCAATCGTGGCCCGCCGGTCGGTCGGCTTCTCGGTTCGGATGGACGCCGGTGGTCCAGCGTTCAACGGGTCGGTGGTCTACTTTGCAGAACCTTGTTCCCTACAGGAGGCCACTTCTACCGTCGTAGCCTCACGAACCGTTTCAACCGATGCGGTGACGTTCCTGTCACCCGGTTGCACCTCGACCTCGGTCTGTCCCACTTCGACGTGCCGATCGTCCTTGGCGAGCACCACGCACTCCACGGACTCGTCGCCGCTGACCTCGAACGTGATCGACGCCTCGTTCTCGGAGAGGACGCGCCACGCGACGGTCTGGAACTGCACCCCTTGCGAGCCAGTGTAGTTCATCAGTGCGAATCCCCAGCCCACGGTGAAGACCACCGCGACCATGAGGCCGATAACGAAGATGGCCGGGGCGTTCCCGTACCCGCGCCCCTTCGCGACGGAGCCGGGCGCGTGATCGGGAGGTGAAGCGGGCATACGGGAATCTCCGAACGACGGGACTACGTTGTCTAAGATAGCCCTGTCCAGAGGCGCCCTCGCTCCGCCCCTACGCATCGTCCCGTTCGCGGAACGTGCGAAGGTCCGACCGGAGCTGGCTGATGTCGGCTTTCATCATGACGATCCAAGGGGACCACTCCATTGTCCGAGCGCTTGCGGCTGATGGCCGTCCATGCCCATCCCGATGACGAGTCCAGCAAGGGCGCGGCCTCGATGGCGCGCTACGTCAACGAGGGCGTTGAGGTCCTCGTGGTCACGCTCACCGGAGGCGAACGCGGCTCCATCCTGAACCCGGCCATGGACCGCCCGGAGATCAGGGACAACATCGCCGAGGTGCGCCGCAAGGAGATGGCCGAGGCCCGGCAGATCCTGGGCGTACACCAGGAGTTCAGTGGGTTCGTCGACTCCGGCCTGCCCGAGGGCGATCCCCCGCCGCCGCTGCCCGAGGGGTGCTTCGCGCTACAACCGCTCGACGTCGCCGCCGAACCGCTGGTGCGGTCCATGCGGTCGTTCCGCCCGCATGTCGTGACCACCTACGACGACAACGGTGGCTACCCGCATCCCGACCACGTCATGACGAACAAGGTCTCCGTGGAGGCGTTCGACGCCGCTCCCGACCCCGACCGCTACCCCGAGGCGGGCGCACCCTGGCAGCCCTTGAAGCTCTACTACCACGTGTCGTTCCCGCCGGCCCGGTTCGAGGCCATCGCCGCCTCCATGGCGGAGCGGGGACTGGAGAACCCCTTCGCCGACTGGATGGAGCGGATCAAGAAGCGCGGCCTGCCGCAGTGGGAGATCACCACCCAGGTGAAGTGCGACGAGTGCTTCGAGACCCGCGACCGCGCGCTGATCGCCCACGCCACCCAGATCGACCCCAACGGTTTCTGGTTCGCCATACCGCTGGAGGTGCAGAGCGAAGCCTGGCCCTACGAGGACTACCACCTCGCCCGCTCGCTGGTGGACACCGAGATCCCCGAGAGTGACCTCTTCGCCGGGGTGCGCGAGAGCGTGGGAGCATGACGGGTATGAGCCCCACGCTGGTCCTGGCCGACTCCCAGATCAACTCCGAGCTCGTCACACCAGGGGTGCTCGGCTTCCTCGTGATCGCGGCCATCGGTTCCGTGCTGTACTTGTTGATGAAGAGCATGATCGCCAAGCTGCACGCGGTGCGCGGTGACGAGCCCGACGACGGGGAGGCCACCGGCACCGAGCCCACCGATCCGGAGGGCGAGCAGAGGGCCACCGGCGACGACACCTCCGACAGCGACGAGCCCGCCGGCGGGTCGGACTCCGGTGAGACCACCCGGGAGCGCGACAGCACCTGACCACGCTGGCGCCCCGGACGTAGGGGCCGGAGGTGGGGGACTTCCCAACCAGGAGGGCGCCGTGGCTCCTCCCTTCTCCTCTTCCCTCTCCCCCTTGTTGTTGATCTTGTAGCTGTCGACACGGTCACTCGGTGAGAGTGTCGACAGCTACAAGATCTATTGGTTCATCCTGGAGAGGTCGGCGGCGGTTTCGACGGGAA
>RJMB01000002.1 GCA_003725585.1 Halostreptopolyspora alba | reverse complement strand
GACGCCCCCGTGTATGCGGGGGTCACCCCCGCTGACCTGGCGGGCCAGATGATCCAGCACGACGACCTCAGCACTGGGATACGCGCCCTGCTGACCATGCGGCCCCCAAGGTCGACCGCACGCCCCGTGCGGTTCCCCGAATGAAAGGAGATGAAATGCCCGATCAGTCATGTGAGGAGTGCTGGGGCATGGGATACCTGGAACGCGGCGTCGACTGGGAGCTGTGCTCGTCCTGCGGCGGCAGCGGCGAGAAGTAGCAAGTCCCCCCGCGCGGTCACGCCCCTGCCTGACTGTCGACGTGGCCGCGCGGGATCGGCCGATCCGGGAGTGCAGCGGGATCTCGCGCGGGGCGGCCCCGATGAAAGGAAATATTCATGCTCGAACTGGAAATCACCCGCGACTGCCAGCTCGCCTGTACCCACTGCTACGCCGAATCCTCCCCACGGGCCTCCCACGGGACCATGACCACCGGCGACTGGGAGCGGGTCATAGGCCAGGCCGCAGACATGGGTGTCGGGATGGTGCAGCTCATCGGAGGGGAGCCGACCCGCCACCCGGACTTCACGCGGCTGCTGGATTACGCTGTGGACACGGTGGGCCGGGTGGAGGTGTACTCCAACCTGCTGCACATCCCCGACCCGGTGTGGGAGCGGCTGGCCTGCCCCGGAGTGTCGTTGGCCACGTCCTACTACTCCAGCCGGCCCGAGGAGCACGAGCAGATCACCGGTCGCACCGGGAGCCACGAGAGAACCCGCGCGAACATTGCCATCGCAGTCGAACGCGGGATCCCGATCCGGGCCGGGATCGTGGATATTCTCGACCACCAACGCGTCGAGGAAGCTCGCGCCGAACTCGAAACCCTGGGGTCCAGCGCATCGGCCCCGTCGACCGGATGCGTGGCGTCGGCCGCGGAACCTCCACCACCCCGGACGTGGACCAGTTGTGTGGCCGGTGTGGCGACGCCCGCGCCGCCGTCTCCTACGACGGCGACGTCACCCCCTGTGTGGTGGCCCGCTGGCCCGCCATGGTCGCCGGCAACGTCCATGATGAACCGCTCGCGGAAATCCTGAACAGTCTCCGCTGGAATCGGATCGTTGAGACAGTCCCCCGGCGCGGCGCGAGCGCGTGCAAACCTGATGCCGACGGCGACGACTGCCGGCCCGCAGAACCCAGCTGCCCTCCCCAAGACTGCCTCCCCTACTACTTGAGGATCGCGATGGACTGGCAGCCTCACGCCCGCCGGCTGGCCGACCAGGTCACCGGCGGGCCCGGTTCCCGGTGGTGGCACCCGGTGGCCCATACCCCACGCCACCACCTGACTCCTTTCTGGTGGCAGGACGGGCTACGTGTCGACGGGTCGACCGAACCCGACCAGTGGCTGGCAACCGCCTACGCTGACACTTCGGTGATCACCTCACTGGGTGGCGCACACGCCGACCTCGCCGACGAGCCAGACCCGGCCGGCTCAGGTAAACCGACGTCCTCGGCCACCGCGCCGGGACTGGTGGTGCGGATGTACCGGCACGCTCGCATGGAGCGTGCCGAGTCCATCCTGGATGTGGGCACCGGCTCGGGATACGGGGCCGCCCTGTTGGCTGCCCGGTTCGGTGACGATCGGGTGACGAGCATCGACGTCGACTCCTACCTGGTGGAGGCAGCCCGGCACCGGCTCGACCAGATCGGATTCCGTCCACGTGTGGAGGTGTGCGACGCGACCGCAGACCTACCCAGGGCCTATGACCGGATTGTGGCCATGATGGCAATGCCCCACATCCCTGGGTCGTGGATGCGGTCCCTACGCCCCGGTGGTCGGCTGGTGACCACCCTGGAGGGGGTGTGGGCCATCATTACCGCGACCATGGGCGCCGACGGGTGCGCCCGCGGCCGTGTCGAGTGGGACCGGGCCGCGTTCATGGGCACCCGGTCCGCGTCCGACTACTCGGTTGATCGCTCCCAGGTCGCGTGGGCCCACGCGACCGACGAACAGGTCTCCCAGGGCCGCTACCCCGTTCTCGAACTCACCGAGTGCTGGGAGCTGCGATCCCTGCTGGAGATCGAGGCCCCAGGGATCACCCACCACTACGAGGAGGCCAACGGGGTTCGCACCGCGGTCATGGTGCACCCGGACGGGTCATGGGCGCGCGCCCACGCCAGGGGGTACGCCCTGCCCGAGGTCCACCAGGGCGGGCCGCGCCGGCTGTGGGACGTCCTTGATGGTCTGCGCGAGCAGTGGGTACGCAACGGCGAACTGCCGCTGTACGGAGCCCGCGTGTTCATCACGCCTGACGGCACGTGCCACCTGGCACGTGGCGACTGGCGCGGCGTCATACGCCCAAGGGTGGCTGGGGTCGATTCGTCTGGCCCTTGGCGGCCGTAGTGATCACGGCCCGCTGTGCGGAGCCGAGGGAGGGGTGATCGCGCGCACTGCCGCCGCGCGCGTGGTCACGTCACGTCGGCGGGTGTGGCGTTGGACCAGCCCGACAGCAGGGCGTTGACGTCGCGGATGCAGCTGCCGCATCCGGTGGTGGCGCGGGTGGCCTCGGCGATGGTCTCGCGGGTACGGGCGCCGTCAAGCCAGGCGGCCTCGATGCCGCCGCGGGTGACCGCGTTGCAGCGGCAGACGAGGGGGTCGGTCTCGACCTGTGCCGTGGTGGAGTCCTCGGGTTGGGGGCGGCCCTGCACCAGGGCCAGCCGGTCGCTGGGGACCGCGGTGGCGGTGTCGTAGAGCTGGGCGATGGTGGAGGCGGCCTCGGGGAACCCGAGCAGCACGGCCCCGGCGACGCGGTCCTCGCGTACCGACAGTTTGGCGTAGCGGCCGCCGTAGGGGTCGGAGATGGTCACGGTCTCGGCGGTGGCGTCGGCGTCGACCTCGCCCAGCGCGGTCAGGTCGATGCCCTCGGCCTTGAGGCGGGTCACGGGGCGGGCCCCGCGGTAGCGGGCGTTGGGGGCGGTTCCGGTGAGCAGGTCGGCCAGCGCGGCGGCCTGCTCCCAGCCGGGTTGGACGAGCCCGGTGCCGCCGCCGGGGTGCTGGGCGCAGTCGCCGATGGCGTGCACCCGCGGGTGGGAGGTGGTCAGCGTGTCGTCGACCAGGACACCGTGCTCCACGGCGATGCCGGCGTTGCTGGCCAGTTCGGTGTTGGCGCGCACCCCGGCGGTGACGATGAGGGCGTCCCCGGCCAGGGTGCGGCCGTCGTCGAGTTCCAGCCCGGTGCCGGGAACCCAGCGTGCGGCGACGCGCCAGGAGTGCACGGTCACGCCGATGGCGGTGTAGAGGTCGGCCAGGATCTGGGCGGCGGGCTGGTCGATCTGGCGGCGCATGATCCAGGGGGAGGATTCCACCACGGAGACGCGGGCGCCGCGTTCGGCCAGCCCGCGGGCGGCTTCCAGTCCCAGCACTCCCCCACCCAGCACGACCACGGGAGCGCCCGGGCGGGTGAGCGCGCGTACCCGGTGGCAGTCGGTCATGTCGCGCAGCGCGGTGACCCCTTCGGCGGGGGTGCCGTCGGGTGCGGCGACTCCGGTGATCGGGGGGAAGGCGGCGCGGGCTCCGGTGGCCAGGATCAGCTCGTCGTAGTCCAGGTGGGTGCCGTCGTCCAGGGTGATGCTGCGCGTGCTGGTGTCGATGGTTTGGGCCGCGGTGCCGGTGCGGTAGGTGATCCAGGGCTGGTCCGGTTGGGGAAGCCGGATGTCCTCGGCGGTGTAGGCGCCGGTGATGACCCCGGACAGCAGTACCCGGTTGTAGGCGGGTTCGTCCTCGGCGCCGACGATGGTCAGGCGCACCCGCTGGCCGTGGGGGTCGCGGCGGGCGACCTCCTCGGCGAAGCGGGCGCCGACCATGCCGTTTCCGATGACCACCAAGTGGCGCACGGGCTCGTTCACCTGTTACCTCCCGGGTTGTGCCGAGCCTGCGCTCGGGGTGTGGTTGGTGTGGGTTCGACCCACCGGGCCGGGGGCGTTCACGAGTGCCGCTCGTCGTGGTGGGGTTCGACGCGTACGGCACTGACCTTGAACTCGGGCATGCGGCTGGTGGGGTCGAGGGCGGGGTTGGTGAGGTTGTTGGCGGCCTGGTCGGCGTCGTAGTGGAACGGCAGGAACACGGTGTCCAGGCGGGCCTGGGGGTGCAGCCGCACCTGGGCGGTGGTGCTGCCGCGTCGTGAGGTCACCCGGGCCCACTGGCCCTGGACCAGGCCGTTGCGGGCGGCGGTGTCGGGGTGCATCTCGACGTGGGCCTGGGGCTCGGCCCGGGCCAGCTCGGCTACCCGGCGGGTCTGGGCGCCGGACTGGTAGTGGCCCATGACGCGTCCGGTGGTGGCCAGGAGGGGGTACTCGGGGGTGGTGTCCTCGGCGGGTGGGCGGTGGTTCACGGGGACGAACCGGGCGCGCCCGTCGGGGTGGGCGAAGCTGTCCAGGAACAACCGCGGGGTGGGGGTGCCGGTGGCGGCCACGGGCCAGTGCAGTGCCTCGCCGGAGTCCAGCCGCGTGGGGCTCACCCCGGAGTAGTCGGCCGGGGCGCCCGTGGTGGCGGTGCCGATCTCGGCGAGCACCGTGTCGGGGTCGGTGGGGAAACGTTCGTCTGGTTGGCCCAGCCGCGTGGCCAGCGCGTTGATCACCTCGAGGTCGGTGCGCACGCCGGCGGGTGGTGGGGTGGCCGCGCGGCGGCGCAGCACGCGCCCTTCGAGGTTGGTCATGGTGCCGCGCTCCTCGGCCCATTGGGCGGTGGGTAGCACTACGTCGGCCATCGCGGCCGATTCCGACATCACGAAGTCGGCCACCACGAGGAGTTCGAGGCGGGCCATCCGGTCGCGAACGTGGGTGGCGTCGGGGGCCGAGACCACCGGGTTGGCCCCCAGTAGCAGCATCGCGTGCGGGCCGGTGTCCTCGCCCAGGGAGTCGAGGAGTTCGGTGGCGCTGGGTCCGGGCCCGGGCAGGGTGCGCTCGGCGACTCCCCACACCCGGGCGAGTTCGGCGCGGGCGGTGGGGTCGTCAATGCGGCGGTATCCGGGCAGCTGGTCGGCTTTTTGGCCGTGCTCGCGTCCGCCCTGGCCGTTGCCCTGGCCGGTGATGCAGCCGTAGCCCGACCCCTGGCGGCCGGGAAGCCCCAGGGCCAGAGCGAGGTTGATCCAGGCGGAGACGGTGTCGGTGCCTTTGGCGTGCTGTTCGGTGCCGCGGCCGGTGAGCACGTAGGCGCCGCGGGCCTTGGCCAGCATCCGTGCCGCCGCCCGGATCTGGGGGGCCGGCACCCCGGTGAGGTGTTCGGTGTGCTGGGGCCAGAAGGCGGCGGCGTTGCGCCATGCGGTCTCGAAGCCGGTGGTGCGTTCGGCGATGTAGGTGGTGTCCAGTAGCCCTTCCAGGTGGGCCGCGTGCAGCAGGCCCAGTGCCAACGCGAGGTCGCTGCCGGGCCGCGGTGCCAGGTGCATTCCGCCGTTGTGAAGCGCCTGGGCGGCGGTGGCCGAGTGGCGCGGGTCCACCACGATCAGTCGCGGGGCGCTGAGGTGGCCCATCATGGGTGGCATGGTCTCGGCGGGGTTGGCGCCGGCCAGTAGCACCACCTCGGCGCCGGCGAGGTCGGCCAGTGGGAACGGCATCCCGCGGTCCAGGCCGAAGGCGCGGGTGCCGGCCGCGGCCGCCGAGGACATGCAGAACCGGCCGTTGTAGTCGATCTGGGAGGTGCCCAGGGCCAGGCGGGCGAACTTGCCCAGCAGGTAGCTCTTCTCGTTGGTCAGCGCGCCGCTGCCGAACACCGCCACCGCGTCGGGGCCTCGCTGGGCGCGTAGCCGGGTGAGCCGTTCGGCGACGTGGTCCAGTGCGGTGTCCCAGTCGACCTCGGTGAAGTCGTCGGTGCGGTTCCTGCGTAGCAGGGGGCGGGTGAGCCGTTGGGGTGAGGAGAGCAGTTCGGTCGAGGTCCAGCCCTTGCGGCACAACCCGCCCCGGTTGGTGGGGAACTCCGCCGGGCGCACCGTCAGCTCTCCCGTGGGTCCGGGGTCCAGGTGCATCGCGCACTGGAGGGCGCAGTAGGGGCAGTGGGTGGTGGTCATGACGACACCTGTTGGGGGGCGGCGGGGTTGGATGGCGCGTGGGAAGGGGTGCGTACGTAGACCACGTGGGTCAGCACCGCGCACACCGCGTAGAAGGCGAGAAACGCCAGGAAGGCGGGGGTGGCCGAGCCGGTTGCGCCGAAGGACTCCCGGAACACCAGGTTGATGGCCACTCCGCCCAGCGCGCCGACCGCGCCGATCAGCCCCAGCATGGAGCTGGCGATCCGTTTGTTCTGGGCGAGGGTTTCCTCGCGGGGGGCGCCGGCGGCGATCTGGTCCTGGGCCTTGGCGGCGTAGATGTTGGGGACCATCTTGTAGGTGGAGCCGTTGCCGATGCCGGTGAACAGCACCAGGACGATGAAGGTGGCGACGAACAGTGCCAGCGAGTCGGTGACCACGGCCACGGTGATCAGGCCGGTACCGGCGGCCATGGTGGCGAAGGTGGCCAGGGTGATGCGGGCACCGCCGTAGCGGTCGGCCAGCCAGCCGCCGACCGGGCGGATCAGGGAGCCGAGGGCGGGACCGAGGAAGGCCACCGAGGCGGCCTCCAGGGCGGTGCGGTCGAACTGGTTCTGCAGCAGCAGCCCGAAGGCGAACCCGAACCCGATGAAGGAGCCGAACGTGGCGATGTAGAGCACGGACATGATCCAGAAGTGCTTGTCCTTGGTGGCGGCCAGTTGGGCTTTGGTGTCGGTGCGGGCGGTGGCCAGGTTGTTCATGCGGGTGAAGGCCACCCACAGGGCCAGCAGCAACAACGGTGCGTAGAGCAGGGGCACCACGGCGCCGGCGCTGGCGGTGAACAGCGCGATCACACCCAGGCCGACGAGTTGCACGGTGGCTACGCCGATGTTGCCGCCGCCGGCGTTGAGGCCCAGCGCCCAGCCCTTCTCCCGTTCGGGGAAGTACTGGTTGATGTTGGCCATCGAGGAGGAGAAGTTGCCCCCGCCCAGGCCGGCGGTGGCGGCCAGCAGCACGAACAGCCAGAACGGGGTGTGGGGGTTGTGCATGAGGTAGAACGCCAGCCCGGTGGGCACCAGTAGCGCGGCCGCCGAGATCAGGGTCCAGTTGCGCCCACCGAAGATGGGCACCGCCAGGGTGTAGGGCACCCGCAGCACCGCTCCCACGAGTGAGACCACCGACACCAGTAGGAACTTCTGTTCGGCGGTGAAGGTGAAGCCGTGCTCGGGCTCCATGAACAGCACCAGGACCGACCACATCGACCAGATGGAGAATCCCAGGTGTTCGGCCAGGATGGAGGCCCACAGGTTGCGTCGGGCCACGGGGCGGCCGGTGGCCCGCCAGAACTCGTGGTCCTCGGGGTCCCAGTGCTCGATCCAGCGCCCACCCCATCGCCGGTGTGATGTCGTGGTTTCGGAGGTCACGGCGTGGCCTTCCTCGTTGGTGTGCGGTTGCGTCACTGACGCTAGGAAGCCGCCGTTGCCGGAACGTGTCGCGCGGTAACATTGGCGAAACAGAGGGTTCACGGTGGTGGTCCCACCTCTGTGAGATCGGCCGTGGCGGTGGGTGTGTGGGGGTGCGCCTGTCGGGGTGTGGGAAGGGTCACCACGCCGGGCGCGGTGGGCTGGCGTTCCGGGGGTGGATACCGTGACGGGGTGACGACGCTGAACACGCCTTCGGTGGGTACGTTGCTGCGCGAGCACCGTCGGCGCGGCGGGCTGAGCCAGCTCGCCCTGGCCTCGCAGGCGGGGGTGAGTAGCCGTCATCTCAGCTTCGTGGAGACCGGGCGTACCCGCCCCAGCCGGGAGATGATCCTCACACTGGCCGAGCATCTCGACGTGCCGTTGCGGGAGCGCAACCGGCTGCTGCTGGCGGGCGGTTACGCTCCCGCCTACCCTGAGCACTCGCTGCGTGCGCCCGAGATGGCGCCGGTGCGCGCGGCGGTGCGCCAGGTCCTCGCCGGCCACGAGCCCTACCCGGCGCTCACTGTCGATCGGCTCTACAACATCGTCGACCTCAACGACGCCGCCCGCACCCTGCTGGGTTCGGGGGTCTCCCCCGCCCTGCTGGCACCACCGTCCAACTCGCTGCGGGTGGGCCTGCACCCTCAGGGGTTCGCCCCACGGGTCGTCAACCTGGGGGAATGGCGGGCCCACCTGCTGCGGCGGTTACAGCGTCAGGTGGATCTCACCGGCGATGAGGGGCTGAGCGCCCTGTACGAGGAACTGGTGGCGTTGCCGTGCGACCAGGAGGAACCCGAGGTGGAGCTGCCCGGGCCCGGCGATGTGGTGGTGCCGCTACGGCTGCTCTACCGGGGAAACGAGCTCGTGTTCTTCAGCACCCTGGCCGTGATCGGCACCCCGCTGGAGGTGACGGCCTCCGAGATCGTCATCGAGGCGTTCTTTCCCGCCGACTCCGCGACCGCGGGGTTCCTCAACGAGCACGCGCGGGCCACGCACTGAGGCGAGTGGCCGGGGCGGGTATTACCCGCCGGGTAATTGCCCGCTGTGTGGCGCGAGGCCAAGCTTGGTGGTGTTGGCCGGGCGTTGCCGGTCACGGATCCGTGGAGGACAGCGATGAGCACCACTGGTATGGCGGCGGGGCGCCAGGACGGCCCGCACCCCTTCGACGTCGACACGGCCTCCCACCCGGGTGGCGACGGGCGGCGTGGGGCCACCGTCTCCGACAGGTGGACGGTGCTGACCGGCCACCCCAACGGTGGCTACCTACTGGCCTTGGCGGTCAGGGCGTTGCACGAGGACATCGCCCGTCCTCTCCCCCTGGTGGTGTCGGGGTTCTTTCTGCGCCCGGCCAACCCCGGCCGGGCCAGTCTGAGCACCGAGGTCGTCCGCGACGGGCGGCGAACCGCCACCGGACAGGCCCGCCTGGTGCAGGACGGTAAGGAGATCGTGCGCGCCACCGCCACCTTCGGTGACCTGGGCGATGGCGGCCCCACCCACACCGTGAACACCGTCCCGGACCTGCCGCCGCCCGAGGAGTGCACCGACCCCATGGCGGGAATCGAGCTGCCCGGGGTCAGCATGCTCGACCAGATCGAGTACCGCACCCCACGGCTGCCCGGGTGGATGCGGGGGGCACCCAGCGGCCGGCCCGAATGGGAGTTCTGGATGCGCATGGTCGGGCGGGAGGCTGACGTGGCCGCGTTGCCGATGCTGGTCGACGCGGGGCCACCGGTGGTCATGGAGCTCGGGGAGAAGGGCTCCAGCACGGTGGAGCTGACCGTGCACGTGCGGGGACGCCCCGCTCCGGGGTGGCTGGCCTGCCGCGCGGCAACGCGGCACGTCTCCGACGGGTACCACGAGGAGGACTTCGACGTGTTCGACTCCACCGGCACTCTGGTGGCCCAGTCGCGCCAGTTGGCGATTCTCACCTGAGACCGCGGTCTCGGCGTGGCGGGCGCGCGCGGCGGCGCGTGAGGGTCCGCCACGCGGTGGGCACCACACCGTGGCGCACCGAGAACAGGTAGGCCAGCAGGAACGCGCCCGCTTGGGCGAGCACGATCGTCCCGCCGGTGGAGACGTCCAGGTGGAAGCTGGCGTAGGTGCCGAGCACGGAGGCGGCCACCGACACGGCCACCGCGATGCGCAGCATCCGCTCGAACTGGTCGGTGAGCAGGTAGGCGGTCGCGCCGGGGATGATCACCATGGCGACCACGAGGATGATGCCCACCGCCTGCAGGGCGATCACCACCGTCAGCGACAGCAGACCCAGCAGCAGCGCCTCCAGCCGGCGCGGGCTGAGGCCGATCGCGTGGGCGTGGACCGGGTCGAAGGCGTAGAGGGTGAGGTCGCGGTGTTTGACCGCCACCGCCGTGAGTACCACCGCGGCCATGACCAGGATCTGGGTGATGTCGGTGGTGGAAACGCCCAACACGTTTCCGAACAGGATGTGGGTCAGGTCGGTGTCGCTGGGGACCGTCGAGATCAGCACCACGCCGACCGCGAACAGGGAGGTGAACACGACCCCGATGGCGGCGTCCTCCTTGACTCGTGAGGTGCGGTTGACCACGCCGATCAGCGCGACCGATCCGGCGCCGAAGGTCAGTGCCCCGGCGGCGAACGGCAGCCCGAACAGGTAGGCCAGCACCACACCGGGCAGTACCGCGTGCGAGACGGCGTCGCCCAGCAGCGACCAGCCGATGAGGGTGAGCCAGCAGGACAGGATCGCGCAGGTCGCCCCGGCCAGCACACTGACCAGGAGCGCTCTCCGCATGAAGTCGAACTGGAACGGGACGGTGAACCACTCCACGAGCGCGGTCATCGGACCCCCTCCGCCACTGTTCCGGTCGAGCCCCCGAACGCCTCGACCAGGTTCTGTGGGGTCAACACCCGTTCCGGTGGACCGTGGGCGACCACCCGGCGTTGCAGCAGGATCGCCTCGTCGCACAGTCGCGCGAGCCCGGCGAGGTCGTGCGTGGAGACCAGCAGGGTGTGTCCTTCGTGGCGCATCGCGTGCAGCACGTCGACGATGTCGGCCTGCGCGTGGCTGTCCACGCCCGCGAAGGGTTCGTCGAGCAGGAGCAGGTTGGCGTCCTGGGCGATGGCGCGGGCGATGAACGCCCGCTTGCGCTGCCCCCCGGACAGCGCTCCGATCTGGCGGTGCGCCAGGTGGGTCAGTCCGGTGCGTTCCAGCGCGGCGGTGACGGCGTCGTGGTCGGCGCGCCGCGGGCGCCGGGTGGGCCCCATGTGTCCGTAGCGGCCCATCATCACGACGTCGATAACGCGGACCGGGAAGTGCCAGTCAACCTGTTCCGTCTGCGGGACGTAGCCCACGATGCCTTTCGTGCGGGCCTCGCGTGGTCGGTGGCCGTGCATGTCGACCTGGCCGTCCTCGGCGGTGACCAGTCCCAGGACGGACTTGAACAGGGTGGTTTTCCCGGAGCCGTTCGTGCCGACCAGTCCGCAGATGCGCGCGGGGGCCACAGTCAGGCTCACCGAGTCGAGGGCGAGGACGTCCCCGTAGCGGACTGTGAGATCTCGGACGCGCAGCGCCGGGGTGGTCATGGTCGCTCCTGTTCGGTCAGCCCCGCCACGATGGTCTCGGCGTCGTGGCGCAGCAGGTCGAGGTAGGTGGGAACGGGGCCGTCGGTCTTGGAGAGCGAGTCGACGTAGAGCTCACCGCCCAGGCGCGCTCCGGTTTCCTCGGCGACCTGGCGTTGCGCGTCGTCGTTGACGGTGCTCTCGCAGAACACGGCGGGTACGTCGTTGTCCTCGACGAAGCCGACGGTGGAGGCGACCTGGCGGGGGGTCGCCTCGGTTTCGGCGTTGACCGGCCACAGGTACTGTTCGCGCAACCCGGCGTCACGCGCGAGGTAGGAGAACGCGCCCTCGCAGGTGACGAGGGCGCGATGCTCCTCGGGCAGGGTGTCGAGCTCGGTGCTGAGGTACTCGCCGACCTCGGAGATCTCGGCTTTGTACGCCTCGGCGTTGGACTCGAATGTCGCGGCGTTCTCCGGGGCGAGGTCGGTCAGCGCGTCGCGGATGTTGTCGACGTAGGTGTGGGCGTTGTCCGGTGACATCCAGGCGTGCGGGTTGGCCTGGTCCTCGTGGGCGCCCTCCGCGATGGGGATCGTCTCGACTCCGTCGCTGAGCGTGGCGGTGGGGGCGTCGATCTGGTCGGTGAACTGGGTGAACCAGGCCTCCAGGCCGAGGCCGTTGGCGAGGATGAGGTGGGCGTCCTGCCCGCGCACCAGGTCGTCGGGGGTGGGTTCGTAGGAGTGGATCTCGGCTCCGGGGCGGGTGAGCGAGACCACGTCGAACTCGTCTCCGGCGACGTTGCGGGTCATGTCGGCGAGCACGGTGAACGTGGTGAGCACGGGGGCCTCCTCGGCGGCCGAGGAGGAGGCGTTGGTGCATGCGGGGGCGGCGAACATGGTCAGGGCGAGGGGGGCCACTACCGGCCAGCGGGTTAAAGATAACCAATCTTGAATGTTGGCCATGACTAACTTTTATCATAAGTGGTGCGTACTCGCGCGTGGGGACGGCACGCCGCGGCCGGGGCGCTAGCGTGAACACTCCAACGGCACACCGGCGGACGGCCGCGGGGGAGGCCGGCCCATGGGGATCCCGGAGGTACCGATGAGCGAGTCGCGCCTGCGCGCGGCGCTTACCGACATCGGGGCGATCAACCCCTTCTTCGTCCTCGCCCCGGAGCGCTGCACCGCGATACATCCCGTCAGTGACCTGTGGAACCGTCCCGACCTGTTGGCGGCCGAGGTCACCGACGTGCGGGACCGCCTGGCGGACTCCGCGGCGGTGCCCGCCAGCGGTGTCGAGAAACGGGTGGCGGCCTCGCTGCTGTATCAGGGGCTGGCCACACGCGTGCTCTGTCCGGTCGTGGGCTCTCTGCTGTGCCACGGCCACGGTCCCGACCCCACTGCGCTGTACTGGTCCCCCAGCCGTACGGGCCCCCTGTCGTTCGCGCTGGGTAGCGAGACGGCCCTCCTCTCCCTCGGGGAGGGTGGCCTCGATGAGGCCGCGGCCCTGGTACGCGTGTACGCGCTGGAAGGGGTTCTGGCTCCCCTTGGCGCCGCGCTGCGTGCCCACGTCACCGTCGCGCCGCGGCTGCTGTGGGGCAACGTGGCCTCGGCGCTGGCCGGTGCGGTCACCGCTGTGGCCGCCGCCCGGCCGCACCGGGCCGGCGAGGCCCGCGGGCTGGCCGAGCGGGTGCTCGCCCGGGCTCCCCTGGCCGGTCTGGGTGAGTTCGTTCCGCCGCAGGCGGATGGCCATCCCGTGTTCGTCCGCACCACGTGCTGCCTGTACTACCGGGTTCCGGGCGGTGGCACGTGCGGGGACTGCGCGCTGTCGTCCTCACGCGCCCCCACGTCGGGGGACGCGCCGCGGTGAGCGGGGCCCGGTTAGGCCCGCGTTGGCCACTCGGGTCGGTTGTCCCGCACGCTCTGCCGGGGCGACCATGCGGCCGGATCGGTCTCCGAGGGCGCGTGCTCGCCGGCGAACTCGTCACCGGGCTCGGGGAAGGGATCGCTGCGCTGTGACCGGCGATCGGCCAACGGGCGGCTGTCGCCGAACGCGCTCCCCTGGCCCCCCTCGTCGTCGTGGCGGTCTGTCACCATGAATGTCCGCTACCCCGGAGCGGGCCGATGAATCACGCGGGCCGACGGGATCGGTGCCCAGCTCAACGGCCTGGGCGGCCGGCCTTCGTCCAGCCCGCGAGAGCGTACATCCGCTGCCTGGTCGCGTGCGGTGGCCGGCCGCCAGCTTTCCGAGGGAAGGCGCCACGTGCGGAGGCTGTGGGGTCTCGCGTTCTCGCCAGAGACCGCGAGACCTCACAGTTCTGTCTCCGCTCTGTCTCTGCGCGGGTCAGCGGTATGGCCGGTGCGCCGATACCCCGCCCCCACCGGCGCGCCGGTGACCATCGACTACCCCGGGGCAGTCGATGGTCACCACCCCCAATGGTTGTTACTGTATGAAATTGTTTAGTGACTCCTAGCGATGGAGGGATTGTGCGTATTCGCTCACTGACGTGTGTCGTCGCCGCTATCACGGGCATCGCCGCCTGGAGCGCGGTGACCGGTCCCGCCCTGGGCGCGGCGGCCATCGTCGTCTACGACTGCGCCAGCGTGGACTACAACTCAGTGACCGCCGAGGCGACCGGCTATCAGTGTGTCCGCGGTGATGGCGGGGCACCGGGCACGGTCGGGTTCGTCCTCGTCGACCAAGAGCGGGATGAGGAGTACGTGTGCGATGACGCGAGCACCGCCCCGGACCCGGATGGCGGCCTGGTCGTCTCCGGTACCGGCTGCGAGCTGGATATTTCCCCGTAACGGTGCCGGGGCGCAGTGGTGGTGGGCGGGGCCTCGGGCAGCGTGAGCTGCCGTTGTTTCGGGTTGAGAAACATCGGGGTGAGGTCCCGCTCTGAGGGGGGCGTGCCACGCGTGGTGTGGCGCGCCCCCTCGCGTCGCGCCAGTCATCCGAGGTTCGCGTCGAACCGGGATTGACCTCAACTTGACTTGGGGTTCTGGGTTCGGGTCGGCGAGGTCAGCCGAACCGGTGCGTGACGCGGCGGCAGCCGGGCGGATTCGACACCTCAGAGGACCGAGCGTTGGGCGACCGAGCACGACGCCGACTACATCAACGGCGGGATCATGGCCAACCCGCCGGATCTGGGCACGGCCACGCGTTCTTCTCCTACAACGGTTCCCGCGCCGCGTTCGGCGCCCACGAGTCAACGCTGCTCGGGAGTCGCCCGGTGGTGACGGTGTCCGCGCTCCGATCGTTGTGAACCATCACTGACTCGACGGGGCGATCCACAGCGCCTCGGCCGCCACCAACCCCAGTGGCTGCTCGCGCTGGTCCTCGGGCGGACCGACACGGATCACCAGGGACCCGCCGAAGGGTTGGCGCTCGACCACCTCCACCCGCATCCCGATGCCGATCCGCTGGTCGGCCAGGTAGCGCAGCAGGTGGGGGTCGGAGTCGTTGACCCGGACAATGACACCCGCCGTTCCGGTGGTCGCCTCGGAGAGCAGGTGGGTGTCGCGTTCGACGATGTCGCCCTCGATGGTGGGAATGGGGTCGCCGTGCGGGTCCACCTTCGGGTTGCCCAGGTGGTCGGCGATGCGTTGGACGAACTTGTCGGAGACGACGTGCTCCAGGGTCTCGGCCTCGTCGTGCACCTCGTCCCAGGAGTAGCCCAACGCCTCGACCAGGTAGGTCTCCAGCAGCCGGTGCCGCCGCAGAACCGCGAGGGCGGCCTTGGTCCCGGTGTCGGTGAGCCGGACGTCGCCGTAGCGTTGGTGCTCGACCAGGCCGAGCTCGCCGAGCTTGCGCAGCATTCCCGACACCGAGGAGTTGGACACTGACAGGCGTTCGGCCATCCCCGAGATCGTCACCGGGCCAGAACCACGTTCCTGCAGGTCATATATGACCTTCACGTAGTCCTCGACCGAGGTGGACGGCCGTTCGATCGCGTCATTGTCCATGGTCGTCACGGTACCGCCTCCACCGCGGCCACGACCGGCACGAACGCCTGGCTCACCACCGTGGATGGGCCCTCACCCGCCCTCCAACGGGACCGCGGCCTTGAGCAGCATCTCCGCGTACTCCTCGTCGGGCTCGGAGTCCAAAACGATGGCCCCACCCGCGCCGACGGTGAGCGTGTCGCCGTGGCGCACGGCGGCGCGAATGACGATGCTCAGGTCAGCGGTCCCGTTGTGGGCGACATAGCCCAGCGCGCCCGAGTAGACCCCACGCGCCGAGGACTCCAGCTGGTCGATGATCTCCATGGTGCGCAGCTTCGGCGCCCCGGTCATGGAACCACCGGGGAAACAGGCGCGGATCGCGTCCACCGGGGTGACATCCGCCCGCAGGCTGCCCCGGACCGTGGAGACCAGCTGGTGCACGGTGGCGTGGGACTCGGTGTACATGAACGCCGGCACGTCCACGCTCGCGACCCGGCACACCCGTCCCAGGTCGTTGCGCAGCAGGTCGACGATCATCAGGTTCTCGGCACGGGTCTTGGCGCCGGCGCGCAGCGCCTCGGCCCGTTGGGCGTCGGTTTCGGGGTCGGGGTGGCGCGCGGCCGTGCCCTTGATGGGGCGGCTGTCGGCGACCCCGTGGGCGTCGATGCGCAGGAAGCGTTCGGGTGAGGCGCTGAGGACGCTGACCTCGCCCAGCCGCAACAGCGCGGCATAGGGGGCGGGCCGTGCGGCGCGCAGTCGCCGGTAGTAGGCGAGGTCGTCGGGCGGGGCATCCATCCGTAGCCGGTTGGTCAGGCAGATCTCGTAGCTCTCCCCGGCGGCGAGGTGGTCCAGGCACTGTTTGATGTCGGTGAGGTAGCGCTCGCGAGGATGCTCCAGCAGCGGTTCGATGTCGATGCCCGAGGTTCCGGTCCCGACGGGCGGTGATGGGGGCGGGTCGCCGGTGGTCAGAATGTTCTCGGTGGCGGCCAGCCAGTCCTGTGCGCCGGGGTCGTGGGCGCTGGCCACCAGATAGGTGCGGTCGTGGTGGTGGTCCACGGCCACCACGCGGTCGCAGCGCAGCCAGACCGCGTCCGGGGTGGGGGCGCGGTGGGCCGCCGAGGCACCGCAGTCGGCCTTGAGCTCGTATCCGAAGTAGCCGACGTAGCCGCCGCTGAAGTCGAACGGCAGGCCGGTGTCGTGGCTGTGGGGGCGGTGGGCGACGCGCCGGCGCAGCGCGTCGAATATGGTGCCCGCCTCGCGCCGCTGCCCGTCGTGGGTGTGGACCGCGACCGCGGTGTCGCCGACCCGGTAGGTGAGTACCTCGCTGGTGGGGCCGCTGGCGTCGCCGAGGAAGGAGAAGCGGGCGGTGCCGCCGAGGCGGCTGCTGTCGAGCCAGAACGCGTACTGGGAGTCTCCGTGGAGTCGGGTGAAGGCGTGGTCGGTGTCGACCGCGTGGTCCAGAACCCGGACCCGCAGGGGGTGGGCGGGGTGCGGATCGAGGGCCGCCGCGCGGGTTTCGGTCACGGATCCCCGGTGTTCGTGGAGGTGAGAGGGGGTGGGTTCGGTGTGGTGGGTGTCGTGGGGGTTTTCGGTCTCTCCCGGGTCCGGGCGCGTCGCCGGGGTTTGGGACAGGGCGCGTGCCTGGCTGGCCAGGTGGGCGAAGTTGGCGACCAGAGTCGCCCCGTGCTCGGTGGCGATGGACTCGGGGTGGAACTGGACTCCCCAGCGGGGCAGAGTGGCGTGTTCCAGCGCCATGACCACCCCGTCCTCGGCCCAGGCCGTCGCCGACAGGGGGGTGGGCAGTGGCGGGGGCGCGGCCAGCGAGTGGTAGCGCACCGCCGTGAAGTCCTGCGGCAGGTTCGCGAAAAGCCCACGCGCGGTGTGGTGCACACGGCTGAGATGGCCGTGGCGTGCCGCCGGGGCCGGGCCGACATTGGCCCCGGCGGCGTGGGCGATGGCCTGGTGGCCCAGGCAGACCCCGAGGACGGGAAGGCCGGGTACCGCCAGCACACGCGGCACCTGGCCGAGGTCGCGGGGGTGCTGGGGGCGCCCCGGGCCCGGGGAGATGACCGCGGCGTCGAACCGTGCCGGATCGAGCTCCCGCCAGCGCTCGTCGTCGTTGGTCACCACCGTGGGGTGATCGCCCAGTACGCGAGAGAGCAACTGGACCAGGTTGTAGGTGTAGGAGTCGTGGTTGTCCACGACGAGTAGCCTCATCGGGATACCCCCAGGTAGAGGGCCGGCAGGACCTAGTATCGCCCGGCCTGACCGGGGGAATCCAGGGATCTCGCACTCCGGTTCCGCTCCCTGAGGAGTGAGGGCCGGAGCCGACGGGAAGACGCCCCCGGCTGGCGTGGGCGCGCCGCACCGAGGGCTCCTGAGACAACAGGAGCTGAGCCCGTGACTAGCGTATCCGTGTCCGCTGGTCGTGGACATTCCCGTCATACGGGTCCCGCTTGGCCCGTACCGGGGCTTGTTAGCCGAACAACGGGCCGGTGGCGGTCAGACCGATACCGACCTGGCTGAAGACGGCGAACAGCACCAGTGAGGCTCCGGCCAGGGCGATGTCCTTGAGGAAGTGGTTCATCTCGTTCTGCTGGGTGCCCGGGTCGCTCTCCGACCAGAAGGCGTGGAAGCCGAACGCGGTCGCGACGAGGAACACGAACAGCATCAGGGCGCCGAGGTCGCCCCAGACACCGATCAGCACCAGAAGCGCGGCGACGATGATCCAGATTCCGCTCACGGCGACCGCGGCGCGTGGGGCGGGGAAGTTCTTGGACTCGGCGTAGCCGGACATGGCGGCCAGGTTCGTCAGGTGGTTGAACCCCGACATCAGAAAGACCAGCACGAAGAGTACTCGGCCGATGAGCGCGACGATGTCCATGTGGACCTCCAGGCTCGGATGACACACTGCTATGATCATAGAGTGATTATTTTGTTACTCTATGGTTTTGGTGTGTGGTGTTGGGCGTCTCTTCCCCACCGCCTGCCCCAACACGCCCGCCGAGCAACCTGACGTCCCAGGCGGGCCGCACCAGCGGTGCCCCGGCTGTGCCGGCTCCGCGCACCAACGAACGCCCCGCTCGGCGTTGGGTGTCAGGGCGGGCCGGGTAGCCCACTCCCGGTAAAGAAGTCGATCGTGGCGTGACGGAAGGAGCCAGCGCATGTCGGACCTGCTGGACCTGCACGGCCGGGCCATGGGCGAGTTCGACCGCCGGGTGAGGGCCGTGGGGATGACACAGTGGGGCGAGCCCACACCGTGCGCCGAATGGGACGTCCACGACCTGGTCAACCACCTCGTGGGGGAACAACTCTGGGTGCCGTTCCTGCTGGCCGGCGGCCGAATCGAGGAGGCCGGCGACCGCTACGAGGGCGATCTCCTGGGCGAGAACCCCATCGCCACCTGGGAGGTCGCTTCGCGGGAGGCCCGCAACGCCTGGCTACAGCCCGACGCGACCGAGCGCACCGTGCACCTGTCGTTCGGCGACGCCCACGCCTCGCTGTACCTGTGGCAGATGACCTTCGACCTGACGGTGCACGCCTGGGACCTGGCCCGCGCCCTCGGTGTCGACGAGGATCTCGACCCCTCCCTGGCGGCCAGGGTGCTGGACTGGGCCGAACAGCAGGGCATGGCCGGTGGTCCGCTGTTCGCTCCCCCGGTGCCGGTGTCCGACGACGCCGACGCGCAGACCCGTCTGCTGGCGCTGTCCGGGCGGCGACGCTAGAGCGGCTCCACAACCACAGCGGGTGAACTTTGGCGTGTCTCGCGGCTGACCACGACCCGGCCGGTACCGGATCATCAGCCGCATGGCGAAATTCGACCTCCTCGCGCAGAAGGCGCTGCGCCGCGAACAGCCCACCCGCACCGAACTACTGGAAGTGCTCACCAGCACCGACGACGACCTCCTCGACGCCGTCGCGGCGGCCTTCCGCGTGCGGCTTCGCTACTTCGAACGCCGTGTCAAACTCAACTACCTGGTCAACCTCAAGAGTGGGCTGTGTCCCGAGGACTGCACCTACTGTTCCCAACGGTTGGGCTCCTCCGCCGACATTCTCACCTACACCTGGTTGTCCCCCGAGGAGACGCGTACGGCGGCCTCCTGTGGGATCGACGCGGGCGCCTCGCGGGTGTGCCTGGTCGCCAGCGGCCGCGGCCCCACAGACCGGGACGTGGGCCGCCTGGAACCCACCATCGCCGAAATCAAGGCCGAACACCCCGGCGTGGAGGTGTGCGCCTGCCTGGGGTTGCTCTCCGAGGGCCAGGCCGACCGGCTGCGCGAGGCCGGGGTCGACGCCTACAACCACAACCTGAACACCTCGGCCGAGCGCTACTCCGACATTTGCACCACGCACGGCTTCTCCGACCGCGTCGACACCGTACGCAGCGCCACGACGGCGGGCCTGTCGCCGTGCTCCGGGCTCATCGCCGGCCTGGGCGAGACCGACGACGACATCGTCGACGCGTTGTTCGCCCTACGAGAGTTGGACCCGGACTCGGTGCCGGTGAACTTCCTGATCCCCTTCGACGGTACGCCGCTGGCCGGCAGGTGGGACCTCACACCGCAGCGGTGCCTTCGCATCCTGGTGGTGGCCCGGTTGGTCTTCCCGGACGCCGAGGTGCGGCTGGCCGGGGGCCGGGAGATCCACCTGCGCGGGTTGCAGACGCTCGCGCTGCACGTGGTCAACTCGATCTTCCTGGGTGACTACCTGACCAGTGAGGGCCAGCCTGGACAGGCCGACCTGGCGATGATCCGCGACGCGGGGTTCACCGTCGAGGGGGTCGGTGAGCCGACACTGCCCGACGACCGGGCGAGGGTGCGCACCCGCCACCGCGGCGCCGGCACCACCGTTCCTCCCAACACCTGAGTGGTTGCGCGGGCCGGGCGCCGAACCTAGAGTCACCGAAGTGAGCGGGGTAAGTGAGCTGCGTACGCAACGTCTGCTGCTTCGGCAATGGCGCGAGGACGACCTGGAGCCCTTCGCCCATCTCAACGCCGACCCGGAGGTTGTGCGCTACCTGCCGGCCTCGCTGACGCGTGGGGAGTCGTTGGCGATGCTACGACGGTTGCGAGAGTCACTCCACAACGCCGGCTACGGGCTCTGGGCGCTGGAGACCCGACACAACGGGGACTTCATCGGCTTCACCGGGGTGCAGGACGTCCCTTTCGAGGCTCACTTCACCCCGGCCATGGAGGTCGGGTGGCGCCTGGCGCGGCATGCCTGGGGGCATGGGTACGCCACCGAGGCGGCCCGCGCCGCGGTCCGGCACGCCTTCGTCACCGTGGGAGTGGGTGAGATCGTGGCGTTCACCACCGAGGCCAACACCCGCTCGCGGGCGGTGATGCGGCGGTTGGGAATGCGTCACGACCCCGTGGACGACTTCGACCATCCCCGGCTGCCCGCTGGTCATGAGCTCTCCCGGCACGTGCTCTACCGTCTTGACCGCGGCGTCGTGCCCGCCAGCGCTGGCATGGGTTACTGAACCGTGCTCTCCTGTCGAGGAGATCGGCTGGGGAGCACGCGACCGCCGCCCGGCCGCGCGTCGAGCAGGAGCGCGGGGTCGTGCGGCACTACGGTGAGGACCTGGAGACCGGGGCCGGGCGGCCGGAGTCGATGGCGCCGTACGAGCGCGCCGGGTACCGGCGTATCGCCCGCTTCGGCCCCTACGTCGACTGTGAGGTCAGTATCTGCTTCGAGCGGCCCCCGCTGGCCGAGGGCGAGCCGGGGCCACTCGAAGACCTGCGGCTCGTGGATGGGAGCTGATCCGGGCCGGTGCTGTCGCGCGCCGCCCTCACGGGGACGAGGAGGGCGTCAAAGGCGGTCCCGCAGGTCGGGGGCGAGTAGTCGCGAGTAGGTGGCGGTCAGGTGGTGGCTGTCGCGGTAGACGAGCACGTTGCCGACCACCGGCGGGCAGTTCTCGTCGACGCAGAACCGGTCGGTGAGGTCGACGAGGTCCGCCGGGGCGTCGTACTCGGCCACCGCGAGTTCCTGCGGGTCGTCCTCGGACAGCGCCTCCGATTCGGGCCTGGCGCATTCGTGGAGGTCGTCGGTGTGACGGTCGACGCATTCGGGGATCCGCGCCAGGGACTTGGGAGTGTCGCGGATCGCGACGATGTCGATGTCGGCGGCGTCCAGGGGTGCCCACAGGCCCGCCATACCCTCGGCGAGCATCGCGGTGTTCTGCTCCTCGGAGTCGGCTCGGTGGGCGCGTGCCTGGGTGGCGGAGCTGGTGAGGACCATGTCGGGTTCGACCTCGGAGACCAGCTCCTCGACCACGGCCTGGTTCCACTGCTGGCACTGCGGATAGGAACTGCCGGCGCGTTCGAGCAGCGTGCTGGTGAACGCGCAGGACGACTTGGTGTAGGTGTGCAGTCGCCATCGTTGGTGCTGGGCGACCTCGCGCAGCGCGGGCACCCAGTGGGCGGCGTGGGAGTCGCCGATGACGGCGACGTCACGGGTGGCGTCGTCGGGGCCGTAGACGCAGCTTCGTGGGGTGGTCACCGCGGGACTGGCCTGGCAGTCGTCATCGTAGACGCTGGGCAGGTTGGCTTCGGCGCTTACCGGGGGCGGGTAGATGGCGGTGCCGTCGCCCTCGGGGTCCTGGTGGCCGATCGCTTCGGGCCCCACGTGCACCGCCGGGTCGAACCGCACGTCGTCCAGCCGTTGCAGGTGCAGGTAGTTCCCGCCGCCGATCGTGGTAACCACCATCAGCCCGGTGAGCGCGAACGCCGCGGCGCCACGCCCGGCCCGCGGCAGGCCGGCCCCGCGCACGGGGTCCTCCACGGCGATCTTGGTGCCCCAGGACAGCAGGAACGTGCCGCTCAGCACGAGGACCGCCTCGAACGGGGTGAGCTCCGGTCGCTCGGTGAGGGCGAGGGTGAACACGATCAGCGGCCAGTGCCACAGGTAGAGGGCATAGGACAGGTCCCCGAGGAATCCCGCGGGTCGGGTGCGCAACAGGGCGTGGGCCGACCAACGGCCAGGGGTGTCCCCGGCGGTGATGACGGCCATGGCGCCCAGGACGGGCAGGGTCGCGGCCCATCCGGGGAACGGGGTGGCGTCGTCGTAGGTGAGGGTGGCGGTCGCGATGGCGGCGATCCCGGCCCAGCCGAGTGCCCAGCGCGTGTTCTCGGGCGGGCGCCAGCGGGAGAGCAGGAGGGCCAGGACTCCCCCCGCGGCCAGCTCCCACATACGTCCCTGCGGGAGGAAGTAGGCGGACTGGGGGGTGTTGGCGGCCAGCCACACCGACCAGGCGAACGAGATGGCCACGACCGTCGAGGTGGCGGCGATGATCATCCGTTCGTCGCGCCGCCCGGCCCCCAGAGCGAGCCACCCCACGAACAGCAGCGGCCACAGCAGGTAGAACTGCTCCTCGACCGCCAGTGACCAGAAGTGTTGTACCGGGCTCGCCGCGGTCTCGGCGGCCAGGTAGTCCACGGACTGGTGGGCCAGGTACAGGTTCTCCACGTAGGCGGCGCTGGCGACCAGTTGCGCCGCCGTGTCACCAAGGCGGGGCGCCGGTAGCACCACGAAGGCGAGGGCGCCCGTGACGGCGAGAACCAGGGTGGCGGCGGGCAGGATACGCCGGATACGGCGGATGTAGAAGCCGCTCAGCGACACCCGCCCGTGGGTTCTGGCCTCGCGCAGCATCAACGTGGTGATGAGGAAGCCGGAGATCACGAAGAACACGTCGACGCCGACGTAGCCCCCCGGCAGTAGCTCGTGGTTGACGTGGTAGACGAGCACGATGATCACGGCGAGTGCGCGCAGCCCCTGCACCTCGGGGAAGAAGCGGCGTTGGGTGGGAGGTGGGGGGTGGGGAGGTGTGGATGTGAAACGCGTTACTTCGTTCCGTGTTTGTATAGACACGAAATGAGTTCCAGTGAGGGCGTATCGGAGGGCGGGTCGTGCGCGCGGGGGTGGGTGTTTCGCCGGTCCCCCGGGCCAGCTCCCATGTTCGCGCGGCCCCACACGGCCGAACAAGGATTTCACGTGGATTTTCTGAGAATTTTCCCAGTAACTACCAGGAAGGCTTAGTGATTTCCCAGGTTCCGCGTCTCGTCACGCCATGCGCGCCATCCGCCACAAGAGTCCAGGTGGCAATGAATTCAGGAAACCTTGTACTCTGGATGTGTGCTGACGATCGCCACCGACATAGACGCACTCGCGCGCTTCGGCCGCGCGCTCGCCGACCCCATCCGCTGCCGCATCCTGCTCGCCCTGCGCGATAACCCCGCCCACCCCGCCGACCTCGCCGCGACCCTGGGGATCAGCCGCACCCGCCTGTCCAACCACCTGGCCTGCCTGCGCGACTGCGGGCTCGTCGTCGCCGTACCCGTGGGCCGCCGGTCCCGCTACGAGCTCGCCGACGCCCGCCTCGGCCACGCTCTGGACGACCTGCGCACCGCTGTCCTCGCGGTGGAGAGCGACAGAACCTGCGTCGATTCCCACGAGAAGGACTGCTGCTGATGACCTCCCCCGCCCCCGGTCTCAGCGCCGCACGCCACGCCGTGCTGACCCGCCGCGTGCGCCTCTTCGTCGCCGCCACCATCAGCTACAACCTCGTCGAAGCCGTCGTGGCCATCGCCGCGGGCGCCCTCGCCTCCTCCACGGCACTGATCGGTTTCGGTCTCGACTCGCTCATCGAGGTGTCCTCGGCCGCCGCCGTGGCCTGGCAGTTCTCCGCCCGTGACACCGCGACGCGCCAGGACCGCGAGCGCCGCGCCCTTCGCGTCATCGCCGTGTCGTTCTTCGCCCTGGCCACCTACGTCACCGTCGACGCCGGACGCGCCCTCCTCGGACCCGGCGAGGCCGACCCGTCGGTGCCCGGGATCGCGATCGCCGCGGCCTCCGTGGTCATCATGCCGGCGCTGAGCCTGGCCCAGCGCCGCGCCGGACGCGAGCTCGGCTCGGCCACGGCGGTGGCCGACTCCAAGCAGACCCTGCTGTGCTGCTACCTCTCCGCTGCCCTGCTCCTCGGGCTGCTCGCCAACGCCCTGCTCGGATGGGCCTGGGCCGACCCCGTGGTCGCCCTTCTGATCGCCGGCCTGGCCGTCAAGGAGGGCCGTGAGGCGTGGAAGGGAGACGCCTGCTGCGCTTCCGGTGGTATCGCGGTCGCCCTCGACTCGGCCTCGCACTCCCAGGAGTGCGAATGCGGTTCCGGCTGCTCCTGCTGCGACTGAGACCGGGTCGGCGGCCCCAGCGCTGGGGCCGCCGACCCGAACAGGAACACGTATCACCGAGTGGAGAACATTGAGGAGACGACCGCCATGACGTGGAACCGCCCCGAGCTCCTCTGGTACGCCAGCTTCGGCGCCAACATGAGTGGCGAGCGGCTCTCCTGCTACGTAGAGGGAGGAACGCCCCCGGGTGGCTCCCGCCCCAACCCCGGCTGCCGCGACCGCACTCCCCCGCGCGCCCACCGGGCGATCTGGCTGAACGGCGGCACCTACTTCGCGTTGACATCTCCCATGTGGGGTGGCGGCCTCGCGATCCACGACCCCGGCCTGCCCGGCGCGGCGCCAGCCCGAGCCTACCTCGTCACCGCCGGCCAGTTCGGCGACATCGCCGCCCAGGAGATGTATCGGGAGGCGGGAGGCGACCTCGACCTCACCCGCGTGCTCCGCGACGGACGCGACGTCCGCGGCGACGGCCGGTACGAGACACTGTTGTACTGCGGCGACATAGCTGGGTATCCGGTGGTGAGCTTCACCGCCCACTGGAGCCTGGCCGAGGCCACCGTGACGGTGCCCTCCGAGGCGTACCTGCGTGTCATCGGCGCGGGCCTGCGGGAGGCCCACGCCTGGAGCATCGAGCGAACCGCCGCCCACCTGGCCCAGCGGCCCGGTGCCGCCGGCCACTGGTCGGTTACGGATGTCGCGGCGCTGCTGCGCGCGGACCGGGATGTGAAACACGCGAGCGGGACCCACCACCCCACAACGCCGATCAGGTGAGAACGGCCCGGCCCACCACCTCTCACACCTGGCGATCGGGCCGGAACGGGGACAGGTCGGTGTCGGCCCCCTCCCCCACGGCCAGGCGCGCGGCGACAGCCCCCTGGTACGGGCCCAGGCTCAGCCCTTCGGCGCCCAGCCCGGTGGCCACCACCACCCCGGGCAGTGACTCGATCGTGCCCAGGATCGGCAGGCCGTCGCGGCTTCCCGGCCGGAAGCCGACACGGGTCTCAAGCACGGTTGCCTCGGCCAGTCCCGGAAGGACGTCGATGGCCTCGGTGACGACCTGACGCAGCCCCGCCCCGGTCACCCGGTAGTCGAACCCGGCCCCGGGTTCGCGGGTCGCGCCGGCCACGATTCGGTTCGGCGGGAAGGCGAGCACGTAGTAGTCACGCTCGCCGAGCCGGACACACGGCCAGTCGCCGGTGGCCTGCCCGGGCACGGCGAAGTGGGTGATCTGGCCGCGCACCGGGAAGACGGGCACCGTCACGTCGAACGGCGAGAGAAGCCGGGCCGACCAGGCGCCGGCGGCGACGATGACGGCGTCGGCGCGGTGCTCCTCACCCCCGAGGCGAACACCGGTGACCCGGTCGCCGTCGCCGATGAGCTCCGCCTCGGCTCTCAGATGCCGCGTTCCGCGCTGCTCGGCGGCGTTGCTCAGCGCCGCGCTGGCCCGGCGGCCGTCGACGCGCGCCATGCCGGCCACATGAATGCCCTGGTAGTCCCCGGGCAGCAGTGGAAAGTGCCGCGAGGGCGCACCCGCGGCGAGTCGAGTGACCTCGCCGATCCCCTCGTATCCACTCTGGGCCGCGAGCGAGCTCACGAGCTCGAAATCCTGGTCCGCGGTGCCGTTATCGGTGCTCACCGAGAGCCCACCGACCACCTCGTAGCCGGGATCCTCGCCGTCGGCGACGAGGTCGGCTACGAGATCCGGGTAGTGGGCGGCGGCCCGCAGCTGGAAGTCCCCTAGCTGCCGGGCGACCCCCGGAAAGGGCCACGGGAACACGATGCCGGCCCCGGCGGCTGTGGCCTGCCCCGGGTGCCCGCGGTCCACCAGGGTCGTGGCCACGCCCCGGCTGGACAGGTGGAAGGCGGCGCTGGCACCGACGATGCCACCACCGAGCACGATGACGCGCATGGCCCAACCCTGCCAACACGCCCGCGCCCGGCGCCAGCTCTACGCGCCGTATCGAAGGACCTATCGCGTCCCTGGTGAGCTGGCAACGAGCAGGGCGTCCATTTGGCCCACCGCGGCCTGCAGGCCCTCGGACTGGCCCATGCGCAGCATCTGCTCCATGGTTTCGCGGGACTCGTAGCTCGTACGCAGCTCCATCCGCGTTCCGCCGTTGTGCGTGCTGAGCCGTACCCGAACCGTGGTGGTGGAAAGCTCGGTGTTCACCGTCCCGTCGGAATTGGCGAAGCCGTCCGTGAACTCCAGGGACAGGGGTGGGTCAACCGAGGTGATGCGCCACCAGCCCCGATACTTGTCCCCCTCGGGGCTGGTCATGAAGTAGGTGACCTCACCACCGGGTGTCAGGTCGTGGAACTCCACGGTCGCCGGGTAGTTCGGCGGTCCCCACCAGCGCTCCAGCTGCCGAGGGTCGGCCCATAGCCGCCACACACGTTCGATCGGCGCGTCGAAGTCGGAGACCAACGTGAGTGCGAGGTTGTCGACGTCCTTGTCAACGCTGGAGACGCTCATCTGTCTGTCCTCTCGTTCGGGGTGTCCTCGACCGTGGCAGAAGTCCGCGACAACACCTGCGACATCCGGTCCACGCGCCCACGCCAGGTCGCTTCGAGCTGTTCGAGTGCCGTGCGGGCACGGCGTACCGCGTCGGGGTCGGTGCGCACGAGTTGTTCCTTTCCACGGCGTTCCTTGGTGACCAGCCCGGCTCGCTCCAGCACCGTGACGTGCTTCTGCACTGCGGCGAAGCTCATCGGGTAGGCCGCGGCCAGCTGGGACACCGACAACTCCCCCCGGACCGAACGCCGGAGGATGTCGCGGCGTGTGCCGTCGGCCAGCGCGTGGAACAGGCGATCCGTGTCATCGCTTTCTACAACCATTTGGTTTTACGTTAGCGCATCAAGCTCGTTCCGCGAAAGTGGTCACCGAGCACGCCGCCGCCTCATATTAGTTGGACTATGGTACAACTAGAACTATCGTGCAATTAGTTTGGTGGCGTCTCCAGCCACCACGTCGAAGGGACACACGTGCACAGTCCGCCCCCACGTCCGGCCGGCCCCAGGGAATGGGCCGGGCTCGCGGTCCTGGCGCTGCCCACCGTGCTACTCGGTCTCGACGTCACAGTGCTGCTCCTGGTGCTCCCGTCCCTGGCGGCCGACCTGGAACCGAGCGGCCCCCAGGCGCTGTGGATCGTGGACGCCTACGGCCTGCTCATCGCCGGTTTCCTGATCACCATGGGCACGCTCGGTGACCGAATCGGCCGGCGCCGACTGCTCATGATCGGCGCCGCCGCGTTCGGGGGCGCCTCGGTGGCCGCGGCCTACTCCACCAGCGCCGAGATGCTGATCGTCACGCGCGCGGCGCTGGGCGTAGCTGGCGCCACCCTGATGCCGTCCACACTGGCCCTGATCAGCACCATGTTCGCCCGCGCCCGGCAACGAGCGCTGGCGATCGGCGTCTGGGCGACCATGTTCGCGCTCGGTATGGCCGCGGGACCGCTGGTGGGCGGCGTGCTACTGAAGCACTTCTGGTGGGGGTCGGTCTTCCTCGTGGCGGTGCCCATCGTCGGACTGGTGCTGGTGGCCGCGCCGGTGCTGCTGCCCGAGTACCGCGCCCGGCAGGCGGGCCGGATCGACCCGGTCAGCGTCGCGCTCTCCCTCGCTGCGCTGCTCTCGATGGTGTACGCGGTGAAGGACATCGCCGCCCACGGAGCCCGCCCGGCCACGTTGCTCGCGCTCGCCACCGGCATAGTGCTCGCCGTGGTCTTCGTCGGGCGACAGCGCCGACTGCCCGACCCACTGCTGGACATGACGCTGTTCGCCAGCCGCGCGTTCAGCGTCGCACTGGGGGTTCTCCTGGTGGGGCTGGTGGGCGTCGGTGGCGTCATGTACCTGGTGACCCAGCACCTGCAGCTCGTCGAGGAGCTGTCGCCGCTGGTCGCCGGCGCGTGGATGGGGCCGCCCGCCCTGATGATGCTCGCCGCGGCGATCGGCGCTCCGCTGCTCGCGCGCCGCGTCCGCCCCGGGTACGTGGTGGCCGGGTCCCTGGCACTGTCCTCGGTGGGATACCTGCTCATTGGCCAGATCAGTGGTGCCGGAAGTATCCCCGGGGTTGTGACCGGATTCGGTCTGGTCTACCTCGGTCTGGGCGCACTCGCGGCGTTGGGTACGGACCTGGTGGTCGGGGCGGCCCCGCCGGACAGGGCCGGCTCCGCCTCGGCCATGTCGGAGACCGCGCAGGAGCTCGGCGTCGCGGTGGGAATCGCCACTCTGGGAAGCCTCGCCACCGCCGTCTACCGTGACCGGATCGCCGAGGACATCCCCGAGAGACTGGCGCCGGGGCTGTCCGAGGCACTCGGGGACACTCTCGCGGCGGCCGTGGCGGTGGAGCGGCATCTGCCCAGTGGGGTGCTGCAACAGGCCAAAGAGAGCTACACCACCGGTATGAACGCCGCTTCCATGCTCGCCGGCGTCGCCATCCTCGCCCTGGCCGCCCTGTCCGCGGTCACCCTACGGCACATCGGGAGCATCGGCGGCGACGCCGGCCAGGACAGCGCGCCCGTTTCGGAAGCGGACACGGAACCCGCCCGCCGGACACCCCCGTGACGGCCCGCGGTGCGGATCCCGCGCGTGTGTGCCTACCCTGGTCGGGTCAGCCGTTGGCCCCTGCTCGACAGGGGTGCCGTGTGGCTCGGGTAGGAGGAGGCACCGTGGAACCGGGGGTCTCACAACCACAGGTCCCACCGGGGACCGATGGTAGGCGGGCCCGAGGGCAACGCCGCCGCGCCGAGATCATCGAGGCCACCCTCCGCGTCGTGGAACGCGACGGTGCGGCCGGTGTCACCCACCGCACCGTCGCCCGCGAGGCCGACGTCCCCACCAGCCTGACCACGTACTACTTCGCGACCCTGGACGACCTGCTCGTCGCGGCGCTGTCGACCGTGGCCGAGGAGTACGAGAGCCGGCTGCGCCGAATCATCGAACGGGACGGCGACGAGATCGGCGGGGTCGCCGAGCTCGTCGCGGCGGCCGCGGGGGGAGGCCGGACGCGTGCCCTGGCCGAACGGGAGCTGTCGACGCTCGCCGCGCGGCGCCCGGCACTGCGCGGCGTCGCGCGGCGTTGGCGCGAGGTGGTGGCCGAGATCGCCCGACGCCACAACCCCGACCCGGTCGCGGTCGAGACCATGGTGGCCGCGGCCGACGGGATGTGCGCCGCCATCCTGCTCGAAGGCGCACGTCCCGATGCGGAGACGGTCCGAGCGGTCCTGGCTCGGGCGCTGAGAGGCGACTAGGCCGTCACCGTGTCACGTTCGCGGTGTGCCCTTTCACCGAAGGCGGCAGAGCCCGCTCCGCGCGACAGTGGCGTGTCCGCGGGGGCCGAACGCGCGGCCCCCGGCGGGTTTCCGCGCATTGGGCGTTCACCACTGAGGTGTTCACGACTTGTTCGTTACCGCCAAATCCACTATTCACGAGAATGGTCGGGAATCGGTCGATATCGGCGGTGACCATGTTCGGGGAGTGTTTTACCTCAGGAATCGTGGTTAGGCACTCTGACCTGCGCAGGTGGGCCCCAGTCACCATTTCGTGGGCGACGTGCCCAGCCGGTGCGGTGGCCTGGACCGGCCATGTCCGCCTGCCGTAGCGTCCTGTCAGTCTCGCGTGAATGCGAGACCCCCCGTACACCCGGGCCTGCCGGGCGTAAACGTGAACGAGGATGCGTGATGGGATTCGACCCCGACGACATTAGCTCCAATCGCTCAGGAAACACCCCTTTCGCGAAAGTCGTTGCCGACCGTTATTCACGTCGCGACGTGATGCGCGGCGGCACGGTCGCGGCCACCGGTTTCCTACTCACCGGAATGACGGGCACGACCGTGAACGCACATCCAGCCAAGGACGGCAAGAGCGCGTTGCTCGGTTTCGAGGCGGTCCCCCCGAGTGAGGAGGACAAGGTCACGGTTCCCGAGGGCTACAGCGCCACCGTGCTCCTCCCGTGGGGCCACCCCCTGCGTTCGGATGGCCCCTCCTGGGCCAAGGACGCCTCCAACACCGTTGAGGAGGCGGCCCAGCAGGTCGGCTCGCACCACGACGGGATGCACTTCTTCCCCCTGGGCAGGGGCAAGGACGCCAGCGAGCACGGGCTGCTGGTCGTCAACCACGAGTACGTCGACACCACGCTCCTCTACACCGACGGTGACGAGGAAATGACCCAGGAGAAGGTGGACAAGGCCCTGGCCTCGCACGGTGTCACCATCGTGGAGGTCCGGCTGGTCGACGGGCAGTGGCAGGTGGTCGACTCCGACCGCAACCGCAAGGTCACCCCGACCACCCCGGTCGAGTTCTCCGGGCCGGTCCCGGTTGACTATCCCGAGCTGCAGGCGCGGGACTCCCAGGCCCGGGGGACGATCAACAACTGCTCGCACGGGGTGACCCCGTGGAACACCTACCTCGCCTGCGAGGAGAACTTCAACTCCTACTTCGGCACCGACGACGGGTCGTGGGAGCCCAACCAGCTACAGCGGCGCTACGGGATCAACTCCGAAGGGTTCGGCTACCGCTGGCACGAGGTGGACCCGCGCTTCGACGTCGCGCAGAACCCCAGGGAACTCAACCGGTTCGGGTGGGTGGTCGAGATCGACCCCTTCGACACCGACCACACCCCGGTCAAGCGCACCGCGCTGGGGCGGGTCAAACACGAGGGCGCCACAGTCACCGAGAGCCGCGCCCGCGTCGTGGTCTACACCGGCGACGACCAGGACGGCGACTACATCTACAAGTTCGTCGGGGACAAGCCGTGGAGGTCGGTGCGAGCCAAGGGAAACAGCCCGCTGGACGAGGGCACGCTCTACGTCGCCCGGTTCGACGACGACGGTGGCGGCGAGTGGCTGCCGCTGGTGTTCGGTGAGGGGCCGCTGGGCTCGGACAACGGGTGGACGGGCCAGGCCGACGTGTTGCTGCGCACCCGTGAGGCTGCGGACGCCCTCGGCGCGACCCCCATGGATCGTCCCGAGTGGATCGCGGTGCAGCCCGGCACCCAGGACGTGTTCTGCAGTCTGACCAACGGCGAGCTGGGCGAGGGCGACGCCAACCCGCGCAACCCCAACTCCTACGGCCACATCATCAAGTGGCACGAGAAGAACGGCCACAACACCGCGACCACGTTCACCTGGGACATCTTCGTGCTCGCCGGCGATCCCGCCTACGACGACGCGGTGGAGCTCGACGAGGACAGCATCTTCGGCTCCCCCGACGGCCTGTGGTTCGACCCCGACGGGCGGCTGTGGATCCAGACCGACGTCTCCAACTCGGTGCAGAACGACCCCGATGCCGGTTACGACAACATCGGCAACAACCAGATGCTGGCCGCCGACCCCGACTCCGGCGAGATCCGACGGTTCCTCACCGGGCCGAAGGGGGCCGAGATCACCGGGGTGATCACCACGCCGGACCAGCGGACCATGCTCATCAACGTGCAGCACCCCGGCGAGGAGACCGCCACCATCGGTGAGCCCACCCCACAGGACCCACGCGCGGTGAGCAACTGGCCCGACTTCGACCCCGACGGCCGCCCTCGCTCGGCCACCGTGGTCATCCGCAAGGACGACGGCGGGGTCATCGGCACCTGAGGCACAGCCCTCCGCCCCTTCCAGGGGTCCGGCCCGTCGCGGCCGGACCCCGCGGTTTTCTCTGGCGAGTTGTGAGAACCCACCACGTACACGTGGGTACGTTCGGTAATGTCCCCGTCGTGCCAACCTTCGAGCATGAACTTCTGATCGAACTGTTCCGATACCAGCCCTCGTTGGCGGCCGTACTGCTGGAGGAGGCACTCGATGTCGAGATGCCCTCCTACACCCGGGCGCGTGTCGAATCCGGCGAGCTCACCGACTGCGTGCCGACCGAGTACCGAGCGGACGCGGTGGTTCGGCTCACCACCGACGACCGGGACCTCGCCATCGTGGTGGAGATCCAGCGCGACCGCGACGACGCGAAGAGGTGGAGCTGGCCGGTCTATCTGGCCACGCTGCGGGCCAGATTGCGGTGCTCGGCCACACTGCTGGTGCTGTGCCCCGACGACCGGACCGCGAACTGGTGCGCCGCACCGATCCACATGGGCCATCCGGGGTGGTCGCTGACACCGCTGGTGATCGGACCGAAGGCGGTGCCCGTGGTCGCCACCGTGGAGCGGGCGCGTCAGGTCCCGGAGCTGGCGTTGCTCTCCGCGCTCTTCCACAGCACCGATCTCGATGTTCTCGACACGTTCGCCGAGAGCCTGTTGACCATCGAGGACGAGAAGGCCGAGCTGTACGCTGACTATGTGCTCACGGCGCTTCCCGAAGCCGCAAAGAGGTACCTGGAGGATTTGATGGCAACGGACACCTACAAGTACCGCAGCGACTTCGCGCGGAGGTACTACGGACGGGGCAAGGTCGAGGGTGAGGCCGAGTCGGTGGTCAAGATCCTCCAGAGGCGGGGCATCCCGGTGCCCGACGAGGCGCGTGAGCGCATCCTGAGCTGCGCCGACTCCGACCAGCTCGACACGTGGCTCCAGCGCGCGCTCACCGCCACCAGCGCCGAGGACCTCTTCGACTGAGCCCCACCCGCGACGCACCCAGCCGATCCCCGGATCACCGGCGGCGGGCAACCGCCATCCGATCCGGGGCGGTGTTCAGCGCGCTCTCCCCGGAAGCAACCGGCCCGTGATGTGTACCTCGCCGTTGTGTTGGTAGGTATTCCGCGTTCGCCGCTCTCGATCCGGTAAAGGACACCGATGGCCGACCAGACGTCTCCCCTCTCACTCTGGCGCCGCTACCTCGAGTTCCCGTTGATCTACAAGATGGCGATCGGCCTGCTCGCCGGCGTCGTCGTGGGGTTGGCCGTGGGTGAGCCCATCACCGTCATCGCTCCGTTGGGTGAGGTGTTCGTCCGCCTGCTGGGGATGCTGGTGATGCCGCTCATCATCGTCACCCTCATCGCGGGGGTCTCGGCCATCACCCCGGCACGTCTGGGCCGCATCGGGTTCAAGGTGTTCCTTTTCTACCTGGTGACCTCGGCGTTCGCCATCACGGTCGGGCTGGCGCTGGCGCTGGCGGTGGCCCCGGGCACGGGGCTGAGCCCGCCCGGCGACGCCGAGGAGGAAGGGGAGGACCCCCCGCCGGTCTCGGAGACACTGCTCGACATCGTTCCGGACAACCCGTTCGCGGCCATGGTCGAGGGCAACGTCCTGGCGGTGATGTTCGTGGCCATCGCGGCCGGGATCGCGCTCACCCTCATGCGCGGCAGCGACGAGGCGCGCCTGCGCGAGCTCGGCGAGTTCCTGCGCCGCGGGGTCGACGGCGCCGTCGAGCTGGTCTTCCTGGTGGTTCGGGGCGTGCTGCAGTACGCCCCCATCGGTGTGTTCGCGCTGATCGCCGTGGTCATGGGCGAGACCGGTGTCGAGGCGCTCGGTCCGCTGGCCAAACTCACCGGGGTCGTCTACGGCGCCATCGTCCTGCAGATCGCGGTGTACGTGCTGATCCTGCTGGCCTTCCGTGTCGGGATCGGACGGTTCTTCGGTGCGGCCAAGGACCCCATGGCGACGGCGTTCGTCACCCGCTCCAGCAGCGGCACCCTGCCGGTGTCATCCCGCGCCGCTGAGCGGATGGGCGTCCACGAGGGGGTCTACAGTTTCAGCCTGCCGCTCGGCGCGACCATCAACATGGACGGCACCGCGATCTACGTCGGCGCCGCCACCGTCTTCGTCGCCAACGTCTCCGGTGCCGAGCTGACACTGGCCGAACTCGTGACGGTCGTGCTGGTGGGGGTGCTGGCCTCGATCGGCACCGCGGGTGTGCCGGGTGCCGGGTTGATCATGTTGACGATGACGGTGTCGCAGGCGGGGCTGTCGATGGCCCCGGTCGCCCTGGTCGCCGGCATCGACGCGATCCTGGACATGGCCCGCACGATGTGCAACGTCACCGGTGATCTGGTGGCCACCCGGGTGGTCGCCCGAACCGAACCCGGCATGCTGCGCGGATCCGAGACTCCCGGGGACGCGGCCGGTGACGACAGCGAAGCCACCCCGTCCTAGCCCGGTCCGCTCCCGATCGCGCGGGGTCAGCCGGGGGTGTTGGCCACGACGAGGCAGGTGACGTTGCCGCCGAAACCGAAGGACACCAGAACGGTGTAGCTGTCGGGGGCGGGATCGGGGCGCTCCAGCAGCCACGCGAGGTTGGCCAACAGGTCCCCGGTGCCTATGTGGCCGGTGTCCTGGCCGAGCATGATGTGGCGCTGGTAGAGGGGACTGGGCAGCAGACGCGGTAGCGCCGTGCTCGCCAACGCCGCCGACATCCGCGGGGTGAGCACGGCGCTGATACGGGGGTCCCCGGGGCTCAGGCCGGCGTCGTCCAGAGCCGCGGTGACGGTGCTGACGACCGCCTCACGTAGTGCGGTGATGGCCCGCGCGGCACCGTGCCAGTCCTCACGTGAGACCTCGTGACCGTGCCTCGCGGCCTGGAACGGGTGCCGGTGGGGCACCAACCCTCCCCCGATCAGCGAGTCTCCACCGGAGGCGAGTGCCATGATGGGAAGCGGCCCGGAGTCGCGGGTGAGCAGCGCGGCGGTCGCTCCGTCGCTGAGGATGTTGACCATGGAATTGGTCCAACGGTCGTAGGGCAGCGCGCTGAAGTTGTCCGACGTGGTGACCAGGGCTCGGTCCAGGTGCGGTTCGAGCATCATCGAGCACGCGGCGGCGTGTAGGGCGGTCGCGCCCGCGTTGGACATCTCGCAGAATCCCACACTGGCGCGGGCGGTGATGCCGATCGCCCGCGCGATCTGGTGTGCGGGGGACCACAGGTGCTCCCCCTGGTCGTAGGACCAGGCGTAGTGGAACAGGGTGACGTCGTCGGCGGTGGCATCGCCCAGCTTGAGGGCGTCCCGCGCGGCGGAGACGGCCATCTCGTCGACGGGGGTGGTTCCGGCGCAGGCGGCCACGGGACCGGCGGCGCGTCGCGCCTGCGTCTCGGTGACGACACCGGCGGCCCGTGCCTCCTCGAGGTGGTAGCGCTCTGGGGGGAGCCAGGCCGAGGCAGCGGCGATGCTCAGGGCCGCGTCGACTCTCACTGGGGGTTCCTTTCGTTGTCGTGGCCGGCTGCGTGCTGCCGGTCGGGGCGGGGCCGGCTCAGGGGTTGGCGAGCAGCAGCGCGGCGTTCTGCCCCCCGAACCCGACCGACGTGCTCAGCGCGGTGCGCATCGGCGTCAGCCTCGGCGCCTTGGCCACCACGTCCAGCTCGACCTCCGGGTCGATGCTGTCGAGGTTGGCGGTGGGCGGGATCTCCTGGTGCTGCAGTGTCAGCACCGCGGCAACCGCCTCCAGGGCGCCGGCGGCCCCCTGGGCGTGGCCGGTGACACTCTTGAGCGCGGTCACCGGGGGCGAAGTGGGCAACGCCGCGCGCAGCGCCCTGGCCTCGGCGAGGTCCCCGATGGGGGTGGCGGTGGCGTGCGCGCTGACGTGGTCCACCTCGCGGGCGGCGAGATCGGCGTCTTCCAGAGCGGCGCTGACCGCGAGCCTGACGCCATCGCCCTGCGGGTCGGGGCGTGTGAAGTGGTGGGCGTCGGACGTGGCGCCGTAGCCGGCCACCCGGGCTCGTTCCCGGGCTCCACGGGCGCGCGCGTGCTCGGCGCGTTCCAGGGTCATGATCCCCGCGCCCTCACCCAGCACGAACCCGCTGCGGTGGGCGTCGAACGGCCGCGAGGCCCCGGCGGGGTCGACGTCGCGCGCCAGCGCGTCCATCCGCGCGTAGGCGGCCGCGTAGATCGGGCTGCGCAGGGATTCGCTGCCGCCGGTGACCACCACGTCGCAGGTGCCCGCGCGAATGAGGTCGCGCGCCAGTCCGATCGCGGTCGTTCCGGAGGCGCACGCCGTGGCGGTGACGAGGCTCGGTCCCCGGAACCCCTGGTCGATGGTGATCTCCCCGGCGACCATGTTGGGGATGCTGCGCGGGACGAGCAGCGGCGACATGCTACGGAACTGGCCCTGTGCCAGATGGGCGAACTCGCGCGCGTAGTGGTGGGAACTGTTGGCGCCCACGCCCAACACCACTCCGACGCGCTCGGGGGTGGCGGTGTCCGGGCCGACTCCGGCGTCCGCCACGGCTTCGCGGGCGGCGACCAACGCCATGTGCGAGAAGCGGTCCAGCCGCCAACTGATGCTGCGTCCCAGCAGAGCGTCTGCGTCGAAGCCGGGCACCGCGCACGAGAAGTCCACCGGGAGCCCCTCCAGTTCGGGGTCGTGGGCCGCGACGGAGGATCCCGAGCGCAGGGTGTGCCAGTTGGCCGGGACACCGATGCCGGCCGGGCTGACCATCCCGAGTCCGGTGACGACGATCTCCGGCGCGTTCACTGCTGCTCCTGGGCGCTCTCGTTGGTGGTGTGGGACATGCGCTCGGCGGCCTGGGCCAGCGTTGTCTGTGGATCGAACTCCTCGAACAGGAACACACCCAACTCCTCGTGCAGCATCAGCCCCAGCTCGACCATGGCGAAGGAGTCCAGCCGCAACTCCTCGAAGGTCATGTCGGGGCCGATCTCGTCACGGTCGAGCCCGAGCTGGTTCGTCAACCGGTCGACGAGCAGGTCGTACGCCTCGCTCAACGCGATTCCTCCCCCGTGTTTCCAACAGTGAGTAACCACGGTGCCACGGAGAGGTTGGAAGGCGCAGGTGTTCGGGAGAGTCCACGCGAAATGTCGCCAATCGAACGCGCCTTTGGGGCACGCGCCGCACCTTGACCTCAAGTCAACTAGAGGTTCTAGGGTCTCGGTTGTCTCTGACGACGCCACACCCGAGACGACCAAGACCGGGGGTACGGGATGGATCTACAGCTGACCGCGATGACGTCGATGTACAACGCCATACACGCCCAACAGGACCGGCGTCCCCTATCCCTGGCCACCCTGCGCCGCATCTGGCGACAGTTCGCGCTCCCCCACCGGCGCCGCCTGGCCTGGTTCCTGGTGCTCAGCGTCATCACCGCGGCCCTGGCGGTGGCCACCCCGCTGCTGGCGGGCCGGGTGGTCGACGCCATCGTCGGCGGCGCCACCGTGGGCTTCGTCGCGCTCCTGGCCACGGTGATCGCCGCGATCGCGCTGGGCGAGGCCGGATTCGGGCTGCTGTCGCGGTGGCTGTCGGCACGCATCGGCGAGGGCCTCATCCTCGACATGCGCACGGCGGTCTACAACCACGTGCAGCGCATGCCGATCGCCTTCTTCACCCGCGCCCGCACCGGGGCGCTGGTCAGCCGCCTCAACAACGACGTCATCGGCGCCCAGCGGGCGTTCAGTGACGTACTCTCCGGCGTGGTCAGCAACACCGTCACACTGCTGCTCACACTCGCGGTCATGACCGGCATCTCCTGGCAGATCACCCTGCTCGCCCTGGGGATGCTCCCCCTGTTCGTGCTTCCCGCGCGCCGGATGGGCGCCAAACTCGCCCGGCTCGAACGTGAGGCCGCCAACCACAACGCCCTGATGAGCACCCAGATGACCGAGCGTTTCTCGGCCCCCGGGGCGACCCTGGTCAAGCTGTTCGGTCGGCCCGACCACGAGTCCGCCGAGTTCGCCGTCCGCGCCCGACGCGTGCGCGACATCGGGGTGCGCACCGCCATGGTCCAGGAGGCGTTCGTCACCGCGCTGACCCTGGTATCGGCGTTGGCACTGGCGCTCGTCTACGGCGTCGGTGGGTTCTACGCGCTGCGTGGCCAACTCGACCCCGGATCCGTGGTGTCCCTCGCGCTGCTGCTCACCCGCATGTACGCACCACTGACGGCCCTGGCCACGGCCCGGGTGGAGGTGATGAGCGCCCTGGTCAGCTTCGAGCGGGTGTTCGAGGTTCTGGACCTGCGGCCCCTGGTCGCGGACAAACCCGACGCCCGCGCCCTGCCCGAGGGGCCGGTCTCGCTGGAGTTCGACCACGTGCGCTTCTCCTACCCCTCGGCCGAGCAGGTGTCGCTGGCGTCCCTGGAGGAGGTCGCCACCCTCGACACCCGCGGCGGGGTCGAGGTGCTGCACGACATCTCGTTCCGTGCCGAACCGGGGCAGATGGTGGCACTGGTGGGCTCCTCGGGGGCGGGTAAGTCCACGATCGCCCAGCTCGCGCCACGCCTCTACGACGTCGACAGTGGTGCGGTGCGCCTGGCGGGTACGGATGTGCGCGACCTGACCGCCGCCTCCATCCGCGAAGCGATGGGAATGGTCACCCAGGACGGCCACCTGTTCCACGACACGGTGCGGGCCAACCTGCTGCTGGCCCACCCCGAGGCAACCGAGGAGGAGTTGTGGGACGCGCTACGCCGCTCCCGGATGGAGGACCTCGTCACCTCGCTTCCGGACGGACTGGACACCATCGTGGGTGAACGGGGCTACCGCCTTTCCGGGGGCGAGCGCCAACGCCTGACGATCGCGCGACTGTTGCTGGCGCAACCGCGGGTGGTGATCCTCGACGAGGCCACCGCGCACCTGGACTCCACCTCGGAGGCGGCGGTGCAGGAGGCGCTGGGCGAGGTGCTCCAGGGCCGCACTTCGGTGGTGATCGCTCATCGCCTCTCCACCGTCCAGGCGGCCGACCAGATCCTGGTGGTGGAGCAGGGCCGCGTCGTCGAACGCGGTACGCACACCGAGCTGCTCGCCGCCGAGGGACGCTACTCGCAGCTGTACCGCACCCAGTTCGGCTCCCAGCACGACCAGTCGACCGAGATGGCCGCGGCTTCGTGAGCGTGGGGGCCGCGGCTGTGCCGTTACCGGGAGCGTTGGGCACGCAGGACGGTGTCGTGGCTGTGGGGCGTGTCGGCGGGCGTCGGGGTGGTACGCGGGCGGACCTCCCTCACCTGGACCGTCCAGGTGTCGTCGAGGAGTTCGACGATCTGCGCGGGCTGGTAGTAGCGGCCGGGGTCAACGCCGCGCTCGTCCCCCGGCGGCGGGTCGGAGGGCTCGTGGCCGACGAAGAGGAGCGTGCCACCAGGGGCGACCGAGGCCAGCAGGCCACGCGCTGTTCTGTGGTCCGGTTGGTACGCCAGGGGAAAGTACTGGATCGAGACCAGGTCGAACGCCCCGGTCGGGGGCGGCGTCACCGAGAGGTCGGCGCGGACCCACGCCACGTGGGGGGCCACCTGGGGGAACGCGTCCGCGGCGTGGGCACGGGCGCGTTCGAGGGCGACGCGGGAGATGTCGACAGCGGTGACTCGCCAGCCGCGGCTGGCCAGCCAGAGGGCGTCGGCGCCTTCGCCGCACCCCACGTCGAGTGCCTGGCCAGGCGGTACCCCGGTCACCTCGGCCACGAGTGCCCCGTTCGGACTGCCGCTGAAGAGTTGGTCGCGGCTGCCGAAACGCTCGTCCCAGAACTGCGCGTCGTCCATCGTCCCCGTCCCGGTACGTCATGGTGATTGGGTGGTGGGTGCTCCGATGCGGACACGGCCCCGATCCGGGATGGTCACGGGTTGGTGTTGGGAGGCGCGGTGCCCCGTTCACCCGGGTCCGGACCAGTCCGCCCCGCGTGGCCCCGTGTTCACAATGGGCCATGGGGGCGTGGGATGCCAAAGATGTTTGCGGGAATCGCAAGGGTTGGGTCGGGAACCGGTGTCGCGGGGCCCGCGACACCGCCACCATCCGGACGTTCGCCCCGCCGACTCCGGACCGGTGGTGGCGCTGGGCCCCGAACGGTGGAACGCGGGCCGGACACACGGTTCGTCACAGCCGACACCGCCCCCTTCGCCTGCGACAATCCAGGTATGCGCCATGCCGGTGACGACCAGCCGTTGCAGATCAAACTCGGCCGTGAGGAGCTGATAATCCGGCAGCGCTACGAGTTTGTCAGCATCGTTAACGACATCCTCATCGCGCTGTGGTTCATCGGCGGTAGTGTCATGTTCTTCTTCGCGGCCTGGACCACGTGGGGCACCTGGCTGTTCCTGCTCGGCAGCGTGCAGCTGCTCATCCGGCCCGTCATCCGACTGACACGCCTGGTCCACCTGCAACGGGTGCGTGGCATGGCCGTGGGCACCACCGGGCAGTCCGGCCAGGAGTTCTGAGCCCGCCTGCCCGCCGGTCGCCGGTGTGGCCGGTTTCAGGGCAACAGCAGGGTCTTGCCGAGGACCTTCCGGGCCTCGATCGCGGCGTGGGCCTCGGCGGCGTTCTCCAGCGGGAACATCTGGCCGATGACGGGCCTAATCCGTCCTTCGGCCGCCGCGCGCAGCGCCCGCTCGGGCAGTCGGCGCTCATCGGCCGGAGTCCATTCCAGGTCCAGAATCGAGACGACCCGCACCCCGTGCTCGCGCGCCTCCTGCGCGTCGACCGCGGTGAACCCACCGGAGGGGGAACCGAAGGCGACGAACCGGCCGCCGCTGCCGACCAGGCCGAACGAGGAACGACCGGTCTGGCCGCCGACCCCGTCGAGCACCACGTCCATTCCCGCGCCATCGGCCGCCTCGCGGAGCCGTTCGGCCCAGCCCTGCCGGGTGTAGTCCACGGCCGTCGCCGCCCCGAGCTCGCGCGCCAGCTCACACTTGTGCGAACCGCCGGCACCGGCGAACACCCGCGCCCCGGCCGCGCGGGCGAGCTGCACCAGCAGGCACCCCAGACCGCCACCCGCCGGTGTGACCAGCACGTTCTCTCCAGGACACACCCGGGCGGCCTCGGCCAGCAGCATGGCGGTCAACCCGTCGTTGACCAGGGCGGCCGCCTCGCGTAACCCGAGGGCCTCCGGAACGGGAACCAGGGCTTCTTCGGCGACCACGGCGTGCTCGGCGTATCCCCCGGTCGGTGTGGTCCGCGCGGCGGCCTGGGCGATGGTCTCCACCGCCGGGCGCGGTCCGCCGGTGCCGGACTTGACGACGACGCGACGGCCCACCCATGCGGCGTCAACGCCGGCCCCGACCGAGCTCACCTCTCCAGCGATCCCCGCGCCCGGCACGTACGGTGGGCGCACGCCCCACGGGCCGGGGCCGCCGCGTCGGATCACGACGTCGAGGAACAGTGTGTCGGCCGCGGCCACCCGCACCACGGCCTGGCCCGGACCGGCGGCCGGATCCGGTGCCTGGTCGGGTCGCAGCACCTCTGGCGTTCCGAATCGTTCCGCGTATACCACCCGCATGGTCCCACCTCTCTCGCTGTGAATCTCCCTCCGGAAAATATAACAGTGCTACTGACCATCAGTTAAAAGGTAATTCTGTTGAGCTGCTAACCTGCGGCCATGGCCAGCGAGTATCCCCCGTCGATGCTCGGACGTCTCAGCTTCGTACTCGGCAAGCTCCACCTGCGCTGTCTCGAGTACGAGACCGCCGCCCTGGAGCCACTCGGCATCGACGTCAAACAGCACGCGGTGCTGACCGTGCTGGCCGACGAAGGACCCATGACCCAGCAGGAACTGGGGCAGCGCCTGGGAATCGACCGGACCACCATCGTCGCCGTCGTCGACGGCCTGGACCGGGCCGAGCTACTCGAACGCCGCCGCAGCCCCATCGACCGACGCGCCTACCTGCTCACCCTGACCCCCGCGGGCACGCACACCCAGCACGACGGCCAGCGCCGCGTTGACGAGGCCGAACGCGCGCTACTCGGCACGCTCGACGAGACCGAGCGCCCAATCCTGAGCGACCTGCTCGCCCGGGGCCTCGGCGACCACTGAGTGCCGCCCGTCACGGACGAGCGCGTCGAGGTGTCGGGCGAGACACCCCCAGCCGCAACGACATCCGAGGGTGGGCGGCATTGCCACGGACAATATTTATATATAGTCTCCCATATATGAATACAGTAAATCGTTCGGTTGACCGGCCGCCCGAGGATCTGACCGCCCGCGCTCGCATCAGAGACGCCGCGCTCGCCCAGTTCGCCGAACACGGGTTCGCCAAGGCGACTCTCAAGGGCATCGCCGAGGCCGCCGGAGTCTCGGTCGGGCTGGTCCAACACCATTTCGGCGCCAAGGAGGACCTGCGGCGGGCCTGCGACACCTACGCCGCCGAGACTCTGGGCAGTCTCGACAGCTACGGCGTCACCGGCAGCGGGGTCACCAATCCGGATGTCCTCGCCAAGGTGTTCGAGTGGGGCCCGCTGGTCATCCGCTACATCGGCCGCGCCATGGTCGACGGCTCCCCCTCGGCGGCGTCGTTCTTCGACAGCGGTGCCGACGCCACCGAGGAGTTCCTGAGCCGCACCTGGCCCGAGCGCTTCCCACCGGGCTCGGCCAAGACACGCGACACCGCTGCCGTGATGACCGCGATGCACCAGGCGACGGTCGTGCTGCACGAGCATCTCTCGCGTCGGATGGGTGTCGACGTCCTGGCCACGGAAAACACGGCACGCATCGGCCTGGCGATGTTCGACGTCTACACCTCCATGGCCGAGTTCGCGGCGTCCAGCGCCGGCGAGCGCGTCCGCGAGGCCGCCCACGCCCACCAGCGCGACACCTCCGCACAACCGAGCGACGGGGACAGCCAATGAGCGAGACAGTCGAGATCCGGGCACTGACGAAGACCTTCGGACCAACGCGGGCCCTGGACGGCCTGGACATGAGCGTTCAACCGGGCGAGGTGCACGGCTTCCTCGGCCCGAACGGGGCCGGCAAGTCCACCACACTGCGCGTCCTTCTCGGCCTGGTGCGCCCGGACGCGGGCACGGTACGGCTCCTCGGGCAGGACCCGTGGCACCGTGCGGTGGAACTGCACCGCCGCCTGGCCTACGTCCCCGGGGAGGTCACCCTGTGGCCCACCCTCACCGGGGGCGAGGTGATCGACCTACTGGGACGGCTGCGTGGCGGGGCCGACCACCGGCGTCGCGACGAGCTCGTGCAGCGCTTCGCGCTCGACCCGAGTAAACGGTGCCGGAGCTACTCCACCGGCAACCGGCAGAAGGTGGCGCTGATCGCGGCCCTGGCCAGTGACGCCGAACTCCTGGTGCTCGACGAACCGACCGCCGGGTTGGACCCGCTGATGGAGGCGGTCTTTCGCGAGTGTGTCGCCGAGGAGCGTGCCAGGGGCCGCACCGTTGTGCTCTCCAGCCACATCCTCGGCGAGGTCGAGGCGGTGTGCGACCGGGTGACGATCGTCCGCGACGGCGCGACGGTTGAGGCCGGGACTCTGGCGCAGATGCGCCACCTCACCCGGTCCTCGGTATCGGCAGAGGTCGCCGCCGCGCCCAGCGGGCTGAGTGAGATCGCTGGCGTGCACGACCTGCGCACCGATGGCCACCGGGTCCACTGCCAGGTCGACACTGCCCGCATCGGTGATGTTCTGGTGCACCTCCACGCGCTGGGAATCGTCGATGTCACCGTGCAGCCGCCCACTCTCGAGGAGCTGTTCCTGCGCCACTACCAGGCAGAACCGGCCGGTACGGGACGCGAAGGGACGGTGGCCCGTTGAGCACGGCAACGCGGGCGCCCCGTGCCGCCCTCAACCCCGCCGGCCCGCTCACCGGAACCGGCACGCTGGCCCGGCTGCTGCTGCGCCGCGACCGCTTCATGCTGGCGGTTTGGCTACTGCTGAGCTGGGGGGTGGCCGCCGGCCGGGCAGGCTCCCGGGGGACGCTGTACCCGACCGCCGAGGCGCGCCAGCAACGCTACGACCAAGTCATGGTCGAGATCCCGATGTTCAAGCTCTTCCAGGGGCCCGCCTACGGCACTGACATTGACGCTCTCATTGCCCAGGAGTCCTTCGGCGCCGCGACCTTGTTCGCCGCGCTCGGCGCCGTGATTCTCGTGGTGCGCCACACCCGCACCGACGAGCAGGCCGGTCGGCGCGAACTGCTTGGATCGACGGGGGTGGGACGCCACGCGTCGCTGGCGGCGGCCCTGGTGGTCGTGTTCGTCGCGGGTGCGCTCCTCGCGGTACTGACCAGCGCGACCATGATCGCCGCCGGTATGCCCGCCGTCGGATCCATGGTGTTCGGCCTGGTGACCGGGAGTGCGGTGTGGATCTCGGCCGCGATAGCGGCCGTGGCCGCGCAGTTGACCGCCAACCCGCGGGCGGCCATGGTGGGCGCCTACGCCCTGTTCTTCGCGCTGCACTTCGTCCGTGGCGCCTCCGACCTGGGTGGGCCTGGCCTGACGTGGCTGGGATGGCTGGTCCCCAACGGCTGGCTGCAGCGCACCCAACCGTTCGCCGGGGACCGCTGGTGGCCGTTCCTGCTCGTCGCGGCCCTCCTCGTTACCCTGGTGTGCGCGGCGGTCAGCCTCGCCGGACGCCGCGACCTCGGTTCCGGGTTGCTCGCGACGCGTCCCGGCCCATCCACCGGACCGCGCGGGCTGGGCGGCCCGTTCGGGCTGGCCTGGCGGCTGCACCGGGGAATGGCGCTGGGGTGGATCGTGGGCACCGCCGCCATCTGCCTGCCGACGGCCCTGACCGGCACCGCCGCTATGGAACAGTACGCGGCCGGCGAGCAGATGGCTGAGTGGGCCGCGGCCATGGGCTCGACCAACCCCGGAGATGCCCTGTTCGCCTACATCGCTTTCGCCACGGTCTTCCCGATCACGCTCTACGCCATCCAGATCGTCCTGCGGATGCACACCGACGAGTCCAGCGGGCACGCCACACTGCTACTGGCCGGGCCGGTCAGCCGGCTGCGCTGGGCCGCCGGGCACCTGGCCCTGGCGTTGGCCGTGCCGGCGGTGCTGCTCGTGGTCGTGGGACTGTGCTTCGGCGTGGGGGCGGGCGATTACGCCACCATGCTCGCGACCACCACTCGGCTCGTCCCGGCCGTGTGGGTGATGGTGGGGATCGCCATGGCCGCCCACGGGCTGACGGGCCGCCTCGCCCCGTTCGTCGGCTACGGCGCGCTGGCCCTCGCCCTCACCGTGGAGTTCGGACAGCACCTGGGATGGCCGGACTGGATCTTCTGGACGTTCTCGCCGTTCGCCCACGTGCTGCCGTTCTTCGGCCCACCCGGCGCCGGGACCCTACTGGTCCTCACGGCCATGGCCGCGGCGCTGGTTGGGGCGGGGCTCGCCGGCCTGCGCCACCGCGACCTGCTTGCTTAGAAGGCACCAGAGGTAGGGGGCCGTGCTGGTCAGCCCCGGATGCTCGACGTGCTCCTCACCGGACGCGTCCTCGAACCACGGTTCGAGGACTTCGGTGACCACAGCGGTCGCTTCGTACCGGGTGATTCACCGCCAACGCCGGTGGAGCATCAACCGGCCGGGGCACGCTGGTCCTTCCCGGGATCGGTGCGGTGGTCGCGGGCGTTGCCCGCGGCCCCGCCCTCGGCGACGAAGCTCAAGGACGCCACCGGCGGGTACTTCGCCTCGTTGTGCCCGAGTGACCAGCGGGCCGAATGTCGCTGGTTCGTCCGGCCACCATTTGGCCGGACGAACCAGCGTGGACCGCGCGCCGGCCCTAACCGTTCCTCCGGCCGCTGCCGCCGTCGACGAAGCGGGCGATCGGGTTGTCCAGCTCGCCGGCGAGCCAGATCGCGCTGGCCGGGTCCTGCAGGTCCACCATCTGCTCGTTGTCGCGCAGCTGCAGCCGGTTCAGACACGACAGGCCGAACCGTTCGACGAAGAGGTCGTCGCTGGCGAAACGGTGCCCCAGGTGCGGGTTCGACTCCTGGTAGTCCCGCACGCACTCGGCGACGGTGGCCCAGAAATCCTCTTCGTCCAGGATCTCCCGGCTGGCCAGGATCGCGTTGAGGAACCGAAGGAAGCAGTCGAACACGTCGGTCAGGATCGACAGCGTCCGCAGCTCGTCGGGCACCTCGGCGCGGATGCGCTCCACCCGCGGCGGCAGCTCCGCCTCGGGATCGAGAACGGCGATCTCCTCGGCGATGTCCTTCATGAACACCCGCACCGGCACCCCGCCCTCCAGCACGAGGATGACGTTCTCGCCGTGCGGCATGAACACCAGGTCGTAGGCGTAGAAGCAGTGCAGCAGCGGCCGCAGGTAGGCGTCCAGGTAGCGCCGCAGCCACACCCGCGGCCGCAGTCCCGACTCCGCGATGAGCGCGCCCACCACCGACTCGCCGTGGGCGTCGACGTGCAGCAGACTGGCCATGGTCGCCAGCCTCTGGCCCGGCGCCACCGACGGGAGTGGGCTCTCCCGCCACAGCGCGGCGAGCATCTTCAGATACGGCGATCCCTTGGTGGTGGCGGCCGCGTACTGCTCGTGGTGGTAGCCCACGGCCGCGCGCTCACGCAGGATGGCGAACCCGGTATCGCGCAGCACGGCGTCCCCCTCGATCAGGGCGGCCAACCAGTCGTTGATGGCCGGGGTGGCCCGCATGTAGTCGGCGGACAGTCCCCGCAGGAACCCCATGTTCAGCACGGACAGCGCGGTCTTGACGTAGTGGCGCTGTGGGGCGGTGGTGTTGAACAGGGTGCGGATCGACTGCTGGGGTTGGTGCACGTCGTCGCCGTAGCCCAGGCACACCAGGCGGCGCTGGGCGACCTCGCCGGCGAAGGTCACCGACAGCTTGTTCCACCACTGCCACGGGTGCACCGGAATCAGGCGATACTCGTCCAGATCCAACCCGAGATCGGCCATGCGTGCTGAGAACCGGGCCAGGGTCGCCTCGTCCAGCTCGGAGTGGATCAGCGAGGCGTAGTCGAGATCGGCCGAGGCGAAGAACTCACACCTCTCGTGGTGCGCGGCCAACCAGACGAGCCGCACCCGGGGGGCGGCCTCGGGAGCGTAGTCGTGGTACTCGGCGGCGTCGATGCCGATACGGCCGCTGTTGGCCACGAAGCACGGGTGTCCCTCGGTCATCGCCGCCTCGATCCGCTGGAACCCCGCCCGGCTGAGGTCGGCGGCGCCGGGCTGCTGACCGGCGATCTTGAACGCGCTTCCGGCCAGGGTGCTGCTGATCTCCTCCAGGTAGACCGGAAGCACCCGTTCGGTCAGCCCGAGGGTCGCGCGCAACTCGAGGATGAGGTCGAGTGCGTCGGGAGCGAGCCGGGCGGCGCCGCGGTGCCGGGTGATGCTGTCGGCCTCGACCTGCCAGTGGTTCAGGGCCAGCAGTCGGGCCGCGAAGTGGTACTCGGTCGCGCCGTCGTCGCTGCGGAGGAGATAGCGCCCGGGCGAGCACCACTCGGGGGTGACGAGACGCTCGTGGGCGAACTCGGCCAGCATCTTGCGCACCAGCAGGCGGTTGGCGCGCCGCCAGCACTCGGGGTTGAGGTGGGAGACCGCCTCATGGGGGGTGTCCGGGACGATGGGGGTCACTGGGTGGCTCCTTGGTGGCCTCGCGCGGCACGGTACTGCTCGCGGGTGCAGGTGCTGAGGTAGGCGTCCTTGCCCGGCAACGCGATGGTGCGCGCCACCTCGAACCCGACGGCGGAGTTGAGCGCGTGCACCGCGCGGTTGCCTACGTCGGGTTCCACGACAACGCGTTGGGTGGACTCGGATGCGAACAGCGATTCCATGACGGTGACCAGCACCGCCAGGGTGAAACCCCGTATCGGGGTGTCGGCGGGTGCGACGAGGAAGTGCATGCCGACATCGCCGGGCTGGTGCTCGTAGGCACCGTTGAGCTCGCGGTGCGCGGGATCGTAGCGTTCCATGAGGAAGGCTGGCCGCCCCTCGTGCAGCCCCAGGTAGGCCGCGCGGTAGGGGTCGGCGTCGATGTCGCGAAACTCCCGCCGTACCTCGGCGAGGGTGGCCTCGCCCATCAGCCAGAACACCGACTTGGGGTGGGTGAGCCAGCCGTGCAGGAGCTCGGCGTCGGAGTCGGGGTCGACCGGGCGAAGGGTGAACGTTCCCAGGCGCGGGTCGGTGCGGGTGAAGACGGGCTCGCTCATCGGAGCACCTCCGTCCTCGCGTCCGAGGCGCCCGCGTGTTCGGGGGCGGAGAACTCCTGGAAGGCGATGGAGCGCTCGACGGGGTAGTACTCCCGCCCCAGCAGCGCGCGGATGATGCAGGAGTTGCGGTAGGCGCCCATGCCGAGGTCGGGCGCCACGAAACCGTGTGTGTGCAGCTCCGCGTTCTGCACGTAGATCTCCTGGCCGGCCACGTCGGTGCTGTAGTCGCGCCGGACCGCGAAGCGTCCGGCGTCGTCCCAGTTGATGCGGTTGCTGATCGGCGCCAGGAACTCGGGGACCTCGTAGCGGTACCCGGTGGCCAGCACCAGCGCCCGGGTGGTGTGGGTGAAGTCGCGCTGCTGTTCCACCTGGCGCAGTCCCAGGATGTGGCCCTTCTCGGGATCGTGGCGCGCCTCGGTTACCTCGGTGTTGGTCAGCAACCGGGTGGGGACCCGGCGGGTGCGGCTCTTGGTGTAGAGCAGATCGAAGATCGCGTTGACCAGGGTGGAGTCGATGCCCTTGTAGAGGCCCTTCTGCGCTTGGACCAGCTGGTCGCGGGTGGATCGCGGCAGCGCGTGGAAATAGTCGGCGTACTCCGGTGAGGTCATCTCCAGGGTGAGCTTGGTGTACTCCAGCGGGAAGAACCGCGGCGACCGTGTCACCCAGGTGAGGTCGTAGCCTCCGGTGTCGATGTCGGACAGCAGGTCGTGATAGATCTCGGCCGCGCTCTGGCCGCTGCCGACCACGGTGATGCTTCCCGTGTCCTGGAGGGCCTCCTTGCGGTCGAGGTAGTCACAGCTGTGCACGACCTCTCCCCCCAGGTCGCGGCACGGCTCGGGGATGTGCGGCGTGGTCCCGGTGCCGAGCACGAGCCGACGACCGCGGTAGGTGTGGCTCGTACCGGTCGCGGGCGAGACGGTGTGCACCTCGTAGCACCCCTGCTCGGGGTCGTGGGTTATGGCTGTGACGCGACGGTCGAAGCGCACCGTGTCCAGCGTGCCGGCGGCCCAGCGGCAGTAGTCGTTGAACTCGGTGCGCAGAGGGAAGAAGGACTCGCGGATGTAGAAGGAGTACAGTCGCCCGCTCTGTTTGAGGTAGTTCAGGAACGAGTGGGGAGAGGTGGGGTCGGCCAGGGTGACCAGGTCGGCCAGGAACGGTGTCTGCAGCAGGCTGTCCTCCAGCAGCATCCCGGAGTGCCAGTCGAACTCGGGTTTGGCCTCCAGGAACAGCCCGTCGAGCTCCTCGATCGGATCGGTCAGGCACGCCAGCCCGAGGTTGAACGGGCCGAGCCCGACTGCGATGAAGTCGTGGGTGGCGGTCAATGCGGTCTCCCGTTGGGTGAGAGGGATAGGTTCTGTTTTCGGGCTGAGTGGTCGGGTCGGGTGCCGCCTGGGTTCTGGAGGGCCCGGAGGTGGGCCACCCACGACACGCGAAGCCGATTCGGGTGGCCTACCGGAGGCGCCCGAAGGTTCCCGGCTTTGGGGCGCCCGACCGGCGAGCGCCAGCGAGCCCAAACAACACCACCTAGCTGACACGGGGACGGCTGAGTTCCTCGCTCTCGGCCAGCGCGGCGTGCTCGGCGATCAGCTCGAGCACCGCGGTGATGTCGTGCGTCGACGTCTCGGGGTTCAGCAGGGTGAACTTCAGGTACTGCCGGCCGGCGACGGTGGTGGCCGCCACCACGGCCAGTCCGGATTCGAACAGGGTCTGGCGCGCCCGGCGGTTCACGCGGTCGCACAGCTCGGGGGTGGCATCGGCGCGCGGCAGGTAGCGAAACACCAGGGTGCTGAGCTGGGGGCGGGTGACGATCTCGAATCGGGGGTCGTCCTCGATCATGGTCCACGCTTCGTCCGCGCGGTCCACCACCGCGTCGAAGAGCTCCCCGACGGCCCCGGCCCCCATGACGCGCAGGGTCAGCCAGAGTTTGAGGGCGTCGAAGCGCCGCGTGGTCTGGATGCTCTTGTCGACCTGGTTGGGAACCCGGTCCGCGGTGTCCTCCGGGTTGAGGTAGTCGGCGTGGTAGGTGGCGTGTCGAAGTGTCGCCCGGTCACCCACGAGCACCGCGCTGGAGCTGACCGGCTGGAAGAACGACTTGTGGAAGTCGACGGTGACCGAGTCCGCCCGCTCGGCGCCGTCGAGGAGATGGCGTCGACGCGAGACGAGCAGGCCGCAGCCGTAGGCGGCGTCGACGTGCAGCCAGGCGCCGAAGCGCCGGCACAGGTCGGCCACCTCCTCCAGGGGGTCGATGCTGCCGAAGTCGGTCGTTCCGGCGGTGGCGACCACGGCCATGGGCACGAGCCCGTCGCGGTGGCACCGTTCCAGCTCGGCGGCCAGGCCCTCCGGGAGCATGCGCTTGTCGGCGTCGGTGGGGACCGGAACGACGGCGTCGTAGCCCAGCCCGAGCAGCGCCGCCGACTTCGCGACGCTGAAGTGGGCGCACTCGGAGGTGAGCACCCGTAACCGGGGCAGGATCTCGCTGGTGCGCGGCAGGCTCGGGGTGTGCCGACGTACGCCCGCGCACGCCTCGTCGCGGGCCAGTAGCAGCGCCTGCAGGTTGGACTGGGTGCCGCCGCTGGTGAAGACGCCGTCGGGGTTCGGTCCTAGGCCGATGCGCCGTGCGGTCCACTCGACCAGCTGGCGCTCGATCAGCGTTGCCCCGGTGCTCTGGTCCCAGGTGTCCAGTGAGGAGTTGACCGCGGATAGTACCGCCTCGCCGAGCACGGCCGGGATGACGATGGGGCAGTTGAGGTGGGCGAGGTAACGGGGGTGGTGGAAGTACACGGCGTCGCGCAGGTAGAGGCGTTCCAGCTCCTCCAGGGCGCGTCGCGAGTCGTGCAGCGGTCGGTCCAGGTCAACGTCGGCGAACTCGGCCGCCACCTCGGCCACGGAGGCACCGGTGGCGGGGTGGGTGACGCTGGCGAACCGGTGGGCGACCCGTTCGACACCTTCGGTGACCACCCGTTGGTAGGTCCGCGTGGTGCGGTCGTTGAGCAGGTGCGCACGGGCGGCGGGAGAGGCCGTGCCGGGTGGGGTGTGGGGGTCTGGAGGGTAGTCCCCGTCGGGGTGCCCCAGGAGAGCCATGGACCATCCTAACTAAGGCGAGCCTAAGCAAACAAAAGTTAGGCTAACCTATAACTCCCTCTCGGTGCATTCCGGGGCACGCACAGTCGCGTTCACGCTGCGCACGGCCCCGGATTCGGGGTTCAACGCCGGGCGCGGCAGCCCGACCAACCAGGTGCGCGGAGGAGTCCACCGCGCTGTCCTCGCCGCTAGAGCCCACATCGGGTGCGGGTCACAGGTGGGCGCCTCCGGTCGGCCATCGGGGGCCAGCGCAGAAAGCCGTCCATTCGGGAAATGTCGCCAGCGCAGGGCGGGCGCGCACCCCTGCCGCTGCACGGGGGTGCCTTCCGGGCTGAGGGAGAGAAGTTAACGGCGTTAGCGAACAGAGGTGTCATACGGGAAAATCGGCCGCATGTCCCACCCTCACGGCTCGCCCTTCCGACACAAATCCGTGACCGTCTTCATCCTGCTGATCTCACTCGCCCTACTCGTGCTCTTCGTCTTCCTCATCGCGAAGGAGGCGCCGGGCGGCCGCGACGAACTACGGGACTACGAGGCGGCGAAACGTTGCCCGCCCGCTTCATCCGGGCCCGCCGACTGCCTCGGGACCTACGAGTTCACCGTGGCCGAGGTAACCATTGACGAACGTGGCCGGGACCATACGTACCGCGCGATCCTGACGGACGCGGGAGGCGACGAATGGAAGACCTACTACACCAACCCCGGCCCCGTTCTAGAACACCTGGACGAGGGTGACCGGGTCACCGGCACCGTTTGGCGCGGCATGCTGACCGAGATCGAGGCTGAGGGCGCCTCCCAGGAGACCTCTCAGGCCCCGGCCGACATGCTCGCACGACGCCTCCTCACCGGGATCATGGTCATCCCCGCCTGCCTCCTCATAGCCGGCGTGTGCGTCTGGCGATTGCGCAGCGCGGGCCCGGCAACGGGCATGGGTCTCACCCTGTTCCTCGCCATGTGGTGGTTCATTGCCGGGGGCGTCTCCCCCATCATGCTCGGCGCATGGCTCGGCGACAGCGTTGAGGAGACGGATGATGTCTGGATGGTGGCACTCCTCTGGCTCGCCCTGGCCGCGTTACTGACCGTGATGGCACGCCTCGGCCTGCTCGTTGTTCGCCGCATGGCCGCCCAAGCGGCCGCTTTCGACCAAAAGTTCAACATCGCTGACAAGAACTCCTGAGACGATCCTCGTCGACTTCCGCGGGGGCGACACCTCCCCTATCGCTCCGGCGCCGCGGCGCCAGCACGGCGCCCCACGTCGGCGAGGAAACGGCGTAGCAGGTCACGTGCCTCTCCCGGCGGCATCCGCGCGGGGGCGAACATCAGCTGAGTTGCCAGCCCGTCGCAGAACACGTGCAGATACTCGGCCCAGGTCGCGACCCATTGCTCGCGTCGCGCGGTGTCGGAGGAACAGTCGTCGTACAGTGCCAGCGCCACGCTGCGGTACAACTCGCGCTGCGTGGCCCAACGGCGCCGGTCGCCCTCGTCATGTGCCTGGCGAAAGTCCTCGCCGGCTGCCTGCCAGATCCGGAACTCCGCCCGGCGCCGCTCGTCCAGCGGCAACAGCTCCTCGACGAAAGCCGCCGCGCGTTCCGGCACCGGCTCATCACCGCCAACCCGCGCGCGCTCCTGGACGCGCCGCGTGATCCGCTCCTCCGTCAGTTCGATCGCGAACTCCAGGAGCTCGTCGCGGGTCTGGAAGTAGTGCCGCAACGCCCCCGCGGACCAACCGGCCTCGGTCGCGACGGTACGGATGGACACGGCCGAGGGGCCCGCCCTGGCGACGACCCGCCACAGTGCCTCGGCCAGTTCGCGGCGCCTCCGCCCATGGTCGACGATCTTCGGCATACTCTCTTTCTAACACGATCGTGTTATCTTAGTTAACACATCCGTGTTTAAAAGGAGAGCCGATGTCACCGGAGATCCTCATCCCGATCGGCGGTCTCGCACTGCTCGACACCCTCAGCCCCGCCGTCCTCGGGGTGACGCTGTTCGTGCTGCTCAGCGGGAATAGACGGACAGCGCTGCCGCTGTTCGCCTACCTGCTGACGGTCGCGCTCTTCTACTTCAGTGCCGGCGTGGGCCTGATGCTCGGTCTGGGATCCGTCATCTCCCGGCTCGGCAACGTCGGCGACCATCCGGTGGTGCTGTGGGGTCAGGCGCTGCTGGGAGCCGCGCTGTTGGGTTACAGCTTCGTGATGCCCACCCGACCCACGGCGGGGGCGCGCCGCCGGGAGCCACGCTCGTTCCGCGTGCCGACCATGATCGGGCTGGGTGTCACCACCGGGGTGTTCGAGATCGGCACGGCCCTGCCCTACCTCGCGGCGATCGGGATTATGTCCACCGCCGAGTTGCCGGCCGCGTGGTGGGTTCCACTGCTGGCCGGCTACACCATCGTCATGGTGCTCCCCCCAGCGCTGATGTACCTCGCCCACCGGATCCTGGGCGAGCGGATGCGGCCACGCCTTCAGCGGTGGCGCGAGAAGGTGACCTCGGGCTCACGCGAGACCCTGGCCTGGATCATCGGCATCGCCGGGTTCCTGCTGCTGTCCGACGCCGTCGGACACACCGGGATCCCCGATTTCATCGACGGGCTCGACTTCTAGGAACCCGCCGACCTCGCAGAAGCGCGCGACCAACGACCGCACGCGAGAGCCCCGGGACTCGTGGCGTGTCCTGTGTTTCGCCACGGCGAGCCACAGGGCCGGAAAAATCGGATGTCCCCGCCGGAGGTGGGCTGCCACACTGAACCACGCACCCCCCACCGCGCCAGCGAGGAGGAACCCTGAACGGACGCGCCCCCCGCCCCGACAACCGAAGGAGCGCCGACACCGACCGGCTCAAGCTGCACCGCCACCACCGGCGCCTGGCCGGACGCGACTACACCGTCATCACACCGCGCCCCGGCACCGACGTCCGGTTCGCCTTCGAACACCGGGACTGGACCTATCGGATCTTCAGTGACCTGGGCGGCGCCCGGTTCCTGGGACGCCTGCTGTGGGGGCTGTCCTACCAGCGCCACCCCAACACCGTGGTGCTGCTCGGCCCGAACTTCCTGGAGATCGCCCCGTTCCAAGCCACGCCCTCGCCCCCCATGGTGTTCGCTCCCGCGCCGGCGGCCCCGTTCGGGACACCCGCCGCCCGTGCCCTCAAGGCCCACATGCCCACCGGCCCCGGCCACGGCACCGTACGCTGGCACACCCCCGGCCTGGACCGCCGCACGCGGCAGGAGTGGGAGCGGGCCGAGGAAGCCCGGCTCTACCGTGACGACCTGCGATACTCGTTCGGCGTGCGCGCGGGACTGGCCGTGTACCACGCCGCCCCACCCATCCTGCGGGACTGGGCGCGTGCCATCCACGCGATGGGCGCCGGCCACGACTGGGGCAGCCACGCGCACCTGGCCGCGTGGAGCCACTGGCCCCGACGCGACGAGGGCGAGATGCGCGTGCTGCCGCACTTCCGTGAGGACACCGAACAGCTGCGACGCGCCCGCGACGAGGTCCTGGCCTCCCCCGACTCGCCCGACGACCCTCTGTTGCGGCAGCAGGACACCTTCGCCCGCGCCTTCGGCCCGCCCGCGCCGCCCGTGCGCTGACCCGGCCCCGCACCGCCACAGCGACGGCTACTGCGGGACCACCGAGGTCAGCGTGCCCACCACGTCACGGCGCGCGCCCTCCCGGCCGGGCGCCGGAAGTGAGCTTCCCAGCTCCCCCAGGGGAGCAACCGAGTTATTGCGGATACACGGGGGCGCTCGCCGGATCCGGCGGAGCTCGGGGCGCACCGGTGGCGGCTGATCTCGCGATGTGGAACGCTGAGAGTGTCCGGGACACCCCACTGCCTGGAGACCACCGTGACACGACTCGTCCCTCCGGGGGCCACCGTCGCGCACGTCGACCTGGACGGCGGCCGGGTTCGTGTTCTTCACGCGGGAGACTCCTCGGCCCCTCCGGTGATCCTGGCGCACGGCGGCAGCACCGACAACGCGGCCATTTCCTGGTACCGCCTGTTCGAACCGTTGAGCGAGACACACCGGGTGATCGCCCCCGATCTTCCCGGATTCGGCGCCACGACGGGGATCGAGCCGGGAGGCCCCCAGGAGCAGGCGGACTTCCTTCTCAGGCTCTCGGAACGCATGGAGGTGGGCCGGGCCACCGTGTGCGGGGTGTCCATGGGGGGCGAGGCCGCCCTGAACCTCGCACTGCGCCATCCCGAGTCCGTGCGCGCCCTGGTGCTGGTCGCCCCCGGCGGGCTGGTTCCACGTATCGGCAACCGTGTCGCGCACACGGCAACGTGGCTGGTGACACGGTTGCCCGAGCAGCTCCTGGTACCGGTGGCCTCCCTCGGTGACCGGTTCGTCGACATCGCGTTGAAGGCGGTGACAAACGACGTGTCCACCCTGCCGGCCCCGGTGGTGGAGGAGATCGGACGCGAGGCGCGTCGTCCCCGGTCCTCCCTTGGCTACCTGCGCTACCACCGCGCCGCCATCGGCCGCACGGGCATGCGCAACCACCTGATGCCCCACATCCGGGGGGTCCAGGCCCCCACGCTCCTCTTCCGCGGTGAGAACGACTCGTTGATGCCGCTGCGAGGATCACGCGAAGCGGCGGCCCGCATGCCCGACGCCCGGCTGGTCACCGTGCCCGACTGCGGCCACTGGGCCCAGCTCGACGCCCACGAGCGCTTCCTGCGCGAGGTGACCTCGTTCCTCGGCGAGGGGCACCCCTGAGGAACCCAGTGTCGAGATCGAGGGAGTGGTTACCACACCGGCCGATCTCAGGTGGTCCGTGAGATCCCGGACCACGCCGCTCCGCGCCGCCACACCGCACACCAGTGCCGAGCCCGGATCCAATGTGCGCAAACCCCACCGCGCAGGCATCCTAAGGACATGTTCGACATCGAATCTCCCACCGACAACTCCCCCGAGCGGCGCGACCACATCGTCCAGACCCTGGAGAACGCGTTTTACCCCCTCATGGCCGCCGCCCCCGGCGCCTTCCGAGGCAAGTTCCGCAAGATGGCCGCCGACCCCTTCGCCTTCTACCGCGGCAGCGCTTGCCTGTACTACGCCGACGTCATCAACCTGGAGGACCCCTGGGTCGACCAGCGCACCTCACGCGTGTGGATCCAGGGCGACCTGCACGCCGAGAACTTCGGCACCTACATGAACTCCGCCGGCCGGCTGGTGTTCGACGTCAACGACTTCGACGAGGCGTACCTGGGTCACTACACCTGGGACCTGCTGCGCTTCGTGGCCAGCGTCGCGCTGCTGGGCTGGCAGAAGGCCCTCTCCGACGACGACATCAGCGCCCTCGTGGCCCGCTACGTCAACGCCTACACCGACCAGGTGCGCATCTTCGCCAAGCACGACAACGACGACGAGTTCTCGTTGCGGCTGGGCAACACCGAGGGCACCGTGCACGATGTCCTCCAGCGGGCCCGCCTCAACAGCCGCTTTCGGATGCTGCAGAGCATGACGACCCTGCACGGCTACGAACCGTTCTTCCGCGCCGGCCCCGGGGTTCGCCGGCTCGGCCAGGAGGAGTACGACCGCGTGGCCGCCGCCTTCGAGAACTACCTGGAAACCATCCCCGAGGACCAGCGCTACGAACCGCTGGCCTACCGGATCAAGGACATCGTGGGCAAAAGTGGGTTCGGCATCGGCTCGGCCGGGCTGCCCGCCTACAACGTCCTCATCGAGGGCCCCACCGAGGCATGGGAGAACGACTTCGTGCTCTCCATGAAACAGGGCAACATCGCCGCCCCCTCCCGGGTGGTCACCGACCGCCACATCATGGAGCACTTCCACCACCACGGCCACCGCACCGCCGTCTCACAGCGCGCGCTACAGGCCCACGCCGACCCGCTGCTGGGACACACCGAGGTCAACGGTGAGGGGTTCGTGGTCAGCGAGCTCTCACCCTACGTCCACGACCTGGAATGGGACGACCTCACCGAACCCGATGACATGGCACCGGTGCTGGACTACCTGGGTCGCGCCACCGCCAAGGCGCACTGTGTCTCCGACGCCCACGCCGACGAGACCCTGGTCCGGGGCGAGACCGAGGACGCCATCGCCGCGGTCCTCGGCGGAAAGGAGCACGAGTTCGTCGACTGGTGCACCCGTTTCGCCCACCGCTACGCCGGCCAGGTCCGCGCCGACCACGCCCTGTTCGTGGACGCCTTCCGCAACAACGCGTTCTCCGGGGTGAGATCCAGCAACTCCGGGTGAGCCCCTGCCGAGTCGGGGCACACGCGCAGTGGACCCGGCCGACCGGGGCGCGGCGCCGCGACACCAACCGCGCCGCGAACCCCGGTCGTCCCCGCCCGGGGGCAGCATCGCCCCTCACCACCCCACCGCGAGACCAACCTGTGGACAACCCGCGTTCTCGCGGTCACCGCGCGCATACTCGATCCATGCACTCCTCACGCACCGAAACGTTGCTGGCCGCCCTGACCCGCGGCACCCCCCTTCGACACCACGTCCTGACCCTGCTAACCACGCACGCGATGAGCACCGAGATCGCCCTACGCGACAGCGGTCACGCCGTCGAGCACCCCGAAGTCGTCAACCACCTCGCCACCACGATCAGTCGCGGGAACGAGGCGGCCGTCATACTGCGTTCGTTCACCGACGAGGTCTCCCGCACGCTGGCCAACGGCACCGTCATTCCCGTCGCACACGTCTGCGGCTGGTTGGTCCACAGCGGCGCCTGCCACCCCTTCGACGCGGGACAGATGTTCGCCGCCTTCCACACCGACGCCGACTCCGGAGAACCCATCGCCCCCGAACCCGGAGTGGAGATCATCGACGCGTGGACGGTTGACCTGACCGAGTTCTACGCGCTACAGCCCGAGGACGGCTAGCCCCCACCCCGGTCCCCATCCCACGGCCGAACGCCGCGGATACTCGTACCAGGGCGAACACGTGACCGCACCACAACGGCACCGACCTTCACGAATTCGGGGCCCGTGGCTATCGCGACCATCGGTCACACTCCCCTGCCCGGGGTTCCTGATCCTCCCCGACCAGAAATCCTTCCCGTTTCAATGGATTTGGTGCGTCCTGTCGGACCTGGGAGAATCCCCGACTGTTACTCATGCGCCACGGCCACCGACCAACGGTTCCCGCGAGCGCGAAAATCGACCCGTGAGGCTCACTTTCGCCCAACAGGGAACACGAACGCGCGAGGAGGACGTGGTGGAACACCCTGACCCGAGGCTGATCGCCAGTCTCACCGAGGCCGTCGAGGCGGCGCCGACCGATCTGACACTGCGCCTGCACCTGGCCGAGCTGCTACTCAACAACGGCGATCACGAGCGGGCCATTTCCCACATAGCCACGGCGCTGCAGCACGACGCCCACTCAACACGGGCCCAGCAGTTGATGGCACGGGCACTGGGCAACGAGGTCACGGCCGACTCCCCCAGCCCAGCGCCGCCCCCGGACTCGACCGAAACCTCGAACGCGCCCGCCCCGCGGAGCGCCGACCCTCCACCCCCACCAACCGAGGCCGCCGACGCGCTCCCGTTGGACACCGCCGACTTCCCTCTCACCTCGGCGCGGGTCACCATCGCAGACGTCGCCGGGATGCAGGCGGTCAAGGACCGCATGGAGGCGGCCTTCCTCGCGCCGATGCGCAACGCGCAGCTGCGCCAAGCGTTCTCCAAGAGCCTGCGCGGCGGCCTCCTGATGTACGGGCCACCCGGATGCGGAAAGACGTTCCTCGCCCAGGCGCTCTCCGGCGAGATGGGCGCCCACTTCCTGTCGATCTCGCTCGCCGACATTCTCGACCGCTGGCTCGGCAACAGCGAACGCAACGTGCAGGCATTGTTCCGCCAAGCCCGGCAGTACCGACCCTGCGTACTCTTCGTCGACGAACTCGACGCGATCGGTGGACGCCGAGCACGCGTCACCTCGGGAATGCGGCCCGTGGTCACCCAGCTGCTCACCGAGCTCGACTCGATCGAGGACGACAACGAGGGGGTGTTCGTGCTGGCGGCCACCAACCACCCCTGGGACGTCGACACGGCGCTGCGCCGTCCCGGCAGGTTGGACCGGGCACTGTTCGTCCCGCCGCCCGACGAGGAGGCCCGAGCCGCGATCCTGCGGGCGGGGATTCGCGACCGCCCGACCCGGGAGGTCGACATCGCCTGGTTGGCGGGCGCCACCGACGGGTTCTCCGGCGCCGACCTCACCCACCTGTGTGAGAGCGCGGCCGAGCGCGCCCTGCTGGACTCCGCACGGCAGGGACAGGTCCGCCCGATCACGCCCGAGGACTTCCGGGCGGCGCTGCGGGAGGTCCGCCCCTCCACCGGCCCGTGGTTCGAGACCGCCCGCAATGTGGTCAGCTTCGCCGGCGGCGACGACACCTACGATGACCTCGCCGCATACCTGCGAGGGCGCGGCCGCTTCCGGAGAAAGTAGACCCGCCCGACTCGCGTTGGCTCTTAGCTACGGTCACGATCAGGCGTTGATGATGACCACAACCACAGGATCAACGCGCACGGACGAGCGAGTACCGGCCCTTCCTCACCGTCGCGCCCGCCCCCGCACCGGGCGCGGCGGCGCGCAGCCACGCGGTCACCCGCGCGGCGGTGAGACCCATCCCGACGACCCCCAGGGCCGTCAGCAGTACCGCCAAGGACGGGAACAGCCGAACCACCTCCGCGGGGGTGTAGGTGTTGCCCCGCAGTGTCGGGGCCACGAGGAACACCAGCACCGCCAGCGTCGGGACCACCAACTGGGGAAGCAGATGCGGCACGAACCACCAGAGGGGCCAGGCCGCGCGCCGGGCGGCCCATCGGGACGCGCGACGCAGGCCCAGCGTCCCCAGGGCCAGACCCGCGACGGTGGCCGCGCCCAAGGCCAGGTACTCGCTGAACGGTCGCCCGCTGACCTCCGCCACGAGGTGCGCGGCCACCGCGTAGTTGAAGTTGCTGTAGGAGTACGACGTGCCGGGCTCGGACTCCGAACTCCAGTCCCGGGTCCGCTCCACCCCCTCGGCCAGCGAGCCGGCCGGGGCGAAGGCCGTGAACGACTTGGAGACGGAGGCCAGCCGCGGACTTGGTCACGGGCACACGAGTACCGCGAGGTGCCCGCGGCGAGACCGAGGCGGCCTTCTCCCCGGACCCAACATCTACGCGCTGATCAGGGACGACCTCCGTTTTATCGTGTCGAGCGCTGCGACGACCGCGCGACGGCCCTCCTCGTCGAGGGGCAGGACCGGGCGGGGCAGGTTCGACTCCGAGACCAGACCGAGCTCCACGGCCACCGCGGAGACGACCCGGTAGCTGCCGTAACGGGCGAACAACGCCCACAACGGGTCCAACTCCCCCGACAGAGCGCGGGCGCGTTCGGCCTCGCCCGAGACGGCTGCTCGCATGACCGTACGACACGCCTCGGGGAAGACGCCGGCGATGGCGCTGTACCATGCCTCGCAGCCGGCCAGCAGGCCGTTCGCCCCGGCCGCGTCGCCACTGACACCGATCGTCACCGTGGCGGGGATGACCGACCGCAGTCGGGTGACACGGGCGCGCGCCTCCGTGGGGTCGGCGGGAACGGCCGGAATCTTGATCGACGCGACCCCCGGAAGGTGCGCGACCCGGCCGTGCAGCTCGTCGCCGAACGTGACGTGCGTCGTGGCCGGGTTGTCGTAGACGACGAGGGGCACCGAGAGGTTCGCGGTGACCTCCTCGTAGAGGCCGAACACCTCGTCGTCGGTGAGGGGCTGGTAGGTCACGGGAGCCAGCAGCACCGCGCGGGCCCCGGCCCGCTGCGCGTCCTCGACGTTGGCGAGCACCTCACGTGTGCGCCAGGCACCAACACCGGCGACCACCGGAACCGAACCGGCGTTGCGCACCGCGAGCTGAGTGGCGCGCGCACGCTCCCGACGGCTCAGGTAGGCATAGCTGCCGGTCGACCCGAGCGCGCCGATCGAGTCGACACCGGACTCGGCGAGACGGCCGACCACACGCTCGAATGCCGCCTCGTCAATCCCGTCCTCGGTGACCGGTGTGAGTGGGAACGCGCTGAGACCTGCGAACACGGAAACTTCCCTTCGCTTTCGATGCGTTGCTGTCGAGACGGATGCGCACGGCGATGCCGGCGCAGAGGATGACGGCGACACCGCCGAGGATGGTCGGCCAGGTCAGCTCCTCACGGAGTAGCAGCGCCGCCCAGATGATGCTCAGCACGGGCTGGACCAGTTGCACCTGACTGACCTGTGCCATCGGGCCAATGCCCAGGCCGCGGTACCAGGCGAAGAAACCGAGGAACATGCTTACCACCGCGAGGTAGGCGAACGCCGCCCACGCGAGCGGTGTCCCCGATTGCGGCTGCTGGACCGTCGAAACAGCCGTCAGAGTGACCATCAGCGGTGAGGCCAGCACGAGCGCCCAGGACACCGTCTGCCACGAGCCGAGCTCGCGGGAGAGCATTCCACCTTCCGCGTAGCCAACCGCGGCGGCGATGACCGCGCCGAACAACAGTAGGTCCGACCAGTGCAGTTGCCCGAGCCCGCCGCTGTGGAGCGAGGTGAACACGACGGCGGCGAGGGCGCCGATCGTGGCCATGCTCCAGAACGACAACGGTGGCCGTTCCTTTCCACGAATGACGGCCATGGTGGCGGTCGCCGCTGGAATGAGCGCGATCACCACGGCGCCGTGGCTGGCCGGGGCGACCGTGAGCGCGTACGAGGTGAGCAGTGGGAAACCGACGACGATACCGCCGGCGACGGCGGTCAGCCGCACCCATTGACGCCCTGTCGGCAGGTGCTGCCTGGTCACGGCGAGGGCGGTGGCGGCCAGCAGCGCGGCGATGACCGCGCGCGCCGAGCCGATGAACAGCGGGGAGAGCCCGTCGACGGCGACGCGGGTGAAGGGGACCGTGAACGAGAACGCCGTCACGCCCAGCAGCCCCCACCAGAGGCCCGCCCGCGACGACGATAACGTTGCGGCGTCATTATGAGTAACGCTATCCTTTACTGACATGACTAATGATAGCAGTGCTCGTATCGTGGCCGGCCTGCGTACGTGGATCGCGCGGGCACCCCCGGGCACGAAGCTTCCCTCCAACCGGGCACTGATGGCGGAGTACGGGGCCAGCCCGATCACGGTGCAGAAGGCGATGCGCACGCTCAGCGGTCTCGGCCTCGTCGAGAGCCGCCCCGGGGTGGGAACGTTCGTCCGCACCGTGCGGACCGCTCGCCCACTCGACTACGACTGGCAGACCGGTGCGCTCCGCTCCCCACAGGCTCCGATCCCGGCACTGTCGACGCCGATGCGCAGCGGTGTGCCCGACGCGATCGGGCTGCACGCGGGCTACCCCGATCGTGAGCTCCTCCCGGAGCGGCTGGTGCGCGCCGCCCTCGCGCGCGCCTCCCGCGGCGAGGCCGCACTGACCCGATCCGATGTCACCGGACTACCCGAGCTGCAAGCCTGGTTCGCCAACGAGCTCGCCGAGGCCACCCCCGTCGGCGTCACCCCGCCGGCACCACGGGACGTCGTGGTCCTGCCCGGCAGCCAGAGCGGTCTGGGGTCAACCTTCCGCGCCCTGGTGGGCTCCGGGCACCCGTTGCTCATGGAGTCGCCGAGCTACTGGGGTGCCATCCTCGCCGCGGCGCACGCTGGCGTACACGTCGTCCCGGTGCCCAGCGGGCCGAACGGCCCCCGACCGGAGGAGATCGCCCACGCCTTCGAGGAGACCGGAGCGCGCGCGTTCTACGCCCAGCCGAACTACGCCAATCCCACCGGCGCGCAGTGGTCGGCCCAACGCAGGGAGCAGGTCCTCGACGTCGTCCGCGCTCACGCCGCCTTCCTCGTGGAGGACGACTGGGCCCACGACCTCGGGATCGACACCTCCGCTCAGCCCATCGCAGCCCACGATGACGCCGGCCACGTCGTCTACCTGCGCTCACTGACCAAGAGCGTGTCGCCCTCCGTTCGCGTTGCCGCCGTCATCGCCCGCGGCCCCGCCCGTGAACGCATCCTGGCCGACCGCGGGGCGGAGTCGATGTACGTCAGCGGCCTGCTGCAAGCCGCGGCGCTCGATGTCGTCACACAGCCCGGATGGCGCACCCATCTGCGCAACCTGCGCCAACAGTTGCGCGCCCGACGCGACCTGCTCGTCGACAGCCTTGCCGAGCACGTCCCACACGCCCACCTCGACCACGTCCCCCACGGCGGACTGAACCTCTGGGCGCGGCTGCCCGACGCGACCGACCTCGAGCGGCTCGCCCGCGACTGCGAAGCCGAAGGCGTGATGATCGCGCCCGGGACGGAATGGTTCCCCGCCGAACCTTCCGGTGCCTTCATCCGGCTCAACTACTCCGGCCCGGACCCTGCCCGGTTTCCCGAGGGCGCCCGCGTCATCGGACACGCGCTGGCGAACTCGCTCGACCAACGAGCCGACACATGAAGCACTCACCCCCCACCGGCCGGCCCGGCTCGACCGACCACCCCAGGTAGCCGGTTCCCGGCCGCCTCACCGTCCTCGACTATCCCCGTCGGGCACGTCCTCGGTTACCCGGTCAGCCACCGACATAGGCCGCGAGGTGCTCACCGGTGAGGGAGGAGCGCGCGGCGACGAGATCGGCGGGGGTGCCCTCGAACACGAGCTGGCCGCCATCGTGGCCGGCGCCCGGACCGAGGTCGACAATCCAGTCGGCGTGGGCCATGACCGCCTGGTGGTGCTCGATGACGATGACCGACTTGCCGGAGTCGACCAGCCGGTCGAGCAGCCCGAGCAGGTGGTCCACGTCGGCCAGGTGAAGCCCAGTGGTGGGCTCGTCGAGGACGTAGATCCCACCCTTGTCGCCCATGTGGGTGGCGAGCTTGATCCGCTGGCGCTCGCCACCGGACAGCGTGGTGAGCGGCTGGCCGAGGCCGAGGTAGCCCAACCCCACCTGGTCCATCCGCTCGAGGATCCGGTGGGCCGCCGGTGTGCGCGCCTCGCCGGCGCCGAAGAACTCCTCGGCCTCGGCCACCGACATCGCCAGCACCTGGCTGATGTCCCGGCCGCCGAGGGTGTACTCCAGCACCGACGCCTGGAACCGCTTCCCCTCACACTCCTCGCAGGTGGTGGCGACGCCGGCCATCATCGCCAGGTCGGTGTAGATGACGCCGGCGCCGTTGCAGGTGGGACAGGCGCCCTGGGAGTTGGCGCTGAACAACGCCGGCTTCACACCGTTGGCCTTCGCGAAGGCTTTACGGATCGGCTCGAGCGCTCCGGTGTAGGTGGCCGGGTTACTCCGCCGGGAGCCGCGGATCGCCCCCTGGTCGACCGAGACCACACCCGCCGAGGTGGGGATCGAGCCCTCGATCAGCGAGCTCTTTCCGGAGCCGGCCACACCGGTGACGACGCAGAGCACACCAAGGGGGATGTCGACGTCGACGTCGCGCAGATTGTGCGCGTTCGCCCCCCGGATCTCGAGTGCGCCGGTGGGAGCGCGCGTCGTGTCCTTGAGGCTCCTCCGGTCGTCGAGATGGCGCCCGGTGAGTGTGCCACTGGCCCGCAGCCCCTCGACGGAACCCTCGAAGCAGACGGTGCCGCCCGCCGCGCCCGCTCCCGGGCCGAGGTCGACGACGTGGTCGGCGACCGCGACCGTCTCCGGCTCGTGCTCGACGACGAGCACCGTGTTGCCCTTGTCCCGCAGGCGCAACAGAAGGTTGTTCATCCGCTGGACGTCGTGGGGATGCAGACCGATGGTTGGCTCGTCGAAGACGTAGGTGACGTCGGTGAGGGAGGAGCCGAGGTGGCGGATCATCTTGGTGCGCTGCGCCTCGCCGCCTGAGAGCGTGCTCGAGGGCCGGTCCAGCGAGAGGTAGCCCAGCCCGATCTCCACGAACGAGTCGAGGGTCTCCCCCAGCGCCGCCAACAGTGGTGCGACGGAAGGCTCATCCAGCCCGCGCACCCACTCGGCGAGGTCGCTGATCTGCATCGCGCAGGCGTCGGCGATGCTGGTCCCGTTGATCCTCGATGAGCGGGCCGCCTCACTGAGGCGGGTCCCGTCGCAGTCGGGACAGGTGGTGAACACCACCGCGCGGTCCACGAAGGCCCGGATGTGCGGCTGCATCGCCTCCCGGTCCTTGGCCAGCATCGACTTCTGGATCGAGGGGATCAACCCCGAGTACGTCAGGTTGGTCCCCTCGACCCTGATCTTGGTCGGCTCCTTGTGGACCAGGTCGTGCAGTTCCTTCTCGGTGTACTCCCGGATCGGCTTGTCCGGGTCGAAGAAGCCGCAGCCGCGAAAGATACGGCCGTACCAGCCGTCCATGCTGTAGCCGGGAATGGTGAGAGCTCCCTCGTTGAGGGACTTGCTGTCGTCGTACAGCGCGGACAGGTCGAAGTCGGTGACCGAGCCCCGCCCCTCGCAGCGCGGACACATGCCGCCGGTGCGGGAGAAGGTCGCCTTCTCGGCCTTGCCGTCTCCCCGCTTGATCATCCCGGACGCCTGCACCGAGGCGGTGTTGAACGAGAACGCGCTGGGTGGGCCGATGTGTGGCTGTCCGATCCGGCTGAAGAGGACACGCAGCATCGGGGTGGCGTCGGTGGCGGTGCCCACCGTGGAGCGGGGATCGGCGCCCATCCGCTCCTGGTCGACGATGATCGCTGTCGTCAGACCGTCCAGCACGTCGACGTCGGGGCGCGCCAGTGTCGGCATGAACCACTGAAGGAAGGCGCTGTAGGTCTCGTTGATCATCCGCTGCGACTCGGCGGCGATCGTTCCGAACACCAGCGAGCTCTTGCCCGACCCGGAGACGCCGGTGAACACCGTCAGTCGACGCTTCGGGATCTCGACGCTGATGTCGGAGAGGTTGTTCTCGCGTGCGCCGTACACGCGGATCAGATCGTGGGTGTCGGCGACGTGCGGCGCGGGTGGCCGCTCCTCCGCTCTCGTGGCCGTGCTCATCGTGTCTCCCTTTGTTGCGCGGGCCGTGTTCTCGGGGTCGCCCGAGGTCGCTGACTCGATCCAACCAGCGTCGGGCAGACCGTGGCAGTGGTCGCCGAACGGCTCAGCGCAGCTCCATGATGCGGATCATGTTGCCCGCGGGATCGCGGAAGGCACAGTCGCGAACCCCCCACGGCTGATCGGTGGGTTCTTGGATGACCTCGGCGTCGCTGGCGGCCTGCAGCCGCGCGAAGACACCGTCGAGGTCGGGTGCGGCCAGGTTGACGCCGGCGTATGTGCCCTTGGCCATCATCTCCTCGATGGTGCGGCGCTCGTCGTCGGTGATGCCACAGCCCGGAGCGGCCGGCGGCTCCAGGACGATGGAGGTGTCGGGTTGACCGGGAGGCCCGACCGTGATCCAGCGCATCTCACCCTTTCCGACGTCGCCGCGGACCTCGAAGCCGAGGGTGTCGCGGTAGAAGGCCAGGGAGGCGTCCGGGTCGGTGTGCGGAAGGAAGCTCGCGTAAATGGTGATATCCATGGTGGTCACGCTAGACGCGGCTCCGGTGCCCGCGCTTCTCGATTCCTGATCGGTCTGGTCACCTGTTTGGCCACACACGGCGGTACCCCCGCCGTCGCACGCGCCACCTGGCGCCGGTAGACGCTGGGCGAGACCCCGACCAGCTCGGTGAAGCGGCTGCTGAAGGTGCCCAGCGAGGAGCAGCCCACGGCGAAGCAGACCTCGGTGACGCTGAACTCGCCACGGCGCAGCAGCGCCATCGCGCGCTCGATGCGTCGCGTCATCAGATAGGAGTACGGCGACTCACCGTAGGCGCGCCGGAACTGGCGGCTGAGGTGGCCCGCCGACATGTTCACCCCCCGGGCGAGCGCCTCGACGTCCAGCGGCTGGGCGTACTCCCGGTCGATCCGGTCGCGGACGCGGCGCAGCCGCGCGAGGTCACGCAGGTGTTGCTCCATGGTGGATCTACTGCTCACCTATCCGATCGTGCCATGTCCGCACGGAGTTTCCCAGCGGTGGTGACGTTGCGGAGGGCTGAACTGTCAGAGACGGGTGGTTGAGTGAACCAACCAGGGGCTCGACCTGTCCGAACCCATGCTCTTCGGTCTCGGCTCCGGGTTGTCCTTCGTCTACTGGGACAGCACGAACATGGACTTCCCCTTCCTCGGCGGACGGGTCAAACCCTTCGTCCTCACCAGAAATCTGGCCACCAGGGTCGGGCTGGAGCTTTGGGTTCAAGAGACCACCTCCCCCCGCAGGGCGTGGAAGGACGTGGCGTCCCTCATCGACGCCGGCCACCCCGTCGGACTCCAGCTCGACAGCTACTACCTGGACTACTTCGGGGCGAAGGAGCACTTCGGCGGTCATGTTGTCGCCATGTACGGCTATGACGACCACGACGCCTACCTGGTGGACACCGCCCAGCAGGGCGCAGCGGTATCCACCAGCCTGCACAGCCTCGCCCGGGCCAGGGCCGCGCGTGGTCCGATGACCGCCAAGCACCGGTCCTTCACCCTCACCACTCCGAGGGACCTGCCCTGCCCACAGGGTCAGATCATTCCCGCCATCACCGCCTGCGCCGACGCCTCCCTCAACCCGCCGATCGCCAACCTGGGGTACCGTGGAATCGCGAAGGCCGGCAAGCTGGTACGCACCTGGTTCCAACGGGTCGACACCCCCCAGCGCGACCTGCCGCAGGTCGCCCTCGTGATGGAGAGGGCCGGCACCGGCGGTGCCCTGTTCCGCAATCTCTACCGCGACTTCCTCGCCGAATGCGCCCAACTACTCGACAGCGGCCACCGGCTGTACACCGAGGCGGCCACCTTGTGGACGCAGGTCGCGGCACTGATCACAAAAGCCGGTGACTCAGGCGAGGCGCAACACCTCGTACAGGCAGGCACCGTCCTGGACGAACTCTCACGCATAGAGCGCGAGGCTATGCAGGCGCTGAGCTGCCTGGGGGACACCCCCAAAGCGCGTTCCGGTCCTGACAGTGTTCGGCCTCTGGGAATCACGGAGAATACGGATCGATGGATCACCCACTCTTTGCCCATCCCGAAGGTCGAGATGGCCCCGCCCCTGGTCAGGGATGGGTAAGGTGCAGGCCGATTACACCGTTGGCCAGTGCGGTGACCCCAGCCGTTGTGAAGCGGGCGCGGACCCCATCGGGGAACAGGCGTAGCCCACCGCCAACCAGCCAAGGGACCACGAACAGACGCAGGTCGTCGATGAGGTCCAAGCGCAGCAGTTCGCCGATGACGCTGGCGCTGTTGGCCACCAACACGTCGCGACCCGGCTGTTCACGCAACGTGTTGACCTCGGCGGCGAGGTCGCCAGAGATGCGCGAGTTTTCCCACGGCGCCTCGGTCAGGGTGCGCGAGATGACGACCTTCTCGGTGGTTTCGAGCCAACGGCCCAGCTCGCGAGTGCGCGGGTCGGTCTTCTCGTCACGGGTAATGCCAGGCCACACGGAATAGAAGCCCTCGTAGTTGGTGCGTCCGAGCAGGATCGTGTCGGCGCCACGCCAGATCCCTTCGAAGTATTCGGCTGTCTGTGGATGCGTCGCGGCGTGGTGCAGCCAGGTGTCGTGAGCCGGGCCGTCGGGGCCGCTGGTGTGACCGTCCAGGCTCACCCCGGCCCAGGCGACGATGCGCCGAGATCCGTTCATGTTTGGGGACCTTTTCTAAGCGAGTACGACTGAGTCTCATGAGTGGAGACCAGGCGGAGCCCAATGACTCATCGGCTTCCGGGAAGGAATCTCGGCGAGCGGAAGGGATGTCCCTGGGAGAGCGAGACCCCGATCCCACCGTGTTGTGTCCCCAACGCGGGGACACAAGCGCTGCCTATCCACTTTTGGGATATGAGTAAGCCGCGCGGGACGCTGATGCCCCGGATTCTTGCTCGGCCTGAAGGCGGGGGCACCTTCCGAGCGGCCAGGTGGAGGACTTCGACACGGGGCGGTTGCCTTGACCGGCCAGAGGAACTCCTCGTCGCTGGCCCGACGACCGCCGAGGGCGTGTCCCGAGCGGCGCTGTTGTCCCACGTGCGGCGGGTGGCCGTGCGGTGTCAGTCGTTCCGTGACTCGTGCTGGTCGAGGAGGCTACGGAACCAGTCACGCATGAAGCGGTGCGAGGCGATGCCGTAGTCGAGCGTCGCGCGCTGGTGGGCGGCGATGTCGCGATGTTCCTCGGCGACGTCCACGGTGTCGAGGTGCCTGTCGAGATCCGAGAGCGCGGCGAGGTCGGTCTCGATACGCGCCACGAGGCGGCGGAGCACCGGTGCGCGTTCGGCCGGCTCCAGCAGGCCGAGGAAGTAGAGCCTCGACAGCGCCGCGGTCTCCAGGTCGAGCCCGGTCGTCTCCCCCGTCATCCACGCGCGGAACTCCTCGCGGCCGGCCTCGGTCGGGCGGTACACCTTCCGCCCCCGACCGCCGGATTCGACGCTGGCGACCTCGATGGCCCCCCGTGCGAGCAGGGTGTCCAGCGCGCGTTTGATGCTGCCGGAACTGGCGCTGTAGAAGAGCCCGACGCCGGCCTCGAACCCCTTGACGAGGTCGTAGAGGCTCTGCGGGGCGATCAGAAGCAGACCGAGGATCACATGGGCCATGGGGCCAGTCTAGCGTCTTAAACCTATCTCATAGACATGTCTATGAGATAGGTTTAAGACGCTCGGTTCATCCGTCGACCTGTCTCTCACCAGGATGAGGACAAGGAGCCTCACGTGCCATCACCGCTCGCCATGACCCGTGCCGACGACAACCGTGTGCCCCCCGACGTCGACACGCGGCTGACGGGCCTGTTGGAGAACCTCGTCGCACACCGCGGCATCCACCACGCCAACCTCGCCCTCACCAGCGGCGACGGCGAACTGCGCTGGTCGGCCGCCACCAGCCCCGCCGGTGCTGCCGAGCACCCGCTGAGTCCCGACACACCATTCTTCATCGCGAGCGTCACCAAGCGCTTCATCGTCGCGCTCGTGCTGCAGGCACACGAACGCGGCGAACTCGACCTGGCCGCGCCGATCAACGACTATCTCCCGGCCGAGCTGACAGCGGGCCTGCACGTCCTCGGCGGGATCGACCGGACGTCGGCGATCACGGTGCGCCACCTCGCGAGCCACACCTCCGGTCTGCCCGACCACTTCGAGAAGCGCCGCGAAGGTCCCAGCCTGTACGAGCGCCTCGCCGCCGGCCGAGATCTGGCCTGGACCTTCGAGGACACGATACGGACGACGCGCGAGCTGCAGCGTCCGCACTTCGCACCGCAGGACCTCACCGCCCCCCGGCAGAAGGCCCGCTACTCCGACACCGGATTCCAGATACTCATCCGCATCGTGGAGACAGTGACCGGCCGGTCGTTCGCCGATCTGCTGACCGAACGGATCATCGGCCCGCTCGACCTGCCGCGCACCTGGCTCCCGGGACACCGTCCGTCGGACCCGACGACACCCGCGCCCTCGCCGCTCCACGCCAGGCAGCGCCGCGTGGAGCTGAACGCGATGATCGAGTCATGCAACGACCTGTTCAGCACCACCGGCGACCTGCTCACCTTTCAGCGGGCACTCCTTGCCGGAGCGCTCTTCGACGACGCCCGCTCACTGGAGGCGCTCACCGAGCGACGCAATCGACTACGCAACATCCCCGTCCTCCGCTACGGACTGGGCACCATGGTCTTCAGGGTCGGCCGGCTCATGGCGCCGGGGCGCCGTCCTGTCACGCTCGTCGGCCACTCGGGAGCCACCGGGACGTGGCTCTTCCACTGTCCAGAACTCGACCTGCACCTGGTCGGCACCGTCGACCAGACCAAGGGGCAGGCCCTGCCCTTTCGATTCATGGCGCGGGTGCTGGGCGCCTGGCGCCCATGAGGCGAGGAGCGCGGCACCACGACCCCAGACACTGTCCTCCCGCCAACGAGAGTCACGCCGCGCGACGGTCCGCCGTTGACCCGACCGCGTGGGTCCGGTGGTCTCTCATCCGCCGGCGCGGCGTGGCAGTAGGGCCGCTGGGACGAGGGCGACGAGGGACAGGACGAGGGTGCAGCCGAAGGCGAACCCGTACGCCTGGAGGGAGGAGTCGCCGGTGGCCAGTTGGCGGTCCACGACGGAGAGGAGGACGGCGGTGCCGAAAGAGCCGCCGACACGCTGGACGACGCTCAGCAGTGTGGTCGCCCCGGGGATGTCGGTGGGGGCCAGTCGGTCGTAGGCGGCGACCGTGATCGGAACGGTGGCGAAGGCAAGGCCCGCGCCGCGGACGAACAGGGCCGCACCCAGTCCAAGGTCATCCGCCTTAGGGACGAGGACGTAGGGCAGGGTGGCGAGCGCGGCGACGGCCGTGCCGGCGAGGAGCACCGGGCGCGGGCCGATCCGGTCCGTGAGCCGGCCGGACAGCGGCAGCGCGGCCATGGTGGCAAGGGCCAGGGGGGCCAGCAGCAGGCCGGTCTCCACGCCGGTGGCCCCGCGTACCTGCTGGTAGAACAGCGGCAGCAGCGTCATCGGGCCGAAGATCGAGGCCCCGGCCACCGCCATCAGCCCCGCGGCCAGGGCGAACGAGGGAGTGGCGAACAGCCGGAGCTCCAGCATGGCACGGCCGCTCCTGCGCGTGCGCACGACGTAGGCGCCGAGCAGCGCGGCGCCGACGGCAATCGGAGCCCACGCCGGCGGCGCCCAGGCCGATGCGGTGATCTGAGCGCAGCCATACAGCAGCATCGCCACCCCTGGACAGAGAAGGAGAAGCCCAAGCACGTCGAGCGGACGCGGCTCGGCGGGCACCCGCGCCGGGATCCCCCGCCAGGACAGGGCGAGGGCGGCGACGCTGAGCGGGACACTGATCCAGAACACCCACCGCCATCCGGGGCCGTCGATGAGGAGTCCTCCCAGCAGCGGCCCGGCCAGGGGCGCGAGCTGGCCGGGAACAGCGACGAGGGCCATCACCCGACCCAGGCGGCGGGGGCCCGCCGCCGTCGCGAGAATCGTCTGCAACAGGGGCAGGATCAGACCGCCACCCACACCCTGGAGGACACGGAAGACCACGAGGCTCGTGGCGGACCACGCCGCCCCGCACAGCAGTGAGGCGACCGCGAATACCAGCAGGCTGAGCCTCCACAGCGGGCCGGCGCCGAGACGGCCCAGCGCCCACGGCATGGTCGGGACGACGACGGCCAGGGTCAGGAGGTAGGCGGTGGCCACCCACTGGATCTGTGCGGTGCTGGCCCCCAGCGCGACTCGGGCGTCGTCCAGGGCGACCCCCACGATGGTGGTGGCGAGCAGGGACGCCAGGCCACCGACCATGAGGACCGCGGCCAGGCGGAGCAGGCTCGGGTCCAGCCGGTCGGAGTCCCGAAATTCTGTTGGCATGCCAACAGTATGCGCGATACTCTGTTGGCATGCCAACAGATGATGACGTGCGGCGACAACAGAAGCCACACCCAGGCGTCCAGATCGACGAAGCCCCCCTGGGCTCCCTCCTGCTCCAGACGGTGCGGGCCCACGCCGCCCTGGCCACCTCGCTCCTGGCCGAACTCGGCCTGGCGGTGCCACAGGAGGTGGTCCTGCTCTACCTTCAGGACCACGGCCGTGTTCCGCAGTCCGAACTCGTCCGCTTCATGGGTCGGGACCGCTCCACCGTGACCGCCACCCTCCAGACCATGGAACGCGCCGGGCTGGTCGAGCGGACACCGTCGAAGACCGACCGGCGCTCCATGGACGTCGATCTCACCGAGACAGGGCACGCGCTGTGCCCCCGGGTTCGCGCCGCATGGGCCGAACTGGAACGGCTCACCTTCGGACCCCTGGACCAGCGCCAACGCGATGACCTCGCGTCGGCTCTCGGAGCCGCCCGCGACGCCGCACGCACCCACGTCACGGAGAAGGGAGACCAACCGTGAACACCCATCCGCTCCGCCTGGCACTGATCATCGCCAGCACACGCCAGGGCCGCTTCGGCGAGGCCGTCGGCCGGTGGGCCGCCGGCCTCGCCCGCGCCCGGCCCGAGTACGCGATCGACACCATCGACCTGGCCGAATTCGCCCTCCCCACCGATCTCGGCGACTCGGCCGAGACCCGGGAGCTCACCGAACGGGTCGGCGCCGCCGATGCGTTCCTCATCGTGACCTGCGAGTACAACCACGGCTATCCGGCCTCTCTGAAACTCGCCGTCGACAGCGTCCGCGAGGAGTGGGCGACCAAGCCCGTGGGCTTCGTCTGCTACGGCGGAGTCGCCGGCGGCCTGCGCGCGGTCGAACAGTTGCGCCAGGTCTTCGCCGAACTGCACGCCGTCACCGTGCGCGACACGGTCAGCTTCCACTTCCCCCACACACGCGTCGACCCCGATGGACGCGTCAACGACCCGGCCACCGCCGAGGCCGCCGAGACCGCCGCGCGAACCCTGTTCGACCAACTGACGTGGTGGGCCACGGCCCTCCGCGAGGCCCGCGGCACCCTCCCCTACGCCCCAACCCCATAACGACCGATGACCAGCCACAAGCAGCGAGGTGCCATGCCCACCGCCATCGGGTTCTCCCACTTCGGAGCCCCGGAAGTCCTCCACCCCCTCCAGATCGAGACACCGCGTCCCGGCCCCGGACAGGCGCTCGTGCGCGTCCGTGCCGCCGGAGTGAACCCGGTCGACTGCAAGATCCGCCGTGGCGACTTCGCTGACGCCGGACCCCAACGCTTCCCGCGACGCCTCGGCAACGAGTTCGCCGGGACCGTCCTGGCGTTGGGTCCCGACACCCCCACCGAGAGCGCCGTCGCGGTCGGTACCGACGTGCTGGGGTCGACCTCGGCACAGGGCTACACCGAAAGCCTCGTCGTCGACACCACCGGCCTGGCCGTCAAACCGCCCTCGCTTGCCTGGGAGACGGCCGCCGGACTACCGGCCGCCGGGCAGACCGCCCGTACCGCCCTGTCCCGACTGGACGTGCGCCCCGGCGACGTCGTCCTCGTGCACGCCGCCGCGGGCGGCGTCGGCACCATGGCCGTGCAACTCGCGGGCCAACTGGGGGCGCGGGTGATCGGCACCGCCAGCGAAGCCAACCACGACTACCTGCGTGGGCTCGGAGCGACCCCGGTCAGCTACGGCCCCGGATTGACCGAGCGCGTGCGCGCCCTGGCACCGGAAGGCGTCGACGCGGCCCTGGACCTGGTCGGTGGCGACGCCGTCACCACCAGCCTCGCTCTCGTCCGGGACCGACGCCGCATCGGAACCACCGTCGACCAACACGCGGTCGAGGAGCACGGCGTGCAGCGCGTGGGTGGCCGATCGCACGCCGCCCTGCACGAAGTCGTCGACCTGGCCGCCGACGGTCACCTGACCCTGCCCGTGCGAGCTTTCCCACTCGGGGAGGCGGCCTCCGCGCACCGCGCCGTGGAGACCGGACACGTTCGGGGCAAGGTCGTCCTCACTGTCTAACGGGACCAGCGTCAGGGTGACCGTGGCCGTGCCCGGTGTTCCCCCAACCACGACAAGGCCCCGTTCCACCCGTGAACACGCGAACGCCCCACAGAAGGTGCCCGCGAAAGACCGGAGGCCATGCCCCTTGGTGAGAGAGATTACGTCCGAGTTGGACGCCGATCGTGGGCGCCTCACCCTCGCCCTGGAGGGGATGACCGTTTGCGCTGCTGGTACTGGCGGCCCACGAAATGGGCCCACACGATGAGGACCGCGAAAACAACGCCATAGCCAGCGATCCCCGACCACCACAGGGGAGCGTAGACAGCGAACAGCGGACCACAGGAAATGACAGCGGCGAACCCGATGTGCGACAAACGCCGCCCATCCACCCACGATCACCTCCTCGCGTCCACCGGGCGTCGTTGACGCGGCACCCGAGCACTACGTCGGTCCCCGAAGCGACACGGAAAACCCGGGCCGCGGCGCCAACCCCACCGTAGATCACCCCGCGGGCGACGACGCTCCCGTCGCTCAGCCCCACTACGGGCGAGACGAGGGATTGGGAGCCGTGAGACGGAGCTGGAGGTGGGCGAGCTTGTCGTGGGCGAGGGTGCCCACCTCCGCGCTGAGCATGACCACGCGCAGGTCGGTGCCCGGCACGGTGAGGGTCTGACAGTCAACATCGACCACGCCGAGTTCGTCATGGTCGACGCGTTTGCGCAGCGTCGCGCGTGGCCGGACGTCGTGCCGCCGCCACGCCGCCGCGAACCCGGGTGTCCGCTCGGCCAACTCGCCGACCAGCCGCCGGAGCGCGGAGTCGTGGGGGGCGGCGGGTCAGCGCCTCGCGTGACTGCGCCGCCGCATGCGCCTCGAACCCGCCCGCCGTCTCCGAGGGCGCCGAGCACACCGTTGCGCCCGGGCGCATGGCCGGCCGCAGCACGTTGCGCTCGGCCGGGGGAAGCGCGCCGAAGTCCGTGACCAGCGCAGCCGCCAGGTCGTTCCAGGCGAGTATGTCGTGGCGGGCGTCACAGACGTAGGCGGCGAGCGGGCCGAGCCGTTCCAGCAGGGCGAGCACCCCCGGCGGGACCTGTTCCGCCGGGCCGGCCCGTGCTGCCGGAGCATGCCCGGCGAGCCGGGACAGGTGCGCCCGTTCCACCTCCGACAACTTCAGGGCCCGCCCGATCGCGTCGATCACCTGCGGTGACGGGTGCGGCGCCCGGGCCTGCTCCAGCCGCTCGTAGTAGTTCACCGAAACCCCGGCGAGGTCGGCGACCTCCTCGCGCCGCAACCCCGGAGTGCGCCGCGCCCGCCCGTCCACGGCTTCGGGAACGAGGACCGCGTCACGGGCACGGTCCACCGGCTGACCGGTCGCCCGCCGCGCTCCTTCGCCGACTTCGCCCACGCCCACCGGAAGGAGTGGGCTCCGACTTGACGCTCTCCCCCGCAAACGGGGAAGTACCACCGCCGCTCCGATATAGCAGACCCGGGCGGGCCCCGCTCGGCGGCGAGCGTCCCCGCCCCGTTTCGTTTGTGGCCCCGGTGGACCGGGGCGCTCCCGGGAGCGCCCCGCCGCGCGCCCTGGGTTCCGATAAGGTTCACTTATCGGAACCCAGAACGGCAAGGGGGTTCCGTTTTTTGTTTCGTATTTTTGTTTGCAAGTAACGTAACTTAGTAACGTTACTCGGAAGGGTTCTTCCGGGAGTCCGAACACCACCCCCGGGGGGTCGACCCCCGCCCCCGGTAACCGGCCCCCGTAGTAGTGGCGGAAAACGGGCGGATATGGCTGGAGAGGCTTCTGAGCCGGGAAGCTGTGGGGCTTGACTGGAGGCCGTTCTTGGAGACGCGGGTGTTCGCGGAGGGGGGAGCTGGAGCGCCTGCGGGGCTCCCGGAGATCGGTCGGGGACGAGCTGACCAGGTTCTTCGCTCTGACACCGGCCGACGTCGGCCCGGGACTCCCGAAGCTCCGGCGAACCGGCCGGTAACAAGGCCGTTCCCCCGACAGGGCCACCCGGAGTGGCCATGCGTCAGGAATGGGCCCGCGCACGCGCGCGCCGGGGCGCCACCGCAAGCAGATCCGCCACCGTTACGGCCTCCCCGGCTCGGAGAAGATCGTGGCCACCTGGCGCCAACAAGCGCGCGGATGTCCTTCAGACTTCGCCGAGTGTGGCGAACCGGCGCGTGTCGTCGGGGCGATCACTCACGTGTGTCAGTGGTGGTGGGCCAGTTCTGCGTGTGCGGTCTCGGCCTGGTGCTCGGGTTCGGTGTGCACGACCGCCGCCCGCATCCGGGGCACCGCGTGCAGCACCGCGTGTTCCACCTGGTGGGCGATCCGGTGGGCGCGGGCCATGTCCAGGTCCGCGGCCACCGCCACCGACAGCTCGGCGCGCAGACTGTGGCCGATCCAGCGCATCCGCACGTCCCCCACGTCGGCGACCCCCTCCACGGTGCGGGCCGCATCCTCGGCTGAGCGCACCAGGTGCGGGTCGACGGCATCCATCAGCCGGGCGCCGACCTGCCGGGCCGCCCCGTAGCCCACGAACGCGATCGCGATGGTGATGGCCAGCCCGATGAGCGGGTCGGCCATCGGGAAGCCCAGCCCTACCCCGGCCGCGCCGCCCACCACCGCCAGGGAGGTGAAGCCGTCGGCCCGGGCGTGAGCGCCGTCGGCCACCAGCGCCGCCGAGCCGATGCGCCGCCCGACGCGGATGCGCCAGCGCGCCACCAGCTCATTTCCCGCGAACCCGATGGCTCCGGCGGCGGCCACCGCCCACACGTAGGACACCGGCTGAGGGTCGGCCAGACGGTGCAGGGCCTCGTATCCAGCCGCGGCGGCCGAGGCGGCGATGAGGGCCACCACGAGGATGCCGGCGAGGTCCTCGGCGCGGCCCAGCCCGTAGGTGAAGCGGCGGGTGGCCGCGCGGCGGCCCAGCAGGAGCGCGGCACCGACGGGGAGCGCGGTCAGGGCGTCGGCGAAGTTGTGGATGGTATCGCCCAGCAGCGCCACCGAGGCGGTGAGGGCGACGGCTCCGGCCTGGAGGCCGGCGGTGGCCATGAGCGCGAGGAACGACCACGCCAGCGTGCGCACCCCCAGGCGGTTGGCCTCCAGCGCGGAGTCGAACCGGTCGGCGGCGTCATGGGAGTGCGGGGTGAAGGAATGGCGCAGCCGCGCCAGCACCGCTCCCACGGCGCCCCGGTGTCGATGACCATGTCCGTGGCCGTTGTGTTCGTGGTGGTCGTGCCGTGTGTCCATGGTGGTCGCGCCTCTCAGTCGTAGGGGTGGGTCCGGGCGGTTTGCGTCCGGACCCCGACACACGAAATTATGCAAACATGCGCGCACATAACAACACGAAAGGTCCGCCTGACGGCTCCGAGGAGCAGTACGGGGCCGCAGCCGAGGTGCTGGGGCTGCTGGCCGACCCCACCCGCCTGCGCCTACTCCGCCTCCTCAGCGACGAACAGGACGTCACCACCTTGACCGCCAAGGTGGAGGCGTCCCGGTCATCGGTCTCCCAGCACCTGGGACGGCTGCGCCTGGCCGGCCTGGTCACCGCCCGCAAGGACGGGCGCCGGATGCTCTACCGCATCACCAGTGACCACCTCGCCGCCCTGGTCTCCGAAGCCCTTGGCTACGCCGACCACGCCGTGCACGACATCCCCCACCACCACGCCGCCGACCCCGGCCACCACTGAGGAACCCCGGTGCTCGCACCTCCCGCAGCTTCGGGAGTCCCGGGCCAGCTATCAGAACGAACAGGATGACCCCAGTCATTGAGTACGAGAAGCGAGGTCAGCGTTGGCCGCATGTAACCACGACAGTTGGCGCGGTGGTGGGCAACGCTGTTGGAGTGGGACATCGAGAGCGACAACAGCGACCACGTCGTGATCGCCGACCGATCACGAACCGGCGCTGCGCCCAGCTTCATTCGCGTGCCCAAGCGCACGACCAGCAAGAACCGGTGGCCCCTGGACCTCGCGGTCACGGGAGCGTGGGCCGAGGCGGCGTCCCGGGCACGCGATGGCCACGCAATTGCTGGGCTTCATTGGTGCCTGCCTAGCGATCATCGGCGTGCCCGGACCGGACTTGGCCCTCCTGTTGCCTAGCGCAACGGTCGAGCGACACGCGGCGATCGCGACTACCGCCGACATCATGACAGGCAACGCTCCTGGTCACTGCGGCTGTCGCCGGTCTAACCACGCTGTTTCGAAGCTCGTAGGTCTTGTACAACGCGGTCCGGCTCGTTCGCCCTGCGGTGGTGTGGGTGTAGACGAGGTCGTTGACGGTCACCGTCTCTGGACCGCCGCAGTCGAGAGCACACAGCATTATCCGCTCATCGTCATTGCGTACCGGAAGGAATTGGTCGGTTCCGGCGAGCTGCTGAGTCAGGTCCCGGTAGGTCAGCACGAGTCTCCCGCCGACGACCAGCGAGGAAGCCACGCGAGTCAGAAGCAGATCCCCCGCGTTCAGGTCCGGCAAATGCAGGAGTGTGTCGCGTATGCACACGACGTCCGAGCTGAGAGGTCCCGCCAAGATCGCGCTCCATGACGAACGCGGCGATCCGGATTGAACGGCTCCTGTTTCCCGGAACCGTCGACATCACGTCCTTCGAGGAGGATGTGGTGTGGATCGAGGCGAGAGCACGCACCCCAGCGGGGGACTGTACGAGCGGCCTTGCCTTGGCCGGGCGTGTCGCCGCCTAGGCTACTGGGCGCCCACCTGGCGGTTTCGGTGAGCCGGAGCGTTCTGCTGCGCCTGGTCTCCACACAGAGCGAGCCAGAACCTCTCAGTTGAGACCGAACGTCGATCAGTCTCGACACCGCGAGTAGTGACGACGGGGCACCGGGGGTGGGGCTAATCGGTGACGGAAGAGGGCACGCAGGTGGCGAGGTCCTCTCGTATCCGGCGCTGCTGCTCTTGGGACAGGGGAGAGAACAGCTGCTTCTCGGCGGTGCGGACCGCGATGCTGGCCTTGCGCAGGGTTGTCAGTCCGTCCTGGGTCAGCTGGGTCGGCAGTGCTCGCCCATGTGGTGATTCATCCGGTCGCGTGAGCAGGCCGCGCTCTTGTAGCCGGCGTAGGACGAGGTTCATCGACTGGCGGGTGACGAAGGCGCGGCGGGCGAGTTCGGAGTTGGACAGCCCAGGATGCTGGCCGAGCAGTTCGAGGCATGCGTATTGGGGGACGGTCAGGTCCAGTGGCCGCAGGGCCTCGTCCATCGCGGTGCGCAGTGCGGCGTGCACCTGCTTGAGGACATATCCCAGCGACAGTTCAAGGTCACCCACCATCTCTGTTTGCTCCATGTCAGTAGTCTGACATACGCTGCATGTCAGCACATTGACATAAGGAGCAAAGTCATGAGTGGACAAGTCACGTACTTCGAGTTGCCGAGCAGCGATATCACGGCGACCCAGCGGTTCTGGAGCTCGCTGTTCGGATGGACGTTCTACGAGGGCAACTTCCCGGGTTACTCGATGATCCAGGGGCCCGAGCCGATGGGTGGATCGCCGCACGAGGATTCGTCACGACACCCGCGGATCTACTTCGCTGTCGACGACATCGAGGCCGCTGTCGCTCGGGTGCGCGAACTCGGCGGTACAGCGGAAGATCCGGTCACCATCCCGTCCGGCGCGTACGCCCACTGCACCGATGACCAGGGCGTGGAGTTCGGCCTGTCCCAAGAGGCAGGAGACCGGGCTTGAACCGGACCGAGGCCAGCGAGCCGGGGACTCAGCGGTCCGGTCATCTCGTGCGACCGCTGGTCCCGCTGGCGTTGGCTACCTTCGCGGTCGGTACCGACGCGTTCGTGATAGCGGGACTCCTGCCCGCCATCGCCGCCGACCTCGACGTGAGCATCCCGGCCGCCGGCCAGTTGGTGACCGTGTTCGCACTGACCCTTGCTGTCGCGGCACCGATCCTGAGCTGGCTGTTGAGTCCGCTGGATCGCCGACAGGCCCTGCAGCTGGCGCTGGTCGTGTTCGTTGTCGGCAATGTCATCACGGCACTCAGCCCGACCTACCTGTTGGCGCTGCTGGCCCGGATTCTCACCGCGCTTGGTGCGGCCACCATCACGGCCACCGCCGCGAGCGCGGCCGTGTCGATCACGCCGGCCGAACGTCGGGGGCGTGCCATGGCGCTGGTCATCGGTGGCCTGACCTTGTCCACCGCGCTGGGCATGCCGCTGGGCAATCTGATCGGCAGTGTCGACTGGCGCCTCACCCTCTGGGCCGTGGCCGCCCTGGGTGTCGTGGCCGCGATCGGCATCTCGGTGTCGTTGCCCAGGGTTGTGCTGCCGGCGACGAGCCTGACGGCTCGCCTGGCTCCGCTGCGCCAGCCCAAGGTGCTCACGATCCTGGTGGCGACGCTGTTGGTGATGGGCGGGCACTACACCGTCTACACCTACATCGGCGCGATGACCACCGAAGCCACGACCGGGTCGATTCCCCAGGCGCTCACCGTGATCCTGTTCGCCTGGGGAACCGGGGTGTTCGGCGGCAACTTCCTCGCCGGCTACCTCGTGGACAAGCGTCCGGCACTCGGCGTCGCGGTCACCGCACTCGCCGGCGGCACAGTGTTCCTGGCGATCAGCCCACTCACGGTCAGTCACCTGGCCATCGCCTGTGTCTGGGCCGCCATCTGGGGAGTAACCGACGGCATGGCCTCGGTCGTGCAACAACACCGACTGGTGACCTTCGCACCCGCCTCGGCACCAGTTCTCCTTGGCCTCAACTCGTCGGCGATCTACGTCGGCGTCGCGGTGGGTGGCGCACTTGGCGGCCTGACCCAAGACTGGCTGTCGGTCACCCTGCTCGGCGTTCCCGCGGCTGTTCTGGCACTGCTCGCCACGACAATTACCGTGGCCGAGGGGCGAGCGAACCGGGAGAGAACTTCGCCAGGGACACCCGAGTACTCCCAGTGAGACAGACGGGAGTCACCTGGCAAGCGGCCGCGGCCCGGCTGGCCAGAACCGAGGCCAGCCACATCCGCCCGATTCTCCGCCAGTACCACGGTGACCCCAGCCGAGAGGTGGCCAGCTCAGTCCAGGCAGAACTCGTTGCCCTCGGGGTCGGTCATCACGATGAGGCCGGCGCTCATCGGGGGGTCGGGCTCGTCGCGCCGTAGCCGTGTCGCTCCCAGCGCGAGAAGCCGGTCGCACTCGAGTTCCAGCGCCGCCATGCGCTCCTCCCCCCGTAGTCCGGGAGCCGCACGGACGTCGAGGTGGACGCGGTTCTTGGCGGCCTTGTCCTCCGGCACCCGCTGGAAGAACAGCCGCGGGCCGACCCCGTCGGGGTCCTCGATGGCCGATTTCGCGTTGCGCTGCTCCTCGGGGACGCCGATCCGCGCGAGGAACTCGTCCCAGGCGGCCAGCGGGTCGGCATCCTCGGGTATGTCCACTCCGGGCGGGCCGGGGTGGACATACCCCAGGGCCTCGCGCCAGAAGAACGACAGCGCCCGCGGGTCGTGGGCGTCGAAGGTGATCTGGATGTGGCGGCTCATCGGGTCACTCCGTTCGTAGTGGGTTTCGTGTGCGGGGAGAGGTCACGCGGTAGGCTGGCTCAGCTCACGGTGGATGCGCGGCACCACCCACCAGACCACCCCGGGAAGGTGCGTCCATGGCGCCACCCTGACACCCTCCAGCGGACAGGATCGGTCCGCTATCTCGGGCAGTATGGGCGACATGGGCACGGCGAGCGGTGACGACCGGGGAACGACGGAGCGGGTGCTCACCCTGCTCGGGCTGCTACAGCAGCGCCGGATCTGGACCAGCCCCGAGCTCGCCGACCGGCTCGATGTCACGCCGCGCACGGTGCGGCGTGACATCGAACGGCTGCGCGCGCTCGGCTATCAGGTGCATGCCAGCCAGGGGGTCGGCGGCGGCTACCAACTCGAACCGGGGTGGGAGCTGCCGCCGCTACTCCTCGACGACGAGGAGGCGATCGCCACCGTGGCCTCGCTGCTCACCGGCGCGGGTGGTGCGGTGGCCGGCGACGCCGCGCTCCGGGCGCTGACCAAGCTCGACCGCGTGCTGCCCACCCGGTTGCGCAACGAGGTGCGCGCGCTCTCCGGTTCGGTGGAGTCTTTCGGGGGTGGCCGCGCCCCGGTCGCCCCAGAGGTGCTCATGACACTGGCCAGAGCCTGCCGGGACGAGGTCGAGGCCGGATTCGACTACCCCTCCGGGAGCGAGGTGCGAACGCGGCGGGTCGAGCCCTACCGCCTGGTCGCCTCCGAGCGGCACTGGTACCTCCTGGCCTACGACCTCGACCGCGACGACTGGCGTAGCTTCCGCGTCGACCGGATGACCGGTGTGTCCGCACGGAGCTGGCGCTTCCGCCCGCGGGCGGCGCCCGACGCGGCGGCCTACGTGCAGGAGGGGGTGGCGAGTCGGGTCTATTCACACCAGGCGCGTTTCCTCGTACGCGCGTCGGCGGACACGGTGCGCGCCCAGGTTCCGGCCTCGGCCGCGCTCGTACGAGCACGCGGGAGCGGGGTGTGCGAGGTGCTCAGCGGAACCGAGAATCTCGACCTCGTGCTGATGCACGTGCTTGTGCTGGGGCACGAATTCGAGGTGCTCGACCCGCCGGAACTCGGCAGACGCTGTCGCGTGCTGGCCGATCGGCTGCTGTCGGCCGGTGCGGCGGTCCCACCCGAGCCACGGACAGAGGAGACATGAGAAGCGGCCACCCCCGACAAGGCCCCTACTTGTGATCTCGCGAGAGTCGTAGCCGTCCTGGAACCGGCGGGGGTGCCCCAGTAATCGGGGCGGCCGAGAAACGCGGTTTGGGGCACGTGTTCGACTGTGCCTATGCTGGGCCCGTCAACGTGTTGACGGAGGAGGAGGAAACAGAGCGAACCCAAGGAGGGTGTTGTGTTTCCTCGTCACACCGCGTCCACCGGCATGACCGACGGTGCCTCGTCAGCCACGTCCACTTCCCACACGACCGTGATCCGTGGCGTTCGGGTGTTCGACGGCACCAAGCCACTGGACGCCAACTCGGTACTCATCCGCGACGGTGTCGTCGCCGAGGTCGGAACGGACCTGTCCGCACACCATGCGACCGAGACCGTCGAAGGGGCCGGCGGCACGCTGCTACCGGGACTGATCGACTCCCACACCCACACTCTCCGGGTGGCCGAACTCGAACAGGCACTGGCCTTCGGAGTGACCACAGAGCTGGACATGTTCTGCGTTCCCGAGCTGCTGGAGCCACTACGGGGGGCAGCGGCATCCCGTGACGACGTCGCCGACATCCGCAGCGCCGGCATCGGCGCGAGCGTACCGGGCGGCCACCCAACCCAACTGGTCGAGATGGGTGTGTACCCGCCCTTCCCCACCCTCGCCAGCGACGATGAGGCGCCGGGCTTCGTCGCCGATCGCGTGAGCGAGGGAAGCGACTACCTCAAGATCCTCATCGAGGACGGTTCGACCATGGGCTGGGGCGGCCAGCCGCGCTTGGACGCGCGGACGGTGTCGGCGCTGAGTGCCAGTGCTCACGCGCGCGGGCTGCGGGTGCTGGCGCACATCAGCACTCAGGCCGACGCGTACCAGGCCGTGGCCACCGGTGTCCACGGGCTGGCGCACCTGTTCGTCGACCAACCCCCGGAACCGGAGTTCGTCCACAAGGCCGCGGAGTCGGGGATCTTCGCCGTCCCCACCATCACGATCTTCGAACTGCTCCACGGCACCGCCCGGCGCGAGACCGCCTACGTCGACCACCCGAGACTGTGGCCGTACCTGGATCCCGTGGTGCGTGAGGCGCTGCTCAGTGACTGGCGGGAACACCTACCGTGGCAGCCGCCGCACTGGGCCAGCGCCGAACACACCAGGCGGGCCGCGCGCCTGCTGCACCAGGCCGGGGTGCCCGTTCTGGCCGGTACCGACGTCGCCCACCCACGGGCGGCACACGGGTTGAGCCTGCACGCCGAACTGGCCGCCCTCGTTGACGCCGGTCTGAGCCCGACCGAGGCACTGACCGCCGCCACCAGGGCCCCCGCGGACGCGTTCGGTCTCACCGACCGGGGGCGCATCACTCCCGGATCACGCGCGGACCTCCTGCTCGTCGCGGGTGACCCCACCAGCGACATCACCGCCACCGGCGAGATCACCGGTATCTGGCGCCGTGGGCAACGTTTCGACCGAGACGCCTACCAGGCCGGCCTGAACACCCCCTGAGGTTCGTCCCCGACGCGGGGACGCGAGCCGCTGCGTCGTGTCCCCGCGTCCACCTCGGGTGCCCCCGCTCTGGTTCACCCGTCACGGCCGCCTGAGGTGTGGTGGCCTCGGGCCGCGCGACTGGCCACAACGGCCGCCCACCCGTTGAGAGCGAACACGGTCCCGCAGCCAACCCCGAGAGCGACCAGTGTCGGTATCACAGCAACGGAGTCAGCCACACCCGCCAGGCGTAGCAACAGCGCCAAGGCCACGGTCACGACCGCCGCGACCACAGCCACGTACGCGATCACCCGCGTCAACGGTTCGGCGGCGTGATGCCCGGCCGACCAGGCCGCCTCCGAGTGTGTCGTCGCCGCGGTACGTATCCCGACGAATCCGTTGCGGGGCAACGTGCCATCGCGCATCCGACGAGCCAGCCGGAGGAACACCAACGCGAGGAGGAACAAGCCGGATGCGCCCACCCCCGCGACGAGTACGCTCACGCCCCTCCTTGGGCCATATGGCTATCCGTGCGGTGATGGGCTGTGGGAAACCGTCGAGCCGATCACGTGACTGGACACCTACCGGCGTCTCACCCGGCGTCGGGGAGGCGAGGCCCGGAACCGCTTGGCCATGTTAGCAATCGGCTTCCTCACGAGCTGCCACCGGCGTCTCGCCCTCGGGTGATGAGGCATGCTCTTGGTCTCAGAGGCTGACTTGTGCTGATTGGGGGTGGGTGCAAGAGGTAAGCCGTGCTGCCCACTCGGACAGGGCGAGGGCGCACATGGCCAGCAGGGCCGCGAGTACACTCAGCCAGCTGCCGCCCAGCCATTGAATGCTGGCTGCGCCGAGTACGCCGGACAGGGAGATCGCCAGGTACAGAAACCCCGCGTTCAGCGATACCAGGATCGAAGCGGAATCGGGCATCAGTGAGATCAGGCGGTGTTGTTGCGGGGTGGTGATCGCGAACGCGGTCATTCCGTATGCGGCCACGAGTGCCAGTGCGGATAGGAAGGATCCAGAACCGAGGGGAAGGGCGAACAGGCAGATCGCCAACATGCCCAGTGCGCCGGTGACGACTTTCCTGCCGCCGAGCCTGTCCGCCAGCGCGCCGGCTCCGAAGTTACCCACTGCGCCCAGTGTTCCAAGAACGAACATGAGTACCGACAGCAGTACACCGTCGCCTCCGGTGGCACCGGCGAAGACCACCGAGATGTAGGTGTAGGGGATGTAGACAGCGGTGAATCCAACCAAGGTGGTGGCCAGCAGCACCAGCGCCGTGCGGTTGCGCAGCGGTGCGAGCCGGGCTCGGAGTCCGTCGACCGCTGAACCCGGAACCCGGTCCGGCACCAGTACCAGTAGTCCCGCTGTTCCGACGCCGGCCAGTGCGGCGAGGAACCACATAGTGATCCGCCAGCCAAACAGGCCACCGAGGGCCGTCCCCAAGGGGGCTCCCAGTGCTGCCGCCGCCGTCAGTCCGGTGGTGACGACGGCGATGGCCCAACCGCGCCGGTGCTCCGGCACCAGCGCTGCGGCGGTGACCGCGCTGGTCGGTATGTACACACCCGTGGCCGCAGCCGCGACCAGTTGTGTCAGCAGCACCGCGGTGAACGAATCCGCCATAGCGGTCGCGGCAACGCCCAGCACATAGACCAACGCCGCTATCAGCAGAACCCGCCGACGCGGCCACCGCGCGGTAACGGTGGCGAGCACGGGCGCGGCGATCGCGCACGTCACCGCAAACGTCGTCACCACCTGTCCCGCGGCAGCCATCGACACCCCCAGAGAGGTACTCATCTGTGGCAGCACCCCGGCGAGCACAAACTCGCAAGTGCCGATGGCGAACGTGCCGAAACCGAGCGCCGGCACCCCCCAACGTCCCATCTCAGTCCTCCCTCTCCTGCCACTCCGACGTCCGGCGACACCCAACGAAAAATGGAACCGATCGGTACCGCAAAGACGGTACTGACTGGTTCCATTTTCGGTCAAACCGGGTAGGCTGGAGGCATGCCGACCCAAGCCAGGAAGCGCCTCATGGGCGCAGCGGAGGAGCTCTTCTACACCGAAGGAATCCGTGCGGTCGGTGTGGAACGGCTGCTGGCAGCCTCCGGTGTCGGACGCGCGTCGTTCTACCGGCACTTCGCGAGCAAGGACGATCTGGTGGCGTCCATGCTGCGGGAATACGACATCCGGTACCGCGAGTGGTTGGCCGAGCGTGTCACGGCACTCGGTGGCGACCCGCTCACGGTGTTCGACGCACTCGCCGAACGGTCCGAGTGGACCGGATTCCGAGGATGCGCCTTTGTCAACGCGATGTCGGAGATCTCCGATGTGGACAGCGAGGTACACCTCATCGCGGCCCAGCACAAAAACGCGGTCACCAACTACATCGAGGAGCTTCTCATCAAGGCCGGCTACACCGACCACAGCACACTGGCCGCAGAGTTCATGTTGCTCATCGACGGCGCCACCGCCACCGCGCTACGCGAGCGAAACCCGGGTCCTGCCTTGCGCGCCAAGACCATCGCCGCGCATCTGCTCGCCTCACATGCACCGTCACCCACGCAGCACCCCTCGCCCTGAAGAACGAGTGGCCCGCGTCCACCACCGGGATCCGGATCAGGCGTGAAGTTGTCAGACACATCGAATCGACCACGAGACAACGGAGGCCACGCAGGAAGCGCTGCTCGTGGGCGAGGTAGCCGTGGGCGAAGACGGTGCGTACCATCCGCCCCAGCTCCGCCCGCACCTGGTAGCCCCTCGCTACCTCGCGGGTGCGGAGGCGGCCAGCGAGTACATCAACGGCAGACGCGCGCACTGGTCGGGGTAGACGAAGCGCGCCCCGTCGGCGACGAGCGCGCCATAACGCTGGAACGGGATCGTGGCGTGTTCGTGGACGAACTCCACACGCAATCCGGCCCCGGCCACGGCGCTGATGACATCACCAAGGGTATGGTGCCACTCGGTGACGGTGTTGTACGTGGTCTCGGCATCCCAGTCGGAGTAGGACCCCGGTGAGTCGTAGGTGCGCGCGCCGCGGGAGAAATAGTCACGCACGGCGGTGGCACCGTGGGCGTCGTCGAGAACACCGGTCAGCGGGTGGAACTCCGCCAGGTAGAGCCGCCCACCCGGACGCAGCAGGCCGGCCACGGTGCGTGCCCAGCGGGCGATGTCGGACAGCCACATCAGCGCCCCGTTGCCGGTGTAGACGACGTCGAAGGCGTCCGCCCCGAGTACCCCGATGGCCTCGTAGACGTCGGCGGTGACGAACCGGGCCCGATGGTCCAGCCCCAGCTCGACGGCCAGGTCGGCGGCCTCCCGGACCGCCGGGGCGGAGAAGTCCAGGCCGCTGACGCGGGCGCCGCGTCGCGCCCAGGACAGGGTGTCCAGGCCGACGTGACACTGCAGGTGGGCCAGGTCGAGGCCGGTGACGTCACCGAGTTCGTCGAGCTGGAACCGGTCGATGTCCTCGTCGCCGGCGCGAAACCCGTCGAGGTCGTAGAACGCGCTCGCGGTGTGGATCGGCACCCGCTCGTCCCAGTGCCGCCGGTTGTTCTCGACCAGGTCGGTAACGCTGCCGGTGTCACTCATACCGGCAGTCTAGAGATGGCCCGTACGGCGCCGGAAAGTCGTTTTTGGGGTCGCGGCACCACGGGCTCCGGTGCAGACTACGGGTGTGCGTAACGACGGGTACGAGGTCGGGCACGGCCGCACTACCGACACCGGGGTCGCACCCGTCGATGCCCAACGGATCGAGCGGCACGCGACCAGCGCGTGGCCAGCTCCGATTTCCCACCGTGTCGACGGCTGGCTGCTGCGCCACACACCGGGCATGAGGCGGTTGCGTTCCGGCAACACCGCCCTGCCGCTGTCATCCGACGGCGGCCGGCCTGGGCTGGCAGCCGTCGAGGCGTTTTACCGTGACCGTGGTCTGCCCGCCGCCATCCAGGTCAGCCCCGCCGCACAGCACACCGAACTCGACACGTACCTGTCCGAACGCGGTTACCGGTTCGACACGCCGGTCCAGGTGCTCACCGCCTCCGCCGATGCTGTCGCGGCCGCGCCACATCCCCCCACCTGGACGGTGCGCGTCGACGACGCTCCCACCCCAGGATGGCTGAAGGCGTTCGTCGATCTCGACGCGCAGCACGACAGCCGCGCACTGGCCGAGCGGGTGATCGCCGAGGTCGACCTTCCCGCGGCCTACACACGCATCGACGATGGTCACCGCACCATCGGGATCGGCGCGTTCGTCGGCGGCGACGACCGGTGGGCGGGCGTCTACTGCATGGCCACCCATCCCGGGTACCGCCGCCGGGGTGTGGCGGCGGCGATCCTGCGGGCCGGCGCCCAATGGGTCGCCGAGCGGGCGATCACCGGTCTGTACCTACAGGTGACACGGTCCAACACGGCCGCGCGCGCCCTGTACGCACGCGCCGGCTTCGCCCACGCCTACGGCTACCACTACCGGCTGCGGACGCTCCAGCACGGGCGCTGAGCGCCCCCTGGCCGGTGGCAGGAGTGATCAACGCCTTTGCACAGGTCACCGGAACGGCGAACGTCCTGCGTGGAGCACTCGGCTGTGAAGCCGTCGGCCATGGCCAGCCGTACGGACGGTGGGGTAGGGCCGCCTCGTGGCGGACTGACTCCGGGCTACGTTTCGTCGATCAGGGCGGCGGTCTTGAGGGTGGCAGACCCGGCTGGCCAGCGGCGTCGCCGGCCGTCCCTGCGCACCGTAGAGGCACAGCTCCGCTCAACCGGCGCGGCGGCCGTCTCGGCGTCGACCTGGACGACCGAACCCCGGCCCCGGTTCCGCGTCGCGCTCTGGAGCGCGCCGGCCACCGCCGGGCCCGGCTCGTCCCGGGACCGTGCCCGCGCCTTCTCGACATTCACCCCCTTGCCTTCTATAAGGCAAGTTGCCATAATGAAATGCGCAATAAAACGATGGGGATGGGGAGGCGACCGTGGAGCTGCGCCGCGAGGACCGGGACCTGGTCGGGCTGACCGTGCTCGCACTGCTGGGGACCGGGCCGCGGCACACCTACGACATGCACCGGATGATGGTCGACTGGCACAAGGACTTCGTGACCGGGCTGCCGCGGAGCATGTACCACGCCGTCAACCGACTGCGGCGCGGCGGGCTCATCGAGCCGGTCGCCTCCGAGCGTCCCGGACCGCGCCCGGAGCGCACCGTCTACGCCCTCACCGACGCCGGACGACAGGAGCTGCGGGAACGGGAGTGTCGGCTGCTGCGGACTCCCGACCGGGACTCCACCCTTTTCGTGGCGGCGTTGTCCTTCGTCGGCGGACTGCCCCCGGAGGAGGTGGCCGCGGCGCTGCGGGACCGCGCCGCGGCCCTGGAACGGCAGTCCGCTGAGCACGACGCGGCGCTTCGGGCCACCGCGGGCGAGCTTCCCCGCCTGCTGCTGCTGGAGGCCGAATACGAGCGGGCGCGGGCGGAGGCTGACCTGGCCTGGGTGCGCACCATACTGGACGACCTGGGATCGGGGCGGCTCACGTGGTCTCCGGAACAGGTCACGCGCCAAGAAGGGGACGCGGTCCCGCCGCCTGGGGAGGAGGGGGCCGCCACCGACGACTGACCGCAGGATCCGGGCGGGGCGTGCCACCGCCCCGCCCGGAGAGGAACCACGGCCCGCAGCCCGCGGCGCGGCTCCCGGACAGCACCTCAGAGCTTAGCCAGGGGACACGGGCGAACGGAAACAACCACCCGACAAGGAGTGACCATGACGACGTACGCCCACCCCAACGACGCTGCCGAGCGTGACCGCGCGGCAATCGCCGCCACCCTGCAACGGCTCGCCGAGGCCTGGAACGCGGGCGACGCCGCGGCCTACGGCGCGGAGTTCACCGAGGACGCCAGCTACGTCGCCTTCAACGGCGAGATCATGCGAGGACGTACCGAGATCGAGCAGGTCCACCGCTGGCTGTTCGACGGGCCGCTGCGCGGCTCCCGGATGCAGAGCGGCGGCGACCCCTCGACCAGCGCCCCGCCGCGGATCATCCGCCCCGGCGTGGCCGTGATGCAGCAAGGCGGCGGGATCCGGCCCGAGGGCGCCACCGAACTGGCGGACGACCGCGCCTCACTCGCCACCCTGGTGCTCGTCGAGGAGGACCAGGGCGACTGGCGGATCACGGCGTTCCACAACACCCGCCGCCAGCCCACCGAGCGCACCCCGGAGGAAGCGTGAAGATCCTGGTTGTGGGTGCGGCTGGCCGTACTGGCCAACACCTGCTGGAACAGGCCGCCGGCCGCGGCCACACGGTGACCGCCCTCGCCCGGCGCGCGCAGGACAACCCGGGGTTCACCGGGGTGCCGCGGGTGCATTCCGGCGACGCCACCGACCCCGACACCGTGCGCGAGGCCCTGCGGGACCAGCACGCGGTGGTGATGGCGGTCGGCGCCAGCGCGATCGTGCGGACCCTCGTCCCCGCCATGCAGCACGCCGGTGTGCGACGCCTGGTAATGACCAGCAGCCGCTCGGTGGTGGCCACGCGGCCCCGCCCGATCATCGACCTGGTCTGGCTGCGGTTCCGCGCCGTCTACGCCGACCTGGTCCGCGCCGAGGGCATGCTGGAGGCCAGCGACCTGGACTGGAGTATCGTCCGAGCGACCATGCTCACCGACACCCCACCTCTCGGCGCCGTACATACCGACTTCGAGGCCAACGCCACCGGCGGCGACTGGAAGCTCGGCCGGGCCGACTATGCCATGGCTTTGCTGGACATACTCGAGGACGACACCATGGTGCGGCGGGCCGTGGGGGTCTGCGGCCAGCGCACCCGGCCCCGGGCCCCCGCATCGCCGGACGCATGAGCGACACCCCAGCGCAACAGGGCTAGCCACGCCGGGTGTTGGCGCCCAGACCTGCCCCGACCTCCTGGTCGAGTTTCCCAGCGGACGGTGGGTTTGCGGGTTACACGACTCAGGTTCTGGTGCCATGGTCATGAGACCACTGGGCTGACCAACGCCCAACACTCCGGCAACCCTCAGCATCCCACCGCGAAGGCGAGTTGTCCTCGACCGGTGCCGAGGTGGGGGCGCGCCTGTCGCGCAACACCCCGGTCGATCCGCGGTCACCACGGAGCGACCGGGGTGAGCACGTCGCGCGCCGACCCCACCAGCCGCGCCGAGACAGGCATCCTCACACAAGTCCGGCCCGACCAGCCGAATCCCAGAACAAAAAGGACACAACCTGTCCGCTTCCCCTGCGAGCGTGGTCTCATGCCCATCAACGTGAACAACCGGAAGGACCCGGCCACCGTGACCGCAGCGACCACGCCCTCCCCCACGCGCGGCACCGAGGCCGTTGACCGAAGCGGCCATACCCTGGCGCCCGGATTGACCGACGAGCGCGCCGCGGTCTGAGCCCGATGACCGTTCTCGACACCCGGGCGCTCAACCGCGCGACGCTGGCCCGACAACTGCTGCTCGACCACGCCGACATGCCAGCGCTCGACGCCGTCGCGCACCTGTGCGGCATGCAGGCACAAGAACCACAGGAACCCTTCGTCGGGCTCTGGAGCCGGCTGCGTGGATTCACCCCGGAGGCGCTCTCCACCCTGCTGACCGGGCGCGGTGTGGTGCGGACCCACCTCATGCGCCGCACCATCCACCTCGTCACCGCCGAGGACGCCCTGGCCTGGCGGGCCCGCCACGACACCATGCTGCGTCAGCGGGTGCTCGGGGTCTTCCGCCGCGAGTTCGAGAGGGTGGACCTCGACGAACTCGCCGCGGCCGGCCGTGCGGTGATGGCCGACGGCGAGCCCCGATCGACGGCCGAGCTCGCGCGGGCACTGACCGAACGCTGGCCCACGCCGGGGACCCGGGCACTCGGGGAGGGGCTGGTCTCCCTCGTCCCGATGGCGCAACTGCCACCGCGCGGGCTGTGGCGCACGAAGGCGGCAGTGCGCAACGCCCTACTCTCGGCCTGGCTGGGCCGCGAGATCGACCCGCCGTCCTCGGACGAGTCCGATCCCGTGGGGCAAACGCTGCTACGGCGCTATCTGGCCGCGTTCGGCCCCGCCGCATCGGCCGACCTGCGCGCCTGGTGTGGCCTGGCCGGGTTGCCGGCCGCGGTCGCCGCGCTACGCCAGGAGCTGGTCTCCTTCCGCGACGAGCGGGGCCGGGAACTGCTGGACCTGCCCGACGCGCCACGCCCCGACCCCGACACCCCCGCCCCGGTACGGTTCCTGCCGGCGTTCGACAACGCGATCCTCGGCTACCACGACCGCACCCGCATCATCGACGACGCCCACCGCGGCCTGTCGGTCACCGGTGCTCGCTTTGTCCTGGTCGATGGTCGGGTTGAGGCGACCTGGACCGTCGAGGCCGACACTGTGGTCGTCACCCCGCTGCGCGGATTCTCCCGGACCGAACGCACCAGCGTCGCCGAGCAGGCACAGGAGCTGGCGTCATTCCTCACCGACGGCGAGAGCCACCACCTACGCATCGCCGAGCCCGATTCCTGAGCGCCGATCGGGTGGGATCAGCGGCACACCGTCGAAGGTAGCCCCTACGGGCGATGCCACGTGCGCCCGTCCCCTCCTCTCCAGGGCTTTCTCGCTGACGTCAGCCGCCCCACCACAGTCCGACCCGGACCCCCGCCGCCACCGAAGCCGCGATTCTGCGGCTGCGCCGGGAGCACCGCCTGGGACCGTTGCGGCTGGCCACGGCCACCGGCACCGCCCCCGCCACCTGCCACCGCGTCCTGTCCCACCGCGGCATGGCGCCGCTGGCGGCCTGCGACCGGGCCACCGGGGCCCGGTGCGCCGCTTTGAGCGCGCCCACCCCGGCGACCTGGTCCACATCGACGTCAAGAAACTCGGCCGCATCCCCGACGGCGGCCACAAGGCGCTGGGCCGGGCTGCCGGGCGCGCCAACAAGAACACCGACGGCCGCGGCCGGGGGTACCTGTTCCTGCACACCGCCCTGGACGACCACTCCCGCCTGGCCCACACCGAGATCCTGACCGACGAGAAGGCCCCACCTGCGCCGGCTTCCTGAGACGGGCAACCGCGTGGTTCGCCCAGCGCGGCATCACCGTCCAGCGGGTACTGACCGACAACGCCTGGGCCTACACCAAGACCACCTGGCGCACCACCTGCCGGGAGCTGAGCATCGGCCCGCGCTGGACCCGGCCCTGGCGGCCCCAGACCAACGGCAAGGTCGAACGCTTCCACCTGACCCTGCTGCAGGAGTGGGCCTAACAGCGGCCCTACACCTCAGAAACCCAACGCCAGACCGTGTTTCCCGATTGGTTGGACTGGTACAACTACCACCGCCCACACCGGGATCAGCGGCCACACACCCGCCAGCCGCGTTACCAACCTCCCCGAACATCACACCTAGCTGGATGCCATCGCCCCCGAACCCGACCCCATCGCCGGGGCGGTGGGGGCTTCCGGGCCCACCGCCCGGTCTCCGCGACGCTCCAACGTCGAGCCCGCCCCCGCGCGTCCACGGCTTTGCGACACCATCTCCCACGGCAGGCATAATTCCCGTGATGAAGGGATATGTCGGAATCACCGACGACGACTGGTACCGCTACCTCGCCGAGCACCCGGAGATCACGGAGATCAACTTCTGGAAGCCGTCCGACCTGCGGGAATTCAAACGCATCGATGTCGGGGAGCCGTTCCTGTTCAAGACCCACGCTCCGCACAACAGCGTGGTGGGCGGGGCCTTCTTCAGCGGCTACGCGCACCTGCGAGTGTCGGAGGCGTGGGAGCTGCTGGACGAAGGCAACGGAGCGGCGACCCTCGGGCAGATGCGCGAGCGCATCAGCCGCTACCGCAAGGAGGCCATGGCCGACGATGACGACCCGATCATCGCCTGCATCTTCCTGCACGACCCGTTCTTCCTTCCGGCGGACGCGCCGGCCGATCCTCCACCGGATTTCGATATCCGCTACATCGTCCAGGGCAAGACCTACGACCTGGCCAAAGACGCGCGCTATGCCGACTACTTCCACCGGGTCGGCGCGGGCGGCGGCCGCGTGCTGTTCGACATCGACGAGTCCAAGCCGTGGCACCGCTCCGGGCCGGTCTACGGCGAGCCGAAGCCGAGGCCCGTTCGGCGCGGCCAGGACTCGTTCAAGGCGGTCGTGCTGCACGCCTACGGCGCGCGCTGCGCCGTCACGGGAAGCGCGATCCGCCCCGCGCTCCAGGCCGCACACATCCGGCCGCTGCCCGCGGGCGGCGAGCACCGCACCGACAACGGCATTCTGCTGCGCTCGGACATTCACACCATGTTCGACCGGGGATACCTCGGGCTGGACACCGAGCACCGCCTGCTGGTGAGCCCACGGCTGCGCAGGGACTTCGACGACACCGACTGGTTCTACGACCGCGACGGCTGCCGTCTCTCCGTGCCGGAACGGCGGCCCGATCGTCCCCACCGCGAATTCGTCGAATGGCACCGCGACAACGTCTTCCGGTCCTGACGGATGCCGCGGCGGATTCGCACCGAGGCCGGAATCGGCCAGTTTCCTCCGAACCGCCGCGGAGGCGCGGTATCGCGTGGTTAGGGTCCTTCACGGTGACGCGCCCGAACACCGGATCCCGAACCCACGCCCGGACGCATTGGAGCTGATCGCCCGCCACGGCGGCGGAACTGTCGCCGCCCTCGGGCACGATGAGAGCCCACGCTTCGTCGTCCACCACGCGTTCGGCTGATTAGGAGAATCGATGCCCCCCAGCCAGCGGATCGACAGCCTCATCGCCCGTACAGCGGTCGAGGTCCTGGCAGACCTCCCCGAGGGGGAAGGACTGCACAAGGACACCGTGTGGGAACGCATCAAGCAACGCCACCCCTCGGTTGAGGACGACTGGGCAACTCAGGGACGTGCCGCGAGCGGACCGGTCATCTTCCTGCAATGGCGTTCATCCGGGATGGTCAACGCCGGCTGGCTACGCAAGGACGGCAACGGCACCTGGTATGTCACCGGCGCAGGACGAGCAGCCCTGCGCAGCCACCCTGACCCCGACTCCTGGTTGGCAGAACTCCACCGCCGATACCAGACATGGCACGGCAATCGGAGTAGTTTCGAGCTGGCCGAGAGCCTCCTTTCCGCACTGCCGGAGGGGACCTGGGTACAAGCGGACGAACTCGCCTCCCGGGTGAATGTTCCCGCAGATCTCCTGGCACAACGGTTGTACGCCACCCGCCCCGAAGGCTGGCACCGTGTCCTCGACGCCAACGGGACTCCCCCGGCCGAGGCGCACCTCACCGAGGACGAGCGGCGGCTGGTGGAGGCGCTGCTGGAGGCCGACGGCACCACCGGGCCCGGCGGTCAGGCACCTCGCCACCGACGCCTGACCGAGGCCGACCTGGCCCAGCACCTGACCGACACAAACGCCGAAGCCGACACCGACGACACCCCCAATCGCCGCGCATGGCTGGTGCGCGGATCCAGCGTCCAGGGCGAGAACCTGGTCCGCTCACTGTGGCTGCCGGAGGGCGTATGCTCACTGCCGGCCTCGCGGCTGCGCGAGGTCCCTGCGGGAAGCGCCCGCGAGGAGATCGCCCCAGCGGTCGACGAAGGCTATGCTCACGCCGGCAGCGCCGAACGTGACAAGCTCACCCGCGAATACCACGCCTTCCTCACCCGGATGCGCACCGGCGACATCGTGCTCACCAACGACGGCGCCGACGTCTACATCGGCGTGATCGACGGGCCGCCCGGATACACCGCCAGCAGCGGCGGCAAAGCCAACCTCCAGCGGACCGTGGCCTGGCACAACACCGGCGATCCGCTCGACTACGTCGAGGACCTGCCCGAGGCGGCGGCCAACCGGCTGACCAACCCCGACGCCACCGTCATCGATCTCACCGAATTCCTCGGCGACCTGGAAAAACAGCTCGGTGAGGAGCCCGAACAGCCCGTCACCGAACGCGACTTCGTCCTTCCTGATGCCGACACCGAACTCGCCGAGGCGCTCCTGTTCGACCAGGGCTGGCTACAGGAATGCGTTGACCTACTGCGCGACCGGCCGCAGCTGATCTTCTACGGCCCGCCCGGCACCGGAAAGACCTACGTCGCCCAGGAGTTGGCCAAGCACCTCACCGGCGGCAAACCGGAGAACACCCAGCTCGTCCAGTTCCACCCCGCCTACTCCTACGAGGACTTCTTCGAGGGCTACCGCCCCCGACAGGACCCCGACGGGCACGGGATGTCCTTCGAGCTCACCCCGGGGCCACTGCGCACCCTGGCCGACGCCGCCCGCAAGCACCCCGGCGAACCGTTCGTGCTGATCATCGACGAGATCAACCGCGGCAACCTCGCCAAGATCTTCGGTGAGCTGTACTTCCTGTTGGAGTACCGCAGCAAATCAGTGAACCTGCTCTACGGCTCCGACCAGGGAGACGGCTTCACCCTGCCGAAGAACATCGTCGTCCTCGCCACAATGAACACCGCCGACCGCTCCATCGCGCTCGTCGACGCGGCCATGCGCCGCCGGTTCTGGTTCATGGAACTACACCCCAGCACCTGGCCCACCGACGCTCTCCTTGCACGCTGGCTGGCCCGCCACGGCCTGCCCGACGACGCGGCCCGACTCCTGGCCGAGCTCAACAACCGCATCACAGACCGCGACTTCCGCATCGGCCCCTCGTATCTGATGCGTGAGTCGGTCCACACCCACCCGCGCGGCCTGGAACGAGTGTGGCGCCACCAGATCCTCCCCCTGCTGGAAGAGCACCACTACGGCGACGGCCTGGACATCGAAGAGCTGTACGGTCTGGCGGCGCTGCGCAGGTACCTGGGCCTGAACGACAGTACGGCGCCGGCATGACCCCAATCGAATTGACCGAATACCGCCCCCTGACCGGGGTCGGGCTGACCGCTGAACAAGCGGCGGCGCTGGTGACGTGCGACCTTGTGTCCCTCAAACCCGACCCGGCCGGCACCTGGACGCTCACCGCCGACAAAGGCCTGGTCGGCGCCGCGCGCGTGGCAACCAGGGATGCGGACGTCGAACTGCGAATCGCCCCCAAGCTCCCCATCCGGCGCGTGTTGTTCCTGCTCGGTTACGCCCAGAACGGCCTCCTCTGGCAACGGAACCCCGTCGACGCGCGGGAGCACCTCGACCTGCTACCAGCGATCGCCTTCGCGTTCGCCCGCATGGCCGATCGCGCACTCGCCCAAGGAGTCCTGCTGGGCTATCACACGGTGGAAGAGGCGTTGCCGGTTATCCGCGGTCGGATCCGCGAATCCGAGCAGATGCGCAGGCGCTTCGGCGCGCCGCTGCCGGTCGAGGTGGTCTACGACGACTACTCCCCCGACATCCCGGAAAACCAGATCCTGCTCGGCGCCACCCGCCGGCTGCTGCGCCTGAGCGGGCTTGAGGCCACTACGCGGGGCCTGCTGCACCGGGTGGCGGCCCGGTTAGACGGTGTATCCGCACTGGTGCCCGGCCGGCCGCTGCCGCACTGGCGGCCCAGCCGCCTCAACTCCCGTTACCAGGGGGCGCTGCGCCTGGCCGAACTCGTGCTGCGCGGCGGCTCCTACGAACTGGATCAGCCACACGGTATCCGCGTCGACGGCCTGATGCTGCGCATGTGGCAGATCTTCGAGGACTTTGTGACCCGGGCGCTCGCCGACGCCCTGACCCCCTACGACGGCCACTGCCACCATCAGGACACCGGCTACCACCTCGACCGCGCACGGACCATGCAACTGCGCCCAGACCTGGTGTACTACCAGCAGGGGCCCGGAGGCCGACCGGTACCGGCGGCCATCGCCGACGCCAAGTACAAAACCGCCACAACCAACGGCACCGACTCCGATATCTACCAGGTGCTGGCCTACTGCACCGCGCTGGACCTGGCCGAGGGCCACCTCGTCTACGCCGCCGGCACGGGATCCGCACCCCGGATCCACCGCATCGCCGGCAGTTCCGGGATCACTGTCCACCAGCACGTCCTCGACCTGGATCGCTCCCCCGACGAGGTGCTGGCGCAAACCGCCCACGTCGCCGAACGCATGTGCGGGAGAATAGCGCAGCTGGATTAGCCGCGCCGGGCGTTCGCGAAGCTGGGCACCACCGGCGACTTCTACAACAACGCCATGGCCGAGACGTCCCACTCGCTGCTTAAGGACACGTTGGTCGCGGCCCTGCCCGAGGAACGGGCCCGTCGCGAGCAAGAGGTCAGCCAGCCAGTCTGATATGCCAGGGTCGCCACCAGCAAGAACGCGGTGATGGCCGACGGCGAGCCCCGCTCGATCGGCGGGCTCACGCGGGCGCTGGCCGCATTCGACCATTGGCCGTCCAACTTTCCTGTTTTAACGGGATGAATCACCGAAATCCGTGACAATATCGCCGTGGATGTGCGGGAAACGCGTCGGGAATCCGCCGACGCACCGGCGTCTGCGCACTGCCGCGGTCGTACCCACGCACAGAATCCGGCACACAGCGGGCGAAGGCGAGGCTCGATGGCGGAGCGGCGACACGAGCACGACTGCGACCAGCACTGCCTCTCCCACACCTGCGAACCCGGATGCGACGCCGCGTTCCAGTCCGAGCTCGGCAGCGACCTTGCCGACCAGGACCACCTCTCCGCGGAACACGTGCGCGCCGTGCCGCGGCTGGACATCAAACAGCTGCATGACACCCTGCGGGCGCTGCCGCCGCGTTTCGCGCGCAGCTACCTCAACGGCCGTCCACCCAGCATGGACGCGGCGAAGCGGGTACACGAGCGCCTGTACCGGTCTCCAGAGCACAACCGGAACCGGGAGCTGCTGATGCTGGCCCCGCCGGTGACCGCCCTGGTGCGCGCACCTCGGGGACTGGGATTGGACGCACGCGCCTGCGCCTCACTGCTGACCGGACACGACAGCGCCCACACGACCGCAGAAACCCATCCCACGTCGGCCGTCACCCTGAGTGACACAGCGCACCTGCCCGATGCGATGCGGTTGGCCGCCTTGGCGGCCACCCTCGTGAGCTGCCGCCCCGCACCCCCGATGGCCGTGGCCCTGTTACTGGCGGACCCGGCAGTCCCGCCTGAGGTCGCCGAGGTCCTAGCCTCGTTCTGGGCCGCAATGCGGGAACGCACCAGCGCGCTTCCCGCCGCTCCCGCCTCGCTGCCCGACTTGGTCGAAACGGGCAAGACCGCCATGAAACGGATCGGCACGACACCTCCGCAGCACGAATCTACGGACACGTCGCACCCCGCCACCTCCACCCCGCACGGAGACACCACCGCCACCATGACTGACCCCGCACCCGCGACGCACTCCGACGACCGCGCCCCCGACATCGACGAGTTGACCGACGCGCTCACCCGGCTGCGTTCCGCCTTCGCCGAGGCCACCGATTCAGCCCGCACCATCCACGACACTCTCACCCGAGGCTGCCGTCCCGAACAGGCCGCCCTCGATCGAATCGGCGCGCTGGCCGGAGACATGGACCGGCTCGGGCACAAGCTCAAGCTGCGTGCCGTCACCGGCGCCGAGACCCCCGCCGCATCCCTGGACGAACTGGAGGCCGAACTCGGCCGGGCCCGCGAGCATCGTAAACACGCCGGCATCCGCTCGCGCTTCGCCGCCCTGGAGGGGCCCGAAGGCGTGGCGCCGGCACTCACGGAGATACGGGAGGCGGCGAACTCCGCGGATAACGACGAAAACGTCACCGAGCGGCTGCGCCTGCTCGCCGAACTGGTGGACCGCACCGAGCAGGATCCCTACGATTCCGCCTGCGCCGAACTCCTCCAACGGGTCATGGCCCAGACCCCGGCCTCCTGGCACTCCGCGGTGATGGCCGCCATGCACGGCCAGCTGACACTGGGAGCCGCGGCCCCGCCCTCCGCGGAGCCCGCAACAGAGGATCCCCCAACCGCCGGCGACGACACCCCCGCCGGCACCCCCTCCGAGGACGCGCTCGCCGACCTCGACGCCGCACTGGCCCGCGAAACGGGACAAGACACCGAAACCCCGGCCCCGCCGGAAGAGCCGACACCGGCGCCCTCCGCCGAGCCGGACGCCACCCCACCGCAGGAAGCCGACGCGAGCACCGCCGTCCCGTCTCACGGCTCCGCACCGGCCGCCACGCCGACCGAGGCGGCCGCGCCGTCACCGTCGATGCCTTCGGCACCCGCGGCCACCGACCCCCGCAGCGAAATCGCGGGGGAACTCGAACGCACGGCCATGGAGCAGCACCGGTTCGGCCTCGCCGCCTGGCTGAAACGGGCCGCCGAGGCACCAGAGAACGCGGCCACCACCCGCTATGTGGCCGCCTGCGCCGAGAAAATCCAGGACAGCACAGGCCCCATGGCCGAAGCGTTCCGTGAACGCGCGCAACTCCTGTGCGATGATCTCCCAACCGAACCCGCCGACCGCCTCCTGGCCTGGGCCGCGGCGACCCGGGCGGTTCTGGTGGCTCCCACCCTGGAAGCCACCCAACTCATCGAACAGACCTCGGTGGTCACCTCCGGGCGGCCAGGGCTGAACGGAATGCGCCTGTCCGCCCACGCCGATCGCCGCGGGCTGCTGGAGATCGCCCGGGAGGTGGGGGCCGGTCAGACCCACCTGGTGCACGGGCACCTGGCACAACAGCAGGAGTTCGGCCGGGTGCTGGAAGACGCCGGACTCGGTTGGAGCGCGGACCGGGAAGGCATAGCCGTGAAGGTGTGAGCATGGGTCTACCGCGCGGAAATCACCGCTCCAGCGCAGAAATCCGGCCAGACCCCCGCGCCCGCCCCCTCTGAACGCCCGCCACCCCGCTCCGCCCGTCCACAGTCACGGAATCCGCGTGGCCGCGGCCACTACCGTGCGGCCACGCTCGGGGGCATGGAGGCGATCCGGGCGGCGTACAGGGCCGCAGCAGCCCAGTACGGGGTACTCAGCAAGGCGCAGGCCCGCGGGTGCGGCATGGCCGAGCCCGACATCCGGCGGCAGCTGCGCCGGGGCGCGTGGGTGCGGGCCCACCAGGGGGTGTTCCGTGTGCGGGAGTTGCAGGGCCCCACCGAGCGGGGCCGGCTGCTGTCGGCGGTGATGGCCGCACAGCTGGCGCTGGGGCCGGCGGGGTTCGCCTGTGCCGAGACGGCCGCGCGGCTGTGGGGCATGCAGGGCCTGCCGGCCTGGGATGGGACGGTACACATGGCCGTCCCGACGCAGAGCACCCCGTACCGGATTCCCGGGGTGCGGCTGCAGGCATGGGTGACGGCACCGGAGGAGATCGTCTCCCGCGGCGGGATGCGGGCGAGCAGCCCCGGGCGCACCCTGCGCGACGTGCTGTTGCGTCTGGACCGCTACACGGCGGTGTGCCTGCTCGACTCGGCACTCAACCAGGGGCTCGTGCGGCCCGGGGACCTGGCGGGGCTCTCCGCTGCCAACCGGGGCCGTAGGGGGTGCCGTCGCTCGCGGCCGTGGTGGGGCCTGGCCGACGGCCGGGCGCAGAGCCCGCTGGAAACCCGCATCCGCCTGGTGTGCGCCGATGGCGGCCTGCCGCCCGACGACCTACAGCACCGGTTCCACGACGACCGGGGCCGCCTCATCGCTGTGGGTGACCTGTGGTGGTCCGAACGCCGCCTGCTGGTGGAAGCCGACGGCCGCGCGCCCCACGAGCTGCCCGCGTCGCTGCTGTGCGACCGCCGCCGCCAGAACGCCCTCGAACTGGCCCACCCCGACGTCCGCATCCTCCGCTTCACCTGGGACGACCTCCGCATCCCCCGCACCATTGTGGACACGGTCCGCGCCGTCCCGACCGTCTGATGCGGATTCACCACCTGCACGGGCCTGGACGGTCTTGGTCAGCGAGTCGGCGACTGAATGGTGCAGCGTATACTCAGTCACGGTGCCCCGCCCTTCTGGAACGCAGGTTCTCAGCCAGGTCAGGGGGCAGGCTAGCGAAAAGCGCCTGCCAGTTCTCCTCTTTCTTGCGCCGTTGCGGCTCGAACCGTTCCGAAAGCAGGGGCCGGAGGTCACCCAGCGGCGTGTCCGCGCCGAGCAGAGTGAGGAACTCGTCGACGTTCCACGTGACGAGTGCACCGTAGCGCGACAGGTAGACGCCCACGCGGCCGATGGCTTGCCCCAGCAGTGAATGGGGGATGCGGAGTCCCTCCGGGTACTCTGGCATCGCCGCTGAGGACGGCGACGGCCGCGCCATGCGCCATGCTCGGGAAAGCGGCCGGTGGTCGGGAAACACCTCGTCCATGAAGTCCCGTGTCACGTTTCCACCCACCGCGCGGAAATCACTGCTGTGGCAGCGAAGCACGGCAAAGACCTCGCGGTAGACGCGGCCCGCGCCAGCCGGCTCTTGAGCTCCTTGGCCTTAGCCACGGTGCTGGGGGCGCCCTCACCGCCCCTCAGCCTCACCCCAGGCGGGCCCCGATGGCCTCGATGATGCGCGGGCGCATCTCCGCGGCACTGATGACCGCGTCGACCGAACCCACCTCGACCGCGCGCCGAATGTCGTGCACACCGTCGAACTCCGCGGCCACCTCGCCCAGCTTCTCCGCCCGCACCGAGGAACGCAGCTCCTCCAGCTCGGCGGTCAACGCGGCCCGCTCGGCCCCGGACGCCTCCGCCACCCGCGACTCCAGCTCGCGCACCCGCTCGTCGGCGGCGGTACGGGCGTTGACATCACCGGAGAACACCACCGCGGCCGCCGGCGCCCCACCCAACACCGAGGCGAAGGACCCCTCCACCGCCAGCACGGTCATGTTCGGGTTCAGCGCCTTGGAGAACACCACGAACGCCCCACCGTGGTACCGCGAGACCACACAGAACACGATGGGCCCGGAGAAGTTCACGATCGCCCGGCCGATCTCGGCGCCGTACTCCAGCTGCAGCTTACGCATCGACTCCGGTGACCCGTCGAACCCCGACAGGTTGGCCAACACCACCAGCGGCCGGTTACCGCTGGCCGCGTTGATCGCCCGCGCGGCCTTCCTCGACGACCGCGGGAACAGGGTGCCCGCGGTGTAGGCGTCAGGCCCGTCCGTGGGCGGGAACCCGCGCCGGGGCACCGACCGCGACTCGATGCCCAGCAGGCACACCGGAACACCGCCCATGTGCGCGTCCTGAACCACCGCGGTGTCGGCGTCGGCCATACCCGCCCACCGTTCCAGCACCGGGTGGTCCTGGTCGGAGACCGCCCGCATCACGGTGCGGATGTCGAAGGGCTTCTTGCGGTCCGCGTTGGCCTCGGCGGAGAAAATCTCACCAACGGTGGTGAAGTCGCTGCCCTCCACGGCGTGCGGGAAGTCGCGAACGTCACGGTCGGCTGGATCAGTGGTCTCCGCCCGACGCGGCGCCCGCTCACCGGGGGCCACATAGGTGTGGTCGTAGTGACTCATCAGCACATCACGCGCACCGGCAAGGGTGGGCGCCCAGTACTGGGCCTGCCCGTTGGGTCCCATCACCCGGTCGTAGCCACCGATCCCGAAGTTGTCCTCGGCCGAGACACCGCCGGAGAAGTCCAGCGACTGCTTACCGGTGAGCACCATCGCCGAGTCCGGTGTCATCACCAGGATGCCCTTGGTGTGCATCAGCATCGTCGCCTCGGCGTTCCAGTAGGGTTGGGCGCCCACGTTGATCCCGGCGACCACGATGTTGATCTCACCGCCGGCCTGGGTGAACTCGACGATGCGTTTGAGCGCCGCGGCCACCCAGTCCATGTTCTCGGTCCCCGACTCCATGGAGATACGCGCCCCGGCCGACAGCGCGTACCACTCCACCGGCACCCCTCTACGCTCGGCCAGGTCCAACGCGGCGACCACCCGGCGACACTCCGGTTCGGACAGCGCCCCCAGCGACTTGGTGGGGTCGCCGAGCAGCACCACCCTGGTGACCCCCTGCGGGTGCCGCCGGGTCGCGGTGGTGACCACCCCCGCGACGATCGCCGCGGTGTTGCGCCCCTTGGGCCGGTCCACCGGAACCAACGCGTGGTCCTCGTCGAGGTCGTACTCGACGAAGTCACCGAGCAGCCCGGTCAGCTCATAGGGGTAGACAGCGTTGCGGCTACTGGCACGCAACACCTTCTGCCGGTAGTCGTCCAGCGGCTCGACCGGCTCGGTGGGCGGCTCACCCACGGTCAGCTCGGTGCCGCCGGTGGCGTCAAAGGTGACACGCACACTGGTCTTGACCAGCTCACCGGTGGCGTGGTCGCGCTGGCGCGCGATGACCAGGATCTCCTCCAACCCGGCACCGGCGGTCGTGGGCAGCACACGCTCGGCGATCGTGTCCAACTCGGCGCGGGTGATCTGGCTGGGCGGCCAGACATAGACCACGATCCGGTTGGTGTTGAAACGCTTCTTCGCCGACCGCCGCGACTGGACACGGCGGATCGAGTCCAGGCAGGCGGCCACGGCGTTCTCGGCCGTGGGCAAGGCCACCAGCCTGCCGTCGTTCTCACGCAGCTCGGTCAAATCCCGCACCTGCGTGAACGCGACCAGCCGCTCGTCGGAGGGATTCTCACGCGCCACGCACTGGAACAGGAAAACCTCCTCGTCGGCCGAGGGCAACCGGGTGAGGTCGAACTTGCTCAGCCGCTCCATCTGCATCCGCTGGGCGATGTAGGGGTGCAGCCCCCGGATGAGCCGGTCCTCGCTCATCCCACCGCCCGAGGGGCGGAAGGTGAAGTGGTGGTGCATCACCGCGCCGCTGCGGCCCGCCACGGTGGTGGTGACCCTGCGCACCCTCTCGGGCAGCGGGTGGGCGGCCAGGACCTGCCCCAGCGCATGGGCCATGGCATCAGAGTCGGCGGGCTGGTTCTCCCAGGCGAGGTAGATGTCGGCGTCGACAGCGTCATGGTCCTCGCCCAGCTCGGCGAGCCCGCCCAGCGCCTCGCCCAGCGCCTCGAAGCTCACCGCGGTCGAGACCACACTGGAGTCCGCGCGCCGGGCGACCACGAACTCACACCCCCCGGCCCGGCTGGTGCGCACCTGAGACAATCCCTTGTTGCCGTAGTAGCGCCGGGTCAGCACCTCCAACATGACGGTGTTGTCCCGGTCGTCGCGCAGCAACCGCTGCCCCAACAGCCGCACCAACGGCTCGGTGCTGCGCACCATCTCGGCGATCCGTTCGGCACGGTCGGGCGCGTCAGGGTTGGCGTCCAGGTGGCGCAGGTGCCTGCGAACACCGGCGTAGACGCGGGCGCGGTTACGACGCAGCAGCGGCTGACCGAACCAGGCGAACACCACCCCCCGCGCGAGGTCGGCGACCGCGGGGAAGCGGACCTGGGTGGCGGCCACCAGACGCTCCAACGCGCGACCGGCCGGCTCACGCAACGACTCGTCCGGCGGCGGCTCCTGCAACCACGCGCGCAGCAGCGCCGCCACGGCGGAGGCGTCGGCGGAGGCGCGCTGCTGGGCGAGGAATATCCGAAACACCGCGGCCTCGAGTTGGGGGTCGCGCTCCAGCTCGGTGACCCCGTAGTGCCCCAGCGCCGTGGCGAGCTTGGTCTGGAACGCCTCGGGCAACCCGGCCCGCTCCACGTCGAGACTCTGCAGGTAGGTGTGGAAGTGCTCACGGGGGCTGTGCACCCGCGTGTCGTCACCACCGTCCTCGCCGGCCGGCCGGTTACGGCTCAGCTCGGCGAGGTCGGCGAACACGTCGACCAGGTCGATCTCCTCGGCCAGCACCCGGTGGCCGTTGGCGGCCTCCCCACGCGCGGCCAAGTAGTCATCGACCACCCGACGCTCGTCGTGCGGGTCGACGTCGAAGCCCAGCAGCAGGCCACGCAGCTCCTCCCGATGCCGCGCGAGCCGCTCCGGCGCCGCTTCCTCGGTGGCGGAGGGCAGGTCCAGCTCAGCCGATGCGGCCGCCGAGGCGTCCTCCCCCTCGGCGTCACCCATCGGCTCCAACCGCAGCAGCGCCGCACCGGTCTCCACCTGGCTGCCCACGGAGACGACGCACTCCTTCAGCCGCGCCTTGAACGGCGCCCGCAGCACGGTCTCCATCTTCATGCTCTCCAACACCAGCACCGGCGCGCCCGCCTCCACCTCGGCGCCGGCCTGAAGTGGGGTGGACACCACCAGGGCGGGTGCGGGCGAGCGCACCACGCCGCCCTCGTCGCGGCTGACCCGGTGGGTCACCCCCTCGACCTCGACCAGGTGGGTGGGCCCGTGGGTGCCGGTGAGCAGACGGTAGCGGGTGCCGTTGACCACGATGTGACCGGTGTGTCGGTCGAAACGGTCAACCTCCACATCGGCGGTGCGCGCGTCGCCACCACCCTCGATGCCGACACGGAACCGGTGCGCGCCCACCCGCGCTACCCGCACCCGGTAGCCGACACCACGCAGCTTGAGCTCCAAGGGGCGCCCGCCCTCGTGGCGCACCTGCGGACGCCCACCGGCAGCCGTCGACAGCAGCCGCTGCCGCTCGACGCGCTCCTCCTCCTCGTAGGCGTCGATGGCGGCCGCCGCCAGCGCGACCGCGAAGTGTCGGTGCGACACGAGCCCGCCCTCGCCGCGGACCCGGTCGATCCAGCCGGTGTCGGCTCTGGCCTCGACCACCTCGGGCCGGTCGAGTAGATCGAGCACGAAACTCTTGTTGGTCGCCCCACCCTCGATGACCACGGTGGTCTGGGTCATCGCCCGACGCAGCCGACCCAGCGCCTCCTCGCGGTCACGCCCGTAGGCGATGATCTTGGCGATCATCGAGTCGAAGTCGGTGGGGATGACATCGCCCTCACTGACCCCGGTGTCCACCCGGATCCCCGGCCCCGCGGGCAGGTCCAACCGTGCGATACGGCCCGGGCAGGGCGCGAAGTCGCGATCAGGGTCCTCGGCGTTGAGCCGGGCCTCGACCGCGTGGCCACGCTCCACCGGGGGATCCCCCTCGAGCGCGCCACCCGAGGCCACGTGCAACTGCGCCTTGACCAGATCGAAAGCGGTGGTGGACTCGGTGATCGGGTGCTCGACCTGCAGGCGGGTGTTCACCTCCAGAAACGCGAACAGCTCCTCACCGGGGTGGTAGAGGAACTCCACGGTGGCCGCACCACAGTAGCCAACCGCCACGACCAACCGCTCGGCCGAGGCTTTGAGCTCGGCCACCTGGCCGGGGGCGAGCACCGGCGAGGACGACTCCTCGATGATCTTCTGGTTGCGCCGCTGCACCGAACAGTCACGCACACCCAGCGCCCACGCCGTGCCGTACCCGTCGGCGATCACCTGGACCTCGACGTGGCGGGCACCGGTGACCAGACGTTCCAGGAACACCACACCGCTACCGAAGGCCCGCTCCGCCTCCTGGCTGGTGCGCTCGTAGGCATCGGCGAGCTCGGCCTGACTGGTGACCACGCGGATCCCGCGCCCGCCGCCGCCAGCGGCCGCCTTCAACATCAGCGGGTAGCCGATTTCGGCGGCGGCCGCGAAGGCACCCTCGCGGGTCTCGACGGCGCCGCGGCTCCACGGAGCGACCGGCACGCCGACCTCCTCGGCGATCAGCTTCGCCCCGATCTTGTCGCCGAGCGTGCGCATGGCTTGGGGGCCCGGTCCGACGAAGGTGACACCGACCTTCTCACACAGCTCGGCGAAGGCCGGGTCCTCGGCGACGAAACCCCAACCCACCCACGCGGCGTCGACCCCGGTCTCCACCAGGGCACGCTCCAGCACCGCCAGGTCGAGATAGGGCCGCGCCGAAGCGGGACCGAGCTCGTAGGACCGGTCGGCCTCACGAACGAAGGTGGCCGCACGGTCAACGTCGGTGTGTAGAGCCACGGTCTCGATCCGGGTCCCGGTCTCGGCGGCCAGGTCGCGGACGGCATGGATGAGCCGCATGGCGGCCTCACCACGATTGACAATGGCGACACGACTGAACACCCGACCGGATCCCTTCTAAAGCCCAACGATGAAACACGACGCCGCGGCACGACGGCCACAGTGTTCCAGCCTGGCCCCTACCGGATGGCCAGTGCCATGCCGCAGTCAACGGAGCCAGGGCGGCTGTAGTTGTGGGAATCGTCCAAACGCCCCCGGCGGCCACCGGACACGAACCAGGGGGACGGGAAACCGGGATGCGGGCGCACACATCCGGTTGACACACTGCCTCCATGACCATGGCTGACCAGCACGCCCCCGTCCCTCCCACACCCCACATCACCACCCCCATCACCGCCGACCTCCTACGGGGCGCACTCGACCTGGAACACACCGCCCACGGCCTACAGCCGCACCGGCTGCCCGCCTGGGCCCGCGCGCAGTGCGCCGACGGGCAACTCGCGATGGTGGAGGCCCAACCCTCCGGGGTACGGCTGGTGCTGCGCACCCGCGCCACCACCATCGAACTGGACACCCTCCGCACCAAGACGGCCTACCAGGGCGCCCCACCCCGCCCGGACGGCCTCTACGACCTCCTCGTCGACGGCCAGCTGGCGGGCCAGGCCAGCACGACCGGCGGCAACGTCCTGACCGTGGACATGGCCACCGGATCCATCGAGACCCAGACCGGCCCGACCGGCACTGTCACCTTCACCGGGTTGGACGAGCGGGACAAGGACGTCGAGATCTGGCTGCCCTACAGCGAGATCACCGAACTGGTCGCGCTACGCACCGACGCCCCCGTCGAGCCCGTACCCCCACAAAAACGCCGGGTGTGGCTGCACCACGGCAGCTCGATCAGTCACGGCTCCAACGCCGCCAGCCCCACCACCACCTGGCCTGCCCTGGCCGCCTCCCACGGCGACGCGGAGCTGGTCAACCTCGGCCTGGGCGGCAACGCCCTGCTCGACGCGTTCACCGCCCGCACACTGCGCGACACCCCCGCCGACCTGATCAGCGTCAAAATCGGTATCAACCTGGTCAACGCCGACCTGATGCGGCTGCGTGCCTTCGCCCCGGCCGTGCACGGCTTCCTCGACACCATCCGCGAAGGACACCCCACCACGCCGCTGCTGGTCGTCTCGCCGATCCACTGCCCCATCCACGAGGACACCCCCGGCCCCAGCGTCCCGGACCTCAGCGACATCGACAACGACGAGGTGATTTTCCGCGCCGCCGGAGACCCGGCTGACCGCGCCGCCGGCAAGCTGACCCTCAACGTCATCCGCGAGGAGCTGTCCCGCATCGTCACCCAGCGCGCGACCGAGGACCCCCACCTGCACTACCTCGACGGACGCGCCCTCTACGGGGAGGCGGACACCGCCGACCTGCCGCTGCCCGACCAGCTCCACCCCGACGAGGCCACCCATCGACGCATCGGCGAACGCTTCGCCGCGCTGGCCTTCGGCACCGGCGGGGCCTTCGCCCCCCAGCACCCCTGAGGACCCGGGCGGGATCACCGACCGGATCGGGAGTGCTGTTGGCGCAACCTCTCGTCAAGCTCCTTAGGTGTGGCCACGAACCACACCTGGCCGCCACGGTTGGCCTCACCCACGAAGTCCCGCAGCGCCTGGCTCCCAGCCAGGTGAGGGCTGATGTCACCAACGATCACCAGACGAATCCCGTAGTTCACGAACTTCTGGACAATCTCGCCGGCCAGGCCGGAACGCAACGAGAAGAAATCCTCAGAGACCCGCTCCACGGGCACGGCCACCACTTCGGCCCCACACCCCAACGCCTCACCGATCAGGTCGAGCGCGGCGCGTTCATCGCCCAGTGTGGGGCCCTCGGGGGCGCCCACCAGAACAGAACCACCGTGGGATCCCGGGAAACTCTCCGATGTCATCCCGTAACCATACAACCGCCCCACCCACGGGAGCGTGGCGAACGCTCCCTTGCCACGCCAGGCTGCGAACTGGCGCTGCCAGCTGCGAGGATTTCCGGTGTGGAACCGCAGGAGCGTACCGCGTGGCCAGCGTGGGCCACCGAGGAGGTTCGTCTCGTGGCGGCCGATCCCGCCTGGGCCGAACACGCCAACCGCTTGGCCGCGGAACTCCGCCAGCTGCTCCACGGCTGGCTGCGCGGGCCCGTGGTCCATGTCGGCTCAACCGCGGTCGCGGGCCTTGTGGCCAAGCCGGTCATCGACCTGCAGGCCATCGCCGGGGACCCCGCCACGACCGTGGTGGCCCGCAACGACGCCCTGGCGGGGGCCTCGTGGTTCGTCGTTCCCCGGGAACTCGACCAACGCCCCTGGCGATGGTTCATTGTCCGGACCGACACATCCGGTCGCCACCGGCTGGCCCACCTGCACCTCATGCGGCCGGGCGAGCCGCGTTGGCACCAGCAGATCGCCTTCCGCGACGCGCTTCGCGCCGACCCCGCCCTCGCCCGGGAGTACGCCGACCTGAAGACCGAAGCCGCCCGCGACCACCCCCACGACCGGGAGACCTACACCGAGGCCAAACACGCGTTCATACGAGGCGTGCTCGACCGAGACCGCTGAGCACCCGAGCCTGGCGCGGCCGCGTGGACCGGCTGACCGGACCACAGCGGGGCGCGCTGCCCGCCCAACGGTGGGGTGCCTGGTGGCGACGGCCACATCAGGGACCACGCACGGGCCGGCACCCCCGAGAATCCTCACACCGGGAGCTTGTTCCGTTTCTGCAGGAACCACATCCCGCCGCCGGCGGCGGTCATGACCAGACCCACCGCGATCCCGACCAGTCCCATATGGAGCGCGAAGTCGTAGGCGCCCTCCTCGGTGCTCTCCGGCGTCACCACGTGCCCGGGCTCGTCCGGCGCGTAGGCGACGGTGAGGTCCCGACCCTCCTGGTAATCATCGGTGTTGAGCCCGTTGAGCACCACACCGGTGTAGTCGCTACCCTCGGCGGTGTAGTCGACGTAGATGGTGACGTCCTCACCGGTGCGGTCGCCGTCGTCGTCGTAGTTGACCTCGACGTCGCGCTCGGACACCGTCGCCTCGGTGGTCTCGGTGTGGTCGGTGTAGTCGGTCATGCCGATCACCGTCCCCACGATCCCCATGATGAGGATCACGAATCCCCAGACGAGGACGAGGCCCGCCAGGCCGAGCTTCTTCTTGGTGCGCGTCCGTTTCGACTTCACGGTTGCCTTTCCAGTCGCCTAACTGTTGACCAGGTCCGATCCGGGGTCTCCGACGATGAGACGGCCTTGCCGGTTCCCAGCGCCACCGCCCGAAGAAAAAGGCGTTGCCTCCCCCGGACCGGACATGGCACCGTGACCACGCCCGACGAGAACCCCGGAAGGAACGTTCGATCGTGACGATGGTGATCACCGGCGTGGCTCCCACGGGTGCTTCGGCCCGGGAGTACGCCACCGCCTGAGACGGCACCGCTCCCGCGAAGCCCCACACCGGGTCGATGTTCCCGCGCGGCCAACGCCGCGCCCGATCCCGGTCGGTGCCGCCCGCCGCGGCCCGGCTTCGACCATCCGGGGAGCCCGAATGTCCTCGTCGCCTCACGACCTTCGCCATCACCGCCCTCGGCGCGCCGGCCTCCGCGCCTGGTTGGGGCTGGTGGTGCTGTGTCTGCCCACGGCCCTGCTCGCGCTCGACATGAGCGTGCTGTACCTGGCTCTGCCACACCTGGCCTCCGCCCTGTCCACGGACGCGGCCCAAGAGCTGTGGATCCTCGACGTCTACCCGTTGATGCTCGCGGTCTTCCTGGTCCCCATGGGCGGCCTGGGCGACCGCATCGGCCGTCGCCGTCTCCTGCTGACGGGGGCAGCCGCCTTCGCCGTGGTCTCGGTGGTGGCCGCGCTCTCCACCAACGCCGGGACGCTGATCGCCGCCCGAGCCGTGCTCGGCGTCGCCGGCGCCACGCTGATGCCCTCGACCCTGGCGTTGATCAGTGCCCTGTTCCCGGCCCCGCACCGCAGAAGGATCGCGATCGCGGTGTGGACCAGCGCGTTCATGACCGGGTTCGCCGTGGGCCCGCTCCTGGGTGGTGCGCTACTGCGGGTGTGGTGGTGGGGAGCCGTGTTCCTCCCGGCCGTTGTGGTGATGGGGCTGCTCCTCGTCTTGGGACCCCTGGTGCTGCCCGAGCACCGGCCACCGCGGGCCACACGGCCCGACCCGCCCAGCGTGGCACTCTTCCTGGCGGCCGCGCTCCCCGGGATGTATGGAATCAAACAGTTGGGCAACGACGGCGTGACCGGGCCGACACTGGCCATGATCTCCCTGGCTGCGCTGGCCTGCCTGGTGTTCACCCACCGCCAGCACCGCCTCGCCGCACCGTTGCTGGACCCGCGGATGCTTCTCCGCCGCACGTTCGGAACCGCCCTGCTGCTCCTACTCGTAGGATCGGCGCTGGTCAGCGGCATCACCCTGTTCGTGCCCCAGTACCTGCAGCTGGTGCACGGGCTGGACCCGCTGGAGGCGGGAGCGCTGGTCGTGCCCGCGGCCATCGGGCTGGTCATCGGTGCCCTGCTCGCGCCGTTGGCCACGCGACGCCTGGCGCCGGGCAGCGTCATCGCCGCCGGGCTGGTGGTCGCCTGCGCCGGGTTCCTGGTGATCGCTCACGGGGCGACGCTCGGGCCGGCGTGGGTGGTGGCGGGACTGGTCACCGTCTACCTGGGAAGCGGCCCGTTCGACGCACTGGGTACCGACCTGGTGGTGAGCGCGGCCTCCCAGGACGAGGCGGGGGTGGCCGGCGCGGTCTCGGAGACCGTGACCGAGCTTGGCACCGCCGTGGGCATCGCCGTCCTCGGCAGCCTCGGCGCGGCGGTGTATGGCCACCGGGCCGCCGCGGAGCTGCCCCCGGGGTTGCCGGCCGAGGTGAGTACAGCCGCTTCGGAGTCACTGTCCAGCGCCGCGGCGCTGGGGCCGGACCACGCAACCGCGATCCGGGAGGCCACGGGGCGGGCGTTCTCCACCGGGGTCCAGACCGCGGCCGTGGCGGCGGCCGCCGTCGCGCTGGTGCTCGCGGTGCTCGCGGTCTGGCTGCTCCGCCGCGCCGACCGGTCCCCCCAGCTCTAGCCGCGACGCTCCTGCGCCGGGGGTGTCGCGGCCGGAAGGTTGTGCTCGTGGCGCGCACCGCGAGCACGCCGCGCGTCAGGGGCGTTCCCGCCGCCGCGGCTGGGTAGCGTCGAAACGCAGGCGAGGCACGCAGCCATATAGCACCGTGGGGAGAGGCAGTGACCGAACAGCTCGCGACGATGCCCACCGACTTCACTCGGGCACTGGCCATCGTCGCCCACCCCGACGACGTCGAGTACGGGACCGCCGCCGCGGTCGCCACGTGGGTCGACCAGGGGCGGGAGGTGAGCTACCTGCTGGCCACGCGGGGGGAGGCCGGCATCGACGGGATCCCTCCCCAGGAGTCGGCGCAGGTGCGCGAGAGCGAGCAGCGGGCCAGCGCGCGGGTGGTCGGGGTTTCGACGGTGGAGTTCCTGAACCACCGCGACGGGGTGATCGAGTACGGCCCGGCGCTGCGCCGCGACCTCACCGCGGCGATCCGCGCCCACCGGCCCGAGCTGGTGATCACCATCAACCACCACGACACCTGGGGTGGCACCACCTGGAACACCCCCGACCACCGGGCGGTGGGGCGGGCGGCGTTGGACGCGGCCGCCGACGCGGGCAACCGCTGGATCTTTTCCGAACTGGGTAACGAGGGGCTGGCGCCGTGGGACGGCGTGCGTTGGGTCGCGGTCGCCGGGTCCCCGTGGCCCACCCACGCGGTCGACGTGACCGACGGGTTCGAGCGCGGGGTGCGGTCCCTCCTGGAGCACCGCTCCTACATCGAGGGGCTCACCGACACCGACCCGCGGACCTACTGCCGTGAGGTGTTGGACTGGATCACCGGCAGCGCCGCTCCGCGTTTCGGGGGCCGGCCCGCGGTGGCCTTCGAACTGTTCGCCCGCTGAGGCCCCCACTCGGCGGTTCCGAGTCGACTGGGCGCTGCCCCCGGGCGTTGCGTCGTTCGACGCGCTCTCTTGGACACCGGTGAAACCACCCACGCGCCATTCGCCCATTTTCATGGGTGAATTCCCATTTCACGGGTGCTCCCACATTTCCGGCTGTGTTTGTGACCTGTGTTCTCGAGCGAGGAGAGCGTGACCGCCTGGCGCGCTACATTGTTGCCCAACCACGGAGAAGTGCGGTCACCCTGAATCGCGCATCTGACGTGGAATGACACCGAAATATTCAAAGAGGCCATTGACAGTTCGGGGTGTGTACCCTAGATTCCAATGAACTGGAAAGCGCTTCCCAGTTGTTCTGAACCCCACTTAAGGAGTATCCCGCGCCATGCGGACCACGCAGCAGGCGAACCGAAGACGAACGCGGGCTCTCACCGGAATCGGAGCGTTCGTGGCTCTCGGCGCCGGTACGGCGCTGATCGCCAGCACGCTGCCGGCCGAGGAGGCCACCGGGGCGCCCACCGCCCAGACTGTCGCCGACCCCTCCCCGCTCGTCGGCGAACCCACCGGTTGGGCCACGGAGAACGGCGGAACCACGGGTGGCGCCGGCGGCGAGACCGTCACTGTGACCAGCGGTGACGAGCTCGCCGAGGAGATGCTGGCCGATGGTCCCAGAATCATTGAGGTCCAGGGCTCGGTCGAGCTCGACGGGATGAACGACGTCGCCTCCGACACGACCGTCATCGGGGCGGGGTCACAGGCCACGATCACCGGCGGCGGCATCGACGTCGACGAGGCGCACAACGTCATCATCCAAAACCTCAACTTCGCCGACTGGGACGACGACGCCATCAACCTCCAGGACGGTTCCACCAACGTCTGGATCGACCACAACAGTTTCACCAACGGTGACGACGGGGCGGTCGACATCAAGCGCGAGTCCGACTTCGTCACCGTCTCGTGGAACCACGTGTTCGAGCACGACAAGTCGATGCTGTTGGGGCACTCCGACGGCCATACCGACGACATCGGCCACCTGCGCGTGACCTACCACCACAACTTCTTCGACGGCAGCGACACCCGCCACCCACGGGTACGCTTCGGCGAGACGGTGCACGCGTTCAACAACTACTACCGCGACAACGAGGAGTACGGCGTCGCCTCGACCATGGACGCCGGCGTCCTCGTCGAGGGCAACTACTTCGAGGATGTCGACACCCCCACCGAGATCGGCTACGGCTCCTCGGACCCGGGACGGCTGGTCGCCAACGACAACGTCCTCGACAACTCCGGTGAGATCGCGACCGAGGGTGAGGTCGAACCGGTGCCCTATGACTACTCGCTGGACGACGCCGAGGAGATCCCCAGCATCGTCCCCGCGGGCGCGGGTCCCGGTAATCTCTGACCCCTCACGCTCCACCACACCCCGATGAGCACCGGGTGGGGCCCGCGACCCCCGGCGTCGCATCCGGGCCCCACCCGGCCCGCCTCGCGCGTCTCCGAAGAGGCCGTCCCCGCTGCCCTTTTCCGCCGCGGAGGGACTGGAAAACCGGGAAAACGTTCTTCCGCGCGACACCCACGGCACAGAGCCGCGCCCTTGCATCCGGGGGCTTTCGAGCAAGGACGCGGCCCAACGCCGCTAACGCTGCTCGCGCAGCCACTCCTCGAAGGTGGTCCGCGCGATGCGGGCATCCGGGCCGGGCAGCAGCACCTCGCCGGCCATCGTCGGCCCGAAGATCCCCGACCAGGTCGGTACCAGCCTCACCGTGCGCCCACGCGCCTGGTGGGTGCGCCGGGCCATGTCGACGAGGTCCTGCGTCTCAGGGCCGGCGATCTCGACACGACGCCCCTGTGGCTCGCCCACCGCGAACTCGGCGAGGGCCTCGGCCACGTCGGCGGGCGCGACCGGCTGCACCAGCAACGGCGCGACCGTGGCGGCGCCGTCTCGCTCGGTCCATCCCGTCACCATCTCGGCGAAGTCGTGGAACTGGGTGGCGCGCACGATGGTCCACGGCACCGGGTTCGTGTCGACCAGGCGCTCCTGCTCCAACTTGCCGTCGTAGTGCGCGTTGCCCTCGACCCGGTCGATCCCCACGATCGAGAGCAGCACGTGGTGGCGCACCCCGGCCCGCTGCTCGGCAGCGAGCAGGGTGCGGGTCATGGTGCCGAGGTAGTCCACCGCCTCGTCCCGCCGCGTTGAACCCCCGTTGGTGGCGTCGACGACCACCTCGACTCCACCGAGGGCGTCGTCGAGGCCCTCACCGCTGGTCAGGTCCACCCCCAGCGAGCGGCTGACACGCACGACCTCGTGGCCCTCTCTCTCGAGGGCGGAGGCGGTGCGGGCACCGATGTTCCCGGTCGCCCCGGCTACTGCGATTCGCATTACGCGCATACCTCCTAATCTAGATTAACTGGATCCAGAATATACAGGATTGGGTGGTGGGCATGAAGGGGGGAGGACAAGCCAAGCCCGACAGGGGCAGTGCGCAGGCCCGCGGGGGTGCGGGGCGAGGGCTCCGGCCGGAACCTGTCCACCCCCTGCCCCCGCCCCGGGGCGGTCCCGCTCGGCGAGGCGATCGGCCCTATTCCCGGACCGGTTCCGCGGATCCGGCGCCAAGGGTTTCGCCGCTGGTAGGACCGCCGAACAACTACTTGTGGCAAGTCCTGCGGGGCTGGCCGGACCTGCCTCGTCAGCCCGCCTGGCGCGTGTACCGTTCGGAGTGGTCTAGCGATCCGGTGTGGTTCGCCCCGGTATATACGGGGTCGTCGATGCCGAGCAGCTCGGCAATGTAGGCGACCGCGTTCTCGGGCACGTCCCCGAGGTCGGTGGGAAACGTGCCAGCGAACGCGCCGAGCACAGCTGCACGGCGAAGCCGAGGCGGTTCGCTTCGCGCCGCTTGGGCGCGATCAGCTCCCAGCCGGCGTCGTCGAGGTGGAAGAAGCGGTCCAGGTGCGCGCGAGGGCGGCTCGACGTAGCGGCCATAGCGGGCCGCTTGCTCATCAGTGAGGAACTCAACCGGCATGCCCCCAGAAGCTACGAGTAGGACGAAAGGGCTTAGCGCCGGATCCTGAGCCCCGGCCACGGCCGGGCGGGGCCTGAGCCGTGAGACCTACGCCGAGCGCGCCTCGCTGGCCTTGCTCGCTTCGCTGCCGATCCGCGGGAACGGGGCCGTGGCGAAGACCACCTCCACGGGCACCTCGAAGTACTGGGCGATGCGCAGCGCCAGATAGAGGCTCGGGCTGTATTCCCCGCGCTCCAGGTAGCCCACCGTCTGGTAGTGCACACCAAGGGCCTCGGCGAGCTGCCGGCGGGAGACTCCGCGTTCCGCCCGCAGCACGCTGATGCGGTTGTATACAGGCTCGCTGCTAATCGCTGTCGCCTTTCACTCTGCGGTTCGACCGGCCCCTCACGACACGCGCCGCATGGCACTGGCCCTGCGGGCTTCCACGGCCGAGCCGGACTCCCGGCGGGCCATGCGGCGCAGCAGCGGCGGCGCGAGCAGCAGCCCGAGGACCGCCCAGGCGCCGAGCACACCCGCCGTCTCCAGGTGCCGCCAGGACTCCCCGATCTCCACCGTTACCAGATCCCCCGGCAGCAGCGCCGAACGCATCCCCAACCCCAGCCAATACACCGGAAACACCTGCGCTATGCCCTGAATCCACCCCTGAAGCGAGGTGATGGGGTAGAAGATCCCGGAAATACTGATCAGACCGCCCAAAGGCAGGAAGAGCAAGCTCATGCTTCGGGGGTTGGTGAGCAGGGAACCGATGGCCGCACCGATCGGAAGCACCGCCACCATACCCAGGGCGAAGACCCAGACGAGGGTGAACCAGCCCCCGACTCCGGGATTGAGGTCGCGGCCGAACAGGACCAACCCGCCCACGAGGATGAGGGCGACGCTCGCCGCGGTCATCCCGGTCACCACGATGATCTTGGCGATCAGATAGGCCGGCATTCCATTGGGAACGGCCTTGGCCCGCAGCAGCGTGCCGTCCTCGCGCTCGGTAGCCAGCACCCCCGCGACCCCCATCATCCCGAACGCGATGTTCATGCCGATCACACTCGGCAGCACCGAGGCTGCCAGCGAGAACTCCGTCCCCGGAACCGTGGAGCCGCGCATGAACAGCATGACGACGAAGAAGATGACGGGCCAGAAAAGGTACTGGAACACCTCCTGCGGGTTGGTGTAAGCATGGCTGAGTTCGATCCGGCCGCGCGTCACCCCCGCGCGCAGGCTCGCGATCCTCGGGGTCACGGCTGCACCTCCCGCTTGTGGAACTCCGCCGCCGCCTCGCCGGCGTACCCCGCCTCGTGCCGATGCACCATGGACAGATAGACGTCTTCCAGGGTCGCCCGGCGCACTTCGATGTCGGCGATCTCCTCGCCGTACTGGGCGCACAGCTCCCGCACGAAGTTCGTGGCCTCGGGTGTGGCGTGCACGAAGGGCTGCCCGCCGCGAGTCCAGCTCACCTCGGCGTCCCGGGTGACCTGCCGGGCCAGCTGGGCCGGGCTGCCGTTGGCGACGACGCGGCCACCGGCGAGGATGACGATCCGGTCGGCGAGCTTCTCGGCCTCGTCCAGGTCGTGGGTGGTCAGCACGATGGTCGTGTCGTCGTCGGCCAGACTGTGCATCAGGTCGTGGAAGTCGCGCCGCGCCTGGGGATCGAACCCGGTGGTGGGCTCGTCGAGGAAGAGCAGCTCGGGGTTTCCCACGATCCCGATGGCCACGTCCAGGCGGCGGCGCTGCCCCCCAGACAGCGACCTGACCCGCTGCTCGGACTGGTCAGTGAGGCCGACCCGGTTGATGAGGTCCTCGGCCTCGATCGGCCGCGGGCGCCGCGGGGTGCTGTAGGGCCGGTAGTAGCTGCCCAGGTGCGCCAGCAGTTCCCGGACCTTCCAGTTGCCGTGGTCTCGCCAGGACTGCAGCACGATGCCGATCCCGGCCCGCCACCGCTCGTCTCCGTGTGCCGGGTCCGTGCCCAACACACTGACCCACCCGTCGGAGCGCATCCGAAAGCTCTCCAGGACCTCGATCGTGGTGGTCTTTCCCGCCCCGTTCGGCCCGAGCAGACACAGCACCTCGCCGCGCTGGGCAGTGAGGTCGATCCCGCCCAGGACGTCGGTGCTTCCGTAGCGCATGCGCAGGTCGCAGACGTCGAGGACAGTGCCGTCCTCAGGCGGCCGCGCGAGGGGGTCCTCTTCGCTGAGCTCGCTCACCTCAGTCACAGACCTCTGCCTTTCGATCTAAGATATATACTCATTAATAGCACAAATACTACATAAGATAGCAAACCTTGGCTTCCTCGCTGGTGACGCTCAGGGGAGCCGACGCTGCGTGGCTGCCCGGTTCGCATTGGAGGCAGACGACACAGTGGTTAACTCCAAGACGCCGCGTCCATACGCGCAACAGGACACCACGGCGCTCACGTGACCGGCGACGACGTGCGTGCGGCGAGGCGGATACGAACCAGGGGTACTTGTACCCCGCCCCCGCTCGCCCCTGCCTCAACCGCCCCGACGACGCGGAACAGGCACCTGGCCACGCCGCGCCTTCTCGGGCACCGTGCCCGCGACGTTTGAACCCTCACATCCGCGAGTTCAGCCCAGCGCGCGCAGCGCCCGGGCCAGCAGCGCCACCCCTTCGGCGATCTCGGTCGGCGTGCGGGCGGCGTAGCCCAGCACGACGCCGGGCCGAGCGCGCCTACGCTGACGGTGCCACGACAGCGGGTGGATCTTGACGCCGTACTCCAACGCCGCGGCGGCCAAGTGCCGGTCCTCGGAGTCGCCGTCGAAGGTGACCATCAGATTCAGCCCGGCGGCGCTGCCGTGGACGCGGGCGCCGGGCAGGTGGCGGGCGATCGCCTCCAGCATCGCGTCGCGGCGCCGACGGTGGCGCCTCCGCAGCAGGCGCAGGTGACGCTCCAGGTCACCGGAGTCCATCAGGCGGGCCAGCACCAGCTGCGGCAGGACAGCCCCACCCAGATCGGCGTAGCGTTTGGCGTTCACCAGCGCTTCGCGGTGGCGCGGCGGCACCACCACCCAGCCCGTCCGCAGCGCCGGAGCCAGCAGTTTGGAGACACTGCCGGTGTAGTAGGTGCTTTCGGGCAGCATCGCCTGAACGGCGGGCACCGGCGGGCGACCGTAGCGGTGCTCGGCGTCGTAGTCATCCTCGAGGACCAAGCCACCGTCACCGGCCCAGCGCCCCAGGTCGCGACGACGGTCTCCGGAGAGCACCGCGCCGGTGGGGAACTGGTGGGCGGGGGTGAGCAGGGCCGCCGCGGCGCCGGTGGCGCGCAACCGGTCGACGTCCAGACCGCGGTCGTCGACGTCAACGGGCGGGGTGTCCATGCCCCAGTAGGCCAGGTGCCGGCGCGCGCCCAGGGATCCGGGCTCCTCCACCGCGACAGCGGTGACGCCCTGGCCCCGCAGGATCTGGGCCAACAGCGCCAACGCCTGGGCCACACCCGAGACCACGACAACCTCGCCGGGACCGACCGAGATACCGCGGTTGCGGGCCAGCCAGCCGGACACGGCACGGCGCAACGGGAAGGCGCCACGCGGGTCGCCATACCCCAGGTCGCCGGCGCCGAGCTCGTCGAGCACCGCACGATGGGCGCGCAGCCAGGCGGTGCGGGGGAAGGCGGCGAGGTCGGGCAAGCCGGGCGAGAGGTCGATGCGCGCGGGCGCGGCGCGCAGCGCGTCGAAGGCGTCGTCTTCGGGCGGAGCGGCGAAGGGGTCGGCGGACCGATGGTGAGCGGGGACGGGGCCGGGGGCCGGTGCGGTGACGGGCACGGCCACCACCACGGTGCCGGCGCGTCCACGCCCGACGACATGGCCGTCCTCACCCAAACGGCGGTAGGCCTCGGTGACCACACCGCGCGAGACACCCAGTTCGGCGGCGAGGACACGCCCGGCTGGCAGCCGGCTGCCCACGCTCAGCGTGCCCTCGGCGATGGCCGCGCGCAGCCGGGCGGTGAGCCAGTCGGTGATCCCACCCGGCGGCGCCTGGGAGACGTCCAGCTGCAGGAAGTCGGCCCCACCGGTTTTGGACCCCTCAATCGACTCCGAATTGGACCTGTTCACCGGTCCATTGTGGCAGCAGGGTGGAGAGCGCGCCGCCGGTGTGCCGAGGCCGGCGGGACGGACGAGAGGAGCCGCCCCCAGATGACGACCGCCTACGTGCACGGCTACACCGAGCGGGAGAGCCGCCGGCTGAGCGACCAGGCCCAGACGCTGGCCGAACTACTGCACACCGGAACGGCCCCGCGGCAAGGCGCGCGCGTGCTGGAGGCCGGCTGCGGCACCGGGGCGCAGACGCCGTACCTGCTGGAGGCGGAACCTACCGCCCACATCACCGCCGTCGACGTCTCGCGGGACTCGCTGGAGCGGGCGCGCGAGCGCCTGGACGGGCACCCTGACGAGGAGCGGGTGGCGTTCGTGCACGCCGACCTGTTCGACCTGCCGTTCGCGGCGGGCTCGTTCGACCACGTCTTCGTGTGCTTCGTGCTGGAGCACCTGGCCGCGCCGGTGGCGGCGCTCGCGACGCTGCGACACCTGCTGCGCCCCGGCGGCACCATCACGGCGATCGAGGGTGACCACGCCTCGGCGCTGTTCCACCCGCGCAGCGCCCACGCCGAGGAGGCGATCGCGGCACTGGTGCGGGTGCAGGCCGACGCCGGCGGGGACGCGCTGATCGGGCGGCGACTGCAGCCGCTACTGGAAAAGGCGGGATTCTCCGACGTCGCGGTAGAACCACGCACCGTCTACGCCGACGCCACCCGCCCGGAGCTGGTGCAAGGATTCGTGCGTGAGACGTTCGTGCCGATGGTGGAGTCGGCGCGCGGGGCGGCCCTGCGCGCAGGGATCACCACGCCCGAACGGTGGCGGGCCGGCATCGCCGATCTGGAGGCCACCGCCGCCGACGGGGGCACCTTCCACTACACGTTCTTCCGGGCCGGAGCCACCAACCCGACCACCGCCGCCGCCCAGGACCGGAACTCGCGGACGTAGGTCTCGGGGGGCGACGCCGGTGAGCGCCTCGACGGGGGCGCGGCGGCCCACCGGGGAGCGCACCGCCCGCCCCATGCGGATGGGTCCGGGCGAGGCGGCCACCCGCCCACGTCGGCGGCGGCGTCCAGAACGGCCCGGCCCACGCCCTCGTGCTCGGAGGTGTTCCGGTGGGTGCCGCCGAAGGTGTCACGGCAGTCGAGGGGACGACCGGTGCGGACCGGTGCCGGCGGACCGCGGCGGCCACGTCGCGGCCCAACGCCGGACCGAACTCGACGACGCCCTCGGGGTGGGCGGGCAGTGGCCCGGAGCGCGCCGCGAACCGCTAGGGTTCAACCATGAACACCACGGTGGAACGCGTCGCCGCGATCCTCAGCGAGGCAGGCGCGGCCAACGAGATCACCGAGCTGGACGAGGCCGCCCCCAACGCCGCCAGCGCCGCCGCCCAAGTGGGTTGTGAGACCGCCGCGATCGCCAACAGTCTCGTCTTCGCCGCCGACGACACCCCGCTGCTGGTGATCGCCAGCGGCGGTCACCGGGTCGACACCGCCAAGATCGCCGCCCTGGTGGGCGCCTCCGCCGTCACCCGGGCCACCCCCGACTTCGTGCGCGAGTCCACCGGCCAACCCATCGGCGGGGTCGCGCCCGTGGGCCACCCCCGGCCGATCCCCACGATCCTGGACACCTGGCTCGCCGACTACCCCCAGGTGTGGGCGGCGGCCGGCCACCCGCGCACCGTGTTCGCCACGACCTTCGAGGAGCTGGTGCGCATCACCGCCGGAACCCCCGCCGACGTGGGGGCCTGACTCCCCCGCCGACGACGCCGCGCCCGCGCCTTCACCCCGCCCACTGTCACGACCGGTGGCCCCACGATGCCCTACCTCTCGTGCACGCTCACCGCGTAGCCACCACCGGCGTAGGGCTCCCCCTCCCAGGTGGCGAAGCGCCGCACCAGCGACAACCCGGCCGCACCGCACCAGGCGTCGTAGTCGGCCAACCCCAGCGGAGCCGAGGGCAACGGCAGATGCGCCCCATCGAGCCCGAACCCGGCGACCTGCACCCCACCCGGCCGCAGCAGCGAGGCCAGACCCGACACCACCCCGGCGCCGGTGCCGCTCGCCAGCAGCGGGATCACGTTGCCGGCCAGTACCACCATGTCGAAGTCGGGCTCGAGCCCCAGCGAGGCCACCTCACCCAGGTCGGCCCGCACCCATGACACCGGCGCGGGACTGCGGCGCGCCTCGGCGAGCATGGAGGCGTCCGAGTCCACCCCCACGCACCGGTGGCCACGCTCGGCCAGCCAGATCGCGACCCGCCCGGTGCCACATCCGGCATCCAGGACCCGCGAGCCCGGATCCAGCAACGCCGCGCAGAACCGGGCCTCGCCGTGCACGTCGACCCCGGTGCGGGCGAGCTCGGCGAACCGTTCGGCATAGCGGCGCCCACCCCGGCCCCCGGTCAGCTCACTCCACCGGTTACCGCCCTCGTCCACGCTGCCCTCCACACACCTCGACGCTTCGCTGACCGAGTACGGACCACACCGAGACAGGCCACACGCTCGCGTGGTCCCCACCGTCTCGACTAACCTCAACTTGAATTGAGGTTAATGCCGAAGGGGATGTGATGACCACCGACCTCAGCTGGAAACGCAAGGAACTGACCGTGGGCCAGGTGGCCGAACGCAGCGGACTCGCCGTCTCGGCACTGCACTACTACGAACGCCAAGGACTGATCCACAGCCGCCGCACCTCCGGCAACCAGCGCCGCTACCGGCGCGACACGCTGCGTCGACTCGCTTTCATCCGGGTCTCCCAACGCGTGGGAATCCCGCTGAGCCGCATCCGCGACGCCCTGACCCATCTGCCCGACGAGCGTACCCCCACCCGCGAGGACTGGGCACAGCTGTCCGAAGAGTGGCGCGACGAGCTCGACGCCCGAATCGAGCAGCTACGCCGACTGCGTGACGACCTGACCGACTGCATCGGCTGCGGCTGCCTCTCACTGGACAGCTGTGCCCTGTCCAACCCCTGCGACCAGTGTGGCGAGGAGGGGCCCGGGCCACGCCGGCTACTGGTCAACGCCCCAGGTTGCTAGCGCGCCGGCTAGGGTCGGTGGCGCATGGGGTGGTCCTCGGGCACCTCGACCAGGCAAATCCTCAGGTCATCAGGGTCGCGAACCCACATTTCGACCAGTCCCCAGGGTTCCTTGCGCGGTTCCCGAAGGATGGGCACCGCGCGTGCGTGAAGTTCCTCGCGCGCCTCGGCGATATCGGGCACCTGCAGCCACAACTGGGTGGCCGAGGGTTCGGGAGCCCGGCTGGAGTGCCCGGACAGCTCGAGGAACCCCCCGCCCAAAAAGAAGACGGTGCCCCGCTGCTCGCCCGTGCCGAACTCCCGAAAGATGGACAGGCCCAGCGAATCGCGGTAGAACGCGCGGCTGCGCTCGAGGTCGGTGGGCCGTAGCAGGATGCGGCTGGCCAGAACCTGGGTCATGTGGTCTGCGGCGCCCGCCCCGGGCACGGGATCCGGGCGCCTTCCCCCTTTCACGTCCGGGGGCGGGCTACCCGCCATCGGAGCGGGTCACGCGAAGCTGGCGTGGGGTGGGTGCCAGGAGCTCTCACGGGTGTGTCCCGCACGGTCGGGCGCTGTTCCCTCTAGGAGCCGCCGCGCGAGCCCCATGGCGTGGTCGGCTGTAGCACGGCCTCGGCCAGCGCGCCACTGCGCAGACCGGTGATCTCCTGGTACTCGGGGTCGGCGACCATGCGACTGAACGCCTCGCGGCTGGGGTAGCGCACGAGCAGGACCGCGTCCCAGTCCTGACCCTCCTCGGCGACCAGGGGGGACGTGCCATCACCGGCGTATACCACCTCGGCTCCGTACCGCTTGAGGAAGCGTGCGGCCTGGCGACTGTACTCCTCGTACGAGGCGCGTCCGTTCGGGGTGAAGCGCAGCAGGTTGAGCATGACGAAGGGGCCGCCCGGATCCTCATCCAACATGCGCTGCAGGTCGGAGCCTGAGGGGTCGACTGCCATCGGTGACCTCCATGGGGTGGGTGTCCGTTACCTGGCCACCAGTGACAGGAGCCAGGGCGGCGGGAGTCTGTCCGCGCCGCACGGACGAAGCATACCGGCTGGTTGGTATCCAGGGTGGGCCGGCCCGCTCCACCCACGCCCGAGGTCTCCCCCCAGGTCTCACCCGCGCCCGCGGACCCGCTCCAGCTCGTCCATGGAGGTGATACGACACAGCGCGATGGCCCCGGGGCCGGGAGCGCGGGCGAAGATCCGCACCAGGTGGGCTCCCAGCGCTGCCACCGCCACCCAGGAGTGCGAGGTGCGCAGCACGGTGAAGGTGCGCGGGACGGTGTCGACCTCGATCGTCTGGCTGGACCAGCGAGCGTCGCCGGGCAGGCTCAGCGACTGCGCGCTGAGCGGATCGCGCGCCCGCCGCTCCATGAGGTCACGCTCACCGCAGAACCCCCGGATCTCGCGCTCGCCCGGCTCTTCGGCGCGGTCCCACGCCCGTGTCGCGATCTCCAGGTCGGGCCCCAGGTCGGGCCCCTCCGGGGTGGAGCCGAAGTCGATGACCACCTTGGTGGGCAGCCTGTCGCCGGGGGCCAGTGTGGTCGAGCTGACGCGGCCGCGGCGTTCCTCCCGGGTGGGGCGGAACAGCGGGACCTCCTTCAGGACGTGGGCGAATCCGGCGTCGTCCTCACTCATCGGCGCGTCCCTCCCCAAACGTGGGCGCCTGCCCGGGCATGGCCGTTGTCCTGGCGCGACGCTACCGCATGCCGCCTCGCGGGCGTGTCCGGCCAGGTGGGGCGTGGTCGCGGTGGAGCGCGAACCAACCAAAACTCTTCCAATGATTATTGTCATGGTCTACGCTTGGGCACCACCTTTTACCCATCAGTAACAAGTGGTGGGCGCCTCACCCCACCACACGAGACCACCTCCGCCCACGGCACAGGAGGCACCGATGAACACCCCCCAACCCACCGAAGAACTCCGCGTCGACTCCACCGACGGCGTCACGCTGCACACCGAGATCCACGGCCGCGACAACGCCCCCACCGTCGTACTCAGCCACGCCTGGACCTGCTCCACCGCCCTGTGGCACCCCGTGGTCAACGCCCTCGGCGCCAACTACCGCGTCATCCTCTACGACCAGCGCGGCCACGGACGCAGCACCTCCCCCGCCCGCACCGGCTACAGCACCACCGCACTGGCCGACGACCTCTGCGCCGTACTGGAGGCCACCGTCCCCGCCGGCCAGCAGGCCGTGCTCGGCGGCCACAGCATGGGCGGAATGACGATCATGGCCGCCGCCCGACGCCCCCAGGTCCGCGACCGCGCCGCCGCCACGCTGCTCGCCAGCACCGGAAGCGCCAACCTCACCGCCACCTCCCGGGTACTTCCCGCGGCAGCACACTCCCCCCGATTCGCCGACATCGGCCACCGCCTGCTGCTGTCGGCCCCCCTCCCCTTGGGCCCCCACACCCCGATCACCCGCGCCGGCGTGAAGTACATGGCCCTGGCCCCCGACACCGACCCGGACACCGCTCGCCAGTGCGCCCACATGATCCACCAGTGCCCCACCACCACCCGCGCCCGCTGGGGCAGCGTCCTGGCCAAACTCGACATCGACACCGAAGCCGCCCACCTGGACGCGCCCACCGTCGTCGCCCACGGCACCAGTGACCGCCTCACCCCACTGCGCCACGCCCACCACCTGTCCAGCGTCCTGCCACGGTGCCAGCAGATCCTCGAGATCCCCGGAATCGGCCACATGACCCCCCTGGAAACCCCCGACCACCTGGCCGGCGCCATATCCGAGCTCGTGGCCACCCACCTGCGCACCGGCCCAGCCAACACCACGGCCACCCCCTGACCCGCCCACAGAACCACGTTCGGCGCCACCCCGCGTGGGGTGCCCACCCACGGAAGGCACCCCACGCGGCACACCCCCAGGGCCACCAGGGGCATCCCGCCCACGAAAACCACGACACCACCAACACCCACGCCCTAGGATGTCCCCGTGGCTGCGACGATCGACGACGAGGTACACGCGCTGGCACAGCGGCTCTGGGACTTCCACACCGCCCCGGCCGCCCACTCCCCTCCCACCCCCGGGGAACACGACATCATCCTCGCGTTGGGCAGCCACGACCTGCGCGTCGCGGAACACGCCGCCCATCTGTGGGACGCCGGCGCGGCCCCCCTCATCGTCCTCTCCGGGCAACGCGGACGCCGCACCGCCGGCGCCCACGGCCACGACCGGTGGCCCCGCCCCGAAGCCGAAGAGTTCGCCCAAACCGCACGCGCCACCGCGGGTATCCCCTCCACGGCGATGCTGTTGGAGACCCACGCCACCAACACCGCCGAGAACTTCACCCACAGCCGCGCCCTGACCGCCGCGCACGGCATCGCGGTCACGCGCGCCATCGTCACCGCCAAGCCCTACATGGGCCAACGGGCCCTGGCCACGGCGACCGCCCACTGGCCCGAGGCGCGATGGACGTTCCACTGCTTCGCGGGCGGCTACACCGACTACCCCAACGCCGACACACCCACCGAAGAGCTCGTGCACTTCCTGGTCGGGGACACCCAACGCCTCGACGTCTACGCCCGACGCCGCTGGAGCTCCCCCGTCGACATCCCCGACGATGTCTGGCGAGCCTACGAACTCCTCGTGGCCCGGGGGTTCACCAACCATCTGGTCGACAACGACACCACCAGCCACCCCCGCCCAACCGGACGCTCAGTACCCTAGCCGGGCGGCGTTGGCCTCACGGCGGGCGAAGACGTCCTCGGCCATCGCGCCCATCTCCTCAAGGACCTTCTTGCGCTGGCGCTTGGACAGCCGGTCGGTGTAGACACGCCCCTCGGTGTGGTCGGTCTCGTGCTGCAAACACCGCGCGAAGTACCCACTACCCTCGATCACCAGCGGGGCGCCCTCCCGGTCGTAGCCACGCACCACCGCGTACTCCGGACGGGCGAGCTCGGCGTGCGGCCCCGGAACCGACAGACACCCCTCGTTCTCCACCACCAACGGGTTACCAGCGGGATCACGCTCGTCCAGAACGGGGTTGACCACGTGGCCGACGTGGCGCACCCCGTCGTCGTCGGGACAGTCATAGACGAACAACCGCAGGTCCACACCCACCTGGTTGGCGGCCAACCCGACCCCCTCGGCGACATACATGGTGCAGAACATGTCGTCGACGAGCTGGCCCAGCTCCGCACTACCAAACCAGTCCGACCCGACCTCCTGGTTGCGCCGGTGCAGCACGTCCTCACCCGTCACCGTCACCCGCCGCACCGAACCACGCCGAGCCTCCGGCGCCATCTCGGGGAAGGAGCCCACCGGCTCACCCATGACACGAACCTGGACGTGGGTGGCCTGCTGCGACGTGGACCGTTCGGGCATGGGTGTCTCGAATCTTCACTACCGGGAACGCGCGCTCCGCCCTCCCAAGCCGGGGGCGACCTCCGCAAAATAGCACAAACAACCAGGTCACCCCGACACGGCCACACCCCCACCCATCAGGGCCCCAGAGGGGCCCAAGCCGACCTGAACCAGGCGTTCCCCTGCGTCAGGCACCGAATCAGATAGTCACGCAACGACACCACGGCCAGCCGGCGATGGTCGGTCTCCTGGTCCCACACGATGATCCCGGGACCGTAGTCGGTGTGCACGTAGGCGAACTGGGGCCCCATATCACTGTCCCCAAAGAAGATCAGCTCGTCGAACGGAGCGTAAAGCTCCAGAGCGTCCGGCTCACGACGCATGGCGAGGTTGTCCTCGATGAGCCGCTCGGCCGACCAGACCACGGCATCGCCGTACTGGTTGTACACCCCGTTGCACTCCCCCAACAACGACCCCAACTCGAACGGCAGAGGCAGCGAGAGTGCCTTCTCGATCTCGGCGATCGTCGCCTCGTCCGCGGGCGCGGGCAGCTCCGCCCCGGGGTACAGTTCATCGATCAGTTCACGCCACACACGTGAATCATCACAGGTCGCGTCGAGGCGAGAGAAACCGGCGACCGCGCGTCCTACGAATCCACCCCGAATTCCCACCGCCCCAAGCGCTGACCAGCACACCGTGACCACCCCACCCGAACACGTCACACCCCCAACGAACCCAGCCACCGGCCCAGCCACACGGCCACACCCTCGGTTGGACACCACCCCACAGCAGGTGCCACCATTCCCACAGGCCCCCGTCACAGGGGGTCCGGGACGGTGCGGTAGAAAGTGTCCCCCGGGCTCCAACCAAAGCCTTCGCGGAATACCGCGCCCGCGTCCACTGCGGTGGCCCCGGGCGGCCATGGAACCGCGTTGTGCCACGCGCCGAGAGGCGACCGCCGTACCGTCCCCGAACTCGCGCAGTGGGGTGCCACCGCCGGCAGCGGTGGCACCCCACTTTGCCGCGCCACGGCCGAGAAGCCGGCGCCACCCCTCCCCAGAACAGCCCGCACCACCAGCACACCCGCAATGCCCCAGAACCTCCCAACCACCCCCGGTGTTGGCCACCACGGCTTTCCCACGGCCCAATAAGGGCACACACCAACACCACGCGCCCCCGGGAGGACCCGCATTGCCCACCACACGCCTGCCAGGCCCCATCACCGCCGCCCTCATCCTCACCCTCACCACCACCCCACCAGCCACCGCCGACACCTACCCCGGAGCCACCGTCAGCCGCTACACACCCCTGACCGGAACCGAAAACGACCGCGTGACCGCACGCGAAGCCGGCTGCGCCGAAGGCGAGAAAGGCACCAACGGAGTCCGCTTCCTCATCGTCGGCACCCAGGAGAGCGGCGCAACACTACGCCACCCCGGAACCACCGCCTCCAGCACCAGCCCACGCGCGCCCGCCGAGCACGCCGCCACCGTCGCCGCCGCCTGGGCCACCGGATTCGCCCAGTGCCGCACCAACCACGCCCAGGCCGAACTCGCCCTGACCGTGAACAACAAGTCCGACGGCGGCATCAACGGCGACACCGCCGGAGGACAATGGGCCGCCATCGTCACCGAAGCGGCCCAGAACGACAACCACGCCGTGACCATCACCGGCGGCATCGACGCCGAACCCTCCTGGTCCACCCCCACATGGGCCCGCGCCTGGGTCGACGCCTTCACCGGGGCCACCGACCGCACCCTCTACGCCGGCAACTCCGCCGACGGGTGCCCCCAACACGGCTCATCGACCACCACCTGCGCCAACGAATGGACACTGGCCGACCTCCACCACGTCTCCACCGGCGCCGCCCCCACCATCGAAGCCATCCCCCAGATCCACCGCACCGACGGAACCCAGACCCGCCAATGGGCCGCGGTCAGCTCCTGGGGAGCCCGCCACGGCTCCGGCCCCATCCGGTTCGCCGGAGCCATGTCCCAAAACACCGCCTGCGACCAGCGCCGCGACTGCACAGCCACCGACAACACACCCAAAGCCGCCTGGACCCAGCTCTGGCACGAACTCAACTCCCACGACGAAACAGCCATATCGCGCCTGCCCACCGCCACCGACATCCGCTGGCCCCAAGAAACGGGCACCTGATCTCGCCACCCGGGGCGGCAACGAAACCACCACCCCGCACCCCCTCAACCGGTGGCGGCGCTCGCACCGTCGGGACGGCGCACCCGCACCAACTGGGCGAGCAGAGCCAGCACCGGCAACTCCACCAGCGGCCCCAGGACCACAGCGACCGCGACCATCGGACGGTCAGGAAAGGCCGCCACCGCCAGCGCCAACGCGACAGGCGAGTTACGAGCGGTGACCGTCATGGTCAACGTCACGCGCTGGGCCGCCGGCAACCGCAGAACACGCCCCAGCCCCACCGCAACCAGCGGCAACACGACGAAGAACACCGCCAGCGGAACCACAAGAGCCAACAGATCCGCCCCGTGGGCCACAACGGTGCGAGACTGCCAGGCGAACATCGCGAACACCGCCACGTACAGCAACGGCGAAACCAGACGCCCGGCCGGCCCGACAACGTGGCGCTCCCGCCACGCCTCCCCCTCGAACCGCCCGCAGACCCAGCGCAACGCCATCGCCAACACCAAGGGCACCACGAGCACGAGCAGAACCGACTCGGCCAACGCCACCGCGTCCACCATCACCGCCCGGCCACCCAACAGCAGCACATACACCGGCAACAGCACCAACTGCAGCACGAGATTGACCGGAAGCAAAGCGACAGCGATTCCGGTGTGCCCCCGCGCCATCGCGGTGAAAACCAGATACCAGTCCGTGCACGGAGTCACCAGCAGCAACAACAGACCGACGCGCAGATCCGGCTCACCCCCCAGCAGCCCGGCACCCAACCCCCACGCCAGGACGGGAGTGAACACGAAATTCACGACCACACCGGTGACCACCAGGGTCTTGGCCCGACGCACCTCACCCACATGGGCGGCGTCCATCCGCACGAACACGGCGGCGAGCATCACCACCAGCGCGGGCAACACCACGTACTCGGCCACCACACCGACCGGGGCCACGAACCCAACCCCGAGACCGAGAAGGGCCGCCGAAGCCACCAACAGGCCCTGCAACCGTTCGGCGAGCGACATCTGCCCCTCCTCAGGAGGACGCCGAACCACCCCCGACAGCGCCGGAAGAACGCGTCAACACCCCGAATGTTCGACCACGACCACCACCGCGAAACAACGGCTCAGGACCGGCCCCCCGCCTCAGGCACCTGATACAACCCGTCGATCTCCTCGGCGAAGGCCCGCAGGATCATCTCACGCCGCAACTCCCCCGACGGCAACACCAACCCGCTCTGCACCGAGAACTCCTCGGGCAACACCTGGAACGCCCGCACCCGCACCTCGGACGGCACCACACCATTGGCCTCGTGCACCACCTGCTGCACCTCACGCAGCAACCCCGGATCCGCGGTGATCTCCACCGCCGGCGTCGACAACGGCCGACCGTTCACCAGCCGCCAGTACTCCACCTGCTCCCGCAACAACGTGATCAGCGCACTCGCATACGGCCGCCCCTCAACGATCACCATCACCTGGCTGATCAACGGATGCTCCCGCAACCGCTCCTCCAGGGCAGCCACATGCCCAGCCAACGACGGCTCCCGCGCCCCCTCCTCCGCCGCCGGAAGAGCAGCCGACCCCGACACCAACGTGTCCCGCGGCGGCAACAGGCACGCCTGCGGCCGCGCCCACTCCCCCACCGAAAGGAAACCAGCCTCACTCATCTCGCCACGAACCCCCGTGGCCAGCCACCCCTCCCGAAACGCCGCCCGCGACGCCTCAGCATCGTCCCAGTACCCCTGGAACACCCCCGCCCCACGCACGTACACCTCACCATCGGCACCCACACGCACCTCGGACCCCGGCAACGCGGCCCCCGCCGTGCCCGCACCACGCACACCCGGACCACTCGCCACGAACGCGCCCCCGGCCTCAACCGTGCCAAACGCCTGATACACCGGGATGCCCGCTCCGCTGTAGAACCGATCCATCCGCTCCGACAACGGGGCCCCCGCGCACACCGCCACCCGAACGCGCCCCCCCAACACATCACGGACACGCGTGTACATCCAGTCGTACATAACCCGCGACACCCGCTTCCACGCCCCCTTACGGGGCGCCTCATCGAAGCTCACGGCCAGATCCGTGGCCGCGTCGAAGGTGTTCAGGTTGTCCCAACCAACCTCACTGGCCCGGGAACGCTCCCCCCGATGCGCCGCCTCCAACAACCACGGAACCGCCAACAGGACCGTCGGCCGAAAGAGCCGCATCTCCCACAACAAAGGCGCACTCCGCGACGGGAACCCCACACGAACCCGCCCCATCACACAGGCGACCAACGCGGCAAGCCCATGAATGTCGGCCAACGGAACACCCATCACCGTCGTCGCCTCACCCGCGGGCATATCCGAGACAGCCGGACCCAACCGCTCCAACAACCCCTCGGCCGAGGCCAACAGGTTCCCATGGGTCAGCACCGCACCACGCGTCGCCACCACCCGACGAACCGGATACATGATCGCCGCCGGGTCCTCACGCGTCGTCTCCTCCCGACGAAACCGGATCGCCGTGGAGTCCATATAGGAACCCGACCGGCTGATCCCCTCCAACCCCGCCATGTCCATCCGCCAGGTACGCCCCAGCTCCGTCAGCTCGTGCTGGATCCCAGAGACCGTGCCCGCGTGGCGACCGTCCTCCAACACCACCGCCGCCGGCTGGCAATCCCGCAACACATGCCGCAACCGCGCGGCCGAACACGCCGACGGCACCGGAACCGCCACCGCCCGCACCGCCCAGACCGCGAAACTGACCAGCACCCACTCGTAACGAGTGCCGCACACCAACACCACGCGGTCCCCAGCGCTGATCCCGGCGGCGATGAACCCCTTGGCCAGAGCCGTCACCTCACCAAGGAAGTCACTCGCCGACACCCGCTCCCACCGGTCCTCCGCGCTCTTACGCGCGAACATCTTCGAGTGCGGCGACATCCCGACAACCTGGTACGCCAGGTCACCCAACCCATTGACACGCCGGGCACCTTGAATCGGCCCAGACCCAGACACGCCCGACCGCCCCCATAGAGTTCCACGAGTTTCAAAAAAGCCACGCTGACGTTGCCCTACTGTGCACTCTCCCCACACCTAGCGGCAACCCGCCCAACCCCCACAAAAACAAGGCCCGGGCGAGAACAACCCCACCCAGGCAACAAACACCCAATCATCCGAACTCATTAGCCAAAACGCGCGGCGCGACGCCCCAAAACCAGAAACACCACCAAAGCCACGACACCAAGCCCCACCATCACCGTGGCCATACTCATCAACGTCGCATCACCAGAAGGAGTCAACCCCGCGAACGAGGCCAACCCACCCCCCATCGAGAACTGCAACGCCCCCATCAACGCCGACGCCGTCCCCGCCACAGCCGGCACCTGCGACGAGACCGCCAACGTCGTCGCGTTGGGCATCACGAACCCGACACCGAACATCATCACGAACAGCACCACGGTCAACGACACCAAACTCGCCGCCCCCGAAACCGCCAGCACCAGAAGCACCATCACCGCCGAGAGCGCGACGACCAAACCCCCCGCCAGACGCCGCGACGTCTCAACACGCCCAACCAGGAACCCATTCAACTGCGTCCCACAGATCAACCCGACCGTGTTGATCGCGAACATCAGGCTGTACTGCTGCGCCGAGGCCCCCAACTCCTCCTGCGACACAAAGGAGAACGCCGAGATATAAGTGAACATCATGGCGAAACTCAACCCCAGCGTCAGCACCGGACCGAGGAACCGCACATCACGCACCAGCCGCCACACGGTCCCCAACAAACCCGCCACGTTCACCATCTGCCGCCGCTCCACCGGCAGCGTCTCAGGCAACCAGAAGTACACGACCAGAAAACTCAGCCCCGAGACCACGCCCAGCGCGACAAAGCACAGCTGCCACGGCCCCAACAACAACAACTGGCCACCCACGATCGGCCCCAACATCGGCGCCAACCCGATGACCAACGCCAACCGCGAGAAGAACCGCGCCGCATCATCACCGATGAACAGGTCACGCACCACCGCACGCGCGATCACCGCCCCCGCGGCCCCGGCGATCCCCTGCACGAACCGCAACACCGTAAGAACACCCGCCGACGGCGCCAGCAGGCACAGGAACGACGTAACAGTGAACACGATGATGCCGACCAGCATCGGGGTCCGCCGCCCCACCCCGTCACTCAACGGCCCGATGATCAACTGGCCAAGCGCCAGCCCGATCATCATCGCCGTCAACGTCAACTGAATCTGCGCCTCAGTCGCGCCCAGATCCTCCGCGATCTCCGGGAACGCCGGCAGATACAGATCCGTCGCCAACGGCCCGGTCGCCGTCAGCAACCCCAGCACAAGAACCAGAAACGCCACAGAACGCCGGCGTCGCAGCCACGCCGGCCTCTCCGGCTCACTCACCGAACCTTCCGTCGACGATAAACGGGTCTGCGACACGCGGACACCCCATTCAGTTGACGCACGACCATAGGAACACGGCGCACACAAGCCAGGCGCCAACAGAACCAACAGAACGAGAGCCCGAACCCATCCCCACGGTCCAGATTGCGAACGTGACGTGCGCAACACGCCCGCCCACACGGCCCCCACCACCCCCGAGAACCATCAGCGCACCAGCAACCGCGACAACCGCTCCATCTCCCCCTCCGGATCCACCGTCAACCCCGTATGCACCGGCCCCGGCCGAACAACCGTACTCCGCGGCGCCGTCAACCAGCGAAACCGCTGACCCGCGTCCGACTCCGACGCCGCACCCGCGCAGACCCCACCCCGACACACCGCCCGCACCCCCTCCAGCGCCCGCGAAACCCCCTCGACGTCCACCCGGGCGTCCAACGCCAGCAACCGATCCACATCCAGCTCACACCGCGCCCCCAGAAACCCCCGCTCCCGGCAGTACACGATGACCCCAGCGTTCACCCGCTCACCACGCTCCGGACGCGGTACCACCCGCACCAACGCGTACTCGAACACCGCACGACTCACCCGGAAACCTCCGGCAACCACGAACGATCAGCGGCACGCGCCACCAGATAACGCGAGTACGCCTCCCGCACCTCCCGAACCGAGGCGAAACCCGGCTCGCCCACCAGCCACTCGTCAGGCACCAGCGCAACCACCTCGTCCACCATGTCCCCAGTTACCCGCGGGGACAGCTGGGCATCCGCCGCCCGCACGTCAGGCCGCGCCGGCAACAGGACATGCCCACTCGCGTCATAGGCACGCCGTGCCGCCGCCTGCGCACCCCGCCAATTGTGATGGAAGACCAACGACGCACCATGGTCGATCAAGAACGGCCGACCGTGCCACACCAGCATGTTCGGGTTACGCCAGGTCCGGTCAACATTGGTGACGTAGGCGTCGAACCACAGCACCCGGCCGGCGAACTCCGCGTCCATGTCAAAAACCAGCGGATCGAACCCCAGCGCACCCGGCAGGTAATCCATCCCCAGGTTCACACCCCCGCTCGCCTTGAGCAGATCCTGAACCTCCGGGTCGGGCTCGCCACGCCCGATCACCGCGTCGAACTCCACCAGCACCAGCTCAGGAACCGGTAGCCCCAACCTGCGCCCGATCTCACCCGTGATCAACTCGGCGACCAGAGTCTTGCGCCCCTGACCCGCCCCCAGGAACTTGACCACGTACATTCCGAGGTCATCGGCCTCCACAAGTCCCGGGAGGGATCCTCCCTCGCGCAGCGGCAACACGTACCGCGTCGCGACCACCTCTCTGAGCATGCCGTTCAGCATAGGCGGCACCACTTGGATAGGTTGCGACCATGTCTCCCGAGGAACACAGCTTCACCGAACACGTCACCGAACACCTCACCCAGCTCAACGGAGTCACCGCTGTCAGTCTCGGCGGATCGCGCGCCACCGGCGCCCACACCGCCGAGAGCGACTGGGACTTCGCCATCTACTACCGCCACCGGTTCGACCCCGCCGAGCTACGGGCCATCGGATGGCCCGGCGAGGTCTCCGGCATCGGCGAATGGGGCGGTGGGGTCTTCAACGGTGGAGCCTGGGTCAGCATCGACGGACACAAGGTCGACATCCACTATCGTGACCTCGACGACGTCGAGTTCCGGCTCGCCGAAGCGGAGAAGGGCCGGTTCGACATCGAACGGCTCATGTTCCATCTCGCCGGGGTCCCCACCTACATCGTGGTCGCCGAGCTCGCGCTCAACGAGGTCCTGCACGGCGAACTTCCCAACCCCGACTACCCCGACGCCCTACGGAAAAACGCCCCCCACCAGTGGTGGGCACAGGCCCGCCTCACTCTCCAGTACGCGCGAACCGCCCATGCCGAACGCGGTCACGTGGCTGACACCGTCGGAGCCATCTCCGTCGCCGCGGCCCAGACCGCCCACGCTGTCCTGGCCGCCCGATCCACCTGGGTCACCAACGAGAAGCGGCTCCTGGAGGACGCCGGACTTCGCGGGGTCGACGACATGCTGACCGGACTGGACACCACCCCCACCACCCTCGTGTCCGCGATCGACACCGCGACCCGGTTCTTGGAGAACGCGGTCACCGAGAGCACGTGAACGGGTTGAATCTGGGAGATCTGCGCGGCGTAGCCGCGCGAGTTCTGTTCGGAAGGATGTAGTTACAACAACCAGCGCCTTTACAATGTAGATTTTAAAGTGTGGTTCGGGCTCGCTCCTGAACAATCACCACATCGCTCGACGCCTCCACCTCGATCAAGGGGCGCGTGGGTTCCGCGGTTTGTGTGGCCCCACCGGTGTGGGGTACCCGGGTACTACCCGAGTGGACGGTGGCGACGTGCGCTCGGCGGTAAGCCGGGCGCACGGCTCGCTGGCGCCCTGAGCCATTGGTTCGTTGATGGGAGTTCGCCGGGACGTCAGCGGACACGACGAAGGGCGTCCATGCTCGAACTGTGAACACGAACCTGGACGCCCTTGTTGACCGCACTCTGGGTCCACCTCGACCGTCACGTCCTGCCCTCAGATGGGAAAGCGCGGAAACGCGGCACCGAGCGCGGCCTGCCAGTACCTCGTCCCACCGCCGACCAGCTCACCCGTGCGTGGACACGTCCCGTTCCCGCGCTTCCTCCGCGGACTCCGGGTCGAGGTCGGACCCGGCCGCGATATCACGCAGTGCCTGGACGTGGCGCTCGAACGCGCGGCGGCCCTCGGTGGTCAGCGACAGCCACGTGCGCGGTCGGCGCCCGGACGACGTCTTGGTGACCGTGACATAGCCCGCCTTCTCCAGCACCGAGACATGCTTGGACAGGGCGGAATCGGTGATCTCGACGGTGTCACGGACGAACTTGAAGTCGGCGCGGCTCGCTGCCGCCAGAGCGGCGACGACCGAGAACCTGACCGGGGAGTGGATGACGTCGTCCAACCGTGCTCGCGCGTGCGCCACCTACACCACCCCCCGGGACCGCACCACGACGAAGCGGGCCGCGATCAGCATGGGAACCGCGGTCAACAGCGCGCCAGGGACCCACCAGGACGGCTGCGCGGGAAAATACTCCAGCCCGATCAACAGGATCGAGGAGTAGGTCACTCCCCAGCCAGCTATACCCAGCGTGTGAATCCACCCGAAGCCCGGCGGCGTTACGGGTTGTCGCCCGGCGTAGATCAGCAGAGCGGCGATGGCCACACCCCAGCCGGCCATCAGCGCGATGAGCGCGAAATCCGAGACGACGAACCCGACCCCCAAGGTCAGCGCGCTCGACATGGCCGCGTAGACCACCGCCCATGTGGCGTACCAGCGGCCCCGGCGGCGTACCCGATCGGTGATGTCGTCGGCGGTCACGAGCGCGTCAAGCGCCTCCTCACGATGCATCCCCTATCTCCTTTCCTCGCGACTACTGTCCAACCTCGCACATACTTTCCTAGTTGGCAAGTAATTGCCATAACGGAAAATCGAGGATCGTGTGGAACGCACCTCCGAGGGGAACACGGGACCTTATGAGCGAACCTGACGTAACGACAGCCCACGCGTGGCAAGCGATCGGCGGACCCGCGAAGTTGATCACGAAGGTCTCCTACCGGGGTACCGGGGAGGTGCTCCCCGCCGTACTGCCAGTGCGTCAGCTCGCCCGCGCGACGGTCGGAGCGTGCTCGCTCGCCGCGGCCGAGCTGTTGGCCGCGCGCAACGAGGGGCCGGTCCCCGAGGTGAGGGTGGACGAGGGTGCCGTGGCCACCGCGTTCCGCAGCGAACGGCACCTGCTGGTGAACGGTCGCGGCCTGACCCCATTCGCACCCCTGTCGGGTTTCTGGAAAGCCGCCGACGGGTGGGTGCGCACCCACGCGAACTACCCCCACCACCGCGCTCGGCTACTGGCCGCACTGGGGATCGACGCCGGTGAAGGGCGAGGCGACGCGGAGCTGGTCGAGCGGCTCGCCGAGGGGCTGGCGGCGCTCCCAGCACGGGAGGTTCAGGAGAAGGTCTACGCGGCCGGTGGCCTGGCCGTGGCCGTGGCCCCCAAGCCCGATCCAGGCGACGAGTGCGCCGCGGGTGGCCCACCCCTGGTCGAGATCGAGGAGGCCGGTGAGGCTGGGGGGCAGCGTCTGCCATCGGCCCCGCTGCCCGCAGCCGGGGTACGGGTCCTGGACCTGACCCGGGTTATCGCCGGTCCGGTCGCCACCCGAACCCTGGCCCTGCTGGGCGCGGACGTGCTGCGCGTGGACCCACCGGCCCTCCCGGAGGACCCCGACGCCCACATCGACACCGGGGTGGGCAAGCGCTCCACCCTGGTGGACCTGGACTCCGCCGAGGGGCGGCACACTTTCGAGGGGCTTCTCGACTCGGCCGACGTGGTCGTGACCGGGTACCGGCCAGGCTCCCTCGATCGGCACGGGCTGGGAGCCGAGGAGTTGATCGCCCGCCGTCCCGACCTGGTCGTCGCCCAGCTGTGCGCCTGGGGACGGTCAGGGCCCTGGGCCGAGCGGAGGGGGTTCGACAGCCTGGTACAGGCGGCCAGCGGTATCGCGGCGATCGAGGCGACCCCCGAGGGCCGCCCGGGCGCCCTGCCCGCTCAGGCCCTGGACCACGGCACTGGTTACCTACTGGCCGCAGGGGTCCTGCGGGCACTGACCGAACGGCAGATCAACGGCCGGGGTCGCCTCCTGCGGTTCTCGCTCGCGGGGACCGCCGACTGGCTGCTGCGCGGCATCACCCCGGAGCCCGCCGAAAAGGGCACCCACGACCCCGCCGACTGGCTGACCGAGACCTCCTCGCCCTACGGCCCGCTGCGCCACGCGCTCCCGCCGGTCCACTACGAGGGATCTCCCGGGAACTGGGGCACTCCCTGCACCCGCTGGGGAACCGATCTTCCCGCCTGGGTGCGGTGACCGGATTCGGTATTGGGAGGTTTTATGGTGGTTGGTTCTCGGGAGGTGAGTCTTGTCGTGGGGGCTGCCGAATCAGCCACCTTTACAACGTAGATCAATAATGTGAACCGTGGCGCGCCACCAAGAGCGCTCTCCCGAGAATTACACCCGCTTCAGCTCCGCTGGGCGGATGCGGAACACCTGCAGCAACTGGTCGTAGTACTTGGTGGTCTCACCGACCCACTCCATGCCGAGCCGGCGGGCGGCGCCGATCGCCCGGGTGTTGTCGGGGCGCGCCACCGCGAACAGCTCCTCGATCCCCTGGTCGAACGCCCACCGCATGACGGCGTGGCTCGCCTCCGTCGCGTACCCCCTGCCCCACTGGTCGGGGCGGATCTGCCAGCTCAGTTCGAAGTCCTCCTCATAGGGAGGGAGCAGCCGCAGCGAAAGCCCGCCCACGAGCAGCCCGTCCTCACGCCGCACGATCGCCCAGCGCCCCGCGGGAGCGACCAGGTTGGGCTGTGCCTCGATCCACGCGTGCAGCACCGACCGCATCGCCTGGGCGTCCCTCACGACGTGCGTCTCCGGCGTCAACCACTGTGCGACGTCCTCGGCGCCGTAGACCGCCAGGGCCGCCTCGGCATCACCAAGGTCCCAATCGCGGACCACCAGGCGCTTTGTCACCAGCTCACCCATAGCACGAGCCTTTCCGCGGCGCACCGGATTCAATCTCGCGCGGCCCCTACAGCACGAACGGGGGCCGTCCGGGTGAGGACGGCCCCCGTGGCACGAGGCGAGAGTTACTCGGGAATCAGATGAGCCCCTGGACGTTCTCCGCCTGCGGGCCCTTGGGGCCCTGCGTGATGTCGAACTCAACGCGCTGGTTGTCTTCCAGGTTGCGGAACCCGGTGCCGTTGATGTTGCTGTAGTGCACGAACACGTCAGGCCCACCACCGTCTTGGTTGATGAAGCCGAAGCCCTTTTCGCCGTTGAACCACTTGACGGTTCCCTGCGTCATGTGCGATCTCCCCATTTCCGAAGATCAGTACCAGAGCCGCACTCTGCGGCATCTGCGGGTGCTGCGGAACCTTCTCCGAAAATGAAGAACGCCCGCTGGTCAAAAACTCCGCGGGCGACCACATGCGATCAAGCGAAATCCAGACTGCAACCTGTCCTGCAGACTAGCACGCCCGCGGCCCCGTTTCACACTCCCGCGGCCGCTCCGCGCCTCATCACTGCCCGCCCGCGGCCGATGCGGGGGGCCACCCGGTGGGCAGTTCCAGCCTCCCCTGGTCGAGAGCCTGGATCAGGGTCGCGGCGCCACCCCGAGCCGCCGCGCTGAGGCCCAGCTCCGACAGGTGCACCCGGCGTTCCTCCCCGGCGGGCACGATCGCGTGCTCGCCAAGCTGGGTCTCGGCCGCGGGAACGAGCCACGGCCCAAGGGGGACGAAATAGCCGCCGAGGATGACCGCCCGAGGGTCGAGCAGGTTCACCAGGACCGCGGCTCCGCGACCCAGCCACCCACCGGCCCGGTGCAGGACCTCACGCACGTCGCCCTCATCCGCGCTCGCGCGCTCGACGGTGACCCGTACCGCCCGGGCGAGCGTGGCCCCGCTCAGCGGGCCGTCGCTGACCAGGTCAGGCGCGCTGCGACGCAGGATCGCCTCGATCCCGGCGAGTGCCTCCAGGCAGCCGCGTCGCCCGCACGCGCACCGCGGCCCGTCCGGAAGCAGGCACACGTGCCCGATCTCGCCCCCGTAGCCGGAGGCCCCGCGCAGTGCCACCCCGTTCGCCAGCATGCCGGCGCCGACACCCACCTCCCCGGTGAGGTACACGAGGTCGAGCGCTCCGGCGAGGTGACCGTCGCGGCACTCGGCCAGCACCGCCAGGGTCGCGTCGTTGTCCACGAGCACCGGGATGTCGCGCGGTTCCGGGGACGCGATCGCGGCCGACAACGACGCCCCGAGGCCGACGCCGCGCCACCCCAGGTTCGGGGCGTTGCGCACGGTCCCGGTGGTCGCGTCGACCAGGCCCGGCACGGCCACGCCAACACCGAGGATCCCGCGGCCGGCGAGCAACGGGTCGGCCAGCGCCCCTGTGACCAGCTCGGCCATCCGGGACACGCTCGCCTCGGGGCCGGCCGCCCGGGCGTCGAACTCGACGTGCCTGTTGAACAGCTCGCGTCCGGTCAAATCCAGCGCGACGAGCGTGAGGTAGTCGACGTTGACCTCGAGCCCCACCGCGGCGACGGAGTCCTCGTCGATCTCGAGCATGAGGCCGGGCCGTCCGATCTTGCGCGCCGCCGCCGTCCCGCCCTCCCGTAGCAGGCGGCGCTCGATGAGCTCGGCGACGAGGCTGGAGACCGTCGACTTGGTCAGTCCGGCGGCGGCGGCCACTTCGGCCCGTGAACAGGGGGCGAGTCTGCGCACGGTGCGTAGGACCGTGGCGAGGTTGTTCGCGCGGACAGCGCGCTGCCCACTCAGCCCCGCTGGACCCTCGGGCGTCACCTCGTTGGCACCCATCTCCTGCCCCCTTCCGTCCAGCTCGAGACCACCGTATTGACTTTAGTTCGTTCGACGACCAAACTAATTGTCGCCACCCCGGAATTGGTGAGACTCCCGGTAGTCCGGACCACCGAACCCACCCGCCGCGGCCGGACCCCGCGGGCCGGCTGAGACCCTACGGAGAATCATGACGCTCGTCGCCGGAGTCGACTCCTCCACACAGGCCACGAAGATCATGGTGCGCCGGGCGGAGGACGGCGCACTGGTACGCCAGGCACAGGCCCCGCACCCCGACGGCACCGAGGCCGACCCCGAGGTCTGGTGGCGCGCTCTCCTGACAGCGTCCAAGGACGGCCTCCTCGACGGGGTGTCGGCCGTCGCCGTCGCCGCCCAGCAGCACGGCATGGTCGCACTCGACGACGACGGCCGGGTCGTGCGGCCCGCACTGTTGTGGAACGACACTCGCTCGGCGCCGGCCGCCGCCGACCTCGTCACCGAGCTCGGTGGACCCCAGGAGTGGGCACGCGCCATCGGCAGCGTCCCCGTCGCCAGCTTCACCATCAGCAAGCTTCGCTGGCTGGCCGAACACGAACCCCACAACGCGGCGCGCGTGTCCAGCGTCCTGCTCCCCCATGACTGGCTCACCTGGCGGATGACCGGCAACTCCGAGCCCGTGACCGACCGCGGCGACGCCTCCGGCACCGGCTACTACTCACCGGCCGGGGGAAACTACCGAAACGACCTGCTGCGCATGGCGTTCGGCCGCGACCTGAACCTCCCGCGGGTGGCCGCCCCCGCCGAGCGGTTGCCCGCGGACCCCGGCAACGGGCTCCCACCCATGGACGCCGTCGCTGTCGGCACGGGCGACAACATGGGCGCGGCGCTGGGACTGGCCGCCTCCCCCGGCGACATCGTGGTGTCCATCGGCACCTCCGGTACCGCGTTCGCCACCGCCGAGGCACCCACGGCCGACCCCTCCGGCGTCGTCGCGGGGTTCGCCGACGCCACCGGGGGCTACCTGCCACTGGTGTGCACGCTCAACGCCGCCCGGGTGCTCACCGCGGGGGCGACGGCCCTCGGGGTGGACCAGGACACCTTCGACGGGCTGGCGCTCGAGGCCCCGGCGGGAGCGGGTGGGCTGACACTGCTGCCCTACCTCGACGGCGAGCGCACGCCGAACCTGCCCAACGCCACGGGCCAGCTCAGCGGAGTGACCAGCGAAAACCTGACCCCCGGCCACCTCGCGCGCGCCTTCGTCGAGGGGGTGTTGTGCGGGTTGGCCGACGCCATCGAGGCCCTCGCCGACGAGGGGGTGCCGGTGCGCCGCGTCCTGCTGATCGGCGGCGGCGCGCGGTCGGCGGCCGTGCGCTCCATCGCCCCGCAGGTGTTCGGCCGCCCGGTGGCGGTTCCCGAGCCCAGCGAGTACGTCGCCGACGGCGCCGCACGGCAGGCGGCGTGGGCGCTTTCGGGCACCGCGGAGCCGCCCGGCTGGGCCGGGCTCGGCGAGCCCGGCGTGTACGAGGCCGACCCGGTCCCGGCGATCCGGGACCAGTACGCCGCCGCCCGGTCGGCGATGGTCGACCAGTCCCGGTAGGCGGCCTGGAGAGGAGTGGCACGTGGGAGGCGCGTCGCTCTCCCGTCGTCACATCCGAGGCCGCTGGAGTCCGTCCCCTCCCCCGCCTGACCGCGGGGGCATCCATCGAGGAGAGCTGATGAACGACTACCGCCCCGCCCCCAGCGACAAGTTCAGCTTCGGTCTGTGGACGGTGGGTTGGCAGGGTGTCAACACCTTCGGTGCCGCGGCGCGCCCGCAGCTCGACCCCGCCGACGCCGTGCGCCGGCTCGCCGATCTGGGCGCCTACGGTGTCACCTTCCACGACGACGACCTCGTCGCGCCCGGCAGCGACCGGGCCGCCCGCGACGCGGCCGTGAAGCGTTTCCGCTCCGCTCTGCGGGAGTCCGGTCTGGTCGTTCCGATGGCCACCACGAACCTGTTCGGTGACCCGATCTTCCGCGACGGCGGGTTCACCTCCAACCGCCGCGACGTCCGCCGCCACGCGCTGCGCAAGGTCCTGCGCAACATCGACCTCGCGGCGGAGCTGGGCGCACGCACCTACGTCTTCTGGGGCGGTCAGGACGGCGCGGAGAGCGAGGCCGGCAAGAACGACCGTGCCGCTCTCGACCGGCTACGCGAAGCCTACGACCTGCTGTGTGGCTATGTCCGCGAGCAGGGATACGACCTCCGGTTCGCGTTGGAGCCCAAGCCCAATGAGCCGCGTGGTGACATCATGCTGCCCACGGTCGGGCACGCCCTCTCGTTCATCAACGAGCTGGAACATCCCGAGATGGTGGGGGTCAACCCCGAGGTGGGCCACGAGCAGATGGCGGGACTGAACTCCGTGCACAGCGTGGCGCAGGCCCTCTGGCACGGCAAGCTCTTCCACATCGACCTCAACGGGCAGCGCGGTGTGAAGTACGACCAGGACCTGCGGTTCGGCGCGGGCGATGTCAAGGAGGCGTTCTTCCTGGTCGACCTGCTGGAGAGCGCGGGCTACGACGGCCCGCGGCACTTCGACTTCAAGCCGCCGCGCACCGAGGACATGGACGGGGTGTGGGAGTCGGCCGCGGGGTGCATGCGCAACTATCTGATCCTGCGGGAGAAGGCCGCGGCGTTCCGGGCCGACCCGGAGGTCATCGCCGCGATGGAGGCGGCGGGTGTCGGTGAGCTCTCCCGGCCCACCCTCGACGCCGGGGAGAGCGTGGCGGACCTGCGCGCCGAGGAGCTGGACGTCGCCCGGGAGGGCGAGCGTGGCTACCACATGGAGCGTCTCGACCAGCTGGCGATGGACCACCTGTTCGGCGTGCGGTGAGCCCGTGGAGCCGGCGCGCGGTCACTGTGTGAGCTCGCACGCCGAACCGGGGGCAACCTCCGCACGGCGACCGGCCACTTCCACCCGGATGGGTGCGCCCTCGTCGTGCGGCAGTTCCACCGTGACGTTCTCCCGGGTGATGTTGACCAGCACGTCCCAGTGGCCCCGGTAGCGCATCGTGAAGGTGAGCGAGTCGATGTCCGTGGGCAGCCGGGGGTGGAACCGCAGTGTTCCGCCCTCGGCCTGTAGCCCGGCGTAGCAGCGGGTGAGGATGTCGACGGTGCCGGCCATCGCCCCGACGTGGATCCCCTCGGCCGTGGTGCCGTCCTGGATGTCGTCGATGTCGGAGCGCAGCGCGTACACGAAGAACCGCCAGGAGGACTCGCGGTCGGTGCGCGCCAGTACCCAGGAGTGCACCAGCGAACTCAGGGTCGACCCGTGCGAGGTGCGTTCCAGGTAGTAACCCACCGTGCGGGGGATCAGCTCGGGATCCCGCTCGTAGCCCAGGTGGCGCAACAGGTCGAGGACCTCGTCGGTCTGTAGGAGGAAGAACGGCATTAACGCGTCGGCCTGTTTGGATGCCTTGTACCGGTTGCAGGTGTCGGACTCGGCCTCCAGGATGCGGTCCAGGCGCCGGATGTCGCCGTACCGGGCGCGGTAGCCCTCCCAGTCGAGTTCGGCGAGGCGCTCGTAGCCGTCGAACTGGCTGATGACGCCGTCGTGGAAGGGCACCCGCAGCCGGCGGCTCACGTCCTCGAACCGGTCGATCTCGACCTGGTCCAGGCCCAGGCGCTCCTCCAGCTCCCTCCTGCGCCGGCCGGGCAGCAGGTCGAGGGTGTCGAGCGCGCGGCACAGCACCCACGAGGTCATGATGTGGGTGTAGGCGTTGTTGTCCAGTCCCGGTTCCGCGCGCTCGACGTAGCCGTCGTGGAACTCGTCGGGTCCCATGACCCCGCGGATCTCGTAGCGGTCCAGTGCCTTGTTGAACGTGGCGATCCCGCACAGGAACCGGGCGATGCTCAGCAGCAGCTCGGCACCGACATCGGCGAGGAAGTCCCCGTCGCCGGTGAACTGGTAGTGGTGCCACACGTTGTGGGCGATGGCGATGCCCACGTGGCGTTGCCGGTGGGAGTTGTCGTCCGTCCAGCTCCCGGAGCGCGGGTTGAGGTGCACGCGCTGTGTCTCCTCCCGACCGCTGCTGGCACTCTGCCAGGGGAACATCGCGCCCGGGTAGCCCGCCTCGGCCGCGGCGGCACGCGCCGCGGGTAGCCGGCGCCACCGGTACCGCAGCAGCGCCTCGGCGGTCTCCGGGAAGTTCATGTTCAAAAACGGGAACACGAACAGCTCGTCCCAGAACACGTGGCCGCGGTACGCCTCGCCGTGCAGCCCGCGCGCCGGCACGCCCACGTCGAGGTCGGCTGTGTGTGGAGAGAGTGTCTGCAGGATGTGGAACATGTGCAGGTTCAGTACGCGTTGGGTGTCGTCGTCGCTCACCGCGATCGAGCACCGTCGCCACAGCTGGCTCCAGGCCAGCTCGTGCCGTTCGAGCAGCGTGTCGAAGTCGGGCGCGTGGGTCACGTCGTCCCGTGCGGCGGCCAGGGGCTCCTCGATCGCGCTGTCGCGCGAGGTGCGCAGCGAGACCACCTTGGAGAAGCTGACCTGCTCGGCCTCGTCGACCTCACAGTGCAGGTCGTGACCGATCCAGGTGTCGGCACCGGCCGTGCTCGCCACGCCGGCGTGGGGGCGGTCGCCGGTGGTGCGGCCCGCCAACGCGATCCGGATCCCCGAGCTGAGCGTCTCGGTGTGCAGCCAGGCGATCCCGCTGTGGGTCCCCGCGGCCAGGGGACGCAGGTGGGTGCCCTCCAGGTCGCGGTAGCGCGCCACCCCGCGGTTCGTCACCCGCCCGTCCAGCGCGGACCTGACGGTGAGCCGACCGCTCCAGTTCAGCGGAACGAATGTGGTCTCCAGTGCGGCCAGTGCCGGGGTGTCCATGGAGACGATGCGCCGCTGGGTCATCCGGGTCTCGCGGCCCTGGGAGTCGCGCACCGTGAGGAGGCGGGTGAGGACGCCGCGGCGTAGGTCGAGCTCCCAGCGTTGGCCGTGTCCCTGGCCGGTGGTGCCGTCGAACCACGGGCCGTCGGCGGCGCGGAAGGTCAACGGCAGCCAGTTCGGCACGTTGACCATGTCCTCGTTGGCCACCTCGCGCCCGGCGACCACGGAGGTCCGCCGGTCGTAGCAACCGGCCACGTAGGTGCCCGGGTAGTGCACTCCGTCGGCGGAGACCTCGGGAGCGGCCCCGCGCGTGGCGAATCGGCCGTTGCCCAGGGTGCACAGGGCCTCGCGGCGTCCCTCGTCCACCCGCTCGGCGTCGCTGTCGTCGTAGGCGATCACCCATTTACTCAACCTGGGCCTCCGGGGAGTGGCCGGGACGGGTTCTCGTTGGTGGTCGTCGCCGCGCGAGAGCGTCGATGGGGCGGCGTCGTGTCATGCCGGACCGCCCCGCGCCGGGTCCCGTTCCAGTTCCGTGAGGTCCTCGACGACCACGTCGGCGCCGTCGCGATAGAGATCCTCGGACTGGCCGGAGCGGTCGAGCCCGACGACGAGGGCGAATCCACCGCGACGGCCGGCCTGCACACCGGAGCGCGCGTCCTCGACCACGGCGCAGTCGTGCGGGCCGAGCCCCATGCGGCGCGCGGCCTCCAGGAAGAGATCGGGGGCCGGCTTGCCGGCCAGCCCCAACCGGTCCGCGTCGACGCCGTCCACTCGGACGTCGACGAGGTCGCCGACACCGGCCGCGCGCAACACCGACGCGCAGTTCCGGCTGGCCGACACTGCCGCGACCGTCGTCCCGGCGCGGCGCAGCCGGTGGATCATCTCGATGGTGGGATGGATGACGGCGGCCCCGTCCTCGCTCAACCGTTGCAGGAAGTCGTCGTTCTTGCGCCGGCCGAGGCTGGTGACGGTGGGGGTCTCGGGATCCTCGGCGGGTGGCTCCTCGGGCAGCGCGATCCCCCGCGAGGCGAGGAAGGCCCGGATCCCGTCCTCACGGGAGCGGCCGTCGACGTGACGCGGGTAGTCCTCGTACACGTCGAACGGGGGGTACCGCTTTCCCACGCGCTCGCCCCACTCCGCGAGGAAGATGTCGAAGGTGTGTTTCCACGCGGCGGCGTGCACGCTCGCGGTGCTGGTGATCACGCCGTCGGTGTCGAGGACGACCCCGGCGAGTTCGGAGATGGCGACCATCGTTGCCCCCTCTGTGGCGCTCGGCCGCCGGCTGTCGTGGCGCGGCGCGCCCGGTGGTCGGGTGGCTCCTGGCCGCACCACTACCCTGACGGGGCGCGGATGACCCACGCGAGGTCGGCGGGGCGGGCCGGATGAGCCCCCGCCGACCCCACCGCACCGCCTGGCCGCGCCCGGCTCAGGGCAGGCGGCCCACGTGGGCCAGCGCCTGGCGGAGCAGAACGTCCTGGCCGCCGGTCATCTCCTGTTGCACGGCGGGGCTCGCCGCCTCCTCAGGGGTGAGCCACACCAGGTCGAGGGTGTCCTGGCGGGGTTGGCAGTCCCCGGCGACCGGCACCACGTAGGCCATGGCCACCGCGTGCTGGCGGGGGTCGGTGAACGGGGTTACGCCGGGGGTGGGAAAGGACTCGGCCACGGTGAACGGCTGCAACGAGACGGGGATGCGGGGCAGCGCCATGGGTCCGAGGTCCTTCTCCAGATGGCGCAGCAGGGCGTCGCGGAGGCGCTCGTGGTAGAGGACCCGGCCCGAGACCACGGCGCGGCTGATGGTGCCGTCGGGGGCGACCCCCAGCAACAGCCCGACGTGCGTCACGGACCCCGCGTCGTCCACGCGCACCGGTACGGCATTGACATACAGGATCGGCAGCTGGCCGCGGATCGTCTCCAGTTCCGTGCGGGTGAACCATCCGGGGGTGCTGCCGTCGGTCGTTTCCGTCATGCCGCCGTTCTATCGCATCCCGGGGCTCCCCGGGTCGGGCTCCGTGCCACTCGGCACAATGGGGCTGGCCACGGCGCCGAACGAGGGGAGCAGCGAGCATGGGCACACCACCACCCGCCTACCGGTCGGGACCCGGTGGGGAGTTGGGCGTGGACCACGACCGCTACGAGCGGTTGGCGGCGCGCACTGGCGACCGGGAGCTCGTGGAACACTTCACCGTACCTGTCCGGTCCGGCCGGGCCTGGGAGGTCCCCGCAGGGCAGCTGTGTCGTATCAGCGCCCCAGAGGGGCCCCAGGTGGGTGATCTGAACATCTGGAACCGACACGACCCGCGTGAACGGATGTGGGCCTCGCGCACCCGACAGTTGCAGGCCGCCCACGTCAGTGTCCTCGACCGGTTGTGGTCCACCCTGCCGTTCCTGCGGCCTCTGGCGACGATCACCGCCGACTCGCTCTCGTGGTACGGACGCGACGGTGAGGGCGGCCGGGTCCACGACCTCCTGGGCACCCGCTGCGACCCCTATGTCAACCGGATGCTCACGGGTGAGGACTTCGATTTTCACTGCCACTCCAACCTCACCCGGGCGGTGTTGCCGTACGGCCTCAGCGAGCTCGACGTCCACGACGTGCTCAACGTCTTCCAGTGCACCGGGTTGAACGACGACGACCGGTACTTCATGAAGGCATCCCCGGCCCGGGCCGGGGACTTCATCGAGTTCTTCGCCGAGATCGACCTGCTGATGGCGCTGTCGACGTGTCCCGGCGGCGACCTGTCGGTGGACCTGTGGGGGCCGCGGGCCGGTGATCCGCTGGAGGTCTGCCGGCCGTTGGCCGTGGAGGTGTTTCGGCCCCCCAAGGAGCTGCTGGCCGGGTGGAGCCCGCCGCAACGGGCTCGTTACCAGGGGTTGCACGGGATCCGTCGAGCGGAGTGGTCCGGCGGCGAGGAGTGACCCGTCAGGGCCCGCACCGATCCCGATGGTGGGCGGAACCGCCCTCGATTCGCGTCACCGTCCGGGAAGGGGAACCCACGACTTCCGCGGTGTCGGTGGGACGAACTCCCGGGTCGCGGCTCCCGCTCAGCCGCGGTCGCCGGTGGCGAGGCCGGCGAGCCATTCCCCGGCACGGGCCAGCACCGCGGGTGGCAGGGCGTGCCCGCCGGGGTGCTCGCGCAGCTCCACCTCGGCGCCCCGGTCAGTGAGCTGGGTGGCCAGCAGGCGTGCCTGGTCGATCGGGATCATCATGTCGCTCTCCCCGGCCGAGACGAACACCGAGGTGCCGGCCAACTCCACCCTGTCGGGTTCGCGGTCCTGCAATGGCGCGCCCGCGGCGAACAGTGCGGCGCCACGCAACAGCCCGGGGCGTAGCAGCAGGGTCGCGGCGGCGATGTTGGCGCCGTTGGAGAATCCCACCGCTACCAGCCGGTCGCGGCCCAGCTGGTAGCGCTCGACGGCGGTCTCGACGAACCCGGCGAGTTCGTGGGTGCGCGCGATGACGTCGTCGACGTCGTAGACGCCCTCGCGCAGCCGGCGGAACCACCGGTTGGCGCCGTTCTCGTTGACCCTGCCGCGTGGCGACAGCAGGGCGGCCTCCGGTGCCAGGGCGCGGCCCAATCCGAGCAGGTCGTGCTCGTCGGCGCCCGTGCCGTGCAGCAGCAGCAGCGTGGGGGCGGCCGGGTCGGAGGCCGGGTGGAACACGTGCTCGAAGTCCATGCTCAGGCTCCCGTCCGAATGGTGGGCAGGGCACGCTCGATCTGGGCGCGGGTGGGCTCCAGCCACGGCGGGAGCCTCAGCGCGCGCCCGAGGTCCAGCAGCGGCTCGTCGTAGTCGAACCCGGGACCGTCGGTGGCGATCTCCAGCAGCACGCCACCCGGTTCGCGGAAGTAGATCGAGGTGAAGTAGGTCCGGTCGCGGATCTCGGTCACCGAGACGCCGTCGGCGGCGAGGCGCTCGCGCCAGTCCACCTGTGCCTGCTGGTCGGGTGCGCGGTAGGCCACGTGGTGCACGGTGCCCGCGGCGACCAGCCCGTCGGGGAACGAACGGTCGGCGAGTACGTCCACGACGGTGCCCACCCCCGGGGTCTGGCCGTTGGTGTGGAAGCGGTAGCGGTTGCCCTGCTCGGCGGAGAGTTGGAAGCCGAGCCGGCCGGAGAGCATGCCCGCGGTGCGCTCCAGGTCGTGCTCACTGAGGGTGACCGAGCGGATGCCGCGGATCGCGTGCTCGGGCGGCACGTGCCCGCCGTCCCAGGGGTCGGTGTCGTGGGTGTCCGCGCTCGCGACCAGCTCGATGACCAGCCCGTCGGGGTCGCGCAGGGTGAGCACGTCCTCCTCGATGCGCTCGGTTGGGCGGGTGGCCTCGACCCCGAGGCGGGCCAGGTGGTCATGCCACCAGCCCAGGGATCCCTCGGGCACGGAGAACGCGGTGGTGGTCGCCTGGCCGGCGCCGAGCCGCCCCCTGGGGGCGTTGGGCCAGGGGAAGAAGGTCATGACCGTGCCGGGGTTGCCGGCTCGGTCGCCGTAGTAGAAGTGGTAGGTGTCCGGGGCGTCGAAGTTGACGGTGCGCTTGACCATCCGCATGCCCAGCGCGTTGAGGTAGAAGTCGGCGTTCGCCTGTGGGTCGGAGGCGATCGCGGTCACGTGGTGGATGCCCGCTGGCCGCACGTCCGTCATCGGTGCCCTCCCTGATTCGGAGCCGGGTGTGGTCCCGGGAACTGCGTGCATCCCCAGAAAACAGTTGAATTCTAAACTAAATTCCGGGTGTTGTCTCCACCCCGCGACGCCGGCAGGGGTGCGCCCCGCCTCCGAGGGCGGGCTCAGCGCACCTCGTCAACGTCGTTGCCCAGCTCGTTCTCGGCGAGGTACCGCCCGAGTGTGCCCTCGTCCAACGCCGCGAACAGCTCGTCGGTGCGCTCCTCGTCGAGGAGGGCGACGTTGCGCGTCTCGATCCAGTCGGTGCCGGCCACGGGCAGGCTCGCGTAGGTCACGCCGTCCGGGCCCGCCTCGGCGAGGCGCCCGGCCAACCCGCGCAGGGTCGCCAGGCTCACCCCCTCGTCGACGGCCAGGGACTCGCTGGCGATGCGCAGCATCCGGTCGAGTCGAGCCGGGTCCTCCGGCAGGCTCTCGTTGTCCACCTTCTCGGCCACGGCGTGGAGGACCGCCTGCTGGCGCCGCACCCGGTCGGCGTCCCCCTCGGGCAGCCCTTTGCGCTCACGGACGAACCGCAACGCCTCGGCCCCGTCCATGTGCTGGCGCCCCTCGGACCAGGACCATTCGTTGCTCGGGTCGGACACGTCCTCCTCGACGCGCACCTCGACTCCGCCGAGGGTGTCGACCATCCGCTCGAACCCGGAGAAGTCGAGCACGGCCACGTGGTCGACGCGGATCCCGCTCAGCTCCTCCACGGTCCGGGTGAGCAGCCGTGGCCCGCCCTTCTCCATGGCGGTGCTGATCTTGGCGTCGTCGTGACCCGGGATCGACACGTAGGAGTCCCGTGGGATGGCGACGATGTAGACGTCGCCGTCATCGGGCAGGTGTAGGAGCATGAGGGCGTCGGCGTGCGCCTCCTCGGGCGACTGTTCCTCCTCCGCGCGCTCCCCGCGCCAGTCGGATCCGACGAGCAGCCAGTTCCGCCCCGGCGCGGCGTGCGGCCGGTCCTCCTCGGGAATCGCCTCGTCCATGCGCGCGATCTCTTCGTCATAGAGGCTCAGCCGCCACGCCGCCGCCCCGAGAGCCGCGGCCAGCAGCACGGCCAGTCCGACGAGGAGGCTCCCTACGACGCGGGCGCGCGATCTCCGCCGTTGCACCATGGCCAGTTCCCGCTTCGTGGATGCGCTCTTGTGGACACCTTTCCCACTTCGGGGGCGCTGGCACATGTCGAGGTGAGCACTGTCACGCTGTGACGGGCGCTGTGCGATGACCTGCTCCCCCTCCCCAGCCACCACACCAGTAACGTTGGGCACGATGTTGACTATGATCGCAAAACTGCATAAGTTCGCATCGACGGCTCAATCGTGGTGACCCAGGCCACACGCGCCCGCGAACGGAACCACGAGTCTGCTTCTCGGTACCGTGCGTCCGGCTGGCGCCCCCAGCGGGCATGGTCGACCAGTGCCGCTTATCCCCTGCCAACTTTCCTCAGAGGAGAACACCGTGCGTAGGTCAACTCCGTTACTCGCAGGAATCGCCCTTGTCCTGGCGACCACCGCCTGCGACTCGTCCGGCGGCGACGACAGTGGCGACCCGATCCAGGTCGGCTACATCACTCCGCTCACCGGAGACTACTCAGCACTCGGCACGGACAATGAGAAGGCCGTCGAGTACGCGGTCGAGGAGGTGAACTCCAACGGCGGCGTGCTCGGCCGCGATATCGAGCTGATCACCCGCGACGACCAGAGCAACCCCGACCAGGCGATCCTCGGCTTCAACGAGATCATGAACGAGGAGCCGGCCGCCATCATCGGATCGGCGTTCTCCAACAGCGCGATGGCCCTGCTGGAGCAGGTGGAGCGCGAGGAGGTGCCCTACATCTCCCCCACTCCCGCCGACGAGCAGGTCGACCCGGTCAACGACCACGTGTTCGTGATCCCGGCCATCGCCGGCACCTACGCCGAGCGGGCCCTGCAGTACTTCAGCGACGAGGACATGACCGACATCGCCGTGGCCTACTCCGAGACCTCCTACGGCCTCGCCGGCTACGAGGCCATGTCGGAGAAGGCGGAGGAGTACGGGATCGACCTGGTCGTGGAACAGGAGTTCGAGCAGGACTCCACCGACTTCGGCCATATCATCTCCGACGTCGAGAACTCCGACGCCGACGCCATGATCACCTGGGCCACCGGCCCGCCCGGGGTGATCATGACCGAGCAGTACGCCGACGCGGAACTCGACACGCCACTGGTGATGACCGGTTCGCAGGCGAGCCACCTGTGGACCGAGCCCGCGGGCGAGGCCACCGAGGGCGTGACCGTGCTCAGCTCCATCGGCGTGGTCGGCGACTACCTGCCCGCGGGACACCAGAAGGAGGTCATCGTCGACCTGGCCGAGGGCTACTCGGATGAGCACGGCGAGGCGCCGCCGCAGTTCGCCCAGGACGGCTACTCAGCGGTGCAGGTGCTCGTCTCGGCGATCGAGGAGGCCGACAGCGCCGATCCCGCCGACATCCGCGACGCGTTGGAGAACCTCTCCGTCACCACGCCCAACGGCACCTTCGAGTACAGCGAGGAGGACCACGCCGGTCTGGGCCCGGAAGCCGTCTCGGTCAACACCGTCCAGGACTCCGAGTTCGTGCCCACCGAGTGGGCCATCGAGCGCTTCGACGAGGCCTACGGGGAAGACGGGGAAGAGTAACGATGCTGCGTGTTCAGGGCCTGGCACGCTCGTTCGGTGGTGTCTACGCCGTCCGCGACGTCAGTCTCGACGTCGCGGACGGCGAGACCCGGGGCATCATCGGCCCGAACGGAGCCGGCAAGTCCACCCTGTTCAACCTGATCAGCGGGCACCTGGCACCCGACCAGGGAAGCACGGAGCTGGCGGGCAGCCGGATCGACCGGCTGCCCCCGCACCGCCGGGCCAAGCGGGGCGTGTCCATCGTGTTCCAGGCCGCGCGGATCTTCAGGCACATGACCGTGCGGGAGAACGTCATGGTCGGTGCGCACCTGCGGGCCAGTGCCGGCTTTCCCTCGGCCGTCCTGCGACTGCCGTCCCACTTCGCGACCGAGCGCGCGATCCGGGAACTCGCCGAGGACGCCCTGGCCCGCGTGGGCCTGCTGGAGTGGGCCGACAGCAACGCCGAGGCGCTGCCGCTCGGTCAGCAGCGCGCCATGCAGGTGGCGCGCGCCATCTGCGCGGGCCCGCGGCTGCTGTTGCTGGACGAGCCCGCTTCGGGACTGCGCTCCCAGGAGCGGGAACAGCTCGCGCGAGTCGTCGAGGAGCTGAAGTCGACCGGCGTCACCATCATGCTGATCGAGCACGATGTCGCGTTCGTGTCCCGGCTCGCCGACCGGGTCACGGTGTTGGACCTCGGTTCGGTGATCGCCGAGGGGACCCCGGCCGAGGTCCGGGCCGACCCCAAGGTAATCACCGCCTATCTCGGGGCGGAGGCGGAGGCGGCATGAGCGATCCAGCCAAGGCCACGGTGAAAACCCCGGCCAGCCAGCCACGGGAGCACGGCGTGATCGAGGTGAGTGACCTCGTCGTGCGTTACGGAGCCGCGACCGCCCTGCAAGGGGTCTCGCTGTCCGTGGGCGCCGGCGAGATGGTCGCGCTGGTCGGCCCGAACGGCGCCGGCAAGTCCACCCTGGTGGACACGTTGTCGCGGGTGGTCCGGCCGGCCTCCGGCCACGCCCGCGTCAAGGGGCGGCTCGCCCACGTTCCCGAGGGGCGCCAGCTCTTCGGGGAGCTGTCGGTCGAGGACAACCTGCGCATCGGCGCGTGGGGGCAGCGCGACCGCGACCCCGAACCGGTCTACGAGGTGCTGCCCGACCTTCGGGATTTCGCCCGCCGCAAGGCGGCGGCGCTCTCGGGTGGCCAGCAGCAGATGGTGGCGATCGGCCGGGCGCTCATGGCCCGCCCCGACGTCATCGCCGTCGACGAGCTCTCGCTCGGGCTGGCCCCCAAGGTCGTCTCCGACCTCGCCGCGCACCTGCGCACCCTCAACAGCGAGCGCGGTATGGCGGTACTGCTCATCGAACAGAACGCCAGGCTGGCGTTCGAGTTGTGCTCACGCGCCTACGTGCTGGAGGCCGGCCGCATGGTCGTCTCGGGTTCGTGCGAGGAGCTGGCCCGCAGCAACGAGGTCGCCCGGGCCTACCTGGGCGGCGGCACTGGAGACGAGCTGTGAGCGCGACGGTGCCCCGCGCCACTCCCACCGCGCGGGAAGAGCGCGCGACGGATCGGCCGGAGCGCGTGCCCAGGAGGAGCGCATGACCCAGTTCCTGATGTTCCTGATCAACGGGATCGCGATCGGCTGCGGTTTCGCCCTGGTCGGCAGCGGCCTGGTCGCCGTCTACCGCATCACCGGCGTGGTCAACTTCGCCCAGGGGATGTTCGCCGTCGTCGCGGCGCTCAGCGCCACGTCGTTCGTGGCCATGGGCGTCTGGCACGGTCTCGCCGAGCTCATGGCGATCTCGGTCGGCGGGCTCGCCGGGCTCATCACCGGCGTCATCGCCGTTGGCAAGCGCGGCACCCAGCCGCTGACCGCCCTGCTGGTCACGTTGGCCGTGGGGTTCCTCGCCTACGCGGTCGAGGTGTTGATCTGGGGGGAGAACCCGAGGTCGCTGGCGGGTCTCGACGGCCGAGCCGAGCTGATGGGCGTCCCGGTGCAGCGCCAGTACCTCCTGGTGATCGCGGTCACCGTGGTCGTCTTCGTCCTGCTGTGGCTGTTCTTCTCCCGCACCTACCTCGGTAAGGCGCTGACGGCGTGCGCGTCCAACCCCTACGCCGCCCGGGTGGTGGGTATCGACGTGACCCGCATGGCCTTCATCGCGTTCGCGCTGGGCGGGGTGCTCGGCGGGATCGCGGGGGTGCTGATCGCGCCATTGCGGCCCGTCTCGTTCGACACCGACGTGAGCCTCATCGTCGGGGGTTTCGCCGCCGCCATCTTCGGCGGGCTCACCCGACCGATGATGGCGCTGCTGGGCGGGGTGCTCCTGGGCATCACCGAGGTGATGATCCAGGCATACGGCAACGCGTCGTTCGCGACCATGGGGTCGCTGGTGTTCCTGCTCGTGATCATGATCTGGCAGGCCACGAGGCGTCCCACCGTACACAAGGAGTCCGTGTGAGACCCCGGGAAGGCCGCAACGGCATGATCATCAACCGGCCCGCTACGGGGCCAACGGATGAGGCGGCGCGCAGCGCGCCGCGTACGCGAGCGGGAGGTCGTGAATGAGAACCCCTCTGCCGGTCCTCGTGGGTATCGCCGCGACGGCGGTGATCGGCCTCGTGCTTCCCTTCGTGCTGGATCGCGGCGGGTTGGCGCTCTACATCGACGTCGCGCTGAGCGCGTGCGTCGTGGTCGGCATCTCGTTGCTCATGGGCTTCGCCGGCCAGGTGTCGCTGGGTCAGACGGTGTTCTTCGCGATCGGCGGGTACACCGCGGCGGTTCTGGTGCTCAACGACTACACCACGGCGGTTCCGGTACTCAACGGTGTTCCTCCGGCGCTGGTCGGCATGGTGGCCGCTCCGGTTGTCGCCGGGGTCATCGCGCTGCTGCTCGGTATCCCGCTGCTGCGGCTGCACGGTCACCACCTGGCCTTCGCCACGATCGCCATGCACCTGATCTTCCTGGTGGTCGTGCAGCAGTCCGAACCCCTGGGGGGCAGTGTCGGTCTCATGGGCATCCCCGGCCTGAGCGTGGGGCCGTTCGACCTCGCCGGCCACCAGAGCATGGCCTTCGTCAGCCTGGGCGTGCTCGCCCTGGTGATGCTGGTCGCGCACAACGTCGTGGCCTCGCGGCCCGGACGCGCGCTGCGGGCGCTGGCCACCAGCGAGACCGCCGCGGAGTCGGCGGGGGTTCCGGTCGGACGCTACAAGCTGCTCGTGTTCGCGCTCTCCGGCGCGTTCGCCGGGTTGGCGGGCAGCGTGTGGGCGTACTACGTCGGCTATCTCTCGCCCGAGATGTTCCCGGTGTCGATGTCGATCACCTTCGTCGTCATGGCCGCCGTGGGGGGCATGGGCTCGATCTGGGGCGCGCTGTTCGGCACCGTGCTGATCAAGGTCGTGGTGTCCTCCCTGGGGACGTTGGGCACCGCCAGCGGCATGCCGGACTACGCGCCCGCCGTCATGAGCTACGCCGTCTACGGCCTCGTTCTCGTCCTGGTGTTGCTGTTCCTGCCGCACGGGGTGGTGCCCGAGATACGCGACCGGCTCCTGCCACTGCTCGGTCCACGGCGGGCGCGTCCTCCGCAGGGGGGCGGGAGCACACCACGGGAGGCCGAGAGTGGGGCGACAGCGGATTCCGAACCGGTGACCAGTCAGTCGGGTGCCGGGGTCCAGCCGAGCGGGCACGGCGCACCGGGTTCCTCGTAGCCGGGTCACACTCCTGTCACACGCCGCCGGGCGCCTCTTGGGCGCCCGGCGGTCATCGTGTCGTCAGCCCCGAGGCGCTCAGCCCCCGTGGGCCTCGGTGCCCTGGGGTTCGGTGGGCACGACGTCGACGACCTCCTCGGCGATCCGGCGCGCCGGACCGATGTAGTCGCCGTACAGCTTCTCCACCAGCTTCTGGGCACGCACCGCCGGCCAGTCCTCGGGCAGATGCGCCAGGGGCAACCGGGGGTCGGCGCGGACGTTGCGCAGCCACTCGGTCATGAGCAGCAACAGCCGCGCGAGGTCGTCGGGGGCCTCGGGAACCGGGTTCGGCACGTCCCAGCGCCGCAGGAAGCTGGTGTAGTTGCCGGCGAGATCCTCGAGGTCGTAGGCGTCGGAGATGATCTGGCGGGTCTCGGTCGGTGGTCCCAGGTGGGCGTGGAAGACGCGCACGTGGGCGTCGATGCCCAGCTCCTCCACAATGGCGGTGACGTCCACCTGCGACGGGGCGATCCACAGTCCGCTTTGTAGCGGGCCGAACCCGGACCACACCAGGTGGGAGCGCAGGTCGTGACGCAGGCGCTGCCAGGACTCCGGAAGCGAGAACGCCAGGAGCGTCCAGGGGCCGTCATCGTCCAGGTTGATCACGCCGGTCTCCCAGATACGCCGCTCGCCGTCGGCCAGGATCTCCTCGCTGTGGGGGGTGAGTCCGAAGTAGACGCGGCGGCCGTGCCGTTGCCTGTTGAGCAGGCCACGGCGGGCCATCCGGCTCAGGGTGGAACGCACGGCCTGCTCGGACACGCCGAGCCGGGCGAAGACGTCGATGAAGCTCCCGGAGAACACGCTGACGTTTCGCCACAGGACAAAGTTGCCCAGAAAGGTGAGTATCAGCGACTGCGGGCGCGCCCGCAGTCCGACATCGGGCAGCGCGTGTGTCGCACCGTCCTCCTCCCCCTGCTGTAGCGGCATGCGCCCTCCTTCCTGGCCGCAGCGTAGGTGGTCGCGGCCTCCTCGCACGCAATATTAGGCAGTATATTGACGGCAGTCGAGAAAACGCCTAAATTCAGGGTCGCGGCGGGTGTCCTGGGCCACCTGGGTCACGCGCCGCGCTGAGCATGCGCCGGGGCGGCCGGCGCGCCCAACGCAACCCCGAACGAGCGGAGTGTCGTCCAATGGACCTGACAGGAAAGGTCGCCCTGGTGACCGGGGCCGGTCGCGGGCTGGGACTGGCCTACGCGCGCGATCTCGCCCGCTCGGGCGCCGCGGTCGTGGTCAACGACGCCGACGAGACGGCGGCCAAGGAGGCGACCGAGAGCATCACCGCCGAGGGCGGACGCGCCGTCGCCGAGGTGGCGGCCGTCGGTTCCTCCGAGGTGGCCCAGCGCCTGGTCGACCGTGCGGTGGCCGAATTCGGCAAGCTGGACATCCTCGTGACCAACGCGGGCATCCTGCGCGACCGTGTGCTGTGGAAGATGAGCGACGAGGAGTTCGACTCCGTCATCGACGTCCACCTGCGCGGCACCTTCACCTGCGCCCGCGCCGCGGTGGCCCACATGCGCGAGCGGGGCGAGGGTGGCCGACTGGTCATGGTGACCTCGCCGGCCGGCCAGCGCGGCAACTTCGGCCAAACCAACTACGCCGCGGCCAAGGCCGGCATCGCGGCGATGGTGCGCACCTGGTCCATGGAGTGCGCCAAGGCCGGGATCACCGTCAACGCGGTCGTCCCCGTGGCGGCCACCCCCATGACCGAGACCATCCCCGCGTTCGCTCCGTACGTCCAGGCCACGCGGGAGCGGGGCGAGCCGCTGCCGGACTGGATGCGCAAGGCCGAGGGGTTCGGGATGCCCGAGGACGCCGCCGGGGTGGTCACCTTCCTCGCCTCGGAGGCGGCGGCCGACGTGACCGGCCAGTGCGTGGGCATCGGCGGCGACAAGCTGTCGATCTGGTCCCACCCGCAGGAGACCACGGTCAGCTTCCGCGAGGGCGGCTGGAGCGCCGACGACATCGCCACCACGTGGGCGACCACCCTTGGCCGGGCCACCGAGAGCGTCGGCATCCCCGCCCCGGAGGCGCCCGCCGAGGGCGGTGCCAAGTGAGCGGCCCCCGCATCGACGTGGACTCCCTCGTCGCCATCGACGTGCACACGCACGCCGAGGTGTCCCAGGAGGGCACCACCTCACTCAACGAGGAGCTGCACGAGGCCTCCAGCGCCTACTTCAAGGTCGAGGGGGACCGCAAACCCACCCTGCCCGAGATCGCCGCGTACTTCCGCGAGCGTTCCATGGCCTGCGTGGTGTTCCCGGTGGACACCGAGTCGACCACGGGCCAGCCGGCCGTGCCCAACGAGGAGGTCGCCCAGGCGGCCGCCGAGCACCCCGACGTGCTCATCCCGTTCGCCAGCATCGACCCGGCCAAGGGCCGGCTGGGTGCGCGGCAGGCGCGGCGCCTGGTGGAGGAGTTCGGGGTCAAGGGGTTCAAGTTCCACCCGAACCTGCAGGAGTTCTACCCCAACGACCGCGGTGCCTACGTGCTCTACGAGACACTGGCCGAGCTGGGCACGGTCGCGCTGTTCCACACCGGCCAGACCGGGATCGGGGCGGGGGCACCCGGCGGCGGCGGAATCCGGCTGAAGTACTCCAACCCACTGCACGTGGACGACGTGGCCGCGGACTTCCCCGAACTGGACATCATCCTGGCCCACCCCTCGTTCCCCTGGCAGGACGAGGCGCTCTCGATCGCCACCCACAAACCCCGGGTGCACATCGACCTGTCCGGCTGGTCACCGCGGTACTTCCCACCCCAGCTCGTCCAGTACGCCAACACCCTGCTCCAGGACAAGGTGCTGTTCGGCTCGGACTACCCGGTCATCTCGCCGGACCGCTGGCTGAAGTCGTTCGACAAGCTCGACATCAAGCCCGAGGTCCGGCCCAAGATCCTCAAGGACAACGCCGCCCGGCTGCTCGGGCTCACGACCGACCCGAAATAAGGCGACAAGGCGGGATAGCGATGCGCAACAACGGAATCGGCTCCTGGCCGGCGCGGCGCGCGCGCATGGGACCGGAGCGGATCGCGATCGTGCACGAGGGTCGCACGCTCAGCTACGGCGAGCTGGAACAGCGTGTGCAACAGCTCGCCCACGCCCTACGCTCGCTCGGGGTGCGCAGCGGGGACCGGGTCGCCTACCTGGGCCACAACCACCCCTCACTACTGGAGACGCTCTTCGCCGCCGGGATTCTCGGCGCGGTGTTCGTCCCCCTCAACACCAGGCTCGCCGTTCCCGAACTCGCCTACATCCTCGACGACTCCTCCAGCAGCGTGCTGGTCCACGGCCCGGAGCACGCCGAGGCGGCCCGGGAGCTGAGCGAGCGCACCGTCATCCGCGACCGCGTCGCGGTGGCCGGCGGCTCCGAGGGCGTCCCCGGCTACGAGGACCTGATCGCCAACTCCTCGTCCGAGCGGATCGACGAGCCGGTCGGGCTGGAGGACGTGTGCATGATCATGTACACGTCGGGGACCACGGGCCGACCCAAGGGAGCGGTCCTCACCCACGGCAACATCACCTTCAACTGCGTCAACGTCCTCATCGAGGTCGACCTGACCGCCGACGAGGTGACCCTGGTCAGCGCCCCGATGTTCCACACCGCCGCGCTCAACATGACGTGCCTGCCCACCGTGCTCAAGGGGGGCAGGGTGGTCATCACCAAGGGGTTCGACCCCGAGGAGACCATCGACCTGTTCACGTCACAGCGGATCACCTGGATGTTCGGGGTGCCCGCGATGTTCAACGCGTTGGCCGCGTCCCCACGGTGGGAGGAGGCCGACGTGTCGTCGCTGCGCGTGCTGGAGGCCGGTGGCGCCCCGGTCCCCGAGTCCACGATCGAGACCTACCAGAAGCGCGGTCTGACGTTCCTCCAGGGGTACGGCATGACCGAGACCGCCCCGGGTGCCCTGTTCCTCGGCGCGGCCGACAGTGTGCGCAAGTCCGGGTCGGCCGGCAAGTCGAGCTTCTTCACCAACGTGCGGGTGGTCGACGAGGACGGCCACGACACCGAGCCCGGCCAGCCCGGGGAGATCGTCGTCGCCGGACCCAACGTCATGCGGGGCTACTGGGGCCGTCCCGACAGCACCGCGGCCTCCTTCACCAACGACGGCTGGTTCAAAACCGGGGACGTGGCCACGGTGGACGAGGAGGGCTACGTCTACGTGGTCGACCGGGTCAAGGACATGATCATCTCCGGTGGGGAGAACATCTACCCCGCCGAGGTCGAGAACGTCCTCTACGACCACCCCGGTGTCGCCGAGGTCGCCGTGATCGGCGTGCCCGACGAGAAGTGGGGTGAGACCGGCCGGGCCGTCGTGGTCCCCCGCCAGGGCGTCGAGGTCACCGCGCAGGAGCTGATCGAGCACTGCTCGGGGCGGCTCGCCCGGTACAAGATCCCCAAGTCGGTGCACTTCGCCGACGCGCTCCCCCGGAACGCCTCCGGGAAGCTCCTCAAGACCCAGCTGCGCCAGAGCCACGGCAGCTAGTGGTGCTTGTTGGGGCTCGCTGGCGCTCACCCAGGGCCGGGTGCCCGGGAAGCCGGGAACCTTCGGGTCCTACGGCGCCGGTCGCCGGTGTTGTTCGGGCTCGCTGCCGCTCACCCAGGGCCGGGTGCCCGGGGTGCCGGGAACCTTCGGGTCCTCCGGCGCCGGTCGCTCGTTCCTCGCTCCCGCGCCTGCGGACCCTGCGGAACCCCGGCGGCACCCGACCGCCCCTCGCTGCCGCGCCTGGGGACCCTCCCCAACCCCGGCGGCACCCGACCGGACAACCAGTCAGTACGAAAAACAGAATCCAGACCCCCTGAAGGGGCGTGGCGTTCCGCCCGCTGAGAACCCCACCCATTTCGACCGGAGGAAAGACCACCATGGCCATCACCGTCAACGGACTCGACGAGCTACGCAACGCCGCCGGCACTGATCTGGGCCACAGCTCGTGGCTACGGATCACCCAGGAGCGTGTCGACACCTTCGCCGAGGCCACCGACGATCACCAGTGGATCCACGTCGACCCCGAGCGCGCCAAGGAGGGACCCTTCGGCGGGCCGATCGCCCACGGCTACCTGACACTCTCACTGCTCATCCCGATGTTCTCCGAACTCCTCAACATCGAGGGGGTCAGCATGGCGATCAACTACGGGCTGAACAAGGTACGGTTCGTCGAGCCCGTCCCGGTGGGCTCCCACATCCGGCTGGCGGCGAGCCTGGGCGAGGTCACCGACGTCGCCAACGGGGTGCAGGTGCTCGTGGACGGGACCGTCGAGCTCCAGGGCTCCGAGAAGCCGGCCTGCGCCGCCCAGGCGGTGTACCGCTACATGGCCTGAGTCTCCACCCGCGGGCGCGCGTGGGGACCGGCTACGGCGCGCCCGCGGCCTGGGTGTCGATGGCGACCTCGGAACGCAGCGTCTGGTGCACCGGGCACTTGTCGGCGATCCGCATGAGCTTGGCGCGCTGGTCGTCGTCGAGGTCGCCGTCGATGGCGATGTCGCGCTGGATGTGGTCGATGTGGCCGGACTCGGTCTCGCAGTTCTCGCAGTCCGTGGCGTGGATGCGGCTGTGGCGCAGCCGCACCGTGATTCCCCGCAGCGGCCACCCCCTGCGTTGGGCGAACATCCGTATCGTCATCGACGTGCACGTCCCCAGTGAGGCGAGGAGCAGGTCATAGGGGCCGGGGCCGGCGTCGCCGCCGCCGGCGGAGGTCGGCTCGTCGGCCGTCAGCTCGTGCGGCCCGACGGTGACGCGTTGGGCGTAGCCCTCCTCGCCGGTCTCGGTCACCACGGTCACACGGGGCTCGTCGCCGCCCTCTCCGTTGGCGCTGTGTGTCTGGGCCATCCGTTCCCCCTCACTGTCGGCGCTGTCGACGACACCGCCCCGGAACCTACCCGCCGACGCGTTCGTGCCCACCCGCTCGGCCACGAACGCCGCCGGCCCGGAGTCAGAACGCCTCGACATCGGCCAGGAACACCAGCCACTCCCCTCCGTCGAACGACAGATATCCGTGGTCGGGATACTGGGAGTCACGAACGTCCACCACGCGCGCCGCCACACTGCGGGCCTGGACACAGTTGGAAGCGCCCTTCTGGGAGTAGCTGGACTTGCTCCAGTCGTGGTCAATCATCGACGTCTCTCCTGATTCTCTCGATGAGCTGACGCGTGTGTGAGGGCGTCAACGCATAGGCACTGAGGGAGCCGAAGACACTCATGTACTCCTCTACTGCCTCCAGGTCCTCCCTGGGCGAGGCGTCCAATCGTGTCTCCCGGTAGGCAATCTGTCCTCGACCCGGCACCTTGAACAAGATGAACGCACCATCCATCCCGTAGTGCTGCTCGGAGTTCATGGGAACCGCTTGGAGCGTGAGACGCGGTAGCTCAGCAGCCTCAAGCAGGTGGTCGAGCTGCGCTTTGAGTGTCTCACTTCCCCCAATCGGGCGACGCAGGACGTGTTCCTCCACAATCATCGATACAACGGGTCCTCGCTCAGCCCGAAGGATCTTCTGACGTTGCTCACGTCCCCGCACCCCTTCTTCGATCTCGGCTGGGGTCTCACCAGGCCGACCTGTGCGAATTTGCGCACGAGCATATCCGGGGGTTTGCAGGAGCCCCGGAATCGCGAGTGGCTGGTACTCCCTGACCTCGGAAGCGTCCGCTTCCACGCTGACCAAGTCACGAAACCAACTCGCGTAGTCGCCGCCATCCTTGCTAAGACTCTGCCACAGGTCGGCGAGTGCTCCACCTGTGCTAAGCGCCTGATCTAGGGAACTCAAATCGTCCACATTTGGCAGCCGTGTCCCTTTCTCGTAAGCACTCACGGTGGTCTGCGCTCGCGCCAGAATCCTGGCCAACTGGGCTTGTGTAAGCCCTGCTCGTTCCCGTCGTCGCCGGATCTCGCGCCCCACGCGTCGCCGACGCTCCCCATCGTTCAGCACCATGGCAGCAGAGTACAGCACAGGAATACTACAAATAAACACGTCTCATACTTCCGATATTCATATATGTGCTGCCTGTGGCATGTGCTTAATCTGCGTTAGACCATAGACATATGCGGTCTGGATCGGGGGGCAACGTTCCCATCTGGTCGATCGCAGCACACGAACGCGCCAACCCGGAACAAACAGAGAGCCCGGCGACAGTGGTGACTGTCCCGGGCCGTGGCCACCAACGCACGTGAGGAAGCTGGTGACGATGTCCGAGCCTACCGTTTTCTCCGCCGCCCCGGCAGTCGAGAGCGCCTCGGGGGGAGCCCCGCCCGCCTACCGGCCCGATCCGGAGTTGCCGGAGGAGCTGCGCCCACTGCACGAGGAGTTCGGCGACTGGTGGCGGATCGGCTACGAGCCGATGTGCGCCAAAGCCCCCTACACCGCCCGCCCCCGGTTCGACCACGCGCGCACCGTTCGCGCCGACACCGTTCGTCTGCTGGCCCGCGTCCTCGCCTCCGCCACCCCCGACGAGGACGACGCACCAATCCCGGGAACCTCCGAATAGCCCATTCCCCGCTGCGGCTTCTCGGATATTTCGCGCTGTAGACGCCGTGTACGCGTTGATCGTGCTGTTTTGCCTGCTTTCAGCGCTACGAGGAGGCAAACCAGCACGATCATTGCCGAGACTGCCCGTAAATCCAGACATACCGACCATCGTGGGCGGGCAACGGCGCGGCGACAGGCCGCCCCTACCCCAGCGCCCGCCGGGCCGACTGGCGCAGCATCTCCACCATGGCCGGCACCGGGCTACGTGGCCGGCTCCGGTGCACCACGTACACCTCCCGTGCCGTCTCCACCCCGGCCAGGGGGACGGCCACCCAACCGGTCGTCGGCGCGGCACGCAGGATCGTGCGGGGGACCAGCCCGATCCCCACCCCCACCTGGATCAGGGCCAGCGTGACCTCGTAGTCACGGGTCTCGTAGGCCACCGTGAGCCGCACCCCCTCGGCCTCGGCGGCGCCCTCCAGCGCCACCCGGTTGGATATCCCGGGCGCCCCGCAGATCCACTCCTCGCCCGCCAGGTCGGCCAGTCGCGGGGCGCCGCCGGCCGCCGGGTGACCCTCCGGCAGCACGAGCAGCAGCGGGTCGACCAGGACCCGCTCCCGGTGCAGCCCGCTGACCGGGGGAAGCGAGGTTCCCGGGTAGCGGTGCGTGATGAGCAGGTCCAGATCGCCCGAGGTGACCAGGCCGTACCCGCCCGGTGGCTCGACGTCGGACAGCGTCAGCCGCACGTGCGGGTGCGCCCGGCCGAAGTCCGCGAGCGCGTGGGGCACCAGGACCTTTCCGGCGCTGGCGAAGGCTCCCACGGAGAGCCGCTGCGGGGTCTCCCCCGCCGCCGCCCGAGCGGCGGTCTCGGCGTCGCGCAGCTCGCCGAGCACGCGCTCGCCGTGCTCCAGCAGTACCCGCCCGGCCGCGGTGAGCCGCACCCCGGTACGGCCGCGCTCCACCAGAGCGCAGCCGAGCTCGTTTTCGAGCTTGGTCAACTGCTGCGACAGCGCGGGCGGGGTGAACGCCATGCGCTCGGCCGCCGCCGCGATCGACCCGGCGTGCGCGACCTCCACGAGCACCCGCAGCCGGTTGGCGTCCAGCACCGAGACCCCCCTCGGGCGCGGCTTGGGGCCACGCCGGTCCCCGCCTCGCGTGAGGTGGACACCGCATCGCGCGACTGGGTAAGCATCGCTTAATCTTCCTTAGGAAGATCAACTTTAACTTATGGCTCGCGACCGGCACAGTGAGGGCATGACCTCCAACACGGCGCTCCCGGCACACCATGTCCCCACGGCCGCCGACGTGCGCGCGGCGGCACGGCGCATCGCGCCCTACGCGCGCCGCACCCCGATCCTGCGTGCCCGGGTCGACGGGTGGCCCCTGGCGTTGAAGCTGGAGCACATGCAGCGAACCGGGGCGTTCAAGCTGCGCGGCGCGTTGAACGCGCTGCTGGGTGGGGAACCGGCCGAGCGGGTCATCACCGCCTCGGGGGGTAACCACGGCCTCGGGGTGGCCACCGCGGCGCGGCTGCTGGGGATGCGGGCCATCGTCTACGTGCCCACGACCGTCCCCGAGGCCAAGGCGCGGCGGCTACGGGACTCGGGCGCGGAGCTCGTCCGGGTCGGTGACCACTACGCCGTGGCCGCCGCCGCGGCGCACGAGCGCGCCGCCGAGGAGGGGATCCGCTACCTCCACGCCTACGACGACCCCCTCGTGGTGGCGGGTCAGGGCACCGTCGGCCACGAGATCGCCTCCGACGCGCCCGAGTGCGACACCGTCGCGGTGGCCGTGGGCGGCGGTGGCCTGGTCGCGGGGGTGCGCCTCGGCGTGGGCGAGCGCCGTGTGGTCGCGGTCGAGCCCCAGGGGTGTCAGAGCCTGCACGCCGCGCTCGCCGCCGGCACACCGGTCGACACTCCGGTCGACTCCGTGGCCTCCTCCGCGCTGGGCGCCACCCGGCTGGGTGAGGCCCCCTTCGGGGTGTTGGAGGCGAACCCGGTGGCCACGGCCCTGGTCTCCGACGAGGAGATCATCGCGGCGCGCGACCGGCTGTGGGAGGAGTTCCGCGTGGCCGCCGAGCCCGCTGCCGCGGTGCCCTTCGCCGCCTGGCTGGCCGGGCGGGTGCCCGGCACCGAGCCGTGCCTGGTGATCTGTGGCGCCAACACCGGCTGGCGCCCCGAGTGAGGACGCGGGCGCTCACCCGGGCCTGTCGTCGACTCCGGCCGCCACGTTGCCGCTCTCGGTGGCCGTCGTTCCGGACAGCTCGCTGCGCAGCTGTTGGACCTCGACCATCAGTGCCTCCACCTCGGCGCGGGTGGCGGTGGTGGCCTGTTTCGTCTCGTCGACCCTCTCCACGAACCACGACGCCAGCGTTCCGGTCACCACACCCAGCAGGGTGATCCCGCCGAGGAACAGCCCGAAGGCGATGAGGCGGCCGACCGAGGTCACCGGGTAGAAGTCGCCGTAGCCCACCGTGGTGACCGTGACCGCCGCCCACCACAGCGCCTCCTCGAACGTGGTGATGGTGGCGCCGGGCGCGTCGCGCTCGACCTCCAGTACCGCCAGGGCGGCGCAGAATAGGACCACGCTGGAGGCGACGACCGCGTACATCGCGACATGCTTGCGCATCGACACCGTCAGCCTGCGGTTCAGCACGGTCACGATGGAGAGCAGCCGGAGCAACCGCAGCGGGCGCAGCGCCGGCAGCAGGATGATCACCAGGTCGACGGCGTTGACGCGAATGTAGTGCCACCGGTCGCGCGCGAGGAACAGCCGCACGGCGTAGTCGGCGACGAAGGCGCCCCAAGTGAGCCAGGTGAGCGCCATACACAGCGTGCGCCAGTGGGGGGCCAGGTCGGGGTCGAGGATCGGCCAGGCGTAGGCGCCGAGGAACAGCAGTGCCACACCGAGCATGGGTATCTCGGTGTTGCGCTGCCACCGCTGGAGTCTGGTCGTTCCGCTGTCCACGATCCCCTATTGCATCACGGCTTCCAACGTCCCACGCACCCAGGGCAGCCGTGGCCCCCACTGGCCGCGCTGCCGGCCAAGCGTGCCCCGAACGGTGGCGCTACGGTGGAGTCCTCAGGTGACACCGGCGATCGGAGTCCGATGATCTACGACACCACGCGGCGGGTGGGAGCGACAGTGGGGCGGCTGCTCTACCGGCCCACCATCGAGGGGGTTGAGCACGTTCCGGCGAGTGGTCCGGTGATCCTGGCCAGCAACCACCTGTCGTTCTGTGACAGCGTGGTGATCCCGCTCGCCGTGTCGCGTCGGGTGCGCTTTCCGGCCAAAGCCGAGTACTTCGAGGGGCGCGGCCCCAAGGGGGCGCTGTCCCGGGCGACGTTCACCGCCCTCGGTGCGGTGCCGGTGCGGCGCAGCGCGGGCCGCGAGGCGATCGAGGCCCTCGACATCGGCCTGCGCTCCCTCAAGGACGGTGAGGCGTTCGCGATCTACCCCGAGGGAACCCGTTCGCGTGACGGTCGGCTCTACCGCGGCCGGACGGGGGTGGCCTACCTGGCCCTGATGTCGGGTGCGCCGGTCGTGCCGGTGGCGCTGTCCGGTACCGAGCGGATCCAGCCGGTCGGCGCGAAACTGCCGCGGATCAGGCCGATCCGGGTGCGCTTCGGAGCGCCCCTGGACTTCTCCACCGGTTATGACCATCTCAAAACGGGTCGGGCCCGCCGGATCGTCACCGACGAGATCATGGCCGCGATCCACGCGCTGTCCGGGCAGCCGCTCGCCGGAAAGTACAACGAGTCCGGCGGAGCGGGCTGACGGTGGGGCCGGAGCCGGCCTCTCACACCGCCGGGGAGCTGCCGGCGAGCCACGCCTCGACGTCCTCGGGCCGGCGCGGCAGGTCCGCCGACAGTACCCGGTTTCCGTCGTCGGTGACGGCCACGTCGTCCTCGATCCGGACGCCGATCCCGCGCAGCTCCTCGGGCACGGTCAGGTCGTCGGGCTGGAAGTACAGCCCCGGCTCGACGGTGAGCACCATGCCGGGTTCCAGGACGCCGTCGACGTAGCACTCGGTGCGCGCGATCGCGCAGTCGTGCACGTCCAAGCCGAGCATGTGCCCCGTTCCGTGCAGCGAGTAGCGGCGCTGCAGGCCGAGTTCGACGACGCGGTCTGCGGGGCCCTCCAGCAGGCCCCATTCGACCAGCCCCTCGGCCAGGACGCGCTGGGCCGCCTCGTGGTAGGCCACGAACGGTTTGCCCGGGGCGACCTCGGCGATGCCCGCCTCCTGGGCGGCGAGGACCAGCTCGTAGACCCGGCGCTGCGTCTCGCTGAAGGTGCCCGAGACCGGAAGGGTGCGGGTGACGTCGGCGGTGTAGAGCGTGGTGGTTTCCACCCCGGCGTCGAGCAACACCATCTCGCCGTCGCGCACCGGGCCGTCGTTGCGCTGCCAGTGCAGGGTGGTGGAGTTGGGACCCGCGGCCGCGATGGTGCCGTAGCCGACATCGTTGCCCTCGACCCGGGCACGCAGGAAGAACGTGCCCTCGATGTAGCGTTCGGAGGTGGCCCGCGCCCGCGGTAGCGCGGCCACGACGTCGGCGAACCCGCGCACGGTGGAGTCAACGGCGCGCTGGAGCTGGCCGATCTCCCACTCGTCCTTGACCAGGCGGACATCGGCCAGGTGGGTGGCGAGCTCGGAGTCGCGTTCGGCCGCCTCCTGCTCGGCCGCCTCGTCGTCGCGCAGCTCACGCAGCACCCGCTCCAGCGCGTGGTCGTGCCCCCGCAGGATCCGGGTGGGAGCCGAGGGTGCCGCGCGCAGCACCGTGGCCAGCTCCCGGACGTCGTGGGTGGCCAGCCCGAGGAGCTGGCCCGACTCGGCGAGGCTGTTGCGGCGCCCGGTCCACAGCTCCCCCTGGCCGTCGAGCCAGAACTCGCCGTTCTCCCGGTTGGACCGGGGCAGCAGGTAGGCGGTGGCCTCGTGGTCGCCGTCGCCGGTGGGTTCCAGTACCAGGCACCCGCCGTCGGACTGGTCGCCGGTGAGATACACGTAGTCGCTGGAGGGCCGGAAGGGGTACTCGGTGTCGTTGGAGCGGGTCTTGAGCTGGCCCGCGGGAATCACCAACCGCTCCCCGGGAAAGCGCGCGCTGAGCGCGGCGCGGCGCTTGGCGGTGTAGGGCGCCTGTTCCAGAGGGCGCAGGTCGCGGCGCTCGGTGTCGGCCCAGCCGGTGCGCATCCACGCCGCCAGCTCCTCGGACACACCCTTGTACGGGCCGTTCTTGCGCGGGGTGGACGACACCGGTGCCTCGGTGCCGGCACCGTCGTGCTGCCGCTGGGCGTGCGGACGCTGGTGCTCGGTCACGGTGGCCCTCCTCGTCGAGTGCGGCTGTTGCGGCCGCGCGCTACGGCTGTGATCCCCATCGTACGAGGGTGCGCCGCCCGCCTGTAGCGCTGTCGTCAACGGAGGTGTCAGCGGGCCGGGCCGTGCCACGCCCAGGGCTCCCCTCCGGGACCGCGAGTGCCGTGAACGTCGACGACGCGCGTGCCCGCCCGCGGATCTTGACCTCAATCGCAGTTGAGGTTGCAGGGTGAGTTACCAGCATCTGCCGGCCGACTTCCGAGGAGCGCGTACGTGAGCACGGATTCCGGTTTCTACTCGATCATCGACTACACCGTCGACGGTTTCGACACCCAGCGAGAGCTCGTGGCGGCTTTCACGGAGATCCAGGAGCGGTGGGTGCGTTTCTATCCCGGATACCTCTCGGCCCGCTTCCACGCGAGCACCGACGGTACCCGCGTGTACACCATCGTCCACTGGGCCAGCGAGGCGGACTACCGCAACTTCGTGGAGACCTCGGACGGCGAAGCCCGGATGGAGGCCATCCGTACGGCCCTGGAGGGTCTGTCCGGTAGGGCCGAGGCGCGCATGAGCGGAGTTCCCACCTACACCGTGGTCGGCGAGGTCGGCCCCGGCCCGCAGCGTCTCGGCCCCTGATCGCGAACCCCGCTCCGTGACCGTCTTCCGTGGCTGTCCCCCGATAAGAGGGCGGCGCGGGTGGCACGGACCCCGTCTTCCCAGAGCCACCGATCCTCGCAAGGACGCCCTGAAGGTGGAGACCACGCCGATGTGCTGTGCCCGTGGTGCTGCATCGGTAGAAGACGCCTGACCGCGGCGTTGGTCAAGCTCAGCGACCCCAACGGATTGGGGCTCGTCTGGTCCTCCTGGCCGCCGCAGCTGGCGCCACCAGCGGTACGGCGTCTCCATCGCGCGCACATCGCCGGAGCGGATCACGGCCGCTGTCGCCGATTTCGACCGAATCGGTCGCGACGAGCTGATCTTCACGGGCAACAGTCCCGATCCCGCTCAGGTGGATCTCCTGGCCGACGTGATCGGTCTCTGGGTGTAGTGCCCGGGAAGGTCTCGCGCCGACCGCAGCCTCGCGGTGAACCGGGGCGCCTCGGTGAGGGGCGCTTCGTTCCTCCGACGTGCGGAGGCGCCCGGTCGATCCCACGTCCACGGTGCCGGCGGACACGATCGCCGCCGACCGGGTGACCGTCGTCCGCTCACCAGCCCCTAAAGTGACTCCCATGGCATTGACCGAGCGCACACTCTTAGGACCTGGACCGAGCAACCCGTATCCCGAGGCCACGGCGGGATTGGCGGCGCCGCTGCTCGGCCATCTCGACCCCGAGTTCATCGCCGTCCTGGAACGCACCTGTGAACGGCTGCGTGCCACGTGGGGCACCGACAACCCCGTGACGCTTCCCCTGTCGGGGACCGGATCGATCGGTATGGAAGCGGCCTTCGCCAACACCGTCCGGCCCGGAGACGTCGTCGTGGTCGCCGTCAACGGCCTGTTCGGGGTGCGCATGTGCGAGGTGGCTGGGCGGTACGGCGCCGAGGTCGTGCGGGTGGACCACACCTGGGGCGAGCCCGTCGACGTCGAGCGTGTCGTGACGGCCCACCCCTCGCCGGCCCTCGTCGCGGCCGTGCACGCCGAGACGTCCACCGGCGTGCGCAGCGACATCGCCGGGTTGGGCGCCGCGTTGCGGCGGCGCCACCCCGAAGCCCTGCTGCTGGCCGACTGCGTGACCTCGCTCGGTGGGATCGAGGTCGCGGTGGACGAGTGGGGCGTCGACATCGCCTACTCGGGCACCCAGAAGTGTCTCGGTGTCGCTCCGGGGTTGGCGCCGTTCACCTTCTCCGAGCGGGCGTGGGAGCGCCGCGTGGAGATCCCGCCGGTGTGGTACCTCGACCTGGGACTGCTGGGTGGCTACGTGCGGGGTGGGCCCGGCGGGCGCGCCTACCACCACACGGCGCCGGTGGCGATGATCGCCTCGCTTGAGGCGGGGCTGGCCCGGATCCACGAGGAGGGGCTGGGTTCCGTCACGGAGCGGCACGAGGCGGCCGGGCGGCGGCTGCAGGACGGGCTGCGGGAGATGGGCCTGGAGCTGTTCGCCGCCGAGGGCCACCGGCTCCCGCAGCTGACGTCGGTGCGCGTGCCCGAGGGAGTTGACTCCGCGAAGGTGCGCGAGCAGCTCCTCACCGACTACGGCATCGAGATCGGGGCCGGCGCGGGCGACTACGCCAACTCGGTCTGGCGGATCGGTCTGATGGGTCACAACGCCCGGCTCGACCGCGCCGAGCTGGTCCTCACCGCGCTGCGGCGGGTTCTGGGCCGCTGAGGCGCCTACGCGTGGGAGCGCGGCGAACTGCCACGGAGCCGCGCTCCCGCACAGCGTCGCGGTCATCGGGGCACACCGTCCGGATCGGTGGTGCCCGGCGCCATCCGCGCTCGGGAAATCCCGCAACGCCACCGGTCAAGTTCTCGCACGAAATACACAACCCCAATTCAACCCTGTGACCAGGGGTTTTAGTATTCATGCACTGGGCTCGTGCGTACGGTGGCGGGAGCACGTGAGCCAAGCGCGCCCTCGTCGGGGGCCGGGGACCGTGAGACCCCCGGTCCGGCCCGGATGACGATGGGAGGACCTCATGCCCCAGACCAACAGTGCCCCGGTGTCCCACCCGGATCTCGCCCACCTCCGGGAGGGGTTCGCGGGCGGTGTCATCGACACCGCGGACCCGTCCTACGAGGAGGCGCGCGCCGTGTTCAACGCGATGATCGAGGAACGTCCCAGGGTCATCGCCCAGTGCGAGACGGTCGGGGACGTGGTCCGCGCCCTCGGGTTCGCGCGCGAAAACGACCTGGAGATCGCCGTGCGCGGTGGTGGCCACAGCGTCGCCGGTATGGGGCTGACCGACGGCGGCCTCGTCGTCGACCTGCGGCGGATGAACGCGGTGAGTGTCGACCCCGAGGCGATGACGGCGCGGGTGGCGGGCGGCGCCACGATGAGCCACCTCGACCGCGCGGGTGAGCCCTTCGGCCTGGCGACGACGGGCGGCCGGGTGTCCACGACCGGGGTCGGCGGGTTCGTGCTGGGCGGCGGGTCCGGGTGGCTCGACCGCAAGTTCGGGCTCGCCTGCGACAACCTGCTCTCCGCCGAGCTGGTGACCGCCGACGGAGCCCTGGTGCGGGCCTCGGCCGACGAGCACCCCGAACTGTTCTGGGCGCTGCACGGCGGTGGCGGGAACTTCGGGGTGGCCACCTCGCTCACTCTCCGGCTGCACCACCTGCCCTCGGTGACCGCGGCTCTGCTGCTGTGGCAGGCCGACGCCGGCCCGGAGGTGGTGAGCGCGTTCCGCTCCTTCATGGAGCAGGCGCCGGACGAGGTCGGCGGGGGTGTGCTGTACCTCACCGCCCCTCCCGAGGAGTTCGTGCCCGAGCGGCTGGTCGGGTCCCTGACGTGCGCCGTCCTGGTGACCTACGCCGGTGGGGAGCTAGCCGCGCGCGAGGCCATGCGGCCGATGCTGGAACTGGGCCACGCGGGCGAGCTGATCGTGGAGGTGCCCTACGCCGAGCTGCAGTGCATGCTCGACGACCCGCCGGGGCTGCGCAACTACTGGTCCGCGGAGTTCCTCAGCGAGTTCCCCGACACGGCGGTGGAGCTCTTCTGCGCCCACGCCGGCCGGATGATCGTTCCCTCGGCGTCGCAGCACGTCCTGTTCCCGCAGGGCGGTGCGGTCTCCCGGCCGGACACCGACTATCCGGTGCCGTGGCGCAGGGCCCTGTGGTGCGTGCACCCCTTCGGGCTGTGGGAGAACCCCGCCGACGACGAGCGCGCCCAGCGGTGGGCGCGCGACCTCCGGGCGGACATGCTGCCGTGGTCGATCGGCGCGGTGTACCTGAACTTCATCGGCGACGAGGGGGACGAGCGGATCGTCGCCGGCCTCGGCGCGGACAACTACCGGCGCCTGGCCGCCGTCAAGCGACACTACGACCCCGACAACGTCTTTCACCGCAACCACAACATCACCCCGAGCCGGCCGGGGTGACCGGGAACCCGATCACCACCGTGGCCACGGAGAGCTTCGCCGAGGTGCGGAGCCACCCGAGCATGAGCGGTCGCCGGACCGGCTCCAGCTGATCGTCGCCTCCGAGGGAAGCAACACCGGCGGACCCAGCGAGGACCGGCGCGCGACCCACGGCTGATCCGCGGCCAGGCCCCGTGGCCACCCCGGGCGGTCGGGCCGGGCGCTACCCTGCCAATGGCCCGACCGCCTCACCGCAGCCCGCGGGCACGGTCACGCACCCCAACCTCGAGGGAAGGGAACTCCAGTGAAGGCTCTCGTCCTCAACGGCCCCAACCTGGGCCGTCTCGGCCACCGCGAGCCGGCCAAGTACGGCACGACGACCTACACTCAGCTGGTCGAGTCGTGTCACGCGGTGGCCGACGAGCTGGGGATCGAGGTCGACGTCCGCCAGACCGACGCCGAGCACGAGATGCTCTCCTGGCTGCACGAGGCCGCCGACGACGGGTCCGCGGTGGTGCTCAACCCGGCCGCGTGGACCCACACCTCGGTCGCGCTGCGCGACGCGTGCGCGATGCTGACCGCCCCCTTGGTCGAGGTGCACATCAGCAACGTGCACGCCCGCGAGGCGTTTCGCGCGCACTCCTACGTCTCTCCGGTCGCCACGGCCGTAATGGCGGGGTTCGGCACCGAGGGCTACGCCCTCGCGCTGCGGTGGCTGGGCACCAACCGGCGCTGAACCGCCCCAACGGCCCGGCCCCGCAGAGCGGCCGGACGGGCGGCGCGTCATCGAGACCTCCGCTGTCGGTCACTCGCCGCCCGCCCCGAAGGTGACCGCGTCGTCGTCACCTTCGGGGATTGGCCCTCCCCTCGAAACTCCCCGGATCGGTCCTTCCGGTCCGCTGTCGGCCTTCGCGCCCTGTGGGAGCACAGCGGTGTAGCTCTCCACAGCCGAACCGACCTCGGCCGTGTCGGACTCGCGGGACCCCCGGACCGCGACGGCGGCGGGCAGCCGATCTTCGAGGCCGCGGATCAGGGCCTCGCCGGAGGTGGCCGGATCGTGTCCGTCAGCGTCGCCGCCAGTCATGGTGAACGACACGATCCCGTACGCGTCCGGCGCTCGACCGCACGTGAGGCGGCGGGGTCAGGAGGGATCGCGGGAGTCGTACTCCTGGCGGTTGGCCAGCACCTCGTCCATGTGCGCCTCGGCCCACGTCTTGATGCCGTGCATCACGTCGTGCAGCGACATCCCGAGGTCGGTCAGCTCGTAGGTGACGGTTACCGGCACGGTGGGGGTGACCGTGCGGGTGAGCAGCCCGTCGCGCTCAAGCGAGCGCAGGGTTTGGGTGAGCATCTTCTGGCTCACCCCCGCGAGCCGCCGCGAGAGCTCGGAGTAGCGCATCCTTCGCGGCTCGCCCACACAGTCCGCCCCCGGATGCGGGCCGTCACTGCCGAGCGCGGCCAGGACCAGCGCGACCCACTTGTCGGAGATCCGCTCCAGGAGCTGACGGCTGGGACAGCGCGCCAGGAACGCGTCGTAGGCGTCCTTGGCCTGTTCCCGCTTCTGGGCCGCGGTCGTTGTCGGCATCTCGGCCCTCTCCTTCCCACCTGACGGTGACCTAGGCACCTTTGAGTGCCTACTTCCCAACGGAGAGCTGCTCACTCATCGTGGTGCGGTAACACTTTCGCCACACGAGGAGAACAGCGACCATGAGCACGTTTCGTTCAGCCGTCGTCCGCACCCCGAACGGGCCGGACTCCATCGAGATCATCGACGTCCCCGAGGCCAACCCCGGCTTTGGTCAGGTCCGGGTCGCGATCGCCGCGGCCGCGGTCAACCCCGTCGACCTCGCTCTCGCCGCCGGCGTCTTCCACGGGCTGGGCCTGGTCAACCAGCCGGACCACACCGGCCTCGGCTGGGACTTCGCCGGCACCGTGACAGCCACCGGCCCGGAGGTCGACATCCCGGTCGGTAGCCGCGTCGCCGGCCTGGTCGCCGGCTTCGACCGCGACTTCGGCACGTACGCGGAGCAGTTGGTGGTCTCAGCGGGGGACATCGCCCTCGTGCCCGACGGGCTCGGTATGCCCGAGGCGGCCACTGTCCCACTCAACGGCCTGGCCGCCACCCAGATCGTCGACCTGCTCGGTGACGGTGACGGTCGCAGCCTGCTGGTGACCGGGGCGGCGGGCGCGGTCGGGGGATACGTCCTCGCACTCGCCCGGGACCGCGGCTGGCGCGTCACCGGGCTGGCCCGCGCCGCGGACGAGGAGTTCGTGCGCGGTCTCGGCGCCGGTTTCGTCACCGAACCAACCCCCGGCTGGGACGCCGTCGCCGACGGTGCCGCGCTCCAGGAGCGGGCCGTCGCGATGGTCCGCGACGGCGGCCGTTTCGTCGGAGTGCAGCCGGGCACCGCGCCGGAGGAGGAGCGCGGGATCACGGTCCGTGTGGTCGTGGCGCGACCGGACGGTGCCCGGCTGGCCCCACTCCTCGCCGCGACCGCGAATGGCCACCTGCCGGCCCGGGTGCACACCGTCGTCCCCCTGGAGCGGGCCGCCGAGGCGCACCGCGCGGTCGCGAAGGGCGGTGTGCGAGGAAAGTACGTGCTGCGCCCCTGAGCCCGGCCGTGGGCCGGAATCGTCCACTCTGGCCGCAACCGGCACCCCGCGCACCCCGGCAGTACCATGGCACGTGGCCCGGAGCGCCGCCTCGCTCCACGGGGCCGCGCTAACGTTCGGCGTTGGGACCGTACAGCGTGTCGTGGTCCCGGGGGTCGCGGGGGTCGGAGATGTTGCCGATGATGGCCGCGAACGGCGGGATGAGCATCGCCACCCCACACATCGCGACCGCCCAACCAACCCCGACCAGGTAGTAGACCGGCAGCGACCCGGCGAAAAGTGCCAGGCAGATCCCCATCAGCCAGGCATAGCGGCGTACGCGCCGTTTCATGACCCTCAGTCTATTCGCGGCCGGGGTCCGGGGTCAGCCGCGCGGCATTCCCCCACGGGTGTCGTAGCCCGCCGCGGCCAGCCGCTCGCGCGCGGCCTCGGCGCTGCGCACGGTCTCCTCGTCGAACAGCTGGTTGTACAGCTGGTTCGGGCTCGCGTTCAGCGCCCCCCGCAGCGCCCGCAGCGCCTGGGTCGTCGCGGCCTGGGTCCCGGGGACCTCCGGCAGCACCCCGTAGCACTGGCGCGCCCACCCCGGAAGGCAGTAGTAGCCCAGCGCGGCGATCGGGAACCACGCTGGACGCAGCGGGGCGAGCCGCCGTAGCCGCTCCGGCATCGTTGGCCACAGCAGGAACCGCACCGCCTGGGTGGCCTCGGGGGTGGCGCGCAGAACCGGGCGCACCCCCGCGAGGTAGCGGCGCATCTCGGCCACCGAGCGCGGCACGTCGCCGGGCTCCAGCCCGACGTAGGTCGCGGTGCGCGCCTGCTCGGCGAAGTAGCGGTCGGCGTCGTCACCGGACAGTGGCAGGCCGGCGCGTGCCGCCACCTCCAGGTAGGAGACGACCTCGGCGCAGTGCACCCACACGAGCAGGTCGGGCTCATCCACCCGGTACGGATTCCCGGTGGCCGGGTCCGCGAACTCCAAGCGACTGTGCACCTCGCGCACCCGCTGCCCCATCCGTTCGGCCTCCTCGGGGCTGCCGTAGGTGGTGACCGCGACGAAGTGAGCGATGCGCAGCAGCCGCTGCAACGGGTCGCGCATGAAGTCCGAACGCTGCCACACCCCCTGCATGGCCACGGGGTGCAGCGCCTGCAGCATGAGGGCGCGCACTCCGGCGACCCACATGGCCCTGTCGAGGTGGACCCGCCAGGTGACGCTCTCCGGCGGTGCGACGGTCGGTCTCGTCTCCATGGTGCGCTCTCCCGTTTCGACCACCGCCCCGGGCACGGGCAAGTCTAGCGATCGGCCCCGCCGATAGGGTTCGCTGGGTCGGTCACCGTTCGCGACAGAAAGGGACACCATGTCCGCTGCCCATCTCGCCGGCGCGGAGCCGCTCACGCTCGGCCACGGCTCACTGGAGTTCGACGCCCTGGCCACCGGCCCGCACGACGGCCCGGTGGTGCTGTTCCTGCACGGCTTCCCCGAGTTCGCCACATGTTGGCGATCCGCGATGGCCGAGGCGGCGCGGGCCGGATACCGCGCGGTGGCGGTGGACCAACGTGGCTACTCCCCCGGTGCGCGTCCCGACAGCGTCGCCGACTACAAGGGGGCGAACCTGGTCGCCGACGTACTCGGATTCGCCGATGCCCTCGGGGCGGACCGGTTCCACCTCGTCGGCCACGACTGGGGCGGTGCCATCGCCTGGCCGGTCGCGGCCGGCGCACCCGAACGCGTCGCCACGCTCACCGTGCTCTCCACCGCGCACCCCGGCGCGCTCTCCGAGGTTCTGGCCGAGTCGGCCGAGCAGCGCGAGCACCTGGCCTACTTCGACCTGTTCCGCACCGAGGGCGAGGCCGAACGCGTGCTGCTGGCCGACGACGCGGCCGCGCTGCGGGGCGTCTACCAGGAACGCGTACCCGATGACCTGGTCGAGGACAACGTCCGGCGGCTCAGCGAGCCCGGGGCTCTGACGGCCGCGCTGAACTGGTACCGGGCGATGGGTAGCGACGACTACCAAGTTCCCCCGATCACCGTGCCAACGCTGTACCTGTGGGGCAGCGAGGATCTCGCCTTCACCCGCCAGGCGGCCGAACGGACCGCAGCCTGGGTATCGGGACCCTACAGGTTCCTTCCCCTGGAGGGCGCCACGCACTGGCTTCCCGAGGAGGATCCCGAACGGATCATCTCACCGATGCTCGCCCACCTCAGGGCGTACTCCTGAGCCAGTCGCGCCATCGGAGGGTGGCCGCCGGCAGCGCGTATCCGCTCCCCCAGCGACACCAGTCGACGGGTCGGGGCACCCCCGGTGTGCGCCCGCGGCGAACAGCGCGGCCGGCTTCGCTCCGGGGACCACTCGACGGCTCGCCCGCCTCCTCGGCGGGTTCGGGGCCAGGAGCTGGTCGGAAGGCGACCGCGCAGGTGTGTTAGGAATGTGGCCGGCGATTCCGGCGAACGATATGGTTACTGGTGGGTAGTGCCGCCGTCCCCCCTCCCGGCGGCACTACCCCTCTCAGCCCACCCGGTCAGACGAACCGAACGCCCTGCGCCAGCGGCAGCTCCTCGGAGTAGTTCACGGTGTTCGTCGCCCGGCGCATGTAGGACTTCCACGCGTCCGAGCCCGACTCCCGCCCCCCGCCGGTGTCCTTCTCACCGCCGAACGCACCGCCGATCTCGGCACCCGAGGTCCCGATGTTGACGTTGACGATCCCGCAGTCCGACAGCGCCAGGAACCGCTCCGCCTCGCGCTGGTCCTGGGTGAACACGGCGCTGGACAACCCTTGCGAGACACCGTTGTGGAGCTCCACCGCCTCGTCGAGGCTCCGATAGGTCATGACATAGAGGATCGGCGCGAACGTCTCCTGGCGCACGATCGCGGTCTGGGTGGGCATCCGCACCACAGCGGGCTCCACGTAGTAGGCGTCCGGGGCCTGGTCCTCCAGGCGGCGGTTCCCGCCGACCAGCACCTCCCCACCATCGGCCGTCGCCTGGGTGAGTGCCTCGCGCATGGCGGTGTGGGCGCGCTGCCCGATGAGCGGGCCGACCAGGGTGTGGTCACTGAGCGGGTCACCAACGCGCAGCTGGGTGTAGGCGTCCACGACGCGCTCGGTGATCGCGTCGGCCACGTCCTCGTGCACGATCAACCGGCGCAGGGACGTACAACGCTGGCCCGCCGTACCGGCGGCCGCGAACACGGTGCCCCGTACGGCCAGCTCCGGATCGGCCGAGGGGGTGACCACCGCGGCGTTGTTTCCCCCCAGCTCGAGCAGGCAGCGGCCCAGGCGAGCGGCGACACGCGGGCCAACCGTGCGTCCCATCCGTACCGACCCCGTGGCCGAGATCAGCGCGACTCGTGGCTCGTCGACCAGGTGCTCCCCCACGTCCGGGCCACCGAGGAGCACCTGATGCACGTTCGTCGGGGCGCCGGTGTCGGCGGCCGCCCGGGAGAGCAGCGCGTCACAGGCCAGCGCCGTCAGCGGTGTCATCTCGGAGGGTTTCCACACCACCGTGTCCCCGCACACCAGCGCGACCGCGGTGTTCCACGCCCACACGGCGACGGGGAAGTTGAACGCGGTGATGACACCGACCACACCGAGCGGGTGCCAGGTCTCCATCAGCCGGTGGCCCGGACGCTCGGACGCCATCGTGCGCCCGTACAGCTGGCGCGACAGCCCGAGCGCGAAGTCGCAGACGTCGATCATCTCCTGGACCTCGCCGGCGGCCTCCGACCGGATCTTGCCCGCCTCGATCGAGACGAGGTCCGCGAGATCGTACTTGTGCTCGCGCAGGAGCTCCCCGAGGCGGCGAACCAGCGCCCCGCGCTCGGGGGCGGGGGTGTCCCGCCACGCGGTCCGGAAGCTGTCGTGGGCGGCGGTGACGGCGTGGTCGACGTCGCGCTCGGTCGCCTGCGCCAGGGACAGCAATGTCTCCCCAGTGATCGGGGTGCGGGCGTACAACCGCCCCGCGGCCGTCGCTTCCGCCAGGTGGTCGACGCCGCAGCGCGCGAGCGCGGCCTCGGCGCGGTCGCCGATCTCGTCGGTGGGCGGAATCGCGGACGTGGGTGAGGAAACGGACGTGGTCATGGGCTCTCTCCATCGAGAGGGACGCGGTCGTGACACCGGCCGGGCACGATTTCACGTTCCCCGACCGCCCACTGGCTAACCACCCCGGACCAGCCCGGCCCCGAGGGGTGCGGGACCGTGGTGGCTGCGCGCTCCCGCACCGGGCGGGGGTAAAATCCGCACCGCCCACCGCGCCCGACGATCCGGACCTGACAGATGAACGACACCGCCCCGACAGCTGAAGAGGGGCGCGCCGAGCTGGAGATCCCGCAGACCATCCTGCGCCGTTCCGGATTCGCCGCGGCAGCCCCGCTGTTCTCCGCCGACCTGGCCTCGGCCACGGACCTCGCGGAGGCCACACGGGTGGTCACCTCGCACGGCCGGAGGTTGTGGACCGAGGCTATCCGGCAGGACAGCCCGGATGACCGCCCGCTCTACTGGGCACGGCTGGGCCTGACCGCGCGGCTCCGCGGCTGGCAGCCCACCTTCGAACTGGGCGGGGACGACTTCCGGACGCTGCTGAGGCGGTTGGAGCACGCCGCGCGCGGCCACGACGACCTGGTCTTCCCACCCGACGACCGGTTGCTGCGCGTCATCGTCACCGGATTCGACCCGTACCGCCTCGACGAGGACCTTCGCCGGTCCAACCCGACGGGGGCGGCCGCGCTCGACCTCAACGGCGCCACCTTCGACATCGGGGAGCACACCGCGGTGGTGCGCACCGCGATCTTCCCGGTTCGCTGGCGCGACCTCACCGACGGAATCGTGGAACGAGCACTGCTGTCCCAGTACACGGCCACGGCAGCGGCGGCTGACGCCGTGATCACCCTCAGCGAGGGCGACAGCGACGACTTCGTGCTCGTCTCCCACGCCTGCCCCTGGCGTGACGACGCCGTGGACAACGAACGGGTGCGCGCCCCCGGTGCCACGCCCCTGGACCAGGCTCCCTACCCGCGGACCCAACCACAGTGGAGCCCGTCGACCCTCCCCCGGCGATCCATCGTGGAGCAGGGCTCGGGACGGTTCGTGGTGCGCGAGAACACCGAGATCACCGAGATTCCCCCGGGGCGCGAGGAGGCGGAGGTCACCGCGCGCGGCCCCACACCGGGATCGCGGGCGCGCGCTGGCGGGGCCGGCGCCGGGTTCGCCAACGAGGTCACCTACCGCAACACCCGGCTGCGCGCGGCCACCCAGCGCACCATTCCGGCCGGCCACGTCATCACCCCGGCGCTGCGGCCGCCGCCCGAGGGCTCCGAGGACACGGTCGCGCTCGACGGGACCTCGCTCGAACGCGACCGCACCGACATCCTCGACCAGCTCCGGGCCATCGTCACGGCGGCGCTGACGGTCTGAACCTCCGGGGCTGGTGGGTGCCCTTTCCGGGGACGTGGTGGTTCCGCGTTCGGATGAGGGGGCCGTGCGGTACTCGTTGGGATGAGGGAAACCCAGCGCCGCCTTTACAGTGTAGATTTCTTCGGATTCCTATGGGGGGACCAACACGGCTCGTGGTCAGGCGGGAGAGTCGATCCGGTCGAGTGCCGCGGACAGCTCCTCCAACGCCTCGAGCACGCGCCGGAACTCCTCCGCTCCCAGCTCCTCGGCCAGGCGTGTGGCCAGAAGCTGGTGCGCCGGCGCGATACGTCGCACCGCCGTTCGTCCGGCCTCGGTGGGCGCGAGGAGCTTCGCCCTGCTGTGCGCCGGGTTGGGGTGGTACTCGGCGAGACCGTCACGGACCAGCCGGTCGGCGATTCGCTGCACGCTCTGTCGGGTGATGCCCATGGTGCGGGCGATCCCGGCCACGGGAAGCGGCTCGTGTAACACCGCCCCGAGGACCTGCCACCAGGCGGCGGTCAGCCCGGCGGGCCGGGCCATCCGCTCGGCCACCTCCAGAACCTGGCCGTTGAGGCGGAACACCGTCAGCGCGGTCGACGACAACAGCTCCGCCGCGGACCGCTCCCCCGCCTCGGTCACCGCCGCTCCTCGGCGGCCGCCAGGACCTCGAACGCGCTCGGGTCGGACTCCGCGAACAACGCGTACCAGGCGTCGAGTACCTCGGGCTCGGCGACGTCGAGCCGGCCCAGGATCTCTCGCGCGAACGCGACCGGGGCCGTGGGCCCCGCGGTGACCAGGTCGCCGTCGGTCACCGCGGGAACGTCGCGATAACGTTCGGTGCCCTCGTACCCGGTCGCGGCGAGGTAGCCGGCGACGGCGCTGGTGTGTTCGCGGTCGTCGAGCAGCCCCTCGCGGGCGAGCCCGGCGGTTGCCCCGCAGATGGCCGCGACCGGAACCCCGGCGTCGAGGAACGCGCGAGCCGTGCGGGCGAAGGACGCCAGACGCTCCGGATCGGCGTCCCACCCCTGGGCTCCCGGCAAGATCAGCATGGCGCTGTCGGCCGGGCGCAGCTCCGCGAGGGAGAGGTCGGGGGTGATGCGTACCCCGCCCAACGTCAACACGGAATCGCGGGTCTCACCGACGGTGGCCACGTCGAAGCGGCCGGGCGCGCGCTGCCACTCGCCGGTGCGGATATGGGCGATGGCGTGGCCCACCTCCCAGTCGGCAAGAGTGTCGTAGACGGCTACGTGAACGATCTCCCTCATGGGACAGCATACTGTCACTATGACAACATGCTGTCAACGATCGGGTCGCGTGGTTCTTCCGAGTGAGGATACGCCCGTGCGCTCGGCGACCAACTGGTATCGGCCCGCCGGCCGAACCCTCGCGAGCGGGAGCCGGAACCACGGAACCCGGGAGCGTGCCGCCAGCGTCGCAACCCCTACGTCGTGGGTTCCGAGACCCGCCAGCGCCCGCAAACAGCGGGGCGGCGCCACTCCCGGTCAGCCGCGCCCGCTCTTGGCGCCGGCCCCGACCCCCTTCTTCGTCTCGCGCACCTCGGCCCTGGTCCGCTCGTCCGTCACGTCGGCGGTCGACAGGCGGGTTCCCTCCTGGCCGTAACGTCCCGCGGCCTCGCGCCACCCGTCGGGACGCACATCCAACTGCTTGCCGAGCAGCGCGAGGAACACCCGGGCCTTCTGGTCCCCGAACCCGGGCAGCCGCTTCAACCGGCGCAGCACCTCGCGGCCGTCGGGGTCGCCATCGCGCCACACCCCCTCGGCCCGGCCGTCGTACTCCTCCAGCAGGGTTCGGCACAGCGCCTGCACCCGTTTGGCCATCGATCCGGGGAACCGGTGCACCGCGGGCGAGGCGGAAAAGACCGAGGCGAACTCGTCGGGGTCCGTCTCGGCGATACGCCGCGCGTCGAGGCCGCCGAGCCGGTCGGCGAGCTTCTTCGGCCCGGCGAACGCGCTTTCCATCGTCACCTGTTGGTCCAGCAGGCTCCCGATGAGCAGCGCCAACGGTTCCTCGGTGATCAGCCGGTCGGCTTCGGGCTCCCCCGCGAGTCGCAGTGTTGCCATCCCGTTCGCTCCTTCGTACACACCATCCGCCCCTGCCGGGAGGGACGGGCCGGGCACCCTCGTGGCGACAAGCGTGCCCCGCTTGCCCCGTCTTCACCACTCCACTGTCCCGAGATCCCCGGTACCACTCCCTCCCGCGGGCCGGTGCCGACGTCGTCGACGTGGCCACCCGCCTCAGCGTCGCTCGGTACGAAGCAGGCTGGCCACCACGCCGAGCAGCGCCAGGCCGGCCGCGGGCACCGCGACGGCCCACGGGGCACGCTCCACATAGGGCATGGACTCGGCCAGCATGACCCCCCACTCCGGGGAGTCGTGCGCGGCGCCCAGGCCCAGGAAGCTCAGCCCGGCCAGCGACAGCGTGTTGTGCGGAACCCGCATCAGGGCGTGCCGGGCCACCACGGGCAGCACCGACGGGAGGAGGTGACGCCGCAGGATCCATCCACCCCCGGCGCCGCCCGCCACCGCCGCCTGGTGGTAGCCGGAGGCCCGCACCTCCGCGGCCAGGGTGCGGGCGTGGACCGCGATCGGTATCCAGGCGACCAGCGCGACCGCTACCGCGGCCCCCGCCAGACCGGGCCCCGTCACCGCCGCCAGCAGCACCCCCACCAGCACGGGCGGCAACGCGTTGAGCACGTCGGCCGCCCCCGTGCGCGCGCGGGCCCCGCACACGCCGACGACACCGCCCACGAGGAGCGCGACGAGGCTCACCGCCACGCCGGCGCCGGCACTGAGCAGCGCCCCGTGCCCGAAACGGGCCAACATGTCGCGCCCCAGCGCGTCGGTTCCCAGGGGGTGGTCCACCGACGGCGGCTCCAGGCGCGCGGCGAGCGTGACCGTGTCGGGGTCACGCACCAGCCCCACCGCGACGCCCAGCAGCAGCACGGCGCCGATCACGAACGGCAACCGGTTGGCCGCCGGGACGATCGGCACAGCGGGGGTCATCCCGGAGTTGGCGAGCGCGGGCCCCAGCAGCAGGCGGTGCGCCGCGATTCCGAGGCCGCCGGCGAGCAGCCCGACGAGGACCAGCGTGGCGACGGCGCCCTGCACCTTCGGTAGGTCCTGGGCGAGGGTGCCCTCCAGGGCTGTGTGGCCCAACCCGGGGATGGCGAACACCGACTCCACCAGAACGGAGGAACCGAGCAGGCCGGCGAACACCAGCATCACCTGCGGCAGCGCGACCGCGAGCGTGCGCCGCAGCAGCGCGAGCGCGAGCGTGGCCGGCCCGAACCCGGTCGCGCGCCAGGTGCGCGTCCAACTCTCGGCGAGCGCGGCCCCGAGCGCGCCGGAGAGGACCCTGCTGATCAGCCCGCCGGCGGGAATCCCCAGGGCCAGGGCCGGGAGTACGGCGTGCGCGGGACTCTCCCACCCCGATGTGGGGGCGGCTCCCCACCGCACGGCCACGACGGCGACGAACACCGAGGCGAGTAGGAAGTCCGGGACCGAAGCCAGCAGCGCCCCGGTGACATCGGCGCCGCGACCCCCCTGGTGGCCGGTGCGGGCGGCGCGCAGCAGGCCGGGGAGCACCACCAGGACCCCCGTGGCGAGCGCGACCAGTGCGGCGAACGACGCGAGCGAGACCGAGACGCCCAGGGCACTGGCGATGTCCGGGGCGATCGGGGCGCCGGTCACCCACGAGACCCCCAGGTCGCCGCTGGCCGCCCCACCGAGCCAGTCCAGCGTGCCGCTGACGGGGGTGGTGGGCAGGTCGAGTTCCTCGCGCACGGAGCGCAGCGCCTCGGGGTCGGCCTCGCGTTCGGCCGAGCGGGCGCGCAGCACGGTCCGGGCGGGGTCGTTCCCGCTGAGCCAGGGCAGCGCCCCGATCAGGAAGGAGAGCCCGACGCACCACACCAGAGCCATGAGTGGGCCTCGCGTCCGGTCGAGCCAACGTTGGGCCCCGCGAGACGCGCCGTCAGCCGTCGGCGTCACGGTGTGGCGGTCTCTTCGGTCACGAGGTGGCGCTCCAGCGGGTCCTCGGCCACGCCCTCGACGCCTTCGGCGACCCCGATCCGGGCCCGCTCGGCGGCCAGGGGCACGAAGGAGTGGGTGGCCAGGATCTCGGCCTCGATCTCCACGGCGGCCTCGATCCGCGCCTCGACGTCGGTCGCGGCCGCGGCCCGGGAGATCCGCTCGTCGATGTCCTCGTCGCAGAACTGGGCGAGGTTGTAGCTGCCGTCGCAGCCCCAGTCGGAGGCGAGGTAGCCGACCGGGTCGTTGGTGTCGAGCAGGTAGGAGCGGGCGCCGATGACGGCGTCGTAGGAGCCCTCCAGCAGGTCGGTCTCCATCGTGGCGAACTCCTGGACGACGACGTCCACCTCGAACCCGGACCCGCGCAGGTCGTCGGCCACGGCCGAGGCGGCTTCGGGCAGTTCGGCGCGGTCGGAGTAGGTGGCCAGGGTGATCGGCTCGCCGCCGGGGTCGGACGGCTCGGTCTCGGGTTCGACCTCGGGGCGGTCGTGGGCCCAGTCGTTGACCGGCCCGTAGATCCCGTCAACCGTGTCGGCGCGGCCCTCGTAGATCTCCTCGACGATGGGCTCACTGTCGATCGCGTCCGCGGCGGCGGCGCGCAGCGCTGGGTCGGTGAAGGCGCCCGTGTCGTTGTTCAACAACACCCCGACCGTGCGCGGCAGGGGCACCTCGAGCACGTTCTGGTCGGTGATGTTGGCCAGTTCGGTGACCGGGACGGCGTCGACGATGTCGGCCTCCCCGGCGCGCAGGGCACCCACCCGGCTGGCGCCGTCCTCCACGAAGCGCACGTCGATGCCGGCCGCTTGGGGCGCACCGTCCCAGTAGTCCTGGTGCGGTTCGAGTGTGGCCGTGGTCTGGCTGACCTCGGTCAGCTCGTAGGGCCCGGTTCCCGCACCCGTGGGGTCGGGGATGGCCGGGTCGTCCTCGTAGGCCGAAGGACCCAGGATGGCCAGCTCCGGCGCGGAGAGCCGCTGCGGGAGGATCGGGTCGGCCTCGTCGGTACGGACACGTAGTGTGCGTTCACCCACGGCCTCGGCGGAGAGCTCCACGCCGGCCAACGCGCGGGGCTTGGGGCTCGCCTCGGTGGCGTGGTTGAGCGCGTCGGCGGCGTGGTCCGCGGTCATCGCGGTGCCGTCGTGGAAGGTGACGTCGTCGCGCAGGATCAGCTCCCAGGTGCCGTCGCCGTTCCGCCCCCAGCTCTCGGCCAGCAGCGGCTGTGGCGCGCCCTCGTCGTCGACCTCGACGAGGGGTTCGGCCGCGCCCAGGCGGCCGAGCTGGGCGGCGTCGTCGCTGTAGGGCGACATTTGCATGACCGGGGGGAATGCCAGCTCGACGGAGAGCCGTTGGTCCCCGGCCGAGCCACCACCGAAGCATCCCGTGGTGGCCACGCCGAGAACGGCCGCCGCTCCCAGTGCCGCGGCGGGGGTGGACGGGCGCGAGCGCGCGAACTGCATGAGGGGGTCCTTGTCGTTCTCTGGGGTCTCGGTCACGGAAACCCGGGTCAGGGGTCGTCGTTGTCCTCGTGGCGCGGGGGCGGGCCCCTCCGCGCGACGAGCCACAGGAGCAGACCGCCCACCGCGGGCAGCATCGCCAGGACGATCCAGGGCAGCGCGGCGTCGGGGGTCGGGGTGCGCGCGCGGTCCAGTAGTGCCCCCACCCCGGTGCTGCCGGCCAGCACCGCGAACCCGCCCGCGGAGGAGAGGAAACCGAAGTAGCTGCCCAGCCGCTGTTCGCCGGCCAGGCGCGCGACCATGTCCTGGGCCACGGGCACCGCCAGCATCTGCCCGAATGTCACGAAGGTCACCAGCGCGATGGCCGGGGCCAACGCGAACACCCCGGGCGGTGGGTCGGCGGGCGCGGTCGCCGAGACCGTCACGAACGCCGTCGCCAGCAATCCGAACCCCAGTGGGAGGGCGCGCGCCGCTCCCAGCCGTGTCCGCGCCCACGCGGCCAGTGGCAGCTGGCACACCACGATCAGCACCGACGCCAGGGCGAACATCCAGCCCAGTGCCTCCTGGCCGCCCGTGGCACGCTGGAGCTCCACCGGAAGCGCGAGATAGAGCTGGTTGTAGCTCACCAGGTAGGCGCTGTAGCCGAGCGCGAACGCGAGGAACATCCGGTTGCGCAGTACATCGCCCCATCCGGCGAGGATCGGTTCCCCGAAGCTGCGGGGCGGGAGCGCCGGTAGCAACCGGTGGTGCCCGAACAGGATGGCCGTGAACGCCGCAGCGGCGACCAGGCAGGTCAGCCAGAAGTCGACACGCAGCAGCGCGGCGCCCAGCAGCGGCCCGGTGACGGCACCGAGCTCGCCACAGATCGCGAACAGCCCGAACAGCTCGGACCGGGTGATGGTGCCGTGCCGCTCCAGCCGGGTGCCCTCGTCGGCCAGTGCCGCCTCGACCGCGGGGGAGAACAGCGCGCCGGCGAACCCGGTCAGCATCGCCCCGGCCAGCACGACCGGGAAGGTGGGGGCCAGGGCGAGCACGACGAACCCGGCCACGCGCACCGCGCATCCGGCGAGGACCACGGGGCGGGTGCCGAACCGGTCGGCGAGCGCGCCCCCGACGACGAACAGGCCCTGCTGACTGAACGTCCGCGCGCCGAGCACGATCCCGACGGCCCATCCGGCCATGGCCAGGTCGTCGGCGAGGTGCACCGCCAGGAACGGCACCACCAGGTAGAAGCCCAGGTTGAAGGCGAGCTGTGTGAGCAGCAGCAGCTGCGCGAGACGGGGCAGCCCGGCGAAACGGGCCAGCAGCGACCATCGACGCAGCGGGTTCGGGCCGCGCGGCACAGCGGTGGTCACGGGGTGGGGCCTTCCGGATCGGCGAGGGCGGACCCGTGTGACCCGGCCGCGGTGGCGTGGCCGACTCCGCCCGCTGGGGCGGGCAGTCGGGGGATCGACGCGACGAGGCGCCGGGTGTAGGGGTGTTCGGGGGCGGTGAGCACGTCGGGGACGCCGCCCTGCTCCACGATGTGGCCGTCGCGCATGACGAGGACCCGGTCGCAGAGGGCGCGGACCACTCCGAGGTCGTGGGAGACCAGGACCAGCCCGAGTCCGCGTTCGTGGCTGAGGCGGCGCAGCAGCTCCAGGACCCGTCCCCGGGAGGAGACGTCCAGGGCGCTGACCGGTTCGTCGGCGACGAGCAGGCGCGGCCCGGGGGCGATGGCGCGGGCGATCGCCAACCGCTGGCGCTGGCCACCGGAGAACTCGGAGGGGTACCGGTCAGCCATCCCGTCGTCGAGTCCGACGGCCGCGAGAACCTCGGCGACCCGGCGCCGGTGGTCGACGTCGACACCCAGGCAGGCCAGGGGCTCGGCGATACTGCGCCCCACACGCACGCGCGGGTTGAGCGAGCCCGCCGAATCCTGGGGCACCAGCTGTACCTGGGAGCGGAACCACCGCGTGCGCCGCGCGTTTCCGGGACGCACCCGTCGCTGGTCCGGGCCGAACCTGACTTCGCCGGAGTCGGGGTGTTCCAGGGCGAGCAGGATCCGCGCGAGCGTGGACTTGCCGGCCCCGGTCTCCCCGACCACCCCCAGGCGCTCGCCGGGAAGGACGGTGAGGCTCACCCGCTCCAGCGCCGTGACCTGGCGTGTGGCGCCGAACATCGAAGCGCGGACGCGGTAGCGGCGCCGGAGTTCGCGCGCGGTGAGCAGGGGGGCGGAGGTGGGGTGACCGTGCGGGGAGGTCATCCGTTCCATGCGGCCTCCCTCGCGTCGGCGAGCAGTGCCCGGGTGTGCTCGTTTTCGGGGGCGCGCAACAGTGTCTGGACCGGCCCGCGCTCGACGACCCTGCCCTCGCGCAGCACCAGCACGTGGTCACAGACCCGGGCGAGCACGGCGAGGTCGTGCGAGACGAAAAGCAGGGCCGGCCGCTGGTCGGTCACCGTGTCCAGTGTCCGGTCGAGCAGGTCCAGGATCTCGGCCTGGACGGTGGCGTCGAGCGCGGTGGTCGGCTCGTCGGCGATGAGGACCCGGGGCTGGCAGGCCAGCGCCATGGCCAGGCACACGCGCTGCCGCTGGCCTCCCGAGAGGTGGGCGGGGTAGGCGCGCGCGACGGTGTCCGGGTCGGGGAACCCCACCCGCTCCAGCAGCTCCGCCGCGGCCCGCGCCGCGGCGGACGCGCCCATACCCCGGTGACGCCGGAACGGTTCGGCGACGTGGCGGCCCACCCGGGTCAGTGGGTTCAGGGCGGTGAGGACATCCTGGAAGACCATGGCCATCCGGGAGCCACGGATCCGGCGCAGCGACCGCTCGTCCAGGGTGAGCAGCTCGGTCCCGTCGAGCCGGACGCTGCCGGTGGCCGTACACCCCCGCGGCAGGAGCCCCATGAGGGCGAGCGCGGTCATCGACTTCCCGGAGCCGGACTCCCCGATGAGTCCGAGTCGCTCTCCCCGTCGCAGCCGGAACCCGACATCCTCGACGGCGTAGCGGGGCGCGCCGCTACCGGGTACCCGGATCCGTAGGTCGGCGACCTCCAGCACCCCATCCCCTTTCCACAACGAAAATGATTATCAGTATCTTACTGGATGCGGAGCGCGATCGGAGCGATTCGGCATTCGCGCCCCGCATCCCCCCGAATCGTTTTCGGGTTGAAAATCATTTTCGTACTATGCGAACCGTGACTCATACAGCACCCGGAGCACTGACTCCCGCATCCCCCCTGCCTCCGGCCGCCTTCCTCGCCCGACTCAGCGAGCTCGACGACCAGCTCAGCTCCACCGACCTGCGCCCCTCCCCCGAGGTGAACGAGGCGTTCCGCCGGCTCGTCGAGCTGTGCACCGTCATCGACGACGAGCTGGCCGAGCGGGTGTTGCGCGACCCCGCCGCCGGATCGCTCGTCCCGTCGCTCCGCTCGCTGAGCGCGCGCGGCGAGAACGAGCTCGAACGGGAGTGGGCCCACCGGATCATCGCCGCCGACGACCCGTGGGCCGAACTCGGCGCGTTCCCCTACCTCGACAACTACCGCCGCCTGGTGCGCTTCGAACTCGGGGGGCTGGCCGCAGTGGGCGCGCCCCCGCCCGCGTCCGCGGTCCTCCTCGGCGCCGGCCCCCTGCCACTGACCGGAGTGGAGCTGATGTGGCGCTACGAGGTCGAGGTCACCAACGTCGACAACGACGCCGAGGCGTGCGAACTCGCGAACGGGGTGCACCGCGCGCTCGGCCTCCAGGACCGGGTGACCACCGTCCGCGGGGACGCGCACCGACCCGCACGGCTCCCCGGGGTCGGCGATTCCGACATCGTTCTGCTGGCCGCTCTCGTCGGCGCCGACAGCGCGGCCAAGCGGCGGGTGAGCCACTCCCTGTCCACGGTGATGCGGCCCGACTCGCTGCTGCTGACACGTTCGGCGCACCGGTTGCGCACGGCGCTGTACCCGCCGGTGTCCCCCGACGACCTGAGCGGGTTCCAAACACTGGTGGAGATGCATCCCTGCGACGATGTGGTCAACTCCGTACTCGTCTCGCGACCGGAGCCCGCGACCGGTCCGGGCTAGGGTCTGTTTTCGGAGCGAGTGGCCGTCCCTCCGGAGAGCGCCGGCGAGCCCGAACAACACCACCTAACGCGGCGCCCACGCGGCCGCGAGGCAGTGCGCGTCGATGGTCTCCGGCTCGTAGAAACCACGGTCCATGAGGTGGTCCAACCGCAGCGGGCTCTGGTACCCGGCCTCGCGCAGCAGCCGGTCCGCCCGCGTGTAGTCAATACCCCGGTAGTAGGGCAGGCCGCGGCGCAGCCGCAGGTACGCGGCGAGGAAACGCCACCCGACCGGGGCGTCGGCGCGCGAGCGCCACCCGGTGCGCAGCAGGCGGGCCTCCTGACGCCAGGTGTTCCACATCCCGTCGCTGAGCAGCACGGCGCCGCCGGGGCGCAGCACCCCGCGCCACTCACGTAGCGCCGCGACCGGGTCGGTGAGCGTCCAGAGCACGTTGCGGCACGTGACCAGGTCGAACCCGGCTCCCAGGTCGGGCAGTGGGAAGGCGTAGCCATCCCGGAGGTCCACCCGCACCCCGGCGTCGGCGAACTCCTTCGCCGCGATCTCGCGCATGGCCGGGGCGGGCTCGACGGCGACCACCTCGTGCCCCAGCTCGGCGAACGCGATCGCGACGAAGCCCGTCCCCGTGCCGACGTCGAGCACCCGAAGCGGTTCGGGGGTTTCCGGAAACAGTCGCTCGGTGGCGTTGGCGTAGACGGCCAGCCACGCGTCGCGGTCGGGCGTCGCGGCGATATCGGCCCGGAAGCTCTCGGCCCGCCAGTCCCAGTACCTCCGGACCTTCTCGCGCACCATCTGCGAACTCAGCGACATGCGTTCCTTTCGCACCGTGTGTCTTTGGGGTGGGCTCGCGCCTCCGTGGTCTCTCTTGCGAGCTCTTCGCAACAGCATGGCACAGGCGTTTCCGGAGGAGCGGTACCGGGGGGCGCGTCGCCGGCTCAGTGCGGTCGCGTCTCAACGACCGCGAACGACTCGGCGGGCAGGGTCACGGTGGCCCCGTCGGTGTTGACCTCCTTCGAGGCCAGCAGCACGGCACCGGCCGGGTGGTCGAGCACCGCCACGGCCGAGGAGGAACGCAGGTTGCACACCACGCGCAGCGCGCCCCGGTGCAGGACGAGGAGCCGCCCGTCGTCCGTGGCCTCCACCCCGAAACGGTGCAGCCGTGGGTCGGCCAGCTCGGGGCGGGCGCGACGGAGCGCGATGAGCGCCCGGTAGAGACCCAGTACCTCGCTGTGCGGGGCGCGCTGTGGCTCGTTCCACCGCAGGACGCTGCGGTCCCGCGTCGCGGGGTCCGCGGGGTCGGCAACGTCGGCCTCCCAGCCGTGCTCGGCGAACTCGTCGCGCCTGCCCCGGCGCACCTCCTCCGCCAGCCGCGGGTCGGGGAAGGAGACGAAGAACTGCCAGGGTGTCGAGGCGGCCCACTCCTCCCCCATGAACAGCATCGGGGTGTAGGGCGAGCACAGCACCAGGGCGGCACCGCACACCTGGGCATCCGGTGACACCGTCGCCGAGATCCGGTCGCCGCGCGCCCGGTTGCCGATCTGGTCGTGGTTCTGCAGGTAGCCCACGAAGCGACTGCCGGGGGTGGTGCGGCGGTCCACGGGGGCGCCGTGCGCCCGGCCGCGGAACGACGAGTAGCCACCGTCGTGCAGGAACACCCGGCGCAGCGTTCGGGGCAGCGCGTCGGGCGTCGCGAAGTCGGCGTAGTAGCCCTGGGACTCTCCGGTGAGAGCTGCGTGCAGGGCGTGGTGCAGGTCGTCGGACCACTGGGCGGTCATGCCGTACCCGCCGGCCTCGCGCGGGGCGACGGTGCGTGGGTCGTTGCGGTCGGTCTCGGCGACGAGCGAGAGTGGGCGGCCCACGCCGGCCGCCAGCGCGTCGACCTCCTCGGACAGTTCGGTGAGCAGGTGGACGGCGCGGCTGTCGCGCAACGCGTGCACGGCGTCCAGCCGCAACCCGTCCAGGTGGTAGTCGCGTAGCCACCCCACGGCGTTGTCGATGACGTAGGCGCGCACCTCGTCGGAGCCGGGGCCGTCCAGGTTGAGCGACGGCCCCCAGGGGTTCTCCCCGTCGATGTAGGGTCCGTACCGGGGCAGGTAGGCCCCCGAGGGCCCCAGGTGGTTGTAGACGACGTCGAGCACCACGCCCAGGCCCCGCCCGTGGCAGGCGTCCACGAGGCGCTTGAGGCCATCGGGTCCGCCGTAGGGCTCGTGCACCGCGCCCCACAGCACACCGTCGTAGCCCCAGCCGCGCGCGCCGTCGAAGGCGTTGACCGGCATCAGCTCCACCAGGTCCACACCGAGGTCGACCAGGTGGTCGAGGTGGCCGAGCGCGGCGTCGAACGTCCCTTCCGGGGTGAAGGTGCCGATGTGCAGCTCGTAGAGTACCGCGCCCGCGAGCGCGCGCCCGGTCCAGCCGGCGTCGGTCCATCGGAACGCGGTGTGGTCGTAGACCCGCGAGGGGCCGTGGACACCGTGCGGCTGCCACCGCGACCGGGGGTCCGGCAGTGGTACGGGGTCCCCGCCGAGTAGGAAGGCGTAGTCGGTGCCGTGCGGCGCGTCGGGCACGTCGGTGTACCACCAACCGCCGGCACCCGGTTCCATGTCGCGGTCGCCGCCGTGGATCCGGACCCGAACACGCTGGTGGTGGGGTGCCCACACCGAGAACCGGGACGGGCCCGTGTGGTCGTGGCTCACGACGGCCGACCTACCCGGTGAGCGGCCTCACCACGCCGACCAGGGACGATGGACACCGGCGCGCTCAGGTGGGCCGGTACACCGACAGTGTCCACGACGCGGTGACCTCGACGGTCTCGGCGAGCGCGCTGATCCGCCGCCGCAGTACGGCCGGGTCGGCGTGTCGGGCGCTGGGGCCCATCCCGACGATCGTGCGGACGCCGGCGCGGTCGAGCCGAAGCGACGCTGTGACCTCCTCGCGGCCCTCGACGGCGAACCCGGTGGCCAGACGCCGCGCCACCCGGTCCTCCTTGTCCGGGGCGACCCGGATCAGGCCCAACGGTTCCCGGAGTTCGGCCAGGTGCCGCCCGGTCGGGGCGACCACGACGAGCGCCCCGCTGTCGGCCAGCACGCGCCGGAACTCCGGCCCGTTGCGGGGGGCGAACACGTTCAACAACACCCCCACCGCGCCGGTGCGCAGTGGCAGGACGCGCCAGGCGTCGCAGGAGGCGGCACCGGCGCGCGGGTGGGCGCGGGACGCCCGGCGCAGCGCGTACACCGAGGTGTCCAACGCCAACCCGTGAACGCCGGGCAGCGCGTCGAGCACGTGACGCAGGTAGTAGCCCGTTCCCGCGCCGACGTCGGCGACCATCCCCGGATCGGGGGCCAGACCGGCGACGACCTCGGTGATCCGCCGTGCGAGCGGGGCGAAGTGGCCGGCTTCGAGGAACTCTTCGCGGTCGTGGACCATGGTGGCGTCGTCGCCCGGAGCGGCGGGGCGCCGTTGCCCGGTGAGCAGGCTGGCGTACCCCTGCCGGGCCACGTCGAACGCGTGGCCCCCGGCACAGCCCAGGGCGTCGCCGGCCGGTGCGAGGCCCGCCCCGCAGTGCGGGCAGGCCAGCGCCGCGAGCACGGGAGCGGGCATCCGCAGCCGGGAGAGCACAGCGCGATGCCGCTCGTCGGCGCCCGTCACGGTCGAGACACCCCTACAGCGGCCGGTGGTCCCACGCCTCGTCGACCGTGCGCGCGAGCAGCGCCACCGGGTAGCGGTCCAGCAGGTCGGCGAGGGTGGCCGTGGTCAGTCCGTCGTCCCCGGCCGGGGGGAGGGTGCGGCGGGTCAGCAGGTCCCTCCAGCGGCCCGGTCCCGAGGGCAGGGGCAGCACGGTGTCCGCCCAGCCGCCGCCGGCGGCCAGCCCCAGGGGCAGCCGGGTGGCCACGGTGACCACGTCGAGGGCGGGGCCCCGCGCGAAGGCGAGGGCGTGCGCGGCGGCGGGTCCCGACGCGCGAAGGGGGCGGTACCCGCTGAGGTCGCGCTCGCGTCGCAGGTGCAGGGCCTCGCGTACGACGTGCAGTTTGACCGCGCCCGTGGCGTCGATCTCGGGCAGCCGCCCGCGCTCCAGCCGCTCCAGGAGCGCCTGTCGGATGGTGAAGTCCACGGGGCGCCGGTTGTCCGGGTCGACCAGCGACAGGTCCCACAGCTCGGTGCCCTGGTAGAGGTCGGGCACGCCGGGTGCCGTGAGCTGGACGAGCTTCTGGCCGAGGGCGTTGCTCCAGCCGGGGCGGCGGATGCGCGCGACGAGGCCGGCCACCTCCTCGGACAGCTCGCTGTCGGAGAGCACACGCTCGGGCCAGGCCAGCACCTCCTCCTCGAACGCCGTGTCGCTGTTCAGCCACGAGGTTCGCAGCTTGCTCTCTCGGGCGGCCTTGAGCAGGTAGTCGGCCAACCGCCGGGCGCTGGCCGGCCACACCCCCAGCAGGGTCTGCCAGGCCAGTAGGTTCAGCGCGGGTTCGCTCAGCCCACAGCGTCCCGTCCATTCGCGCACGGCCGCGGCGAACTCCTCGGGGATCTCGGCGAGTACGGCGAGCCGGGCGCGCACGTCCTCGGAGCGTTTGGTGTCGTGCGTGGACAGCGCGGTCATCGTGGCCGGCCAGCAGGCGGCGCGGGTGGCGGCGCGGGTGTGGAAGGTGGCCGCGTCGACCCCGAAGGTGGCCGGGTTGGACCCGACCTCGTTCGCGGCGGCGAAGCGCGTGGCCCGGTAGAGCGCGGTGTCCTCGACCCCCTTGGCGACCACCATGCCGCTGGTCTGCTGGATGCGCCGGGCGAGCTCTCCGGCGGGGTCGGCGCGCGCCCGGTGGTCGATCTCGGCCAGCAGGTCGGCCAGGTCGGGGCGGGAGCGTTCGGCGGCGCGCACCGCCCTCTGCCAGGTGTCGGCGCCTTCGGGGAGGTAGCTGCGGTAGGTCGGGAAGCTGGCCAGTAGTTCGGTGACCGCCTGTTCGGCGCGGCCCTCCTCACGCAGGTCGGGCTCGCTCGCCACCGCGGGGGGCAGCGCCCGTAGCACGGCCGCGATCCGGCGCGTCTCGGGCACGAACGCGCTCTCGGCGGTCTCGCGCCGGGCGCGCTTCGTGACAGCGGCGGTGTCCACCTCCACCCCCAGGGACTTCGCCAGCTCGGTGAGGGGCCTCTCACCCGCCGGGTCGACGAACACCTGGCACACGTCGAACAGCGCGTCGTATCCGGTGGTTCCGGCCACGGGCCACGACGCGGGCGGATCCTCACCGGGGGTGAGGATCTTCTCCACGACGATCCACCCGTCGAACTCCCGACGCAGCCGCCGCAGGTACCCGCCGGGGTCACTCAGCCCGTCGACGTGGTCGACGCGCAGCCCGTCGAGTTCGCCACGTTCGGCCCAGCGCAGGATCTCCGTGTGCGAGGCGGCGAAGACGTCGGGGTCCTCCACCCGCACCGCGGCCAACCCGGCGATGTCGAAGAACCGGCGGTGGTTCAGTTCGTCGCCGCGCCGCCACGACACGAGCCGGTAGTGCTGACGCTGGTGTACCTCGCCGGGGTCGTCGCCCTCCCGGTAGCTTCCGGGCGCCAGCGGAAACCGGTGCTCGTGGTAGGCCAGGCAGCCGTCCCCGGTGACGGTGAGCTGGCGCAGGGCGGCGGCGCCGCCGTCGCCGTCGTCGGCCAGGACGGGCCACACGATGGGGCCGCGTGACCAGTCGATGTCGAAGTAGCGCGCGTAGCGGGACTCGCTCCCGTACCGCAGCACGTCCCACCACCACGGGTTGGCGGCGGGCGTGGCCACGGACATGTGGTTGGGCACGATGTCGGCGACGAACCCCAGGTCGAGCTGGCGCAGCCGGGCGACGAGCGCGGCCCGCGCCCCGTCGCCGCCCAGCGCCGGGGCCACGGAGGTGGGGTCCACGACGTCGTAGCCGTGCTCGGAGCCCGGGGCCGCGGTGAGTATCGGTGAGGCGTAGAGCGCTCCGACACCGAGCCTGGCGAGGTAGCCGGCGAGTTCGGTGGCGTCGTCGAGGGTGAGTCCCGGCCGCAGTTGCAGCCGGTAGGTCGAGGTGGGAACGCGCGCGCTCATCGTTGGCTCGTATGCCCGAACCGTGGTGGGCTCATGCACCCCACCGCCGGCACCGGGTGGAGTTCCCCCCGGGCACACCCTCGAACGCGGCGCGCCCGGGATGGCGGGGATCCGCCCCGTTCACCGGGGACGACGCTGAGCGATTCCCCACAGCTGCCTCGTTATGCTGGCCGTGTCACGAGTTGTTAAGTTTTTCGGCGGTGACCTGTCACCATCGGGTCACTCGGGCCACCGACATCGCCGCCGACCGCTCGACGCGGGCGTCACGACTCCGCGGACGCCCAGAGGGAATGGAAGAGGGCGCCGTGCTTCCCGCTCTGTACCGCACGCCCACCGCACTCGCGCTCACCGCCACCTTGGCGCTGACGACCGCCTGCGGCAGCGACGACGCCCTGCCCAGCGGCACCTCTCCCGTACCGGTGCCCGAGGACATGCGCTGTTTCGACGGCAACATCTCCGCGTCCGGGTCCAGCGCGCAGGAGAACGCGATGCAGACCTGGATCGCCGGTTACCAGACCGCGTGCGACGAGGGCGACATCTATTACGACGCGATCGGCTCTGGGGGTGGCCGCAACCAGTTCATCGACGGGGCCGTCGCCTTCGCCGGCTCCGACGCCGCGCTCAGCTCGGATGAACACCGGTTCGCCGCCGATCGCTGCAACGGTTCCGAGGCGATCAACCTGCCGGCCTACGTGGTGCCCATCGGGATCGTGGTCAACCTCGAGGGCGTCGACTCGCTGAACCTGCGCCCGGAGACCATCGCGCGGATCTTCGACGGTGGGATCACCCGCTGGAACGACCCGGCCATCACCGAGACGAACCCCGGGGTTGACCTGCCCGACCTCAGGATCACTCCGGTCACGCGCTCCGACGAGTCGGGAACGACCGAGAACTTCACCGCCTACCTCGAGGCCACCGCCAAGGACGCCTGGCCCCACGAGGCCGATGGCCAGTGGCCGACCCCGCCCGTCGAAGCCGGGCAGGGCAACAGTGGCGTGGCCGAGGCCGTCGAGGGCGGTGAGGGGACCATCGGATACCTGGAGGCGTCGCACGCCGAGGGGATGTCGACGGTGCGGGTCGGCGTGGGCGACGAGTTCGTCGAGATGGCTCCCGAGGCCGCGGCCCAGGTGCTGGCCGCCTCCCCCGAGCGCCGGGGCGGCAGCGAGTACGACCTCGCGTTGGAGCTCGACTACCGTACCGCCGAGTCCGGGACGTACCCGATCGTGCTCGTCACCTACGAGATCGCGTGCCTGGAGTACTCCGAGGCCGAGGAGGCCGAGGGGGTGAAGGCGTTCCTGGACTACATCGTCAGCGAGGAGGGACAGCGGGCGGCCTCGGAGGAGGCCGGCTCCGCCCCGATCTCCGATGACCTGCGCGAGCGGATACAGCGTTCGATCGAGGCGATCCACGGAGGCGAGTAGCCCGCCGAGCTTCGTGGGGACACGCCCAGCGTCGGGACCACCCCCACGGACACCCCCGATGTGCCCCGCCGCCGGGTGGAAGCGCGGTCGCGCTCCGGGGGCTCCCGTGCTCAGCCGTCGGAGAGTCCCAGCCGCAGGTGGTCGATGTGGTGCACGGCCTGGTCCAGAAGTTGGGCCACGTGGTGGTCGTAGAGGGCATAACGGATGCTGCGCCCCTCGCGGGTGGCTGTGACCAGGCCAAGGGTGCGCAGTAGCCGCAGTTGGTGGGACACGGCCGACTGCGACAGGCCGGCGGTGTCGACGATCTCTCCGACGGTCTGTGGCCCCGTACGCAGGGCTGTCAGGATCAACAGCCTACTCGGCGCGGCGAGCGCCTGCAGTGTCTCGGCGACCTTGGCGGCCCCCGCCGCATCGAGTCGCGCCGGAGCGGCGGTGGGGGCGCCACCGTCCGCGTCCGCGGCGTAGGTCTTCGATGCCTGGTGCCCCATGCCGCCAATCCTACTGGGCGGTCAAACATCCCAGGAATCCCACATATGAAGACGTCTTCATATGAGATTATATTTGTGGGAGTACCGACCTCCGAGCCAGGCCAGGAGCACACCGATGCACCCCGCTGTCGCCCCCACGACCGACAGGCCCTCCGAGGCAGCGCCGCGCACCGCGACCCCGCACCGCCGCACCCCCCTGTTCTCGCTCAGCGAGACACGCTGGGCCACGGCCGCCCTCGCTCTGTTCGCCGCCGGCGGCCTCGCCCATCTCTTCGGCGCACCCGAGTGGCTGTACTGGGGTCTGTACCTGGCCTGTTACGTGTGCGGCGGCTGGGAGTCCGCGCTGTCCGGGCTGCGCGCGCTACGCGAACCCCGGCTCGACGTGGACCTGCTCATGGTCGTGGCCGCCATCGGGGCCGCGGCGATCGGTCAGGTCTTCGACGGCGCGCTACTCATCGTCATCTTCGCGACCTCCGGCGCGCTGGAGGCGTTCGCGACACAGCGCACCCAGGACTCGGTGCACGGGCTGCTCGACCTGGCCCCGGAGCGGGGGGTGCGTGTCACCACCGACGGCACCGAGGAGACGGTCGACGCGGCCGAGCTCGCCACCGGCGACCTGGTTCTGCTGCGGCCGGGCGAACGGATCTGCGCCGACGCGGTCGTCGAGTCCGGCGAGAGCGAGATCGACCAGGCCACCATCACCGGCGAGCCCCTGCCCGTCGCCAAGCACCCCGGCGACGAGGTGTTCGCGGGCACGGTGAACGGGGCGGGGAGCCTACGGCTGCGCGTTCGGCGTCCGGCGCGCGAGTCCGTCGTGGCCCACATCGCCGAGATGGTGCGCCGGGCCTCGGCCACCAAGGCCAGGACCCAGCTGTTCATCGAGCGTTTCGAACAGCACTACTCGATGGGGGTGGTGATCGCGACGCTCGCCATGTTCGGCCTTCCCCTGCTGTTCGGAGCCGAGCTGGAGTCCGCGCTGCTGCGCGCCATGACCTTCATGATCGTCGCCTCGCCGTGCGCCGTGGTACTGGCCACCATGCCCCCGATGCTGGCCGCGATCTCCAACGCCGGACGCCACGGTGTCCTGGTCAAAAGCGCCGTTGTACTCGAGCGTCTCGCCGACACGTCACTCGTCGCGCTGGACAAGACCGGCACCCTCACCGGGGGGCGCCCCTCGGTCACCCACGTCCGTCGCCTGTCCGGGGGCGACCTCACCGAACGTGACATCCTGCGCCTGGCGGCAACCGCCGAGCTGGGCAGCGAGCACCCGGTGGGCGCCGCCGTCGTGACCGCCGCCCGCGACTCCGGTCTCGACCTGCCGGAGGGGGCCGCCGCCCCCGGCTTCACGGCCATGCCCGGGCGCGGGGTGAGCGCAACGGTCCAGGGACGCCAGATCGAGGTCGGCGACCTCGACCGGCTCTCCACGGCCGGTGCGCGGCCGGCGAGCCTTCGGGAGGCGCGCGGGTTCGTCGACGACATCCACCAACGCGGGCACACCGCCGTGACGGTACTCGACGGCGGCACTCCGATCGCGGTTCTCCAGGTCGAGGACACGGTTCGTCCGGGCGCCGGTGACGCCGTCCGACGCTGCGCGCGGCTCACGGGTACCAGCCCCCTGCTGCTCACCGGGGACCAGCCAAGAGCCGCCCAACGTGTCGCGGCCGAGACCGGGATCAGCGACGTACGGGCCGGGCTGCTTCCCGAGGAGAAGGCCGAAATCATCGGTGACCTGGAACAGCGGGGACAGCGGGTGGCTCTGGTCGGAGACGGAATCAACGACGCGCCGGCCATGGCCACAGCCCACACCGGTCTCGCCATGGGAGCGGCGGGCTCGGGCGTCACCGTGCAGACGGCCGACGCCGTGGTGGTCCGTGACGACCTCAACGCCATCCCGACGGTCATCGCCCTGGCGCGGCGCGCCCGGCGGCTGGTGATCGCCAACCTGGCCATCGCGGGAACCATCATCGTGACTCTGGTCACCTGGGACATCGCCTGGACGCTGCCACTTCCCCTGGGGGTGGCCGGCCACGAGGGCTCGACCATCCTCGTCGCGCTGAACGGGCTGCGGCTGCTGCGTGGCGCCGAGTGGCGGCGCGCGGCACGGGCGTGACCCGGCTTCGCCGTAGTGACACCGTGGTATCGCCGCCCGGGCGGCGATACCACGGCCAGGGCTCAGCCGCGTCCGACGTCGGTTTCCAGGTGCGTACACACCCAGGTATCCCGGGCGAACGCCACACGTAGCGCGAGCGCCCGGTAGCGGCTGTCACAGTCGACGACCGCGTTCACCTCGGTCACCTCCGGATCCTCGGTGTGCAGATAGGTTCGGCGCACCCGAGGGCTTCGGGCGCAGGCGTAGACCCCGCTGCGGCGCACCAGCAGGGTGTAGGCCCGCCGTGAGAGCAACGCCTTCATCTGGGCGGGGTTGCGCTGGCCGGCCAGCACCTCGGCCACGAGCTGGGTGAACCGGCACAGCTGGCGGTCGGTACGGGTGTTGCTGATTCGGGAGGGGCACGGAGCGGCGCGCCGACGCGGGTGCGGGGAATGGGCGGGCTCGGGGATGTTGCAGGCCATCGAGGCGTCCCTTCCATCCGGAGTCGGGGGGTGACGGGACCGGCCGGCCCGTCACCCCTAACAGAGTCGCGAACCACACCTGATTGCCACCTGGAATTCCAGGTTTTTCGTGTTCCCGGGACATCCGCCCCCTGTGGGCGGTCGCGCTCGGAATACGGGCATACTGCAGACGTGACTGGCGACTACCTCGACTCCCCCACTCCGATCGCCCTGGCGCATCGGGGCGGCTGGCTGACCGACGACTCGGGGAGGGTCCGCACCGAGCTGGAGAACACCGCACTCGCGTTCGAGCACGCCATCCGTCTCGGGTACCGCCACCTGGAGACCGACGTGCACGCCACCCGCGACGGCGCGCTGCTGGCCTTCCACGACGAGACGCTCGACCGCACCACGGACCGCGACGGCCGCATCCGGGACCTTCCGTACTCCGAGGTGGCGCGGGCGCGCGTGGGCGGCAGCGAACCGATCCCGCTTTTGGCCGAGCTCCTCCACGCGTGGCCCGAAGCGCGGTTCAACATCGACATCAAGGCCGACAACGCCGTCGAGCCACTCGTCGAGACGCTGCGCCGCACCGGGGCCTGGAACCGGGTCTGTGTCGGCTCGTTCAGCCAGCGGCGGCTGGACCGGACCCGCGCCGCCCTCGATCGCCCCGTGGCGACCTCCTGCGGGCCGGTCGACGTGGCCCGGCTGCGGTTCGCCTCGCTGACACCGGTGCTGCGGTGGCTGGTTCGCCGGGGGGTGAGCTGCGCCCAGATCCCCCCGCGAACGCACGGCTTTCCGCTGGTGAGCCGGGACCTCATCGCCACCGCCCACCGGTTCGGGCTCCAGGTGCACGTATGGACGATCAACCGTCCGGCGGTCATGGCACGGTTGCTCGACGCCGGCGTCGACGGCATCGTAACCGACAACACCGTCGGGCTACGGCGGCTGCTGAGAGAACGGGGTGAGTGGGACAATCCTCCTCCCAGCGTCGACGAGAACAGGGAACCGGGTGTATGAGCCACGTCCCCACCGACCCCGTCGCGGGCAACGCCCCCTCGGCTGACCCGCGTCAGCGGCGGCGCGAACAGCGCGGTTGGTACTTCTACGACTGGGCCAACCAGGTGTTCATGACCTCGGTGGTCACCGTGCTGATCGGCCCCTACCTGAGCGAGATGGCCTGCGCGCGGGCCGGCGCCCCCGACAGCGGAACCTGCACGGGCGGTGAGTTCTACGTCCACCCGCTGGGCCTGGAGATGCACGCCAACTCGTTCTACCCGGCGGTGACCACCGTCGCGATCCTGCTGCAGATCCTGCTGCTGCCGCTGGTCGGCTCGATGGCCGACCACTCCAGACGCAAGAAGTCCTGGTTGTTCTGGCTCGCCGCGATCGGGGCCGGAGCCACCTCGGCCCTCTACCTCGTCGGCGAGAGTTACCTGGCGGTGGGAGCCCTGTTCCTGCTCGCCAACATCGCCTACGGCGCCTCGATCGTCGTCTACCACTCCTTCCTCCCCGAGATCGCCACCCCTGACGAGCGCGACCGGGTCTCCACCACGGGATGGGCCGTGAGCTACATGGGCGGCGCGCTGCTCCTCGCGGTGCACCTGGCGCTGATCACGTGGCACGAGAGTGTCGGGGTCACCGAGGGCCAGGCGGTGCGTATCGCGCTCGCCTCGGCGGGCGTCTGGTGGCTCGGGTTCACGGTCCTGGCGCTGCGGCCGCTGCGCAACCGGATCGGCGCGCTCGCGGCGGCACGCCCGGACCGGCCCAATCCCGCGACATCGCTGCGCCAGTTCGGGCGCACCGTCGGCGAGATGAGGTCGAACCCGCAGGTGATTCTGTTCCTGCTGGCCTTCATCTTCTTCAACGACGGGATTCAGGCCGCGATCCGCTACGCGGCCCCCTTCGCCCTGCAGGACCTGGGTCTGGGCTATCCCGTGCTGATGGGCACCATCCTGATGATCCAGTTCGTGGCCTTCGGCGGCGCGCTCGCCACCGGCCGGATCGCGCGCCACATCGGCGCCAAACGCACCGTTCTGGGCACCCTGGTGGTCTGGTGCGTCCTGGTCACGCTGGGCTACCTGCTGCCGGCGGGAGCACCACTGCTGTTCGTGGCCCTCGGGGTCGGAATCGGTCTGGTCCTGGGCGGCACCCAGGCGCTGGCGCGGTCCATGTTCTCGCAGATGATCCCACGGGGCCGCGAGGCGGAGTACTTCGGCCTGTACCAGATCAGCGACCGCGGATCGACGTTCCTCGGCTCGCTGACCGTGACCATCGCCGTGCACTTGACCGGCGGATACCGGGTCGCGATCTTCTCGCTGATCGCGTTCTTCATCCTCGGCGGGATCCTGCTCTACAAGGCCAACCTGCGCTCCGCCATCCAAGGGGCCGGAAACGAGCTGCCGGAACGGATCTGAGGGCCGCGCGGCCCGGTCGCGACCAGCACGGAATCGCCGCCCCTTGGGGGATTGTTGGCATCATGGCGTACCCCGGGTCCCGAATGGCCGTGCGACGGTGGCCTCGCGGACACAGTCCCCACGGAGACCCGGGTGGACCAGGTCAGCCACCAACGAAGGAGCGGCATGCTGTTCGGCCAGGAACACGTACAGCGGTACCTCGAGACCGACGGCGAGGAGGGGCACGAGTGGCAGGGCACCACCGTGCTGATCCTCACCACAACGGGTCGGCGCACCGGAAAGCAGCGCAGCACGCCGCTCATCTACCGGCGGGACGGTGACGACTATGTCGTCGTCGCCTCCTACGGCGGGTCTGACGAGCACCCACTGTGGTACCGGAACCTGCGGGCGAACCCCGAGGTCACCCTGCAGGTCAAGGGCGACCGGGTGAACGCGCGCGCCCGGGACGCCTCCGAGGAGGAGAAGGCCCGACTGTGGCCGTACATGGCCGAGGTGTGGCCGCAGTACGACACCTACCAGGCCAAGACCGACCGACCCATCCCGGTGGTCATCCTGGAGCCACGCGCGTGACCGGGTGGTGCCCGCCCGCCAGGCCCCGAGGAACCGTTGCGGGGTCTTTGACCCGGGCTCGGGTGGCTTGCTCGGCGCCCGGTCCCGGCTCCCCGCGCGGCTCCTCCCCCACGGCGTCTCGCTCGCGGTTACCGCTACTGGCGTGCAACGGCATCGCGGCCGCGGCGTGGGACACTGAGTGGGGGCCGGGCGGCCGTGTCGACGTGGCGGCCGGTGTGGCTCATGATCGACTCCTCGCTGAGATCGGGATGCCGAGCCCAGGCACCCCGTGTTTCAGTGGTGGGTCAGCGGAGGACACCCGTGAGACACGGGTCCGACCCCGGACCGGACGCAACAGATTCGTCTAGGACCATGGGGTGCGCCGACGCCTCACGCACCCGGCGGTGCGATGAACCACGGACCACCACGGTGCCCGCGTCACACCGGGGCATCACGACTGTGGCCGCGCATTCTTCCACGGTTGGATGCCTGGTGTCCGGGGAATCTTGAGACGGACTGACGCGTTAGACACCCACGAGACCGCAAGAGCGCCTGGAGGCACGTACACGATGGCCGAGCGAGCACTTCGCGGAACACGGCTCGGGGCGACCAGCTACGAGAACGACAGAAACACCGATCTGGCACCGCGCCAGGAGGTCACCTACGACTGCCCCGGCGGGCATCGCTTCGCGATCACCTTCGCGACCGAGGCCGAGATCCCGACCAACTGGGAGTGCCGTTACTGCGGTGACAGCGCCCTTCTGGTCGACGGCGAGGTGCCGCACGACAAGAAGGCGAAGCCGGCGCGGACGCACTGGGACATGCTCCTGGAGCGCCGCAGCATGGAAGATCTCGAGGAGGTCCTGGCCGAACGCCTGGAACTGCTGCGGGAGCGCCGTAGGGAAGAGCAGGAGCACATGCGAACTTCCACGGAGGAGCGTCAGAACGCCTGAGCCGTGTTGAGTGGGGCGGCGGTCCAAGGGGGCCGCCGCCCCACTCATGTTCTCGTACCCCTGTTCACTCCCCGTCGGTCCCCTTGGCGCCGAACGGGTCCTCGGTGGCTCCGAGGAGGTCGGCGACCGACCCGAGTACCTTGGTCGGCCGGTACGGGAACAGCTCGGCGGTCTGGCGGTCGGAGATCCCCGACAGCACGAGGACCGTCTGCAACCCCGATTCCAGCCCGGAGCGCACATCGGTGTCCATACGGTCACCGATCATCAGGGTGTTCTCGGAGTGCGCGCCGAGCGTGCGCAGCGCCGAGCGCATCATCAGCGGGTTCGGTTTGCCCACGTAGTAGGGCGCCCGACCGGTGGCCTTCTCGATCAGCGCGGCCACGGCACCGGTCGCGGGCAACGACCCCTCACGGCTGGGGCCCTTCTCGTCCGGGTTCGTGGCGATGAATCGCGCCCCACCCTCGACGAGCCGGATGGCGCGGGTGATCGCCTCGAAGCTGTAGGTGCGTGTCTCCCCCAGAACCACGTAGTCGGGATCGCGGTCGGTCTGCACGTAGCCGATGCCGTGCAGCGCGGTGGTCAGGCCCGATTCGCCCACCACGTAGGCCGAGCCGCCCGGCCGCTGTGTCTGCAGGAACTGGGCGGTGGCCAGCGCCGAGGTCCAGATGGACTCCTCGGGAATGTCCAGCCCCATGCGGACGAGGCGTGCGCGGAGGTCACGCGGGGTGTATATGGAGTTGTTCGTCAACACCATGAAAGAGATGCCGTTCGCGGTGAGCTCCGCGATCAGGCTGTCGGCGCCCGGAACGAGGCTCTCCTCGCGCACGAGGACCCCGTCCATGTCCATGAGATAGTTCCACCGGTGTTCGTTGGTCACCCTTGGATTGTCCCCGTTTCGCGGGTGGTCGCGCACCAGCGTCCCCGTAACTGGGAAATGGTCACCCCGTGGAGTCGCCGTTGTCCTCGCGGATCACGCGGCCCGGCACCACGCGCCCGCTGCCGGGACCGTCAGTGGCGCTTCCCGACTGCCCCGCCCCGGGTTTCCCTGGACCGTGCCCCGCCCCGGGAAAGCCGGGACCGCGTACGGTGACGACCGGACCGTGGGGGGTGGCGGCCATCCTACGAACCCTGCGTTCCGCCCAGGCGACGAAGGCCCACCGCAGTGCGGGCCGGGTGAACGGCAACGCGAGCGCGGCACCCATCACCCCGGTGACGAATCCCGGGATGAGCAGCAGGACGCCACCGACCATGACCATCAGGGTGTCGAGCAGGCCACCCTGGGGCGGCGTACCCGTGCGCATCGCCTCGTCAGCCTCGCGAAACGTTCTGGTCCCCGCCCCGCGCAACACGAACACACCGGAGACGCTCAGCGCGAACAGCGCGGCGATGGTCAAAGCGACACCGACCTGCTGACCCGCAAGGATCATCAGCCAGATCTCCACGAACGGCAGCGCCATCAGCGCCAACACGATCAACAGTGGCATGGGCACCATCCTCGCATCATCCGCGTTCCGCCACGGGCCCTGTAGGGTCAACGCGTAACGCGCCGCGTTCGTTCCCCGGATCCCGCCGCCGTCGGCCGTGCCCCAACGCGCCCCGGCAGGGAACGCGGGACGCTCCTACCGCCGTGGGCGCCGCGCCGAGACGACCGCCACGGCCACCGCCCCGGCGGCGACGGCGCACAGGGCGAGCTCCGGCCACACCCCGATTCGGGTGGCCACGGTCTGCCCGGACATCGCGGGCACCTCGGCCACGTGCTCGGCGGACTCGGCCTCCGGGGAACGGTAGGAGACCCCTCCGTCGGGGGCGACGACCGCGCTGACCCCGCTGGTGGCGGCGACCACGGCCGGGCGCCCGTGCTCGACGGCGCGCAGTTGGGTGATGGCCAGCTGCTGGTCCGTCTGTCCCGTGAAGTTGTAGTTCGCGTTGTTGGTGGGGACCGCGATGATCTCACCGCCCTCGGCGACGGCTTCGCGGACCGGACGGTCGAAAGCGACGTCGAAGCAGATGGCCGTGGCGATCGTGGTGCCGCCGAGGGTGACGTCGCCCGGTTCGGTTCCGGGCACCGAGTCGGTGGGGACCTGTTCCAGCCGCGAGACGAACCGCGTGAAGAAGTCGCGGTAGGGGATGTACTCCCCGAACGGCACGAGGAAACGCTTGCTGTAGTGCTCGCCGGGCTCTCCGGCGCCCGGCTCCCAGACGACACTGCGGACCTCGCGGGTGCGGCCGTCATCGTTGAACCGGGTGATGCCGAAGAGCAGGGGCGCCTCGACATCGTCCGCGGCGTCGCTGATCATGGCCGCGGCGTCCTCGTCGGTGTAGGCGTCGATGTCGCTGGCGTTCTCGGGAAGGATCACCATGTCGGGCCGCTCGACCTCACCCGTCCGCACCCGGTCGGCCAAGCGGTGCACCCCGTTCACGTGGTTTCGCAGCACCTGGGCGCGCTCGCCGAGGATGTCCATCTCGCCCGCGCGGGGGACGTTGCCCTGCACCAGAGCCACGGTGACGGTGTCCCGCTCCGTGGGGACCGCGATCGTCGGTACCGCGGCACCGACGACGGCGGACGCCACGACTCCCCCCAGCGCGGCCACGCCGGCGAGCACCGCGAAGCGGGGCGGCCGCGTCTCGCGCGCGTTCGGGGATCGGAGCTGGGCGGCGTTGCGGCGCACCGTGGGCAGCAGCCGCAGGATCGCCCACAGCAACATCCCCCCGGCGAGCGCGACCACGAACGTGACCAGCGCCGAGGATCCCAGCGCCGCGTAGCCGACGAAGGGCCCGCCGGGCTGGCTGAACGCCAGTTTTCCCCACGGGAAACCGTCGAACGGGAACCGGGCCCGCACCGCCTCCTGCAGCACCCACACCGCGGCGGTCCACACCGGCCATCCAGTAAGGCGTAGCACGAGCGCCAGCGCGATCGCCATGGGAACGTAGTACAGGGTCTCGGCCGCGGCGGTCAGTAGCCAGACGTCGACTCCGAAGACGTCCTGCCAGCGCACGAGCGGGGCCATCAGGGCGGCGCCGGCGACGGCCCCCAGCCAGGCGGCCCGGCGCGGCCGGGTTCCCAGAACCGCCAGAGCCAGCAGGGTGGCGCTCAGGGGCGCGAGCCACCACAGCCCGTGGGGCGGGAGCGCGAGGAGCTGGGCCACCCCGGAACCCACGGCGGCGAGGACGCGCCACAGGGCGGCCGATCCGCTCCAGTGGCGCCTGGCTTTCGCGGTGTCGGACCCTTCCGGCACCGCACCGGCCTCGGCCTTCTCCCACTGAACGCCCTCAGCTACCACGCGTGGCTCGCTTTCCACCTCGAACGGGCCGAACGAGTTTCGAACGGTTGGACCCGACCACCCCACGTACGGAGGTGCCCTCGGTCCCTTCGAGGTTACGGCGTACCGCGGGAACGGGTGGTACCGGTCCCCGAGGCTGGGGAACGCGGGAGAGGTATGGGGGGACACGGAAAAAGGCCCGAATCACCCTTCGGACCGGATCCGTCCCGTCGGCGGCGAGCGCGGAGACCGTTGTCTACTGGATGTTCGAGCCTTTTCCGGGTCCAACCCCCCGCCCGGCCACGGAGTCCCGGTACTTCACGCACCTCCGCACGCACCTGGTGCGTGGTACGGCGTCCGGTGCGCGAGGAACCGACCGTTCGACCGGCCCGTCCAGTGCTGGACTGGTCAGTAGATTACCCAGACTGCCCGTCCCCCGTCGCACCCCCGCCGCACGTGTCGGGAACGCTCCTGCGATGTTCACCGCCGGGTGGCGGGCCAGGGGGACGCACGCATCGGATAACTGGCGGCCAGGTTAACGCACCCGCCAATTGGATGCCAGCCCTCGTCGTGGGAGCACCCCCGGCCGCACCGAGCTGACTCCCGAAGCGCGAGCCACCCACGCCGACACACTTCGTCTCACGATATGGACGATTCTCGATCAAAATAACCGAAACTCTGGACAACATTGCCGAGTTCGCGATCAGATAGACGCAGAGATTCGAAAGAGATTGATCACCCTCCGCTCATTCCACGGGAGCTGTTGGCCTATGGCGAAGATCGTCCTCGACGGCGTCGACAAGGTGTACACCGGCGGCGTGAAGGCCGTCGACAACCTCAACCTGGAGATCGCCGACGGCGAGTTCATGGTCCTGGTCGGCCCGTCCGGATGCGGGAAGTCGACCGCGCTGCGCATGATCGCGGGACTGGAGGAGATCACCGGCGGCGACCTGATCATTGGTGATCAGGTGGTGAACGACCGGCCTCCCAAGGACCGCGACATCGCCATGGTGTTCCAGAACTACGCGCTCTACCCGCACATGACCGTCGAGCAGAACCTCGCCTTCGGGCTCAAGCTGCGCAAGATCTCCAAGTCCGAGATCAAGCGCCGGGTCAGCGAGGCCGCGTCCATGCTCGGACTGGAGTCCTACCTCAAACGCAAGCCGGCGGCGCTCTCGGGCGGCCAGCGCCAGCGGGTGGCCATGGGTCGCGCCATCGTTCGCGAGCCCCAGGCGTTCCTCATGGACGAGCCGCTGTCCAACCTCGACGCCAAACTGCGCGTCCAGATGCGCGCCTCGCTGAACCAGCTACACGACCGGCTCGGCGTCACCACCGTCTACGTCACCCACGACCAGGTCGAGGCCATGACACTGGGCGACCGGGTCGCCGTGCTACGCGAGGGCCGATTGCAGCAGGTCGACACCCCCAAGAAACTCTTCGACCACCCGGTCAACCTGTTCGTCGCCGGGTTCATCGGCTCGCCCGCCATGAACTTCGTCGGCGCCGAGCTGCAAAAGGACGGCGACGGCGCGTTGCTGAAGTTCGCCAACCACACCATCTCGGTGCCGAGCTCCACGTTCTCGCAGCGTCCCCGGCTGCGCGACTACCTTGGCCGCGAGATCATCCTCGGTATCCGTCCCTCCGACTTCGACGACGCCGAGCTGCAGCGGGAGGGCGACCCCACCATGGAGGTGACCGCCGAGGTCACCGAGGAGCTGGGGACCGAGATCAACGTGATCTTCAGTATCGACGCCCCACCGGTGCAGCACGAGGAGACGGCGGCCCTGGCGGCCGACGCCGCGGGCGACGGCGAGGAGATGGAGGGAACCGGGATGCCGCTGTCCGGTGACAGGTCCGTCTTCACCGCGCGGGTCAACCCGCGCAGCACCGTCCGCCCGGGGTCACGGCTACGCCTGGCCGTCGACGCCACCCAACTGCACTACTTCGACAAGGAGACCGGTCAGACGATCGGGAACCCGGACCTCGAATGATCCGCCCCACCGGCCCGGACGCCACTCCCCGGTGGCGTCCGGGTCACTTCACCGACCCGGCCATGACGCCCTGGACGAAGTAGCGCTGGAACGCGAAGAACACCACCAGCGGAACCACCATGGACAGGAACGCCCCGGCGGAGATGACGTCGAGGTTGGCCCCGAACTGTCGCATCTCCGACTGCAGCGCCACGGTCATCGGCGCGGACTGGGCGTCGGCGAAGACCAGCGCCACCAGCAGGTCGTTCCACACCCACAGGAACTGGAATATGGTCAGCGAGGCGATCGCCGGCCCGCCCAGGGGCAGAATCACGCGCCTGAAGATGGTGATCTCCCGGCCGCCGTCCATCCGCGCCGCCTCCAGCAGGTCGCGCGGGATCGCGGCGAAGAAGTTCCGCAACAGGAAGATCGCGAACGGCAGGCCGAACCCCACATGGAACAGCACCACCCCCAGGATCGACCCGTAGAGGCCGGCGCCTCCGTAGACCTGCGCGATCGGGATCAGTGCCACCTGCAACGGCACCACCAGCAGACCGACGACGATCAGGAACAGCCAGTCGCGCCCCGGAAACTCCAGCCACGCGAAGGCGTAGGCCGCCAGTGACGCGACCACCACGATGATCACTGTGGCGGGCACCGTGATCAGGACCGTGTTGACGAAGGAGGCGACGAAGTCGGGGTTGTCCAACAGGGCGGCGTAGTTCTCCAGGCTGAGCTGTGCGGGCTCCAGGAGCGCCGTCCACCAGCCCGATGAGGCGTTGTCCTGGGGCGAGCGCAGGCTGGTGACGAACAGCCCGAGCGTCGGCATCAGCCAGAACAGGGCGACGCAGACCAGGAACAGCTGGACCAGGCCCGAGCCCAGCAGGCTGGTGATCCGCGAGGCCAGCGTCGTGCGCGGCCCCTCCTCGTCCTGTGGTGTGGTCATCATTGGTTCTCCCGCCGGAACCGTCGGATCTGGAAGATCATCGCCGGCACGACGAGCACGAGAAGGAACACCGCCAGCGCGCTCCCCATGCCCTGGTCGTTTCCGCCGCCGAACGAGACCCGCCACATCTGTAGGGCCAGGACGTTCGCGTCGGCCTGCACCGAACCGGGGGCGATGACCAGTACGAGGTCGAAGATCTTCAGCACGTAGATCATCAGCGTCACGACGACGACCAGCAGCACCGGCGAGAGCAGTGGCACCGTGACCCGACGGAACACCTGCCACTCGGTGGCGCCGTCCACGCGTGCCGCCTCCAGCGACTCGCGTGGGATGGCCGAGAGTCCGGCGGCGATGAGGACCATCGCGAACCCGGCCCACACCCACAGGTAGGCGCCGATGATGGCGGGTGTGATCAGCGTGGGCCCCAACCAGGTGACGCCCTGGTAGGGCTCGGTGAAGTTGTCCGCGGCCAGCCGCACCACGTGGGGCTCACTGGCCAGGTCCGGCAGGACGAAGGTGCCGTCGGCCCCGGTGTGCGCCGTGGCGACGACCTCACCGTCGCGTACCGCCTGCACCTCCAGCGCGGGAAGCCCCGACTCCTCGGGGTCGATGACGCCCTCCTGGCCACCGCCGCCCCGGGTGAAGTCGAGCCAGACGGTTCCGCTGATCTCGTGCTGACCGGCGACGGGACCCTCGGTCGCGTTCTCGGCGCTCTCGGGTAGGTCGTCGGCCCGCACACCCACCAGCGGCACCTGGATCCGCTCGCCCGGTTGGGCCTCATCGGTGACGTCGTAGGCGCCGCCGGGCCCCTCCTCCAACGGCGCGTCGGACCGCGGGTTGGCGTCCGGGTAGGCGGCCGACGGGGACACGGTGTCCTGCACGGTGGTGATGATCGCGTTGGCGAGACCGCTCTCGGGGTCCTGCTCGTAGACGAGCCGAAAGATCACCCCCGAGGCGAGGAAGGAGACCGCCATGGGCATGAAGACGATGATCTTGAAGGCGGTGGCCCACCGGATCCGCTCGGTGAGCACCGCGAAGATCAGTCCCGCCAACGTCACCACGATCGGCGCGACCACGATCCAGACGACGTTGTTGCGTAGAGCCACGAACGTCGCGGGGTCGGTGAACATCCGCCGGTAGTTGTCCAGCCCGACGAACTCGGTGCCCGCGGCGTCCCACAGGCTGCGGTACACCGAGAACAGGATCGGATAGACCAGGTAGGCGCCGAGGAACAGCAGTGCGGGCAGCAGGAAGACCAGCGCCAACCACGGGGGCGGGCCCAGACGCCCCGTGCCTCTGGTGGGTTCGTCCCCGGCGGCGCCCGTGGCGCCCTCCTCGGGCGCCACGGAGCCGGCGGGAGACGGTGCTCCGTCGGAGTCAGTCATCGGGTACCGCTCTCGCCCTAAGCTCTGTCTTCTGAAACGGGGAGCCGATCACCGGTCCACCAACACGACTGCGCGACACGGGCCCTAGTCTCCGGACGCGGCCTGTTCCAGCTCCTCGGCTGTGGCCTCGGGATCGCTGGGATCGCGCAGGAAGTCCTGCAGGATCGCCCACATTCCCGAGCCCTCGGTCGCGCCGAACGCGCTGGGCACCTGGTCGGAAAGGTCGTAGCGGACCTCCTCGCCGGCGTCGAGCACGGTCTGGGCGAGTTCCTGGGTGAACTCGTCACCGTAGGCGTCGGTGGCGACCTCGGAGTTGGCGGAGAGGTACCCGCCCTGCTCGGCCCAGAGTTCCTGCGCCTCGGCGGAGGAGAGGTAGGCCATGAGCTCGTCAACCCCCTCGTTCTCGGTCATGGCCACGGCGATGTCGCCGGCGACCACCACCGGCGGGTCCTCTCCGACGGCCGGGAAGGGGAACGCCACCGCGTCCTCGCCGACCGTGGCCCCGGCCTCGCGCGCGGGTGCCGCGACGAAGTCGGCCTCGACGACCATGGCCGCCTCGTCCTGCCCGTAGACCTGGCTGACACAGCTGGGGAAGTCGGTCTGCACCGCGCCGTCCTGGCCGCCCACCATCAGTGAGTCCTCGCCCCAGACGTCGGCCAGTGTCTCCAGGCTCCGTACGACGCTGTCGTCGGTCCAGGCGAGCTCCCCGTTGGCGAGCTGGTCGTAGGAGTCGGCTCCGGCCTCGGAGAGGTAGACGTTCTCGAACCAGTCGGTGAGGGTCCACCCGGAGGCGCCGCACATGGCGAACGGGGTGATCCCGGCGTTGGAGAGGGTCGACGAGGTGGTGTCGACCATCTCGTCCCAGGTGGTGGGCTCCTGCACGCCGGCCTCGTCGAACGCGTCGGGCCGGTACCACACGAGCGACTTGTGGGCGGCCTTGACCAGCACGCCGTAGGTGTCGCCGTCGGAGGATCCCAGCTGTTGCCAGTAGTCGGCGTACTGCTCCTCGAGGTTGGTGGCCGCCTCGCCACCGAGGGGCATCAGGTCACCGCGTTCGGCGTACTCGTCGACCAGTCCGGGTTGCGGCAGCGCCGCGATGTCCGGCGGCTCGCCCGCCTCGATCTTGGGCCCCAGGTAGGCGCCGGTGTCCTCGCCGGTGGACTCGTAGGACACCGTCGCGCCGGTCTGTGACTCGAACTCGTCGAGCACCGCCCGGAAGCCCTCCTCCTCCGCACCGGTCCACTTGGCGGCCACCGAGAGCTCCACCCCGGCGAGCTCACCGTCTCCCCCGGGCCCCGAGCCCGGGGAGCAGCCAGTTGCGACCAGCGCCGCGGCCGCGGCTACCGCGATCGTGCCGCGGCCGGTCCACGGGTACTCACGCATGGGATTCCTCCTTGTGCTGGTACGCGGACGAGGGGTCCCCCCAGATGCCCGCGCCGGTCTCGGGGTCGAAGAAATACAGCCGTGTGGTGTCGACGCGTACCCGCAGCGGGTCACCGCTCTTCGTCCGGGAGCGGGGGCTGCAGCGCGCGATGATGTCGCTCTTTCGGCTCGCGGCGTCGAGGTGGTCGGCGCCGACGTCGCGTGCCAGCTCCTTGGTGTCCTCGGTGACCACGGGCGGGGCGTCCAGCTGGAAGTGCAGCAGTATCTCGGAACCGAGCGCCTCGACGAGATCGGTGGTCGAGGTCAGCGCGCTGTCGTCGGGGGTGTCGACCAGTTCGGCGTCCTCCATGTCCTCGGGCCGGATTCCCACGGCGACGTCGTGCCCGATGTAGTCGCGCAGCCGGGGGCGCTCGGCCAGCAGGGCGGCGGGCACCGCGAGCGTCTGCTCGCCGAGCCGCAGGCGCGCGCCGGTGGTGCCGGTGTCGGCCTCCAACCTCGCCTGTAGCAGGTTCATCGAGGGGGATCCGATGAACCCGGCGACGAAGATGTTGGTCGGCCGGTCGTAGAGCTCCTGGGGCGGGGCCACCTGCTGCAGCACGCCCTTCTTCAACACGGCGACGCGGTCACCCAGGGTCATCGCCTCGACCTGGTCGTGGGTCACGTAGACCGTGGTCACGCCCAGGTCGCGTTGGATCCGCGAGATCTCGGCGCGCATCTGGACGCGCAGTTTGGCGTCGAGGTTGGACAGCGGCTCGTCCATGAGGAAGGCGTGCGGTTTCCGCACGATGGCGCGCCCCATGGCCACCCGCTGCCGCTGGCCACCCGAGAGATTGCGGGGCCTGCGGTCGAGGTGCTCGGTGAGCCCGAGAGTCTCGGCCGCCTGTTCCACCCGCTTGGCGATCTCGGCCTTGGGCATCTTGCGTAGCTGCAGCCCGAAGGCGATGTTGTCGCGCACCGTGAGATGTGGGTACAGAGCGTAGCTCTGGAACACCATGGCGACATCGCGGTCGCGTGCCGGTACGCGGTTGACGACGCGGTCGCCGATGGTGAGGGTTCCCGAACTGATCTCCTCGAGCCCGGCGATCATGCGCAGCGCGGTGGTCTTGCCGCACCCGGACGGCCCGACGAGGACCAGGAACTCCCCCTCGGTGATGTCGAGGGCGAGCTCGCTCACCGCGGCCGTCCGATCGGGGTACACCTTGCTGACCCCGGCCAACCGGATACTCGCCACACCCACCTCCCGTTTTGTGACGCGAGCCACACGGACACCCGGCATTTTGTATCAACGGACGTTTCGCCGAAAAAGGGGGGATCGTCCCCCTGTTACCAATCTGTTCCCGGCCCGGGAAACCCCGGTGTGGCGCGAAACCGGCGCCCTCTCTCAGCCGCGGTCGTCGAGATGCCGGTTGATGACCATCCGCTGGATCTGGTTGGTCCCCTCGACGATCTGCAGCGCCTTGGCCTCGCGCATCAGGCGCTCGGCCGGGTGGTCGCGGGTGTAGCCGGCCCCACCCAGCACCTGCACGGCGTCGGTGGTCACGCGCATGGCGGTGTCGGAGGCGAACAGTTTCGCCATCGCGGCTCGCGCGCCGAACGGTTGCCCCAGGTCACGGCGCCGGGCGGCCGCGAGGTAGAGCTCGCGGGCGGCCTCGACCTGCGTGGCCATGTCGGCGAGCAGGAATCCGACCCCCTGGAACTCGCTGATGGGCCGGTCGAACTGCCGGCGCTCACGCGCGTAGTCGACCGCGATGTCCATGGCCGCCTGCGCGACCCCCACCGCGCAGGCCGCGATGCCCAGGCGCCCAGAGTCGAGGGCGGCGAGCGCGATACCGAACCCCCGGTTACGCTCGCCGATGAGTGCGGTCCCGTCGACGCGTGCCGCGTCGAAGCGCACCGATGCGGTGGGGGAGGACGCCATCCCCATCTTCCGCTCGGGTGGGGCGGCGCTCACTCCCTCGGTCGAGGCCGGCACGTGCAGGCAGCTGATTCCACGCGCGCCCGGGCCGGAGCCCCCGGTACGCGCGAAGAGGGTGTAGAAGTCGGCGACACCCCCGTGGGTGGTCCACGCCTTGGTGCCGTTGACCAGGTACCCGCCGTCGACAGGGGTCGCCGTGGTGGCCATCGCGGCGGCGTCGGATCCGGAGTCCGCCTCGGACAGGCAGTAGGCACCCAGCAGCTCCCCGCCGATGAGGTCCCCGAGCAGCGCTTCCCGGAGGTCGGGGGCACCGTACCCGGCCAGGGGGAAGCACGCCAGGGTGTGCACGCTGACACCGAGTCCCACGGCGAGCCACCCGCGTGCCAACTCCTCGACGACCTGGAGGTAGACCTCGTAGGGCTGGCCGCCTCCCCCGTAGTCGGCGGGATAGGGCAGCCCGAGGAGCCCCGCCCGACCCAGCCGGGTGAAGAGGTCCCGCGGGAAGGCGGCCCGCTCCTCGTCGACGGCGGCCCTCGGGGCGATCTCCCGGTTGACCAGCGTCTGGACCAGGTCCAGCAGGTCGGAGGCTTCCCGCGTGGGAAGCGCGCGTTCCACGCGCATGGCGGATCCCCACTTCACTATGGCTCGACCTTTTATTAGGTCGTCCAAGTATATCGGCGGACGGCCCCGAAGGCTCACGCCTCAGCCGTGCGGGAATTCCAGACGTCGCGCTGTGCGCTCCCAGGTCCACTCCTGGGTCATCCACTCGCGGCCACTCAGCCCCATGGCCCGCGCGTGCTCGGGCGAGTCCAGGACACGGGAGACGCGCCGGGCCACCTCACCCGGATCCCGGCCGTCGACGACGTAGCCGGTCTCCCCGTGCCGTACCGCCTCGGGCGCGCCCCCGGAGTTGCCGGCCAGCACCGGCACCCCGCTCGCGGCCGCCTCCAGGAACGCGATCCCCAGACCCTCGGCCTCCAGCCCGGCGCGGCGCGAACGGCACGGCATGGCGAACAGGTCGGCCGCCGCGAAGAACCCCGGCATATCCTCGTGGGGGTGTGCGCCGACGAAGACCACCTCGCCGTCGACGCCCATCCAGCGCGCCAGCTCCCGCAGCCGCCGCCCGTCGGGCCCCTCCCCCACCACCAGCAGCCGCGCCCGGGGATGCCGCACCCGCACCCACGACATCGCCCGGATCAGCGTGTCGACCCCCTTGCGGGCGACCAGCCGGCACGCCGTCAGGATCACCGGCCCCGAACCGAGGCCATACCGTTCGCGTACCGGCAATCCGTCACGCTCGGGGTGGAAGAGGCCGGTGTCGACCCCCGGCGCCAGCCGGACGAGCCGGTGGCGGGCCGTGTCTCCCAGCGCCCCGTACAACACGTCCCGGGTGTAGTCCCCCAGATAGGTCAGCACGTCGACGTCCCGGCCGATCCTGCGCAGGGTCAGCCGTACCCCGGGCAGCCGCGACCACCACGCCTCGTGCCCGTGGGTCAGCGCGACGATCTCCCCGGCTCCGGCGGCGCGCAGCCCGCGCGCCAGCAACCCGAGCGGGGCCGCGGCGCCGAACACGACACGATCGCATCCGTGCTCGCGGACGAGGTCGGCCGCCTTTCGCGCGATACGCGGAGTGGGCAGCAGCGTGCTCGCGGGGTCGCGGACGACCGCGAACGGCTGCGCCCGGTCGAACTCGCGCTGCCCCACGCTCGAGGAAGTGTAGACCAGCACGCTCCCGTTTCCGGCCCCCGGGATGCGCCGCGCCAGCTCGTATCCGAACGTCTCGATTCCCCCCGTCCGCGGCGGGAAGTCATTGGTGATCAACATGGTGCGCTGCGCCATAGCGAAGAACCCCCCGTCTGTCGTTCGCATGCGGCGGCCGCTGAGGATCGTTCGCCGGATGACACTACACTAGAAGCGCACGCATAGTGACATCACGAATACACTTCGAATTTAGTTGGAGCCCGAGACCTCGCCCCGACGCGGTAGGTCCCGCCCCACGAGAACGTGGTGGCGAGTGCCCCGGAAGCGCTCAGCGGCTCGCAGCGGCCGTCTCCCTCGACCACGCGCCCCTTAGGTCATGGGGGCAGCGAAGCGTCACTGCGGCACGTGAGGGGCTCCCGAACGGCGGTGTGGATGTCGCCGGTCCGCACCGAAACTAGGAGACCTCTTGCTCGTTCAACCGCTGTTCGGGGGCGTCTCGCTCGTGACCAACGCCCAGACATCACGTCTAGACCGAGGAGTAGGCCACCACCCCGCGGCGCACCTGGTCCATGGCGCTGTGCGCGTTCTCCCGGATCGGTGTGTCGGCCGGGGCGGCGTCGGCGATCTGGCCGAGCATGTCCAACAGCTGCTTCGCGGCGCGCACGAAGTCGCCCGCGGACATCTCGGCGTCCATGAGGACCCGGTCGAGCCGGTCGCCACGCGCCCACCGGTGGGCGGTCCAGACGAAGCCGAGATCGGGCGCGCGCAGGAACGACACGCGATGGTTGCGCTCGATCTCGTGCAGCTCGTCGGCGATCCGCTCCATCTCCGAGAGTGTGTCGGCCGGGGCGCCGTCCGGAACCCGCGGGAACGTGTCGTCGGACCGCCGCGACTCGTAGACCAGCGACGACACGCACGCCGCCAGGTCGACCGGGTCGAGATCATCCCACACACCACGGCGCAGGCACTCGGCGGCGAGCAGATCCAGCTCGGAGTACACGTTCGCGAGCAGCCGGCCCCCCTCGGTCACCGTGTCGCCGTCCAGGTATCCCAGTTCCTGCAGCACCCCGCACACCCGGTCGAAGGTCCGGGCGATCACGTGGGAGCGGCCCTCGACCCTGCGGCGCAGCGTCTCGGTCTCCTTCGACAACCGGTGGTAGCGCTCCGCCCAGCGGGCGTGGTCCTCGCGGTCGGCGCACCCGTGGCACGGGTGCGCGCGCAGTTCGCGGCGCAACCGGGTGATCTCGACCTCCTCCGCGTCGTGCTCGCCGCCGCCACGGGAGCCCGACGTCCGCTCGACCTCGCCCTCGTTCAGCTTGTTGCGCAGTGTCGAGGCGAGATCGCGGCGCGACTGCGCGGAGCGGGCGGAGAAGTTCTTCGGGATACGCAGCCGGCCGGCCGGCTCGACCGGTTCGGGAAAGTCGGCCGCGTTCACCCGCTTGACCTGCCGATTGTAGGTCAGAACCAGCGGGGCCGGAACCTCCCCGCCGGTGCCGGGATCGAGGACGACGGCGAACCCGGTGTGCCGCCCCCGGGGAACCCGGATGATGTCACCGGGACGCAGCCGTTCCAGGCTGCGTACCGCCTCGTCCCGCCGCTGGGCGTTGCGCCCCTTCGCGGCCCGCTTCTCGGTGTCCTTGAGCTGACGGCGCAGCCCCGAGTACTCCATGAAGTCACCGAGGTGGCACTCGGCCGCCTTGGCGTAGCCCTCGAGCGCCTCCTCGTGCTTGCGGAGCTCGCGCGTCAGGCCGACCACGGCGCGGTCGGCCTGGAACTGCGCGAACGAGGATTCCAGCATGTTCCGGCTGCGCTCGCGCCCGACCTGACCGACCAGGTTGACGGCCATGTTGTAGGACGGCTGGAAGCTGGAGTTCAGCGGGTAGGTGCGGGTGCTGGCCAGTCCCGCGACCGACTCCGGGTCGGTGCCGGGCTGCCACACGACCACGGCGTGCCCCTCGACGTCGATGCCCCGCCGCCCGGCGCGGCCCGTCAACTGGGTGTACTCACCCGGGGTGAGCATGGCGTGGGTCTCGCCGTTCCACTTGTCGAGCTTCTCGATGACGACGGTGCGCGCGGGCATGTTGATCCCCAACGCCAGAGTCTCGGTGGCGAACACCGCGCGGATCAGCCCACGGGAGAAGAGCGTCTCGACGATCTCCTTGAAGGTCGGCAGCATCCCGGCGTGGTGGGCGGAGATGCCGCGTTCCAGCCCCTCCAGCCACTCGTGGAACCCGAGCACCGCCAGATCGGCGCGCGGGATGTCCGCGCACTGGCGCTCGGCGTACTCGCGGATCTCCGCGGCCTCCTCGTCGGTGGTCAGCCGCAGTCCGGAATGGACACACTGCCTGACGGCGTCGTCGCAGCCGGCCCGGCTGAAGATGAACGTGATCGCCGGGAGAAGCCCATCGCGGTCGAGCTCGTCGATGATCTGTACGCGGTTCGGTGGAGCGAACTTGGCGCGCGGGCGGGACGCGCCGCGGCCACGCGCCTGGGGCGGGCGCCGCTTCTGCGCGACCACGGAGAGCCGCTCTTCCTCCTGGGCCAACCGGATCAGCCGCGGGTTCACCCGCATGCGCTCACCGTTGACCACGATGTCACCGTCCCCGCCCCGCTTGTCGCGGCGCTCGCGCTTGCGGGTGCGTTTGCGGCTCTCGGAGCCGCTGCTCTCCTCACTCTCCCGCTCGACGGGAACGAATAGGTCGTGCAGCCGTTTGCCGGCCATGACGTGCTGCCACAGCGGGACGGGGCGTTCCTCGTCCACGATCACCGTGGTGTCACCGCGCACCTGCTGCAGCCACTCGCCGAACTCCTCGGCGTTGCTGACCGTGGCCGACAGGGCCACCATCCGCACCGACGCCGGCAGGTGGATGATGACCTCCTCCCACACAGCGCCGCGGAAACGGTCGGCGAGGTAGTGCACCTCGTCCATGACCACGTAGGCCAGTCCGCTGAGGGTGCGCGAGCCCGCGTAGAGCATGTTGCGCAGCACCTCGGTGGTCATGACCACGATCGGCGCCTCGCCGTTGACGCTGTTGTCCCCGGTGAGCAGGCCGACGCTGTCGCTGCCGTACCGGCGCACCAGGTCGGTGTACTTCTGGTTGGACAGCGCCTTGATGGGTGTGGTGTAGAAGCACTTCCCACCGTCGCGCAGCGCGAGATGAACCGCGAACTCGCCCACGACGGTCTTTCCCGACCCGGTGGGGGCGGCGACGAGCACACCGTGCCCGGACTCCACCGCCTTGCATGCCCGCACCTGGAAGGGGTCGAACTCGAAGCCGTAGATCCCCTGGAAGTCCTCGATCGTGGCACTGGACTCGGCCTGGCGCCGACGGAACGCGGCGTACCGCGCTGCGTGCGTACTCATATCGTCCAAGCCTAGGAGGTTCGCGGCGGTGCGGCCGCCGTCAACATCCGCACCGAACTCGGAACCACCTCACGTGTCCGGGGGCTCCGGCGACGCGTTCCCGTCGGCGTAGCCCCGACCGGCGAGGCGCCCGTCCCGGTGGTGGCGGTGGTGACGCCGCGGCCGCGCGGCACGGTGACGGTGGCGAGGTCGGGACGTACCGCGTGGATTAGGGGAGAAGCCGCGGCAGCGTGGGGGCGGGCAGCGGCGCCGTCGTTACCCGGTCTCGCCCGACTCCCGGGTGTTGTGCGGGGACGGTACCGCCTTGGCGGGCACCTCGCCGCGCTGGATGGCCGCCTCCTCGGGCGTGAGGTACTCCTCGGGGATGTCGAACTCGCCGTCCTTGGCGCCCAAAACGAACGCCTCCCACTCGGCCGGCGTGAAGAAGAGGATGCCCTTCTCGGGGTGCTTGCCGTCGCGTACCGCGCGGAAGCCGTCGTCGAACTTGGCGACCTCGACGATGGCGTCGGAGTCCTCGCTCGACAGTGAGGACCGCTTCCAGACGGCGTTAGTGGTGTCGTGCCACTTCTCGTTGCCCTGGGCCTCGGGGGGCAACTCGCGGCCGGCGCCGGTGTCGGCCTGCTCGCTCATCGCTGTTCCTCCTTCGATCGTCTCGCGCCCGGCCCTCGTCGCCGTGGTCGCGCCCACACGGACGACCCTAGCGGTTCGGTGTCTCCCGTGAGGTCTCCTCGTCGATCGGGGAGGGCTCCTCGTCGAGTTCGGAGATCTCGTCGTCGGAGAGGCCGACCGTGGGGTCGTGCCTGCTCTTGCGGCGGTCGTTGAGGTAGCAGAACAGCTCGGACAACTCGAAGAGCATGATGACCGGGATCGCCAGGGCCAGCATGGAGAACGGCTCGGCGGGGGTGGCCATCGCGGAGGCGACGAAGGCGAGAAAGATGATCAGGCGGCGCCACTTCGCGATCGCGGCGTGGCTGAGCACTCCCAAGAGGTTCAACAGCACCACGATCAGCGGCACCACGAAGGCGATCCCGAACACCAGGACCATGGTGATCATGTAGTTGAGGTAGTTGGTGATGGTGATCATCGCGATCTCGCCTTCGGCGGCGAACGCGAAAAGGATCTCCATCGCCTGCTGGGTGATGAAGTAGGCCAGCGCCGAGCCCGTGAGGAACAGGGGTACGGCCGCGCCGATGAAGAACCACGTGTAGCGCTTCTCCTTGCCACGCAGCGCGGGCGCGACGAACAGCCAGAGCTGGGTGAGCCAGAACGGGCACGAGACCAGGATGCCGACGATCAGCGCGACCTTGAACCTCAGGAAGAACGCCTCGAAGATGCCCGTGTAGATCAGGCTGCAAGCGTCGGCGTCGCCGGTGACCTCGCCGGACTGCGGCAGCCCGCAGTAGGGCTGTTTCAGTACCTCCCAGACCGGGTCGAAGAAGTAGAACCCCAGCCCGACGCCGGCGGCCACGAAGATCAGCGCCTTGACCATCCGGTTGCGGAGCTCGCGCAGGTGCTCCACGAGCGGCATGCGCGCTTCCGGGTCTCTCTCCCGCAGTCGCCGCGTCCGCATCCGCCCGCCTACGCTCCTCGAACCCTTGACCACACCGGTTGACAGCCCCCACGTTACCGGCACACCGCCACGCGGCGGCCGCACCCGAGACCGGGAAGCGCGCCCCGGCTAGCTTCCGTGCTGCCGGGGCACCGGCTGACCGTTCTCGTCAACGACGTACTGGCTCGGGGGAAGCTCGGCGTAGCCCGGCTGCTGGGATTGCGACGCGGGGGCGTCGCGGTCGTAGGGCTGTGCCTGCGCGCCCCGCGAGGAGCCGCTCTCGCTGGCGGATTCGGTGGAGCTGTCCTCCTCGTCCTCCCGGAATCCCTTGGTCTCGGATTTGAGGATCCGGGCGCTGCGACCGATCGAGCGAGCGAGGTCCGGGAGCTTCTTGGCCCCGAACAACACCACCGCGATGAGAAGCAGAATGAGCAGCGTACGGAAATCCATGCCCATGTCTCAACCTCTTTCCACGACGCCACCCCGCGCCTATGATCATACGGTCCCGGCTGGTAACGAGCTATCGGGGCCCACTGTCCAGCGTACTCGGCACGAAGGTCACGGCTCACTCTGGTGTGGGCCGAGTCCCGCCCTGATCCCGGCGAGTTGGTCCCGGATGCGGCGTACCCGCGCCAGCAGGTAGAAGACGAGGGCGCCGCTGGCCAGGATCGGGCCGAACCACAGCAGCGCCACGACGAACGGAACCAGGATCGAACCGGCGTCCACGGCCACCTCCCGAGCTGTAGGCGAGCGTCGTTCCCGCGGCGGGTCATCGGGTGTCGACGCGGGCACGCTCGGCCCGCGCGCGCACCTCCTGGTAACGCGGCTCCAAGTCCTCGCGGACCCGCGCGATCTCCTCCTGCAACCGACGTAGCTGCGCCAGCAGCCGGTAGGCGAGGAAACCCACCGCGAGCAGGCCCACGAGGGTCAGGGAAACGAGAACGATGATCGCGAACACGGGGCCAGCCTATCCCGGGACGCGTTAATCTCGGCTGGCCCCGGCGTTAACCCGGCCCGTCGCCCGCGCCACACCCGAAACGGCGCTACCCGCTCCCGGCCGCCGGCGCGCCATCACTCGTGTCGGGAGAATAGCCGTCCAGGGCGCTGCGGGCGTCCTCACGTACCCGCGCGGCGAGCTCCGCCGGCGCGACGACCCGCGCGTCCGGCCCCAGCCGCAGCGCGAACCGGCGCACCCACCCGGGGGCAGGGGTGCGCAGTGTCGCCCGAACCCGGCCGTCCGTCAGCTCCTCGACGCCGGTGCACACGTACTCCTCCGTCACCCAGCGCGCCCGCGGTTCGAGTTCCAGCGTGACCAGGGTGTCCGTCTCGGAGGTCTGTAGCACGCCGTCGCGCAGGTCGCGATGGCGCGCCCGGGACGGCACCTCCGCCTGAACCGGAAGCACCGTCATATCCAGTACCCGGTCGAGCCGGAACAGCCGCACGTCCTCCCGCAGCCGGCACCAGCCCTCGAGGAAGGCGTGCCCGTCCTGCACGACCAGGGTCATCGGGTCCACATCGCGCTCGGTCACCTCGTCGGAGTAGCCCGAGAGGTAACGCAGGTGTACCTGCTGCCCGCCCCGCAGCGCCTCGTCGCAGCGCCTCTGCAGTTCGCGGACCTCGTCACTGAGGTCGAGACGGACCTCGACCGCGCTGGCCAGCCGATCGAGGACCCCGGCCTGTTCGCTGGCGTTCCTGCCCTGCTCAGCGGCGCCACGCAGCTTCTCTCCGGCACGCTTCAACGCGTCGCTGCCGGCCATGCCCGGCAGTTCGCCCAGCAATCCCACGCCCACGACCAGACTCGCGGCCTCGTCCGCGGTCAGCCGCAACGGCTGGGCCAGGGTGTCGGCGTTGTCGATGATGATCTCGCCGGTGGAGCGGGCGGCGTCGAGGTCCACGTCGATCAGGTCCCCCGGGGTGTAGCCGGGCAGGCCGCACATCCACAGCAGGCTCAGGTCCTTCAGTACCTGCTTCTCGCTCAACCCGAAGTGCGCGGCCACCTCCGGTACCCGGACGTCGTGGCTCAGCGCGTACGGCACCAGCATGAGCAACCGGCGCAGCTGCGCCGAGGAGGCCCCGCCGCGTCCGGTGGCCACGGGCTCCGTGTTCGTCGCGACGGCGACGTGCTCGCCGGGGGCGGGATCGCGTGCGGCCACCTCCCGCAGGTGGCGCCCCGTGGCCTCACGCGCCTCGGCGGGCTCCTCCACCACGACACGGTCACCGTAACCCGCCACGGCGGACACGAGGGCCGCGACGTCGGTGAAAGGGTAGTCCACCCGGTCCCAGCGGCCGGACTCGGGCGACCCGTCGCCGGGCACGATCCGCAACGCGGCGCGCCGGAGCGCGTGCCCGGTGTTCGCGCGCACCCGGAGCCGGGCCACCCGTTCGGCCTCCGTGCCCTGCGCGCGCACCACCGAGCGGATGTCGACCCCGTCGGGCACCTCGACGGGCCGCTCGGAGCGCACCACGGTGACCTCACCGGCGATCCGGCTCAGCCTAAACACCCGTTGGGCCCGGCGGTCGCGGTCGTAGCCGGCTACGTACCACCGGCCGCACACGTTGACCACCCCCCACGGTTCGAGGTGGCGGGGCGCCACCTCCGCGCCGGGCTTGCGGTAGTCGAAACGCACCGGGCGGCGGTCCCGAACCGCCTGCCAGATCGGTAGGAACGCCGGTTCGTCGGTGCTGAGAACGGGGGTGACACCGGGTGCCGCGTCGGAGTCGACGGGAACGCCGGCCCCCCTGAGCTTGAGCACCGCGCTGGCCGCCGCGTCCCCCAGGGCCGCGTACCGCCACGCCCGCGCCGCGAGCCCGAGTACGGCCGCCTCGTCGGGAAGCAGCTCAATGGGGGGCAGCTCGTAGTCACTCCGCGATATCCGGTAGCCCTCCTCCTCGCTCCAGACATCGACGCTGCCCGTCTCGAGCGGGATCCCGCTCTCGCGCAGCTCCCGCTTGTCCCGCTCGAACATCCGCTTGAACGCGGCATCGGTCTCGGCGTCGGCGTAACCGGCGACGGTCGCGCGGATCTCCCGGGCGGTGAGGAACCTCCGGGTCGCGAGCAGGCAGATGACCAGGTTGAGCTGCCGTTCGGTCTTCCGTTGTGACATCGCCGGCCCGTCCCCTCGCGTCGCCCCCGATGACCTACAGCCACGACGTTATCGCGCCCGCGACCGGGCCCCGGTACGGCCAACGCCACCGGTCCCCACGATCGCGGGCACGGCCCCGACCTCCCTCATCGACGGCGGGCCGGTGGCCCCGGTCCCGCCGCCGATGAGGTGGGCGAGCGTTACTCCTCGCCCCCGGAGTCACCGCCGTCGTCCTCGTCTTCCCCGTCTTCGCTGGCCTGCTCCTCGGGCGTGGCGACGTCGACGGCGCCGAGGATGTCCACGACGAACACCAGCGCTCCCTCTGGGTTGTCCTGGCCGCTCTGCTGGGCGTCCTCACCGCCGTAGGCCATGTCCTCGGGGACCGCGAGCATCACCCGGCTGCCGACGTTCTCGCCCACCAGGCCCTCGTCCCAGCCCTCGATGACCTGGCCGGCGCCGATCGCGAAGGTCGCCGGGGCGCCGTCGCGGCTCCACGTGGAGTCGAACACCTCGCCCTCGTCCCAGGTGACACCGGTGTACTGCACGATGAGCTGCTGCTCGGCCTCGACCTCGGGTCCGTCCCCCTCAATCAGCTGGACCGACTCGAGATCCTCCGGGGGGTCCCCCTCGGGCACCGAGATCTCGGGTTCGTCGGACCCCTCGTCCTTGGCCGTGGGAAGGCCGTCGCCGCCGTCGGTGGTCTGCTCGCCGGAGACGGTCTCGCCCTTGCCGAACCGGTCCTTGACGTCGACGACCGACACCGACGCCCCGGGCTCCGGTTCGGGCTGCCCCATGGCCGCGGCCTCCTCCGGGTCCTGTGGCGGGAACACGTACTCGACACGGCTGCCGACACGCTGGTCGACAAGGTCGGAGGTGAGCTCCTCGCCCATTTGCTCCAGCTGGAGGACCACCGGCGCCCCCGCCTCGTAGGTGGACTGGGTCTTCTCGTACTCGCCCTTGGCCGTCCACTGGTAGTCGACGATGTGGGCCAGGAGCATGTCGTCGGCGCGGATGAGCTCGCCCTCGCCCTCGTCGTTCTCGTGGATGACCCCCGAGATCTGCTCCTCGGGTGGGGCGATGTCGGGGAACTCGAGTTCGGGTTCCTCGCCGACCTCGCCGGTGACGGTGGGCAGCCGCTCGTCGAGCTCCTCCTCGTCACTCTGCAGGAAAGCCGGGGTCTTCCAGTCCTCAGGGATGGAACCGCAACTCGACACCGCGAGTAGCACGGCGCAGAACGGCACCGCGAGGGCGGCTGCTCGTCGTCGCATACGTCAATTCCTCAATAATCCGGCTCGGGTTCCCGACACACTATCGAAACGGCCAGACTGCCGTAAGCTGGGTGAGAGCCGGCTAAGCGGACGGTTCGGGCTTAGATGCCGGCTATGAGCTTCTCGACGCGCTCGTCGACCGACTTGAACGGATCCTTGCACAGCACGGTCCGCTGCGCCTGGTCGTTGAGCTTCAGGTGCACCCAGTCGACCGTGAAGTCCCTGCGCTGCTCCTGTGCCCGACGGATGAACTCGCCCCGCAGCCGCGCGCGCGTGGTCTGCGGCGGCACCGACTTGGCCTCGAAGATCTTCAGGTCGTTCACCACACGCTCCATCTGGCCCCGGTCCTGCATCATGTAGAACAGCCCACGGTCGCGGTGGATGTCGTGGTAGGCCAGGTCGAGCTGGGCGACACGCGGCGACGACAGCGACAGCCCGTGCTTCTCCCGGTACCGTTCCAGCAGCAGGTACTTCGCGGCCCAGTCGACCTCGTGCTGCACCAGACTCAGGTTCTGGGTCTCCACCGCCTCGAGCGTGCGCTCCCACAGCTCCAGGATCCGTTTTCCGGTGGCGTCGGTGCCGTGCCGGTCGACGTAGGTCCGCACCTTCTCCAGGTACTCCCGCTGGATCTCCAGGGCACTGGCCTCGCGCCCGTTGGCCAGGCGCACCTTGCGCCGGCCGGTCATGTCGTGGCTGACCTCGCGGATCGCCCGGATGGGGTTCTCCAGGGTGTAGTCGCGCATGACGACCCCCGTCTCGATCATCCGCAGCACGAGGTCGGTGGAGGCCAGCTTGAGCAGCGTGGTCATCTCGCTCATGTTGGAGTCGCCCACGATCACGTGCAGCCGCCGGAACCGCTCGGCGTCGGCGTGCGGCTCGTCGCGGGTGTTGATGATGGGCCTCGAACGCGTGGTCGCCGAGGACACGCCCTCCCAGATGTGCTCGGCGCGCTGGCTCACGCAGAACAGCGCGCCACGCGGGGTTTGCAGCACCTTGCCGGCGCCGCAGATGATCTGGCGGGTCACCAGGAACGGGATGAGGACATCGGCCAGCCGGCCGAACTCGCCGTGCCGCCCGACCAGGTAGTTCTCGTGGCATCCGTAGGAGTTGCCCGCGGAGTCGGTGTTGTTCTTGAACAGGTAGATCTCTCCGGCGATGCCCTCCTCGTGCAACCGTTGCTCGGCGTCGACCTGCAGCCCTTCGAGGATCCGTTCGCCCGCCTTGTCGTGGGCGATCAGGTCGGCCAGGTTGTCACACTCGGGGGTGGCGTACTCCGGGTGGCTGCCAACGTCGAGGTAGAGCCGCGCCCCGTTGCGGAGGAAGACGTTGCTGCTCCTCCCCCAAGAGACCACCCGTCGGAACAGGTAACGCGCCACCTCATCGGGCGACAGCCGCCGCTGACCCCGGAACGTGCAGGTCACGCCGTACTCGTTCTCCAGACCAAAAATGCGACGTTCCACGCGGACTCACCCAACTTCCGTCCCACGGGCGTCTCGGTCACAGCACCGCGACGCTCCACCACCCCACCCTACGTCCCGGTCCGGCGACCGGGCTGCGACGACGACGGGCGCCGGCACGGTGGATCTCGGCCACCGTCCCGACGCCCGCTGGGTCGAGTGCACCATCAGGAGCTGTCACTGTCTTGAGCTGTGGAGCCATCCTCTGCTGTGGAGTCGTCCCCGCTGGCCGACTCCGTGGCCGCCTTGCCCTCCTCGATGAGGTGGTTGAGCCGCTCGCCCTGCACACGGCGGAACTTGCGGTGCTCCCGCGAGCGGTCCAGAACCGCGACCTCGAGGCCGGACGCCTCGAGCCCGCGCTGCTCGCCGTTCTCGTGGTCGAGCGCGTGTATGGCCGTGGCCAGGGCGCTGGCCAGGGAGGCGTCCTTGTCGAAGTGCTCCTTCAGGGTGGCGCTGACACGCTCGGCCGAACCGCCCATGGCGACGAACTCGCGTTCGTCGACCACCGAACCGTCGAAGGTGACCCGATAGATCTGGTCGGAGTCGGCGGTCTCCCCCACCTCGGCGACGATGATCTCCACCTCCCAGGGCTTGCTGCTCTCGCTGAACACCGCGCCCAGGGTCTGCGCGTAGGCGTTGGCCAGCATCCGCCCGTTGACGTCGCGGCGGTCATAGGCGTAGCCGCGGACATCGGCGAACTTCACCCCCGCCTGGCGCAGGTTCTCGAACTCGTTGTACCGACCCACCGCGGCGAACGCGATGCGGTCGTAGAGCTCACTGATCTTGTGCAGCGTGCGGGACATGTTGTCAGCGACGAGCAGGATCCCGCCGTCGTAACGCAGTACGACGGCGCTGCGGCCCCGCGCGATTCCCTTTCGCGCGTAGTCCGCCTTGTCCTTCATGCTCTGTTCGGGGGAGACGTAGAACGGCATCGACACCGCGGATCGTTCCTTTACTCGAGTCGGGACGGGTCATCAGCGCAGCGGCGCTGTCGGGCCCTCGGGACGTTCGCTGCGTGCTCGCACGATCGCCTCGGCCACCTCGGCGATCTCTTCGTGGGGCAACCGGCGGTGCCCCTCCTCGGTGATGACGTCGACCAGTGGGTAGATCTTGCGGTGCACGTCGGGACCCCCCGTGGCGGAGTCGTCGTCGGCGGCGTCGTAGAGCGACTGCAACGCGGCGGTGACGGCGTCGTCCCGGGAGAGATCGTCGGTGAAGAGCTTCTTCAACGCGCCGTTGGCGTAGACGGCCCCGGAGCCGATCGAGTGGTACCGGTGTTCCTCGTAACGCCCGCCCACAGGGTCGTAGCTGAAGATCCGGCCGACGCGCTCGATCTCGTCGTATCCGACGAGCAGGGGCAGGACCACGAAGCCCTGGACCGCCATGCCCAGGTTCCCGCGGAGCATCGTGGCGAGCCGGTTGGCCTTACCCTCGAGCGAGAGGGAGTGCCCCTCCATCTTCTCGTAGTGCTCCAGCTCCACCTGGAACAGTTTGGCGAGCTCGATGCCCACCCCGGCGGTACCGGCCATGGCTACCGCGGAGAACTCGTCGGTGCGGAAGAGCTTGTCCATGTCACGGTGCGCGATGACGTTGCCCGCCGTGGCGCGGCGGTCGCCCGCCAGCACCACACCGCCGGGGAAGGTCAGCGCGACGATCGTGGTGCCCTCGGGGGAGAGGTGAGCGGACGAACCGCCCTGGGGCATGTCGCGCCACCCCGGCAGGAGGTCGGGGTTGACCTCGCGGAGAAAGTCGGTGAAGGACGATGTTCCCGGGGTCATGAACGTCGTGGGCAACCGTCCCCCACCGTCGAACGTTTCGGACACGCAACTCCCTTCGGTTGCTCCCCGTCCTGGGAGTGGGGCGGGAAGCGTCGGGTGATCAGAACTACTGATGGCTTGGCCTGACTGACCACGCCGGACCCTAGTGACCATGGCTCCTTGGCGACCATCGCGAGCGACGGCGAAGCGCCGATCCACGATTGTGCTGTGAGCGAACCGGTGGAGCCGGACACCGCCGTTGGGTGGTGCTCCCGCTCCCCGATCCCCGACCCGTGTGGTTACTGCCCGCCCTTTTGGACGAACTGCCGCACGAAGTCCTCACTGTTGGACTCGAGTACCTCGTCGATCTCGTCCAGGATGTCGTCGACGTCCTCGTCGAGCTTCTCGTTCCGCTCCGTGGTTTCGGTGCTGGCCTCGACCTCTTCGGTCTCTTCCTCACGGCGGTCCGCGTGCTTCTGACCACCAGTGTCCTTCGTCGCCATCGAAGCAACCTCCTGTTCGGGGCTCTGCCCCTATCTTGGCCCAACAGGCAGCGGCTCAACCGTGCGGGCGGCGCCCGTTGTCGGCACGTTACCCGGCGTCGGGCCGTACACTCGTACGAACGCTGGACTCACCGATTCCATTTCCGTCATCGCCCCTTCGGCGGGCCGCCCGTCGCCCAACCACTCCTACCCACGACAGCACCAGCCGCCACCATGACCCGGCGAAACGACGCTCTCAGCGTCGCTCTCCGGTGAGAGCGGCCACGAGGTCAGCGGCGGTCGGCGAGCGGTCCAACAGGTCTCCCACGTGCTCCTTGGTGCCGCGCAGGGGCTCCAGGGTGGGGACGCGTTGCAGTGAGTCGTAGCCCGGCAGGTCGAATATGACCGAGTCCCACGACGCCGCCGCGACGGAGTCGGCGTACTTGGCCAGGCAGCGCCCCCGGAAGTAGGCGCGGGTGTCCTCCGGAGGCTCGGTGATGGAGTGCTCGATCTCGGCGGGATCGAGCAGCCGGCTGATCCGGCCACGCGCCGCGAGCCGGTTGTACAGCCCCTTCTCCGGGCGGACGTCGGAGTACTGGAGGTCGACGAGCTGCAGCCGGTGGTGGCCCCAGTCGATGTCGTCGCGCTGGCGGTACCCGTCGAGCAGTTTGAACTTGGCGACCCAGTCGAGCTCCTCGGCGAGCTTCATGGGGTCCTCGGCGAGACGGTCGAGGGTGGACTCCCACCGGTCCAGCACATCGGCGGTGTCCGCGTCGACGTCCGTGCCGTACCTGTCCTCGACGTACTTGCGGGCCTGGTCCAGGTACTCCCGCTGGAGCTGGACCGCGGTCATGCGCCGGCCGTCGCGCAGCCGGACGGTGTGCCGCAACGTCGGGTCGTGCGAGATCTCCCGGAGGTCGGCCACCGGGGTCTCGAGTGACAGGTCGACGCTGAGGAAGCCGTCCTCGATCATCGACAGCACGATCGAGGTGGTGCCGAGCTTGAGGTAGCTGGAGATCTCGCTCATGTTGGCGTCGCCGACGATGACGTGCAGCCGCCGGTACTTGTCGGGGTCGGCGTGCGGCTCGTCACGGGTGTTGATGATCGGCCGCTTCAGGGTGGTCTCAAGCCCCACCTCGACCTCGAAGAAGTCGGCGCGCTGGCTGATCTGGAACCCGCTGTCGCGGCCGTCGGAACCGATGCCGACACGCCCGGCCCCACAGATCACCTGCCGGGAGACGAAGAACGGGATCAGGTGGCGCACGATGTCCCCGAAGGGCGTGGAGCGCCGCATGAGGTAGTTCTCGTGGCACCCGTAGGAGGCGCCCTTGTTGTCGGTGTTGTTCTTGTAGAGCTGGATGGCCTCGACACCGGGGATGGTGGCGGCACGTCGCGAGGCGTCGGCCATCACCCGCTCTCCGGCCTTGTCCCACAGGACCGCGTCGCGGGGATTGGTGACCTCGGGCGCCGAGTACTCCGGGTGGGCGTGGTCCACGTAGAGCCGCGCGCCGTTGGTCAGGATGACGTTGGCCAGGCCCAGGTCCTCATCAGTGAGCTGGGTGGGGTCGGCGACCTCGCGCGCGAGGTCGAACCCGCGCGCGTCGCGAAGCGGGTTCTCCTCCTCGAAGTCCCAGCGGGCCTTGCGGGCCCGGGCGGCCGAGGCCGCCAGATAGGCGTTGACCACCTGGGTGGAGGTCACCATTGCGTTGGCACCGGGGTTGCCGGGCACGGAGATGCCGTACTCGGTCTCGATGCCCATAATCCGCCGCACACTCATGTTGGAAGGTTATCCATCGTTGCGCCCTCTTGAACGCCAAGCGGCGAATTCTGCTCGAACAGCCGCGGGTTCCGGTGTGTCGGGACAGTCACGAAATCGACGCCAATTCCGGGATTCGGGCCTCAACCGGCCTTCCCCGTTCCGCCGGTGGTACGGGATACACCGGCGTCGCGGAAATCGACACCGCCACGAGTCGTGTGACGCGTCGGGGTCCACCGGAACACCCGGTGGACCCCGACGAGTAGCGTCCCTCAGGCGGCCATCACAGGTACTGGCCGGTGTTCGCCACGGTGTCGATGGAGCGCCCGGAGTCGGAGCCCTCCTTGCCCGAGATCAGCGTGCGGATGTAGACGATGCGCTCGCCCTTCTTCCCGGAGATGCGTGCCCAGTCGTCGGGGTTGGTCGTGTTGGGAAGGTCCTCGTTCTCGCTGAACTCGTCGACGCACGCCTGCATCAGGTGGGACACCCGGATGCCCTTGGCGTTGTTGTCGATGTAGTCCTTGATCGCCATCTTCTTGGCGCGGTCGACGATGTTCTCGATCATGGCGCCGGAGTTGAAGTCCTTGAAGTACAGGACCTCCTTGTCGCCGTTGGCGTAGGTGACCTCGAGGAAACGGTTCTCCTCGTTCTCGTCGTACATACGCTCCACGACACGCTGGATCATGGCGTCCACCGTGGCCCGCCGCGAGCCGCCGTGCTCGGCGAGGTCGTCGTCGTGCAACGGCAGGTCGTCGGTGATGTACTTGGAGAAGATGTCACGCGCCGCCTCGGCGTCGGGACGCTCGATCTTGATCTTGACGTCGAGCCGCCCCGGACGCAGGATCGCGGGGTCGATCATGTCCTCGCGGTTGGACGCGCCAATCACGATGACGTTCTCGAGCCCCTCGACACCGTCGATCTCACTGAGCAGCTGCGGCACGATCGTGTTCTCGACGTCGCTGGACACCCCCGAACCGCGCGTGCGGAAGATGGAGTCCATCTCGTCGAAGAACACGATGACCGGCGTGCCCTCGCTGGCCTTCTCCCTGGCCCGCTGGAACACGACCCGGATGTGACGCTCGGTCTCACCGACGTACTTGTTCAGCAGCTCCGGACCCTTGATGTTGAGGAAGAAGCTCTTTCCGACGTCGTGCCCGGTCTTCTGCGAGACCTGCTTGGCCAGCGAGTTGGCGACCGCCTTGGCGATCAGGGTCTTACCGCAACCGGGCGGCCCGTAGAGCAGTACACCCTTGGGTGGGCGCAGCTCGTGCTCGTAGAACAGTTCCTTGTGCAGGTAGGGAAGCTCGACCGCGTCGCGGATCATCTCGATCTGGCCCCCGAGCCCACCGATGTCGGTGTAGGCGATGTCGGGGACCTCCTCGAGGATCAGCTCCTCGACCTCCGACTTGGGGATGCGCTCGTAGACGTATCCCGAGCGGGACTCGAGCAGCAGCGAGTCGCCAGGACGGACCGGCTGGTCACGCAGTGGCTCGGCCAGCCGTACGATCTTCTCCTCGTCGTGGTTCGATATGACCAAGGCGCGCTGACCGTCATCAAGGACCTCCTTGAGCATGACGACCTCGCCGACGGTCTCGAAGGACTGTGACTCGACGACGTTGAACGCCTCGTTGAGCATGACCTCCTGGCCGGGGCGCAGGTCGTCGACCTCCACCGAGGGACTGACGTTGACGCGCATCTTGCGGCCGTTGGTGAAGATCTCGAGGGTTCCGTCCTCACGCGCCTCGAGGAACACCCCGAAGCCGGACGGCGGCTGGGACAGCCGGTCGACCTCCTCCTTCAGCGCGACGATCTGCTCGCGGGCCTCCTTCAGGGTCGCCACTAGGCGCTCGTTCTGACTGTTGGCAGCCGCCAGGTTGGACTGTGCCTCACGAAGTCGGTCTTCGAGCAGCCGTACATGGCGGGGGGAATCGGCGAGCTTCCGCCGGACTACGCTGAGTTCCTTTTCCAAATAGGAGACCTGAGCCGTGAGCTCCGCGACTTCGCGGTCGCGCTCTGTTTGATGCTCATCGTCGCGATCGGCCACGTCCGCCACCTCCCTATAAGAGGACGACTACTCGAAACCCTACCTACCCGTCGACTATTCCTAACCTCTCGTGTCTGGACAGTGTCAGAGACCTCAGTTGAGGATCTTGCATATTCCTAGGCCATCTTGGTAGCGAGGCACGCACAGTAATGAGAAAGTAACGTTGTCATCTAGTCCGGTGCCCCGTTCTCGCCCCCGGTACCCTCCTGGGCGGCGGCGGAATCGGCCCCCTCCCCCGAGGCGGAGTCGCGGGACTTGCGGTAGTCCTCGCCGTAGGCGCCCTTGGCCGGGCGGCGCCGGCGCTCCGGGGGCTCCGCGCCGTCGGCGAGGCGGCGGGCGGTGACCAGGAACCCCGTGTGACCGATCATCCTGTGGTCGGGGCGCACCGCCAGGCCCTCGACGTGCCAGTCGCGCACCATGGTCTCCCACGCGCGCGGCTCGAAGAAGGAGCCGTGCTCACGCAGCCCCTCGACGACGCGGGAGATCTGGGTGGTCGTGGCGACGTAGACGCAGACCAGGCCACCGGGAACGAGGGCCTTCGCCGCGGCGTCGACGCACTCCCACGGGGACAGCATGTCCAGGATGACCCGGTCCACCTCGGTGTCGGCGATCGCCTCGGCGAGGTCTCCGACCGTCAGGCGCCAGGCCGGGTGCGGCTCGCCGAAGTAGCGGTCCACATTCCTACGCGCGATCTCGGCGAAGTCGGCGCGCCGTTCGTAGGAGGAGACCAGGCCGGTCTCGCCAACGGCACGCAGCAGCCAGCACGACAGGGCGCCCGACCCGGCGCCGGCCTCGATCACGCGCGCCCCCGGGAAGACGTCGGCCTGCGCGACGATCTGGGCGGCGTCCTTCGGGTAGACGATGGTGGCGCCGCGCTTCATCGACAGGGTGAAGTCGGCCAGCGACGGGCGCAGGGCGACGTAGCCCGTTCCCGAGGAGGAGCGGACCACACTGCCCTCGGGGCCGCCGATCAGGTCGTCGTGGGCCAGACTCCCCCGATGCGTGTGAAACGCCGCGCCGGCGCGCAGTGTGATCGTGTGCTTGCGCCCCTTGGGGTCGGTCAACTGGACGACGTCGCCATCGTCGAAGGGTCCGCGGCGGCCATGGATGCCGGTCACTGGTGTTCGTCTCTCCTGGGTTGTGGATCTCGTTCCGAGCGGTCGCCCAGGTTATCCGGCACGACCAGGGTCGGCGTAATCGTCGCCGGCCGCCGTCTGGAACGGTCCCCCGACCACGAACCCCGGCCCACAGCGCCGTTCGAGGAGCCGCGCCACGCGCGGTGTCGCGTGGTCGGTCTCGACCGCTACGGCCACCCGGGGCCGTAGCTCACCCCCGAGAGTTCCCACAACGCCCACGACCAGGCAAATCCCCCATGAGGCACGTCAAGGAGTTGGCCGGGTCCGGCCACTGCTGGGGTGTCCGAAGCTGGTGTTCCCGCGCTCACCTGCACACCTCTCCTGTGGCGATTTTCCCTGGAAAACAGGGACTTTCGCCTCTAGACGGCGCCTTGCGGACACGCCTTCCGGACACCTGTATGCACGCTACGCATAGCACCAGTTCTCTCACACATAGCCACCAATGGCAGGTGGTCACCCTAACCTAGGCTCATGCCCCAATATCACGGCGCTCTACCGCCGGAGTTTTGGTCACGGCCGGTAATGGCTGACGCACTGGCTACATGCGACATGGCGGTGATCGTTGAGGACATCCGTGTCGCGCGCGGGTGGTCCCAGGGGGAGTTAGCCAACGCCGTCGGCTACTCCCAGAGCTGGGTCTCGCGGGTGATCAACGGTCAACAGTCACTCACCATCGAGCAGGTACGCGACCTCGCCACCCGGCTGGAGATCCCGCTGCACCTGCTCCGGTTCGCCAGCGCCACCGAGACGCGGAAGGGGGCGAGTCCTACGCGACGCAGAGACTTCGGAAAGGTCATCGCCACGGCCGCGTTGTCGTTGCCCACCGCGTGCGCCGGAGACGACATCGACGACGGCACGGCTCCCACCCTCCGGGCCATCACCGGCGGACAACGGCTGCTCGACGCCTCGTCGCCGGCACACGAACTCGCCCCGGGCGCGGTCGCGCACGTGGCACTGACCGAGCGTGTCCTCAAGCGCGCCCAGCACACCCCCCACGCACCGGAGATCGCCGCTGGGGCGAGCGAGGCCGCGGGGTTCGCCGCCTGGCTCCACACCGACATGGGCGACCTCGGATCGGCGCGCTCGTACTACCAGACGGCCATCGGGCACGCTCGACAGGCGGGGCACCAGTTACTCGAGGTCTACATGCTCGGTAGCCTCGCCTCCTTCGAGATCGAGGTGGAGGACCCCCAGCTCGGCCTCACCCTGGCCGCCGAGGCGCGCCGCAGGATGGGCGCGGACGCCCACCCGACCGCGAAGGCGTGGCTGTCCTGCGTCCGGTCACTGGCCTACGCCTCGCTCGGTAACTCCTCCGCCTGCTCCCACGAGATCGCGCGGGCCGAGGCCAACGTCGTCCGGCAGGAGAACGCGGCCCCGCCGTGGCCCTGGGTGTTCAGCTTCGACGACTCCAAGGTCGCCAGCCACCGCGCGCTGGCGGGCGTGCGGCTGCGCCACCCAAAAGAGGCCCGGGCCGCGTTCTCCGAGGCCCTGCACGGCTTCAACACCAACGCCAAGCAGGCCGCCCTGCTCAAGGTGGAACTGGCGTCGGCCCACGCCGACGCCGGCGACGTCGACGAGGCGTTCCGCCTCGCCTCCGAGGCGTTGCGCACCGGAACGCGGTTCCGCTCGGAACGTGTGATCACACGGGTGCGCCGGTTCCGCCGTGGCTACCGGGGGGCGCGCGCCCGGGTGGTCAACGAGTTCGATGAACAGTTAACGGACGTACTCACGGGGCAACGCAGTAAATGACCGCGCGCACGACCGTGCAGGGGGGTACCACTGTGCGACGGATCGCCATCACCGGCCACAGGGAACTGACGGCGGACGTGGGACGGGCGGTCGAGGAGGGGATCCGCGCCCGACTCTCCCCCCTCGGCAGCGCGCTCGTGGGGATGTCCTGCCTGGCCGACGGAGCCGACACCATCTTCGCCCGGCTGGTCGTCGACGCCGGCGCGCGGCTCGAGGTGGTCGTTCCCGCCTTGCGCTACCGCGATGGGCTACCACGCTCCCACCACGCCACCTACGACGAGCTGCTGTCCAAAGCCGCCCTGGTGCACCGGCTCCCGCACGTGGAGTCGACCCCCGAGTCCCACATGGAGGCCGGCCAGCACATGGTGCGACGTTGCGACGAGCTCATCGCCGTGTGGGACGGTCAGCCCGCCCGCGGCCACGGTGGTACCGCCGACATCGTCCACCTGGCGCGCGAGAACGGGCGCCCCGTCACGGTGGTCTGGCCGGAGGGGGCCCAACGGTGACCCGGAACCGAAACGGTCGTCACCGCCGGGACAGGGCGGCGTTGACGTCAGCGGTACGCAGTACGCGCCGCGCCCCGCTGTCGTCGGCCGCCACCAGGTACTCGGAGGAGGGGGTACGGCGCATGGTGGCCAGCAGCTCCTCCCCGGCGAGCTCTGGGGAGAGCACCATTCCCGGGCGGACAGCGCGGGCCACGCTGGACACCGGAACCCAGGGGCGCCGCTCCTCGGAAACGGCCGAGGCCGCGGCCTCGTGCGCGATCGAGATGGGTGTTCCCGCCGTGTCGACGACCAGGATCGCGCCGGCCCCAGCGGTCTCCATGCGGCGTCGCGCCTCGGCCACCGAGGTGTCGGCGGGTACCGAGACCGCCGGGTGGGCCAGCCGGCTCGCGCGCAGCCGCGGGACGCGTTCGCGCAGCCGGGCGTTGCGCAGCGACCGACCCGCTCCCATCCAGATGAAGGCGGCGAGCAGCACCGCCCACAGGACCGCGAACACGCTCGGCGAGTCCTGCCTCGACCACGCCCACAGGAACGGCAGCAGGACCACCACGGCCGCGAGCAGGCGCCCGCCCCAGGCCGCGACGACGGTGCCCGCGGTCGGGCGGCGGGTCAGCCACCACACCGCCGCCCGGACGAGCCGCCCACCGTCCAGCGGCAATCCCGGGAGCAGGTTGAACAACCCAACCAGCAGGTTGGCGACCCACAGTTGCCAGATGAGCACCCCTGCGACCGTGTGGGGCTCGACGAACGCGTAGCCCACGAGACCGACGCCGGCCAGCGCCAGGGACAGTAACGGGCCGGCGACCACGATGCCGAACTCGCGGCCGGGCGTGGGCGCCTCACGTTCGATCTCGGAGTACCCGCCCAGCATGTACAGCGTGATGCGGCGCACCGGCAACCGGTACATGCGCGCCATCACCGAGTGCGCGAGCTCGTGAACCAGCACCGAGGCGTAGAGCAGCACAGCGAAGACGAAGGCCACGAGGTAGGACGCCGACCCAAGCGCCAACGTACGCTCGACCACGGGTTGGTACAGGACGGTGATGATGGCGGCGATAACGAGCCACGACGGCGACACGTAGACGGGGATTCCGAAGGGTCGGCCGATCAGAAGGCCGGCACCCCGGGCTGAGGTGGGAGTTTCGTCCGCGCCCCGGGGGGTCTGCGGGGGCGCGCTGTCGTGATCCGTCACCATGCCAGGCTACTTCCCGGCGAACGACGCGCGGACGCCCCGTGGACAGGCACGCGAGGCGGCACTGGGGTCATAGGCTTGGCCGTCATGGAGTCCCCGAACGCAGCTCCCCGGGTCCCCGCGCTCTCCCCGTCACGCGCCGCCGACTTTCTGCAGTGTCCCCTGTTGTTCCGGTTCCGCGTCATCGACCGGATCCCCGAGCGCCCAAGCGCGGCGGCGCTGCGTGGCACACTCGTGCACGCCGTACTGGAACGGCTGTTCGAGCTCCCCGCCGAGTCCCGCACCCCCGAGAACGCGCTCGCGCTGTTGGAGCCGCAGTGGGAACGGCTGCGCGACAGGCAGCCCGAGAGCGAGGAGCTGTTCGACGGCGAGGCCGAGATTTCCGCCTGGCTGGCCGACACCCGCGCGCTGCTCGAGCGCTACTTCCGGATGGAGCAGCCCCAGCGTCTGGAACCCCGGGAACGCGAGATGCGCCTCGACGTCACGCTCGACTCGGGGCTGCGGTTGCGCGGCTACGTCGACCGGATCGACATCGCACCCACCGGCCAGATCCGGCTCGTCGACTACAAGACCGGTAAGTCGCCTCACCCTCGCTTCGAGGACAAGGCCAAGTTCCAGATCTTCTTCTACGCCGTCATGCTCTGGCGTGAACTGGGTGAGGTACCCGCCCGGTTGCAGCTGATGTACCTGGGCGACGGCGGGGTACGCTGGTACGACCCCACCGAGGACGAGCTGCGCAACGCCGAGGCCGAGATCACCGCCATCTGGAACGAGATCGAGGACACGGCGCGTTCCGGCCGGTGGCGTCCCAGGCCCAGCAAGCTGTGCGGCTGGTGCGACCACCAGGCGATCTGTCCGGAGTTCGGCGGCACTCCCCCACCGCTGCCGGACTGAGCCGGGTGGGGACCCCCGCACGCCCCGGGAGATCGACCGGGAACGGGGCCAACAGCCGCTTCGCGCCCTCCACGGCGAGTACCGCGACATCCGGTGATCCGTCGTGACACCGTTGTTATTCCGTCGTGATGAAACTCACCAGGGGCCGGGACGCCCTGTGCCAACCGGACGGGGAATATCGGCGTCTCATGTGTGGTCATCTCCCGGTGAGAGATGCCGCTTTCGCTCACCCCCGGGCCCTTGTGTCTCCCGTGTCCACCCTCACGTTCCTCGAGGACCGCCGTATGCCTCAGACTCCACAGCGGCCCACCCTGCGCGACGACGCGAAACTGCTGACCCGGCTCCGGGACTGGCGCTCAGGGTTCGGCTCCACCGCACACACCGACACCCTCGACGACGACATCGTCGAGATGCCCGACCCGCGCGCCATCGACCTGGTGCTGCGCGTCGGTGAGCTGCTACTGGCCAGCGGTGAGGGCACTGAGGCGGTGAGCGAGGCGATGCTGAGCCTCTCCGTCGCCTTCGAGCTCCCGCGCGCGGAGGTCTCGGTCACCTTCACCGCCATCACGCTCTCGACGCACCCGGGCGGGGACCACCCACCCATCACCGGGGAGCGCGTCGTGCGGCGGCGCACCCTCGACTACTTCCGTGTCACGGAACTGCACGCGCTGGTCCAGGACGCCGCGCTGGGGTTGATCGAGCTCGAAGGCGCGATCAACCGGCTCCGCACCATCAAGCGCGCCCACCCGCCGTATCCCAACTGGACGCTCGTGACCGGGTTCGGGCTGATCGCGTCGAGCGCCAGCCTCATGGTCGGTGGCCAGTTCATCATCGCCGCGATGGCGTTCATCGCCACGGTGCTGGGTGACCGCGTGTCGGCGTGGCTGGCCAAGCGCGGGGTCGCGGAGTTTTACCAGATGTCGGCGGCGGCCGCGACCGCCTCCGTCATCGGGGTCGGGCTGCTGTGGACCAGCAACCAGATGGACCTCGGGCTGCACGCCGGAGCGATCATCACCGGTAACATCATGGCGCTGCTTCCCGGACGAGCCCTGGTCGCCAGTCTCCAGGACGGTATCAGTGGAAGCTACGTCTCCTCCTCGGCGCGGTTGCTCGAGGTGTTCTTCACGCTCGGTGCCATCATGTCGGGGGTTGGCGCCGTGGCCTACACCGCGGTCCAGCTCGGTGTGAACATGGACCTGGACAGCCTCCCCACAGCGGGAACCACGATCGACGCCGCGGTGCTCATCGGCGCGGCCGGCATCGCCATGACCTTCGCCGTGTCCCTCGCGGTACCGCCCCGGATCCTGCCGATGATCGGCGGCATGGGGGTGTTCATCTGGCTGATCTACGCCGGGACGCGCCAGGCGTTCGAGGTTCCCACGGCCGTGGGCTCGGTCGCCGGCGCCGTGGTGATCGGGATGGCCGGGCACTGGCTGTCGCGGCGCACACAACGGCCCGTGTTGCCGTTCGTCATCCCGGCCATCGCTCCACTGCTTCCGGGCAGCATTCTCTACCGGGGGCTGCTTGAGGTCACCCTCGGCGACGTCGTCACGGGGCTGCTGAGCCTCGCCGAGGCGGTCGTGGTTGGGCTCGCGCTCGGTGCCGGGGTCAACCTCGGTGGTGAGCTCGTACGGGCCTTCCAGCGGGGCGGGCTCGCCGGCGCCGGGCGGCGGCACCGGCCCGCCGCCCGCAGGACCCGCGGCGGATACTGACCGGCCGGCGCCGATCCCCGCCTCGGGTAGGCTGCGGGGATCATGCGCGCCACGTTCCATGGCGACCCGGCCGGGGAGTACCCGCGGGATCCCGACGACGCCCGCGCGGCACAGCGCCGCATGGCCGGGCTGGTGCGGGAGGAACCCGTCGAGTGTTCCCGAGCCTCGACCGTGGCCGGGCTCGACGTCAGCTACGCCGCGGGCGACACCCACCTGGTGGCGGCGGCTGTCGTGCTGTCCGTTCCCGAGCTCGGGGTTGTCGACTCCGCGACCGTGGTCGCCGAACCGCGGTTCCCCTACGTTCCTGGACTGTTCGCCTTCCGCGAGGTACCGCCGCTGCTGGAGGCCGTCGAGGCGCTCAGCGTCACCCCGGACGTCTTCGTCTGCGACGGTTTCGGACTGGCCCATCCGCGACGTTTCGGGCTCGCCAGCCACCTGGGGGTGCTGTTGGAGCGACGCACGCTCGGGGTCGGAAAGTCGCCGTTCGTGGGGCGCGCGGACCCCCCGGCCGACGCGCGCGGCTCCTGGAGCCCGTTGGTGGACGGCGACGAGGTGGTCGGGCGTGCGTTGCGCACCAGGTCGGGGGTGCGCCCCGTCTACGTCTCGATCGGGCACCGCGTCGATCTCGACGGCGCGAGCGACCTCGTGTTGCGGCTGGCCCCACGGTTCCGGTCGCCGGAGCCGATCCGGCATGCCGACCGGCTCTCCCGTGACGTCCTGGCGAGTCGCCCGTCCTCACCCTCCTCGAGTGCGTGAGGACCCCGGCACAGCAGACAACGACGGTGCCCACGGTGGGACGTCGCGGGTGTCGTGCGCGGTTCGGGACGTGGCCACATCAGGCCAACGGGGCGACCGGGTCGAGCCGTGGTCGCGCTCGGCGCGTCCCAACTGACAGGAATGGCCGAGAAAAGTGGCGCACGCCACTAGAGTGCCGGTGTCACCGTAATAACACCGGTCACTACCCAACGAAAGGGCGCTTTCCATGTGCCAGCACACACCCGAGTGTCCGCCGTTCGACCACCCCGACCGCGAGGCCGCGCGGGTGGTCGCCAGCCACCCGGAGCAGGGGTGGAGCCTACTGTGCAACGGTGTCGTCGTCTTCGAGGACACCGGCGACCTGCTGCCCGACGGTGGCGTGATCGCGCCGCACCGACCGAGCTACGCCAAGTTGATGGCCTGAGCCGCGCGGCGCTCCTCACTCGGCGTCCGGCCACCCTTCCGGTAGCACGTCGGCGTCGCTTCCGGCCGCCTGGCGGAGCCGCTCGCGGAAGTCGTCGTGCAACGATCGGCCCCAGACGTACTCGCTCGGCGTGCGGAGCGCGTCGACCATCGCCCGGTGCAGGGCCGAAACCCGCGACTCGTCGGCGGCGAGTGGCGCTGCGAGGTGGGCGTACATCTGGCTCAGCGCCACGAAGAGCTCCCCGGTGAGCATCGCGGAGCTGTCCTGGGCCACCGCCGCCTCGACGTAGGGGTCCCACCACGTCTCCGTCGGGCGCCCGCCGCCCTCCTCGTCCCCGTCCTCCGCCGGCTGTAGGAAACCGCGCCGCAGGCGGGAACGGACCTCGCCGGCGACCTCCGTGTCGATCCCGGTCAGACCGTGCTCCCACACCCGCTCCGCCTGGTCGGGGTCACCCCGCATCGCGAACAGCCGGGCCAGCATCTCGACGGCCGCCCCGACCGTGCTCGCGTCCACCGCGCGCCCGCCCTCCGGGTCGGGCTCCGCGGCGGCCACGACCGTGTCGAACTCGTCGATCGCGCGCTCCACGTGCACCGCGCCCAGCAGCAGCCGCAGCCCGGGGTGTTCGGCCACCTCGAGCCCCCGCAGGATGACGTCGGTCGCGGTCTCGGTGTCGCCGCGGGCCAGGAGCCGGCCAGCGAAGTCGTGCGCCGCGTCGGGAACGACACTCTCGGCGCCGGACTCCAGCACTCGTTCCCAGTGCCGACGCGCCGACTCCGGATCGCCGCGCTCCTCACTGATCCGGGCCAGCCCATAGTGGGCGGCGGGCGTGTAGCGGTCGTTCTGGAACCCCAGCACGGTGTGCCACGTCTGTGCCGCCTCGTCTTCGGCGCCGTCCTCCTCGTGGGAGAGCGCGAGGTGGTAGGCGGCGCGCGGCGCGAACTCGGGGTGGCCCGTCTCGATCGCCATCCGGTCGGCTCTGCGGGCCGCGCGCGGGTCGTCCAGGTCACGCCGGACGACCGCCAGCCCGAGGGCGGCCCGTGCCCGGTGCTCCTCTGACCCACCTTCCAGCACACGTTCGTAGATCTGGGCCGCGCGTTTCGGATGGCCGCTCTCGGCGAGATCGCGTGCCTGCGCGCAGAGGCTCGCGAACTCCGACTCGTCCCCAGCGGCGTCGAACATGTCGGATCCGGAGGTCGCTGTCATCGGCTGCAGCCTTCAGAGATGGGAGCGTGGGCCATCGGCCGCCGCGCGGCGGATCGGCTCGATGCGACGGTTTCTTTGGGAGCCTAGCGCGTGGTGCCGGGCGCGTGGAGCCGTGTGTGTTGGGTGTTCGTTTCCGCAGCACCACCTTTACATCGTAGATCACTTGTCGCGCGAGGGGGCCGCCCTGCGGATGGGCGGCCCCTCGGGCGCGGTCTACTCCTCGAACGCCTCGGGCGGCGGGCAGGCACAGACCAGGTTGCGGTCGCCGTACGCCTGGTCGATACGTCCCACCGGAGCCCAGTACTTGGCCCTGCGCAGGCTGGCGACCGGATAGCCCGCCTCACTGCGCGAGTACGCGTGCTTCCAGTCGTCGGCCGTCAGTGCCTCAGCGGTGTGGGGGGAGTTCTTCAGCGGGTTGTCCTCGGGGTCGTAGCTGCCGTCAGCGACCCGGTCGATCTCGGCGCGGATCGCGATCATCGCCTCGATGAACCGGTCGAGCTCGGCCAGATCCTCGCTCTCGGTGGGCTCCACCATGAGAGTCCCGGCCACCGGGAAGGACATGGTGGGCGCGTGGAACCCGTAGTCGATCAGCCGCTTGGCGACGTCCTCGTTGGTGATCCCGGTCCGCTTGGCCAGCCCGCGGATGTCGATGATGCACTCGTGGGCGACCAGACCGTTGGCTCCGGTGTAGAGCACCGGGTAGTACGGCTCCAGCCGCTTGGCGACGTAGTTCGCGGTGAGCACCGCCGCCTCGGTGGCCGCGCGGAGCCCCTCCTCACCCATCATCCGGATGTAGGCCCACGAGATCGGCAGGATCCCGGCCGATCCGAACGGTGCGGCCGAGACCGGCCCCACACCGGTGTGCGGACCGGCGTCGGGCTGGCCCGGGTGGTTGGGCAGGAACCCCGACAGGTGGGCGCGCACCGCCACGGGGCCGACCCCCGGTCCCCCACCACCATGGGGGATGCAGAACGTCTTGTGCAGGTTGAGGTGGCTGACGTCGGCGCCGAACTCGCCCGGCTTGGCCCAACCGAGCAGGGCGTTCAGGTTCGCGCCGTCGACGTAGACCTGCCCCCCGGCCTCGTGCACCAGCCGGCAGACCTCGGTGATCGTGTCCTCGTACACCCCGTGGGTGGAGGGGTAGGTCACCATGATCGCCGCCAGGTCGTCCCGGTGCTTCTCGGTCTTGGCGCGCAGGTCGTCGATGTCGATGTTGCCGCCGTCGTCGCAGGCCACCACGCTTACCCGCATTCCCGCCATGATCGCGCTGGCGGCGTTGGTGCCGTGCGCGGAGCTGGGGATCAGGCACACCTCACGCTGGTCCTCCCCGCGGCTGCGGTGGTACCCGCGGATCGACATGAGCCCGGCCAGCTCGCCCTGCGATCCCGCGTTCGGCTGCAGCGAGACGGCGTCGTAACCGGTGATCTCGGTCAGCCACCGTTCGAGGTCGCGGACCACCGCCACCGTGCCGCCCGCCTGTTCCATGGGGGCGAAGGGGTGCAGCGCGGCGTACTCCGGCCAGGTGATGGCCTCCATCTCGGCCGTGGCGTTGAGCTTCATCGTGCACGAGCCCAGCGGGATCATCGAGCGGTCGAGCGCCAGGTCCTTGTCGGCGAGCTCGCGCAGGTAGCGCAGCAGTGAGGTCTCACTGCGGTGGGTGTTGAAGATCGGGTGTTCCAGGTAGTCCACCTCGCGGCGCAGCGACTCGGGCAGGGCCCAGCGGCCCTTGTCGGTACCGCGCCCCTCCTTTCCGCCGAACGCCGCCAGCACCTGGTTCAGGTGCTCGTCGGTGGTGACCTCGTCACAGGTGATGCCGACGATGTCGTGATCGGCGCGCAGCAGGTTGATGCCACGCTCCCGCGCGGCCTCGATGGGGCCCTCGGCGCCGTCGCGGACACGGACGCGCACCGTGTCGAAGAACTCGTCGTGCAACACCTCGAAGCCGCGGGCACGCAGCCCTTCGGCGACCCGGACCGCGTACCCGTGCACCCGCTCGGCGATCGCCCGCAGCCCGTGGGGGCCGTGGTAGACGGCGTACATCCCCGCCATTACGGCCAACAGCACCTGCGCGGTGCAGATGTTGCTCGTGGCCTTCTCGCGGCGAATGTGCTGCTCCCGTGTCTGCAACGCGAGCCGGTAGGCCCGGTTGCCCGCGTTGTCCACGGAGACCCCGACCAACCGTCCGGGAAGCTGGCGCTGCAGACCTTCCCGGACCGCCATGTAACCGGCGTGCGGCCCACCGAAGCCCATGGGCACACCGAAGCGCTGGGTGGATCCGACAGCGATGTCGGCGCCCAGATCACCGGGACTACGCAGCATGGTCAGCGCGAGGATGTCGGCGGCGACCACCGCCATGGCCCCGCGCTCGTGGGCCGCCTCGATGACCGCGCTGGGGTCGCGCACGGCCCCGCTCGAGGCCGGGTACTGCACCAGCACCCCGAACGCGTCGCCCTCGGGCAGCCCTTCGGACAGGTCGGCCACCACGATCTCGATGCCCAGCGGCTCGGCGCGCGTGCGCAACACCGACAGGGTCTGCGGGTAGATGTCGGAGTCGACGACGAAGGCCGAACTCTTGTTCCGGGTGGCCCGGCGGGCGAGGGTCATGGCCTCACCGGCGGCCGTCGCCTCGTCCAACAGCGAGGCACCCGAGACCGCCAGACCGGTGAGGTCGCTGACCATCGTCTGGAAGTTCAGCAGCGCCTCGAGCCGTCCCTGCGAGATCTCCGGCTGGTAGGGGGTGTAGGCCGTGTACCAGGCCGGGTTCTCCAGGACGTTGCGCAGGATCACCGGTGGGGTGATGGTGTCGTGGTAGCCCTGCCCGATCATGGTCGTGAGCACGTGGTTGGACCGGCTGAGCTCGCGCAGCTCCGCCATCGCCTCGCTCTCACCCGCGGGCTCGGGCAGGTCCAGCGCCGCCGGCTTACCCGGGCTGGCGAGGATACTCTCGGGGACCGCGGCTGTCATCAGGTCCGTTGTCGAGTCGTAGCCCACGACGCTGAGCATCTCGGCGAGCTCAGCCGGGCGTGGCCCGATGTGCCGGTCGGCGAAGCCGCTCGCGGGCGTGGTGTCCGGGGCATGGTGATGCGTGGACTGCTCCGGCATGGAGACCTCCTGGTCGCATTAGCCGAGCTGTTCGGCTGCTCCTATGTGGTCTCCCCCTCTGTCGCGTGCGACCGTGAGGCCGCCCCGCGCAGGCACGATCGCCTACCGCTCCAGAGTGGCCTCCTCCACGTGGTCCTTTGTGCCTGAGAGGTTACTGGGGAGTATTGCCCCGTCGGCGCCCGGATGAGGGTCTCTCCCACGTGGTGTCAACGGCCAGGTTTTCGTTCGCAATTATCCGGCGAACGCCACTCCGACCGACCTCCGGGGCCGAAGGAACGGCCGGACGCGGCGCTCATCTCAGACGGTACTGGATGCTCACCTCCCGCGGGGGGACGGGCCCGGGCGACGACTCAGCCGGTCTTCCGCTCACGCCGGCGACGTGCCAACTCGTCGGCGGGATGGGGCTTTGCCATCGGCTCGGAGAGGCGTTCGCCCGAGACCTCGCCGAGTGAGCTCTCCAGTTCCCGCCATACCCGACCGAGCGCGATACCGAACACCCCCTGGCCCCCCTGCATGAGGTCGGCCACCTCACCGGGCGATGTGCACTCGTAGACACTCACGCCGTCACTCATCAACGTGATCTGGGCGAGGTCGACCGTGTCGCGGTAGCGCAGGTGCCCCACAGCGGTGCGGATCTGCTGCAGTGAGATCCCGGTGTCGAGCAGTCTCTTGACCACTTTCAGGATCAGGACGTCGCGGAAGCTGTACAGCGGGGGATCGCCCGAGCCGTCCTCGGGACGTACGCTCGGTTCGACCAGGCTGGTCCTGGCCCAGTAGTCGAGTTGACGATAGGTGATTCCGGCGGCCGCACACGCGGTGGGGCCCCGATACCCGACGTCCATAGGCAGCGCCACCACGCCCTCTTCACACAGCAGGCCCTGCTCTCCAGCTCGTCGTATCGCTGATCGCCTGGCGCCGGGGGCATCTTGCTGCTTGCCGCTTGTAACCGCCACGCCGAACCTCCGGCTCCTCAAAGCCCACGGCGATTGACAGGGGGAGTACGAAGGGTGCGCCGCGGGTCTATTCGGCCTTGAAGGTAAGCCGGGGGGATGGACAGCGTCAACGACACTCATCGGCGCGTCGCGGAACCTCTTCCGCTGCTGGAGCCCCGTGTCACCGAACATTCGCAACCGGAACCACGGTGGCGCACGACCGAGTGATCGGCCACGGCCCGTAACGAGGCGTCGCCGGCACTGATGATCCCGACGGTGACCCTGGACGGGCTCCCGACCCGCCAGCGACGGAGCCCGTACGGGGCGGCTCCGGGCTCGATCCAGGGGTGCCGCCCGGGCGTCCGCCCCCACCGTGGGGCTCTCACCCGGCAACGGTCTGGCCCGAAGCTTCCCGGATCAGGTGGTGCGCCCGAAGTCCTCGGGTGTGACATGGTCGAGGAACTCGCGGAACTTCTCGACCTCGTCCTCCTGCTCGTCGGGTATCGGAACCCCGGCCTCGTCGATGACGTCCTCGTCGGCGTAGATGGGTGAGCCCGTGCGCAACGCGAGCGCGATCGAGTCGGACGGCCGCGCGCTGACCTCAACGCCATTGGCGAACACCAACTCCGCGTAGAAGATGCCGTCGCTCAACGCGGTGATGTTCACCGTCGTCAGGCTGGTATCGAGCGCCTCGAGGACGTCGCGGAAAAGGTCATGGGTGAGTGGACGCGCGGGAACGACCCCTTGCTGCGCCAGTGCGATGGCAGTGGCCTCGACCGCTCCGATCCATATCGGGAGATAGCGCTCTCCATCGGACTCTTTGAGCAGGACGATCGGTTGATTCGAGGGCATCTCGACCCGGACGCCGACAACCTCCATTTGCTTCACTGCGGCTCCGTCCCACGACTCGTCGTGCCGGCTGGGCACTCGCCGAGCTGTGCTCTGCTCCGTCTTCTCTTCACGGTACACCGCCGAGGTGCGGGGTCCTCGGAGTGGACCCGAGGCCGGGCAGCAGGCGGCGCTCTTCGCTAGAAGGTTGTCCGGCGCGGAAGACGTGCAAACCTTCGCGATTCCCGAGCCCGACCCGGACCGCTCACCGCCGCGGCTGGGTCAGCAGCACCAGTCGGAACTTGCCAATCTGCACCTCGTCGCCTCCGCCCAGCTCAGCCTCGTCAATCCGCTCTCGGTTGACATACGTGCCGTTCAGGCTGCCCACATCACGGACGCCGAAACCGTCACCTCGCCGGAAGAACTCCACGTGCCTGCGAGACACGGTAACGTCATCGAGGAAGATATCGCTGTTGGGGTGGCGCCCCACCGTTGTGACGTCGCTGTCCAGCAGGAAGCGACTGCCCGCGTTGGGCCCCCGCCTGACCACCAGGAGCGCTGTTCCCGCCGGGAGCGCGTCGACACCGGCGGCGTCGGCGGCGATGTCCTCACCGGAGTCCGGTTCGTTCTCGAGCGCCTGGATCCCCGATATGGAGATCGTTGACGTGGTCTCGCCGACGGAGTCGCGGCGCTCGCCGGTGTGCGGAGCCTCCTGGCCGGCCCCGCGGAGTGGGGTCCCACAGTTGGAGCAGAAACGGGCATCATCCGCAACGGCATGACCGCACTGCGTGCAGTAAACGCTCGACATAGGTCGGCTCGGCCTCCTACCGCACGGGGCGGTGCTTGACTCGGCTAGGTGGTCATGGCGCCGGAACACTCGGTCACGGCTGTTCACCCGGCGCCGCGGAACGCGGTGGGCCGTAGGCGGTGCCTCCGGCTCGGGTTCGCGGTCGATTACACGGCTTCTCCCCCATGATGACTCTCGTGAGCACCCGCGGCACTCCCGCTCCCTGTGGGACACCGCGGACGCTACCTTCCGTCGGTCGGGCGCGGTGTTACGGGAACACTCGACTCTAAACCATTCTCGCGCTCTGGAGGACCAGCACAGCCCCTGAGCCACGAACGTGAGCGGCCACCTTCGGCCGTGGGGCCCGTGGAGCGCGTTTCGCTCCACGGGCGCGCTCTCCCTCAGCCCTCGGCCCGTTCGACCACGGCGGCCCACTCCTCCAACAGCCGCTCGGCGGTGTCGGAGTCGGGCCCCTCGGCCCACAGGTGGGTGACGGCCTCGGCCGTGTCCGGCAGCACCAAGGCCCAGCCACCACCGGGCTCCAACACGCGCACACCGTCGGTGGTGTCGACCTCGCGGTCGCCCGCCGCCTCGACCACCTCCCGCATGACGCTACCTTTGACGGCCCAGGGAGTGGGAACCGAGCGGCGCAGCAGGTGGGCCCGGGGGATGCGCTGGTCGATCTGGCTCAGCGACAGCTTGGTGCGTGCCACCAGCCCCAGCAGCCGGACGAACGCCGCGATACCGTCGCCGGTCCGGGAGAACTCGGGAAGCACGAACCCGCCCCGGCCGTCGGCGGCGAGGATGATGTCGTCGGCCTGGGCCGCCTTGGTGAGCTCGTCCGTGGCGGTGGGGGTCCACTGCACCTCGACACCGTGGAACGAGGCGACCTGCTCGGCCACGCGCGTGGTGGTGACCGGAAGCGCCACGCGGCCCCGCCGGCGCTCGGAGGCCACCAGGTCCAGCACCACCAGCAGCGCGCGGTCGTTGTCGACCAGCTCACCGTTCTCGTCCACGATCGACAGCCGCTCGCCCACCGGGTCGAACCGCACCCCGAAGTCGGCCCTGGAGGAGTACACGAGCTCGCCCAGGCGTTGCAGGTCACCCATCTGCCTGGCGAGGGTGTCGGTGGGCGATGCCTCGTCCAGCCGGTTGTTGACCGTGAGCACCTCGACCCCGATGCGCCCGAGGAGGGCGGGCAGCAGCAGCGAGCCGGTTCCGCCCGCGCAGTCGACGACCACCTTGAGCCCGGCGTCGTCGATCCCGGAGGTGTCGACCTGGCGCAACAGCTCGTAGGAGTAGTTCTCCACGCCACGGGAGGGGAAGGACAGCTCGGCGATCTCACCGGGGAACGCGCGCCGGTACTCGCCGCGCGAGAAGACGCGTTCCAGCTTGCGCTGACTCGCGGGTGAGAGGTCGGCGCCACGGTCATCGAAGAAGATGATGTCCACCGACTGCGGCGAACCCGGGGTGGTGCGCAGCGCGATGCCACCGCTCACCCCACTCTGCGAGGTGTGGAACCGCGCCACGGGGAGAGGGACCACCTCGAGGTCGCGGACGTCGATGGCGCTGGCCGTGAGCGCGCTGATCACGGCCCGTTTCAGCGTGCGCGCCGCACGGGAGGCGTCCCGCGAGGTGGTGACCACGCTCCCCTTCTTCAGGGTGGTCGCGTACGCGCTGGCCAACCGCACCGCGAGCTCCGGTGTGATCTCGACGTTGATCAACCCCGAGACACCGCGGGGCCCGAACAGTGACCGCTGGCCGCGGGACTCCCATATGACGTTGGCGTTGACGACCGCGCCGGCCTCGATCGTCTTGAACGGGTAGACCTTGATGTCGTTGGAGAGGTACGCCTCGGACTCGATCACGCAGTCTTCCCCGACAACAGCGCCCTCCTCGACCCGGGCACCCGGCATGACGTCGGTGTTCTTACCGATGACGCAGCCGCGCAGGTTCGTGCTGGAGCCGATGTAAACGTTGCCGTGGATGACCGAGCGGTGCAGGAACGCCTCGGGGCGCACGACGACGTTGCTCCCGAGCACGGTGTACTCGCGGATGTCGGCGCCCGCCTCGACCTTGGCGTAGTCGCCAATGTAGAGCGGCCCCCTGAGGCTGGCCTCGGGGTCGACCTCGGCGCCCTCGGCCACCCAGACACCGGGCTGCATCTCGAACCCGTCGATTTCCACGTCGACGTTGCCCGAGAGGACGTCCGCCTGGGCGCGAAGGTAGCTCTCGTGCGTTCCGACGTCCTCCCAGTACCCGTCGGTGACGTAGCCGTAGAGCGGCGCCCCCTGCTCGAGCAGTTTGGGGAAGACGTCCCCGGACCAGTCCACGATCTCGCCCTCGGCGACATGGTCGAGGACCTCGGGCTCCATGATGTAGATACCGGTGTTGACAGTGTCGGAAAAGACCTGTCCCCATGTGGGTTTCTCCAGGAACCGCTGCACCCGTCCCTGTTCGTCCACGATGATGATGCCGAACTCCAGCGGGTTGGCCACCCGCTTGAGCCCGATGGTGACCATGGCGCCGTTCTCGCGGTGGAACCGCACCATGTCCGAAAGGTCGATGTCGGTCAGCGCGTCGCCGGAGATGACGATGAACGGCTCGCCACGCAGGTGCTCCTCGGCGTTCTTCACGCTGCCCGCGGTTCCGAGCGGCACCTCCTCGGCGACGTAGTTCAGGTTCATCCCCAGTTCCTCGCCGTCACCGAAGTGGTTTCGGATCAGCGTGGCCAGGAACTGCACGGTCACGACCGTGTCTGTGAACTCGTGCCGCCGCAGCAGGCGCAGCACGTGCTCCATGATCGGCTTGTTGACGACGGGGAGAAGTGGCTTTGGCTGGTTGGCGGTCATCGGTCGCAGGCGGGTGCCCTCCCCGCCCGCCATGACTACGGCCTTCACCAGGGCCACCCCCCGATCCTGTTCGCGGTTCGATGGAAGGCCCTTGGGCGTGCGCTCATGGTGGGGACGTCGCTCCCTTCCTCTCGCTGGACGATGGGTCGGATCCTCCGGAGCGTCGGTCACGCGAGGGGTCGTCCGCGCCACCATCCTGCTCCGTCGTACCGGGATCACCGTTCGTGGCCGCCGGACGCGCCGTGGAGCCGGTTCCAGCATCCACGCCACGTGCCCGGTCGGCCCGCCGGGCATGCCGGATTAGCCGCTGTCCTTGCACCGCGTATAGCAATCCGGCCCACCAGTAGATAGCCGTTCCCCAGATAGCGAACGCCCAACCAACGATTTTCGCCACATCGCCGACGATGTGGTCGTATCCGGCGACGAACAGCAACGGGAAGGAATACAGCAGGCAGAGGGTGGCCGCCTTGCCCGCGAGGTTGACCGGCAACGGGCCATAACCGTAGACGCGCAGCACCGGCAGCGCCACGACGATGAACACGTCGCGGGCCACCAGGATCGCCATGAGCCACCAGGGGACGACGTCACGAACGACCAGGCCCAGCAGCGCGGCGAAGATGTAGAGGCGGTCGGCCAGGGGGTCCAGCATCACGCCGAGCCGGCTGGCCTGGTTCCAGGCGCGCGCGATCTTGCCGTCGAGCCAGTCGGATATCCCGGCGAACGCCAGCACACCCAGTGCCCACCAGTCCTCCCGGAGTCCGAGCACCAGCCACAGGAAGACGGGAACGCCGAGCAGGCGCAGAATGCTCAGCAGGTTCGGCACCGTCCAGACGCGGTCACCCGCCGAATCCATCTCGATCGCCACCCACCTCCGTATACCCAGTTCACGAGCTTACCCAGGCGGGCCGTCCGTCATGTGTCCGCGGGGCCCGCACCTCGACACCGCGGGCGCTCTCAGCGAGCCAGCGGACGCAGCCGCTCGATCCCCACCGGCTCCTCCGCGGCGAGCGGGAGCTCCAGCACGCCCTGCGGCTCGAAGCGGCGCCACACCGCCTCGACCACCCGGGGGTCGGGCCGCTCGGGGATCTGGTTCAGTACCACGGGCCCAAGCCGGAAACCGGCCTCGGAGAGCTGGTCGGCCGCGCGTTCGGTCTCGGCCAGCACCATCCGCCGCGGTAGCAGGACCAGGCGCACGCACGCCTCGGCGCGCAGCCGCTCGGCCGCTCTCTCCAGTTTGCCGCGTCGCTCCCGCAGCCGCGCCAGAAGGGGGTCGTCATCGGCGGAGTCGCGCTCCTGGGAACCGACCATGCCCGCGACCAGGCTGTCGGCGCTCGCGACACGCTCACGCTGGCGCACCAGCCCCTCCACCCAGGGCCCGAGCAGTTCCGGCAGGTTGATCAGCCGCAGCAGGTGGCCGGTGGGCGCGCTGTCCACGACCAGCAGGTCCCACTCCCCCGGCACGCGTTCCATCGCGTCCATGAGCAGGTCGGCCAGGGCGGACTCGGCCATGCCCGGTGTGGCGGCGGCGTGGGCCAGGTGGCGCTGCACCGCCGGCATGACCTCGCGTGGCAGGGTGCTGCGGGCGTCCTCGGTGACCTGGGCCACCCGGCGCCGGACCGCGGCCTCGGCGTCGGGTTCGGCCGCCCACAGGTTCTCACTGAGCTCGCGCGGGCGATCGGTCAGCTCCGTGCCGAAGGCGTCGCCGAGTGAGTGGGCCGGATCGGTGGAGACCACCAGGGTTCGCCACCCGGCGTCGGCGAGCCCGATCGCCGACGCGGCCGCCATGGTCGTCTTGCCCACACCGCCCTTGCCGCCGAAGAAGGTGATGGTGGTCGCGGTGGCCTCCGCCGGGGCGGCCGTACTCGCCCGCCCACCCGGGGTCAACAGCAGACCTCCGGGTTGCCGTACTCCGGATCTCCCATGCGCTGGTGCCACTCGTGCAGGTCGGCGATCATGGCGGGGATCAGGTCCAGGGTCTCGTAGGCCACCGGGTTGTCCACCCCCAGGGTCTCCAGCAGTACCAGGGCGCGCATGGTGTCGGCCTGGGTCTGGGCCTCGCGCCGCAGGGCGCGCCGCCACCGCGACGCGAACACCGCATCGTGGAACGCCTCGAATCGGCGCCAGGCGTCCAGGAGGCGGCGCACGCGGCCCGGGTGTTGCTCCCGGGCCGCGTGACCGTCGCCACCGTCCCGCGTCATCAGTCCTCGGTCCTGCTTGGTTCCGTGGGTGTCGCGGGGGCCTGCGAGCGCGCCGCCCACGCCTTGCGGAAGGCCACCGCGGCTTCGATGATCAGCCACACCGCCAGGGCGAAGATGACCAGGTCCAGCGGCGCCAACAGGAACCGCTGCAGCGGGTCGGCCGCGGTGGCGAAGTCGACCAGCTGGACGACCAGCGCCCAGGTGGTCATGGTCACCAGGAACACCAGCGGCACGAGCACCGCGAGGGGGTTGCGGTTGTTCTTTGTGACCCAGACCGCGACCACGGCGAGCGCCAGCCCGGCGGTGAGCTGGTTCGTCGTGCCGAACAGCTGCCACAGGGTGCCGAAGGCGAAGTCCCCCGGCATGATCGCCAGCCCGAACGGGATGAGCACCGCCAGCAGCGTGGGCAGGGTGAGGTTGCGGGTCAGTGGCGTGATCCGGGCGATCTCGGCGATCTCCTGGATGATGTAGCGCTGCAGCCGCACCGCGGTGTCCAGGCTGGTCGCCGCGAAGCTGATGACGACCACCGCGGCGAAGACGATCCCCACGTCGACCGGTATGAACAGGTTGTTCGCGAAGTTGGCGACACCTTGGGTGAAGTTGCCGACAGCGCTGCCGGAGGCCGTGTCGAAGTCGGTGTAGAGACCCTGCCACTCGGACCTGGGGTTGTTGGCGAAGACGGCCACACCGGCGGCGCAGGCCAGGATCGAGCACAGCGCGAGCGTGCCCTCGCCGAGGGCTCCCATGTAGCCGACGTAGCGGGCGTCGGTCTCCTTGTCGAGCTGCTTAGCGGTCGTGCCGGAGGAGACCAGGCTGTGGAACCCGGAGACGGCACCGCAGGCGATGGTGACGAACAGCAGCGGGAACCAGGGCGGCGAGCCCTCCGGGATGTCGTTGTTGACCACCGGGGCGGCCATGGTGTTCATCCCGACCACGACACCGAGCAGGATCACGGCCAGCGCCAGCATCATCTGGTGCTGGTTGATGTAGTCCCGCGGCTGCAGCAGCAGCCACACCGGCAGCCGGGAGGCGAAGAACGTGTACACGTAGATCAGCACGATCCACAGCGTGTGCGCCTCGATACCGATCGCGCCGGCCACGGGGTCGAGCGTGATCGGCACCACCTGGCCGAGCGGGATGCAGGCGTAGACGATGAGCAGCGCGACGATCGAGGGCAGCAGCGCCGCCGTGCGCCGGCGGTAGACGTACTGGCCCACCCCGATCGCCAGCGGGATGGTCACCAGCACCGGCAGCACCGCCTCGGGGGTGCCCTGGAACAGGTTGGCGATGACCACCGCGAACACCGCGTTGACCATGGTCACCAGGAAGAAGATGATCAGCAGGAAGAGCGTTCGCGCGCGCCGACTGATCACGTCGCTGGCGATCGTGCCGATGCTCCTGGCATTGTGCCGCACCGACACCGCGAGCGAACCGAAGTCGTGCACGCCCGCGGCGAACACGGTTCCCAGCACCACCCACAGCAGGGCCGGTCCCCATCCCCAGAACACGGCCACCGCCGGGCCCACGATGGGCGCGGCTCCGGCGACCGAGATGAAGTGGTGGCTGAAGACGATGTGCCGGTTGGTGGGCACGAAGTCAACGCCGTCACGTTGGGAGTGGGCGGGGGTGACGAACGCGGGGTCGAGGGCGTATACCCGTTTGGCGAGGTATTCGGAGTAGAAGCGGTACCCCAGGGCGAATATCGCCAGGACCACGACCATGACGACGACTGCTGGCATGGCTGTACCTTCTTCTCGTGCCGGTGGAGGATGAGCGGGTCGGCGGGGCACAGACCCTGGGGGGACGGTAGTGGGGCGGCGCGGATAGTTGAGTCACAAGAAGTTAACATGATGATTTGGACAGTCGAAAGGCGAGGACACCGGATTGCGCGACTTCGGCGCGGCGTGGCACCGCTCGACCACCGGTGAGCTGAGCTGGCTGGCCCCCGACGGCCCGACCGGCGTTCCGGTCGTCCCGCTGGACCGGGACGGTGTCCCGTGTGCCGCGCTGCCGCTCGCCCACCTCGACATGATCGACAGCATGGTCTCGCGCCGGGTGGCGTTCAGCCTCACCGGCGGCGAAACCACGCTGGTGGCCACCGGCCACGTCGACGTCGAGCTCGACCCCGACGGCACGCTCTTCGTCGCGCATCTTCTCGACCAGGAGATCGTCAAGCACCCGCCCACCCGGTTGCGGGCCGACAGCATGCTGGCCCGCCGCGAGAACTACTGGTGGATCGCGCGGGCACTGGTCACCCTGTCCCGGGTCGACGAGGTTCGGCCACTCCCCCGGCGCGCGCCCGAGACCGACGCCCTACTGGTGCGGCCCGCGGGGGCGGTGCCGCGTCTCGACGTGGTCACCACGGCCTCGTGGCCGGCCGAGCACGAGGCCAGCATCGAGCTGTGGCGCCGCGACGGCGACTCACTGCTGGGCGGGGGTGAGGCCGCCTTCGCCTACGGGCACCAGCACAGCCCCGACTTCGAACGCTGGGAACGCTGGTACCGCGCCGGGACGATACGCGAGGAGACGCTGATGGTGCGTACCGGCCTGGGCTACCCCGAGGCCGAGCCCGCCCCGTTCGGGCTCCTGGAGCGCTACCGCAACCACCGCGACGTCGCCCGCGCCTGCAAGGCGGGGGTGACCGCGGCGGAGGCGAGGACGGGGCGGGGCCGGTGAAGTCGGGGGCCTGAGACCGCTGTCGAAACGCGGCCCCCGGACCGTGACGTGAGGGGCCGGTCCCGTCGCCACGGCCTGGCTGATCCGGGCACCGTCCACCCGCCACGGCCGGGGCACGCCTGGTTTCGGTACCTCGTGAGGGTGGGCCGCGGCTCAGGTTCTCATGGTGGGGTCGTCGAACCGCAGCAGCGCACCGACACCATCCTGGAGGTCCGCCCGGTCTTGCGGGACCAACACCAGTTCCGCCGAGGTCATAACCGCCGCGCGAAGCAGGGCGGCCTCGGCGCGTTCGGCGGTCGGCTCCGCCACTCCCATGTCCCGCAGTTCCCGCTCGGTGACGGCGAGTTGCTCGGGGGACGGGCCGATCCACAGCCAAGAGTCGCCCTCGAAAGCGTCGGGGTCCACCAGCAACGTCTCCACCTGTCCCCGTTGCAACGCGGAAACGGTCGCACGCGGTCCGACCGCGACCCGGTCCTCATTTCCCAGACCTTCTTGGTACCTCTCGACCACCGACCGGATCTGCTGGTCGGCGCGCTCACGCAGCACCGTTCGCAGCTCGGGCTCCAGATACGAGTCGTGCGCGCTTTTGGCGCGACTCCCGCTCTCGATCTCGGTGGCTCTCTCGCGTACCCAGGTGGGAAGCTGGTCGTGGATCTCGGTGCGGACCTGCGTCTCTCCGGCGAGCACCACGCGTTCGGTCTCGCCCTGAACCGCCAACTCCTCCATCGCCTCGGCGATGCGCTTGGCGTTGTGCTTCACCCGCTCGTCAACGGCGCGTTGCATCTGCTTGTGGTGTTCGGCGCCGCCACGGGGCTTGTGCGTGAGATCGTCCTCGCCCTCCACGACGCGCCCGTGCCGCACGCCCCGCGCGTCGACCGCGTGGACGTCGGCGCCCGTGGTGTCCACCACGGCCAGCACATAGGGCACGTGCTGGCCGCGACGTCGCAGATAGGGCATCGGGTTGGGTAGCGCGCCCACCCCAACGTCGTAATCCTGCGGGGGATCGGCGACGAGCGTGTCCCACAGGACCCGCCCCTCGGCCGCGAAGGCGACCTGTCCGCACGGGCCGGGCTCTCCCTCGTCGCGGCCCACCACCCCGGCCAGTTCTGCCACGCTCGCCTCGTCGACACCCTGGTCCAGCAGCTCCTCGCGGATCTTGCCCCATCGCACCCGTATCGCGTGGTCCGCGTCCTCCGAGTCCCGCGAGACGTTGACGTAAACCGAGGCCACTGGCGCGGAGAAGCCGTACACCGGCTGAAGAAACGAAATCTGCATCACGAAAGTCCCTGTTCTGGCTCGGAGTGGAGCGTGGAGGGGGCAGCCGGGAAAGCTCCCGTACCACCGGTCCCGTTCGGTCGAGGCGCGAGGGACGGCCTCCCCTCCACCTGGTAGGGCAGCCGGGAAGGTCCGCCCCCCGTGCTCCAGCGGTGGGTGTGGGCGCCGGGCCAGGGTGTCGTCACGTCGGCCACCTGGTCCCCATTCGCGCTCGTCGGCGCCCCCGGACGCACGTTGCCCTCGCTCTCTCCTCGACGCCCTGTCGGCCACGGCCGACCGCTGAAAGCGCGCTCCCTCGGATCCACGTTCATTGCTGTCCGGGTCGGTCCGCTACCAGATCAGGGGCCCTTGAAAACCCTGGCCACGCCCCACGGCGCCGGCCGAGCCCGCCTCTCCGTGCATCAGCGGGTGTGGCCCTGGCCGGAGGCCACGCGCCACCCACCGATGTGGGACTCCAGCCATCGACGGCGCTTTTCCGGGGCGGGCCCCTCCGAGGCCGACCACGCCCCGTTCGGGCTCCCGGCGCGCTATCGCGATCACTGTGGTCGGGGTGGCCACCGGCCCGGAAAGGCCGCGGAGCCGGCTCCACGGGAAAGCGGAACCACGAGAGAGGGCCACTATGTGGGCAAACACCCTCAAATGAGAAATATGACACAGAAACGACATTCATTCCTCCGGGACGGGGAGGAACACCAGGAGCGCGGGCCGGGGTGAGTACCACCCCGAACGCGAGCCAAAACGCCGCGCTCGTGGCGGACGGCGACACCCGCTCGGCGGCGCCCCACCGCCGCGACCACCCCGCAGACATCCACCCCATGGCCTGCGGCGAAGCGCGGTAGCCCCCCAGCGAACTCGGTAACGTCTCGGTTACAGTGTCCGGCAGTGCCGACCCGGAGAAACACAACGCCCCGGGCCGGCGCCGCCCCGGGCGCGGGCGGCGGGCGCGGCAACGAGGCCGCACCGCCCACGCGAACGGGGCCACCCCACCATGCCCGTCCCGGTGACAGCCAGTGCCGGGGCCGGCCAGGAACCGCCGTGGCGATCGGCACGGGACGGTGAGCGACGCCGGGCATCCCCCGGCTCCCGGCTACACCACCGGCGTGAAGACCCCCATTCGCCACCGGCGTTCCCGTTTACCGCAACAGCGCGAGCCGGCACCGCTCCGGCGAGAACCGCTGGCCGGTTCCCCCGGGAGTACGTCGCCGACACCAATCCCGGCCGCGCCCCTTCCCCTCTCATCTGGAGGACAATCCGTGCGAAAGCTGCACAAAACCCTCATCGCCGCGGCGGCGCTGCCGCTGAGCGCGGCACTCACGATCATCGGCGCCGCCCCCGCCGAGGCCGGAACGACCCGGTACTCGGTGAACCCGTGTGTGGACGGCGGCCCCACCAAGGAGGACCAAAAGATGGCCAACCAGCTCAACGGAATGCTGGAGGCCGACATGTCGGGGAACATGGACGACTACCGCGTCTCCTGCGCCCGCGCCGTGATCGAGGCCGTGCAGGAACGCGGAATGGGCAGCCACGCCGCGAACATCGCCGTCACCACGGTCATCGTCGAGACCCACCTGCAGAACATCAACGTCGAGGTGGACCACGACAGTCTCGGCCTGTTCCAGCAGCGCGCCCACTGGGGCTCACCCCCCGACCGGGCCAACGCCGAGTGGGCCACCAACGCCTTCCTCGACGAGATGGAGAACCTTTACCCCGACGAGAGCTGGAAGGACGACCCGATCGGTAAGGTCAGCCAGAGCGTGCAGCGCTCGGCCTACCCCGACCGCTACCAGCCCATGGCCGGGGACGCCAAGACCATCGTGGACGAACTCTGGTAAGAGTTCTGGACCCGGGTCCGCCCCTACAGCGGACCATCCCGTGGGGCCGGTGGACCGTGCGAACCCCGCTCTTGTACGGTCCGCCGCCCCGCGGCGGTGTCTCCCCTCACCCGGAGAGCCGGTTACCCGGATCTGGGCGGGTGAGACGTGCGGAATCACGGTCGTCTCCAGCCCGTGTTCTGATCTTGCTTCGGTTCGGGGGACAGCGTCCCGTTCGGGATAGTTCGCCCCTTCAAGGGAGGGAACCCGCCGCACCGAAGACCCCTCCTAGCCTCTCCATCCCCACGTCCGTGGGGCTCGCCCCCTCACACCTTGCGCCATTGGGGCACCCAGGCGCCGTCCTCGGTGACCTCGTAGTCGCCGAACAGCGAGGGCGCCTCGGCGCTGACCGTCTCTCCGACCCTGGAGAACAGCAACCGGATCTCCTCCTCGGCGCCGGGGGCGGTGCGGTTCTCGATGGTGTGGCGCAGGGTGCGGACGTTGGCGGTCCACACCAGGCCGGTGGCCACACCCTCGGGGGCGAAGCGGCGCATGAAGGAGGTCTTGTGCTTCTTCTCGGCGAACTTGACGCCCTCCTCGTCGAGGCCGAAGTGCTCGGCCATCCACAGCTGGAAGCGCTCCATCTGGTCGAGCATCTCGGTGGCGCGCCTCATCAGCTCGGGGTCCTCGCGCGCCCACTCGGGAAACCAGAACGGCAGGTCGTCCAGCCGCACGAACCGCATCGACTCCTGGGAGATGGCGGTGCCGGGGCGGTGCCGCACCAGCTCGTGCGTTGTCACGCGGCTCACGTTGTGCAGCACGAAGCTGAAGCTGACGTGCTCCAGCACCGAGCCGTGCATGCTGGCCAGGATGTTGGTCAGGTAGGCGTCCTGGTCGGTGCGCACCCGGCTCACGTTGGGGTTGAGGCCCGGCTCCCACGACCGGTAGCACAGCCGCCCCGCGAACTCGGCGAGGTTCTGCGGGTCGTTGAGCTCGGTCTCGAGCTCCCCGCGGTCCAGCCGCTCCAGCCAGCTCTGCCCACCGACGTCGGCGAGGTAGCGAGCGATCTCGTCATAGTCCAGCTGCGGCCGCGCCACCAGATGGACCTCGGGTTCGACGCTCTTCACCGGGCTTCCTCCCCCCACACACGCCCGACACGCCCGGCGTCGGGCAACTCACTGGAGACATCGGGGCCGGCCGGCGCGTCCGGCGCACGGGACCGGCGGCTACGGCACCCGCACGAACCTAGCATCGCGGGGCGAGACGGTGTGGGGCCACCGGGTGTCGCGGCGGCCCGCTCACAGCCCGAAGTAGTTCACCCCGGAGGTGACGACCAGCCCGACGATGACCAGCGCCATGCCCCAGAGGATGTGGGACCGGAACACGGCCAGCACCCCGACGGCCACCAGCACGACACCAAGGATCACCATGAAGATTCCCATACCGGGTTCCGTATTCGGTTGGCCGTGCGGTCAAACACGTCGCTGGTCGCGGCCGCGCCGATACCGCGCCTCTCAGTCGGGCAGGTGCTCCAGGACCGCCTCCGGGGTGGCGCGGTCGCCGCTCTGCGGGCCGCCGTGCCAGAACGGGTCATCGTCGGCGAAGCGTCCCGCGAACTGCGCCGCGTCGTCCTCCGGACGGTAGCCGAGTTCGCTCTCGCCCACCGTCAGGTCCCAGAAACGCCGGGCGTTGGCCGAGACCGCGTAGGCCGTCACGTAGCTCACTCCCGTGGCCGTCAGCGCGGCCCGGACGAAGCCGACGCAGTCGCGTGGGCTGAGCCAGGTGGCCAGGTCCCGGGTCTCGGTCGGCTCCTCCTTGAACGAGCCGGCGCGTAGCGCGACGACCTCCATCCCGAAGGTGTCGGCGTACATCTGGCCCAGCGCCTCGACAGCGACCTTGCTCACCGCGTACAGCCCGTCGGGCCGGGGCGGCTCGTCGGGGAACACGTGGTGGTGGATCGGGTAGCTGCCGGTTACCCGGTTGCTGGAGAGCAGCACGGCGCGGCGCACCCCCGCGCGCCGCGCCGCCTCCAAGACGTTGAACGTTCCCTGCACGTTGGTGTCGAGCAGCGAGTCGAAAGGGGCCTCGTCGGACAACGCCGCCAGGTGCACGACGGCGTCCGCCTCCTCGAACGCCTTGACCAGCGTGTCGAGGTCGGCGACGTCGGCCGCGACCGCGGTCTCGGTCTCGTCCTCCACGGTGACGGGCTCGCGGTCCACGAGCACGAGGTGGTCGGCGTCCGCGCGCAGACCGGTGCGCACCGTGGGCCCCATGCGTCCCGCCGCGCCGGTGATCACGACCCTGCCAAGTTTCACATCCATGGTGTCCGAGCCTATGGGCCTTTCGGGGGTTGTACACGCGACTCGCGAGCACAGCGCCTATCCGGCGCGTGCCAGACGCAACACGTTGGCGATGATCCGCTCCCCCACGGAGGCGGTGAGGATCGACTCGGGGTGGAACTGCACCGCCCACCGGCGCGCGCTCGGGTGCTCGATCGCCATGACGACCCCCTCGGGGCCGTCGTCGACGCTCGCGGTGATGGTGTAGTCCTTCACCTGGGCGGGAGTGGCATAGACCGAGTGGTAGCGGGCCGCGTCGAAGCCGCCCTCCTCACCGATCCCGGCGAGCAGTGTCCCGCCGTGGACCTCCACCCGTCCCGGTTTGCCGTGCACCGGTTCGGCGAGTGTGCTCAGCTCGCCCCCGGCGTGCTCGACCATGGCCTGCAGTCCCAGGCAGACTCCGAACATCGGCAGCTCACGCTCGGTCAGGGCGTCCAGCAGCGCGTTGGTGTCGAAGTCGGCGGGCAGGCCGGGTCCCGGCGAGAGGATCACGAGGTCGGGGGCGATCTCGTCGAGCAGGGCCGGGTCGAACCCGTGGCGGAGTGTGGTGACGTCGGCGCCGTGGCGGCGCACGTAGTCGGCGAGGGTGTTCACGAACGAGTCCTCGTGGTCGACGAGCAGCACCGTCATGCCGGCGCCCACGCCCTCGCGCGCGGCGCTTCGGGTCCGCGGTGCGCTCTCGCTCTGTTCCGGGCGCTCGTCCAGCGCGAGTGTCTCGAGCAGTGCCCGGGCCTTGAGGAAGGTCTCGCGCTCCTCGGCTTCTGGGTCGGAGTCGTGCAACAGGGTCGCCCCCACCCGAACCGTGGCCACACCGTCGCGGATCTGGGCGGTGCGCAGGGTCAGTCCGGTGTTCATCGATCCGTCGAAGCCGACGACCCCAACGGCTCCGCCGTACCAGCGGCGTGGTGTGGCCTCGTTCCGCTCGATGAACCGCATGGCCCACGTCTTCGGCGCACCGGTGACGGTGACGGCCCACATGTGGGTCAGGAAGGCGTCGAGCGCGTCGAACTCGGGGCGCAGTGTCCCCTCGATGTGGTCGACCGTGTGGATCAGCCTGCTGTACATCTCGATCTGGCGACGGCCGATGACGCGGACACTGCCCGGCTCGCACACCCGCGACTTGTCGTTGCGGTCGACGTCGGTGCACATCGTCAGCTCGGACTCCTCCTTGGCGGAGGTGAGCAGGCTGCGGATGTTCTCGGCGTCGCCGAGGGCGTCCGCGCCGCGGCGGATGGTTCCCGAGATCGGGCAGGTCTCCACCCGCTGCCCGGAACCGGGGGTTCCGGTGACACGCACGAACATCTCCGGGGAGGCGCCCACCAGGTACTCGCCCTCGCCGAGGTTGAAGAAGAACTCGTAGGGCGCGGGGTTGCGCTCGCGCAGGTGCTCGTAGAACCGCGCCGGGGAGTCGCAACGGCCGTAGGTGCGGTGGCCGGGTACCACCTCGAACAGGTCGCCGCGCGCGAACCGTTTCTTGGCCTCGGTGACGATTCGCGCGTAGGTGCCGGCTTCCGGCTGGGCGGGCACCTCCGCGGTGACCACGGCCGGGGTTGGTTCGGTCTCGCGCGCCCGACCGTCGGTGGCGGCTCCCTCGGCCTCTCCGGTGAACGAGGCGGGGACGGTGAACTCGTAGGTGTAGCGTAGGCAGGTCTCGCGTTTGCGGTCGCGCACGATGACGGCGTCGGGCAGGTGTAGGACGAGGTCGCGGTCGTCGGGGTCGCGGTCGAGGACCTTCTCGATCTCCTCGAACTGGAAGGCGAGGTCGTAGCCGAAGGCTCCGTACATCCCGAGGTAGGAGTCAGCCTCGGAGTGGAACAGCGCGACGACGGAACGCAGCACCGAGAAGACGCTGGGCCGGCGGCTGCGCCGCTCCTCGGTGAAGAACCCCGCGGGCTCGGGGACGGTGACCCGGGCGGCGGAGCCGTCCCGGTCGACCTCGCCGTGCTCGGCCAGCGCGCTCTCGACCACCGGGAGCAGGACGCGGCCCCGGTCGTTCAGCGCGGTCGCGGTGACCCGGCGACCACGCGCGACGACCTCCAGGCACGGGTCGACGTAGCCGAGGTGCCAGCGGCTGTACCGGCCCGGGTACTCCATCCCGGAGGACAGCACCCCGCCCCGGCGGTGCTCGACGTCGCGCACGAGTTCGGTGAGCACTTCGGGGTCACAGGGGGTGGCGGTGCGACGCACGTCGATTCCGCCGGCGGTGCGGTGGGAGGTTGAGTCTGTGTCCAATGCCGGTCCTTCTCACGCTGTGATCGGTGCCAACCGCGCCGGACCGGAGCCGAGACCCGAAGAACGGCCGCCGGTACGGGCGGCCGCTGGTGTGGTCGTGGGTATGCGAACCTCGCGCGCCGCCTACGAGCGGCGCCACCACTGGTGAAGTACTGGACGGGTTCGCATGCCAGCGAGTGTAGCGCGCCGGGAGGTGTGGCCGGTAAGAACCCGCGTCACCGGCGTTTTCAGCGTGAGTGTGGCACGGGACGAAAACGAGGTGCTACGATGCCTAATTGATTTCGACACACGTCACCAATAATAAATCCACCTTGGATGGTACACACATGACGGAGCGGTGTCAAGCCGAGACCGACCAGGCGTACGAGTCCGCCGTCAAGGTCGAGCAGGAGTACGTCTCACGGCTGTACGCGCGGCTCGACGCGCTACGCGACCACAACCGCAGCGCGTTGCGCGCCGCCTACGCCCAGGACAGCGGCGGATACGCCGCGCGGATGGAGCGCGAGGCCACCACCGGTGAGCGGCTCGGCCGGCTGGTCCAGCTCTCCTCCGTGGAGAACGGGTTGTGCTTCGGCCGTGTCGACCAGCACGCCGTGGACGGCGTCGCCGGGGAGACCCTCTACATCGGCCGCATCGGTCTGCGCGACGAGGACCACGAACCGGTACTCATCGACTGGCGCGCACCGGCCGCGCGCCCGTTCTACGCCGCCACCCCCACAGCCCCCGGTGACCTGGTACGCCGCCGCCACCTGCATGTTCGTGACCGGACGGTCGTCGGGATCGACGACGAGGTGTTCGACCTCGACCGCCTGCCCGAGTCCGATCGGGACTCCCTCGTCGGTGAGGCCGCGCTGCTGGCCACCCTGCGCCAGGCGCGCACCGGCCGCATGGGCGACATCGTGGCCACCATCCAGGCCGAGCAGGACCGCGTCATCCGGGCGTCCCTGCCGGGCGCGCTGGTGGTGCAGGGTGGCCCCGGCACCGGAAAGACCGTCGCCGCGCTGCACCGCGCCGCCTACCTGCTCTACACCCACCGCTCCACCCTGGAGCGCCGCGGCGTGCTCGTCGTGGGTCCCAACAGCACGTTCCTGCGCTACATCGGCCAGGTGCTGCCCTCGCTCGGCGAGACCGACGTCGTGCTGACCACGGTCGGCGAGCTCTACCCGGGTGTCCGCGCGGAGGCGGTCGACTCCCCCGAGAGCGCCGTCGTCAAGGGGTCGCCGCGGATGGTGGGCCTCGTGGAGGGCGCCGTCGCCGACCGCCAACGCGTGCCCGACGGCGACCTGGTGGTCACCGCCGACGGGACGACGCTGCGGGTCGACCACGCCACCTGCGCCCACCTGCGCGACCGGGCACGCGGCCTGGGGGTGCCGCACAACAAGGCCCGCAAGCTCTTCGTCAACGAGATGCTGTGGGAACTGGCCCGCGCGCAGAACGACCAGATGGAGCGGTCGCTGCGGGAGGTCGAGGAGGCCGAGGGGCTGCTCGACCACGAGGACCTTCCCGAGCTGGAGAACCCCGACGCCGCGCTGCGCACCGAGGAGGACACGGCCCACGCCCGCGAGACCCTGTGGGCCGATCCCGCGGTGCGCGCGGCGATCGACGACCTGTGGCCGCTGCTCACCCCCGAGAGGCTCGTGGCCGAGCTGCTCAGTGATCCCCACCGCCTGGCTTCCGCGACCGCGGAAGCCGCCGCGGCCCCGGGCGGCGCGGAGCTGGCCCCCGAGGAGTGGTGCTCGCTGTTGCGCCCGCCGGACGCGCCCTGGACGGTGGGCGATGTCCCGCTCCTGGACGAGGCGGCCGAGCTGCTCGGCGAGGACGACAGCGAGGAGCGGGCGCGTGAGCGCGCCGAGGAGCGGCGGCGCCGCGAGGAGGAGCGCTACGCCCAAGGGGTCCTGGAGGTCACCGGCCTGGTCGAGGACGGGCTACCCGCGGACGACCTGCTGGACACGGCCAGGCTCGCCGAGCGCCACCGTGACACCGGCCCGGCCCTGACCACGGCGGAACGCGCCGCGGCCGACCGCACCTGGGCCTACGGGCACGTGATCGTGGACGAGGCCCAGGAGCTGTCCAAGATGGCCTGGCGGGTGGTCATGCGCCGCGTCCCGACCAGGTCCCTGACCGTCGTGGGCGACCTCGCCCAGACCGGGAACGCCGCGGGGGCGCGCTCCTGGCGCGAGGTGTTGGAACGCTACGTCCACGACCGGCTGCACGAGGAACGGCTGCTGGTCAACTACCGCACCCCGGCCGAGATCATGGCGGTCGCGGCCGACGTGCTGCGGGAGGTGGCACCGGAGCAGGAGCCGCCGGAGTCGGTACGCGAGGGCGACTCCCTACCCAGGGCCCTACACGTCGCCCCCGGCGCGCTGGCGCGCGAGCTGCCCGCGCTGGTGGAGGCCGAGCTGGCGACGGTCGCGGAGGGGCGGCTCGCGGTGATCACGCCCGCCGGGCGGCACGCCGAGGTCGCCGGGCTCCTCCCCCAGGCCACTGCGGAGGTGACACCGGATGTCCTGGACCGCCCCCTGGCCGTCCTCACGCCCACCCAGTCCAAAGGGCTGGAGTTCGACGCGGTCGTCACCGTGGACCCGGCCGGCATCCTGGCCACCGGTCCCACCGGCGGCCACGACCTCTACGTGGCGATCACCCGCGCCACCCGCAGGCTCACGGTCGTCCACGAGGGCGAGCTGCCGTCGATGCTCGGCCGGCTCGCCCACGAGTGACGCGCCGGCCGAACCCCTCACGTGAGCGCGAACCCGGCCAGGGTCACCTCGAAGGGGTCGAACCGCGGATCGACGTCGGGGGCGCCCTCCTGGACGAAACCGAAGAGCGCCCCCAGCGCGGCCTCGCCGAGGCGCATCGGGTGGAACGGCGCCGCCGAGTGGTCGACGTCGTACTCGCCCGCCCAGTACGGGCGCTCGAACGCCAGCGGCTCACCCTCCTGGGCGGTGCCGTGCTCGATGGAGGCGGCGACCCACCGCTGAAGCTTCCCCCGGTCCCAGACACCGAACTCGACCACGTCGACGGCGCTCTGCATGACGTGCAGGTAGGTCCACCGATACGGCCCCACCCATGGGCAGCCGTCCGGGTAGTCAGTGCCGCGGCCGTTCACGACCTCCCACGCGCAGACGATCTCCAGACCGTCGAAGGCCCCGGCGTAGACGGCGTCGCGCGGGTTCACCGCATCGGCGAGTGGCAGGTCCGCCAGCCGCTGTCCCACCCGGCCCGGCAGCCGGCGTTCCGCCGCCCTTCGGGCGGAGTCGGGCTCGGCGACCAGACCCGCGCGCAGGATCTCCGCCGGATCGGCGGCCGCGGACACGACGATCGCGTTCTTGGCTCCCATGGCCTCCCCCATTCCCGGCGGCCCCCTCGGGTACGGCCGCCGTACCACGGCGGGAGACTACCGGGAGCGTGTGACGAACCGGGCGGGGTCACGGTGGGGGCGGTCGGCTCGCGCCATGTGCCCGGCGAACCGCTCACCGCACGGGATGAGCGGTGCCGTCCCGCGCGTTCGCCCGAGGGGGCCGGTGTAGCGTCAGGAGGTGCCGATGGGTGAGAGTGGGACGCTCGACGCGGTGGTCGTCGGCGGGGGCCAGGCGGGGCTGGCGGCCGGGTACTACCTGCGCCGGGCGGGCGCCGACTTCGTCGTCCTCGACCGGGAGGAGCACCCCGGCGGGGCCTGGCAGCACTTCTGGGAGTCGCTACGCATGTTCTCCCCCGCCGAGCACAGCATGCTCCCGGGCTGGTGGATGCCCGCCCAGGACGGCGAGCCGTTCCCCACCGCCGACCACGTCGTGGGCTATCTCGACGCCTACGAACGTCGCTACCGGCTGCCGGTGCGGCGCCCGGTCACCGTGCGCGCCGTGCGCGCGCACGGGGAGCTGCTGGCGGTGACCACCGACGCGGGGACCTGGTACGCCCGACATGTGGTCAGCGCCACGGGCACGTGGCGCGCGCCGCACGTACCCCGCCACCCGGGCCGGGACTCCTTCGCGGGCCGGCAGGCGCACACCGTGGACTACCGCAAGCCCTCCGAGTTCGCCGGGCAGCGGGTGCTGGTCGTCGGCGGCGGGAACTCGGCGGCGCAGATCCTCGCCGAGGTGTCCCAGTGGGCCGAGACCACCTGGGCCACCCGGCGCCCGCCGCGTTTCCTGCCCGAGGACGTCGACGGTCGCGCGCTGTTCGACATCGCCACCCGGCAGGCGCTGGCACGGCGGGAGGGGCGCGGGGACGGGGGCGTGGCCGACCTGGGTGACATCGTCATGACACCGCCGGTGCGGGCCGCCCGCGACCGCGGCGTGCTGCGCGCCGAGCCGATGGTCGAGCGCCTGACACCCCGTGGGGCCCGGTGGCCCGACGGTCGCGCCGCGGAGTTCGACGCCGTCCTGTGGTGCACCGGGTTCCGGCCGGTACTGGACCATCTCGGCCCGCTCGGCGTACGTGACGGCGACGGGCGGATCGCCACGGACGGCACGCGGGGCCGCGCCGATCCGCGGCTGCGCCTGCTGGGTTACGGCGACTGGACCGGGTTCGCCTCGGCCACCCTGATCGGGGCGGGGCGCAGCGCCAAGGCCATGGTGGCCGACATCACCTCCCGGTGAGGGAGGCGGTCCGCCTTCGGTCGGCGGCCGGAATCGGACACCTCCTCGGCCGCCACGGAGGGTTCACACGGCGACGCCGAATGCGACCATTTCTCCATGTTCGGACGTCGACTCCCGTGGTGCGCCGTGGTCGCTCTCGTCCTGGTTCCGCTCTCCTCCTGCGGGGTGTCCGACCCTCAGGTCCGTCCCAGTAGTGAGCTTCGCGGGCTCCTGCTCACCACGGGGGACTACCCAGAGGACTACGAGTTGACCGAGCTCGACCACGACGAGCTGAACGACCCGTGGTCCTCCTGGATGCCCAGCAACGAGTTCAGTGAGGTCAGCCCGAGCGAGTGCGCGGAGCACCTGGAGAACCCGACCGCGCACACGGCCGGCCCCTACAACGTCGAAGGCCACGTCGCCAGTAAGGAGGAGGGGGACTCCTCGCTCAGCGATCCGATCTACAGCCACGTCCTGATGGACGGCGGCGACATCGGCGAGGGACCACTCGCTCCGGACAGCGCCGAGGCCCAGGTGGAGGAGTGCTCCGAGGCGACCGTCACCGTCGACGAGCAGGAGGGAGAGCTACGGATGGCGACCTTCGAGCTGGACGGGATGCCAAGGGACTTCCTGGGCCTGGCCGTCGAGGTGTCCGTCGACGGGGTCGACAGCACCGTCCGCACGGCGGTGACCACGGTCGACGACGTCCTGATCGCCACCACCGAGCTCGTGTTGGACGACGGCTCCCCCACTTTCGAGACGCCCGAGCTGTCCAGCGACGACCCGACCGAGCGGCTCCGGGAGCTACTCGAGGATGACAGCGTGCTGGAGGAGGACGCCACCCCGGACGAGGAGGAACTGGAGCGGCTCCAGGAACTCATGAGCACGGCGGTGGAGAACGTGCGGGAGGGGTGAGCCCCGGCCGCCGGCGCCCCTTGGGATCGCCGTCCGCCACGGGTGAGGCATACCATGCTCGGTGAACGGTGCCACGGTTCGTGGTACCCAGTGTCGAGAGCCGAGAGCCGTCTCTCCCCGGGAAGCGCGCGGCTTCGCGGCGTCCCCCGTTCAGTCGAGGAGCCCCGAGTGACCGAGGACAGCGACTCCACCCCGCCGCGGGTGGCCACCGACCGCCCCACCGCGGCGCGGGTGTACGGCTACTGCCTGGGCGGCAAGGACAACTACGAGGTGGACCGCGAGGGCGCCCGTGAGGGGTTCAGGCGGTTCCCCGAGGGCCTGGACATCGCGCGGCAGAACCGGTTGTACCTCTACCGGGCGGTGCGCTACCTGGCCGCCGAGGCCGGGATCACCCAGTTTCTGGACCTGGGCTCGGGGCTTCCCACGGACAACAACGTGCACCAGGTCGCCCAGCGGTTCCAGTCCGGCGCGCGCGTGGTCTACGTCGACATCGATCCCGTCGTGCTGGCCCACGGTGAGGCGCTGCTCGTCGAGGACGCCAACACGACGGTCATCACCGCCGACATGACCCGACCCGAGCAGATCCTGGACCACCCCGAGACCCACCGACTGATCGACTTCGACCAACCGGTGGCGGTGTTGATGTTCTCCGTGCCCCACGGCATCCCCGACGACGAGGAGGCCCGGCGCGCCGTCCACGGCCCCCTGGAGCGCGTACCGTCCGGCAGCTACCTCGCGATCTCGCACGTGGTCTCCGAGGACCGCGACATGGCGGAGAGGTCGAACGCGGCCGCCAAGGATTTCGGGATGCCGTGGAAGACCCGCACCCCCGACGTCCTCGACGCGTGGTTGCGGGATCTGGAACCGGTCGAACCGGGCCTGTGCGACATCGCCGACTGGCGGCCCGACCCCGACCAACCGCCCCTGCCGCCGGTTCCGGACGACCTCAAGCCCTTCGAGGGGAGCTCCCGCCTGGGCAAGGACTTCTTCGAGTACGGCGGGGTGCTGCGCAAGCCCTGAGGGGCTCCGCTCGTGGCCACCCGCCCCGACCGTGGTGACACGAGCCATCGAAGCATCGCCTTGTCGGGTGATCCGTGGATGTGCGAGCCTGCCGCGCACCCGAAGTACTACGTAGTACTTCCCCGGTTCCCGCCCGTACCGCCGACCGAAGGTGCGCGCGTGCCGCGGTCGTATCTGGCCCTGCTCCGTAAACCCCACGTCACCGCGGCACTGCTGTCGCTGCGCGTGGGCGGCGGCCCGGGGACGGAGCGGACATCGGCGGCGGGGGTCAGCGCGCGGCGCCGCAGCGCCCGGAGAAGCGGTGGAGTCCCTGATGAGCAGCCGCGTGGGAAGCCGCACCCGCTCGGCCCCGTCGGCGCCGGCAGCAGCGCCGCGACCGCCTCGCGGGCGGCGTGGATGTCCAGGGCACAGGAGGTGTAGGTGCGGGTCATGCCGCGTCGCGCGCAGGCGGCGTCGACGGCCTCGGCCCGTTCGCGGAAGGTGGCGGTGCGCACCTCGGAGCGCAGGTGGGCGATGGAACGGTGGCCGAGCCGGTGCAGGTGTTCCACCAGGCCGGTCAGTGCCGGTGCGATGTCGACTCGCACCGAGCCCTGGCCCGGCGGCGGTTCGGCGTCCAGCACGACCACGGGGACGGGGTCCTCCAACGGCCGGCCGCCGTCCCGCAGCGAGCACGCGAGCACGGCGTCGATCCGCTGGCCCGCCACGTCGGCCGCGACCGAGTCCAGGTCGCGCTGGACGGAGAGCACCACCTGGAACCCTGATTCGCGAGCCGCGGTACGCGCCCCGGTGAAGACCCGGGCGAAGAACGGGTTCACGATGTCGGGGACGGGGATGAGCACCATGGGCGGACCTCCGGTCCGCAGCCGCCGGGCGTCGGCGTTGGGCCGGAACCCGAGCTGGCGTGCGGCGTCCACGACGGCCCGCTGGGTGCGTTCACCGATCCGCCCACTGGCGGCCCCACGGAACACCAGCGAGACCGTCGACCGCGAAACCCCGGCCAGCCGGGCGACGTCGTGGCTGGTGGGCGGTCTGCCGTTGCTCACGGCCCCAGCCTAGCCCGGCGGCCCCGCCCCGGCGCTCCGCTGCCCACTGATCGCACCGACGACCGCGGCGACCAGGTCCTCGATCACGTCCTCGGAGGCGACCTCCGGGTGTCCCAGCCACCACTCCCCCGCGGACTGCACCATCCCGACAACGCCGTGCGCGACGAGCTGGGCGCGCAGCTGGTCGTCGTAGAACCCGCGGTCGACCAGGGCCTCGGCCAGGTCCTCGGCCATCCGGCGCACCATGAGCCCGAGGTGGCCGCGGGTTCGTGGGTCCTCGGCCGTGGCTCGGTCCATGAGGAACCGGTACAGGTTGAGGTTACGGCCGATCATCTGCAGGTAGACCCCGACCGTGGCCCGGGTGCGCCGCTCCAGGTCGTCGTCGCCGTACAGCTCGGACCGGACGCGGTCGACGAGGGGGTCGACGTGACGCTCCGCGAGCGCCCGGTACAGCCCGCTCTTGTCGCCGAAGTGGCGGTAGAGGATCGGTTTGCTGATGCCGGCTTCGGCCGCGATGGCCGACATGGAGGCGTCCGGCCCGTCCCGTTGGATCACCGCGTCGGCGGCGTCGAGGATGGCGCGCCGGCGCTCGGGGCTGCGACGGGGCGGAACGGTCTGGTTCTTCGGGGCGGGTTCGGTGGCCACACCGCAAAACGGTAGCGCGCCACGCGCGGCCACGCTCGTGGACCCCGAACTCCGAAGCGTCATCGGGGATCTGGTACCTGGACCCGTCCCACCCCGCCCGGGCGCCCCACGCGGGACACCGGGACGGGAAGAGCAGGCCGGGACGGTGGACCATCCCCGCGTGCGCGGGGAGCACCGAGAACCTTCGCCGGGGCGTTGTTGTGAGGGGGGACCATCCCCGCGTGCGCGGGGAGCACCCTTGATGACCTGCGATCCTACAAGCCTGACAGGGCTGTTTTCACCACTTCTCGAAAAACCGACAAAACACCCACACACCCCAAAACTCGCGCATCACCGGTTTCCGCAACGACGAATCACGGATACCCCGCTCCACCCTTAAACCTGAGCACAGCGAAACCACCCCCGCCTACACGAACCAGGACGCGACACCACAACACCAACCGGCATCGTTCCGTGTACCCGACGCTGCCGTTTAGGACCCACGAAAGCCCCGCACACCGGAGCATACGGGTACGGGGTCGTGAGCGTAGGAGCCTAGAGCTGTTCGTCTTGGATATCGCGGAGGAACGCGGACCACTCCGACGCGGGAAACGTAAGGTACCCGGTTCCACGGTTCTGGGTGTCCCGGACGTCCACCCTCCGTTCATTGGACCGGCACTCTACGCACTGACCGCCCGTATCGCTATAGGTTGACTTCCGCCATTCGGATGTCATCGCAGCTCTCCTAGCATGTCGCGCGACTGATGAGGGGGGAGTGCAACGGCGTAGGCGTACCTGGTTATCTCGTCCAGCCGTGCCCAGTCTGTTGACTCGTCCAGGAGGAAGTTACCGGATACATGATCCGTCGTGCCCGCTCTCCCCCCGTCCGCGAGACGCACAAGGACAAGCGGGGATGTGATCCCGATTAGTAGAGCGTCCTCCGGGACGAGGCACATCGTTACCCGGCCTCTGTCCACGACCTTACACAAATGATCAGCCTGAGCCTTCCGTATGGGCTCCGACACTCGTGTTAGTGCTGTCATCGGGACAACGGCACTAACTAAAGGATCTCTCCCTTGTTGCAGCTGCTCATATCGTCCGCCACGTACTTTCGCCAAGCGCCGGATTTCATCGGGCCGCTCTAACGGTTGTCCATATCGGAAGACCATTTCGGCATACTCCGAGCACTGCAACATCCCTGGTACGAGCACTGGAGAGAAGCACTCAATCGCCACGGCTTCGGCCATGAGCTTCGCGGCGTCTTGCATCCACGGAGGCAGAGACGAGCCTGACGTCTGAGACGTCCAGAGACGCAAAAGCCGTCCGTGAGCACCAAGAATCCCATCCAGTTTCTCTACGTCGTCCCGTCTCGGTGTGGTCTGTTCTCGCTCCCAACGAGACAGCGTGCTTGCTGTGACCCGTAACTCGTCCGCAAGGTCTCGCAAGGTCCATCCCGCGACATCGCGCAACTCTTTAAGACAGTCTGCAAACCGAAGTCCAGCCATGTTGCAATGCTAGTTGTTTCGTTGCATCACTGCGGCAGATTCTTTGTGACACGGCCACATCCCGCGACGCTAGATCAGAAGACCCCCGCGACGGGTGGGCCGTCCGGGGGCGTGGCCACCAGCTAGATAGGAGCTGATGACGGTGCTCAGTCTGCCACCATGCCGGAGCGCGCGAATCCGGCCCTACCCGCTCGTCGTGGAACGTCGTCGTGCCGCACGGTCCCACCTGAGGGTCCGGGCCAGTCAGGGGGTTCGCCGGTGAACTCCCCCGAGGTGAACACCCCGTATTGGGACATGAACTTTCTTGTGCTCTCCACCGGGGAGGCGGCCAGCGAACTGGGAATCGCCCCCTCCACGATGCGTCGGTGGGCTCGGGCGGGACGCATCCCCTATGTCACCGATCCCAACGGGTGGCGCCTGTTCGGCAAGGGCGACGTCTACGCCCTGCGCGATTCCGTGCGAGGGGAAAACCAGTGGCCCTCTCGGAATCCCCGACCGTGAATCCGGTCCCCGCCGCCCGCCATGCGGGAGTGACACGGTCTCACGGTTCCCGTGGAGTCTCCACGCCGCAGTTGTAAGGCAGTGACAGCGGCGTGGTGGGTCGCCACATCGGTGCGAGGGGTTGGCGATGTGGTGGCCGGGGCCGCCTCCGGGATTGGGGTGATCCCGGGGGCGGCCGTTTCGACAGGTGATCGTGCTGTTCTGACTCTTCTGGCGCGTGAAAGTAGGCAGAACTTCACGATCGCCGCCTATGGGCACGCCCTCAGATCACTCCGAGGTCCCGCATCGTGTCGGCGACCTTGATGAACCCCGCGATGTTGGCGCCCAGGACATAGTTTCCCGGCGCCCCGTAGGCTTCGGCGGTCTCCCGGCACGTCGCGTGGATGTCGTCCATGATCTCCGAGAGCCGCTTGTCGGTGTAGTCGAAGTGCCAGGAGTCGCGGGAGGCGTTCTGCTGCATCTCCAGGCCCGAGGTGGCCACCCCGCCCGCGTTGGCCGCCTTGCCCGGCCCGAACGCCACACCGTTGTCCGTGAACACCTTGACGGCCTCGGGGGTGGTCGGCATGTTCGCCCCCTCGCCAACGGCGATGACACCGTTGCGCACCAGCGTCTCGGCCGACCGGCCGCCCAGCTCGTTCTGGGAGGCGCACGGCAGGGCGATCTCGCAGGGAACGTCCCAGATCGTTCCCTCTTCCACGTACGTGGCGCGGGAGCACCGTTCGGCGTACTCCTTGATGCGCCCGGACCGCTCCTGCTTGATGTCGCGGACCAGGTCCACGTCGATGCCCGACTCGTCCACGACGTAGCCGGAGGAGTCCGACATGGCCACCACGGTGCCACCCAGCTCGGCGGCCTTCCACGCGGCGTAGATCGCCACGTTCCCGGAGCCGGAGACCACGACCCTGCGGCCGTCGAACCCGTCGCGGCGGTCGCCGAGCATCGCGTTGACGAAGTACACGGTCCCGTAGCCGGTGGCCTCGGTGCGCACCTGCGAACCGCCCCAGTTCAGCCCCTTGCCGGTGAGCACCCCGGACTCGTAGCGGTTGGTGATCCGCTTGTACTGGCCGAAGAGGTAACCGATCTCCCGGCGACCAACCCCCACGTCGCCCGCCGGCACGTCGGTGTACTCGCCGAGGTGCCGGTGCAGCTCGGTCATGAACGACTGGCAGAAGCGCATCACCTCGGCGTCGGACTTGCCCTTGGGGTCGAAGTCGGAGCCGCCCTTGCCGCCGCCGATCGGCAGCCCCGTCAGCGCGTTCTTGAGCGTCTGCTCGAACCCGAGGAACTTGACGATGCCCAGGTTCACCGAGGGGTGGAACCGCAGCCCGCCCTTGTAGGGACCCAACGCCGAGTTGAACTCCACCCGGAATCCGCGGTTGACCCGAATGTCCCCGCTGTCGTCCGTCCAGGGGACGCGGAAGATGATCTGCCGCTCCGGCTCGCACAACCGCTCCAGGACGCGACTGTCCAGGTACTCGCCGTGCCGTTCCAGGGCGGGTTCCAGAGACTCCAGCACCTCGTGCACGGCCTGTCGGAACTCCGGCTGGTCGTGGTCACGGTACTCGATGTCGGCGAACACCTTGGAGGTCAGCCGCAGGCCGTTACCGTCCACCGCTTTCTGGGACATGCTCTCCATTACCTCCTACGTCCGGCACACACCGCGCGGCACGGGGCTGTCCCGCCGACCGTTGCCATCGTGACACCTCGGGCCGCGCCCTCACGCGGCCGCCCCACGGGTGGCGCCCAGCCGAACCGATGTGTATCCAGTATGCCGAAGTTTCGTGTGGTGTGCGCGCGGCCGTCACCCACCCCCGGCTCTTCACCGCGCGGGTCCCTACGCCTTCTCCGTCGCCTCCCCCGGGCTCGTACTGTCGGCCCCGCGCAGCATCCGGGGCAGCACCAGGGCGACTCCGGCCGTGGCGACCAGCCCGCCGCCGCCGGCGACCATCAACGACACCGGAGCCGAGGTGGCGTCCAGCAGCAGGCCGCCACCGATGTAGGACACACCCGCGGCCACCCCCACGGCCCCGTAGAGGTTGCCGAACACGCGGCCGAGCATCGTCGCCGGCACCAGCCGCTGTAGCAGCGTGTTGGTGGCGACGTCCATCGCGGCGATGCCGATGCCACGGACCGCCTGTAGCGCGAACGCCGCGGCGACCGCCCAGGCCAGACCGGTCAGCAGGTTGCCCGCGCTGCTGATCGCGAAGCCGGCGATGAGCAACAGCGGCATCGACGCGCGCGTCCCCAGCTGCGCGAGGAGCGCGTAGCCGGCCACCAGGCCGATGCCGACCGCGCCTAGCAGCAACCCGACCGCGGAGTCGCCCGCCCGGAAGGTGTCCTTGGCCAGCAGGACCAGCGCCACGTCGTCGATCCCGTTGCAGGCCACCACGGCGCAGAATCCCAGCGCGATGACCCGCACCGGCGCGGCCCGCCAGATGTGGCCGAGCCCCTCCTTGGCGTCGGCCAGTAGCGTCGTCGCCCCCTCGTCCTCCCCGCGCGGCCGCGGAGGGATGGGCCGCAGCGCCAGCCGTAGCAGCACCGCCGAGAACAGGTACGACAGCGCGGCGCCGATGAGCACGCCCGGGACACCGATGAAGGGGAACAGCGCGGCGGCGACCAGCGGGCCGAGGGCCTCGGCTCCGTTGGTGCCGAACCCGACGGTGGAGTTGGCCGATTCCAGCTCGCGCCCGCGCACCAGCGCCGGTACCGCCGCGCGCGAGGCGGGCAGGAACACCTGTCCGGCGACCGCCCGGGCCGCGACGAGCAGCAGGAGGAGCGGGAGCGGCGGCAGGGTGAGCGCGATCAGCAGCAGTGCGGCCCCCTGCGCGACCTCACAGGCGACCATCACCCGCCTGAGATCGAACCGGTCGCTGACCGCGCCGGTGATCGGCCCCAGCAGGGCGGGCGCGAAGTCCCCCACGAGGAGCAGCACGGACACCGCGAGCGCCTGCCCGGTGGAGTCCGCCACGAAGAGCATCAGCGCCACGAGGCCGACGGCTTCGCCGGTGAAGGACACCGTGCGTGAGAAGAGAAGCGCTCGGAAAGGACCGTTCGTCCTGACCAGTCGCCAACCGCTCGCTCCGGTCTCTCCGGCTTCCCCGGGTTTCGCCCCTGGGGCGGAGCCTGCCATGTGGTCCACTTTTCGCCCGCGATGGTCGGAAACACACGTGATGCTTCCACGCGGTGGTGCGGGGTTCAATCGGATTACCGCGGGGAAGGGAGGTACCCGCTGCGGCGGGGACCGGTGTCAGGCACCGCCCACCCCACACTACGGCTCAACCGGATCTCGCGGATCGGCGCATCCGCACCACAACGCCAGAACCACGGGGCGTGGGCTCCGCCCCGGCGAACGGCACGACCCCACATTCGGTCGTGGCACTCGTTCCTGGTCGTCACCGCACCGGCAGGCCGGTGACCGAGCGGCCGATGATCAGGCGCTGGATCTCGCTGGCGCCCTCGAAGATCGTGAAGATGGTGGCGTCGCGGTGCCAGCGCTCGACCGGGTACTCGCGGGTGTAGCCGTTGCCGCCGAGGATCCGGATCGCCTCCTGGGTCACCCAGGTGGCGGTCTCACTGGCGTACAGCTTGCACATCGAGCCCTCGGCCTGGGTGAACTCCTTGTCGTTGCGCCCCATCCAGGCGGCGCGCCACACCAGCAGCCGGGCCGCGTCGATTCGGGTGGCCATGTCGGCCAGGGTGAACGCGACGGCCTGGTTGTTGCCGATGGGCGCCCCGAACTGCTCGCGCTGGCGGGCGTAGTCGCGGGCGTACTCGTAGGCCGCTCTCGCGCAGCCGACCGCCATCGCGCCGACGCTGGGCCGTGACCGCTCGAACGTCTTCATGGCCGCCTGACCACCGGAGCTGCGCCCCTCGCGTGCCCGGGCGAGCCGCTCGTCCAACTTCTCCTTGCCGCCGACCAGGCAGTGCCCCGGGACACGGACCTCGTCCAGGATGACCTCGGCGGTGTGCGAGGCGCGAATGCCGTGCTTGGAGAACTTCTGGCCCTGGGACAGGCCCGGGGTTCCGGGCGGCACGATGAAGGTGGCCTGCCCGCGGGTGCCAAGCTCGGGGTCGACGGAGGCGACCACCACGTGCACGTCGGCGATCCCACCGTTGGTGGCCCAGGTCTTGGTGCCGTTGAGGACCCACTCGTCCTTGGCCTCGTCGTAGACGGCACGGGTACGGATCGCGCCGACGTCGCTTCCCGCGTCGGGCTCGGAGGAGCAGAACGCCCCGAGTTTGAGGTCGTCGGGACCGCCGAACATCTGCGGCACCCATTCGAACAGCTGTTCCTGGGTGCCGTTGGAGGCCACGGCGACCGCGGCCAGCGCCGTTCCGGTGATGGACAGCGCGATTCCGGGGTCCCCCCAGTAGAGTTCCTCGAAGGCCACCGGGATGCCGAGCCCGCTGGGTTCCAGCCACTGGTTCGCGAAGAAGTCCAGCGAGTACAGCTCGATCTTGGCGGCCTCCCGCAGGACCGGCCACGGGGTCTCCTCGCGCTCGTCCCATTCGGCCGCGGCCGGCCGGATGACGTCGCGGGCGAACCCGTGCGCCCAGTCGCGGACGTCCCGGACGTCCTCGCTGAGTTCGAGGCTGAAGCCGGGTGCGGTGTCTTCGGAGCTGTCGCTCATATGCCTACGTCCTTCGGTGGGGCCCTCGGCGGCGTTTCGAGGGGGCACGGTTTCGGGGTCGTGTGGCGGTGCGACGCGCCGGCACCGCGGGATGTTACCAAAGGTAACACTCGCCCGATTTCTCCCGCAATAATCGCTGGAGCGGTCCACCGGGCGCACTGGCGGGAGTCGGCGGCTCACTCCTCCTCGTAGCGCTCCAGGAAGGTGTACACGTCGGTCTCGTCCACACCGGGGAAGGTGCCCGAGGGCAGCGCGGACAGCACGTGGGAGTGCGCCCGCGCCGAGGGCCACACGTGCCCCTCCCAACGGGCCGCGAGCTCCGCGGGCGGGCGCACGCAGCACTCTCCCGTGGGGCACTCGGACTTGGTCCGGTTCGTCGTCTCGCGCCCCCGGAACCAGCGCGACTCCTTGTAGGGCACTCCCAGCGTGACCGCGAAGTTGCGCTCGCGGCTGGGGTCGACGTGGGCCACGCACCAGTGGGTGCCGTTGGGCTTGTCGGTGTACTGGTAGTAGATCGAGTAGCGGTCGGGGGAGTTGAAGACCTGCCGTCCCGCCCAGTAGCGGCACATCCGCTGCCCCTCGATGGCGCCGGTGTCGTCGGTGGGGAAGGCCAGCCCGTCGTTCTCGTATGCCTTGTAGATGATGCCGGTCTCGTCGTTGCGGATGAAGTGGCAGACCAGGTCGAGATGGCGGTAGGCGAGGTTGGTGAACCGGTGCGCTGCCATCTCGTAGGAGACGGAGTACACGTCACGCAGGTCCTCCACCGAGATGTCCCGCTGTCGCTTGGCCTCCTGCAGGTAGGGGACGGCCGTGGACTGCGGGATGAGGATCGCCGCCGCGAAGTAGTTCGCCTCGACCCGCTGGCGCAGGAAGTCGGCGTAGTCCCGCGGCTGGGAGTGGCCGAGCACGAAGTGGCCCAGCGTCTGCAACAGGATCGTGCGCGGAGTGTGCATACCCAGCGACTCGCGCTTGAGGAACAGCCTCCCGTTGCGGGTGTCGGTCACCGAGCGGACCGAACGCGGCAGGTCCTGCACATACCGCAGGGTGAACCCGTGGTGGGTGACGATCGACAGGATCTGCCCCTGGGACAGGGCCCCGCCGCTGTAGCCCACGGCGTCGAGGGTCTCCTGCGCGGCCTTCTCGATGTGCTCGAAGTAGTTGCCGCGTTCCCGCATCTGGTGGCGCAGCTCGGCGTTGGCGCGGCGCGCCTCCTCCGGGGTGGCGGTCGGCTTGGCCGCACGCCGCTTGAGCTCCTCGTACAGCCCGACGATGTGCTCCAGGACGTCGTTGGGCACCCGCTTTCCGACCTTCAGGTGCGGCAGGTTGAGGCTCTGGTACACGGGGTCACGCTGGGCCTCCTCGACCTGGATCTCCAGCTGCGCGCGACGGCTGGGCGGCTGCCGGGAGAGCAGTTCCTCCACCGAGACCCCCAGCGCCTTGGACAGCGAGGTCAGCAGGGAGAGCTTGGGCTCGCGCTTGCCGTTCTCCAGCAGCGAGAGCTGCGACGGCGCCCGCCCCACACGCTCTCCCAGGTCGGAGAGGGTGAACCCGCGGGTTCGACGTAGGTGCCGTAGGCGCTGCCCAAAGGTGACGAGATCCAGGTCACCTGGCAAAGACGTTATTTCTTCGGTTCCAAAGTACGGCATGCGTTCATGGTAGGGAAAGAATCGAACATTTTCACCCCCATGTGGCTGGAAAAAGCCGGCAACTTTGACAAGAATCGTAGTTACCGGCGGGGAACGAACCACCGGGGTCGCTCCGGCGGCCCGCGGTGCGGGCTCTCCAGCCGGCGAACTTTCAGGGGACGAAACACGAAGGCGGGAAGAGAGCATGAGCATCAGGGCTCGCCAGCAGGAAGCCGCGGCGGCACTCCAACGCGAGTGGGAGACCAACCCGCGCTGGGCCGGCATCGAACGCACGTACTCCGCCGAGGACGTCATCAAGCTGCGTGGCTCGGTCACCGAGGAGAACACGCTGGCCCGGAAGGGCGCCGAGCGCCTGTGGAACCTGCTGCACAGCGAGGACTACGTCCACACCCTGGGCGCGCTCACCGGGAACCAGGCGGTCCAGCAGGTGCGCGCGGGACTCAAGGCCATCTACCTCTCCGGCTGGCAGGTCGCCGCCGACGCCAACCAGGCCGGCCACACCTACCCCGACCAGAGCCTGTACCCGGCCAACTCCGTCCCCCAGGTGGTCCGTCGGATCAACAACGCTCTGCTGCGCGCCGACCAGATCACCTGGTCAGAAGGTGACGAGGACGCGCCGCACTGGCTGGCGCCGATCGTCGCCGACGCCGAGGCGGGATTCGGTGGCGTGCTCAACGCGTTCGAGCTGATGAAGGGCATGATCCAGGCCGGTGCCGCGGGGGTGCACTGGGAGGACCAGCTCGCTTCCGAGAAGAAGTGCGGCCACCTGGGCGGCAAGGTCCTCATCCCCACCAGCCAACACGTCAAGACGTTGAACGCCGCGCGCCTGGCCGCCGACGTCGCCGACGTTCCCTCGCTGGTCATCGCCCGGACCGACGCCCAGGCCGCCACGCTGATGACCAGTGACGTCGACGAGCGCGACCAGCCCTTCCTCACCGGCGAGCGCACCGAGGAGGGCTTCTACCGGGTCCGCAACGGCCTGGAGGCCTGCGTCTCGCGCGGCCTCTCCTACGCGCCCTACTCCGACCTGCTGTGGATGGAGACCTCGACCCCGGACCTCGAGGTGGCGCGGCAGTTCGCCGAGCGCATCAAGGACCAGTACCCCGACCAGATGCTGGCCTACAACTGCTCGCCGTCGTTCAACTGGAGGCGGCACCTGGACGAGTCGACCATCGCCAAGTTCCAGCGCGAACTCGCCCACATGGGCTACAAGTTCCAGTTCATCACCCTGGCCGGGTTCCACGCGCTGAACCACTCGATGTTCGATCTCGCCAAGGGCTACGCCGAGAACGGCATGAGCGCCTACGTGGGGCTGCAGGAGGCCGAGTTCGCCTCGGAGGAGCGCGGCTACACCGCGACCCGCCACCAGCGCGAGGTCGGCACCGGCTACTTCGACCTGGTCAGCACCGCGATCTCGCCGGACGCCTCCACTACCGCCCTCACCGGATCCACCGAAGAGGACCAGTTCTCAGCGGCTCACTGACACCTGGTCCTTTCCCCTGACGGCTGGCCTCCCCGCTTTCGTGGCTGGGGCGGGGCGGCCGGCCGTCCCGCCGCCGGTCCCGCGGAATCCGTGTCACTCGCGGGACCGGCGGCCTTTTGTCGTCCGCGGCCGCTGCCGAGGGCCGCGTACCAGCCGGGGCAGCCCTGGTGATTCCCCTGATGGGGGGCTCCCTGTTCACCCGGGGAGTCCCTTCGTAAGCTCTGCGCCGCGGGCGTCGTGACCATCCGTCACCGCGCCCACACGGATTTCCCCGACCAGTCAGGAGACTCGACGAATGCAGCCCAGTGTCACCGAGCGAACCATCTCCACCATCCGCCGGGTGCTGGCCGCCGGCGCCATCGCCACCGTGGCCACCTTCGGCGTGGCCGCCTGCGACAACGGCGAGGAGGACGCCGAGCAGGAGGAGGGCGGTTCCGAACAGGAACAGGAACAGGAGCAGGACCAGGAAGAGGACATGACCCAGGAGGAAAAGGAGGAGATGGAGGAGGAGATGCAGCAGTTCGAGGAGGAGCAGGGCGTCGAGGACGGCGAGCAGAGCGGGGACGACGCGGAGGAACAGGAGGACGAGCAGGAGTAGTGCCCATCACGGGGGTACACCACCGCCATTTCCAGCGACGACTCGACCGGGGGCGGATTCGGGGGCCGGCGCGTGCGCCGGCCCCCGACGCGTGCGTGCGATGATTCGACCATGTCCGACACCGCCTCCGGCCCGCACGGCGAGGCAGCGACCGGGCCTCCGGAACCCGTACGCGAAGCCCCCATGTCGCGTCGCCTCATCGCGTCCGAGGTCGCCTGCGTCCTCGCGCTCTCCCTGGGCGCCGCCGCCGTATCGGCGGTGATCTCGTTCGTCGGGACCGTGACGGCGCCCGGCGGGCTCACCGAACAGACCGCGAGCCTGGTCGACCCGCGCGCCGGTGCCGACCGCCCCTGGCTGGACCTCACCTGGCAGGTGTACTCGGTGGTCTTCGCCCTGGCGCCGGTGGCGCTGGTGCTGTACCTGCTGCGCCGCGGCGCGCAATCGGGCGCCACGATCGGGTTCGACGTCCGCAGGCCCGGCGTCGACCTGGCGGGCGGCGCGCTGCTGGCGGCGACCATCGGCGCCGGCGGGCTGGTGGTCTACCTCGTGTCGTGGCAGCTGGGCCTGAGTACCACGGTGGCACCGAGCTCGCTCAACGACCACTGGTGGGAACTGCCCGTACTGCTCCTGCAGGCCGTCAAGAACGGTGTGCTGGAGGAGGTCATCGTCGTTGGCTACCTGATGCTTCGGATGAGCCAGCTGGGCTGGTCACCGGTCAGGGCGGCGGTGGTGAGCTCCCTGCTGCGCGCCACGTACCACCTGTACCAGGGCGCGGGGATGTTCGTCGGCAACCTCGTCATGGGCCTGGTGTTCTGCTGGTTCTACCAGCGCTGTGGCCGCGTGATGCCGCTGGTGGTGGCGCACACGCTGATCGACGTCGTGGCGTTCGTCGGGTCGGTCTACCTCATCGGACGGGTGGGCTGGCTACCCGGCTGAGGTCGCGCCCTTTCCCGAGCGGGTCGTGAGCCTGTCCTCAAGGTAGTGGGGCCGCCCCAGCAGCATGCCCACCACCAGGTTGAGCGTGGTCAGTCCCAGGACCATCGCCAGTGGGGCGTTCCACGCGTCGGTGAGATCGTGCAACGTCCCGAACAGGAACGGCCCCGCGCCCCCCATGAGATAGCCCAGCCCCTGGCTCGTCGCCGACATCGCCGCCGTCCCCGCCGAGGTGCGCGTGCGCACTGCGAAGAACGTCAGGGCCAGCGTGAAGGTGCCCATACCGACCCCGATGAACGTGGTCCACAGCCACACGCCCTGCAACGGCGCGAGCCACAGCCCGGTGACACCGACCGCGTAACAGGCGTAGAAGGTCCCGACGAAGCCACGGTGGTCCCGCACGCGCGCCATGAGTCCGGGAAGGACGAGGGCGATGGGGATCGCCAGGAAGGTGAGGTAGGACAGGGCGAGTCCGGCGGTGGCCGGTTCGAGCCCGTTGTCCCGCAGGAACTGGGCGTACCAGCCGAACATGATGTAGGCCACCGCGGACTGGCTGCCGAAGAAGAACACGCTCTGCCAGCCCGTTCCGGTGCGTAGCACCTCGCCCAGGCCGAGCGCCTCGGCGGGGTCCGGCCGCGGCGGCTCGCGGTGCAGTACCAAGAGCCACGGGATGACGGCGATCACTCCGAACGCCGCGTACATCCCCAGCGCCAGGTGCCAGCTCCCGCTCGCCCGTTCCACCGGGACCGTCGCCGCGGCCGCGACGGTCGTGCCCACCGCGAGCGCGGTCGTGTACAGGGTGGTCATGGTCCCGATCCGGTCCGGGAAGTGCTGTTTGACCAGGGTGGGGACCAGCACGTTACCGATCGCTCCCCCCGAGAGCGCGAGCGCGGTCAGCGTGAGGAACAGCCACGGGTCGCCGGTCAGGACCCGGGTGGCCAGCCCCACCGTGAGCGCGAGCAGCGCCACGACCAGGACGCGGTGCTCGCCGAACCTTCGGATCAGCGTCGGGGTGGCGCCGCCGAACACCGCGAAACACAGCACGGGCAGCGTGGTGAGCACACCGGCGAGTGCCCCGGACATCCCGAGGTCGACGGTGATCTCGTTGAGTACCGGGCCCACGCTGGTGATACCGGTACGCAGGTTGAGGGCCGCCAGCCCCACTCCGGCGGCGAGTAGCCAGAACACCCGGCGGGGCCGCTCTGCGGTGGGAGATGTGCGCACGTCGCCTGGCTTCTCCAGCTCGTTGTTGGTGACCTTCGTCACGCTGTACTCTCATTCATGGGATGACCCTATGTAGACCTTGACGATAACGCATTAACCACGAAGGCATTCCTCTCGGTCCGGACTGGTCTAGGCTCCGGCCGTACACCAGAAACCCCGAACGGCGCCCTGATGTGGCTGTCACCCCTTAGGAGGTAACCGCGTGCCCCTCGCCTCAACACGTCGGACTGGCCTTGTCGACCAGGTCATCAGCCAGCTAAGAGCGCAGATCGACTCGGGTGAGTGGGGGGTCGGTGACCGCATTCCCACCGAGTCGGAGCTCGCCGATCAACTGGAGGTCGGGCGCAACACCGTCCGTGAGGCGGTACGGGCGCTCGCCCATGCCGGTCTACTCGAGATCCGTCAGGGAGCTGGGACCTTCGTGCGGGCCTCCAGCGAGCTGGCGGGGGCACTGCGCCGCCGGTTGGAACGGTCCCAACTGCGAGAGAACCTGGAGGTGCGCCGGGCCCTGGAGATGGAGGCGGCGCGGCTGGCCGCCGAACGGCACACCGGGGAGGACCTCGAGACCATCGACCGGGCGATGGCGCTGCGCGAGAGCGCCTGGCGCGAGCGCGACATGCCCGCGTTCGTGGAAGCCGACTTCGCGTTCCATCGAGCGGTCGTCAACGCGACCCACAACCATCTGCTGATCGAGCTGTACGACGACATCGCCCAGGTGGTCTACGAGAGCATCGTCCAAACCGCCTATGACCAGCCAGCGGACGACGAGGGGATCGACCACAGCCGGCTGGCTGAGGCGATCCACGCCGGCGACTCCCAGCGCGCGCTGCGGGAGGCGGCCTGCTACCTCGACGAGCTGCTGTCGCTGGCCAGTGATTGACCGTTGTTGCCGTGCCGCGCGCGGCACGGCAACAGCCAGCTTTTCGGGCTGAGTGGTCCGGGTCGGGTGCCGCCGGGGTTCTGGAGGGCCCGCAGGTGGGCCGCCCGCGACTGCGAAAGCCGCCCAGGGCGGAACACCGGAGGCGCCCGAAGGTTCCCGGCCCTCAGGCACCCGACCCCAGGCGAGCGCCAGCGAGCCCAAAAAGCAGAGCCTAGTTCACTCTGGAGACCGGCCCCCTGCCCTGACGCTCGTTCGCGGTGGTGGAGCCCTCCCAGCCGGTGACGCGGCTCGGGTCGAGGTCGAGCAGGTCCAGGGTGCTCCCGCCGGCGCTCAGGGCGTCGAGCACCTCCTGGTCACGGGAGACCCCCTCGAGCGCGCCGGCCACGATGGAGGTCGCCTGGCCGCGCGGCAGGCACACCACCCCGTCGTCGTCGGCGACCACCCAGTCGCCACGACGCACCCGGGTTGGCGCCGGGTCCCCGCCCATCAGGATCTCGCGGCCGACCGCTCCTCCGGCGTCGTGCCCGGCTTCGCGCACACAGACACCCGCGCTGACGACGGGCAGGCCGGTTCGGGCGATCGCGTTGACGTCGCGCACACACCCGTCGAGGATCATGCCGGCGGCCCCGCGCATCCGCGCGGCGACCGCGAGAATCTCGTCGACATAGCCGTACTCGGGGTCGCCGGCGACGTCGACGACCAGCACACCGCCGCGCTGGGCCTGGGCCACCGCGACGTGGATCGCGAGGTTGTCACCGGGGACGCAGCGCACCGGAAGCGCTGTGCCCGCGAACGACGCCCCGGCCCACACCGGGAAGAGGTGCGTTCCCAGAGCCCGCGCCCCACTGCGCGCCAGCGCGGCCGTCCCCACCGCAGTCAACGTTTGAGCAAGCGCCACGTCAGCCTCCAGTCACAACCGCGCCTTGGGCGGAGTCGCGCCAGCGTAGGGGCGCCCCACCGCCCATCCCGATTCATACTCGCGGGTAACTTAATCGGAACGCAAGCCGTCGCGGGCAGGAAACCGGGGAAAGACCCGCCGGCGGTCACACTCCCCCGTTTCCCGTCTCGGTGGCGCCGAGCCGGGTTACCGTGTCCAACGCGCGCCGCGCGGCCGCCACGTCGTGCACCCGGAACACGCGCGCCCCCTCCCAGGCCGAGACCGCCAGGGTCGCGAGCGTCCCGGCCAGCCGGTCGGTCACGGCGGCGTCCAGTGTCTCGCCGATGAAGTCCTTGTTGGAGACCGCGACGAGCACCGGCCACCCGGTGGCGGTCAGCTCCGCCAGGCGCCGCGTCAGCTCCAGCGAGTGGTAGGTGTTCTTGCCGAAGTCGTGCGTGGGGTCGATCACGACCCGGTCGGCGCCCACCCCCAGCTCCACCGCGCGCTCGGCCAGCCCGGTGACCGTGGCGGCGACGTCGGCGACCACGTCCGTGTAGGCCACCCGGTGCGGGTCGGTTCGCGGCGCCAGTCCACCACTGTGGCTGCACACCAACCCCACGTCGTACTCGGCGGCCACCCGTGCGAGGTCGGGGTCGGCACCGGCCCAGGTGTCGTTGATCAGGTCGGCTCCGGCCTCGGCGCACTCGCTGGCGACCTCGGCGCGCCAGGTGTCGGCTGAGATGACCACGTCGGGGTGTCGCGCGCGAAGCTCGGCGATGAAGGGCACGGTACGCCGCGCCTCCTCCCCGGCGGTCACGTGCTCGCCGTAGCCCGCCTTCACCCCGCCCACGTCGATGATGTCCGCACCGCGCTGCACCGCCGTGTCGGCCGCCCGCAGGGCCGCGTCGAAGGCGAACGTGGTGCCGCGGTCATAGAAGGAGTCGGGAGTGCGGTTGATGACTCCCATGACGGCGGGGCGGCCGGCGACGAACTCCCGGCCGCCCAGTCGCAGGGGCACCGGTGCCCCGTCCCTCATCCGATACGTCCCCGCCTCTCGCTCTGCGCCACGAGCTCACGCTCGGCCCGCGGGGGAGCGTGGGGCACACCACCGTCGCCCCGGTTTCGCTCCTTGGTGACCGCGAGATGCTCCCAGATCTCCACATAGGTGACATCGGAGCCGGAGCGGATCGTGTCCACGGCCTCCACCAGCTGCGCGCGGTCGGAGGCGGTGGCGCTTCCCACGATGTCGTAGCGTCCGAATCCGGTGGCCAGGAAGGAGACGCCGGACAGCCCGCCGAGCCACCGGGCCACCGCTGTGGCGTCGCCCCTGCACCGTAGCCCGAAACCGAGCTGCTCGTTGGCGCCCACCACCGAGGGCTCCACCAGTGCCGTGATATGGATCACACCCGCGTCGATGAGTCGCACGACGCGAGAGCGCGCCGCGGCCTGTGACAGACCGACCTGGCGGGCCAGCTCGGCGTAGGATGCTCGCCCGTCGCGCTGCAGGTGGCGCACGAGGCGCCAGTCGAGCGGGTCGATGGAGATGTCGCGCAGTGTCCGCACCCCGCTGAAGGTGTCCCGGATGACTGTCTCCGCTCGAAACACCTCCGCTCCGGCGATCGCGGGCAGGGACCGCAGCTCCGCGAGCTCCTCGGCCAGCGCCGCGTCGTCGCGCACCCGCAAGTGCGCCACCGCGGGGAATCGTCCCGCCGTCTGCGCCGCGAAGGTCACGGCGTCGCGCGCCGCGATCTCCTGGACCACCGGCCGCACCGGTCCCGATATCCGAAAGGATACGTGCCCGAGCACTTCCATTCCCAGGACTCCCGCGTGAAGTACCCCCACAATCCGGATCGCTCCGGCCGCGAGAAGCCGCCTTACCCGGGCCCGCACCGCCGTGCGAGACAACCCGACGCCGTCGGCCAGCGCCTGGTACGTGGCTCTTCCGTCCCCCTGAAGCGCTCTCATGAGCGCAGCGTCAACCACATCGAGCACGATGCTGCCTTTCGATTTCAACGACGGCGCCCTCCTCCCCCGGGCGCCGCCCCCTCCTGCGGCCAGATGATGGCAGCTGTGGCGGCGGTTAACTAACTGATCACGAAAGAAACAAGGCTGACTTTGGCCAGAGAAGCGCCGCGAAATGGACTTTCTTCCGCTTATCCTGACATACCGCGTGGTACGTGAAGTGTGGGCATATACGCCGGTGTGCGTACCACCCCGACAAAGCGAGACACTAGTCCGGCATGATCATCGTCCTACGCGGTATATGCATGGAAGAGACGTCTCACGCGACTTCCACGCCCGAATGACCCGTGTTCCGGACCTCGCCAACGCGAGGTTGGCAGGTTAGAAGGGAACCCCATGGCAGAAGACCGGCTCGCGCAGGGAAGCCCCCTGAGCTCTGGACGCGCGCTGCTGTGGACGATCGGATCCGCCATACTCCCGGGCATCGCCCATCTGAGGATAGGCCGACGTGCCGCCGGGTGGACGATTCTCATCCTCTACGTGACATTGGTCGCAGCGGGAGTCGTGGGGGCGGTGCTGCTCCAGGGAAACCTGACGCGCAGCGCCCAGATCCTCGTACAGGGTCGCTGGCTCCTCACCACGGCGGTGGCCGCGTTCGGGATAGCGGTGCTGTGGATGACGGTCATCGTGCACTCCTGGGTCATCACCAGGCCACCCCAGGCACGGTGGTTCGCGCGGTTCGGCGGCGCCGCCGTGGTCCTCGTCCTGTGCGCGGCCATCGCGCTTCCCGCGGGCGCGGTCATCCGCACCGCCCACACCGCCCACGACACGGTCTCCTCGGTGTTCGAGGAGGGCGACGACGATGAGGAGCACGACGCCTCCGACCCGTGGAACGGCGCGGACCGCGTGAACGCGCTGCTCATCGGCGCCGATTCCGCTGACGAGCGCCCCGGTGCGCGCACCGACTCGATGATGGCGGTCAGTATCGACGTGGAGTACGGCGACACGGTGATCATCGGCCTTCCCCGCAACCTGGAGAACGTGCCCTTCCCCGAAGGCACGGCGCTGGCCGAGAGGTACCCGCGGCCCTACGGCTTCGACGAGCTCCTCAACCAGGTGTACCAGACCGTCGACGACAACCCCGAGGAACTCGCCCTCGACCCGGATGCCAGCGACCCGGCCGCCGACACGCTCACGAAGGTCATCGGCAACTTCACCGGTCTCGAGCTGGACTACTACGCCATGGTGGACATGCAGGGGTTCGAGGACCTCATCGACGCCATCGGCGGCGTCGAGGTGCACATCGACGAGCCCATCCCCTACGGCCAGGAGGGTGAGGTCCTGGAGGCCGGCGACCACGTCCTCGACGGCCACGAGGCGCTCTGGTACGGCCGCAGCCGGATCAACAGCGACGACTACGCCCGCATGGGCCGCCAGGGGTGCCTGGTCAAGTACGTGGCCGAGCAGGCGGAACCCGGCCGGGTACTGAGCAGCTTCCAGGAGCTGGCCGGCGCCACCAAGCGCACGCTGCGGACCGACCTGCCCCAGAGCAAGGTTCCCGCCTTCATCGACCTCGCCGAACTGGTCAACGAGAAGGGTGAGATGCGCGCCCTGCAGCTCTCCCCGCCTCAGGTGAAGACCGCCAACCCGGACTGGGAGGAGATCCGGACGCTGATCGACGACGCCGTCCAGGAGCAGGAGGACCGCCAGGCCGAGGAGGAGCCCTCCTCCGGCGAGGAGGAGGACACCGCTCCCGACTCCACGCAGAGCGGCGAGGAGCCCTCGCAGCCCTCGCCCGACGGCGGCGAGGAGTCCTCCGGGGACGAGTTCACCGAGTGGCAGGAGTACACGGGCCTGGACGAGCCCTCGCCCACCAGCCCGGGCCGGCAGGTCGGCGACGACCCCACCTCACTGGAGAGTCTCTGCCCCTGAGGGCGAACCAACCGGGATGATCACGCATCGGTAGGGGATGGATATCCAGTTTTGTACCAATTCCCCAACCAAGGAGCTGGGACGACGTGCGAACCCCACTCAAGGTCACGGTCGGCGCGACCACCCTGGCGGTCATGATGAGCGGCTGCGGACTCACCGGAGACGACGACGGTGACTCCCAGGAGGGCGAGCAGAACGGGGAGGCCGAGAACGGCTCCCCGGTCGAGACCGAGGAGGTCATCGGCGAGGGCACCTTCCCCTACTACGACAACAAAGGGGAGGTCACCTTCGAGATCAACGGCTTCACCGAGCGGGGCGACCTGCTGCAGATGGACTACACCGTCACCCCCGGGACCCCCGAGTCCGACGCCAGAAACGACCCCACCCTACGTAACCTCTTCGATGCCGGCAGCGGTGGGAACATACACCTCCTCGACACGGACAACCTGCGCCGGCACACGGTGGTGGAGGACGAGTCCGGGACCCCGCTGGAATCCGACCCCTGGGACACCGCCCTCCCCTACGACGAGCCCACCACGCTGACCGCGTTCTTCGCCTCCGCCGAGGACATGGAGACCGTGGACGTCTACCTCTACGAGTTCCCACCCATCATGGACGTGCCGGTGAACACGGAGGGGGGCGAATGAGAGCGCCACACCGGGTGACCTCAGGGACCGCGGTGGCCGCGCTGCTGCTGGCCACCCCGCTCGCCACCGGCACCGCGGTGGCCGACGTCGCCGGCGACCCCGACGACGTCTCCGCCGGCACCCTGGAGGGCTCCGTCACCGAGGTCAGCCCCGAGACCCACATCATCGGGATCTCCCCCGACGAGTACATCGAGGAGCTGGAGCTCGAGGACGTCGAGGGCGACACCACCACCGTGACCATCTCCGCCGACGTGCTGTTCGAGTTCGACGAGGCCACACTCTCCGACGACGCCGCGGAGACCCTGTCCGACACCGCCGAGCGGCTCAGCGGGGTCTCGGGCACCGTCGAGGTGGTCGGACACTCCGACGGCGTGGGCGAGGAGTCCTACAACCAGGAGCTCTCCGAGGACCGCGCCGACGCCGTGAAGGGGGCGCTGGAGGACGAGCTCGGCTCCGATGCTCCCGACATCGAGGCGAGCGGGAAGGGCTCCACCGAGCCCGTCGCCGAGGAGACCAACTCCGAGGGGGAGGACGACCCCGGTGCGCGGGCGCGGAACCGTCGGGTGGAGATCAGCTTCGAGGGCGAGTGAGCCAGCCTCACGCCTCGAACCGGCCATACCGCCCGCGGTGGTACAGCAGCGGGGCGCGTTCGTGACCGGTGGCACCGGCGCCGGCCACCCGCCCCACCACGAGCCAGTGGTCACCCACGGCCAGCAGGTCGTGGGTACGGCACAGGACGTGCGCGGTGACACCGTCGAGCAGGGGCAGCCCCTCGGGGCCGAGGTGCCACCGCGTTGGCGGCGCGAACCGGTCGACCCCCTTGGCGGCGAACCGCGCCGCCACGTCGCGCTGGTCCTCGGCCAGCGTGTTCACCGCGAAGGCGCCGGCGTCCCGGATCACCGGCCAGGTGCCCGAACGCCCGTCGATATAGAACGACACCAGCGGGGGTTCCAGGCTGACACTGGTGAAGGAGGTCGCGGTCACACCCACCGGGTCGCCGTCGAACGTGGCGGTGACCACCACGACCCCCGCGGCGTGCTCCCCGAGAGCGCGACGGAACTGCTCCTGGGAGACCTCGGAGGCACCCGGCGGGGTACCCCCGGGTGAAGTCGGTTGGTTCTCCCCGGTCGTCGCCCCTGCCGTTGACGATCTACGCACGCGAACGCCCCTCATCCGTGTCTGCCGACTCCACGGGCGGGCCAAGACCCGGCCCACAACGGCACAGCGGCGGTTGTCGGCGCGGTATTCCCGCGGACCCGTGGCGCCGCCACCACCGTGGTCCACACCGGCCCCCGCCCGCCGTGCGGGCGGGGGCCGGGCTCGCCTAGGGTCACGGGTATGCGCGAAGCTGGCCGCCGGTACTCCAGGATCGTCATCGTGGTGGTGGTGCTCGCGGCCCTCGCCGCGGGTGTGGTGTGGGGGGTGCCGCGGCTCCTGGAGCGGGTGGGCGTGGGCTCGTCCGCGCTGCCGTGGGCCGCGCCGTGCTCGGTCGACCTCGGCGACGAGTCCGTGTCGCTGTCCCGCGAGGAGGCCCGCAGGGCCACGACCGCCGTGGCGCTGCGGGAACGAGGCGAGGACCCCCCGGATGTCTCCGATATCGACCCGGCCGTCGTGGAACGGCTGCGTAAGGGGCCGGTACGGGACGCCGGACCCAGCCTCACCTGCCGGGTTTCGGCGGGCGACGACCTGGCCGAGGAGGAGATGACCGACTCCGGCCTCACGCCACGCGCCGAGCGTGTCCGGGAGGAGATGGGCGAGGTGTTCGGCGAGCAGCGCCTCGGCGGCTTCGCCCCGGGCGGGATCGACGAGGGCCACGGCGAGAACTCCGCGCACTACCAGGGCCGGGCGATCGACGTGTTCTACCGCCCCGTCAACGAGGAGAACCGCCGTGAGGGGTGGCTACTCGCCCACTGGCTGGTCGCCCACGCCGCCGAGCTCGACATCGCCGTGGTGATCTTCGACGACCGGATCTGGAGCGTGCGGGGCTCGCCGGCCGGATGGCGCGACTACGACTCTCCCGACCCGGACAACGAGATCCTGCGCCACCTCGACCACGTACACGTGGACGTGCGGGCCGGTGGCTGACGCGCCGGCACGTCGCCTGGTGCCGTGGGCTCACTGGAGCTAGGTTGTGGACCCGTGCCTGATATCGACCCTGAATTCCTAGCTCTCCCCCTGCGCGAACTCGCCGACACGGCGCTGCAGCGTGCCCGCGACCTCGGTGCCGAACACGCCGACTTCCGGCTGGAACGAATACGGGGCCAGTACCTCGTCCTCGCCGACGGGGCCGTGGAGACCGCGGCCGACTCCGACACGCTCGGCTTCGCGGTCCGTGTGGTGCACAACGGCGTCTGGGGGTTCGCCGCCGGGGACGACCTGGGAGAGGCCACCTCCGCGCCCAACCACGACGCGGTCGCCGCCGTGGCCGGACAGGCGGTGGAACTCGCCAAGGTGGCCGCGGCCGCCACCACCGAGCGCATCGAGCTGGCTCCCGAACCCGCCCACCCCGACGCCACCTGGGTCTCCTCCTATGAGACCGACCCGTTCAGCGTTCCGATGCGCGAGAAGACCGCCCTGCTCACCGGCTGGAGCCGGCGGCTGCTCGAGGACTCCCGCGTCGACCACGTCGATGTGCGGTTCTTCGCGGCCAAGGAACAGAAGTTCTACGCCGACACGGCGGGGACCAGCACCACGCAGCAGCGGGTCCGGGTCGCGCCGGTGGCCGAGGTGGTCGCGACCCGCGCCGGCAGGCTCGACAGCATGCGGACGCTGGCGCCACCCGTGGGCCGCGGCTGGGAGTACGTGCCCACGGTCGAGAACGAGCTGGCCGAGCTGCCCGAGCTGCTCGCCGAGAAGCTCGCCGCGCCCGGTGTCGACCCCGGCAGCTACGACCTGGTGATCCACCCGTCCAACCTGTGGTTGGCGATCCACGAGTCCATCGGCCACGCCACCGAACTCGACCGCGCGTTGGGCTACGAGGCGGCCTACGCGGGCACCTCGTTCGCGACCGTGGACAACCTCGGCTCGTTGCGGTACGGCTCCTCGATCATGAACGTCACCGGCGACCGCACCGTGGAGCACGGGTTGGCCAGCGTCGGCTACGACGACGAGGGGGTCGCGACCGGCTCGTTCGACCTGATCCGCGACGGCGTGCTCGTGGGGTACCAGCGGGACCGCCGCATCTCCCGGTTGCGGGGCCACGACAGGTCCAACGGGTGCGCCTACGCCGACTCGCCGGCCACCATGCCCATCCAGCGGATGGCCAACGTCTCGCTCGCCCCGGCACCCAACGGACCCTCGACCGAGGATCTCATCTCCGGTGTCGAGCACGGCATCTACATCGTGGGCGACCGCAGCTGGTCCATCGACATGCAGCGGTACAACTTCCAGTTCACCGGGCAGCGGTTCTACCGCATCGAGAACGGGCGCCTGGCGGGTATGCTGCGTGACGTGGCTTACCAGGCCACCACGACCGAGTTCTGGAACGCCATGACCGCCCTGGGCGGACCGCAGACCCACGTACTCGGCGGTTCGTTCATGTGCGGAAAGGGGCAGCCGGGCCAGGTCGCGTCGGTCAGTCACGGCTGCCCCAGCGCGCACTTCTCCGGCGTCCGCGTCCTCAACACGTCCCAGGAGGCTGGCCAGTGACGAAGCTGTCTTCCCCACAGGACATCGTGGATCGGGCGCTGGAGCTGTCACGCGCCGACGCCTGCATGGTGCTGGTCCAGGAGCAGAGCACGGCCAACCTTCGCTGGGCCAACAACTCGCTGACGACCAACGGCGTCACCCGGGGGCGCGAGGTCACCGTTATCGCGCTGACCGAGAGTGACCGGGGCGTCTCCGTGGGAGTCACGGCGCGCAGCGGGCTTCGCGGCGACGAGCTGGCGGAGCTGGTGCGCGCCGCCGAGGCCGCGAGTCGCGACGCTACCCCCTCCGAGGACGCCCGGCCGCTGCTCGGCCCCGAGTCCGCCGGTTCCGGCGGCACGTGGGACGCCCCACCCGAAACCACGAACGTGTCGGTGTTCTCGGAGTTCGCTCCCGGGCTGGGGCGCGCGTTCGAGCGCCGCGGCGCGGTGGGCCACCTGCTCTACGGTTACGCCGAGCACAGTGTGACCTCCACGTTCCTCGGTAGCTCCACCGGGTTGCGGCTGCGCCACGACCAACCGTCGGGCGCGGTCGATCTGAACGCCAAGTCGGAGCCGCCCAGCGCCGGCGGTGGGCACTCCGCGTGGGTGGGGCGGGCCACGCGCGATTTCGCCGACATCGACGTCGACCGCCTCGACGAGGAGCTGACCCGGCGCATGCGGTGGGGCTCCCGCTCGGTGGAGCTGCCGGCGGGGCGCTACGAGACCCTGCTTCCGCCCTCGGCGGTGGCGGACATGATGGTCGACCTGTACATGAGCGCGGGTGCGCGCGACGCTGTCGAGGGACGGTCGGTGTTCTCCGCCGTGAACGGGGGCACGCGGGTGGGGGAACGGCTCTCGGCCCTCCCGCTGACCCTGCGGAGCGACCCCGCCGAGCCGGGGCTGGAGTGCGCCCCGTTCGTGCTCGCCGGAACGCCCGGCCGCGAGATGACCGCGTTCGACAACGGGCTCCCGTTGCGCCGCACCGACTGGATCTCCGAGGGTGCGCTGACGGCGCTGCGCCAGACCCGCCACTCCGCCGAGCTGACCGGGCTTCCGGCGACGGCGCACACCGACAATCTGGTGTTGGAGCTTCCGGGGGCGACGAGCACGCTCGACGACATGATCGCGCGCACCGAACGTGGCCTGTTGCTGACGTGTCTGTGGTACATCCGTGTGGTCGATCCGCAGACGCTGCTGCTGACCGGGCTCACCCGTGACGGCGTTTACCTGGTGGAGGACGGCGAGGTCACGGGAGCGGTGAACAACTTCCGGTTCAACGAGTCGCCGGTGAGCCTGCTGGAGCGGGCCACCGAGGCGGGAGCCACGGTGCCCGGGCTGTCGCGGGAGTCCGGCGACTACTTCCCGCGCACCGCCATGCCGCCGCTGCGGGTCCCGGACTTCAACATGTCGACCGTCAGCCAGGCGTCCTGAGACGGCCCGAGGCGGCCCGAGCGCACCGGGCACGGCGCGCTCGGGCGGTCCCGGCTATTCGGAGGGCTCCTCCAGCCGGAACCCCACCTTCATCCCCACCTGGATGTGGCCGATCGTCCCCTCCTGAAGGTGGCCGCGGATCTGGGTTACCTCGAACCAGTCCATCTCGCGCAGCGTGGCCGAGGCCCGTTCGAGCCCGTTGCGGATGGCCTGGTCGACGCTGTCGGGCGAGGTGCCCACGATCTCGGTGACGCGGTAGGTGTGTTCGCTCATGGCGCGGTTCCTTCCGGTTGGTGTTTCGGCCGGCCGTGCCGGACTGCTTCGCCGTTCCACTTCCCGTGGCCACACGGCACCAACCGGACACCGACCGCCGTGGTTCTCCGCAACGCGACCGTGCGGCCACACCCCGTTCCGGCTGATCGGGGCGCGAACACGGAATCGCCGGACGGAACGCCGAAGAGACCACCTCGTAATTGGCTCTTGACGCACACCGGGGATGCTCGGTGTAGATTGGGACCTAGCGCTTCGGTCCCCCGTCGGAGCGCTAGGCTGATGTTTCGAGCCCCCGTCGAAACATCGCCCGCGACGTCGGGTGGTTTGCCCCCGTAGCCACCCGGCGTCGCTTTTTTGTTGTCAGCGACCGTGTCCCGATTTCCGGGTACGCGGCGAGCACGTGACCATTTACTGGCCGGGCGTACCGGCCATTGTCTTTTTTTGGGGGGACCGTGAGCGAGACCGACACGGACGCCGACACGGCCGGAGCCGCGACCTGCTCCCGCCGGGACTGCCGGGCTCCGGCCACGTGGGCGCTGGTGTGGAACAACCCCAAGGTGCACACGCCCGACCGGCGCAAGACCTGGCTGGCCTGCGACGAGCACCGTGACTACCTGTCGGAGTTCCTCGACGTCCGCGGGTTCCTGCTCGAACGCGTTCCGTTCTCGGAGTTCGAAGGGTGATCCGCGGGCTCGGCGGATCCCGTCGCCAGGGCGCGCGCCCACGCGAGGGCCTCGGGGGTGTCGCAGTCGAGAGCGGGGCGCTCGTCTGCCTCCTCCGAGGCGAGCGCCGCCGGCTCCAGGGGGTCGAGTAGCCGGTACAGGGAGGACCCGCTGTAGCCCGTCAGCGCCGAACGCACGGTGGCGGTGTGCCACACCCCGAGCAGCCACTGCCGGCGCGCGTGACTGTCGAGGTAGACCGCACCGGCGTGTTCCCGCGCGGCGTCGCGCAGCGCGCGTACGTGGCGCGGCAGCAGGAACGGCAGGTCGCCGGCCAGGAGCGCGAACCACGGCGCGGTGACGGCACCGAGCCCGGCGCGCAGCGCGGGCACCGGTCCGGCCCCGGCGGGCTCCTCGCGCACATAGATCGCCTCGGGGCTGGGACGCCCGGGGCCGACGACGATGGTTCGCCCGGCCTCCGGGACCGCCGCGGCCACGCGCTCCAGCAGTGTCGCCCCGGCGACGTCGAGCGCCGGTTTGTCGGCGCCGCCCATGCGCCGGGCCTCTCCCCCGGCCAGGATCACGGCGTCGTAGGGCTGCGGTGTGGACATGGGGCTCCTCGGCTGGTGACCTCCCGAAGTCCCATACTGCCGCAGACCGCACCGGCCCCCACCACCCCCGGCGGAAAACCAGTTGTTGCCGCGGTGCTCGTTCTGGCCTCATTGCGGGGTATCCGCGGAACGCGACGCCACCGTTGACCCGATTGGAGGGAGGCCGCCCATGCCGTATACCGAGACGCCGGGGGCTCGAGTGCCGATCCGCATGTGGGCGGACCCACACACCGTGGAGCCCGCGGCGATGGACCAGCTGCGCAACGTCACCCGGCTGCCGTGGGTACACGGGCTGGCGGTGATGCCCGACGTGCATTACGGCAAGGGCGCCACTGTCGGTTCGGTGATCGCCAGGCGCGACGCGGTGTGCCCGGCCGCGGTCGGTGTGGACATCGGCTGCGGGATGACCGCGGTCAAGTCCTCGCTGACCGCCTCGGACCTTCCCGACGACCTGGGTGGGCTGCGCTCCAACCTGGAACGGGCGATCCCGGTGGGGCACAAGGCGCACGCGACCCCGGTGAACCCGCGCCGGGTCCACGGGCTCAAGACGGGCGGCTGGGACCGGTTCTGGGAGGGTTTCGACGAACTCACCCCGGCGGTGCGCCACCGGCGTGAGCGCGCCGCCAGCCAGATCGGAACGCTCGGCGGCGGCAACCACTTCCTGGAGGTGTGCCTGGACGGCGCCGGCACGGTGTGGCTGATCCTGCACTCGGGTTCGCGCAACATCGGCAAGGAGCTCGCCGAGCACCACATCGAGCAGGCGCGGGGGCTGCCGCACAACCGGGACCTGCCCGACCGCGACCTGGCGGTGTTCGTCGCGGGCACACCGCAGATGGCCGCCTACCGCCGCGATCTGTTCTGGGCCCAGGACTACGCCCGCCGCAACCGCGACGTGATGATGGGGCTGGCCTGCGACGTCATGCGGCGGATGTTCCCGCGGGTCGTCTTCCACGACTGGATCAGCTGCCACCACAACTACGTGGCCGAGGAGCGCTACGACGGTGTGGATGTGCTGGTGACCCGCAAGGGGGCGATCCGGGCCGGCGAGGGGGAGCTCGGCATCATCCCGGGGTCCATGGCCACGGGCAGCTACATCGTACGCGGGCTGGGCGAGCCGGCCTCGTTCAACTCCGCCTCCCACGGGGCGGGACGGCGGATGAGCCGGAACAAGGCCAAGAGGACCTACACCGAGGCCGATCTTCTCGAGCAGACAACGGGGGTGGAGTGCCGCAAGGACACCGGGGTGCTCGACGAGATCCCGGGGGCCTACAAGGACCTCTCCGAGGTGATCGAGGCCCAGACCGACCTGGTGGAGGTCGTGGCGCACCTGCGCCAGGTGGTCTGCGTCAAGGGGTGAGACCGGGGCGGCCCGGGGCCGAGGCTCCGGGCCGCCCGCCCCTCGGAACCCCGGGGCACCACTCCCACCAAGCCCCGCGACGAGTACACCCAGCTCGGAGCCACGAGCGGTGGGGCACGTGCCGGGGCCACTTCCCTCGGGGTGAGGCGCTATCGGTTGTTCTCCCCCGGCACGATCCGGAACACCGGGTACCGCGGCGCGATCCGTTCGAACTCCTCCAGTGGGGCCCGGCGGTCCACCGGGATGTGGGGCCGAGCCCCCGGTGCGGCCGCGATGTAGCGGCGCAGGATGGGCGCGGTCGTGGTGCGGTCGACCTCCTCCAGGCGCACGTGCCGGCTGTCGCGGTGGCGCAGGACGGCCCGCATCCCGGCCGCGCGGACGTTGCGCACCCAGTTGGTGTCCTCACCCAGCATCGAAACCAGGTAGCGCTGGCCGTCGTGGCCCACGGCCACCAGCGGGAACGAGACCGTTCTGCCGCTCCTGCGGCCGGGAACCTCCAGGGTCACCCAACCGTCGGGCACGAGACGGCCCGCGGAGAACAGGACGGCCGAGACACGGTTGAGCACCCGCGCCAGTGGGTTCGGGCGGCCTCCCTTGTACATCCATCTCTTGATCCGGTGGTGGATCACGCCTGCCTCCAGGTCAGGTCGCGGGCCATTCGCCCGACGTCAGGGTGTGTCGGACCGTCTCGGTGCGCCGCTCGTCCCATTCGATCTCCGGGTCGGGTTCGAGGAAGCTCACGGCGAGGCCGGCCATGCCAAGGGCGGGTTCGGACCACTCGGCCGGCTCCGGCGTGCCGAACGGGGTGGCCCACACCCGCTGGTCCGAGATCGCCTCGTTGGAGGGCGCCATGATGACCAGTCCGCGAATGGTGGCGCTGCTGAGACGGGCGAGCGCGGCGAAGCTGGAGTTCAGCTCGGGGCGCAGCCGCAGGCCCAGTAGGCTGGCCGCCTGTTCGTAGGCACCGGCGAGCCGGGCGATGAGCCCCTGCTCCGACTCCGCGAGGGCGCCGCCCATCTCGCGACGCAGCTCACCGTCCGGCAGGCTGCGGAACGTGGCGTGCAACGCCAGGTAGGTGCGCCACTCCGGAGAATCCCGAAAGACCGTGAACTCCTCCAGGGCTCCCCGGCGAAGCACCTCGGCGACCAGCGCGCGGCGGAGGTCGGGGTCGCCGAGCCAGTCCAGGCGCTCGAGGATCGCGCTCCGCACCGCCTCGATCGCCGCGCGGTTGTCGTTGGCGATGGCCGGACTGGACCCCCGGGCCAGTTCCTTCAGCAGGTCACTGAAGAACAGGTCCTTGTAGGGCCAGCGGCGGTAGACCGCGCTGCGCGCGACCCCGGCGTCCCGGATGATGTCCTCGAAGCTGATGTGGTCCAGGCTCACCGTGAGCCCGGAACGGTTGACCATGTCGATCGCGGCCCGCAGCATCCGCTGCTCGGTCTCCGCGTCGGAGATCCGGTGCCTGCGCCGCCCCGGCCCGTCGGGCACGGGCGATCCCTCCCCCATCTACCACCCTCCGAGTTTTGGACTCTATATCCCAAATTCAATATCCAGGATCCTAACACGTGGATCTCTCGTTGTCCGGTTCGACCAGGACCCAACCGGAGCGGCGCACCGATGAGTTCGTGGCGCGCGCCGGGTCAGTAGGGGTATCGGCGCACGCACGCGAACTCTTGGGAGGAACCGATGACCGACAGTGGACTCACCACGTGCCTGTGGTTCGACGGACGGGCCGAGGAGGCCGCCAACTTCTACACCTCGCTCTTCCCGCACTCCCGGATCGGCCGGGTCACCCACACCAACGAGGCCGGCCCCGGCCCCGCCGGTGAGGTCCTGACCGTGGAGTTCGAGCTCAGCGGGCAGCGTTTCGTCGCGCTGAACGGCGGGCCGCGGTACACGTTCACCCCGGCCGTCTCGTTCCAGATCCACTGCTCCGACCAGGAGGAGCTGGACTACTACTGGGAACGGCTGTCCGCGGAGGGCACGGAGGTCGCCTGCGGCTGGACCACCGACAGGTACGGCGTGTCCTGGCAGGTCATCCCGGCCGTGCTACCGGACCTGGTCAGCGACCCCGACCCGGAGAAGGCGAAGCGGGCCACCGAGGCGATGCTGTCGATGACCAAACTCGACATCGCCGCGCTCGAGAGGGCACACGCCGGGGAATGAGCCGGGCACCCGGCGTTCCGGCCACGCGCGCCGGTACGTCGCGCGGCGGTTGCGCACTCGCGAACCCGTCCCGCGCGCGGGCACCGGCCGTGGGGCCGGTGCCCGTGGAGCGCGCCTAACCGAGGGCGTCGACGGCCACTTCCGTGGCCTCGGCGACGAGCGCGTCGTCGTATTCGGCGTCCTCCTCGTCACGGGACGACATGACCGCCAGCACAATCGGCTCGCCGTCAGCGGGCCAGACCACGGCGATGTCGTTGCGCCCGCCGTATCCGGGGGACCCGGTCTTGTCACCGACCTCCCACTCCTCGGGAACCCCCGCGCGGATGAGGTCGTCGCCGGTCGTGTTGCCCACCATCATCTCCCGGAGCAGCGCGCGCTTCCCCTCGGGCAGGGTGTCGCCGAGCACGTACTTCTCCAGGTTCGCGGCGAACGCCTCGGGGGTGGTGGTGTCCCTGATGTCCCCGGGCTCGGCCTCGTTCAGCGCGGTCTCCTCACGCTCCACCCGAGTGACGTCGTCACCGAGCTCCTCCAGGGCCTCCTGCAACCCCTCCGGACCGCCGAGTTCGGCGAACAGGAGGTTCGCGGCCGTGTTGTCGCTGTGGCGGAGGGCGGCGTCGCACACCTCCACCAGCGTCATTCCCGTGTCCACACGCTCCTCGGTGATCGGCGAGTACTCCACCAGCTCCTCGGAGCCGAATGTGACGGTCTCCTCCATCTCAGCCATGGAACGGCGCTCCAGCACGGCGGCGCAGGCCAGGGGCTTGAAGGTGGAGGCGTAGGCGAAGCGTTCGTCGGCGCGGTGGGTGACCTCGGCGTCGGTACCGGTGTCCCGGGCGTAGACCCCGAGCCGGGCGTCGAACTCCTGCTCCAAGCGCTCGAACTCCGCCGCGTACTCCCCGACGTCGCTCTCCCTCTCCGCCGTGGAGGAGGCCCCGTCCTCTGTCGACGCGCAGCTCACGCCGGTGCCGACGGCCAACGCCGCCACGGTGGCGAACACAGCGCGTCGGGTCGTTCCGTTCGGCACGGCCACCTTTCTGCCCGTGGTTCGTGGTCGGAGGGGTTCCGGGAAACCCCGCGCGGCACTCTCGCCGTGGTGGTCGGCTCCGGCGAAGGCGGTTCGCCACTCACCCCGTCCGAGGCCGTGAGGGGCGAGGATCGCCCGCAAGCTCCGCGACCACCTTGCGGGCCGACGCCCAGCGTCGACCCGCAGCTGTCCCGGTGCCGCTGGTCTCGGGCGAGCCGGTCCCTTCCGCCGCGGCGGAAGGGACCGGCTCGCTGAACGCCGGCGCGCGGCCCGAGCTAGCTGCCCGCCGGCGACCGCCGCTGGACGGCCGGGTAGCGGATACCCTCCACCATCTCCGAGACCTCCTCGGACGGCGGCGTGGTCAGCTTCGACACCACGATCGTGACGACGAAGTTGACCAGGGCACCGATCGTACCGACGCCCTCGGGGCTCACCCCGAGGAGGTGGTCGTTGGCCACCGTGCCGAACACCTCAAGGGTGTAGATCATGTAGGTGATGGTCAGCGCCAGCCCGACGACCATGCCAGACGCGGCCCCGATGGCGTTGCACCGTTTCCAGAAGATGCCGAGCACAAGGGCCGGGAAGAAGCTCGCAGCGGCCATGCCGAACGCGAAGGCCACGACCTCGGCGACGAACGCGGGCGGGTTGACCCCCATGATCGCCGCCACGACGATCGCGGCGGCCATCGCGATCCGCCCCACCAGCAGCCGCTCGGAGTCGCTGGCGTTCTGGCGGAAGCGCTGGAAGTAGAGGTCGTGCGACACCGACGAGGAGATGACCAGCAGCAGGCCGGCCGCGGTGGACAGCGCCGCGGCCATACCGCCGGCGGCGACCAGACCGACGATGGGGGCGGGCAACCCGGCGATCTCCGGCGAGGCCAGCACCAGGATGTCGTTGTTCACGGTTAGGTCGGCCCCGGCATCCGGGTCGTTGCTGACCGTGTTGACGACGTCGGCGTTCTCGTTCACCGACACCAGCCCGGTGGCGGCCCAGTTGGACACCCAGTCCGGGAGCGCGTCGGTGGGGGTCCCGTTCACACCGTCCAACAGGTTGAACTTGGTGAACGCGCCCACCGCCGGGGCGGTCGTGTACAGCAGCGCGATGAAGAACAGCGCCCAGAAGGCCGAATACCGCGAACCACGGACCGTCTTGGTGGTGTAGAAGCGGATGATCACGTGCGGCAGGCCCGACGTCCCGATCATCAGCGCCATCGTCACCAGGAAGATGTCGATCATCGGCCGGGTGGAGAACGGGTCGGTGTAGACCTCCAGACCCAGTTGGACGGACAGGTCGTTCAACCCGTCCAGGATCTGGCCGAACGACACCTGCGGCACCGGGATCCCGGTCATCACCTGGGCGACCGCCACCGCCGGGATCAGGTAGGCGATGATCAGCACCGTGTACTGGGCGACCTGGGTCCAGGTGATGCTCTTCATCCCGCCCAGCACGGCGTAGACGAAGATGACCACCGACGCGATCATCACGCCGTACTGGAGGTCGATGTTGAGGAACCGACCGAACACGATCCCGCCGCCGTTCATCTGCCCGACGACGTAGGTGAACGACACGATGATCGCCGCGACCGCGGCGATGGCGCGCACCACCTCGGAGTAGCGGTCGCCGACGAACTCGGGAACCGTGAACTTGCCCCACTTGCGCAGATAGGGGGCGAGCAGCAGGGCGAGCAGGACGTAGCCGCCGGTCCAGCCCATCAGGTAGATGGCGCCGTCATAGCCCATGAAGGCGATCAGGCCGGCCATCGAGATGAACGAGGCCGCCGACATCCAGTCGGCGCCGATCGCCGCGCCGTTGGCGATGGTGGGGATGCCCTGCCCCGCCACGTAGAAGCCCTTGGTCTCCTTGACGCGGCTGCGCCAGGCGATCCCGATGTAGAGGCCGAACGTGACGACGATGCCGATCAGCGTCCAGAGTTGGATCTCGCTCACGAGTCGCCCCCTTCCTTCGAGCCGTCCTCGGTGGCCGCGTCACCGGCGGCCGCCGAGCCGCTCGCGGGCGCCTCGTCACGCTCCTCCACGCCGAACTCCTTGTCGATCCGATCCATCATCAGGCAGTAGACGAGGATCAGCAGCAGGAACACGTAGATGGAGCCCTGCTGTGCGAACCAGAACCCGAGAGGGAACCCGCCGATCGTGATCTGGTTCAGCTGCTCGACGAAGAAGATTCCCAATCCGAATGGCACCACGAACCAGATGGCCAGCAGCACCACCATCAGCCGGAGATTCTTCCGCCAGTACTCGCGCCTCCAGCCGTTGCCGCCGGGGGGACCCTCGTCGCCCGGTGGCCCCGGGCTCTTGTCTTCCGTCTCAGCCACGATCGCTTCTCCAACCTCGGCAGGGGATGTCAAGCGGCGGCCCCCGTAACCGCCGCGGACCTCGACATCAACGCACCACCACGCGCGCGCACAAGCCCGCCACGTCCCAGCGGCCGATCCGTCTCTCGAACGGTTCACACGAGTCCATGAATGGCATAAATCACACAAAGAACCGCTAAAACCGTTCAGTCGACCGCTGGTCCAGCCGGTCGAATCACGCGCCCTCGCCCCCTCAACATCGCAGGGAGCCAGTCGTTAGGATTCCGCTATGGCCTCTTCCAGCGGTTCCACCACCACCGCCCCCCGGCGCGTGCTTCACCCGGGCAGCGTCGGCATGCTCATCGGTGGGGCGCTGCTGATCATCGGCTCGATCACCCCCTGGGTCTCCACGCCGTTGGGCAACATCTCCGGAATGGCGGGACCGGGGTTGTGGGTGCTGTGCGCCGGAACCGTCGCCATGGCCGGGGCACTGCTCCCCTACCGGCGCGTCGCACTGCTGCACGCGCTGGTGCCGGCGGTGGCCGCGGGCGGGCTGGTGCTCTGGCAGCTGGCACGGTTCGCCCACCTCAGTGCCACCACCGACAGTTGGGGCAAGATGCTTCCCGGAATCGGCCTGGTGATCGTCGCGGGCGGCGCGGCGCTGCTGCTGCGCGCCACCCACCGGCTGCGTTCCACGGCCTGACCCGTGCGCCCCACCGACCCGTTGGCCGCCGAGGAGCACGACACCCCCGCTGAGGTGGACGCGACGTTTCGCACGCTGCGTCGGGTCGCGGTCGGCCACGTCGCGGTGTTCGCCAGCGTCGTCATCGCGGTCCCCCTGCTGGCAACCGCGCTGGACTGGTGGTCCCAGGGGCGTCTCATCGGCGGTATGAGCCCCATGTTCGCCATGACCGCGTTCGGGCTCTACGTCTTCTTCTTCGTGGTCTGCCTCGCCGCGGCGACCCTGTCCACCGCGGTCGAGGAACGGATGCTCGGTGGCCCCGGACACGAGGGCGACCCACAGGACCCGCTGAGCCCGAACGACGGGGCGCCCCGGCCGTGACGGCGAGCATCGTTCTCCTGGCCGTTCTCCTGGTGGCCATCGGCTCGGTCGCCGTGTTCATCCGGCCGCAACGCTCCTCCACCTTCGAGTTCTATCTCGCCGGGCGGCGCATCGGCGTGGTAACCAACGCGTGCGCGATCTGCGGGGACTACCTGTCGGCCGCGTCCTTTCTGGGAGTGGCCGCGGCCGTGTACGCCTCCGGCCTGGACGGCATGTGGTACGCGACCGGGTTCGCCGCCGGGTTCGTCCCGGTGCTGCTGTTCGTCGCCGCGCCGATGCGCCGGTTCGGTGAGTTCTCCATCCCCGACTTCCTCGGGCGGCGGCTGGAGTCGCACAGCGTGCGTATCACCTCGGTGGTCATCGTCCAGCTGGTCATTCTGGCCTACCTGGTGCCGCAGGCGGTGGCCAGCGGCATCACGTGGGAGCTCTTCTTCGGCTACGGCCTGGCCGGGCTCTCCCCCTACGCCACCGGCGTGCTCCTCTCGACCGCCGCGATCATGCTGATGGTCGCCCTGGGCGGCATGCGCGGGACCACGTGGACCCAGGCGATGCAGTTCCTGCTGCTGTTGGCCATCTTCGTCTGGCTGGCCATCGTCGCCGTCGGGGCCGGCTTCGACTATCCCCAGGCGGTGCGGGAGCTCTCGGAGCAGCCGTTGGCCAACCCCGAGCAGGTCGAGGGACGGTGGCAGCTGGAACCGGTCACCAACCAGCTCGCCCCGGACACGCCGGCCTACTTCGGCGAGCCGGGCGGACAGTACGGACAACTCGGCCAGTTCGCGCTGATCGTGTCGTTGGCGATGGGCACGGCCGGCCTTCCACACGTCATGAACCGCTATTTCACCAGCCCCACGGGAACCGCGGCCCGCATGACCACGGTGTGGGTGCTGGGTCTGGCCGGACTGTTCTACGTGCTCGCGGTGCTGCTGGGCACCGCCGCCCGCTCCATGATCCGGGACATGTCCGGAGACGTCGCCTGGCTGGACGCGCTGACCACCAACGGGATCCTCCGGGTTCCCGAGCACGCCCTGATGGTCCTCGGCCAGATCTTCGGCGGGCGGGCCGGGCTGGGCCTCATCGCGACGGGAGCGCTGATCGCGGTGCTCTCCACGATCGCCGGGCTGTTGCTGGCGTCGGCCTCCTCGTGGGGGCACGACATCTACGAGCGACACATCAACCCCAACGCCACCCAACGTCAGGCGCTGTGGGCCGGGCGTCTCGCGGTGGCCGTGGTGGCCGTACTGTCGGCGGTGCTGGCGCTGGGAGTGCGCCCCGAGTCGCTCGCCGGACAGTTCCCCTCGATCGTGGCGACGATGGTCACGTGGGCGTTCGTCCTCGCGGGCTCGGCGTTGACCCCCGTGTTCGTCCTCGCCATCTGGTGGCGCCGGACCACCGGGCCGGGCGCCGCAGCGGGCATGGTCACCGGGGCGGTGGTCGCGGTGACCATGTGCGCGGCGGGCGTCGTCCTCGACGGCGCCGGCTACGGTGAGCTGCTGCTCACCCCGACACTCGTGTCCGCGCCCTGCGCGGCCGCGGTGACGGTCGCCGTGTCACTGGTGACCCGGCCCCCGCAGCACCTGTCGACGATCTGGGTGCGGCTGCACGGCACCGCGGCCGACCGCCACACCGTCAAGCTCGCCCGGTTGACCAGGACCGGTCTCGGTCAACGAAAGGGTGGCCACCGATGAGCAACGGCAGTCTCCCCCTCGCGGGGGTCATCGTCCTCGTCTGGGGCTCCGTCTACCTGGTCACCCAGCGCATCACCGACCCCCCGCTGGGCGCCGGCACCACCCTGCTGATCGGCACCGGCCTGACCGTGGCGTTGGTCCTCGGCTACCCTTCCGCCCTCCGCGGCCCGCGCAGCAAGCGCCCCTCGCACCTGGCGCTGGAGGGCCAACAGCCGGGCCGGCAGAACACGACGATCGCAGCGGTCGGTCGATCCATGCCACTACGCTCCGGGCTGACCGGTGAGAGCGCGCGCCGCACCGCCCAACTGCTACAGCCCCTGCTCGGCGGCGACTCGGTCGCGATCACCGACCGGGAGCGCGTCCTCGCCTTCGCCGGCCCGGGGTCGGACCACCACGTGGCGGGGGACCCCACGGCGACACCGGCCGGACGCGTGTTGCGCAACGACAGGACCGTTCTGCTGCGGCGGCGTTGTGAACTGGGATGTTCCACTGAGGACTGCCCGTTGCGCACCGCGGTGATCGCGCCGTTGCGGGACGGCAAGAGCGTCGTGGGCACACTCCAGGTGTATCGGCTGGACGGCACACTGTCCCCGAAAGGCACGGTGGAGGGCCTGGCGGGCATCCTCTCCCTGCACCTGGAACTGGCCGAGCTGAACCGGCAACAGCGCCTCGCCGTGGACGCCAAGCTCGACGCGCTGCGCGCCCAGATCAACCCGCACTTCCTGTTCAACACGTTGAACACCATCGCCTCCAAGGCGCACACCGACGCCGAGGAGACGCGGCGGCTTCTGGTGCGCCTCTCGGACTTCTTCCGCTACGCGGTCCGCCAGGAGGGGCACTTCGCCGAGTTCGGCCAAGAGTACTTCTTCGTCCGCACCTACGTCTCGCTGGAACAGGCGCGCCACGGCGACCGGGTCCAGGTCCGCTACGACATCGACCCGCAGGTGCTGACCGCCCAGGTACCGGTCCTCACCATCCAGCCGCTGGTGGAGAACGCGGTCAAGCACGGGCTCGCCGACAAGGTCGACGGGGGGACCGTGACGCTGAAGGCCCGGGTCGACCCGCTGACCCGCACCACCTCCATCCGGGTCAGCGACGACGGTGTCGGCGTTCCCCCCGACCTGCTGCGGCGGCTCTCCAACGGGGAGCACCGTGAGGGGGAGGGCATGGGACTGCGTAACATCGCCGAACGCTTGGCATCGCTCTATGGCGAGCGCTATCGTCTTGACATTCAGTCCACCGAGAACCGCGGCACTGTCGTCGACCTCCGGCTCCCTCTTGGATGAACTATGCGCGCGCGTTGCCTCATCGTCGATGACGAGGCTCCCGCGCGGGCCGATCTCCGCTACCTGCTGGCCAAATTCGACCATGTCCAGGTGGTCGGCGAGGCGTCCAACGCGGAGGAGGCCCTCGTTCTGCTGGGATCGCTGGACTACGACCTGGTACTGATGGACATCCGGATGCCCGGCGGCACCGGCCTGGACGTCGCGCGTCAGCTCCGCGACGGCACCAACCCGCCCAAGGTCATCTTCACCACCGCGTTCCCCGACTACGCGGTCGAGGCGTTCGACCTGGACGCGACCGACTACCTGGTGAAACCGTTCGACGCCGACCGGCTGGGGCGGGCGCTGGACCGGGCGCTGTCCGGCGCCGCCGACGAGACCGGCCCGCAGGCGCCACCGCCGCGGCAGCCGGAACCAGCGGAGTCCCCCCACCGGATCCCGGTGCAGAAGGGCGAACGGACCGTGCTGGTGAACGAGTCCTCGATCATCTACGCGGGGGCCGCGCGCGGCTACTCCTACCTGCAGCTGTCCGAGGAGCGGGTACTGGTGAGCTACTCGCTCAACGAGCTGGAACGGCGGCTGCGCGGCGCGCACTTCTTCCGTGCCCACCGCTCCTACCTGGTCAACCTCGACTACGTGCGCGAGCTGGCGCCCGACTTCAGGGGGACGCTCGTGCTGATCCTGGACGACCCGCAGCACAGCCGGGTCGAGGTGTCCCGCCGTCAGGCCCGCGAGCTGCGCCGGGTCCTCGGGTTCTGACGGCCCACGCGACCGCGGACGCTTCCGCCCCTCCCAGGGGCACGGCGCCGCGGGTCCGGGCGGCGCCGTCCACTCGGGGTTAACCGCCGATGGCCGACATGGGCCGGGCCGGTTGCAGGAAACTGGGGTCGTTGATGCCGTGACCGGGCAGCTTGGTCGCGACAGCGGCGCGCCAACGCTTCGCGATCTCCTCGTCGGTGCCACCCTCGCGCAGCAACGACCGCAGGTCGGACTCCTCGCGGGCGAACAGGCAGTTGCGGATCTGACCGTCGGCGGTGAGCCGGACCCGGTCGCAGGCCCCGCAGAAGGGGCGGGTGACCGAGCCGATGACCCCGACCGTCTCGGGGCCACCGTCGACGTAGAAGAGCTCGGCGGGAGCACTGCCGCGCTCTTCGTCGTCGGCGGCCCGAAGATCGAACTCGGCGCTGAGCCGGTCCAGGATCTCGTCAGCGGTGATCATGGTGTCGCGCCGCCAGCCGTGCTGGGCGTCCAGCGGCATCTGCTCGATGAACCGGAGCTGGTAGCCGTGTTCCAGGCAGTAGCGCAACAGGTCGGGCGCCTCGACGTCGTTGATGTCGCGCATGAGCACCGTGTTGACCTTGACGGGGGTGAGACCGGCGTCGGCCGCCCCGGCCATCCCCTCCAGCACGTCGTCGAGCCTGCGGCGACGCGCCAGCTGTTCGAACACGTCGGGGCGCAGCGAGTCCAGCGACACGTTCACCCGGTCGAGCCCCGCTTCGGCCAGTTGTGCGGCGGTGCGCGACAGACCGATGCCGTTGGTGGTCAACGCGGTCTTGGGGCGCGGACTGAGCGCGGTGGCCTCGGCGAGAATCCCCACGAGCCCACGGCGGAGCAATGGTTCCCCGCCGGTGAACCGGATCTCGTCGATCCCGAGCATGGTCACGCCGATACGGATGAGTCGGTTGATTTCGTCGTCGGTGAGCAGCTCGGGCTTGGGCAGCCAATCGAGCCCTTCCGGAGGCATGCAGTACGTGCACCGCAGGTTGCAACGGTCCGTGAGCGAGACACGGAGATCCGTTGCCACCCGCCCGTAGGAATCGGCCAGCACCAGCGTCACCTCCCCCTTTCAATGGCTGTCGGCTGCACCTCGGCCCGCCGGATTGACACGCCCACCTGGTGTTGTGGTCCCCCCAACGTCGCCAGGCGCCGGTGCGCAGCCTTACGTCCTCCCGGCGGACGACCAGGCGCATCGTTGCCGCCGTACCGTCCACCCTAGGAGACGCCTGGTTCTCTCCTCGCGGGTCCTGCCCGTTGTAGGCCGACCGCAAATCCTCGCAGCTGGCGGGAGTTGGCGACGCCGCACCGGAGCTCCCCGGTCAACACGGGCGACCGCGGTACGTAGCGGTGTGCCCGCCACGGTCCGTGCCGGGGCGGTGCCGGTGCTTGCCCGAGGCACCGGTCCCGTGCTGGCATCTGCGGCACGAGAAGGCGGTCGGGCTCCCCGGAAACCGGGCGACGCCGTGGCCCGCCCCCGGCCCACACGGTCGGGAACCACCCACGTACGGAGTTCAGGAGCGCGCGTGATCACTTCACGAGAATGGCAGTTGCCGGGCGGGCCGAACGGTTCGGCGCGGCTGTCCGCACGGGCCTGGGGGGACACGGACCCGCCGGAGCCCACGTGGCTGGCGGTGCTGGTGCACGGGTACGGCGAGCACATCGGCCGCTACGACCACGTGGCCCGCTACCTGTGCGAACGTGGGGCGGTGGTCTATGGCTCGGACCACCGCGGTCACGGCAACAGCTCCGGTGAGCGGGTGCTGATCGAGGACTTCGCCGGTGTGGTGGAGGACGTGCACCGCCTGGTCACGCAGGCCCGGTCCGCGTACCGTTCGCTGCCGCTGGTGCTCGTGGGCCATTCCATGGGCGGCCTGGTCGCCGCGCGCTACGCCCAGACCCACACCGCCGAGCTGGCCGGGCTGGTGCTGTCGGGGCCGGTGCTGGGACGTTGGGCCGCGGTCGACGAGCTGCTCGCGCTGGAGGAGATCCCCGACACTCCCCTCGACCCGGACACCCTCTCCCGCGACCCCGCCGTGGGCGCCGACTACGCCGCCGACGAGCTCGTCTGGCACGGCCCGTTCAAACGGCCCCTGTTGCGGGCGATCGACACCGAGCTGCGGCGCGCCCACGACGCCGGAAGCCTCGGCGACCTTCCGCTGCTCTGGCTGCACGGCTCCGACGACCGGCTGGTGCCACTGGCCGGCACCAAGGCCGGTATCGACCGTCTCGCCGGGAACGACGTGGCCGCGCGGATCTTCCCCCACGCCCGTCACGAGGTGTTCAACGAGACCAACCGGGAGGAGGTGTTGGACGAGGTCGCGCGGTTCGCCGCCCGGGTCACCGGCACCGGGCCGCGCTGAGGCTGCTCCCGCGTCGGGGCGGGAGGATCCTTCCACCGGTCCCGAGCGTGGGATCCTCATTCGTCGTAGAGCGCGTCGATGGTGTCGGCGTACCTGCGTTGGATGACCCGACGCTTGAGCTTGAACGACGGGGTCAGTTCCTCGCCCTCGACCGTCCACTCGACCGGCAGCAGCCGCCACCGTTTGACCTGCTGTACACGGGCGAGACGCCGGTTCGCGTCGTCCACCGCCCCCTCGACCGTGGCGAGCACCTCCGGGTGCTGGGCGAGCTGGGCCAGGCCGGTCTCGGCGATGTCCCGCTGGCGGGCCCAGTTCGGCGCGACCTCGGCGTCCAGCGTGAGCAGCGCGACCGGGTAGGGGCGGCTGTCGCCGTGGACCAGCGCCTGCCCGATGAGCGGGTGCTCCTTGAGCAGGTTCTCGATCGCGGCCGGGGAGATGTTCTCGCCGCCCGCGGTGATGATGAGTTCCTTCTTGCGGTCGACGACGTAGAGGAACCCCTCGTCGTCGATGCGGCCGATGTCGCCGGTGTGGAGCCATCCGTCGTCGTCGAGCAGGGCGGCGCTGTCGTCGGGCCGGTTCAGATAGCCGCTGGTGTTCAGCGGCCCGCGCACCAGGATCTCGCCATCGTCGGCGACACGCACCTCCATCCCGTCCGCGGGCCGGCCGACGCTGCCGAACCGGTAGGAGTCGCCGCGGTTGAGGGTGACGGCCCCACAGTTCTCCGTCATGCCGTAGATGTCGCGGATCAGCAGGCCGAGCCCGGAGAAGAACCGCAGCACCTCGGGAGGCATCGGGGCCGCCGCCGTGAGGCAGGTCTCCAGGCGGTCGAGGCCGGCCATCGCCCGGATCGGAGCCAACACCTCACCGTCGACCCGGGCGAAACGTTCGGCCAGTTCGGGGGCGTGCGCACGCCCGACCTGCCCTGATTCGATATGGGAACGGGCCACCTCCGCGGCGCTCTCCACGGCGGCCCGTTGCTCCTCCGGAGCGACCGACAGGGCGGCGGTGAGCCCCGCCTGGATCTTCTCCCACACCCGTGGCACTCCGAACAGCAGGTTCGGCCGCACCATGGGCAGGTACACGCCGAGCTGGGCGGGATCGGGGCAGAAGTGGATGTGGCCGGTGAGCCGGATCGGTAGGTAGACGCTCAGGACGCGCTCGGCGATGTGCGCCAGGGGCAGATAGCTCAGCGTGACGCTGCGGTCCGGAATCTGAGCGGTGCGCATCGAGACGCTGACCTGGTAAAGGACCTGATGGTGGGTCTCGAGGACACCCTTGGGGTCGCCCGTGGTTCCCGAGGTGTACAGCAGGGTGACGTTGTCGTCGGGCTCGACCGCGCTGGCGCGCTCCTCGACGAGCCCGGGATCGGCCGCGTTCCGGCGCCGGCCGGCCGCCTGGAACTCGTCCCAGCTCACCAATGTTGGGCCGGGTCCGCCGGTGGGGCTCGGGATCGCCTCGGGGTCGAGCACCACCACGGTGTGCAGATCGGGCAGCCGTTCCAGGACCGGCCGCCAGCGGTCGACCTGCTCCGCGCCTTCCAGCACGACGACCGGGGCCGAGCAGTCACCCATCACGTAGGCGATCTGGTCCGGGGTGAAGGTGGCGTAGATCGTCAGGGGGACCGCTCCGGCGTGCACGGCGCCGAGGTCGGCGACGAGGTGCTCGCAGCGGTTGGACAGCATCAGGGCGACCACCTCGCCGGGGCGCACTCCGGCATCGATGTAGGCCGCGGCCAGCTCGTACACGCGCCGGCGGTACTCGGCCCAGGTGAGGGTGGACCATCCGTCGTCGCGGCGGTCCGAGAGCGCGGGAGCGTCCGGACTCTCCGTCGCGGTCTCGCGGAAGATGTCGACGACGGTCAGTCCCCGGATCTCGTTCTCGATCTCGTCCCGTTCGCGGATTACCTCGTCCTCGCCGGCCATGGCCCCAATCCCCGCTACTCGTGGGTGTGCTGGAGGTCACTTCGCGGGCAACGAGACCATGGCTCGCGACACAGCGCAAGGACGGTGCGCCGTCCGGGTGCGGTCACAACACCCGCGCCACCCCGTGTGGCCTCGACCAGCCGAAGCGGACCCGTGACGCTCAGTGAGTGTGGGGCGCGGGGCGACCGCCGCCCGGTTCCCTGACCGCCGGTGGAGCGCGTACCCCACAGTGCGGCCGCGCGGTAGGCTCTTTCGAAGGCGAGGGGGAGTGTGGGACGGCGCGCCAGCCACGCAACCGGGCGCGAGCGAGGCGCGGCCGGAGCCGCACGACGGGTGTGTGAACTGGGGGGCGCGTGTTCCCTACCACCCCGCGCGGGGCTCGGAGAACCCGGTGAACCGTTGCGGGCACGCGGAGGGGCTCACCCTTGGGCAGGGGTGTCGGTGTCTCTTTGGACACACTGTCCTTCGACCGAGTCAGCGCGGTCGTCCGCGACCGCTAGCGTTGCGAGGATGGCCGTGGGCGCGGCGTGGCCCCGAAACAGGCGCGCACGCCCGGCACTGGCGACCCCCTGAGCTAACGTTGCTGCAACTTCTCGCTCGGGGACCCGGCGATGGCCGGAGAGGGCCATCTGGCCAACGAGAGTTGGATACGGTACGTCCGCGGGAACGTGATCTTGGTTACTAAGGGGGTGAGCCGCGTGTCCGGCTGGATTGAGGATTACGCGCTGATCGGCGACATGCAGACCGCTGCGCTCGTGGGACGCGACGGCTCCATCGACTGGCTCTGCCTTCCCAACTTCGATTCCCCCGCCTGCTTCTCCGCCATCCTCGGCGACGAGCAGAACGGCAACTGGTGGATCCGGCCGGCCGCCAGCGACCAGTCGGCCGCCCACCGCCAGTACCGGGCCGAGACCCTCATCCTGGAGACCGACTGGGAGAACGACGAGGGCGCGGTCCGGGTCATCGACTTCATGCCGCCGCGCGGCGGCGCGCCGCACATCGTGCGCATCGTCGAGGGGATACGCGGTAACGTCCGGATGAGTACCGCCCTGCGGCTGCGGTTCGACTACGGCAACGTCGTGCCGTGGATCCACCGTAGCGGCACCGAGATGGCCGCGGTCGCCGGTCCCGACTCGGTGTGGCTCAGCTCGCCGGTGCCCATGAACGGCCACAACTTCGTGCACGACGCCACGTTCACGGTCAGCGCCGGACAGCGGGTTCCCTTCGTCATGACCTGGCACCCCTCCGAGGTGGAGGAGTCGGACCATCTCGACGCCGAGAAGGCGCTCTCGCGCACCGAGCGCTTCTGGCGTGGCTGGGTCGACAAGTGCTCCTACGAGGGCGACTACCGCGACGCCGTCGTACGTTCCCTCATCACCCTCAAGGCCCTGACCTACCGCCCCACCGGCGGTATCGTCGCGGCCCCCACCACCTCACTCCCCGAGGAGATCGGGGGCGTGCGCAACTGGGACTACCGCTACTGTTGGCTGCGCGACGCCACCATCACCCTTGAGGCGCTCATCCGCAGCGGCTACACCGACGAGGCACGTTCCTGGCGCGAGTGGCTGGTTCGGGCGGTGGCGGGCGAACCACAGCACATGCAGATCATGTACGGGGTGCGGGGCGAGCGCCGGCTCGGCGAGTGGGAGGCCGACTGGCTTCCCGGCTACGAGAACTCCCGACCGGTGCGCATCGGAAACGCCGCGGTGGGCCAGTACCAGCTCGACGTCTACGGCGAGGTCATGGACGTCCTCGAACTCGCCCGCCGTTCGGGCCTGCAGTCGAGCGAACACGTGTGGGGCCTGCAGCGCTCCCTGGTGAACTACCTGGAATGGTGTTGGGACGAACCCGACGAGGGGTTGTGGGAGGTCCGCGGGCCACGCCAGCACTTCGTCCACTCCAAGGTGATGGCCTGGGTGGCGGCCGACCGCGCCGTGCGGATGATCGAGGAGTTCGACAAGGAAGGGCCGATCGAGCGCTGGCGCTCGCTGCGCGACACCATCCACACCGAGGTGTGCACCTACGGCTACGACGCCCGGCGCAACACCTTCACCCAGTACTACGGCAGCAAGGAACTCGACGCCGCCCTGCTGCTCATCCCCGAGGTCGGTTTCCTGCCCTACGACGACCCCCGCGTGATCGGCACCATCGAGGCCATCCGCGAGGACCTCATGGTCGATGGGTTCGTCATGCGCTACCGCACCGACCGTGCCGAGGTCGCCGACCACCTCCCCGGTGGTGAGGGCGCCTTCCTGGCGTGCAGCTTCTGGATGGCCAACGCGCTGCTGTCCATCGGGCGCGAGAAGGAGGCCCGCGAGCTGTTCGAGCGGCTGCTGGCGCTGCGCAACGACGTCGGGCTGCTCGCCGAGGAATACGACGCGCGGAGCGGACGCCAGGTCGGCAACTTCCCGCAGGCGTTCAGCCACGTGCCGCTGGTGACCACGGCGCTGAACCTCTCCCACCACGACGGGCACCGCCGCGGCGAGCACTGAGCGCACCTCCCCCTCTCAGCCGGCGACGCGCCAGGCGCGCTCCCCGACCCAAAAGGGCACCCCGGGCTACCGTGGCACCGGGAGAGCGCGCTCGGGGGAGGTGTTCGCGATGCGCATCCCGCTCGCCACGAACCTGATGCCGCTGGACCTCACCGTCCAGGGCCTCCCCCAGCTCCTGGCACTGTTGACCGCCCTGGTGCTGTGCACCCTGATCGGGTTCGAGCGGGAGCTGCGTCAGAAGAGCGCGGGCCTGCGCACCCACACCCTCGTGGGCCTCGGCTCGGCCCTGTTCGTGGTGGTGAGCAAGTACGGCTTCCACGACGTGATCGCCGAACCGGAGATCTCCCTCGACCCCTCACGGCTGGCGGCGCAGATCGTCTCCGGCATCGGGTTCATCGGCGCCGGGCTCATCTTCGTGCGCCGCGACATCGTCCGCGGGCTGACGACGGCGGCCACGATCTGGCTGGCGGCCGCGGTAGGAACCGCGGCCGGGGCGGGTCTGTGGCTGCTCGCGAGCGCGGTGACCGCCGCCCACTTCCTTGTGGCCCTCGGCTACCCACCGGTGCTGCGCTGGCTGACCCGCTCGCGGCCGACCACCACCACGCTACTGGTGAGCTACGAGGACACGCGGGGCGTGTTGCGCGGTGTCCTGACTGTGGCCACCCAGCAGGGGTTCACCGTGCAGCGGGTGCGCACCATCCGCCGCCACGACACCGGTACCGGTGCCAGCGCCGGCCCCACGGTCGTCGACCTCGCCCTACAGGTACACGGCGACGGCTCCCTCAACGACCTGACGGTCGCGGTGTCGGAGACCGCGGGTGTGATCTCGGTTCAGCCGGGAGAGCCGGAGGACACCGAGGAATGACGGAGCCTCCGGCCGGGACACGGCTTACCGGGTGACGACCGGGTCTCCCCAGACGGCGGTGGAGTTCCCGCCACAGGATTCTCCGTCGACCAGGAGCTGTAGGCGCAGGACGTCGGTGACGTCCACGGTGAGCTCCGCGTCCTCACCGAGCACCAGGGTCTTGGTCTCCAGCTGCTCCCCGTCGCCCAGGACGGTGAAGGTGACCTCGTGGCCGGACGAGGAGTCGTCGTCGAGGCCGACCGTGGTGGTGAGCTCGCTGTAGTCGCGTTCCAGGTTGTACTCGGCTCCCTCGTCGCCGCAGCTGACAACCACGGTGAGCGCGTCGTCGTAGTCGACGGCGTTGACCGTGGCCAGCGTGCTCTCGAAATCGCTCTCCTCCACCGGCTCCTCGGAGGTCAACGACATCTCGTCGGGCCGCTCCTCGGGAGAGGCCGCCGCCGACGCGTCGTCGTCGGGCTCTGGCCGCTCCGGCTCCGAGGGGGTTTCCTCCCCCGCGGCCTCGTTGCCGGGGGCGCTGGGTTCGCCACCGGCACTGGCGTCGGCGTCGTCGGCGAACACCGCGAGGCGGTCCATCGCCACGTAGGTCAGCCCGGCCCCGGCGACCATGAAGACCGCCGCGAGTGCCGCCAACCCCGCCAGGAGCGGTTTCTTCGACTTCTTCGTCGTCTGGCCCGCCTCGGGCTCCGGTGCTCCCGCGGCGGCCGCGGCCCCCCGCGGCGGCTGCCCGCCACCGGGCGGACCCGCGGGCGTTCCCGCCTGGGGCGGCGGCCCACCCGGAGGGGTGGGAGGAGTGGGGGTGCCGCGCATGCCGCCGACCGGGCGCCGCGAATCTCCCAGGCCGGACGGCTGGGTGGGGTGTGCTCCCGTCACCGGCGTGGGCCCGCTGAACCGCGGGCCCGACGGCGGGGGTGCGGCCGGGCCTCCCGACCCGGGGTGCCCGGCCGGTCCCGGCTGCCCTGGGGGCGTACCCCCACCCCCGCTCGGCGGGGCGGGGCCGGTCCCGCTTCCCGGACCCTTGGCGCCGCCCCCGCCCTCCGGCGCGGTCTGGCCGGATCCGGCCATAGCGGCGCCGGCAGCCGCACCCCCGACGGCACCGGCGGGGGCACCGCCCGTCGCCGAGGTAGCCGGGTTGGACACCGGGCCGCTCCACGGCACCGATGTACTCAGCGAGCGCAGTGTCCTGACCCAGTCGAGCGCCTCCGGGCGCTCTTCGGGCTCGGCCGAGAACATCACCAGCACCTTGTCGCGCTGCTGCTCACCCGCCACCCTCATGATCGGCAGCGCGGCGAAGCGCTCCCGCAACTGCTCGGGGGCCGGTGGCGGCTCCTCCCCGGCCAGGGCGAAGTAGACGATCGCGCCGAAGGCGTAGCGGTCGGTCGCGGCGGAGTACTCGCCGTTGAAGACCTCCGGGGCGGCGTAGCCGGGGGTGAACCAGGGCTTGGCGGTCAGGTGCCGAGTGGCGATCTTGCTCAGCCCGAAGTCGACGAGGGTGGCCTGCCCCTCCTCACTGATCATGATGTTGCCGGGTGAGAGGTCTCCGTGCACGACCACGCGCTTGGACGGGGTCGCCTTGCCGGAGTGCAGCAGGTCGAGCACCTCCGCGACCTGTTCCAGGTACCGCAGTACCTCCCGTTGGCCCTTCGGCCCCTCGACGGCGTGCTCGGCCCGCCAGTCGCGCAGGTCGAGACCGGTGACGTGGTTCATCACCAGGTACAGGCAACGGTCGGTGTACTCGCCGGACTCGCCCTGGCGATGCTCCGGCGCCCCCTCGAAGTGCTCGCGCACCCCAACCACGCCGAGCCTGTTGATGAACCGCAGCAGCTCCGCCTGCTCGTTCCAGCGCCGGCTCAGTTCGGCGAACTGCTCCTCGCCACCCGCGAAATCGGAGTCCAGGACCTTCACCACGACCGGCTCGGTCTGGCCGGCCAGGTGCACCTCCGCGAGGTAAAGGGTGGCCTCGCCTCCCCTTCCTACCGACCTGACCAGGCGATACTTGTCCGGCTCCGAGTCGGGGCCGACGAACAGCTCAGAACTCACCAGGGCACTCATTCTCGAAATCGGGGGACGCAAGAATCGGACGGTCGGGGTAAAGACTAACGTTTTCCCACCGCGCGTGAGCATACGATTCGGTCGTGGAAATGCCGACGGTGCGGGGGATCCCGCCTTCCGTCGATGGTCGGGAAAAGCAGGGGACTGTAGCGGTGGAACGCGTGTTGAACGGCCGTTACCGGCTGGTGGAGTCGCTCGGTGCGGGCGGAATGGGCGAGGTCTGGCGGGCCGTCGACGACCGTCTGGACCGCACGGTCGCGGTCAAGCTCGTCCGTCCGGACAAGGTCGACTCCGACGAGGCGGTGGCCCGCTTCCAGCGCGAGGCGCGGCTCACCGCCCAGCTCGCCGGGCACGCCAACGTCGTCATCCTGCACGACTTCGGCGAGTACGAGAACTCGGTCTACGCGGTCATGGAGCTGGTTCGCGGACGCACCCTGTCGGCGATCCTGCGCGACACCGGGCCGCAGCCGGTCCCCCGCGCTGCCGACTGGGCCGCGCAGGTCACCTCCGGGTTGGCGGCCGCGCACGCGGCGGGCATCGTGCACCGCGACGTCAAACCCGCCAACCTGATGGCGCTCGACGACGGCACCGTGAAGATCCTCGACTTCGGTATCGCCGGCTTCCACGAGGCGGTGACGCAGAGCCGCAGGCTCACCCAGACCGGCGCGATCATCGGCACGCCCCTGTACATGTCGCCGGAGCAGGCGCGCTGCGAGAACGTGGGCGCCGCCAGTGACCTCTACTCGCTCGGAGCGATCCTGTACCAGCTACTGACCGGGCACGCGCCCTTCCGGCACGACGAGCCACTGGGTGTGTTGCGGATGCACCTGATGGAGCGGCCGCGCCCGCCACGCGAGGCGCGCCCGGACCTGCCCGCCGAACTCGACTCCCTGGTGCTGGCGCTGCTGGAGAAGGATCCCGCCGACCGCCCCGCGGGCGCCCACGAGGTCCGTGAGCGCCTGCTGCCGTTCACGGCGGCCTCCGCGCCCGTGGAGGAGCGCCCCTCCGGCACGGCCGGCCCCCAGGCCGCTGGGGTCCGGCCGCCGCGGGCCGCGACCGGCCCGCCCGGGGCGGAGCCGCGCGACCTCCACGGGCGACTGCGCGAGATCGAGTCCCTGGCCGAGGAGGGGCACTTCGCGGCCGCCGCCCAGCGGACACGTGCCTGCCTTCCCGACCTGGAACGCGCCTACGGCCCCACGGACCCCGAGACGATCCGGGCCCGCCGCAGACTGGCCTACCTCACGGGCAAGAGCGGGGAGCCGGCGCGCGCGGTGGAGATCTACCGGGAGCTGTTGCCCCAGCTCGATCGGGTCTACGGCCGACACCACCCGGAGACGCTCGCGGCCCGCTACTACCTGGCCAGCAACGCCGGCCGGGCCCGGGACCACGCGACGGCCGCGCGCGTGCACGCCGAGCTGCTTCCCGACCTGACCGCCGCGCACGGCCCCGACGCGCACCGCGTGCTGACCACGCGGCTCTACCTCGCGTTCGAGGTCGGCGAGACGGGAGAGCACGGCCGGGCGATCGCGCTCCTGGATCGGCTGCTTCCCGATCTGCGACGGGTTCTCGGAACCGACCACGAGACCACGTTGCGGGCGCGGCACTACCGTGCCGCCTACACCGGACACGCGGGCGCGGCGGCCGAGGCCGCGCGGCTGTACCACGAGCTGCTGGCCGAACACACCCGCGTCAACGGGGCCGGCCATCCCGACACCGCCCGCATCCGGGCCCGGCTGCGCCACTGGGAGGACCGGGCACGGTGAGCGGGCACGGTGAGCCCGGGACGTGTGCTCGGGGGTGAACACGCGAAACGTCAGTGGTTGTCCGCGCGTACCGCTATGGTGCTGAACCATGTCAGAGCAACCACTACACGAGATCGTGGACCCCGGCTGGGCGAAGGCGCTCGAGCCGGTGGCCAACCGCATCAGAGAGATGGGCGAGTTCCTGCGCCGGGAGGTCGCCGAGGGGCGCACCTACCTCCCGGCCGGTGAGAACGTGCTGCGTGCGTTCCAGCAACCCTTCGAGAACATACGCGTGCTCATCGTGGGCCAGGACCCCTACCCCACCCCCGGCCACGCGGTGGGGCTCAGCTTCTCCGTCGCCCCCGATGTCAAGCCGCCGGGCAGCCTGCGTAACATCTTCCGTGAGTACAGCGACGACCTCGGATACCCGGAGCCGTCCAACGGTGACCTCTCCCCGTGGAACGGGCGCGGCATCATGCTGCTCAACCGGGTGCTGACCGTGATGCCCGGCAAACCCGGATCGCACCGCGACAAGGGCTGGGAGGAGGTCACCGACCAGGCCATCCGCGCTCTGGCCGAACGCGACAAACCGCTGGTGGCGATCCTCTGGGGCCGCGACGCCCGGAGCCTGCGCCCCCTGATGCCGGGGGTTCCGTGTGTGGAGTCGCCCCATCCGAGCCCGATGTCGGCCAAGTACGGGTTCTTCGGGTCCCGGCCGTTCAGCCGCGCCAACGCCATGCTGGAGGAACAGGGGGGCGAACCGGTCGACTGGCGGCTGGAGTAGCGCACCGGCCGGCCCCGCGGTCAGTGCGTGCGGTCGGCCGCCCCACGCCGCGATCCGGGGTTTGAGCGAACCCAGCCCCGCCCTATTGAATGGGAGCGTCCGTCACCCGAGGCGCGCCCTCCCCATGGCGCGTTGGGAAGGCACCCCCCATGGCGAAGAAACCCAGCTACGCCGACGCGCTGCGGATCCTCGGCCACGACGACTCGACCGTGTTGGACCTCGCGGAGAAGCTGGTCGACGGCGGGCTGGGCGCGGCGGGGGTGCCCGACCCCTTCGGGATGCGGGGCGAGATCGTCTCCAAGGGACGCGAACTGCTCGCCACCGTCCGGGAACGGATCACCGGGGTGAGCCGGTGGGACCGCACCCAGCGAATCGACGCCGCGGAACGGATCCTGGCGGCCGTGTCGCTTCTGGAGGCGCTCGACGAGACCGACCTGGCCGACTCGGACATCTCCGAGGAGGCGATCGGCCACTTCACGGAGCAGATTCTGGGTCACGACACGGATGGGCGCGTCCCTCTCGCCACGTCAGCCGAACGCCCGAGCCCCGTGTTCGACTCCAAGAGTTGGGCGCACCTCTTTCATTCGTCCTGGGGGTTGGGCGAGCTCGGCCCGACGATCCTGGACCTCGCGCGGCAGCGCTACCAGGAGTCCTACCGGCAGCTCGCCGCCGACGTGCCCGAGTTCGGGATCTGGGTGAACCTGACCGAGCACGGGCGCACCCGCGACGAGCTGACCACCGGCCTCAGCGAGCTGGAGGAGCTGCTCACTCGGCTGTCACCGCGGCACCGGGCCCAACAGCACGTGCAACAGTTGCACACGCTCTACCGGCAGCAGCTGTGGCGCCCGGTCCTGTCCAGCACCGACGCACCGGACCACCTCACCCTGCCCACACTGGAGCAGGCCTACATCAACCCGCGGGCGCGCGCCGCCTCCGCGGGGAGGCAGTTCCGCCCCGCCTCCGAGAGCTGGTGGGCCAAGGCCACCCCTCACGAGGACGTGCAGACACTTCTCGTCCAATGCCTCACCCAGATCTGGTGCGCCACGCAGCCCATCGTCATCCTGGGTCATCCAGGCGCCGGCAAGTCCAAACTCACCGAGATGTTGGCCGCCCGGCTGCCCGCCGACGACTTCCTCGCCGTCCGGGTGGAGCTGCGGGGGGTGAGCGCCGACGCCCCCGTCCACACCCAGATCGAGCAGGCGGTCTCGCACCAGCTGCATCGGGACGTGGCCTGGCGCGACCTCGTGGAGTCGGCCCCGGGGGCGCAACCGGTGGTCATCCTCGACGGGTTCGACGAGCTGCTGCAGGCTTCCGGGGTGAACCGGTCCGACTACCTGGAGCAGGTGCAGCGGTTCCAGGAGGACCAAGCGGCGCTGGGCCACCCGGTGGCGGTGGTCGTCACCAGCCGCACCGTCGTCGCCGACCGGATCCGGTTCCCCCTGGGCTGTGCGCTGATCCGGCTGGAGCCGTTCGGCGACGACCAGATCGCCCACATGCTCGACATCTGGGGCGAGGCCAACGCCGACGCGCTGGCCGCCCGAGGACTGCGGCCACTGTCGGCCGACACCGCCCTCCGTTACCGGGAACTCGCCGAGCAGCCGCTGCTGCTGCTCATGTTGCTGCTCTACGACGCCGACGGCAACGCGCTGGAGGCAGCGGCCGGCGCCCTGTCCCGCAGTGAGCTGTACGAGCGGATGCTGGCCATGTTCGCTCGACGGGAAGTGGTCAAGCACCACCCCCACCTTCCCCAGCGCGACACGGACGCGGCGGTCGAACGCGAGCTGAACCGGCTGGAGGTCGCCGCCATGGCGATGTTCAGCCGCGGCCGGCAGAGCGTGACGGCCACGGAACTGGAGCGGGACCTCGCCGCGCTGCTTCCCGAACCCGAGCAGCCCGCCAACCGGCCGACCGGCACCGGCTTCCACGGGGCGCTCAGCGAGGCCCACCAGGTGCTGGGCCGGTTCTTCTTCGTCCACGAGTCGCGGGCGCACCTCGACGTCCAAGACTCCGGCGTCTACGAGTTCCTGCACGCCACGTTCGCCGAGTACCTGGTCGCCCGCATGGTGGTGGCGGCGCTCGGCGAGCTGGCCGATGACCGCCGGCACGCGGCGCGGCGACGGTTCACCGCCCCACTGGACGACGGGCTGCTGTACGCGCTCACCTCGTTCGCGACACTCGCCGGCCGGGCCGCGGTGGTGGAGTTCACCGCCGAGATACTGCACCGGCACTTCGACGAGGTCCCCAACGCCCGCGACGAGTACCGCGACCTGTTGATCGCCCTGGTCCACGACGCGCCGTACCCCGCTCCCGCCCGCTCGTTCACCGGCTACGAGCCGTGGCGCGCCGACATCCTCACCCGGCAGGCCAGTTACACCGCCAACCTCGTCACCCTGCTGGTCTGCGTGTGCGAACAGCTGGAGCTGGCCCAGCTGTTCCCCGACCAGGACGCGCCGTGGCGGGCGTGGCGCCGGATGGCCAACCAGTGGCGCAGCCTGTCCAACGAGGCGTGGCACGGTCTCGTGGACACCGTACGGTCCCGGCACTTGGACTTCTGGGACGGCGCCGGGAACTCCCACATCGAGCGCGAACGCGGCGACCCGGTCAACGTCGGCGAGTGTGTCGGCTTCGAGCTCAGTGACGACCTCACGACGAGGGCCGCGATCACCAACCCATACGACATCACCGTACCGTTCGACGGACCGACGTCCAAGCTGCTGCGCTCCACCGCCCTGCGCGACAACGGCACGGCGGCGCGTGTTTTCCTGCTCCTCGGGCCCTACCTGCGGCACGTCTCCACCGACCTGCTCACGCTGTACAGTGACCGCGACGAGCCCGGATCTGCGTGGAGCGAGCTGCACGACGTCCTGGAGCTACGGCTCACGTCGCCAGCGCACGACGGCACCGACCGGGTGCGGCGCTACGGGCGCCTCCTGGACAGTCGGCACCTGGGCCGGCTGGAGCTGCTCGCGCTGCGCCAGGCCGTCGACGACCTGGACACGGCGGCACCCGGGGAGCTCGTCGGGCCCCTCGGCGCGCTCCTCCTCACCGTCGAGGAGTACCTGGGACACCTCGAATCGGTCGTTCCCGGGCCGGCGCTCTCTCGGGAGCACGTCGCCCCCGTGCTCGAACGACTCCGCCGGCATCTCACCGTCCCGGAGCACATCGAGTTCCTGCTCGACGAGCACGACGACGCGGAGGCCCACGAGCACACGCGTCCCGGCGATGTCGCTCCGAGGAGACCCGCGCCGGAAGCGGGGAGTGACCGATCCGGCTACGTTCGCGACCATCCCCGCTCGCCTGGCACCAGCCGGGCCGGGACCAGCCAGGACCGCGGGGTCCCGTCGAACTCCGCCGATGTCCGACGCCCGCACAGGCGCGAGTACGGAGGTCCGGGGACCAGCACCGGCGGTGCCTAACCCTCCCCGGCCCGCCTCACCCCGGGCACCTCGGCCACCAGCGCCGGCAGCACCCGCCCGATCGGCTCGTTCAGCACCACCTCGGCCGCGTCGTCGTAGGGCGTGGGCTCGGCGTTGACGATGACCAGCGAGGCGCCCCGGTCAACAGCGATGTCGCAGAGCCCGGCGACGGGGTACACGGCGAGCGAGGTTCCCACCGCCAGGAACACCTCACAGTCACGGGTGGCCTCGACGGCGGCGTCCAACACATCCGGGTCGAGCTGCTGGCCGAACGAGATCGTGTCGGACTTCTGGATGCCGCCGCATTCCAGGCAGTGGGGATCGGGCTCCTCCTCCAGCCGCGGGAAGACCTCCTGGGCGGGTGTACGCAGGCCGCACGCCATGCACACCACCCAGTGCACCGTGCCGTGCACCTCGATGACGCGTTCCGGGCAGGTACCGGCCGCCTGGTGCAGGCCGTCGACGTTCTGCGTGACCAACGCGCGCAGCCGCCCGGCGCGGTCGAGCTCGGTGAGGGAGCGGTGCGCCTCGTTGGGCTCGACGGTCCAGGCGGGATGGGCGCGACGCATCCGCCAAACCTCGCGGCGCACCTCGGCGTCGGACATGTAGGTGTCGAGGTCGAACATCGCGGCGGCGCCGGGGTTGGTGGTCCACACCCCCTGCGGGCCGCGGAAGTCGGGGATGCCGGAATCGGTGGAGATGCCGGCACCGGTGAGCACCGTAACCCGGTCGGCACCGGCCAGGATCGCGGCCGCGTCGGCGCGGCTCGTGTTCGCGGGCATTGGGATTCCTCACCGTCTCGGTCACGGGTCCGTCGGCTTCCTGCGACTGGCCCATTGTCGCAACAGACCGCCGGCGGTGCTCATCCCGGCAGGGCAGCCGGGTGGGGCGGCGTCGCGAAGGCCCGGGTCACACGCCGGCGGAATGGTCCACACGCGAGGCCAACCCACGGTACGCTGTCGTCATCCCACAACGATTCGGCGAGGTGGGTACGGGAGTTCGGCAAAGGGTGCCAAAATCGAGCTACCCATGAACCAGCCGCCGTACATCCTCGTCGTGAACGGGACCAAAGTCCGCCGTCCCGTGTTCGTCCTGGGAGCGCCGCACTCCGGGACGAACCTGATCGCCCATGCCCTGCGGCGCGCCCCCGGGTTCCACCTTGGGACGGGCACCCCCGGGGTGCTCAACGCGCTCTACACGGTCGCCAGACGTCCCTCGCTCGCCGAGGAGAGCGCCTCGGGCACCGCCACCCTGCTGCGTGACGCCTTCGCTGAGGCGTGGCAGCTCACCCCGCTCACGTGTCCGGACTGCCCCAATGAGCGCCTCTCCGCGCGCGAGGCCGCCCAACCATGCCCCCATGCCCGCGAGGCGACCCGCTTCGGCGACGCCAGCCCCGACCTGCTCTACAGTGCCACGGCACTGCACGCGGCGTTCGACGACGCGGCGTTCATCCAGGTCATCCGGGACGGCCGTGACGCCACCGCGGACATGCTCGACGACGAGCAGTCGCTGGCGTGGTTCCGACCCGGCCTGGTCAACCTGGAGCACGAGCTGCCCAACCCGTTCTTCGGTATCGAGACCGAGACGGAACGGGCCGAGTACACGAAGCTGTCGCTGGCGGGCAAGTGCGCGATGCGGTGGCGCGGCGCGGTGCGGCTCTCCGCCCGGTTACGGGGAATCTTCGGCGCCCACCAGCTGATGACGCTGCGCTACGAGGACCTGTTCGGCAGCGAGGTCGTCACCGCGGAGCGGCTCCGGGAGTTCACCGGGGCCCGCATCTCGGCGACGGACCTCGTGAACGTCGAATCTCCGAGGGTTGGTAGTTGGCGCCGCCGGCTGACCATCGAGCAACGCGACGACATCCAGAGCGTGGCCAGCACGGAGCTGTCCCGACTGGGGTACGGGTGACACGCACGACCGGGCGTGTCAGCGCGCCGTGTCCAACCACGCGCGCACGGCACGCCAGCTCTCGTGGTCGGGGTCGAGATGGCTGTGGTGGTCGGCGCCGCGAACCTCGGCGAGCTCGACCTCATCGCCCGCCATGCGGGCCGCGGCCACATAGGCGTGGGTGTGCTCGGCCGGCACGCTGGCGTCGGCGTCGCCGTGCACCATGAGCTGGGGAACGCCGAGAGGAACGTTGTACACCGGTGAGGCGGCGTCGTAGGTCTCCTTGGCCGGTGCCGCGCCGAGCAGCTCCGCGACCGCGCCGTCACCCAGCTGGTGTCGCGCGCACGCCCGAAGATCGGTCACGGGGGCCAGGCCGACCGCGGCGGTCACCGGGGAGTCCGGCACGGCCAGCAGGGCGAGCTGTCCCCCACTGGAGTGCCCGATCGCGACGACACGTTCGGGGTCGCCGGGTTCGGCGCCCTCGGCGGTCCGCTCCCCCAGCAGCGCCAGCGCCGCCCGCACGTCATCCAGGGGACGCGGCCACCCGCCGCCGTCCTCGCCGGTGCGGCGGTACTCCACGTTCCACACCAGCCAACCGGAGCGGACCAGCGCGGAGGCGAGCGGATCCATCGACTGGGCGTCGTGGCTGTCGCGCCACCAGCCGCCGTGCAGCAGCACCGCGACCGGGAACGGGGCGTCCTCGGCGGCCTTCGGCTGCCACACGTGGATCATCTGGCTGGGGTGCTCGCCGTAGCTGAAGCTTTCCGTGGCTGCCATCGGCCACCCCTCCTCCGACCACCGCGTACCGGATCGTGCGCTTCCGCGGCAGAATTGTGCTATGTCCGGCACCGTCGGCGCCACTGGCACGTGCCGCCCGCCCCGGAGCGGGCGGCAGGTGGGGCGCACCGCATACGATGGTGCCATGGGAGCACTCACAATAACCGGTCTGATCGCACTCGTCGCGATCATGGCCATCCCGGTCAGCATCCTCGCGGGCGCCGTCGTGTACGTGGTCCGGCTTGCCCGTAGGGGCAGCGCCGCCACACTGGTCGACGCCATGAAGTATCGGGAACTCGCCTAAGCGGGTTCATGACGACACGAGCGGCGTGCCCCGTAACGGGGCACGCCGCTCGTGTTCGCGCGGCCGAACCGGCTCAGGCCACGTCCATCGTGTCGGGGTCGGGGCCGAACCGCTGGTTCTGGTTGAGGGCGGTGATGGCCTCGATGTCGCCACTGGCCACCTCGAGGTTCACCGCCTCGAAGTTCGAGCGGATGCGTTCGGGGGTGACCGACTTCGGGATCACGATGTTGCCGAGCTTGAGGTGCCAGGCCAGGATGAGCTGCGCGGGCGTGGCGCCGTAGGACTCGGCCAGTTTGGTCACCACCGGGTCGTCCAGCAGGTTGCCCTGGCCCAGCGGGCTCCACGCCTCGGTGGCGATGTTGTGCTCCTGGTGGAACGCGCGCAGTTCCTCCTGGACGAGCCGGGGGTGCAGCTCGACCTGGTTCACTGTCGGCACGATCCCGCCCTCGTCCATGAGACGCCGCAGGTGCGGGATCTGGAAGTTCGACACCCCAATGGCGCTGATCCGCCCCTCGACGTAGAGCCGCTCCATGGCCTTCCAGGTGCTGACGTAGCGGTCGTACATCGGGAGAGGCCAGTGGATCAGGTAGAGGTCGAGCCGCTCCAGCTTGAGGCGCTCCATCGTGGCGTCGAACGCGCGCAGCGTGGAGTCGTAGCCCTGGTCACTGTTCCACAGCTTCGAGGTCACGAACAGCTCGTCGCGATCCACCCCCGAGGCCCGGATCCCCTCTCCGACCGCCTCCTCATTGCCGTAGGCGGCCGCGGTGTCGATGCTGCGGTAGCCGGTCTCGATCGCCGTCCGTACGACACCGGCGGCGTCCCCGGCGCCCACCTGCCAGACGCCGAACCCCAGCTGCGGGATCCGCACACCGTTGTTCAACGAGATCTCTGGAACCGTGGTCATGTTCTCTCCCCGTGGACGACGCTGAAAGATCAATAATTCCCGTCGCGGCAACCGCTCGCGCGAGCGTCGCATTCCCGACCTCGCGTTCTGCCACGTGTCCGGCGCCGCACAGCCGTCTCCCACCACTACCCGACCACAACGCGGGCGGACACACGGGGGGCGGGTTGAGACGTCACTCGCCGAGGCTGGGTGTGTCGATCCGCACACGCCGGCCACCACGCCCGGCCCCCATCACACGCGGGTGCGCGCACCGGTCGTCAACCCGGAGGAGCCCGAGGTATCCGGAGCTCCCTCAGATGTCGATCTCGTAGACCACCCCGAACACCACCAGCGCGTCCCCCTCCTCCCCCAGGGACAGGTCCGCGAACTCCTCGGTGCTGCCCTGCCGGATGACGTAGGGTTCGCCGGGCCACCGTTCCTGGATCTCGTTCGCGATCGAGGTGCGGGCCGCCGCGGCGGCGACCTCACGCTGGCCGGGCGTGTCCATCGCGCCCAGCGCGAAGACGCGTGGTACGAGGTCGACGGGCCGCGCCTGCTCCGGGACGAGCCGAGGACGCCGGCCCAACGCTTCCAACCGTGGGCGAAGCCAGTCTTCGCGGCTCATTTCCACCATGGTCCATCGTCCCCCCGATGTGGACGGTCGTCACCAGGCGCCACGCGAGACGCCCCCGACCCAGACACTGTCGTAGGACCCTCGTGGCCACCCCTCGGCGACAGTGGCCGGTCACCCCCTTCGACGAACCCATAGCCGTGGTGGCGCGGCGATGGCTAATCGAGGACGGGGACCGCCCCGGTCGTGCCACCGAATCCGAACCCGACGTCGGGCCTCGAACCCGAGTCGACACGGGCGCCAGAACGCGTGCGCCGGAGCCGGCCTCACGTGGCCAACAGCCGTAGGAGACCACGATCGTCCGCGGCGAACCGGGTTCCGAAGCGCCGCCCGATCCGGTCGAACACGTCGCGCATCTGCCCGGTGTCCTCACGCGACGCCCAGCACAACCGCATCCGGCGCGCCCGCATGACCGCGACCCGCAGCTCGACCAGCTCCCCCGTATCCGGACGCACGGACACCAGGTACATCGGGCGCAGGTCGTCGCGGTACTCCTCGTGGCCGCTGATTCCCTCGTAGTCGTCGATCATGTCGCCACAGCCGTACAGGACCAACCGGCCCCGGTACACCTCCACCGGCCGGGGGTGGTGCGAGGAGTGCCCGTGCACCAGGTCCACTCCCCCGTCGATGAGGCGACGCGCGAAACGCGCGTGCCTGTCGGGCACGTCGTAGCCCCAGTTGCCTCCCCAGTGCAGGGAGACCACGGCGACATCGCCGGCGGCCCTGTCCCGCCGCACCTGGCCGGCGATCTCGTCGGCGGTGTCGTCCGACAGGTCCGGCAACAGGTTCACCCCGGACCGCTCGTGGCCCGCGGCCCACGAGTCCGGGATACCGCTGGACCGCGCCCCGAACGCCACGAGCCACACCCGGCCGCCCCCACCACCGTCGCCCCACGGGATGGCCACGGGACGCCGGGCCTCGTCGAGGTCACCTCCCGCACCCACGGCCGGAACACCCGCGGTCGCCAGCGACTGGAGGGTGTCGGCCAACCCCTGGCGCCCGAAGTCGAGCACGTGGTTGTTGGCGAGAACGCACGCGTCCGGCCGGGCCACGGTCACACCGGGCAGGTTGTCCGGACTCATCCGGTAGTGCACGGCCTTGCCCGCGGCGACCTCACCGCCCCCGGTGACGCTGGTTTCCAGGTTGATCACCCGCGCGTGTGGGGCCACCCTGTCCAACAGCTCCAGGGCGTCCCCCCAGGGCCAACCGAAGCCCACGGGGCGAGCGATACGCCCGTTCACGCGCTCGGCCAGCTCCACGTAGGTCCGGGCGTCACGTACAGACGACTCCCACAGCCGCGGGTCCCCCGGGTACGGCAGGATCTGGTCCACACCGCGGCCCGTCATCACATCGCCGCAGAGGAACAACGTCAGGGCGCCGCCACTCACACCCCCACCCTAACCACCGGCCACCGGCGCGCCCGCGCCACAGCGCCCCCGGACACCCCATCCGCCGCCGACCACACCCGAAAACCGTCACGAACGGCCCCGCGAATACGGTAGAGTCGGTTCCGTCGTCGGGAGGGATCCCGCCGGCAGCACCGGGACGTGGCGCAGTTTGGTAGCGCACTTGACTGGGGGTCAAGGGGTCGTGGGTTCAAATCCCGCCGTCCCGACAGAGGTCAGAAGGGGTACCGCCTGCTAGGCGGTACCCCTTCAGTCGTTCGCGGGTCCCTAACTGGGTCCCTACGGTGCCCCACGCGCACGCTCCCAACGCCATAGCGGCACCCTAGGCTCGATGTCTCTCCCCCGACGTCCCCAGAGGAGCCGTATGGGCATTAAGGACCTAACGGACCGCTCCGCCGTACTGAGCGCTCTCGCACGCTACGACGATCAGGGGCGAGACGCTTTCCTTAGCGAAGCCGAGTTCGGAGCAGCCAAGCGCTACTTCCTGCAGCACAACGGGAAGCTTTACGAGGCCAAGGCGATCGCCGGCGCTGCCTACCAGATTCAGTTCCCGGACCGAGAGCACCTAGAGTTCAGCGGGGGCAAGGAGCATGCCAACGCCGCGCTTGAAGCGATGGGGTTCACGGTGGTGGACCGTGAAGCATCCACGCTAGAAGAGGAGCTTGCTTGGCGACTCGCCGTCTGGGAACACCTTAAAGCCACGCATGATGACCTCAAGAAGGTTGAGCCAACGGCTCTGCGCGCATTCGGTGCTTACGGCGGAGCCCAAGGCGTTTGGGTCGACACTCAGCGCACATCTAAGTTCCACGGTGAGGGGGTAACCGTCGGAATCCTCCACACAGGAGTCGACTATCCAGATGAGGTCTCTGATGAGGGCGTTTTCTACCACTACCCAGTGACGAAGCGTCCTGCTCAACGGGATCGTAGCGAGGTCGCTGCTACTCAGGCAGCCGGAACGCTGCAGCTCCCAATATTCGTCATTACAAAGCCAACCCCAAGTTCGACCGTACGCGCCGTGCAGCTCGGCTGGGTGAGCGGCTGGGACGACGACAGCAAGCAGTTCCTTATCGACTACGGCGATCAACCGCCAGAGGAGCTCATCACTGAAGATCAGTCGGACGAGGAACCTTTCGTGCCCGTGGTTTCACAGCGCACCAAGAAGCACCGTGCTGTGATGGAACGATCAGACCAGAACCGTTTCAAGCTCAAGGTCCTGAAACGCTATGGTTCAAGGTGCCCCCTCTCGGGGGTCACAGTGCCGCAGATGATCGAAGCAGCGCACCTCATCCCACACGCAAAGAACGGAACCTCCGATCCGCGCAATGGGTTGCCCCTCAACGTAGCTTTGCACCGGGCCTTCGACGCAAACCTGTTCGCCATCGATCCGGAGACGCTGGACGTGGTTGTCTCCCGCGATGGCCCATCGATCGCCGACCTAGGCATCATCACGCCTCATCTGCGCGACTTGGCTCAGCCCCCACACAGAGAAGCACTGGAATGGCGCTACAACGAATGGCAGCGCCGTGCCGCGCCACCTGAGGAATAGCAACGGCACGACGCCCCGCGATGGCTAGTGCTGTGACCGGAAACGTTGACCGGGTCGCATCAGGCTGCTGGGGCCAGTGGGCGGCCGCCCCAGCGGATGCCTTTCTCGCTGCGGACGCGGGCGCGTTCGCGCCGTTGTGCGGCCAGCACGTCGGGGTGGCGGGCATTGGCGTCGCGCCAGCGCATATAGGCATGCAGCGCCCGCGTCTGCACGGTGTGGTTCGGGTGGTGGGAATTGGCGATCGTGAACTGGCGCAATGGCCCGAAGTGGGCCTCGATCGGGTTGGCCCAGGAGGCATAAGTCGGGGTGAAGCACAACTCGACCTTGTTCTTTCGCGCCCACTGGCGGATCTTCGGCCCTTTGTGGGCCGAGAGGTTGTCCAGGACGACATAGATCAGGGCGCCGTCGGGGCGCGCCGCGCGGATGGACTTCAGCGCCGTGAGGGTGTTGGCGGCGCCTTTGCGCTGGTGGTTGATGCCCCACAGGGTGTCGGTGCCCACCGAGTAGCAGCCGTGGAAGTAGGTGATGCCGTGGGTGCGGCGGTAGGTCGCCGGCAGCCGATCGGGGCGCCTGGCCGGTGCCCACCCGCTCCCGGCGGTGGGGCGGATGCCCAAAGGGCCGAACTCGTCGAAGGCGAAGACCCGGTCGGGGAAGCGTGTGGTGACGTGCTCGATCCGCTCCAGCTTGGCTTCCAGCTCGGGGGCGGGCGAGTCCTTCCAGGTGCGGGTGCGCTGGAAGGTGACACCGCGGCTTTTCAGTAGCAGGCGCAGGGCCTCGCGGCCGATGCGCAGGCCGAGCCCGGCCAGGTGGGCGGCGAGTTTACGCAGCGACCAGCGGGTGAAGCACCGGCCGAGCTTGGCCGGGCGGGTGGTGGCCGTCTTCACGACGAGCGTGTCCTCGTCGGCGGCGACCAGGGTCGCGATCGCTTTGACGGTGTTTCCGCTAGAGGAGGCCAGGATCATCATCGCGCGGCGGTAGCGCACGGTGCTGGTGCTGCCGCGGCGCACGATGTGCTGAAGTTTCCGGCCCTCCTGGTCGGTGAGTCGGCGGGCTCGGACCGGTTCTGCCACCAACGTCTCCCCAGGGTTGACTGCGTTTACAGCCAACCCTGGCACCGATCACCCGACCCGGCGAACGTTTCCGGTCACAGCACTAGAGTGCCGTCCTGTCTTCAGCGGTTGATGTAGTGTACCGGTGTCCCCGCCCGCGAGTATGCGGATCTCCCATGTGTATGGCTACCTCTTCGAACTACCTGAGCTACCAAGAGGTACAACGCCCTGGTGAGGAGCCGTATGCCCAGTTGCGGATGGCCGCGCGGATTGTTCGGTGTGCGGAGCGGGAGCCCGATCCGGATAGTGGGCACGTGCGTGTTCGTCGCCGGTGCTCGGTCGCGGAAGCTATGGCTCTCCTGAACTGGGGCCAGGTGGCCGAGGAGCAGGCCAAGGCGGCGACGCGCATTGCCGGGGCCCGGTGGCAGCTCACTTCCCGCAGTGAGTGACCCCGTACTCCTGGCTGTGGGGTAATCAAACGGCCTCTTCCTCGCCCCCAGGGGCGTTGTCACGACGAGGGTCGGCCCGTTGGACGTGGTGAAAGTGGGTTTCGTGGGCGCCGAACAGGTGGGTCAGGGGTGCCATTGCGTCCTTGGGGCTGGTCTCCGCGCGGCAGCTGACCAGGTCGACTTGGACGAGGTGGTGTTCGGGCCAGGTGGAGACCACCAAGTGGGATTCGGCGAGGACCATCATGCGGGTTGTTCCGTGGGTGGGGAACTGGACGGGGGCGTCGTGGAGTACGCGCACGCCCAGTAGATCCGCGGTGGTGTGCATGGCGTCGCCGAGTTGTGTGGGAGTCGGGTTGGGGTGGGCACAGTCGAGAAGGTCGACGGCGAGGCAGATCATGCGGTGGCTCCGAGGTGGCGGGGGCGCAGCAGCGTGGTGAGGTGGTCGACGGTGTAGCAGCGGTGGAGGCGTCGGGGTTCGGCGGCCCATCGGGTGGTTTCTTGCCAGAGCGCTTCGAGGGCGTCGTCGCCGTAGGTGTCCAGCAGGAGGTCGAGGTCGAGGAACGCGGGGGGCAGGTCGGCGTACTCGCGGCCGTACTTGACGTAGAGGCTCTTGGAGAGCTTGCCGCCGGTGCGGTCCAAAATCATGGGCGTGAACAGGCTGATGGGCCAGTCGCGGGCAGGAACATCGAGCACGGAGAGGGCGGGGGCGATGACGTGGGAGAACCAGGCTCCACCCCAGTCGGGCCCGTCCATGGATATCGAACACGCGTTGTAGAGGTCGCGTTCGGCCGTGAGTAGTGCAGCCTTCTGTACTGAGCGCACGGGGGTGTTGGCGTCGTACCATCCGCCGGTGTCGTTGATGGGGATGGTTTCTCGGTAGGGCCCGTGGTGGGGGCAGGCCGAGTCGAGGAGCACGACATGGTCCCCTGCGGTGATGGTCAGGTCGTGGGCGTCCTTTTCCACGAGGTGGCATGCGGGGCAGCGTGGGCGAACACGGATGCGCCCGTCGGCGGGAGCCAGCACGGGTGCGAACTCGTGTTGGCGTTGGGCGATGGCGTGCAGGCAGGCACGCACCGGCAGGAGTTCCTGGTAGACGGCGTAGGGCCGTTCTTGCCAGGCAATGGTGCTGCGGGCCGAGGCCCAGGAGAGCAGACACCGGAAACCGGAGGAGCGTTCGGTGCCGTCGAGGTGGCCGCCGTCAACGAGGTCTTGGACGGTGCGGGTGTAGTGGCGGTCGTTGATCGTGATGTGTTCGGCGGGGGCGTTCTCCAGGCTGTCGAAGATGATGGTTGCGGGCAGGTTCAGCTCGTCGGCCATGCGGGCGGTCAGCGCAAACACGGCCAGGATGGTGGTCACTGTGCCCAGATGGGGGTGGCCGTTGAGCTGAGCGGCGGTGGTCACGCGCAACTGGGCGCGCCCGCGGGCGGCGGCGCGGACCAGGTCGGTGTTGGTGTGGGTGAGGTGGGCGATTCCGGTGGGGGCGAAGTACAGGTCGCTGAGAGGTTCGTTCATCGTGGGCTCCTCCGGGCAAGGTAGGTCCAAACGAGGGGAAACTGCTCATCCGTGCTGGGGATGCGGTCAAGGTGGAGCAGGTGCAGGCCGGCGGTGCGGGCCGCGTGCCGGTACAGGGCGTGGGTGAGCGGGACGCGCCCGGTGGGGTCGGCGGCGACCCAGTTGGCGCCGGCCGACCACCCGTGCTCGGGCAGGTGTGCATGCAGACGGGCGAACGTGGTCGTGAACTGGTTGCGGTCGCAGCACAGGCCCAGGAGCCCAAACTGGGTGATCAGGTCGGCGCCGAGCACCTCGGGCGCTAGCCGGCCGGGGGTGAGGCAGTCGGCGACCAGGGTGGCGGTCAAGGATCGACAGCGCTGGGGGAAGGCGTCGAGGTCTCGTTCGCACAGGGCCAGTGCCACACGGTGGACGCCGCGCGGGCGGCCGGCGCGGGCGAACGCGGCCAGTGTTGCCAGCCGGGCGGGGTTGGCGTCCACCGCCGTCAGGTGGTGGGCGTCCAGGGCGGTGGCCCACAGTAGGCTCTCCGAGCCGGCGCCCACGTCGGTCCATGAGTGCACGGGTGGGATTTGGGTGAGCAGGTCGAGGATGTGCTCGGTGCCCTGGCCGAAGCGGAAGGTGTCGCCGTAGTAGGTGTCCCAGTAGTGTGCGGCGTCCAGCACCGTGCGCGGGGGCTTCATCGGCTATTCCCGGCGGTGGCGAGGACCTCGCGGAACCCCGCGCGGGTGTGGGCGTGGGTGGTGGCCCAGCCGGTAGCGGTGAGCGCGGCTTGGACCTGGGCCGCAGTGGGCAGGGCGAGGTGGACGCGGGTGGTACGGACGGGCCGGTTGTTCACTGTGTAGGTGAACTCGATGTTGACCTGGTCACGCTCAGGTGTGTGGTGTTGGCGGCGGTGGCGGATCACCTCCGTACCGTCGGGTGTGTGGATGTGGTGGTCGACGACCGTGTGGCTGTCGGCGAGCGCGGGGGTGTAGAAGCCGCACCCCGCCCCGCTGGCCTCGCCTGCCAGGTATTGCAGGAGTAGCCGGGTGCCGGGGTTTACGGCGCGCCGCAGGTGGGTGAGCACGGGGGGTAGCGGGTCCTGGGCGGCGAGCTGGTTGAGCGCGGCGTTGGGCACTACCACTAGGTCGTCGTCCAGGGCCGGAAGCTGGTGGAGGAAGTCGCACTCCACTGCGAGTTCGGCCACGCCGCTGTCGCGGGCGTGGCGGGCGGCGGCGGTGAGCATCGGCCAGCTGGCGTCGATCAACCGCACCCGCACTTCGGCTTTGGCGTAGGTGGACAGGAAGTGGCCTGGACCGCAGGGGAACTCGGCCACATGGGCTGCCCCGTCCAGGGCCGGGGAGAGCAGGCGGGGTGTGGTGGGGCGGGACTCGGTGCGTGCCCACGCGGCGCGGGGCCGGTAGGAGTCCACCGCCCTCTCTGCGGGGGTGTTCACGCGCCCCTTCCTCTCGTGTACAACTCGGCGTGTTCACGCACGACCGGGTGCACTAATCCCCCACGGTCGGCGATCATCGCGCTCTGTATGGCTGGGTCGTCCACGCCGTCGAGCACGTAGTGGGCCAGGCGGAGAAGGTAGGGGGCCGCTGCGCGCGCGAAGGCGTGTGAAGCGGTCACCGGGACGGACTTGGGAAAAGCGTCGCGCTTGACGTGCAGCACGCCCTCCACGATCTGCGGCGGATCTCCGGGTTCCTGGATCGGTCCGGCGGTGGGAAGGTAGCCGTCTCCGTAGCCGCAGGTGGCGTCCACGATCACCGCTCCGGGGCGCATCGTGGCCAGGTGGTCACGGGTGACCATGGGCGGGGTGGTGTGGGTGGAGACAAGGATGGCTCCGACGACCAGGTCGGCCGTGGTCAACAGCTCGGCGAGTCGGTCGGGGGTGTTGACCTCCACGCGAACTCCGGCGGGGGCGCGGTGTGCGTAGGTGTTGGCGCCGTTGGTGGTGCGGGTCAGGACGGTGACGTGGGCACCCAGGTGGGCGGCGGTGTGGGCGGCGGCCGCGCCGACGTTGCCGCTGCCGATAATGACGACGCGGGCCGGGGCAGCGCCGGGCAGACCGCCCAGGAGGACGCCACAACCCTCGACGTGCTGAAGCGCCTGGGATCCGGTGAGAACGGCCTGGATTCCGGCGATTCGTCCGCCCGACACGGCCAGCGGGAAACCGTCGTGCTCGCGCAGGAACTCGTAGCTGAACGCGGTGACTCGGCCGCGGGTCAGGGCGGTGAGCATGTCCGGGTCGCCTTCGGCGTGGAAGATCGCGCCGATGGCTTGCCCCGGTGCGAGGCGGTCCAGGTCGGCGGGCGGGCCGGCCTTGTAACGCAGGATGAGCGGGGCCGACCACACGTGCTCGGGCCCACAGATGTCCACGTCACTCAGGACGGTGTCGTCCTGATCGATCCCGCAGCCAATGCCGGGTTCGGCGATGACGCGGAATCCAGCGTCGGTGAGGGCGTGGGCGAGATGAGGGGTCAGTAGGGTGCGGCGTTCGTCGGGGGCACTTTCGCGGGGAAACCCGATGGTGCGGGAACGTGGCACGGTGTCCTCCCACCTGTTGGCGGATGGCACCAGAATCTCCCGCGCGGCCTCACGCAACCAGCTCACGCGTTCGCCACCGGGTGTCGACAGCGTTGTTCACTCGTACCTCGACAACCAGTGGACAATCCCCGTTCAGGTTGGGCAATGGCCTGACTGGTCGAGACGGATGGGGCTAGTGTGGCCGCACTCGAATTCCGCCCCCTGCCTGGCGCCGAAGGGAAGTCCGGTGTACAACGAGTCATTGTTCGACGTGTCCGCGCCCGTACGCGTGGTGATGTCGCTTAACGTCCAGTGGTACGAGCTGATGTGGCGGGGCGAGAAGACCCACGAGTTCCGACGCCGGTACCTCACTGGCACTCCGACCCAGTGGTTCGTCTACCTCACCGCTCCGACCTCGACGCTGTGCGCGGTCATCGACCTGGATGCCGCGATCGAGGACACCCCCGAACGAATCGCCCAGATCGCCGATCAGATGCGCCCCGGCAACGGGGACACTGTGTTGCCCTACCTTGCCCGCGACGGCAAAGAGGTCGGGTATGCGTTGCCCATCCGGCGGGTACGGGAATTCACGGGTTTCTCGGCCGACGAGCTAGACCAGATGTTGGACGGGAGTTTCGCCGCGCCTCAGGGGTACACGCTCGTGGACCGCCACCCCGCCTGGCAGGCGGTGTGCGACAAGCTGGTCTCGGCCCCGGTTGTCCGGGAGACCACCATCGACCCACTCCCCTGACCGAGGACGTGGTGCATGACACCACCCGCCCCCCACTCCAGCCCACTGCGCCTCGCCCGCAAGGACCATGGCGCCACCCTGGAACAAGTGTGCGCTGACCTCGACCATGCCTGCCCTGATGGTGCCAGCGGCGTCACCCCGAGCATGCTGTCCGGATGGGAACGCGGGCGCCACACCACCAGCCCTCGCTACCGCAGGCTCCTGTCCGATTACTACGGCCAACCCGTGAGCACACTGTTCGCTCACCAAGACGAGCCCCCCATCGAAGCCAGCGATTCCCCACGGCTGATCACCGATCCGCGATCGCTGCGGGAGGCCATGATCGACGTGGTCAACGCAGCCGAGACGTACCTGGCCGTAGCTGGGTCACGCTCGCGCGATGCCGACTACCTCACCGCGATCGAGTCCGTACTGCACCAGCGCCCGTCCTTGGTGCACTATCGGCTCCTGTTCGGCCCACCACGCACGCACGCCCTCGCCGATCATCTGAAGCGGCTGTTGGAGATCCGCGACCCCCACGATCGATCGTTGGGGATGAAGACCCTGCACATCGGCCTCATCGACACGGATATTCCCGAACGCTTCTTCTGCGCCTGCGAGCACACCGCCATCGTTCCCCTACCGTCGTTGACCTCGGTCTACGGGTTCGACTGCGGAGTCGTGCTCGGTCCCCACGCTGCTCTGCGACTCGTGGACCACGCGCGCCAGGGGTATGCTGCCGCATCTCGGGTTGAGAGCCTGAGGGTCCTGCGTTCATTGAACGCCGAGCCCACACATGACCGGTCCAGCGCATGAACATTCTCGATCCCACCGCCGCCGCGACGGCCGCCTCGGCACGCGCCCACGCTGATCGTGACTCTGTGGTCGCACTCACCCAAAACCTGGTGCGCATCCCCACGCGCGGCGGCATCGACAGCTACAACGCCGCGATTGACCACCTGACGGGGTGGATGGACGACCACGATCTCGCCCCCCAGGTCCTGCGCGACACCTCCGGTAGCGCGGTCGCCGTCACCGCCCACATCCAAGGTCACCATCCCGGACCGACCTGGGTGCTGGACGCCTGCCTGGATACGGCCCCCTTCGGCGACGAGGACGCCTGGCACCACCCGCCCACCAGCGCGACGCTGGACGACGGTTGGTTGTGGGGACGCGGCGCCGCCGACTCCAAGGTAGCCGTAGCCATCTTCTGCCACCTGGCTTCCCACCTCCACCAGCAGCGTCACACCCTGAACGGCCAGGTGGTGGTCCTGTTCGACCTTGACGAACACACCGGCGGGTTCGCTGGCGCCCGCCGATACTTCGACGCCCTGGACACGCCCACCGACATCGGCGGCGTCATGATCGGCTACCCCGGCATGGACCACGTCGTCGTCGGAGGACGCGGAGTCCACCGGGCCCGGCTCCATGTGCACGGCGTGGCCTCCCACTCCGGGGCCAGCCGCCCCACTCCGTCAGCCATAACCAAAGCCTCCGAGCTCGTCACCGCACTGCACCAGGCACCACTACCGGGCCCAGCCAACGGCTTTGCAGCGGGAAAAGTCACCGTGACCGCGATCAACGGTGGCCAGGGATTCTCGGTGGTGCCCGATTTGTGCACCATCAATATCGACGCCCGCACCACCCCCGCCTTCGACGACGCCCACGCCGCCCAGACCATCGCCGACGTCGTCGCCAAGGTCGACACCGACTGGCCCGACACCCCACCGACGCTAGTCGAGGCGCACACCCGCTGGCCGCCCTACGCACTCAGCGACGACGCGCCTCTGCGTGCTGCGCTCACCACCGCCGCGACCCACCAGGGTCTCGACCCAGTGGCCAAGATCGCCGGGCCGTCCAACATCGGGAACTACCTTGCCGGCCTCGGCATACCCGCAACCGCCGGATTCGGTCCCCACTACGAAGGCCTACACGCCACCGACGAACGTGTACTCGTCGACACCATTCCCACAGTCCAGGCCGTCTACGAACTCGCCCTTCATTACCTCACACATTCCTGAAGAGAAGTGAAGTGCGGGCGCCGGTCTCGGCAGGTTTCACACACTCATGCGGCCGCGCAAGCCCGAACCCGGATCCCGATATCGGCACCGATACCGGAGTCGGGCACAGCGATACCGGTACCGCCACCGAGTTGGTACCGCTCTCCTGCAACGAGATCCAACGCTTGTTCATGGCTCTGGTCGCCGACCACACCCACGACACCCATCACCGGCTAGCCTGGTCAGCATGGCGACGACGCCACCAGACCCGAGCACGCAACGCTCACTACCACCGCCGGAAGGCACCCCGACCATACTGATCACGATCTACAGCTGGAGTACTAAGGGGGCCAGGCTCTCTAGATGTTTCTCTACCTAACCACGGACGTGTGACCTCTTTGTTGAGTCTTTATCCTGCTGGGGAGGGGTGGGGAAGGTTGACCATTTCAGGACAGGTTGCGGTGCCGGGTAAACGTCAAAGCGTGGTTCACGTCTTCACCAAGCGGTAGCTCCGCGCGCCGTGCCCACTGCAATGCCGAACCCTATGGGTGGGGGCTGTGGCCACTAGAGTGCCGTCATGTCTTCAGCGGTTGATGTGGTATACCGGTGGCACGAGGGCGTGTCCCCGCCCGCGAGCATGCGGATCTCCCAAGTGTATGGCTACCTCTTCGACGACCATGGGCGCGTGGTGGTGTTCCAGGATGGGCCGGACTGGGGTTTGCCCGGCGGCACCCCCGAACCAACGGATGGGGGCCATGTCGCGACGCTGGTTCGGGAGGTCCGCGAGGAGGTTCAAGTCGAGATCGTTGATCCGGTCTACCTGGGATATCAGGAAGTACAACGCCCTGGGGTGGAGCCCTACGCGCAGTTGCGCATGGCCGCACGCATCACCCGGTTTCTGGCACGAGAACCCGATCCCGACACCGGTCGGGTGCACGTGCGCCGCCGTTGCTCAGTCGCGGAGGCGTTGGCCCTGCTGGACTGGGGCCGGGCGACCGAGGAGCAGGCCAAAGCGGCTGCGCGCATCGCGAGCGCCCGGTGGCGGCTGCCCACAGGCGAAACGCTTGTCGCCTACACCGACTGATGTTCTCCAACGGTTGGTGGAGAAATCCACGGCGCTACCTGGGTTTCGCGCTTGGTGAGGACACGCGGTGTCGCTTTCCTTGGCGCTGCGCAGCACCCCGGCCGCACCTACAGGACCGGGTGTCAACGTCGTTCGAGTCTTGGCTCTGGCACGGACTTGGTGAAGTCCGCCTCTCCTCCGATCAGACGGTGAGCAGCACCCATTTACGCAACAGGTCCGGGTCCGCGCGCCCATACATCTACCACTTCAGCATCTTGAGCCGGTTGACGTGGCCTTCGACCACGCCGGAGCTGTGAGGCAGTATCAGCCCGGCCACGACGGCGTCCCAGTCACGCTCCACGCCGCGGACGAAAGAGTCCAGTTCGGGTCCGGAAGAGCAGTGTGAAGAGGGAGGAGAGCGACACCCCGCATCATCGCGGGGCCGGACGGACGCCCGCAGGCGATTCACCGAATCCGTGCCAGAGCCAAGATTCGAACGACGTTGACAACGAGGGGACGCCCACGGCGGTGGCCCACGCGCGTAGCTGTTGCGATCCCTCCAGGGATGATGCCAGGACCCCCTCCTTGTCGCGCCCCGGTTCTGATGCAGGCTGCGTTACCTGTCTCCGACCCGGGCGGGTTCGGCGTTGTGATCATAGCCAGCCGCCCGATACACCGCCTCGACCTCGACCGGAGCGCGGTGGGCGAGCTCGCCGGCCCGGCCCGGTGCCGGGCCAGCGTCGGCTTCGGCCCGCTTGACCCACGACCGCAGGGCCTTGGGGTGGATGTCGAGCTGGTCGGCGATGCGGCGGATCGGCCCCATCCTCTGGCCCTCGGCCGCGATCGCGTCCAACGCCATGCGCGTGGCGCGTTCACGCAACTCGTCGCTGTACTTCTTCGGTGCTGCCATGCTCTACATCCTTCCTGGAATCAGAGCCTGCACAGAACCCGGGGCGCAACACCAACGGGAAGCACGCATCGCCGATCACTCCCCGGAGTCCTGACGCCGGGTGCGCGGACCGAAATAGCCCTCCCGGCGCACCTCGGCGTGCGCTGGGATGAGTTCAATATGTGGCCAGTCGATTACGATATGGAGGTTCTATGCTGCCCTGCTGGGTCACGCAGGAGGGCTCGCACGTGCTGGCAGATGACCCCGTCGGACCGCTGACTGCCCGTCCGGGCGGGCCGCCCCAGCCGCAAAGAGGCTGGTGGGTGAATCCGTTGGCGAAGATCCGCGGCCACCCCGAGCCAGCACGACGGCAGGTTCAGCACGCACCGACCAGCACGCGCTCGTAGTGCGACTTGGCGGAGAAGAGTAAGTCGAGTCCGGTGAGATTAAGGATCATTAGCGATCGCGGCGGGGGACGCCAGCGTCGGGGCCGTGTTCGCGTCCCCACCCGTCTTCCTCATGACGGAACGTGCAAGCGGTACCTCCTCTTATTAGACCCAAGACCTTTCCACTCCGACCGTTTATTTTTGTCAAATATCGCCGGCGCCTGCGGGTTCGTGTTGTCCACCCAGTCCCAGCCGGACCAACTGAACTTGCAACAGCGCGTCTTATTATTCGAAATCAGGTCGACAATAATATCAACAACCGCGTCTACCTGTTTTTCCGTTGGCCGTTGAGTGGGATCCGCCTTGGCGTGCAAAATCCACTGCCCCACTAGAGCAATTGTCCCGTACAGCGCCTGACTGCGCCTGAAGTCGCCTGGGTCCATCAAATACTGGGCGTCAAACTCGAAAGAATCCTTGGCATCATCGACCCGACACTCGGGGACAGGGCCAGGAAACACACCCGCGGGCGGATACCCGTAGAGCTTTCCCACATGCCCAAAGGTGTTCGTGTACTTCGGGTTAAGGTTCGCAATCGGCTCGTCCTTTCGGTATACACAATCCTTTTCGTCGAGGTCTTTCGCCAACTCCTGAATTCGCCTCCAGTCAGCATCCTTGAGACGGACGGGATACCGAGGATTCACGGTCGCCAACGCCGTGATTATCCTGGCGCAGCGCTTGAAGTAACTCGACTCGACTAGGTAGTTCCAGAACACTACATGCGCGGACCAGGGAATGATGTGGTGCATCGTGAATCCCACATTCTTTTTCTCCTCCTTCAACTCCAGATAGATGTCGTGGTCACAGAATTCCAAGCTGTCATCCCACCATTTTTTCGCTTTCCCGCGCCCCGTTATTGTGATATCGATTTCTATAGCCATCAACCCTCCTCACATGACGTGACCTGCATAACGAGCGCCACCATAACAGGAACCCCTAGGAATTCACGACGCACCGAAGGTTCCCCTGAACTGGATTCACCCACTCCAATGACGAAACACGGCGAATATCAAAATTTCTCCCACGATGCCATCATTCATCAGGCAGTTCGGACATACTTTCTGGCCGCCTGTAACTTCGAAAGGCTTGACGCCTTAAACCCCGGCTGAAAACATCCTTGGCTGATCCATGAAGGGAGTGCTGTGGCGGTCACGTACGGACAGCTCAAGGGTTGGCTCGACACGGTTCAGATAAACGCGAACCTTGACTTGTCGCCGGGAAACAGCGGGAATCAGGACATAAAGGCCATCCTCGACATGGTCGAGTTCTCCTTCGTCCAGGAGGTTGTCAACGCCGCCGCACATGTCATCAAGGTCACCGAGAAGAAACCGCTGTCCATAACCGGCACGATCGCCGACACATTTTCAGCCACCGTGACCTTTATTCCGGAACAGGCTGATCCCGAGGATGGGACGCCCATCATCGGGATCAGCCTGACCATCAGCCTGACCAAGGACCATGCCGGTTGGGGGATCTTCGCGGACATCGGCCTGGATCCACCGACGGTCAAGTTCTTGGCGGCGTCCTACGCGGAGGGCACCTGGAAACGCCTGGCCGTGGAGACTGTCATCAACACCACACCGGCGATCCTCGTCTCCTGCGAGATTCCACTCAAGCGAAAGCCGACCAGCTATCGCTTCATCCTCACTCGGGCTGGCGGCGAACCCTTCTCCCTCATCGAGGCTTTCGAAAAACTTGGTGTCGATGGAATCGACGAGTTCGGGCCCCTCCTTCCCCAGGTCGGTCGGCTCTGGCTCGATTACACCCCGAGACAGTCCGCCGCCCCGATTGTTATCAGCGGGGACTCCACCGACCATCGGACCGGCGCGCCACGGAGTTTCACGTTCGGCCTGGCCGTTCTCGCCAAAGACAAGAACAAGCGCCGCCCCCTCGTCCTCATGGCCAGCTTCCCGCTCGGCACCGTGGCCCGGCTCTCCCAGCTCAGCATGCTCAGGGGGCAGATTCCGAAGGACGTCGACCTCGCGCTGGACGCGGTGAACGTCGTCGCGGCCACCGCCGACGTCCCGAAGGCCACCCTGACCGAGGTCAACCGGGTGCTCACTACCAGCGGCGCGCCGACCCTTCCCACCACTCAAGACCTCGGCAAGGGCGTCCAGGTCAACCTGGACATCACGATCGTCAAGGACAAGCGAACGCTCATCGTCCTGGGCAAGAAGCAGGGCACCGACACCCCCTACGCCGTCGAACCCGACGAGGTCCAGCCGCTGGCCCTCGACAGTACGCCTCAGCCCAAGGACTCTTCGACCACCGAGGTCCAGCGCGCGCTCGGTCCCCTGCACATCAATCGCGTTGGTGCCCGGCTCGCCCCTCCCCATGACGGCTCCGGCGCCACGCGCGTCCTGCTAGAGATCGACGCCGCGTTGATCGCGGCCGGCTTCGAACTGCGCGCTACGGGCCTGGCGATTGGCCTCACCATCACCAAAGACCCGCGCGTCACGGTGGATCTGGCCGGGCTCGGCGCCGGGTTCTCGCAGAAGCCGATCACCGTCACCGGCGCCATCGTGAAACGCGATCGTGTCGGCTACGACTACGCCTATGAGGGCCTGCTCATGGTCCAGGCGACCAAGTGGGGCCTGCTCGCCGTGGGGTCCTACGCGCGAATCAAGGACGTCGCCAACCGCCCCGGATACACCTCGCTGTTCGTCTTCGGCGGCCTGGCGGGCAAGATCGCTGGCCCGCCACCCGTGGTGTTCACCGGCTTGGCCCTCGGCATCGGCTACAACAGCAAGATTCGACTGCCCGACGCCGACGGCGTACCGGAGTTCCCGTTCATCAAGGCCCTCGCCGACATGAAAGGCTTCGCCGGAGACCCTCCCGACCCCGTCTCGACCCTGGAGAAGATCACCGGCGGAACGGGCGACGACCCCGCCGTCGTGGTGCCCGAGCCCGGGAACCTGTGGTTCACCGCGGGGCTGGCCGCCACCATCGCCGAGACCATCGCGGTCCAGGCCCTGCTGATCGCGCAATTCGGTCCGGATGACTTCTCTGTCGCGCTACTGGGCGCGATGAACGCCGACTTCCCACCGCGCGACAAGGCGCTCTCGGCGGGCGAGGCCGAGAGCGCGGCCCCCGACGACGAGATCGCTCCCACGGCCGACGCCCAGCCCCGTGTCGCCCACGTCGAGCTGGGATTCCGCGCCCTGTACGAACACAAGAAGCGCCAACTCTCGCTCACCGCGGCGCTGTCCGACAACTCCTGGATCGTACACCCAGACTGCAAGCTCACCGGCGGCGCGGCTATCTACGTCTGGTTTCCCGGCAGCTCTCACTCGGGCGACTTCGTGGGCACCGTCGGTGGCTATCACCCGAACTACCACCCGCCAGCCCACTACCCGCAGCAGGTGCAGCGTCTGGGCATCCACTGGTCGGTCAGTTCCGCGGTGAGTGTCAGGGGCGAACTCTACGTCGCGGTCACTCCGAAGGTCGGGATGGTCGGTGGTCGCCTGTCGGTGGACTTCCGCTCCGGCGGGCTACACGCCTGGTTGAACGCCGGGTTCGACGCGATCGTCTGGTGGGCGCCGCTCTACTTCGACCTGCGCATGTGGATCAGTATCGGGGCGAGCTACACGGCCACGGTGCTGTGGTGGGACGTGACGATCCGGGCCGAGATCGGCGCGTACCTGTCGATGTGGGGGCCTCCGACCGGCGGCACCGCACGGGTCGAGGTCGGCCCGTTCTCTAAGAGCATCGACTTCGGAGAACCCAAGGCTCTACGAATCGAGCCGTTGTCGTGGGCGGAGTTCCGCAATAAGCAACTCCCGGCCGATCCGCTCGGGATCAGTCCTCTGGACGGGTTGCTCACCGACCCCGTCAAGTCCCGGGAGACCACGAACGGGCGCTGGGTCGTCAGCACCGACGGGTTCTCGTTCAGCACCCGCAGCGCGCTGCCCACCACCACCCTCATCTGCAACGGCGTCGACAACACCCCGGAGAACCAGCCCACGCTGAAGGTGGGCCCCATGAACGACGCCGTGGTGACCGTCAAGCACGAGGTGACGGTCACCAGTGGTGGCTTCACCGTCAGCGGATGGATCGCCGAAGCGGTCACCGGCAGGTACCCCAGGGCTCTCTGGGCTGCCGCCGGGACGACCACGGCCCCACCCGGCCGAGACGAGGTCCAGACGATCGGTTACGCGAGTGGGGCGGTGATCACCGCCCCACCCCCCAAGACCGACGGCCGCCAACTCGCGGCCGACGGAAAAGCGGTCCAGTACGCGGGGCTCTCCGAGCCCGCGAACCCGCTATCCCTGATCACCCCCGAACACAACGAGGATGCGACGTCGCCGGAACCGAACAAGGACAAGGCGCGTGCCGCCCTTAAGAACACCCTCAAACGACTGAACCTGCTGGTGGAGCCGGTGTGACCGAGACTAGGAACCTGACTTTCATCGACAACCTCGTACCGAGCGCCTCAGCGGGCGACCACACCATCAAGGTCACCCAGAGGCCCACCGGGCGCGGCATCCCCACCGACACGACCTTCGTACTGACCCAGGAACTCACGGTCTCCGGTCTGCGCCTGCGCATGGAGGCCAACGAGGTCCACGGGGCCTACCCGCCCTCGGGCGCCGCGGGCCGGTACGCCCAGTACCTGCCACACGTGGTCCTGGAGAGGCGCGGTGTTCCATGGGAGCGCAAGATCGTCTCCGGAGGTTCCGGTTCAACGCCGTGGCTCGGTGTGCTGCTCTTTACCCAGGGGGAGCTGCCGCACGATCCCAAGGCGCTCGGCGCGACCGAGGACGGAACCGCCGCGTCCTTGCTCCTGTCCGGTGGGAACGACGTCAGCCTGCCGGACTTCACCACGATCCCGGCACTGACGGCGGAGGAGAAGCAGCAGCGCATCACCACGATCCGGGTCCCAAAGACCGTGTTCGAGCAGCTGGCACCCACCTCTGCGGAACTAGACCACCTTACCCACATCCGTACCCTGCTCGGTACGCAGCAGGAGGAGGACTCACGCCGCAAGGCCGAGTTCGCCCACGTGTTGGCCAACCGGTTTCCCGATCCCAAGGGCGGGCGTTATGTGGCGCACCTGGTCTCGTTCGAGGGCCACAAGACCCTGCTGGACGCACCGGCGAACGCCAAGGAGTATGTGCGGCTGGTCTCCCTGCACCGTTGGTCGTTCGTCTCCGCACCGGTCGAGGCCGGGGCCGCCTACACCGAGTTGCGGGCCAATCTCACCAAGGGCCCCCTACGACCACACCTGCTCCGGCATCCGGGTCCCGGGGATTACGGGAGTGTCGACAACTACGTTAAGCACACGCGTTACCTCGTGGAGACCGGGCACGTGGCCTTGGGGCATGTCCAGGCCGAGCGCGCGGGGGACTACGCCTTCTACCGGGGCCCGCTGACCCCCTACCCCGTCGCCCCGGTCACCAAGAACGGCCGGTGGTGGGAGACGGCTGAGGACAGCTTCGGGGTCCGCAACCTGGGCCCGCACACCGCGTGGTCCCTGGGGCGCGGTCTGGCCCTCGCCGACCAGGAGTTCGCCGCCGCGCTCGCCCGCGTGCTCGACCTACGGTACTCGGTGTTCGGCAATCTCGTGCAGCTGGTCGGCGGACGCCGGGCGTTCGCGAACGAACTGGGTCTAGCCGCCCCTGGCCTGTCCCCGGCCGATGAGGTGCGGGCGCTGTTGCCCCCGTGGGACCGGTGGGACCTGCCCACGGAGGACGAGGTCGGCCCCGAGGGGCTCACCGGTGCGCACGCGCTGGACCGGGTGCTGGCCGGTGAACCGCCACAGTTCCACGCCCAGGCGCTCCTGGAGACCGTGGCGGCGATCCGATCAACCCCCCCGGACGGGGAAGAGGCCGGGACCGACCTGGTCGCGATGGTACGGGCCGGCGACCTGACTTTTCCCGCTACGTCTTCTCCAGTGACCGAGACCATGGCCGAGCTGGCCGATGATCCGCTCCTCCTCCGGCGCTTCGCAGCACACGTCCTGGGCCGAACCAGCCAGGAACCGTCCCCGGAGGCCGGGGAGTCCGGTGGTCCCAGGACCGTCGCCTCGTTGGAACCCGCGCTCACCGGCTTCCTCGACGGTCTCCGCAAGCTCGAACGTGTGCCCTTCGACCACCTCGTCCCCGACGCGAGATCACTGCCCCCGGAGAGTATGCGTTGGTTCCGCGTCGACCCGAACTGGATCGACGCCCTGGTGTACGGCGCGCTGTGGGCCGGCATCTGCGGCTCGCACGACAAGACGGCGGTGGAAGCACTGATCGCGGCCTACTTCGCCGGGGCACCGCCCACACCGAAGTCCGGGGTCCTCATCCGCTCGCGGCTGGTGGCCGACTACCCCAGGGTGGGGGTGGAGCCTTCGGCGAAGCAGGTCTCGGGCGATGCCCTGGCGTCACCGAAGGTCCTACGGAACGTGAAGCTGGCGCCCGACATCCTGCTGGCGCTGTTCGACGGCGTCCCGGCACAGGTGACCCTTACCGAACCCGACCAGGGGGTCCACCTGGGAATCGGGACGTACGACAGCGTGGAGAAGATCACCCTGCGCGCGTTGAAGGCGTTCAACAGCAAGAAGGTCGGAGACGAGGTCCCAGACGGCGACGGCGTCAAGCGAGTGCCGATCGCGTTCCGCAGCGGCACACGGGTGCTGGACCTCAAGGGCTCGGGTGACCTGCTCGGCTCCATCTGGCGCGGTCTCGGCGGCTACAAGAACCCCGATCACAAGGCGCTGTCCCCGGGCGAGTTCGGTCTCCAACTCCTCCACGCGCCGGAGAAGGCCGCCCTGCACATTCCCACGACCCTGCGCGATGGACCGGGCGACGACGAGGAGGCTCACGCATGACCGACCACGCCCTGCTCATACCGGTGCGGGTGACCGCGCTGATGGTCAACCCGGCGGTTCGGGCCAGCGCTCCGGACAATATGAACCGGTGGCGGTTGGACTTCTCCCAACCCTTCCACCTGGGGCCGGAGCCGCATCCGGCCACCTCTCCCCTCAACCAGGCAAGCGATCCGCCCGACGGGGTCCTGCTGCACTGGGAACCACCGACCGCCCTGCGCGACACCGATCCGCTGCGCACAGGCGGCACCGCCCCCCTACGCGCCCCCGACCGATGGGTGGTGGTGCGGTACGCCGTACAGAACGGAGCACGGCAGGCCAAGGGATGGCTGATCCAGGGTGACTGCCTGCGCACGACGGTGCCCGACCACAGCGACAATTCCCCCTTCGGCGAGATCACCAACCCTGGATCGGAAGTTCCCAAGGTCACCCAGTGGCGTATCGGACGGCGGTGGGACCTGGACGCGACTATCGAGGAACCCGAGAACACCACCGAGCTCACGGCGTTCGGTCCCGGCGTTCCGACATTCTCGGTGTACCAGCCCTACAACCTGGGCGTGTTCTCCATGCACGACGACCTGGCAGGGCTGAGTGAGGGTTCCGGGATCGACCTCAGCTACCAGGTGTTCGGCTGGTACAGCGACTCGAAAGCTGACCCTCTCGCCAAGGCCGACCCAAGCCGCCCCGAGGGCTACGAAGAACGATTGCGCGCCCTCCTGGAACAGCTTCGGTGGCGCTACCCCGGCGCGATTCCCGGCACCATGCGCTCGGTCCATGTCGGCAGCGTGCACGGTCTCACCTGGAAGAGCACCGGCCAGGGCCCCGGCGACGACAAACCGCAACGGGACGAGAAGACACGCAGGTGGAAGAACCTCCACCTGGGCATGGGTGAGGGATCGAGCGAGGGCCTGTGCGCGCTCGCCCAAGCGATCCCCGGCATCTGGCCCACGGACCCCGCCAAACGGGCCGAGTACCAGGCACGGTTGCAGGCCCTGCAATACGGACTACTGAACAAGTTCGACTCCCCCGCCGGACGGGCCGAGGTCGCCCAGAAGGCCCACGAGTCCCGATTCGAGCCGGTGGCCGGCGGATACACCTGGGACTTCGTGAGTGCGTCATCGAATCCGGGCAAGCCGCTGCCCCCTCCGAACGTCCCGGAGAAGCAGAAGGAATGGCTGAAGAAGCTCGAATCCGACCAAAAAGCCTACGACCAGGCTCGACGCGAGGTGATACGGCTCCAGCAACGCTTGCGTGACCTGTGGGGTTACTACAAGCACGCCGCATACCTCGGTACCCAGAAGAACCCACTCAGCAACGCATGGAAGAAAATGGAGGATCTCTCCAAAACGATCAAACCCGAGTTCGACCCGAAGAACACCGCGTCCCTCGCCTACCGGATCAAGACCCGTCTGGACACTCTGGCGACCTCGCGCGCCATCGTTCGGGCCGAAAACGAGGACGCGCTCAAGAAGGCGATCGCCGAGGAGATCGCGGAGCTGAAGAAGACCCTGGGCAAGGAGCCCGTCGGTGTACTCACCCGCTTCCCCCGGCCCCCTTTCCACAACGCCTCCGAACCGGTGGCACTGCTACGTGGGGCGGGCGCACGGCGCCTGCTCCGCGACAAACCCGGCGAGCTCACGTGTCGGCGGGGTGCGCAGACCGTCACCAAGATGGACGGCACGGATCCCACGGCGATCTCCCCCATCGGCTTCGACAAGACCGTACAGCAGCCGGGCTGGAAGGACGTGCTCCCCGCCGACCTGCACACCGCGTTGCTCACCGAGTTCACCGCCCTGGACGATCACAGGACCCCCAAGGACTCCACAACTGTGACCTTCGCGGACAGCTCCACGGTGGTCACGTGGGCGGAGACCTCGGACCCGCGCGTGGCGGCCCTCCGGTTCCAGACCGAATGGTGGACTCAGCCGTGGACGCCGCTGTACATGCTCTGGACCGCCGACTACTACCCCGTGGCCTACGAAGACCAACGGCCCGCGCACCAGGGCAAACGTAACTGGACGTTCGATGGGCAGATGTATCTGTGGCGCGGCGAGGGGCATGTCGCGAAGGGAGGCGTACCTCCTCAGCACACGGTGGGTGGGCGCATCCTGCTGACCCCGCACGCCGTGCACAATCTCGCTGACCGGTACCGGCACCTGGCCGAGGCCACCCAGGGCCAGGACAAGGACTTCCTGGAGTTCATCTCCAAGATCCTGGCCAACTTCCAGGACACGACTCAGGGCACCGACCTGATATCGCAGGCGCTCGACGGGTTCACCGAACAGCTCACCGGCCGGGAGTCCCTGTTGCGGCCCGTTCCGGAACAGCTGGGTGCCCTGCTGGATCGCGGCAACGCCTTCACCGCGCGCACCTTCAAGACCAGAAAAAAACCGACACCCCCGCTCGACCAGGACCCAGAGAACTGGATCGAGCCGCTGCCCGCCGAAGGGCTACGTGCGGGCCAGTTCTTCCTCTCCCGGCTGACGATCGTCGACCGGTTCGGCCGGTGTTGTGTCGTGGACAAGGAGGACGGGAACAACCGGCCCGACCTGAAGGTGGGCCTGACCAGGTCGGCCACCACCACACCCGACGACAAGGTGGCCGGGAGCGGCAAAGCGGACGCGACCGTGCTCTCCGCATGGGGGGACGATTGGGCCAAACGGGTCGTACACCTGCGGCCCCGGCTTCCCCAGCCGGCCCGGTTGGACTTCACCGCGTTGCGCCGCGGTTCGGAGGACGAGCCGCCCGTGCGGCCGACCGACGGCGACCAGATCCGTGCCTGGGTAGTACCCAACCACCTGGACCAGGGCGTCCTCTGTTACTCACCCGACGGTGTGCTCCTCGGCGAGCTCCGGGCGTCGGGGCAGAACGTGGTGTGGGAAGACGCCGGCAGCGGCCTGCTCCCCGACACCGCCCTGACGGGCTTCATCAACGGACTGAAGACCAAGGGGGCCGCGGGGCTGGCCGCGTTCCTGAAGGCCGTGGACCTGGCGCGGCTGACGATCAGCCCGGACCGCCCCGCCGCCGGACACCCGGCGCTGCGCATGCTCGGACGGCCTATGGCCCTGGTGCGTGCCCGGCTGACTCTGGAGCCGGACGCCGGGGCGATCGTTCCGATCAAACTCAAGCAGCTCACGGCCGACAACCCGGCTCCCCGCTACCTGGCCTACACCTGGCCGGTGCTGCTGGGGTCGAACGCGGCCTTCCACGACGGGCTGGTGGGATACTTCAAGGAGAACGCCTACGAGACGTTCTACGCGGTCGTCCCTCCCAAGGAGACGGGCGGATACGTCGCCGAGCGCGACAACGGATCGGGACTCGCACTACCTCTCAAACGCGAGACGTCCGTGAAGGTGTCCCTGCTGATGGACCCGTGGACCTCGGTCCACGCGACGACACACATCCTGCCCGCGGCCCGGCTGGCGGTGGAGCCGGAAGCGGCGGCAGCGGCCCTGGCACGCATGGAAGCGCTGTTCCACGTCGGGCCGAACCTGGGCAGCAAGCGCCCAGTCACGGTCAACTCGGGCACGAGTGTGAAGGCAGAGACGGTGGCCTTCCCTCTGCCCTTGCCGAAGGTCGAACACGGCACCTGGGCCTGGGTGCCGAAGGCCGACCGGAAGAACCCGGTCCCGGTGTGCGACGACGACGGCACAGCACGGATCACCCCAGAATCACCGACCCACCTGCGCACGGGTCTGCTGTATCTCAAACGCGGCCTCACTGGCACGAGCACAGCGAGCCCGGCCCCCACGGAAGCGACCGACCAAGGAGAAGGAGAACAGCCATGACGGACACGACAGAGGCCCCTGGTGACGAGCTCACGGTGCACGCCGACGAAGGATTCCCCGACGTCCTGAGCGTGGTGATAGGAACCGAGCCGACACCATTGGTCGCCTCGCCGCAGAGCGGACCCCCGAATCGCGCGGCGCTCCACGTCCTGATGACCAACGTGCACGACGAGCCGCTCAAGGCCTACGCGATCACGATCTTCGTCAAGGTAACCAAGGAAAGCGTCCCCCAGGCCGAGGTGCTCAGCGAGAAGTGGGCCAACCGGGGCAGGACCACTTACCGCACATCCCAGGTACGGACCCCCTCGGACGACGACAACGGCACCTACACCTACACCTACACCGGGAGCGACAACGGATCCCCTTTCGCACCGGGTGAGTCGATCGAGCTCTTCGTCGACGACATCCCCGTCAGCGCGCAAGAGGGGGTCACCACGGTCCTGGTGGGAATCCAGGCCGAGAGGAACGGCGAGACACTGTGGAAATACCTCCCCCTCGGTAAGTTCCCCACCGGCTACTACCTCAAGGAGCTCCGGGCGGACACCAACCCGGTCCGGTATAAGGAACAGACCGTTCTCACCTGGCTCGCCCCACCGCTTCCCCAAATCAGCTACAAGCTGTACGCCAACGGCACGGAGATCCCGCTCGACGAGAAACATCCGCAGCCCGTCCGCACGGGGCCACTGACCACCGACACCACCTTCGAACTGGTCCCCTCGTGGGCCACCGACGTCCGCCACAAGCAACGGCTGCTTGTTCGCGTGCTGAACGGTGACGTCACCGCCCGTGACGTCACCGTCAACGGGAATCTCGGCGTGACCGGCAAGACCGACGCCAACGGTGATCTCCGCGTAGCCGGCAAGACCGACGCCAACGGTGATCTCACCGTGAGCTGGGGAGGAACCGAGAAACTCACCACCTCCGGAGTCAGTGACGTGACATTCCCCCAGGGGCTCACGTCCAAGAAACGGATCGACGCCGACGCCGGAATCCTGGCCAGGAGCGACGGCGCCGTCAGGATGGACACCACGGCGGGCACCGACGTCAGTTTCCCGCAGGGGTTGCGCGCGGACCAGCAGATCTACTCCACGGGGGACCTCTCCGCCAACGGCAGGATCCTCATCGGGTACTCGTCGAACTACGACGGGATGTCACCCGGCGACATCTGGGTGATGAACAAGGCCACGATCGGCTACAACGCCCAACTGGACGTTCGGGGGAATCTAGTCGGCACAGTCGTCACATCCTCCGACAACCCGACGTCATTCAAGGCGAGCAGCTCCGGCATCCTGATTGGCTGGATCCAGGTCAGCCACGACAGCGGGAAAGCCGCGAGCGCCGAGCTCAAGGCCACGATAACGCCCCCCGGCGGGAGTTCCTTCGACATCACCGCCTGGGTCGATGACGATGGTAACGCGTCCAGTTTCAGCGTTCCCGTCAACAGGGGCACGAACGCCACATTCTCCGTCTGGAAGAGCAGCAACCTGAGTGCCTCTTGCATCCACAAGTACTTCTGGCTGCCGTTCGCCTGAGCCGGACACCTGGTCGTGGTGAGAATGGGCCAGAATGGAACCGCTGGCCCATTCTCCCCCACCCTCGAACGGCCGCACGCCCTAGACCACCGACGGTTCGTCGAGAACGACGGACGGCTATGACGGAGCCCCTGCAGAACGCTCGGACCAAGACAAGCGCACCGACCACACAGGCGCATGAGCAGCTCATAGGCACCCATCAGGGCGAAGCTCGGCCAGGCGTGGATCACCCGCGACCACAAGGTTGGTTCGGCCACGGCGACGTTGGCGCACAGGGAGGCGGCGTTGCCGACGATGAGCAGAATCCAGGGCAGGAGGCCGCCGCGTCGGCCCTGGCGGGCGTCACTGAGCAGGGACATGGACTACGCCACGATCATGCCGTCGACCGAGAGGGGAAAGAGGGCCGCCCGCCATTGGGGTTCACCGTGACGCAGAGCCAGTTCGAACATGTGGGAATAGGACACCACGGCGGCAATGCCGGCGAGCAGGATGACGGCCAGGGGCGTCACAGAATGCGTGTAGCGGGCTGACCGCATGGGGCGATCACCAGCCCGGACCGGATGTGTCATCGGCGCTGTCGGGGGCGCGGCTGCGGACTTTGGACAGAGCCTCCAGCGCGGTTTCGTCGGCATCGGGCAGGGTGTGCAGGTAGCGGGCGGTAGTGGCGATGTCGGAGTGACCGAGGCGCTCCTTGACGACTTGGAGGTCGGCACCGCCTGCCAGGACCCACGAGGCGTGGGCGTGGCGCAGATCGTGGAAGCGTACGCGCCTCTCCAAGCCGCTGGCTGCCAGGGCAGGACGCCAGATGTGGTTGCGGAACCACTGGGCGGCGATGTGGTGTGGCCGTCGGTGTCGGGGCGGCGCGGGACCGCGGTTCGTCCTTGCCACTGCGGCGACGCTCGGCGCGGTAGGCGGCATAGGCACTGCGGCAGTGCTGGCAGCGGCACCGGCCTGCCGAATAGGCGCTGAGGGTGCCGTGCCGGTAGCGGCGCCCGTTGGCATTGGGTGCCGTCAGGCCCAGCGTCTCCGGTGGCGGCAGGCTGGGCCTCAGGATGTCGGCGGTGCTCTCGTCGGGGGCGGATCACAGGAGGTCGTCGCGCCCGAGAGCCTTGTCGGCGCTGTAGGCCTGCAGCTTGCGCACGATCTGCGGGCTGAGCTTGATGCGCCGGTACTGGCGGTCCTTCGGATAGTCCTTGACGAGGAAACGCTTGCCCTGGGGATGGAACTTCGGATCGACGCGGACGACGGCACGGCTGACGGTGAGAATGCGGGCGGCGTCGAGATCTTGTCCGCGCAGTTCGGACAGCTCTCCCCAACGCAGTCCACTCTCGATCGCGGTCTCGACGAGGAGCCGGCTCGTGGCGTCGGGCAGCTGAAGATAGAGCGCGTCGAATTGCTCAGGAGTGATGATGGTGAGCGGTTTCTTGGGGACCGGCGGAGTCTTGACGCCTTTGCAGGGGTGGAGGAAGGTCACCTGGTCGTTGAGGGCGGTGGTGAACACCGCGCTGAGGACGGTCTTGTTGAGGCGGATGGTGTTGGGCGAATGCCCCGCAGCCTGCAGCTTGGCCACTCAGGCACGGACGTGCTCCGGCAGAATCTCGGCCATTCTCATCGGGCCGAACTCGGGCATAACGTGCTTGTACAGGGTGTAGGTGTAGCCCTCACGGGTGGTGGCTTCGATCTGGTGGTTGGGCAGCCAGATCTCCTCGACGTAGCGACGGAAGGTCATGCGGCCGCGGGCGGGATCGCCGATGCGTCCTTCGGCCTGTTTGGTCTCGGCGCGCTGCCAGGCCTTGTCGGCGTCCTTGCGATTGGAGAAGGTGCCGGCCGAGCGTTCCTGGTTCTTGTGGTCGAGGTAGTAGGCGGTGTAGCGCGGCTTGCCGTCGCGTCCCGTGCGTTTGCGCGAGAACCCCACGAAAGGCCTCCTCTCTCGGCGGTCTCGACCGTGAGCTTGACCGTGGTTTGACCGTGAACGAGGCGTCACCGGGCGGCTTCGGGCGACACCGACCGGCATCGCAATACCCGGTTTTACCTGCGATTTTAGGGAGCTATGCGCGGTCGATCCAGGGCCGTCTGAACGGCCGTTTTCGACTGGGGGTCAAGAGGTCATGGGTTCAAATCCCGCCGTCCCGACAGGTGAATACGCAGGTCATAGGCCCGCCATCCTTTCGGGATGGCGGGCGTTTTTGTGCCATGTGGGTACAGCGTGGGAAACGATCTGGGTCGGGAGCGCCACCGGGCTGTAGTGGTGGCGGTAGTTCTCCAGCAGGTCGTTGCGCAGCGGGACGTGTGAGGCGGGGCCCGGCGGCGCGCCCGTCCCCGATCCCTTGGGGCGAGCTCAACGGCGCGGCGATGGTCACCGCGTGATCGGACCTCGTCCTCCACCGACCGGGAGACCCACGGCGGATCGCACGGGGGTGGAGTCACCCGGTCACCACCGCCGGGCCTCCTTCGCGCCCCAAGCCCGGTGAGCAGTCCCGGCGCGGCCGGGGCCCGCGCGAGCGGGTGGACGGCTCGCACTCCCGCTGTCAGGCCAGGCTGGTCCAGATGCTCTTGGTCTCGGTGAAGGCCTCGATGCCCTCCCAGCCCATCTCCCGACCGAGACCGGAGGACTTCATTCCGCCCCAGGGCGCGGCGGCGTCCAGCATGGGCGGCATGTTGACGTAGACGCTACCGGCCTTGATCCGGCGGGCGAGCCGGTTGGCCGTGGAGATGTCGCGTGACCAGATCACCGCTGCCAGCCCGTAGTCGGTGTCGTTGGCGCGGGCGGCCAGCTCCTCGGGGTCCTCGTAGGAGAGCACGCTCAGCACCGGACCGAAAATCTCCTCCCGCGCGATAGTCATGTCGTCGGTGACCCCGGAGAAGACCGTGGGCCGGTAGAAGTAGCCGTCGGCGAGCTCCCCGTCGGGGCGGGTGCCACCGGTGCGCAGCTCGGCCCCTTCGGCCTTTCCGAGATCGACGTAGCGCTCGACCTGCGCGAGGTGCTCGCCGGAGACCAGCGGCCCCATCTGGGTGTCCTCGTTCAGCCCGGGGCCGAGCTTCATCGAGGCGGCGGCCCCGGCGAGCTTCTCGGTGAACTCGTCATGGCGCTCGGCATCGACGTAGAACCGAGTGTAGGCGGCGCAGACCTGCCCGGAGTTGAGCAGCCCGCCCATGATGTTGCCCTGCACCGCGGCGTCCAGGTCGGCGTCGGCGGCGATGATCGAGGGGGCCTTCCCGCCCAGTTCCAACGACACCCGTTTCAGGGCGCGTCCCGCCTCCGCGGCGATCTCGCGACCCACCTGGGTCGAGCCGGTGAAGGAGATCTTGGCGACCTTGGGGTGGCGCACCAGGGCCTGCCCGACCTCGGGTCCCCCGGTGACGACGTTGACCACCCCGTCGGGGATACCGGCCTGCCGGACCAGCTCGGCCAGGCGCAGGGTGCTCAGTGGGGCCTGCTCGGGGGGTTTGACCACCACGGTGTTCCCGGTGGCCAGGGCCGGGGCCAGCTTCCACACCAGGATCATCAAGGGGAAGTTCCACGGGGTGATCAGTCCGCACACGCCCAGGGGTTCGCGGCGGGTGCGGTAGTCCACGTCGGGCAGCGACACCGGCGCGGTGATCCCGGTGATCTTGGTGACCCAACCGGCGTAGTACCGCAGGTGGTCCACCACGTTGGGCACGGAGATCCCCCCACTGATCCCCAGGGGTTGGCCCTGGTCGGTGGTCTCCAACCGGGCGAGTTCCTCGGTGTGCTCCTCCACGAGGTCGGCCAGGCGCAGCAGCAGCCGGGCGCGGGCCGCGGGCAGCATGTCCGCCCACTCCGCGGACTCGAAGGCCCGGGAGGCCGCCTGCACCGCGGAATCCACGTCGGTGGTGCCGGCCTCGGGGATCTCGGCGATGGTCTCTCCCGTGGCGGGATCGCGCGTGGCGAAGGTCCGGCCGGACCCGGTGGTCCATTCGCCGTCGATCAGCATCTCGGTTCGCATTGTGGGCTCCTCTGCGGTCACTGCTCGGTCCGTCATCCGTCGAGTACGAGCTCGGCGCCGCGCTCGGCGATCATCATCGTGGGGGCGTGGGTGTTTCCGGAGGGCACACTGGGCATCACCGATGCGTCGGCGACCCGCAGGTTCGCCACACCGCGCACCCGAAGCCGGGGGTCCACCACCGCGCCTTGGTCCATCCCCATGCGGCAGGTTCCGACCTGGTGGTGGTAGGTGAGCAGTTGGGTGTGGATGTAGTGGCGGAGCGCGTCGTCGTCGCGGACGTCCGGCCCGGGGGCGACCTCCCTGAGCCGCCACTCCCGCATCGCCGTTGCCTCCCCGATCTCGCGCGACATCGACAGTGCCCGGCGCATGGCCGCCAGGTCCTGGGGTTCGGCGAGGTAGCGGGGGTCCAGTGCGGGAGCCTGGGTGGGGTCGGCCGAGCGCAGCCACATCCGGCCTCGGCTCAGCGGCCGGATGACCCCGGCGAGCAGGGTGTAGCCGTGCTCCGGGCCGTCGTAGCCCACCACCGGCAGCGGCATGGGGATGAACAGCGGCTGGAGGTCGGGAGCGGGCATCCCGGGGTCGCTGCGTTCGAAGAAGTGCGCCTCCAGGGGGGTTCCGTGCAGCTCACCGATCGGCCTGGTGGCCTCCCAGACCACCGGCGCGAGGATGTGGTCGTGCAGGTTGCGGCCCACCCCGGGCAGGTCGGCGCGTACCTCGATGCCGAGCCGCCGCAGCTCGTCGGCCGGTCCGATTCCGCTGAGCTGGAGCAGGTGCGCGGAACCGACGGTGCCGGCGGCGAGGATCACCTCACCGCGGGAGCGGACCTCCGTCTCCCCCTCGGCCCCGTGGAGGGCAGCGCCGACACACGTCGGGCCCTCGAAACGCAGGCGGGTGACCGTGGTCCCGGGGGCGACGGTGAGCCGCTCGTCGTCGGCGATGGGCAGGCAGAAGGCCGACCAGGCGCTCACCCTGCGGCCGTCGTGCACCGACTGTTGAATGTAGCTGACCCCGAGGGGGTCCGCGCCGTTGTAGTCGGGGTTGAACGGGATGCCGTAGTCCTGGCACGCCTGGACGAAGGCGGTGGACACGTCCGTTGGGTGCTCGTTGAGCGTGACCGGGTGGGGGCCGCCCACACCGTGGTGCTCGGCGGTCGGGCCGTGGAAGTCCTCGGATCGTTTGAAGTAGGGCAGCACGTCGGCGTAGGACCATCCCGGGCACCCGTTGTAGGCCCAGTTGTCGTAGTCGCCGGCGGCGCCTCGGACGTAGGCCATCCCGTTGAGGGAACTGCTGCCGCCCAACACCCGACCGCGGGGCCAGAACACGGTGGCGCCTCCCGCGGAGGTCTGCGGCTCGGTGGTGAACGCCCAGTCCACCTCGGATTCCCATAGGTTCCACAGACCGAGGAGCGAGTAGATGTCGGGGTTGAGGTCCCGAGGACCGGCGTCGATGAGCAACACACTGCGCCCGGCGTCCACCAGACGGCGGGCCAGCACGCATCCAGCCGAGCCCGCGCCCACGATCACGTGGTCGAACTCCCGTTGCCGCGTCGGCACTGCCATATCACCTCACTTTGTAGGGCTGCGTCGCACTCTAGAGGTGATATGCGCCACAGAAAGGCCAGATCAGGTACGGGGACTCGCCAGTCGGCGGACATCGTGCCCAGGCCACGATGTTGCCCAGGCCACATGGACGCATTACGCTCGCGTTATTCTCCTTTTCTCGGAGTTCACGGAGGTGAGGCGTGTCCACATCCACCGGAGAGAGCCTCGATGTCGTCTCCACGCGGGTTGAGGAGTTCCAGGAACAGGCCTCGTCGGCCTTCGTGCCGCTGCGGATCGCTCCCCTCGGGTGCCCCGGTACGTCGGGGGGCCGTGTGGTGCACACCGGTGGGGAGACCACGCGGAGCGGGTCGGGATTCCGGGCGCGCTTTCGCGGGCTGCGGGTCAATGACCTGGTGGTCACCCGGATCCGGTGTACGCCCACCCTGGTCAGCCGGAACGACGCCGTCGTGGACTCAGGAACCCCGCGCCTCCTCAAGGTCGCGCTTCATCAGCGGGGGCGCGGTCATATCGCCCAGGGCGGGAAGGAGTGCACGGTTTCGGCCGGGGAACTGGTCGCCTACGAGACCGGGCGGCCGTACCAGATGCGCTTCCCGGAGGCCTACGACACCGTGGTGCTCGGCATCCCATGGGCCGCCCTGGGCGCCCACGCCGAGCTGCTCAGCGGGCGCACCGCCCAGCCGGTCCGCGCGAGCGAAGGCGTGCGGCCGCTGGTGACGACGCTGCTGACCGAGCTCGCCGACCTGGAAGCGGGGCTGAACGACGCCCCGGCCCCGAGCACGCTGCACCTGGCCGACGCACTGGTCTCCCTGGTGGTCTCCACGTTCACCGACACGGCCTCCGCCGAGGGCGGCGAGGAGGTCACCGACCGCATCCTGGCGTACTGCCGAGCCAATCTCAGCGACCCGGGGCTGTCCCTGGCCTCGGTGGCGCGCGCGCACGGCGTCTCGGTGAGTTTCGTGCAGAAGCGGTTGCGTGCGCGCGGCATCACCCTGGGCGCGTGGATTCGGCGCCAGCGCCTGAGCCGGATTCGCCGCGACCTCCAGGACCCGGCGCTGGAGCAGCGCAGCAGCGCCGCCATCGCCGCGCGTTGGGGGATCACCGATGCCACCCACCTGGGTCGCGCGCTGAAGGCCGAGTACGGGGTCACCCCCAGCGAGATCCGCGGTGCCGCCCGTCCCGCCTGATCCGGACGACGCCCGGGGTCAGGACGCTTTCTCCAGCTCGTGCAGTCGGGCGGCCGCGGCCTCGATCTCGTTCTCGGTGTAGACGCTGATGCCGTGGTCGAGCAGTAGTTGTGCGGTGACGCCGGGGCCGGGGTACCGCTCTCCGTCGTAGACGTGGTGAAGGCCGCACGAGGGGCCGGACTCCTTCAGTAGGGCCACCCGCACCCCGTGGGTCTGTGCGGTGGCCAGAGCCGCGCGGGCACCGGCATGGAAGAAACGGGTGACGTCGGTCCCCTGGGGGTGCGCACCCGGGCCTGGCCGCGCAGCACGGCCGCGGCGCCACCCTGTTCCACCAGCGCGGCCAGTTCCTCCTGCACGGCGCGGTCGAGGGGGTGGTATCGCCTCCGGGCAACGGCACCTCGCGGGGGTGGAGGGTCAGCGGTTTGCGTTGCGTGGTCTCCAGCGGTTCGGGGTTGGTCCCTCCCCGCGTGTGAGGGGAGCACCGGTGGGGCTCTGGCCTGTGCCAGCAGATACGCCGACGGGCGAACAGGTCCATTCCCCACGTCCGTGGGGCTCTGGTCCGCTCTGACGTGGTTTCGGAGTATGGGGGAGGTCCATCCCCACGTCCGTGGGGCTCTGTCCCAGCCCGCAGAGCTGGCCGCGCCCGCGGACGGTCCATCCCCACGTCCGTGGGGCTCTGGATCCTTGCCGGCCTTCCCAGCCGGCTCGACCCGGTCCATCTCCACGTCCGTGGGGCTCTGGTCGTCGCCGTGCTTGGCGGGCTCCAGTTCGGCGGTCCATCCCCACGTCCGTGGGGCTCTGCGGGGTTGACGGTTGCCGAGGTGATCCCGCCGAGGTCCATCCCCACGTCCGTGGGGCTCTGGTGGCCCCGGTGGTCATGGTCACCGAGGCCAGCGGTCCATCCCCACGTCCGTGGGGCTCTGGCCCTCGAGGATGACGACGTCCTCGATACCGCCGGTCCATCCCCACGTCCGTGGGGCTCTGCGCCCTCGACCTCGGGATCCGAGTCGGCGAGCAGGTCCATCCCCACGTCCGTGGGGCTCTGGTCCAGGATCACGAAACTGCCGCCCATGCCCGCGGTCCATCCCCACGTCCGTGGGGCTCTGCTGTACTCGATCGCCGCGGGGCCGACCTCCACCGGTCCATCCCCACGTCCGTGGGGCTCTGACTTACCGACCTGCGACGACTTTCGTCGTTACCAATTATTTACCAAAATCTACCCGCTGCCGAGTTCAGGTGTAATCATAAAGTCACCCTCTGTACCCATTGCTTTGGTCACCATCCTTCGGGCAGGAAGCCTGCGGTTGGGTCCGGAGTCAGGGCTTCCTCCGGGTTCATTTGGATGAGCTGTAGTCCCTCGTAGTCCATGATTTCGCGGCGTTGGGGGCCCGCGGTTCGGACAAGGAATCGCTGCTCGGTGTCCGTCGGGTGGATGCATACCGCCGAACCCTCGCCCAAGGAGGCGGCGACCACGTCCCACAGTTCTTCGCGGACCCGGGCCGAGAGTGTGCCCACGTAGAGCCCCGCCTTGGGTTCGATCATCCAGCGGGTCAGCGCGCCTCGAACGTGTTCGGGAACGGCCGCGGTCGCGATGACCACCATGTTCGCCACACAATCCCCTCTCAGGTCACGTCGTCGCCGTAGTTGGTACCCCCAGGCACGCTGCCCTGGTGCGGATCCCAGAGTTCGACCAGCCGGACGGGTTCCTCCTCCTCTTCCTCTTCTTCCTCGCGGTCAGGCCGCTCCGGGTCGAGGAGCCACTGCAGGTCCCTGACGATGCGTGGCAGTCGCCGGTAGAGCCGGAAGTCCTCGCGCAGCGTGCGCCGGGCCTCGGATTCCGGGTTGGGCGAGCGCGCCAGGGAGAACGCCAATGGGACGGTGACCTCGGCCTTGTATAGGTCGGCCATGTCATAGACCAGTGACTGTTGCTTGCCGGAGTGCACGAATCCCAACGCGGGCGAGCATCCGAGGTGGCAGATCACGGCGTGGGCGATGCCGTAGAACGCCGCGCTGGCCGCGGACAGGGCTAGGTTCACCGGGTCCTGCCCATCCCAGTCGTTGGGATCGTAGCTGCGTTTGAACGGTTTCAGGCCGTGGCGCTGTGCGAGCGCCCGGTAGAGCGCTTTCATGCGCTGGCCTTCGATGCCGCGCATCCGCTCCAGGGGTGTGCCGGGGGTGATGTCTTCCTGGAAGCGGAGCTCATACATCCGTCGGGCGACGTCGAGCCGGGCCGTGGGATCAGACCAGGCGCGTACCTGCCGTTCCAGCCATTCGGTGGTGCGGTCGGTGGGTTGCAGCGCGCCATAGCATCGGACCCCGCCGGATCCGGTGGCGATCACCGTGGTGCCGTGGCGCATGAGGGTCGACAGTGCCCGCTGGGTGATGGAGGTTCCCGGCCCCAGCAGGACACAGGCCAGCGCGGCCGTGGGCAGGTGGGTGCGCTGCAGGTGGCCCTCCTCGGGCTCGGTCACCGCGCAGACGCCGGTCTCGGTCTGTTCGACGCGGGCGATGTCGATGTAGAGGAAGGAGAGCCCGTCGGAGACTCGGGGTAGCATCGCCAGGGTGGGTGAGGCGAGTTTACGGCGCGCCTGACCGTCGAAGCCGCCGCTCATTCGCCACCTCCCAGCGGGGCCAGGCTGAGCAGCCCGCACCCGTGGGACTTGCCGCGGCCGATGCCGCGGTGAACGGCCTCACGCGCGGCCGCCACGTCGGTTACCTCAGCCACCCCTTGGAACATCACGGCCGCGTGCCGGATCCGTCGCCCGCGGGAGTTGTCCACGGCGTCCGCGCGGTCGTGGGTGATGAGGGACCGCGGCTCCAGCCCGTTGTCGCGTGCGCGGCTGCGCCACCACGCCTCGGCCTCCGGCCCCCGAAGCGGGGTGGTGGTCTCCTTGAGACCGTGGTGGGCCGAGCGTCCGACCCGTTTGGTGGGGCTGGCGACAATCCGGTAGCGCACGGGTTGGCCAGTGGCCAGGGAATCCAGCAGCGGGCTGAGTTCGCGGTGCTCCACCTGCCCGTACCCGTGGGGCAGTCGGACGGGGTCGAGCTTGCGGGCGCTCTGGGCGACGACGGCGGTGCCCTGGCGGGACTCCTCCACCCGGAACAGCAGCCCGGCGGCCCGCCGTGGGCTGTCGCCCAGGTCCTCGGGCGGTAGCAGGCGCATCAGGCGTCGGTGCAGGTTGCCGGCGGTGGCGAGGTCAGCGCGGGCCTCGGCGGATCGGGGGTTGGGGGTGATCCGAGTCAGCCAGAGTTCCATGTCCCCTCCGCGGCGTACTGGTAGAGCGTTTCCAGGTAGTGCTTGTGGTCGCGCCACCGGCACAATGCGGCTGGCAACTCCTCGGGCAGCACGGTGACGGCCCGGGTGGCGTAGGAGCGACGCTGGGCGTCGAAGGTGTGGGGGATGTCGTTGAGCGTGTGGCGGGTGCGCCGCTCGGCCGAGGGCGCGCTGGATACGGGCTCTCCCTCGTGCACGAAGTCCACCGTGACGCCGCCGTCCCGCCGGGCGCGCGGCCGCTCGGGCACCGGCAGTGGGACCCGGGTGCGCAGTTCGGTGCGGGGGTCCTCGACCTGTTGCCGCAGCAGCAGGGGCGGGTCCGGTATGTGGCTGCGCCGGCCCAGGTAGGGCTGCCAGTGCGGTCTGCGCAGGGCCGCGGTGATCGTGGCCACCAACTCGAGGGGAGCCTCGACGGCCACCGTGAACACCGCTCCGGCGAGGTAGCTGCGCTCGGTCACGATGGTGGCGACCTCCGCGCCTTTGCGTTTGCCCTCGGCCGTGGGCACCGTTCGGCTGGCGGGAACGCCACCGCCGGCGGTGTGGTAGTCCACCATCCGTGTGCCGGGGCGGTCCAGGCGCACCGTGATCCGTAGCGGGGCGTAGGGTGAAAGGTCAGCGCCACGCGGCAGACCTTGGGCGGCGGCGAACATGCCGATCAACCCGGAGCGGGTGGGGAAGGCCAGCGTGTCGCGCATCCCGTAGGCGCTGTGCTCGCCCCAGCTTTGCAGCGGCCCGGCCAAGCGCAGCAGGAACCCGCTCACTGGCCGGCTCCGAACGCCGCCTCGACCGCTTCGGAGCGTAGCGCCGGGTAGGAGTCGCGGCGCTGGCCCAGGCCGGGAAGCTTGTCGTCGGTGGCCTCCATCCCGGCGTGCGCGCTGTAGTGCAGGTCTTCCTCCCCCCACAGCGTGTGCAGCTGCCGGGCGTAGTCGGACAGCTCCGTTCGGGCCACCGCGGCGTAGCCGTGGGTGCTGGTGATCGGCTGTTCGAAAGCGGGGGCCAACGAGATGGGCCGGTCCCCGCGTACCGCCACGTACACCAGCTCGGGGATGGTCATCGCCGCGGTGGCGGTCTGTTTGCCGCCCGGGACGGTGGCCAGGAACGCGGCTAGGAACTCCGTGAGGAGTTCGCGTGCCGAGGCGGTGTCCCCGTCGAGATTGTCCACCAGGGTGGCCAGGTTGACGTTGGCGTAGCGGTAGAAGGTGCCGGCGCTGAACTGGCCGACGTTCATGTGGCCGCTACCGCGGTCCTCACCGGCACTGGGGATGTCGTCCACGGCGGTGAAGAAGTCGGTCTCCACATCGGTGCCGTGCACGGTGAAGGCGTGCGCGAACTGCACCGCCCCGTCCACGTCCGCGCCGGGCAGTTCGGCCAGCATGCGTCCGAAGAGGTTGATGGTGGCGTTGCGGGACCGCAGGATCGCGGCCACCCGCTCGGAGGGCAGCACCGGTTTGGGGTTCTTCTTGCCCGCGATCGCCCGGAGTTCGTTCTCGTGGCTGGCGGCGAGCTCGGCCAGCTCGTCCAGGCCCGGGGTGGGCAGATACAGCAGCACCGAGGTGCTGGGCGGCTGGCCCTCCTTGTCCTGTTCCAGCTTGATGCCCTTGCCGGCCGCGGCCACGACCTGACGGCCAGCGAGCTCGGCCAGGTCCGCGTCCCATCCGTGAGCGGTCAGCCGCTCGGCGACGGCGGTGATGATGCGGCGGGTACGCACCGCCGGATCGCCCAGGCGGGTCTCGACCTGGTGGCGTACCGCGCGTTTCCAACTCTGGCTGGAGACGCGGGTGCGTTCGCGGCCGCCGTACTCCACGACCTTGGGCAGCCCGAGGTCGTCGCGGTTGACGTTGGAGTAGGGCAGGGTCTGCAGCGCGTGAATGTCGAGGTAGGCCGGTGTGGTCATGCTGGCTCGCTCTCACGGTTGTTGGGGGTGGCGGGTTCGCCGTTGGTGGCGCGTTGGCGCTGGATCTGGTCGCGGGTGCGGTGGTACTGCTGCACCCACCGTTTGGCGACCTGGTCGCGTTCCTCATCCCACAGGGCCAGGTCGCGCAGCAGGTAGCCCCAGTCGATCGGCACGAGGTCGGCCCGCAGATGGGCGACGAGTTTGGGAAGTTCGCGGTGTAGCCGATCGGTGCGGTAGCGCGCGAGCAGGTGCAGCCGTTCGCGCACCATGTCGCCCTTCAGGTGGCCGTTCTCCACCGCCCAGGCCAGGGTCTGGCCGAAGGTGCGGCGTGTCCCCTCCGCCGTGTCCTCCGGTGCTGCGGGTTCCGGCGTCGATTCGGCGGCCGCGTTTTCCGCTGTGGCCTCGTCGGTGGACTCCGCTGACGTGGCCTCAGCGGCCTCTTGGTCGCGGGCGCCGCGCGGCTGTGCGGCCACCAGCGCGGCCACGGTGTAGAAGGCGCGTTCCGTGGCGTGGTCGCATCTCTCCGGCAAGTAGCGGGTCACCACCGCGTGGGCGTGGAAGTTGGCGATGTCCTCCGGTGGTCGGCCCAGCCCGCGTCGCAGCATCGCGCGGGTGCCCGGATCTCGCTCGTTGATGCGGCGCAGGTGGGCGACCATCCGGTCGGCGGTCGCGACGAGTTGAGGACGGTTCACTGTGGCTCCTCGGGGGGTGGGGTGGGCCTGACCCAGCCGGAGTAGAGGCCGCGGCGCACCTTCTCCAGCGCCTCGGCGGCGCGGGGGCGGCGTGCGTACGACTCGGTGACGTGGTCGAAGGCCTCCACGGCGGTGTGGATGAAGGTGTTACCGGGGGCGGTGCGGGTCTCGTCGAAGGCGATTTTCCAGAACTCCCGCTCGGCGCGCTGCCAGTACCGGGTGAGGCCTCGCCGCAGCCACGGCCCCGCGCCCTCGGCCACCCCGGTGGTGGCCTGCCACCCGTTGATGAGCACGGCACGCAGCGCCCGCCCGGAGCGTTCCGCGGCGTCGCGGGCGGTGGTGATACGCAGCGTGCTCTCCGGCGCGGCGCCGGCGTCCTCGTCGGCCAGCCACCGAAGTACCGGCGGGGTGGTGGTGGAAAACCACTGCTTGTCCCGGGTCTGGCCGTCCTGGTCGAAACCGAACGCCCGCAGGGACAAGCGCTCCCGTACCTCGGAGGGCAGGCCGGCGTTCGGGCCACACCAGTCCAGGATTTCCGGGCGCCGCGTGGCGCCGTCGGCGCTGGACTTGAGCAGCAGGGCGTCCAGGTCCCGCCAGACGGCGCGCTCGGCCTCGGCGTAGCGGGCGTAGATCGCGCCGGACCTGCTCGTGTCGTAGATGACGTAGGGGTCGCGCACCTCCGGTCCGGGCTGACGCCACGCCCAGGTGATCCAGGCGTCGGTGACCTCACCGCCGTCGGCGCTGGGCCGCAGCAGCAGCGCGTGCCGGTATCGGCAGACCAGCCTTCCCGCCAGCCCCTCCCCACTCGGTGGCAGCCCCAACGGGTCGGGAAGCTCGCGCGTCTCCCACGGCGCCGGGACGTCCTCAACCTCATCGCCCGGATAGGGAATGTTCAACACCAGGGAGTGGAACAGGTCGGGACCGGCCGGGTGGAAGGACACCACACGCCGCAGCGGCCCGGCGGTGGCGTTGGCTTCGTTCGTCTCCCCCACCACACGGCTGGCACACCGCCCCGAAGCCCCGTAGTACAACCAGGCCAGCAGCGACCAGGCGGCCTCCGCACTGGTGACCGGGGCAGGGTCGGCATCCACATGGTGGCCCAGCCATACCGCGTTGTTGCCCGCCGGCCGCCCCCACACCAGCTTGTTCACGCCCGCGCTCTTGGGGCACTGCTCACGCAGCCGCGGGTCCTGCATCCAGGGATGGTCCGGGTCGAACAGGTCGAACCGCCCGGCGTGGTCCGCGAAGTAGGCGTCGATGTCCCTCTCGGGCAGGTACCCGCGGCCGAGCACTTCCGCGCGCCGGTCCAGCCACTCATCCAGGTCGTCCGCGGTGTCCAGCCCGGTCACCCGGGCGGTGAGCAGCGCCAGCACCCGCCACAGCCCGGACGTGGCCGGCGGCAGCGGCACCTCCACATCGGCCAGTTCATGGGCATGGGCCAGCACATCGTGCAGCCCCAACTGTTTCACCTCGGCCCCCGCCCCGAGCGGACGTGCGAAGAGCCAGGGTTGTGTGAGGAGATCGAAGGACGGTTCGGGCATAGAGAGAATCCGTTCGATCGAGAATCGGCGGCGAAGGCCGACGGTAACGGACAGCAACGACAACAACCCGAAAATGAGAAACCCGGCCGGATTCGGCCAAAGAGGTCTGCGGCAGAGGCCGATCTGTCGAGCGCGAGATGCCTGTGGCCTCAGGGCTCCACCACCAGCCCCAGCCGCGGGTCCAGGTACATCCGCCTGCCCCCCAGTTGCGGTCCGTGCACGCTGCCGTCCGGGCCGACCCGGTGAACCAGCAGCCGGATCTGGCACAGGTGGGGGCTGGTCAACCACGTCTCTGGGGGTGCGGCCTGTTCCGCGTGGTCCTCCAGCCACCGGCCGGGTACCGGCAGGCTGCGGGAGAGGACAGCGCGCACCTGGCCGGTACTGAACCCTCCATGGGCCAACTCGCCTGTCTCGGGGAGCTCCTCGCTTAATGCCTCATCCAGCCAGCGGTGGCCGTGGGAGTCGGAATAACAGCACACCACGCGTGTGGTATCCGCCCCGAAACGGGTGGCCACCTGCGCTTCGTCGATGTCGTGGTCGGTGAGGCGGTACAGGTCGCGTGTGGCTCTGCCCGGCGGCGGGATCGCGGCGTTCTCGCCGAGGCTTCGGTAGGCCAGATCCGTGGCCTCGCGGTCCAGATCCTGGTGCGGGTTGTCCGGGTTGAGGTCAGTGTCGTCGATCATGCCGTCCACGAGCTCTTGAACGTCCTCGGGGACACGGACGGGCTGGTTCGCCCACCGCCGCAACAGGTTGTGAGTACGCAGCAGCAGCGACGGGTGGTGAATGTGGCTCCAGCCTCGCGGGAGGGCATCCTCGGCGTCGGTGCGGTGCGGGGCGAGTACGACCAGGCGCGGCTCGGTGGCCCAGGCGGGACGGGCGAGGATACCGCGGTGCTCGTGGCGCCAGCATCGGCCCGAGCGCTGCAGTAGCAGGTGGATCGGGGCGAGGTCGCTGACCATCAGATCCACGTCGATATCGATACTCTGCTCGATTATGGCCGTGGCTACCAGGATCGCCGAGCGGGGGCGTTGTCCGTTCGGGGCGCCGTTCGCACCGAGCCGGTGCACGATGTCCTCGGTGACGCGTTCCCGCTGTTGGGCGGGGAACCGGGCGTGCAGCAGGTACATCTCGGGTGGTTCGGTGCCGGTTGCGCGAGCGTGGCGCGCGGACCACTCCGCGATCCGGTGGAAGGTGTGCTGTGCCTCGGCGACGGTGGTGCGGATGACGGCGGCGCAGCCGCCCTGTTCCACCAGCTTGGCCAGTTCCTCCTGTATGGCGCGGTCGAGGGCGGTGGTGTCGTCTCCGGTCAGCGACACCTCACGGGGGTGTAGGGCCAGCGGTTTGCGTTGCGTGGTCTCCAGCGGTTCGGGGTTGACCGTGACGGGGTGGGGGGACTGGGCGCTGGCGTAGACCCAGCCGGGATAGGCCACCGTTGGGATGGGAGCAGCGTTGCGTCGCCGGCCCGCGCCTTTGAGGTAGGCCTCGATGAGGGTTCGCGCGGTGCGGTGGTGCAGGGTGGCCGACAGCAGGATCACCGGCACCTGGAGTCGGCCGAGCCAGTTCAAAAGCCGGGTGACCAGCGCCAGCATGTAGGAGTCCGCCGCGTGCACCTCGTCGATGACCACGGTCTTTCCGGCCAGGCCGAGCATGCGTACCACGTTGTGGCGGCTGCGCAGGGCCGCCATCAGGGCCTGGTCGATGGTTCCGACGGCGTAGTCGGCGAACAGGCCACGCTTGCGGCCCCGGAGCCATTCACTGACCTCCACCAGGCGTCGAAACTCCGCCGATCCGGGGTTGTCGGGCGGGAGCTGCTCTTCGGCGGGCGCGGTGTCCTGCTGCGACAGGTAGTGGGGGTTTAGCCACGCCATGCCGTGCAGCAGGGTCGTAGTGGAGGGCGTGGCGTTGCGGCGTCGCAGGTAGGTGGTGACCCTCGTGAACATCTGGTCGGCGGTGGCCATGGTCGGTAGCGCCACGTACAGTCCGCAGCGCCCCGCAGCTCGGCCCATGACCTCTGCGGCGTAGAGGGCGGCCTCAGTTTTACCCTCCCCCATGGGGGCAGTGACGAGCAGCAGGCCCGGACCCTCGCACAGCCTCGGCAGGTGCTCGGCCAGGGAGCGCTGCAACCCGTTGGGGGTGTCGATGCTGGGGAAGGCGGCCGTGAAGCTGCCGGTGCGCGGGGCGGGCCGGCCAAGCCCGGCCTCGCCCAGCAGCGCGGGGACCTTCTCACGCGCGCGGTGCAGGTGGCGCGGTAGGTCGCCGGGGGTGGCCGGTAGGCCGCCGGCGAGTTGCCGTCCGATGAAGGAGAGTTGGCTGACCAGCCAGTCCGCCTGGATGACCACGCCGCACACGAGCGCGGCCGCGGTGCCGTCGATCTGGTCCGGAGCCGCGGGGTGGCCGAGCAGTTCGGTGACCGCGGCCAGGTGGAGCCGCCGCTGGGTCTCCCATGCGTCGTCCGGATACCCCAGCGCACGAAGCGGGGCGGAGGAGGAGACCGAGACATGCTGGTGAAAACGGCCATGATGGCCACCGAGGAGCTGGGCAACCATCAGCGTCGGGGGACGCCGCCCGTCTTTGGGATATCCGTACTCCGGCAGCGCACACTGCAGCCACTCCGCTGCCACGTGGTCATGGGCCTTACGGTGCTCCGCCGCCGGATACCCCCGGATCGGCGCGGTGGCATCCTGCCCCTGGAAACCGTGGGTGATTTTTCCAATGTCGTGCAGCCCGGCCCAGTGGCGGATCAGTGTCCCCGCGTGGTCGACGGTGGTGTCCAGCCCATGGGCGATCGTCTCGTGAACCCCCGGTGACACGTGGTCACGCCATAGCGCCTCGGCCGCCGCGGCAGCATCCAGCAGGTGGCAAGCCAGCGGATACCGGACACCGGGTGGCAATCCCTCGGATTTGCCCCACAGGCTGAAGTCAATGCCTTCTGGCGGTCCAGCGGCATCAACAGGGACATTGTTGCGCACCACGAACTCCCTTGAAAGGGCTGGGGGCCTAAGCCAGCTACCATAAACCCCAACAGAGACGGATTTCCGGAATTTCGGGAAACGCCCTTGTAGCCCAAGTGCCGTCGCTGGTTGGGTGCTCGCCGAACTCACGGTCGAGCCGGAACTGGCCAGTAGACGACATCCGCCGGGGAGCGGACAGCTGGGAGGCTGGTGCCGTGGCAGGCGAGGTTACCTGGCGCTAACAGAGCGTCAACGAGATCTTGATACGTTACGAGCCCGTCGTTCCGAATACGTCATCGTGCGTTTCTCGGCCGAAGGGTGGTTACCCCAGAGGTCCAGACACCGAGAGTGTTTGAATGATTACTTCAGTGCTTGCCGTTGGACGATTTCCAGTTAAGAATCGGTAACAGCGTTAATTTTCCCAGGTCGGTAAGTCCGAGCCCCACGGACGTGGGGATGGACCGGTCGGTCTCGGGTGCGGCATCGCCGCCGTGGTCCGAGCCCCACGGACGTGGGGATGGACCGACCCCACCTCCAAGAGCGGGATGTGCGTCGGTCCGAGCCCCACGGACGTGGGGATGGACCGCGTCCCGACCCACGGCCGACCCCTGCGCGCACCCGAGCCCCACGGACGTGGGGATGGACCGGGATGTGACCAACAGAAACCGCCCCCGGGGTGCCTCGTCCCCGGGGGCGGTGCGTGCGATCACCCGCCTCTCTCGGGTCCGCACAGCGGGCCGTGGTCACGGCCACCTAGGCCCGCGCGGCCGTGTCACAGGGTCAGGGAGGGGCACGACCGCGCGGGGGCTTACAACGTGTGCCCCAGATCGTGTTTGCGCACCCACAAGTTGCGGCACTTGGTGCTGCACACGAGCGCCGCCCCGTGGACACTGATCATCTCCCGCCGGGGCTTTCGGGCGTCGCAGGTGGGGCCGTCGCACTCCACCGTGTCGTCGGGTCCCTCAGGGGGCCGGGGCTCTGGCGTTTCTTCAGCATTGGTCCTATTGGGTGAGTAGTACGCGGATGCCGGCGCGGAGCTGGTCGTGCTGGATCATCTGGCCCGCCAGGTCAGCGGGGGTGACCCCCGCATACACGGGGGCGTC
>RJMB01000019.1 GCA_003725585.1 Halostreptopolyspora alba | reverse complement strand
GCGCACCGAGCCGCCACCGTCAACCGCGCCGAGGACCTCTTCACCTGAGCGGTCCCACCCAAAGAACCGGGGCCGCACACGCGACCCCGGCTCACCGTGCGGGACGCACCGATTCCGCTACCCGAGCGGCCGGGCACCGTCGAGGTCCCACACCTTCAGCAGCCCGCACATGCCGGTACGCCGCGGCCCGGGTGGGGACTCCGCGGTGTAGACGGTGGCCTCACCCAGGTGGCTCCCGCGCCCCTCGGCCAGCGCGTCCAGGTGGCTCCCGGTCGCGTTGGCCTGCCCGAGTGGGCCGCGCTCCCAGTGGTGGTACCACCCGGCCGCCTTGTCACGCACCAGCCGTACCGCGGCCTCGTGCAGCTCCGTCAGGGCACGGCCGCCTTCGGCGACGACCCGGTCGCGCAGCGCCAGGTAGCCCTCGACGGCCAGGTCCCGGCGCTGGCGCGCGGCCCGCGCCATCTCGGCGTACGCCGTGGCCTCGTCGGCGAAGCCCTCCGCCGCGGGAATCGTGGTGACCCGTTGGTACTCCGCCGGGTCGGCCAGTACGTGGGGTGGGTAGGTCAGCACGGCGTCACCCGCCTCGGGCAGTCCGGCGTTCTGCATGACCACGACCAGTTCGAGGTCGCCGCTGCGGTTCACCAGCCGGTGCACGGTGCCCGGGGTGAACCACAGCAGGGTGCCCGCGACGAGCGGGGTCTCACGGAACCCGGCACTGCTCAGCGTCTCCAGGGTCCCCTCGCCGCGCAGCACCACGTAACCCTCCGCCGAGGCGGTGTGCAGGTGGGGGGAGCCACCGGCCAGGCCGTCCTCGGTGGGCCAGTCGTACACCCGCAGGTGGCTCACGGCGGTGCCGCCGGGGAAGCCGACCGGGGCGCCGCTCGGCCGTTCTTGCCCGTCGGGCCGGCTGGGGTCGGTCACGGCGCGCTCACCACCATCCGTCGCCGCGCCCGGTCGAGTTCGTCCTGGCCGAGATCGGCGAGCAGCGCCGAGCCCTCGCGTTCCCGGTCGCCGTCGGCGATGACGACCGCGTAGCGGTACGTCAGCGGGGTGCCGGGCTCGGCCAGGACCTCCTCGCTGAAGAACGGCGCCGGGCAGACGCAGGCGAATATTCCGGTTCGCACGAACCACTGGGTCGGGTGTCCCGGATTGTCCGGCTCGTCGACGAACACCAGGGTCGAGGAGCGGTCGTGGCCGTCGTGCCGGCCGGCGAACGCGAGCCACGGCTCCCGCACCCCCATGAGGTCGTCGCCGCCCTCGGCGCTCGGGCTGTACACCCGGCCGCCGCTGAAGGAACGGGGGCCACGCCAGAACAGCCCGCCGTAGCCCGCGTTCTCCCGACCCTCGGTGGTGGGACTGCCGATGGGGATCGTGCTCTCGGTGAGGTTGCGAAACGACGTCTCGAACACCAGGGTCCACACCTGGCGGGCGGGATCGACGGTGACCTGGAACCCCCGGTGTTCGGCGAACCAGGTCCGGCCCTGCTCGGTGACCCAGTCGAGGCGCTCGCTGACGACCGCCGCGTCGCCCTCGCCTGTGTCGATGCGATCGAACTCGCGGTGCACCATGGTGCCGTCGTTGGCGAGCTGCCTATACCCCTGGTCACGCACGTAGGTGGGGCCGCCCCAGAGGTTGGCCGACCCGACGTTCGGTAGCGACCAGGCGATGCCCTTGTGCCAGACGTGGTCGTGCGGGCGGTACAGGCTGACGGGGTCCCCCCCGAGGGTGCGCACGGGGTGGAAGTAGGGGCGTGGTGACTCGAGCTGGCGGTCCCACGGCCGGTACACGTAGCGGGTCAGTTCGGTGCCGTCGTGGCTCACGCGCACCGAACGCTCGTGCTCGTGCACGAGCCCGATCCCGCTGGCGGCGGGTTCGGCCCCCTCGGTCGCGCCGTCCCCGGTGGTGGGTGCGCCACGCTGGTCGATGGTCATGCTCGGCTCCGTTCGGCTGTGCGTCCTGGTTCACGGCTGCCCGGAAATGCCGTGGGGCCCGGCCCGCGCGGAGGGGTGTTCGTCACGCGGGCCGGGCGGCTGGGGGCAGTGGTGCCTCACTCGACGAAGTACTGCTCGGGGTTGGTCGGAGCGGGGTCGTTGTAGATTCCCGCGCTCGGCATGCTCTCGGGGACGTTGTGGAAGTCGTCGGAGACGATGCCGTACCCGGACGGTGTGAGGCTGATCCCCATCGCGTAGAACTGTTCCTGCGAGATCTGCAGGATCTCGTTCATAATCTCGTCCTGGGCGTCCTCGTCGGGCTCGGCCTGCAGCTCGTCGTAGAGCCGCAGCTGCTCCTTGACGTCCTCCGGTGGTTCCTGCGCGCGCTCGTCCTGGCCGTCGGACTCGTACCACTGCGCCCACGGGATGGCGAAGTTGGACTCCCCGGACTGTGTGGGGGCGTACCAGCGCGGGTCGTACTTGGCGCCGCGCAGCCCGTTGTCACCGGACCACACGTTGGCGTCGTGCTCGTTGTTCTGCCTGCGCTCGTCGTAGACCGAACGGTCCTCGTTCTCCAGCTCGACGTCGATGTCGAGCTCCTCCCAGAAGCCGACGACCATCTCCATCGAGTCGATGATGTCGGGGCGGAAGTCGGTGGGGACCGAGAGTGAGAACCGGACGGGCTCGCCGCCGGGGCTCACCCGGATCCCGTCCTCGCGTTCGTCGTAGCCCGCCTCGTCCAGGATCTCGTTGGCCCGGTCGACGTCGTACTCGGTGTACTGCTTGGCCAGTGTCTCGTTGTAGTAGGGGCTCTCCTCGCGGGGGGCGAGCTGCCACGGTTCGCCCTGCTCCTGATAGACGACGTCGATGATGTCCTGGCGGTCGATGGCGTGGGACAGCGCGATCCGGAAGTCCTTGTCGTTGAAGATCTCCCGGAGTCCCTCGTCCTCGTGGGTCAGGTTGAGCGCGATGGCGTTGGTGTTCATCTCGCCGGGTTCCAGCTCGAAGAACTCGTAGCCTCCCGACTCGCGGTTCTCCGCCAGGGTCGGCCGGTTCTCCAGGGTGTTGAAGTGCCGGGAGTGCATGTCGATCTCCCCGTTCAACGCCCGGGTGAGCATGACCTCCTCGTCCTGGAGGATGTCGAAGACCACCCGGTCGATGTAGGGAAGCTGGTTACCTTCGGTGTCGACCTTCCAGTAGTAGGGGTTGCGTTCGAGGACCATCCGGCCCGAGTCCGCCAGCGGCTCGGTGACCATCCAGGGGTTCATGGTCGGGATGTCGGGGTTCTGCCAGGTTTGGGCACTGTCCGAGACACCGGCCTTGACCTCGAACATCTCGACCCAGCTGTCGTAGCCCTCCTCCTCGGCGAGCTCGTCGGCGTCGGGGTTGTGGTCGATGTGGAACTCTTCCAGGTAGTGCTTGGGCTTGTTGACAACCTGGTAGGCGAGCAGGTCGTAGCCCGCCCACAGCGCCTGCGGCTCCTCCCAGCTGATGGTGACCGTGGTCTCGTCGACCTCCTCCGCGGTTCCCGGGTCGGTGGCGGCGTCCGTGGTCAGGTCGTGGTTGTTGAACACGTCGTTGAAGGCGAACACGACGTCCTCGGAGGTGAAGGGCTCCCCGTCGGACCACTTGAGTCCCTCGCGCAGGTGGAAGGTGAGTTCGGTCGCGTCGTCGTTGTACTCCCAGTCCTCGGCGAGGTTCGCGATGATCTCCTCCCACTGGGGGTCCCAGCGCGTGAAGTTCTCATAGCCCACGGTGCGCCCGAGCCACGGCCAGTCCCCGACGCCCTGAAGGGTGGACCGCCACTCTCCGCCGTACTGTCCGATCCGGTCGGTCGGCTCCACCACCACCGGGTTCTCCGGCATACGCTCCTCCAGTGGTGGGAGGTCGCCGGCCTCGACCCGCTCGGCGAGCATCGGCGCCTCACCCGAGGCGTCGACGTCGCCGTCGCCGTCGCCCTCGTCGGGGCCCAGCGAGAAGAAGCTGCATCCGGTGGTGACGAGCGTCAGGCCAAGTACCGTGGCGCACGACGCCATCAGCCGTCGCCGCCGCGGCCGGGCGGCTCCTGGTTGGTGCATTTCTGCCCTCCGTTCTCTTGGGGGATCTCCACGCCCGAGCCGTGCCACCTCACCCGGCGCCCGCGAGCCGCAGGTCCTCGGCGTGGTGGCAGGCGACCAACCGTCCGGGGGCCACCTCGCGCAACGGCGGCTCCTCGGTTACGCACCGCTCGGTCGCGTACCGGCATCGGGTGTGGAAAGGGCACCCCGCCGGGGGGTCGGCGGGGTCGGGAACGTCTCCCGCGAGCCGGATCCGTTCCCTGCTGCCCCGCCTCCGGGGGTCGGGGACGGGGACGGCCGAGATCAGCGCCTCGGTGTAGGGGTGGCGAGGTCGCGCGTACAGTTCGTCGGTGCCGCTCAGCTCCACGATCCTGCCGAGGTACATGACGGCGACGCGGTCGCAGAGGTGCTGCACCACCGACAGGTCGTGCGAGATGAACAGGTAGGTCAGGCCGAGCTCGTCCTGTAGGTCCTGGAGCAGGTTGAGAATCTGGGACCTGACCGAGACGTCCAGCGCGCTCACCGCCTCGTCGGCCACCACCAGCCGCGGCCCCGGAACCAACGTGCGCGCGATGCTGACGCGCTGGCGCTCCCCTCCGGAGAAGGCGTGCGGGTAGCGGCGCAGGTGTCCGGGCCGCAGCCCCACCCGTCGGAGCATCTCGGCGGCACGGTCCTCGAGCTCGGTACCGGAGAGCCCGAGCAGCACGCGCAGCGGTTCGCCGATGATCTCCAACAGGGTCAGCCGGGGGTTGAGCGAGGCGTGCGGGTCCTGGAAGACCATCCGGACCTCGCGCCGGTAGGTCGCCAGGTCCTCGCCACGCAGCGCGGTGACGTCGAGCACGCGGCCGTCAGCGGAGCGGTAGAGCACCTGGCCGGTGGCCTCGTCCCGCGGGCGCAGCACGCTCGACCCGAGGGTGGTCTTGCCGCAACCGGACTCTCCGACGAGCCCGAGGGTCTCTCGCCGCTCGATCCGCAGGTTCACTCCCTCCACCGCCCGGACGTGCCCGGTCACCCGGCTTCCGGGACCGCGGCGTACCGGGAACCGCACACTCAGGTCCCGGGTGAGCAGCACCGTCCGTTCGTCGCCCATCTCCATGTCATCCGGCATCGGCGGCCTCCTGGCTGGTCGTGACCTCGGCCTCGGGCTCGGCACCGCCGTGGAGCAGGCAGCGGACGTGCCGCTCGGGGCCGAGGTCGATCGGGGGTGGAACGATCCGGTCGCACCGGCCCGGCATGACGAAGTCGCACCGGTCGCGGAACACGCAACCGCTGGGCTGGTCGGCCGGGGCGGGGACGGTGCCCCGGATGGTGCTCAGCCGCTCCCGCCTGGCGCCCCCGATGCGCGGGATGGAGTCCAGGAGGGCGCGGGTGTAGGGGTGTTTCGGGTCGTGGAAGATCGTGTCCACCGGGCCCTTCTCCACCACGTGGCCCAGGTACATCACCGCCACGTCGTCGGCCATCTCGGCGACCACGCCCATGTCGTGGGTGATGAACATCAGGGCCATGTCCTGCTGGTGTTGCAGCCCGACCAGCAGGTCCATGATCTGGGCCTGGGTGGTGACGTCCAGTGCCGTGGTGGGCTCGTCGGCGATGAGTAACCGGGGGGAGCACGACAGCGCCATCGCGATCATCACCCGCTGGCGCATCCCCCCGGACAGTTGGAAGGGGTAGGCGTCGATCGTCCGTTCGGGGTTGGGGATCTCCACCTGGTCGAGCAGTTCGAGGACCCGTTGACGTGCCTGCCGCCGGGGCATCGGGTTGTGCACCCGGATCGCCTCGCCGATCTGGTTGCCGACCCGGTGTACCAGGGACAGGGAGGCCATGGGCTCCTGGAAGATCATCGCGATGTCGCGGCCACGGATCTCCCGGATCCTGCGCCCCGTGGGCTTCAGGGCGGCGAGGTCGATCGTCTCGGCCGGGCGACCGTCGGAGCCGTCGCGGCGCAGCAGGATCTCCCCGTCGACGATGCGGCCCGGTGGGTCGATGAGCCGCAGGATGGAGCGCGCGGTGACGCTCTTGCCGCAGCCGCTCTCGCCGACCACGCAGAGCGTGCGGCCGCGCCGCAACCGCAGGTTGGCCCCATTGACGGCGGTCACGTCCGCGTCGTCGGTGCGGAACCGCGTGCGCAGTCCCTTCACCTCAAGGAGCACGTCGCTGTCCGTGTCCATACGTGTCACCTCGTTACCGGTAGGGGTCGGCGGAGTCGCGGATCCCGTCACCGACGAAGTTCAGCACCAGCACCGCGACGGTCACGGCCACCCCGGGCAGCAGCACCCAGGGCGAGTTGGCGATCGAATGGATGTTCTGCGCCTCCTGGAGCAACACGCCCCAGCTCACAACGGGTGGTTGCAGCCCCAGACCGAGGAAGGACAGCGCTGTCTCCGCCAGGATCATCAGGGGGATGGACAGTGTCAGTGAGGCGATGATGTGGCTGGTGAACGAGGGGAGCATGTGTCGGCCGATGACGCGCGCGGGGCCGCAGCCGTCCAGTCTGGCGGCCAGTACGAAGTCCTCCTCGCGTAACGAGAGGAACCGGCCACGGACGACCCGGGCGAGGTCCGTCCAGCCGACCAGCGAGAGGATCACCGTGATCGCGAAGTAGGTCTGCAGCGGCCCCCATTCGCGCGGTACCGCCGCGGACAGGCCCATCCACAGGGGAATGGTCGGGATGGACATGAGCAGCTCGATCGCCCGCTGGATCAGGGTGTCGGTACGCCCGCCCACGTAGCCGGAGATCCCGCCGAGCACGATGCCGAACACGAACGACAGGGCGACACCGGCCAGCCCGATCGACAGCGACACCCGGGTGCCGTAGACGATGCGGGAGAGCATGTCCCGACCGTTGCGGTCGGCACCGAGCAGGTACATGCGTTCGTCGGGGTCCTCGGGCCCGATCAGGTGGCGGTCGGTGCCGAACAGGCCCCACATCTCGTAGGGCTCCCCCCGGACGAAGAACCCCACCGGGATCTTGTGGTCCTCGTCGACGGTGAACTCCCGGGCCAGTGTCTCCTCGTCCCGGGTGGACTCGTAACCGTGGACGTAGAGGCCGAGGTCCACACCGTCGGTGGTGTCCACGAAGTGCAGACGTTGCGGTGGCGCGTGGGTGTGATCGGCGGAGTAGTCGCTCGGCGTGGTCGGTGCCACGAACTCGGCGAACACCCCGACCAGGGCGAACATTACGACGATCACGGCGCTGGCCATGGCGAGCCGGTGCTTGCGGAAGCGGCGCAGCACGAGCTTCCACTGGGGGGCCACCGCGGTCCGGCCGTCGGTGTCGTCCTCGGTTGACCGGGAACGCGCGCGTCGGCTGCCCGCGGTGAGGAGGGGAATTCTCATCTGCCTCACCCCTTCGCGGTCTGGGCGTGGCGGATTCGTGGATCCCACAACGCGAGCAGCAGGTCGCTCAGCAGCGTGCCGATGACCGTCAGCGTCGCGAGGATCAGGATGAAGCTGCCCGCCAGGTACATGTCCTGGCTGCTGAGGGCGTCCAGTAGGAGGGGGCCGGTCGTCTCCAGGCTCACCACGATGGAGACCATGACCTCGCCGCCGATGAGTGTCGGCAGGATCCAGCCGATCGTGCTGATGAACGGGCTGAGCGCCATTCGCACCGGGTACTTCAGGATGACCCGCCACTCGGGTAGGCCCTTGGCGCGGGCCGTGGTGACGTAGGGCTTGCGTAGCTCGTCGAGGAGGTTGGCCCGCAGCACCCGGATGAGGGTGGCCGTGCCCGCGGTGCCGATGATGAGCACCGGGATCCACAGGTTCGACACGACGTCGAGGACCTTGCCCAGGTTCCACGCCGCGTCGGCGTACTCCGGTGAGACGATGCCCCCGACGCTCTCTCCCATGTAGCGGAACGAGATCCACACGAAGATCAGGGCCAGCATGAAGTTCGGGGTGGCCAGCCCGATGAACCCGATGAAGGTGAACACGTAGTCACCGACGGAGTGCTGGCGCACCGCCGAGTAGACACCGATCGGGAAGGCGATCGCCCAGCTGAGTAGCGTCGTGCAGACCGCGAGCACGAGCGTCAGCCCGATGCGGTCCCAGATGAGGTCGGACACCGGCCGTTGGTACTGGAAGGACTGGCCGAAGTCGCCGTGCAGCAGGATCCCGCTGATCCACTTGCCGTACTGCACGAGGAACGGGTCGTCGAGCCCGTAGCGCTCCTCCAACGCACGCACCTGGGCGTTGTCCACCCCCTGACCCTGCGCCCGCAGCTCGGCGACGAAGGTGTTGATGAAGTTTCCCGGGGGCAGCTGGATGATCGCGAACGACACCAGGGAGATGACGAACAGTGTCGGGATCATGTAGAGCAGCCGCCGCGTCACGAAGGCCCACATGCCGTCACCTCCTCCGGGGCGGGGGCGGTGTGGTGCGCCCGTGCGGCGCCGTGTGGACGGGCCGCGGTCACCATCGCGGCCCGTCCCCGTTCATGCGGCCGTGGAACGGCGATCCCGGGCCGAGGTCGGTCGGGGTGATCGGGCGGCGCTGGAACGCCGAGGCGTAGATCCCGGCCACCAGCCGCATCGTCCGCAGCGACTCCGCGGAGGTGACGGGCGGCGCCGTTCCCGCCCGCACCGCCGCGACGACGTGACCGAGCTGGGCGGCGTGCCCACTGTTGACCCCCGCCTCCCCCGCCTTCCACGCGGCCGTGACCCGTTCCTCGAACCCGGGGGCGGGGGTGACGCGCCAGTCGTCGTCGCCGTAGCCGTACAGGTGGGTGAGCTCGATGGTCGCCCGCTCCAGGTCGATGCGGATGTAGCTCTCCTCGCGGGGCGAGACCAGGCTGTTGACGACGCTGGCCACGGCGCCGTTGGCGAAGACCACCCGGGCCAGCGAGACGTCCTCGGTCGCGACCGAGCGCGCCTGCTGGTGGGCGCTGGCCGAGACCTCCACCCAGTCGCCGAGGAGCGCCGTGAGCAGGTCCATCTGGTGGATGCCGTGGCCCATGGTCGGCCCGCCGCCCTCGGTCTCCCAGCGGCCCCGCCAGGGGACGTCGAAGTAGGACTGTTCGCGGAACCAGGTCGTGTGGCACACCGCCACCAGTGGCCGGCCCAGTTCGCCGGACTCGATCAGCGCACGCGCCCGTTGCGCCGCCGATCCGAACCGGTGTTGGAAGACCGTCGCGACCCACGGCCCCCGCTCGCCCTCGGCCGCCGCCATCTCCTCCACCTCGGCCAGGCTGAGCGCCGGTGGCTTCTCCACCAGCGCGGTCGCGCCCGTGTCCAGGCACGCCAGCACCTGGGGCCGGTGCATCCCGGGAGGTGTGCAGATATGGACCAGGTCCGGTGACGCGCCGCGTAGCAGCTCCTCGACGTCGCCGTAACGGGCGTCCAGGCCGTAGCGGTTGCCGAAGCTGGTCAGGGTGTCCTCGTCGGCGTCCGCGGCGGCGACGATCTCAACCTGGTCCGGCATCGAGTGCAACGCCTCGATGTGGAGGCGGGCGATGTTTCCGGTGCCGACGATCGCCGCGCGAACGGGAGGGGCCGGTTCGCCGTCCGGTCGCTGGGAGGTTCGCATCGTTCTCCTCGTCTGTCGTGGGGAGTTCCGCGGTGGCTCGCCGGGTGGAATGTCCGGGGCGAGGTCGACCTCCCCCTTTGGGGAAGCGCTTTCCAAACGGGCGCGGGACTCCTCTCTCGAGTAGTCCGGACAAGGGGGGGTGGTGGGGGGCGAGTCGCCTCGGGCGGGTCAGCTCTGGCGCACGGTGGCCTCCTCTGGGTCGGACACCCGGACCTCGCTGGTGAGCTGCCGGGTGTGGTCAACGGTACGGCTCGCTCCGGAGAGACGGACCCGCGCTGTGTGCCGCACGTCAGCGCTGGACGCCGCCAGCGCCAGGTCCAGGTCACCGGCCTCGACGATGCGGCGCCCCGGGGCGACGGTGTAACTGGCGAGGTCGGCGTGCACGACGAACTCGACACGCCGGGCGGCCCCCGGTTCCAGGTGCACCCGCGCGTAGCCGACGAGCTGGCGCGGCGACCGGGTCACCTGGGCGACCGGGTCGCTGAGGTAGAGCTGGACGATGTCCGCGCCGGCGACCTCACCGTCATTGCGGACCGTGCACCCGAAGGTCACCGCCCCCTCCGTGCTCGCTACCGTCGGCTCCTCGTCGGACACCGGTCGACCGTCGACACGCGGGTCCTCCCAGGTGAACCGGGTATAGGACCGGCCGTGGCCGAACGGGTAGAGCGGCGTGGGGTCGACCGAGCTGACCTCGCTGCGGTGCGCCAGCGGCGGACCGATGTAGCTGGCCGGCTGTGCGCCCGGTGAGCGCGGTATAGCGACCGGAAGCCGCCCGCTCGGGTTGACCCGCCCCGAAAGGACACCGGCGACGGCCCGGCCCCCTTCCTCCCCGGGGAAGAACGCCTGGACCGCCGCCGCCAGCCGGTCGGCGACCCCGCCCAGGGCGTACGGCCGGCCGGTGAGAAGCACGAGGACCACCGGTGTGCCGGTGTCGAGCAGCGCCTCCAGCAGCTCCTGTTGGAGGCCGGGCAGCCGTAGGTCCTCGCTGTCGCACCCCTCTCCCGAGGTGCCGCGTCCGAACAGGTCCGCCCGGTCCCCCAGAACGGCGACGCAGACGTCGGCCGAGCGTGCGGCGGCCACGGCGTCGGGGATGTCGGAGGTCCCGGTGCCGTCGATGTCGCAGCCGCGCCGGTGCTCGATCCGGGCCCCGGGAAGCTCGGCGCGCAGCGCGTCGAGCACGCTCGGGATCCGCACCCCCTCCGGAGTGTCCGGATACCGGGAGCCGATGTGGCTGGGGAAGGAGTAACAGCCCAGCATGGCCTCCGAGGTGTCCACACTCGGCCCGACGACGGCCAACCCGGCGTCTCCCGACAGGGGCAGCGTGCCCTCGGTGTTGGCGAGCAGCACCACTGACCGTTCCGCGAGACGCGCGGCGAGCGCCCGGTGCTCGGGTGGGTCCAGGTCGACGCTCGCGCCCGCGCGCTGCCCGTCGCCGGCGGAAACCGGTGTGTCGCTGTCGGGCGTCGGCCACCACCCGGGGTCCAGCAGCCCCAGCTCGCACTTCTGGGTGAGCACCCGCAGGGCGGCCTGGTCCACCAGCTCCTCGGGGACGTCCCCGGAGCGGACCGCCCCGATCAGACGGTCGCCGTAGCAGTGGACATCGGGCAGCTCGACGTCCACCCCGGCCGTGAGGGCGAGCGCCCCGGCCGAGTCCGGGGACTCCGCGACACGGTGCAGGGTACGCAGGAACGTCACACCGAAGTAGTCGGAGACCACGGTGCCGTCGAAGCCCCACTGGTCCCGGAGCACCCCCGCGAGCAGGGCGTTGTCCGCGGTCGCGGGAACCCCGTCGTTGTCGTTGTAGGAGGCCATCACCGACCGCGCCCCACCGTCGCGCACCGCCATCTCGAACGGGGGAAGGAGCACGTCGGCCAGCTCGCGGGCGCCGACCGAAACCGGGGCGAGGTTGCGTCCGGCGCGCGAGGCCGAGTACCCGACGAAGTGCTTGAGCGTCGCGACGACCCCCGTGGACTGCAACCCCCGGACGTAGGCCGTTCCCACGGTCCCGACCAGGTAGGGGTCCTCACCGATGGTCTCCTCGGTGCGGCCCCACCGGGGATCGCGGGAGACGTCGAGAACGGGGGCGAGCCCCTGGTGCACCCCGACCCGACGCAAACTGTCCCCGATCTGCGCGGCCATCCGCTCCACCAGCTCGGGGTCGAACGACGCGCCCCACGCCAGCGGAACCGGGTAGATCGTCGCCCCCCAGGTGGTGAAACCCGCCAGGCACTCCTCGTGGGCGAGCGCCGGGATGCCGAACCGGTTCGCGGCGACGATCTCGCGCTGGGATCGCGCCAACGACTCCCGGCCCGCCGCCGGGTCGACCGGTGCCGATCCGAACGGGCGGGTGAGCTGCCCGAGACCGGTGGCGATGGCCCGGTCCCAGTCGACCGGATCGGCCATCTCGTCCTGGTGCGGCGCCACGGCCCCACCAGCCGGGTCCGCACCCACCCAGATCCCGTGGAGCTGGGCGACCTTCTCCTCCAACGTCATGAGCCGCAGTAGCTGCTCCGCCCGTTCGCCGGCCGGCCGGGCGGGATCCCGCCACGCGGCGGCCCCGTCCGCGACGTCGGCCGTTTCCGGGGTCGTGCCGCTGGGGTGACCAGCGGGCTCGGGAAGACGCGTCATGTGTCGCCTTTCTAGCTCGGTGTTCCGCTGTGGCGGAGTGTGCGGTGCGCCCCGAGGCCCGGGGTACGGGCTACTTGCCGCCGACGCCCATGAGGCCGGCGACAAGGGAGCGGCGCGCGATCAGGTAGACGATGAGGATCGGGACGGCTGACAGCACCACGGCGGCCAACAGGCCGGGGATGTCAACGCGGAACTGCCCCTGGAACTCGTAGAGTCCCAGGGTGATGAGGCGGTTCTCCTCCGACTGGGTGAGCACGAGGGGGAACAGGAACCCATTCCACGCCTGTATGGCCGCGTAGACGCCGACCGTGCTGATCCCGGGCCGCGACATCGGCAGGACGAGCTGGACGAACGTCCGGACCGAGCCGGCACCGTCGAGCGCCATCGCCTCGTAGAGCTCGTCGGAGATGTCGCGCATCGACCCGGTCAGGATGAGGACGCACACCGGGAGCGCGAACGCGGCGGTGGGCAGCACGATCGCCATCAGCGAGTCGTAGAGTCCCAGCTCGACGATGATCAGGTAGACCGGCACCACGACCGCCTGCAACGGAATCGCCAGGCCGATCAGGAAGACCCGGAAGACACCGGTGGTCCAGCGGGTGCGGGCGCGCACGATGGCGAAGGCCGTAGTGGTCGTGAGCGCCACGACCAGCGCCACGACGGCGACCGTCACGAGCAGCGTGTTCCATACGAACCCCAGTAGGCCGCTCTCTATGGCGGTGACGTAGTTGTCCAGCGTCGGCTCGGCCGGGGGCACGAGCGGGTTCGACGCCATGTAGTTCTCGCTGCGCTGGAGCGTCGCCACCAGCAGGGTGTACAGCGGGACGCCCACGACGAGCAGCCAGAGGAACGCGCCCGCCCCGGCCAGGAGGTTGGGGCGGCGGCGCGACGAGCCCCGTGCGGGCCGGGTTCGGGACGGGGGCGCCCCGGACGGCGCGGGGGCCGTGGGGGTGGCGGGTTCGGTCCCGTGTTCCGGGGCCATCTGCGACATCCCGGTCACATGCCCTCCCTTGTGCTACGCATCGCGCCGAACCCGGTGAAGCGGACCATGGCGAGCGAGACCGCGGTCGCGACGACGACGAGGGTGCACGCGACAGCGCTGGCGTATCCCATCTCCCAGCCCTCGAAGCCGGACTCGTACATCAGGTAGGGGACGATGGTGGTGGCCGTGCCCGGCCCGCCCCCGGTGAGGATCAGCACCGTTTCGAAGTACGTGAGTGTCCCGACCACCATCAGCACCGACGACGTCGTGATCGTGTTGCGCAACTGGGGCAGTGTGATGTGCCAGAACGCTCCGAACCGGCTGGCGCCGTCGATCTCGGCCGCCTGGTACAGCGAGACCGGGATCTGCCGCGCGCCTCCCTGGTAGAGCAGGGTGTGCAGCGGGATGAACTGCCACGCGGTGACGAACACGATGACCAGGAACGCCGTGGTCGACCCGCCCAGCAGGTCGGGGAACGCGCCGAGGCGGCCCAGCGGCCCGAAGTCGGGTTGGAGCAGGGCCCGCCACAGGATCGCGATCGCGGCGGTGGACAGCAGCAGCGGGACGAAGAAGATCGCCGAGAGGATGGCGCGGTTGCGCTGCGGCCCGGACGCCCACACCCCCAGGAGCAGGCTGATGGGGGTCTGCACCAGCCAGCTCAGCGTGGTGAGGGCGACGCTGAGGCCCATCGCCTGGTGCATCACGGGATCGCCGAGCAGCCTCTCCCAGTTCCGCGCGCCGACGAAGCTGGGACTGCCCAGCCCGTCCCAGGCGGTCAGCGAGAGGTAACCCACGAGCCCCATGGGCAGGACCGCGAACACCCCGAAGAACAGCAGCGCGGGCAGCGTCCAGACGGCTCCCGGACGCCCCACCCGGGAGCCGGAGCTCTCGGGTGGTGTCCGGCGTGTGGCGGTCACGCTCACGGCTTCTCCGCCATGAGCTCGACGAACTCCTCGGGGGTGATCTGTTCGGTGAACAGCCGTTCGATCTCGTTCAGCATCGCCGTGGACACCTCCGGTTCGAGGGCCTGGTCCCACGAGAGCTGGAAGTGCGGCGCGTTCTGGACCAGCTCGTACTGGAAGGTCGCGAACTCGGGGTTGGGGCTGTCGTCGAGGTACTCCTCGGCGTCGGTGGTCGTGGGCACCTCACCGTTGTCGACCATGTCCTGGACGTAGGCGTCGTCATCGGTCATCTGCAGGAACTCGGTCGCCTCCTCGGTGTACTCACTGTCGGCGGTGACCGAGAAGTAGTTGGTGGGGTTGCCGGTCACGTTGGCGGGATCGCCCTCGCCTTCGGGCATCTCCGGGAACGGCGCGTAGCCGAGGTCGTTCTCGGCGAAGTCCGGTGCCTGGTCGAGGTGGGTGGAGTACTCCCAGGAGCCCATGAGGTGCATCGCCGCCTCGCCCTCGGACAGCAGCGTCGACGCCGCGCCCTCGGTGAAGCTGACCGAGGCGAAGTTGTCCCCGAAGGCACCGCGGTCCACCAGCTCCGAGACGTGTTCGGCGGCCCGCAGCATCGCCGGGTCACGCCATCCCTCGGGGTCTCCCGCCTCGATGCGGTTGAACACCTCGGCCCCGCCCTCGCGGTCCACCAGGTACTGCAGCCACATCTGCATGGTCCAGGTCTCGGACCCGCCCAACGCGAAGGGGGTGATCCCCTCCTCGGTGAACGTGTCGACCAGGCCGAGGAGGTCCTCCCAGGTCTCGGGGGGTTCCACGCCCACGTCCTCGAACACGGCCTCGTTGTAGAAGAGCAGCACCGGCTGGGTGCCGCGCAGGGGGACACCGTACTGGGTACCGTCGATTTCGGCGGCCTCCATGATGGAGGGGATGAAGGAGTCGGCGAACTCCGGCTCGCTCTCCATGAGGTCGTCGAGCGGCAGCAGGATCTCCTCGTCCACGTAGGGGCGGATGTTGCCCGCCCCCCAGTTGAAGAAGACGTCGGGCTGGTCGTTGGAGCCCATGACCGTGCGTACCCGGTCCTCGTAGCTGTCCCCGGGAACCTCGTTGACCACCGCCTCGATCTCGGAGTCCTCGTTGAACCTCTCCACGGCGTCCTTCTGCACCACGGCGAGGCTGTCCTGGTACATCCACACCTGCATCTGTGAGTCGTCCCCACCGCCACACGCGGTGAGAGCGGTCGCCAGGGTCACAGCAAGCGCCCCGGCCGCACCGGTCCGAAGGGTGGTCATGCTCGCCCGCCTCCGAAACTATCGGAATTAATATCGCAAATTTGATGATGAATTTACGTCCGTGGAACCCGCAGGTCAATACCTCACTGAGAGACGGATCACGTTCCCCCGGTTACGCTCACGCGAAGCAAGTAGGATCTGGGCTGTGACAGCAGATCAGACGTCGGTCTCGCACGGCAGCTCCGACCCCGAGCCGATCACCATTTCGAAAATCGCGGAAATCGCTGGCGTGTCGGTACCGACGGTCTCCAAGGTCCTCAACGGCCGGTCCGACGTCGCTCCGCAGACCCGTTCCCGGGTCGAGGAGCTCATCAGCCAGCACGGCTACCGGCGCCGCCGGGGTCCGGGCAGCGGCCGTTCGGCAACCATCGACCTGGTCTTCCACGAACTCGACAGCGCGTGGGCGGTCGAGGTGATCCGCGGTGTCGAGCGGGTGGCCCGTGCCGAGGGGCTCAGTGTCGTACTCGCGGAGTCCGGGGGCGAACAGACCCCCGGCGACGCCTGGGTGGACGCCGTTGTGGCACGCCAGTCAACAGCGGCGATCCTGGTTCTGTCCAAACTGGCGCCGGCGCAGAAGGAACGGCTGGACGCCCGCGGCATCCCGTTCGTCGTCGTCGACCCCACCGGCGACCCCGGGGAGGACCTCCCCTCGATCGGCGCCACCAACTGGAACGGCGGGCTCGCGGCCACCCGGCACCTCATCTCCCTCGGACACGAGCGCATCGCCGTGATCGGGGGCCCCAAGAACATCCTGTGCAGTCGTGCACGGATCGACGGGTACCGCTCCGCGCTCGACGCCGCGGGGCTGCCGGACGACCCCGCGCTCGTCCGCACCGGCGACTTCCACGTCGAGGGCGGCCGCGACGAGGGACGCCGGCTGCTCCTGCTGGACGACCCGCCAACGGGGATCTTCGCCGGCAGCGACCTCCAGGCCATGGGGCTCTACGAGGCGGCGCGCGAACTGGGTGTGCGCATTCCCGACGACCTCAGTGTGGTCGGGTTCGACGACCTGCCCGTGGCCCGCTGGGTGGGCCCGCCCCTGACGACCGTTCGCCAACCCCTCACCGAGATGGCCGAGGAGGCGACCCGGCTCGCGCTGATCCTCAGCCGCGAGGAACGCCCCGGGAACCTGCGTCTGGACCTCGCGACGGACCTGATCGTGCGGCAGAGCACGGCACCACCGCGCCCCCGCTGAACCTGGCTCCGGGCGCCCCCGGAGCCAGTGCGCCACACCGACACAGCACTAACTGGTGGGGCTGGTCAGCTCGACCCGGCGGCCCTCCCGCGACGAGCGCAGCCCCGCCTCGGCGAGCTGGATGCCGCGCGCGCCGGCGTGGAAGTCGTAGGGGTGCTCGCCCGCGGCGACCACGTGCCGTACGAACTGCTCCCACTGCGCCCGGAACCCGTTGTCGAACTCGCCGTTGTCGGGCACCTCGACCCACTGGTCCCGGAACGGTTCCGCCGCCGGAAGATCGGGGTTCCACACCGGTTTCGGGGTGAAGCCCCGGTGCTGCGCCCGGCAGCGGCGCAGCCCCGCGACCGCGCTGCCCTCGGTGCCGTCGATCTGGAACTCGACCAGTTCGTCGCGGTTCACGCGGACGCACCACGACGAGTTGATCTGGGCGACGATGCCGCCCTCGATCTCGAAGATGCCATAGGCGGCGTCGTCGGCGGTGGCGTTGTAGGGCTGGCCCGCCTCGTCGTAGCGCTGGGGGATGTGGGTCACCGCCTTGGCGGTGACCGCGCTCACCGCGCCGACGAGTTCCTCCAGGACGTAGTTCCAGTGGCAGAACATGTCGGCGACGATGCCACCGCCGTCCTCGGCGCGGTAGTTCCAGCTCGGGCGTTGTGCCTCCTGCCAGTCCCCCTCGAAGACCCAGTAGCCGAACTCGCCGCGCACCGACAGGATCCGCCCGAAGAATCCGCCGTCGACCAGCCGGCGTAGTTTGCGTAGCCCCGGCAGGTACAGCTTGTCGTGCACGACGCCGTGCCTGAGCCCGGCTCGGTCGGCCAGCTCGCCCAGCTCCATCGCGGCGGAGACGGACTCGGCCACGGGTTTCTCCGAGTAGACGTGCTTGCCGGCGTCGATCGCGGCGCGCAGCGCGCCCTCCCTGGCGGATGTCACCTGCGCGTCGAAGTAGATGTCGACCGCGTTGTCGGAGAGCACCGTGGCAAGGTCGGTGGTCCAACGCTCGATGCCGTGCCGCGCCGCGATGGCGGCGAGCCGGTCGCTGTTCCGCCCGACCAGGACCGGTTCGAGCTGCACGCGCTGACCGTCGGGAAGCTCGACGCCGCCCTCGTCGCGGATGGCCAGGAGGGAACGCACGAGGTGCTGGCGGTAGCCCATCCGTCCGGTGGCCCCATTGACCGCGACGCCGAGGGTGGTGGTTGCCATGAAGCCCAACCTTTCTTGGAAAACGCTTTCCCCCAGCCTACGGCAAGCGCTTCCCTCCTGGCACCCTTGAGGCTGTCGCGAGCACGGCAGCGGAGGTGGACGGAACGGGCCGGCTACGCGTCGACGGCCTCACCTCAGGCTTCTCCGCCGCCTCCCCACGCTTGCGCGTACTCCGGTGATTTCCCGGATGCGCGTCCCCGCCTCTGGTCCGCATAGTGGTCACACCAAGGCCAGACGGCCGTTCGAACGACGCGCTCCCCGGAGGCGCGGGCGGGAAACACGGCCGGCCCCAACCGGGCCGCGCCCGCCCGATGGCGGCGTCTCCGGGGAGGTCAGCGTCCACCCCCACTTGCCCCGGCCCTCGCTCCCCCATTTCCTCGAGTCGTCCAGTGGTCGCCTCGGGTCCGTGGGCCGGGTCCAAGTGGTGGCGCCCCCGCCCGGTGACACGACCGGGCGGGGGCACACGGGGCCGCCTCCACCAGCGCGGGTCAGCCGCGGGACATCAGGCGTGACAGCTCGACACGGGAGCGCACGTTGAGCCGGTCGAAGATGTTGCGCAGGTGGTGCTCCACGGTGCGCGGGCTGATGTACAGCTGGGCGGCGACCTCCCGGTTCGTGGCTCCCGCGGCGACCAGCTCGGCGATCTGCTCCTGTTGCGCGCTCAGCGACGACACGCTCGTGTGGCTCCCCTCCCGCCTGGAGTCGCCGGTGGCGCGCAGCTCGGCGCGTGCCCGGCCGGCCAGCATCCTGGCGTCGAGATTCTCGAACATCTCCAGCGCGTGGTTCAGGTGCTCCACCGCCCTGCCCGGGGACCGCTGGCGGCGCAACGCGGCGCCGTACAGCAGGTGGGTCCGGGCGTACTCGACACCATTGTGGCCGCCCGAACGGTGGCGGCGCAGCGACTCCTCGAACAGGTCACGCGCCTCATCCCCACTGGTGAGCAGGGCGCGGCAGCGAGCGAGTAGCGCCAGCCCGTTCGCGCTCCCGGTGGCGGTGGCCCAGCGCTCGTACTGGGCCAGCGGGGCGGTGGCCCGCGCGGGCTGCTCGTGTAGCACCGCGGCCTCCACGAAGTGCGGGATGGCCAACATCTGCACCGCCCAGTGGCTCTGGCCCGGGCCGCAGCGGGGCAACGATCGTAGCCGGTGCGCGGCCGGGCCCGCCGCGCCCTTGGACAGGTCCAAGAACGCCAGCGCCCAGGTGCTCAGCGCCACCGGCAGCCCCAGGCTGTTGCGGGTCCCCTGTTCGGTGGCGGTGCGCGCGCGCACCGCGCAGGTCTCCTCGTCCCCCTGGATCGCCGACAACATCGCCAGGGCCGCGGTGAGGTGGGTCACACCGTTGGTCTGGCCGGTCTCGCGGGCCAGCCGCAGGCCGGTCAGGCAGTGGCCGCTCGCGGAGGCGTGCCGGCCGGTCCAGAACTCCGCGTAGACCAAGAACTCCAGCGCCTGCGGGATGAGGGCGTCCGCGCCACGGGCGCGTGCCTGCTCCACCGCCCTGGTGGCCAGCGTGTGGGCGCTCGGCTCGTCGCCGAGCAGGAGGGCGCAGATGCAGGCCCAGATGAGCTCGGTGGGTCCCCCGGTTCGCCCAGCCAGCGCCACGGCCCGCCGCAGCGGGCCGACCGCGGCCTCATAGTCGCCGTGGAAGAGCTCGTCCGCCCCGATGATGTAGGCGGCGCCGAGCAGTATCGCCGGCGGGTCGTCGGCCTCGGAGAGGTCCGCAACACGCTTCGCGGCCTCACTGTGTCGCCGCCGGTCACCCGCGAGGGACGCCGCCTCCGCCGAGCGGACCATCGCGCGCAGCGCGAGGTGGCGGTCGTGCGGTGCGAGGGTCTCGGCCGCCTCCCGCAGCGCGATGTGGGTGTCAATGGCGTTGTCGCCGCGGAGCGAGATATGGCCGAGGATCAGCTCGACCACGCCGCGGGACTGGCCGTCGACGGTGTACGGCCGGTTCCGGTCCAGCAGGGAGTGGGCGCGGTGCGGGTCCCCGGCGAGCCAGGCGTGGTGGGCCGCCGTCGAGAGTCGGCAACAACGCAGCAGCGACACGGGGGTGAGCTCGGCGGCGCGTTCCAGCGCCACCGAGGACGCCTCGTAGCCGTGGCTCTCGCACATCGTGTCGACACGGGAGACCAGCTCGGCGGCGAGTCGCGGGTCGGGGCCGCGCGCGGCGGCGGCGCGGTGCCAGGCACGCGGCCCGGCCTCGCCCTGCTCGTCCAGGGTCTCGGCGAGCCGGGCGTGTGCCGACCGCCGCTGGTGCAATGGGGCGTCCTGGTAGTAGGCGTCACGCAGCAGCGGGTCGGTGAAGACCACTCGGCCGCCGCGCACCCGGATGATCCCGCGCTCTTCGGCGGGTTCCAGGTCGGCCACCGATCCGCCGGTGTCCGGCATCGCCCGCACCAGGGTGTCGACCGCAAGCTCCGGGTCGGCGGCGGCGAGCAGCAACAGCCGCAGTGTCGGCTCGGGCAGGTCGCGGACGTGCTCCAGGTACCTCTCGATCAGGTCGCGGCCCAGCGGCAGCGGGCTCGGCAGTGGCTCCCGGCCACACAGTTGGTCGCTGGTCAGCTCGTCGACGATGCTGCGCGCGGCACCGGGGTTTCCCCTCGCCGCGCGCAGCAGGTCGGCGCGGACGGTGTCGGTGGGCTCCACCAGCGCGACATCGCTCAACAGCTTGGCGACCGCGCTCTTCGGTAGGGGACCCAGCGTCAGCGCGGGCACACCGGGCAGCACCGGCTTGCTGTGGGCGTCGCGGGCGGAGCACAGCAGGGTGACCGGGTCCTCGCGGCGCAGCCGGCGTACCACGAAGGTCAGCGCCTCCAGGGAGGGTTCGTCGATCAGGTGGGCGTCGTCGACGAACGCGGCCACCGGTTCGGCGCGGCCCAGGTGCCGCAGCAGTTCCAGGACCGCCACCGACAGCGCGAACCGGTCGGTCTCGGCCACCCGGCCGGTGTCGATCATCCGTCGCACCAGGGTTCGCTGCTCTTCGGGGAGCTCGCCAGCGCGACCGGCGACCGGCAGCAGCAGCTGCTGCAGCCCCGCGTAGGGGAGATCGGCTTCGGGACCCACCCCCGTCGCGAACAGTCGCAGGTGACCGGCGGCGTCCTCGTGCGCGTTGCTGAGCAGCGTCGACTTCCCGGCGCCGGGCGCGCCGAGGAGAATCAGCGAGCCCGACCGGCCGCGACGCGCGTCGCCCAGGATCGACGCCAGACGGGCCGTCTCCTCGGTCCGGCCGCGCGGCTCCGCCGGGATAGTGGCGTGGGTAACACTGTGCCTCACTCTGCTGAGTATCAGTGATGTGGCCGCTGTTGGGGAGGGTTCGCTGAGCAAAGTTTCGCGTTTGCCCCGCCGCGGTGGCCCGGGTGGCGGACGGGAGAGGCCCGCCCGCCGAACCGTGCCCGGGTACCATCGCGGTGCCTCCGCCACCGTCGCCAACCGCGACGCCCGCACGACCGGCCCCAGCGCGCGCCGCCATGCTCGGCCCCCGGGACCGCGTCCCGCGCTGTCGAAAGGCACCTCCGACATGATGTTCCTGCTGCCCGTGGCCGCCCTGTTCAGTGTCGTCATCCTCCACGGGGCGCAGCGGTCCGGCCGCCTGGCCGCCGTGGTGCGTGGCACGGTGGCGCTCACCGCCACGGAGGCGTCCCGAACGGCCTCGCCGGGGCGGAACCGACTGGTCACCGTACGCGGGTACGCCGCCCCTCCGGCGGAGGGGCCACCGATCGCCCCGGTGAGTGAGCGCCCGTGCGCCTGGTGGGCACTGCGGATGCGCCCGCTGCGGCGGTGGCTCAGCCTGGGCACCGTCCCGACGTTGCCCAGCCACGCCCAGGCCGCGGCAGCGTTCGCGGTCGTGGACGACGGGAACCGGGTGCGGGTGGAGCCCGACCAGCTGGTCTGCTACGGCCGTCCGCCGTCGGCGACACTTCGGGAGCCGCAGCCGGGCCGGTTCGGCTCGGGACCGGTGCTGCCGCCGGTGACCCGCAGGGTGGGGCGCAGGCTTCCCGACCTGGGCGAGACGATCCAGGGCTCCTACCCGCTGCGTGCGGTGGAGTTCGCCGAGTGGCGCCTGGAGGAGGGCGAACAGGTCGCCGTGACCGGGGAGCTCGGAGTCGATCCGAACACCGGCGAGGCCGTGCTGCGCGGCCACCGCCCATCGGGCCTCGGCCGCGCCACGGTCTTCGGCATGACACCGGGGCGGGACCGTACCGACGTCAGTGACCTGCTCAGACACGCGCGCCGTGGGTGGCTGGTCGGGGGCGGTATCGCGCTGGTCGTCCTCTGTGTCCTGGCGGTGGGCCTGTACCCGCACCTCGGCGAGCTGGGGTCCGCGATCCTCGGGTCGGCCGGGGTCGCGTCGTAGCGCTACCCGGCCGGCGTCACCGCTGGCGCGTGGCCACCACGGTGGCGTTGGCCACGTCCCCGTCCTCCCATTGGGTTTCCGCGGTGCCGGTGGTCGCGGGCGCGTCGGCGTCCTCCACGGGTGGGGAGGCCGCCTCGATCGCCTCGACAACACGGGTGAACTCCTTCGTGGACAGCCACAGCTTGTATACGAGCAGTGCCTCGAAGGCGAGCATGCCGGCGGCCGACAGCGCGATCACCGCGAGCATGCCGGGTGTCGACACCGTGCCGACGATCGGGGCGATGATGAACGTTCCCATCTGGAACTCGATGCCGCTCACCAGGTGCGGGCGGACGCGGCGCCGCATCAGACCGTCCCGGAAGTGCGCGTACCACGGGAAACGGGTGAAGAAGCGACGCTGCAACTCGGTGGCCTGGACCCGCGTCACCTCCGCGCTAGTCCCCTGGGTGGCCGACTCCTCCCGGGGATGGGACGCGGTCGCGTACGTCGTTCCGTCGCCCTCGCGGTCGGCACCGTGTCCCTCCTCGGGGTCCACCACCTCGTCGTTCTGCTGTGCCGTGAGGGTGCTGGTGAGACGGTGGCCCTCCCGCAGCGCGAGCGCGGTCTGGCCCTCGTTCTCGGAGGTCTGCTCGGCCTCGCGGATCGCCCGCGCGATTCTCTTGCGCATCCCGGAACGGACCTTGGCCATCTGCGGACCGTTGAGGTAGCGGAACATGTCGGTGGCCACGATCCCGAACGCGAACCAGATGAAGGTCTGGTCCCCGGTGATCACGTACTGGCTGCCCATGAGCGCGAGCGCGCACACCAGCACCCGCAGCCGGTCGAACACGTAGTCCAGCCAGCTCCCGAAGATGGTCCCGTTGCCCTTGAGCCGCGCGACCTTGCCGTCCATGCAGTCCAGCACGAAGCTGAGGTGGAACAGCAGGGCACCCGCAAGAAGCCAGGGCCAGGAGGCCATGGCGAAGCACCCGGCCGCCCCCAGCCCGAGGGCGAGCGCCGCCAGGGTGAGCTGGTTCGGGGTGAGTGAGGTCCGGTTCGCCGCGACCACAACGAGGCGCGACGCGAGCGGGTCGACCAGGTATACCGTCCACCACGCGTCTTTGGACTTGTAGGTACGCTCCTGCACCTCGGACAGGGTGAAATCGGACACGCTCGTTCCTCCGTGCGGGTCGGTCGCGGTTGTCGGAACGCGGGAGCGCCGGGTGTTGCGAGACACGGGCCGGCCACGCGAACCATTCGGCGGTTATTGGGGGGTGAGCGAAAAGTGAATCACAGGAAAGTGGTGGATGATCCGGAAGTTTCCGCACACAGGGCGTGGGACGTCCCACCTGTCGGTTTGGTTGTCCTCGCCGGACATCTTCCCGACCGCGGACGGTCACCCCTCGCGAAACCGTGCCGGGCGGTAAAACCCCTGGTGACCGCCCTCCGGCCGGCCCGGAGGGGTACCATCGACACGTGCCCGCCCCCGAGAACGGCTGCCTGTTCTGCGCCATCGCCACCGGAGAACGATCCGGACACATTGTGTCCGCCGACGACGTCGCGGTCGCATTCCTCGACACCCGACCACTGTTCAAAGGGCACGTGCTGGTGGTACCGGTGGAACACGTCGAGACACTCACCGACCTTCCCCATACGCGGGTCGGCTCGTTCTTCGCCCGGGTCCAGGGGATGGCCGCGGCGGTGGAGCGTGGCGTCGACGCGACCGGGACCTTCGTGGCGATGAACAACAGGGTCAGCCAGAGCGTGCCGCACCTGCACGTCCACGTGGTCCCGCGCGAGCGCGGGGACGGGCTGCGCGGCTTCTTCTGGCCCCGGACCCGCTACGACAGCGACGCCGAGGCCGCCGGCTACGCCGCGAGAGTGCGCGACGCCCTCTAGGCGCCACGCGGCGGGCCTCTCACACCTCCGATCGCGGGTCAGACGCGGGGCGGCGGGGTCAGGCGGGTTCCCGCCCACGTTCCGTTCCGAGGTCCACCCTTCGCCTCCGGCAGGGTCACACCCAGCGACGGCGCGTCCTCACCAGGACCTCCGCGAGACCGGTCGTTCCCCTGATCGACGGGCGAAATCCGACGCGCGTAGGGTCTCGCACTCCCCGCTCGTTTGGAGACCACCAGTCATGTCCGGAAACCACACGCCAGAACCGAACGGATCCCAGGACCCAACGGCGTCCCCGTCCGGGGACGGCGCCTCGCCGGGGCGACCCGGCTCCCCCGCGACCACGCCCGACCGCCCGCGTCACCGGCGTACGGGCGCGCTCATCGGCGGGGTGGCCGGTGGGGCGGCCGCGCTGTGCGTCGCCGCTGTGGCGGTGGCGACGTCCACCGGTGGTGAGGAACCCTACGCCTCCGTGGGCTCGTGTGAGGAGCTGCTGACCGAGGACACCCTCGCCGGTGTCGACGGGATGGCGGGTGCCGAGGTCGAGGAGGAGCGGGACTCCCCGGATCCGTCCGAGGACGGTGAGGTGGTCGAGTCGCTGGAGTGCGCGGCCGTCAACGATGAGACCGAGTCGGCCATGTTCCTCACGCTGACCCGCTTCGACCCCGAAACCGCGGGCGAGGACTACGCGGCGGTGCGCACCGACCGCGAGCGCTCCATCGCCGAGTTCGCCGAGAGCTACGGGGCGGACCTCGACAACGCCGACGGGGACTCCGGTGTCACGGCGGAGGAGGTCTCCTACGGCGACGGCGGCCACGCCTACTCGATCGAGGGCACCGGCGGCGAGTCGATCGGGGTTCCCCGCACCAGCACGGTCATCTACTCCACCCGGAACCTGAACGTGCACGTCATGTACCAGGGCGGCGAGGACCTGTCCGCTGAGGACCACATGGGGATGGCCACCGACACCGGAGCGTCCGTCGACGAGCGGCTCGCCGAGACCGCCGAGGTCGAGTGACACCGTCGACGGCCGCGCGGCACCGCGTGGGGGCGGCGCCGCTCGTCAACGCTAGGGCCGGCGTCCGTAGTGCACGGTCTTCGCGGTCAGCACGAACACGTCCGGACGGTGGTCGACACCGGCCGGATCGTCCGGGTCGAGTAGCCGGTCCAGCGTCGCCAGATCGGCCGGGTCCAGGGTCTCCCCGAAAGCGTGCCGGTACCTCTCGAACGACCGGCGCGCCCACAGCCGCGGCCCGTCGGCCAGCGGCGCGGGATGGTCCACGAGGAAGGTCGCGCTGTACACACCGGACAGTCCGGCGGCCCGCAGCATTCCGGGCCAGTCCTCGGCCACCGACGCCGAACCGGGCAGCTCCTCCCGCATCCGGCCGAACCGCTCGGCCATGGCCACGTCCAGCCGCTCCTGTAGGCCGGGGCGTCCGAACCCCAGGTCGCGCGGCAGCCAGCGGGTGGGCAGGCCGCCCTCCACGAGGGCCAGTACGCCGCCGGGCTCGAGTACCCCGGCCAGCTGGTCAAGCGTGCCCTGCTGGTCGCCGGTGTGGTGGACGAACTGCCCCGCCCACACCAGATCGGCCCTCCCCAGGTCGGTGAGTCCCTCGGGGAGGTCGGCCGCCCGGGTCCGCAGCCCGACGTCGAGGCGCTCGGCTCGCCGCTCGGCGCGGGCCAGCAGTTCGGGTGTCCCGTCGACCGCGGTGACGTCGGCCCGTGGGAACCGTGTCGCCAGCTCGCAGGCGGCGACGCCCGGACCACTGCCGATGTCCAGGATCCGCCGCGGGTCCAGGTCCCCCAGCTCGTCCAGGGCCCGCCGCACGTAGGGGCTGTGTGTCTCGCCCTCGAGTTCCAGGGTGTCGGCCATCGCGACCCAGTCGACGTCGTTCATCGCGCCCGTTCCCTCATCTCTTCCTCGATCAGGTCCATGTTCACCATCGCCGCGGCCTTCGCCCCGGCGGACGCCGCGGTCACCACCTGGGCGGAGGGGTCCACGACGTTGCCGACCGCCCACACGCCCGGGACGCTGGTCCGCCCGGTGGGGTCGACCGGGATCCAGCCGTTGTCGTCACGCTCACAGCCCAGGCCGACGAGCAGCGCGTCGTTGGGGACGAACCGGGGTTGCACGAACAGCGCGGACCGGGCCACGGAGGTCCCGTCGGCCAGTCGAAGTCCCCGCAGCGCGTCGTTCTCGACCTCCAGTCCGGTGACCGCGCTGTCGACGATCCGCACGCCGCGCGCGATCAGGGTGGCGCGTTCGGCGTCGTCCAGCTCCGCGGCGAAGAACACGACGTCGTCGGACCACTGGCGCACCAACACGGCCTGGTGCGCCGCGCCCGGCCGCCAGCCGAGCACCCCGATCGGCTCGTCGCGCACCTCCCAGCCGTGGCAGTACGGGCAGTGCAGCGCGTCACGCCCCCAACGTTCCCGCAGCCCGGGAAGGTCGGGCAGCTCGTCGTGCAGACCGGTCGCCACGACCACCCTCCGGGTCCGCACCGTGCGGCCCGCCAGGTCCACCTCGAAGCCGTCGCCGTCCGGTCGTGCGGCGCGCGCCTCGTCGTCGACCACGCGCCCGCCGTAGTGTTCGACCTCGGCGCGCCCCTTGGCCAGCAGCTCCGCCGGGGGTGTCCCGTCCCGGGAGACGAACCCGTGCACCTCGTGGGCGGGCGCGTTGCGCGGGGCGCCCGAGTCGACCACCAGCACGCGGCGGCGGGCGCGTGACAGCACGAGCGCGGCGTTCAGCCCACCGGCGCCACCACCGATGACCAGTACTTCCTCCATTGTCGGCACCTCCTGCGCAGACAATGCGGCCGGAAGAGCGAAGTTGACAAATTTTGTTGCTGTTTCTGCAATAGAGGGATGGACGAGACCCTCGCGGAGGTAGGTCCGCGGCTCAGGCGCATCCGCCGGGAACGCGAGTGCACCCTCACCGCGCTGTCCCGCGCCACCGGGATATCCACCAGCACGCTGTCGCGCCTGGAGTCGGGGCGGCGTAAGCCGAGCCTGGAACTGCTGCTACCGATCGCGCAGGCCCATCAGGTTCCCCTGGACGAGCTGGTCGGGGCGCCGCCGGTGGGCGACCCGCGGGTGCGGTTGAAGCCGATGAGGTTCGGGGACAGAACAGTGGTCCCGCTGACCCAGCAGCCCGGCGGGCTACAGACGTACAAGATGGTTCTCGACGCTCACGGCCACGAGCCGGAGCCGCGCACCCACGAGGGCTACGAGTGGATGTACGTGCTCAGTGGGAAGCTGCGGCTGGTACTCGCCGACCACGACATCGTGCTCACGGCGGGCGAGGTCGCCGAGTTCGACACCCGGTTGCCGCACTGGTTCGGCAGTACCGGGGAGGGTCCGGTGGAGATCCTCAGTCTCTTCGGACCACAGGGCGAGCGGATGCACGTCCGGGCACGGCCCACGGGCGGGTGACACGACGGGACCACCGCCCCGGCCCCGCCGTGCCCGGCCGTTCGAACCCGTGCCGTCCGAGCGCGGGTGTCAGGACGCGTCGGGGACCCGCCGCTCGGCACGCTGGCGCTCCCACCGTTCGATCACGGCGGGGAGCTCGGTGAGCAGGTGATCGTAGAAGTCACGCATCAGCTCGAGGCGCTGCCGCGCGTTACTGCCCGGATCGGTGGTTTCGATCCCCTGCTCCGCCAGGCGGAGCATTCCCTCGAGCGCCTGGTTCTGCCTGGTGAAGAGCGTGGTCCAGGCATCGTCGCGAAGTCGGTGGTGGTCCCGCCGGCTTCCCGCGGCGGGGACGCGCTCGACCAGCCCCACCGACGTGAGCGTCCTGATGGCCCCGGAGACCGAGCCGGGGCTGACGTCCAGCTCCTCGGCCACCTCGCCCTGGGTGAGCGTGGGTTGCTCGGTGAAGATGAATGTGGACATCACCCGCGAGGCCATGCGCTGCATGCCGTGCTCGGCCAGCACGAGGGCGAACTGCTCGGCGGTCTCGCGGCGGTCATCGCTCAGCGACAATGCGGCGGTCTCCTCTCCCCTTTGACACCAGCAAGAATACCGAGCGTTTCGTCCATACCCAATTTTCAGAACTTCCAAATTCTTATTGCCCGAGCCGCCCGCGCTCCGGGGCACACCGACGCGAACCCTCACCCATCACGGTCGGGAAACCGACCCTACGGGCACGGGTCGGTCCCCGTTCGCGGCACGCAGCGTCGGGTTCCTCACTCGGCCAGCCGACGTACCCCGGCCCGCACCCGCCTGTTGACGTCCGCCCCGGCCACCGGGGCGGCGCTCGCGGTCTCGACCCCGCCGGAGGCGCCACCGAGCCCGGTGGCCCACAGGGGCGCGGCATCGGCCAACGGTTCGACGGGCCCCTCGGACCGCCCTTCCTGTCACCGCGGCGCCTCTCCGGTCGCCTCCGCGCGCCCCTCGCGCCTCTCGGGTCCCACCGCGGGTCCCAGGTAGCCGAGGAGCAGGGCCTTCGCCTCGGCGATCAGGGCGGCTCGCCGCTCCGGTGGAGCCTCCATGACCATCGGGAGGACCCCCCGCACCGTGGAGATGGTGACGGACGCCAGCAGCTCCAGCCGCTCCTCGCTCACCTCCGGGGCGCGTTGCCGGAACACCTCACGGAGCCGGTCGCCAATGCCCGCGCGGATCCGGTCGGCCACCTCGCCCAGTTTCGGTGAGGCCGCCGAACCGTGGAACAGCACCCAGAACGCGGGCCGCTCGGTCTTGAACGTGGCGAGGGCCCCCAGGACTCGCTCGATGAAGTCGCCCAGGTCCATCCGGGCCGCCTCCCCACTGAGCTGGCGGTCCCAGAACTCCCGCGAGGTCGCGGTGTAGCGCTCGACGATGCCGTCCAGGATCTCGTCCTTGTTCCGGAAGAACTGGTACAGCGATCCGGGCGAGACGCCGGCGCGCGCGGCGATCGCGTTCGTGGTCGCCTCCTCGAATCCCACCTCGGCGATCGCGTCCTCGGCCGCGTCCAGGATCTGGGCCATGCGACGACGCCCACGCTCCTGCCTGCGCACCTGGCCCGTGTCCGACCCTCCGGCCGTCATGGATCACCTCATTCCCGGACAACCCGCTTGACCAACGCGAGCAAACGCTCGTATTTTGTCTTCGCTCCCCAAAATACGAGTATTCCATCGCTTTTTACCCGAGGACGGACCCGTGTCCCTTTTCGCGCGCGACCGTACCGCCCCGCCAACTTCCCGCACCAGAACTCCCGCCGGCCCCCTCGCACGCCTGGGACGCCTCACCGCCCACCGCCCGTGGACGGTCCTCACCGCCGGGCTACTGACCTTCGCGTGCTGCGTGGTGCTGGGCGTTCCCACAGCCACTTCCCTGGTCCTGTCACGTTTCGAAGCACAGGGCTCGGAGTCGGCCCGGGTCGCCGACGCGCTGGAAACCGACTTCGGCACCGGAAGCAGCAACATCACGATCGTCGTCACCGCCGAGGACGGCACCGTCGACGACCCGGAGATGGTGACGGCCGGTACGGAGCTCACCACCGAGATCGCCGACCACCCCGGAATCGCCGACGCGTACTCCTACTGGACGCACGACTCCACCCCCACCATGCGCGGCGACGACGGCACACAGGCGATCATCCTGGCGCACGCCCCGGGCGACGCCGACCACGTGCGCCGCGAGGTGCTTCCCGGGTTCCTGGAGGAGTTCACCCGCGACACCGACCGCTACCGCACCCAGATCGGCGGCGGCGAGGCCGTGTTCCTCGACGCCAGCAACGAGGCCACCGCGGACTTCGTGCGCGCGGAGGCGATCATCTTCCCCACTGTCCTGCTGCTGCTCCTACTCGTCGTGCGCAACGTGGCACTGGCCATCACCCCCGTTGTCGTCGGCCTGTTCACCATGGCCGGCACACTCGCCCTGCTGCGCCCCATCACCGCCTTCGTCGAGCTGTCGACCTTCGCTCTCAACATCACGCTGGTCATGGGATTGGCCCTCGGCGTGGACTACTGCCTGTTCCTCATCTACCGCTTCCGGGAGGAACTACGCGCCGGCCACCCCGTTCCCGAGGCCGTCGAGCGCTGCGTCTCGGTCGCCGGCCGAACGGTCGTCATCAGTGGTGTCACCGTGGCGGCGTCGATGTCCGTGCTACTGGCCCTTCCGTTCGACTTCCTGCGTTCCTTCGCCTACGCCGGAATCGCGGTCGTGGTCGCCGGTGTCACCGGCGCGGTGGTCTTCCTGCCCGCCGTTCTCGCCCTCCTGGGAACGCGGGGGAGCCGCCGACTGTGGGGAGGTGACACCGGCCCCGGCGACCGAGGGTTCTGGAGCGCCACCGCCATGTGGGTGATGCGCCGCCCCGTCACCTGCGGTGTTGTCGTCACGGGGGTACTGCTCGCCCTCGCCGCCCCCGCGCTCGGGCTGCGGTTCGGGTTGCCCGACGAGCGGACGCTGCCCGAGAGCGCGCCGTCTCGCCAGGCGCAGGAGCAGGTCAGCGCGAACTTCACCGCCGAGGAGATGGACGCGCTACAGGTACTGGCGACCGGCGACCGGCCGACCGACGCGGAACTCGACGCGCACGCCACCGCCCTCTCCCGCATCGACGGCGTCGCGCGCGTCGACGCCCCCACCGGGGCCTACGCGGAAGGCACGCGCGTCGAAGAGCCAGGCAGCTACGCCGACCGGTTCGAGAGCGAGGCGGGAGCGTGGCTGTCCGTGGTCCCCACACACGAGCGCCTGAACAGCGACCCGTTCGGCCTTGTGGCCGAGGTCCGCGCCACGGACGCGGCGTACCCCGCCGAGGTGGGCGGCTACCCCGCCGACCTGGTGGACTATCGCGACTCCCTACAGGAGCGTCTGCCCGTCCTGCTCGGCCTGGTGCTCGGAGTGACCTTCGTGATCCTGTTCCTGCTCACCGGAAGCGTGCTGATCCCGGTCAAGGCGACGGTGCTGAACCTGCTCAGCCTCGGCGTGATGTTCGGGGTCCTGGTGTGGGGGTTCCAGCAGGGCAACCTGGCCGGCCTGCTCGGGTTCACCCCGCCCGGCTCGCTGGAGCTGAGCTTCCCGATCCTCATGTTCTGTATCGCCTACGGGCTGTCCATGGACTACGAGGTGTTCATGCTCGCCCGGATCACCGAGGAGTTCGAGCGCACCGGGGACACCGCACGGGCGACCGCGGTCGGGCTACAGCGCAGCGGCCCGCTGATCACGGCGGCCGGGGTGATCCTGGCGGCTTCGTTCGCCGCCTATGCGACATCGGGGGTGACGTGGCTCCAGATGCTCGGCGTTGGGCTGGCGGTGGCGATCCTGGTGGACGCGACGCTGATCCGGGCACTGCTGATGCCGTCGTTCATGCGCGTGGCCGGGTCCGCGAACTGGTGGGCGCCAGCCCCGCTGCGGCGGCTCCACACCCGCGTCGGCATCCACCACTGACGACTCCCGGTCCCCAGCCTCCCCGCCGGAGCGCCGAGCGCGCCCACGCGCGACGGCGCGGCGAGCGCCCCGAACCGGCCGAGGCTGGGGACCCGCCCCGTGAGCGGGGTCCCCTGCGCTGGCTCTGGCGGCTCGTAGCGGGTGTCCGGGCGGTGTTGGGATGGCGTCACCGCACACACCGCGCTCGCCGGCCACGCGGCCGGCGAGGTGTCACGAGGACTGCGGGGCCGGGTCGTCCTCGGCGAGGATCCGGTAAAGGTTGCGCTTGCTCTCGGCCACGAGCTCCCGCGCCCGTTCGATCTGTTCCGACGTGCCCACCTGGGCGACCTGGTTCGCGGCGGCGGTGAACTGGGCCGCGACCTCCTGGAACTGGGCACTGGGTCCCTGGATCTCGATCTGGGCGGACTCCTGCTGCGGCTCGGACTCGTCCCCGACCGGGGCGTGGACGACCCACGGCGGAGTGATCCCCGCGAACTCGGAGTCCACCAGGGCACGACCGGCGGGGGTGAGCTCGTACGGGCGTTGCCGTCCTCCCCCGCTCTCCTCCGACAGCTGGACCAGGCCCTCCTCGGCCAGCTGGTCGAGCATCGGGTGGACCTTCGCCGATGTGAGACGCCAATGGCCACCGCTGCGTTCCGCGGCCTCATTGATCATCTCGTAGCCGTTGAGGGACTCCTCGGCGAGTAGCAGCAGGACCCCAACGCGCACCTCATCGGTCTCCGAACCGTGGTCGTTGGCTGACTTCGTTGCCATCTATCGCTCCTTCTTCTCACCGGCCATCCCGTGATGGCCCGATGGCGGGGGTGGCGCGCGGTCGGACGGGCGCGCGGCGACGGCCCAGTCTCGCAGAAACGCGCGGGCGGTGGGCGCGGACAAAGGCGCGCGGGGCGAGCCTGCCGTACCGTACCCGCGGCAGTCGAGCCGGCGGTGGGAGGACTCGCCCGGCCGCGTGCGCCACGGCCGCCCGTACGGCCGGCGTCACCGTACGTGGTCCACCGGGAGTGCCATGGACAGCGAAACTAGTAACGATTATCGTTTTCATCCTGTGTTTCCCGTTTATCCCTCCCTCGACGACTGTTGGAGACCCATGCCTGAGGCAGACAACTCTCCCGCCCCGGATCCGGTCCCCGAGATCTCGGAGATCGTCGCCGACATCCTCGGCGTCGACACATCGGAGATCGCCACGGGAGTACCACTGACCACACTGGGCCTGGAGTCATTCACAGCGGTCCGGCTGCGCCGCAGAATCCGCGACGACCTGGGGATCGACCTCCCACTGACCGGGTTCCTCGGCGACGCGACCGTCACCACCGTCGCCCGGGGCCTCGCCGACCCGGACGGCCGGGGCGAGGCCGCCGACACCACCACCCCACCCGGTGGAGCCGGTCTCGGCTCCGCGACCACCGAGGGGTTCCCACTCACTCCACTACAGACGGCCTACTGGATCGGTCGCGACCCGGCGTTCCCGCTCGGCGGCGTCGCCACCTTCTACTACCGCGAGTACGACCGGTACGGCGTCGACACCCCCGAGGCCGATCTGGAGGCGCTGAACGCGGCGTGGAACCGGATCGTCGAGCACCACCCCATGCTGCGGATGGTCGTGGGCCGGGACGGCCGACAGCGCGTTCTCGACGCGCCCGGCGAGTACCGAATCGGCGTCACCGACCTGCGCGCCGCCACCCCCGAGAGCGCCGACCGCGCGCTGGCCGAACTGCGTCACGCTCGCTCCCACCAGCTCCGCCCGACCGACCACTGGCCCTTGTTCGACATCCACGCCGCGTTCCTGCCCGACGGACGAACCCGGCTACTCATCGGCGTGGACGTGCTCAGCCTGGACCTCGCCGGCTGGATGCAGGTGCTGGCCGAGTGGGGAACGCTGGTCGCCGACCCGGAGGCCGAGCTGCCCACCTCCTCGGTCACCTTCGCCGAACTCGTCCAACAGCGCCGCGACGACCCGGAGCGGCAGCGGCAACGCGAGCGCGACATGGCGTACTGGCGTGAGCGCGCCCCCACCCTTCCGCCGGGCCCCGATCTCCCCTGGGAACGGGACCTGGCCGGGATCGGACCGCACCGGTGCTCCCGCCACGAGCAGCGACTCGCCCCCCACGAGTGGCGGCGGCTGCGCTCGCGGGCCGCCGAGCACGGTCTGAGCCCCACGGGTGTACTGCTGGCCGCCTTCGGCCTGACCCTGGCGCGCTGGGGCGCGACCGATCCGTTCTCCCTCACCACCACGCTCTTCGACCGTCCCGACATCCCCGAGACACGCCACCTCGTCGGGGACTTCACCTCGACCGTGCTGGTCGAGACGCCCCAACCGCGCCTTTCGGAGTGGGGTGGGTTCCTGGACTACGCCACCCGCGTCAACCGACGCTTCTGGACCGACCTGGAACACCGTTCGGTTTCCGGGGTCGAGGTACTGCGCGACGCGAACGGTGCGCCCTCCCTCACCCCGACCCACCCGGTCGTGTTCACCAGCGGGCTGGGACTGACCGACCCCGACAGCACCCCCACGGACTGGCTCGGTGAGGAGGTGTTCGGGGTGTCCCAAACGCCCCAGGTCGCGTTGGACCACATCGTCCACGAGGAGAACGGCCAGCTACGCGTCTGCTGGGACCACGTCGACGGCGTACTGCCCCCGGAGTTCGTCGCGGGGATGGCGAACGCGCACGCCCGCCTCATCCGCCGCCTCGCCGCCGAGCCCGACACCTGGACCGACCCCGCCCTGGGCTGGGACCCGGCGTTCCTGCCCGACGAGCCACTGGACTGCCTGCCGTTCGGCGACGCGGGGCCGCTACTCGACGACCCCCTGCGCGCCATCGCACCAGAGCGCCCGGAGGCGTCGGCGCTCATCACCCCCACGGGTACGGTCACCCACGGGGAACTGGCCGGGCGTGTCAGACGCACGGCCTCCCAACTCGCCGCGACCGGCGTGGGTCCAGGTGACCTGGTCGCGGTCAGCCTGGAGAAGGGGGCGGACCAGGTCGCGGCGCTGGCCGGGATCATGTCCAGCGGCGCCGGCTACGTCCCGGTCGAACCCGCCTGGCCCGCCGGCCGCGTGGCGACATTGTGCGAACAGGCCGGGATCACCCGTGCCGTGGTCGCCGCGGGTTCGACCACCGAATGGCCCGACACCGTGACGGTGCGCGAGATCGACTCCACCGGCGCTCTCAGCCCGGAACCGGCCACCGACGGTCCGGCCGAGCCACGCCGCCCCTCCGACGACGACCTCGCCTACGTCATCTTCACCTCGGGCTCGACCGGTCGCCCCAAGGGCGTGGCGATCCAGCACCGCGCGGCACGCACCACGATCGACGACCTGATCGACCGGTTCCCGGTGGCCCCGGGCGACCGGATGCTCGCTCTGTCCACCTTCAGCTTCGACCTCTCGGTACACGACATCTTCGGGGTCATGGGGACGGGAGCAGCGCTGGTGTTGCCCGACGCCACACGCCAGCGCGACCCCGGCCACTGGCTGGAGCTGATGGACCGGCACCGGGTCACGTTGTGGAACAGCGCCCCGGCACTGCTGGAGATGCTCGTGGAGTACGCCGAGGTGGAGCCAGAAACGGCCCGAACGGCGCTGTCCCACCTGCGGCTGGTCTTCCTCTCCGCAGACTGGATCCCGGTCACGCTGCCCGACCGGATCCGGGCGCTGGCCCCCAACGCCCAGGTCGTCAGCCTCGGTGGCGCCACCGAGGCATCCATATGGTCCATCTGCCATCCGATCGGCGAGGTGGACCCCGACTGGCCGAGCATCCCGTATGGTCGCGCACTGCGCGGCCAGAGCTTTCACGTCATCGACCCCGACAGCGGTGCGCCACTGCCCGTGGGCGAGCCCGGCGAGCTGCACATCGGTGGGGGCGGGCTGGCCCGCGGCTACATCGGCGACCCGGCGCAGACCGCCGAGCGTTTCGTCGAGCACCCCGTACTGGGCAGGCTGTACCGTACCGGCGACCTCGGGCGGTGGCGCCCCGATGGCACCATCGAGTTCCTCGGCCGGCTGGACCGCCAGGTGAAGATACGCGGCCACCGGATCGAGCTCGGCGAGGTCGAGTCCGCCCTCGACCGTCTTCCCGGTGTACGTCAGGCCGTCGCGATGTCGATGCGCGGCCCCGACGACCGGCCCCGCCTCGTCGCTTTCCTGACCGCCGGCGAGGAGGAGCCCGCCCCCTCGGACGACCAGCTGATCACCCAGCTACGCGAGCGAGTCCCCGATTTCATGGTGCCCAGCCGCTTCGTGCGGCTGCGCGACCTCCCGGTCACCGACAACGGCAAGATCGACTACAGGGCCCTGACCAACCCGTACCAGCGCGCCCCGGAAACGGCGGCGGAGGGCTCCTCCGGGCCGGCCACGGAACAACCCGGCCACCCGGATGACAACGGCCCCGGCACGGAACCATCCCGGGAACAGCCGCCCGCACCAACACCGGACCACGCCACTGCGCCGCCCGGGAGCCCGGGCGACACGGACACCCTGCTGGCGGCCGCGCTCGACGCGATCGCCGAGGGCCTGAGCGTGTCGCTGCGCGTGGGCCCCGGGGACCTCCCCCCGTCACGCGCGCTCGGGGCCGCGGGATCACTCGCGTCACGGCTGGAGAGCCTGGCACTCCCCGGGACCGTGCGGGCGAGCCAGCGGCTGTGCCGGGACGGGCTCGTCGAGGTGACCCTGCACGCGGGCAACGGCGCGTCGCCGGCCGGCGACGCCGGAACCGCCGCGACGAGCGACACCCCACCAGCGTCGGTCCCCTCGGCGACGCCGTCGCCCTCCCCCGCTGGCGCACGTCCGGCACCCGCGCCGTCCGCCCCGGAGCCCGCACCGGGCGACGCCCCGGAACGGCGACAGCGATACGCCCTCGACGTCGAGCACACCGTCGTCCGAGTGTTCGCCGAGCTGCTGGAGACCAGTGTCGACCCGGACACCGTGTTCTTCCGGATGGGCGCGACCTCGCTGACCCTCGTGCTCGCGCACCGCAGGCTCGCCGAGGAGGTGGACCCCGACCTGTCCGTTGTCGACCTGTTCAGCCACCCAACCGCGCGCCAGGTCGCGCGGCACATCGCCGCCCGGCGTGAAGGCGCGCGGCCCCCGGCCCCCGACGACGGTGCCACGACCGCGGCGGCCGAACCGGTCGCTCCCACCGCTCCGGGGAGCGTCCCCGGGAACGGGAGCGCCACCGAGCCGGCCGCGGCCCCCGCCGACCGCGCGGCCGCGCGCCGCCGGGCCCGTGCCAACGCCCGAGAGATCGCCGGGTGACCCCGCACCCGGCCGAAGCGGGGACCGCCTCACGCGCCCCCGCGGCTGGTCGCCACACACCACCGTCACACCGGCCCGGCGCCGCGGTAGCGCCGTCGGGCGGCCCGCACAGTCCGGGAAAGGAGGCAGCGGCCACCCCCGTCTCGGGACACCGGGTCGGCACGCCGCGCACCCCATGACACACGACGTCCCCACGAACGCGATCGCTGTTACCGCGACCAGCTGCCGGTTCCCGGGAGCGCCCGACACGGCGGCCTTCTGGGATCTCCTCGCGCACGAACGCGAAGGGCTCACCCACCTCAGCGACGCCCACCTCGCCGACCTCGGGGTCCGCCCCGCCGTGCGCCGCGACCCCTCCTACGTGCCGGTCGCCGGCGTCATCGAGGGGCAGGACCTGTTCGACCCGGAACCGTTCGGTCTCACCGACGCCGAGGCCGCCCTCATGGACCCGCAGCAGCGCCTGTTCCTGGAGTGCGCGTGGCAGGCCCTGGAGCAGGCCGGGCACGGCGGCGGTGTGGGCGCGGGCGCGGTCGGGGTGTTCGCCGGTGCCGCCCAGAGCGCCTACCTCGCGGTGAACCTGCCCGACCGGTGGAACCCGGCGGGCGCGGGAGCTGACCCGGTCGGCAGCCTGCAGACCGCGATCGCCACCCAGACCGACTACCTGCCCCTCCAGGTCGCCTACCGGCTCGACCTGACGGGTCCGGCGATCTCGGTGAACACCGCGTGCTCCACCTCGCTGGTCGCGGTGCACTCCGCCGTACAGTCGCTGGCCAGCGGCGAGTGCGACACCGCCCTTGCCGGCGGCGTCTCGCTGATCGTGCCGCAGGGCCACGGGTACCTGTACACACCCGACGGCATCTACTCCCGGGACGGCACGGTGCGCCCGTTCTCCGCCGAGGGCACCGGGGTGGTCTACAGCCAGGGGGTGGGCGCGGTGGCGCTGCGGCGGCTCTCCGACGCCCTGGAGGACGGCGACCCGGTCCTGGCGGTGGTGCACGGTTCCGCCGTGAACAACGACGGCGCGTCCAAGGCCGGGCTCACCGCGCCGTCGACCCGCGGCCAGGCGAGGGTTCTGGCCGAGGCGCTGGCGGTCGCGGGCGCCGAGCCGCGGCAGGTGGGCTACGTCGAGGCGCACGGTACCGGCACCCGGTTGGGCGACCCGATCGAGACCGCCGCGCTGCGTCAGGTATTCGGTGACTCCGGCCCGGCCTGGTGCGGGTTGGGGTCGGTGAAGAGCAACATCGGACACGCCAACACCGCCGCCGGCATCGCCTCCTTCATCAAGACGGTCCTGGCCATCCACCACCGGACGATCCCGGCCTCGCTGCGCGCCGAGCCCGTCAACGAGCTGCTCGGCCTGGACCGTTCACCCTTCCGGCTGGCTCTGCGCGGCCGCGAGTGGGACGGCCCGCCACTGGCGGGCGTCAGCTCCTTCGGTATCGGTGGAACGAACGCGCACGCCATACTCGGCCCACCTCCGCCAAGGGGAGCGAGCGTGCCCGACGGCCGCCCGCAGCTGCTGACCGTGTCCGCCCACAGCCGCCCGGCGCTGGAGGCCACCACCGAGCGCCTGGCCCACTCCGCCGAGTCCGGCGCCGACACCGAGCCCGCCGATCTGGCCTACACCCTGCAGAACGGGCGCGCCCACCCGACGGCCCACCGCCTCGCGGGGGTCGTGCCCCGAGGGGGGACCACGCATGAGGCCGGAGAGGGCGGAGCCGTCGCGAGCGCGCTGCGCTCGGCGGTGCCCGTCGCGGGCGGGAGCACCACCCCGCGTGTCGTGTTCGCCTTCCCGGGCGGCGGCAGCCAGCAGGCCGGCATGGGGGCCGAGCTGTACCGCGAGGAGCCGGTGTTCACCGCGTGCGTCGACGAGGCCGCCGAGCTACTCCGGCCACTGCTCGGCGAGGACATCCGGGACGTGGTCACCGACCCCGGCGCGACGGAGCGCGCCCGCGCCGCGACTCCCGGGCTGCCCGCGCTGTTCGCCGTGTCGTTGGCCACCGCGCGTCTGCTGGAGTCCTGGGGGGTGGCGCCCGACGCGGTACTCGGGCACAGCCTCGGCGAGTACACCGCCGCCGTCGCCAGTGGCGCCATTCCGCTCGGAGACGCGGCCCGGCTGGTCGCCGCCCGTTCGACCGGGGCGGCGCGCAGCGCCGGGCACGGGGTCATGCTCTCGGTACCGCTCGGCGAGGACGAGGTCGCCACACTGCTCGGCCGGCATCCGGATGTCGACCTGGCCGTGGTGAACGCGCCCGACTCCTGCGTGGTGTCCGGGCCGCGCGAGGCCGTCGACGCGGTGGCGGCCGAACTCACCCGGCGGGATGTGGCCACGTCCGTTGTGCACGTGGCCATGGCCGCGCACTCGCGACTCGTGGAACCGGCCATGGACCAGGTGCGCGCGGCCGCGGGCGAACTGACGGTGTCGCCGCCCTCGGTGCCGGTGATCTCCACCCTGACCGGGCAGCCCGTGTCCACGGCCCTGGGGAGCGCCGACCACTGGGCCAACCAGCTTCGCCAGCCCGTCATGTTCGCGCGTGCCATGAGCACCGCCGTGGGCGACGACCCGTCGCGGCCGGCGGTCGTGGTGCAGGCGGGTCCCGGGACGGCGCTGGCGGCGCTGGCCCGTCGCAACGGGTCGCCCGCGCTGCGCGCGGCGCTGACCAGCCTGGCCGCCGAGGAGGGGGACTCCGACGCGGTCGCGGTGCGCGCCGCGCTGGGGGGTCTCTGGGCTCACGGGGCCCGGGTGGACCTCACCGCCTCACACCGTCCCGGGCGCCGCCGGGTCGCCGCCCCCGGATACGCGTTCCAACGCCGTTCTCTGTGGGTGGACCCTCCGGCCCCGGCCACCGGAACCCGGTCCTTCGGCACCGGCGAGGAGCCCGACGTCGACGACCCGCTCCAGATTCCGGTGTGGACGCCGACCGCCCCGGTTCCGGCGGGCACCACCCTCGAGGGGTGTTGGTTGGTGCGCGGGCCCGACAACGAGGACACCCGGTCGGTACGTACCGCCCTCACGCTCGCCGGCGCCCGGGTCGTCTCCCCCCGCGAGGCCGACGCCGGGGAGGACTCCGACCCCGTGAGGGGAGCCGTCATCGTCGTGGCCCCCGACGGTGAGGACTCCGCCCCGGACACTCTCAGCGCCCACGTCCTCGCCCACGCCGACCTGGCGCGGGAACTCGCCGAGCACGACCCCCCGGTCCCGCGGATGTTGCAGGTCAGCCGGTGCTCCGCGCGTGTCGACGGGGCCGGCGGGACCCCCGCACCGGCCGCGGCCCGGGTGCTGCCGCGCGTCCTGGCGCAGGAAACCCCGGGGGTGTCCTGGCGGACTCTCGACCTCGGGCCACACGACGCGGCCGGGCCAGCCGTGCTCGCCGAGCTGCGGGACCTCAGCGACGGGCGGAGCGGTGTCGAGGTCGCCACGCGCGGGACCGCCCGGACCGTCCGCACCATGATGCCCTGGCGCCCGGACCGGCCGTCGCCCCCGGCGCGGACTCGCGAGGCCGAACCCCACGAGCGCCCGGTGGCGCTGATCACGGGCGGCCTCGGCGACGTCGGGCTGACGACGGCGGCCCACCTCAGCGCGCGGGGCATGCGGGTGGTGGTGACGTCCCGCCGAACCCCGCCGACCGACCCCGAACCGCACAGCCGCGACGCCGAACGCGCCCGGGCGCTCCACGAGCTGGCCCGGCGTGGCACCGAGGTGGAGGTGCGCGAGGTCGACGCCGCCGACACCGAAGCCATGACCGGCCTGCTGGCCGAACTCGCCACGCCGGAGAGGCCGGGGTTGGCGCTGGTCATCCACGCGGCCGGTGTCGTCGCCACCGCCGACCTGCGCCCCCTTCGGGACGTGTCACCGGAGCACGTCACCGGGCACGTCCGTTCCAAGGTCGAGGGGGCACGGGCGCTGCGGGCGGCCGTGGAGGCGCTCCCACCCGAACAGCGCCCGGCGACCGCGGTCCTGATGTCCTCAGCGGGGACACTGCTCGGTGGCATCGGTATGGGGCCCTACGCCGCGTCGAACGCCTACCTGGACGCCATGGCCACCGAGCTCGCCACGGACCCGCACACCCGCTGGCTCAGCGTCGTGTGGGACGCCTGGAAGGTCGGCCCGCTCGGCGAGGACCGCGCCGTCAACCTGGACTTCGCGCTCGACGCCGACACGGGCATGGCGACGCTCGACACGCTGCTGGCGGAGTGCGCCGCGGGGACCGCCCCGCCGGTGGTCGCGGTGTCGACCACCGACCTGCGCGCGCGGATGGCCGACGCCGCCCGTCCGTCAGTCGCGGCCCGTGAGGCCCCCGAGGCCGCGGAGACCGACCTGTCACCGGTGGAGCGTGCGATCGCCGACCTGTGGACCGACCTGTTCGGCACACCCGTGCGCTCGGCCGACGCGGACTTCTTCGCCCTTGGCGGGCACTCCCTGCTCGCCACCCGGATGCTGGGGGTGCTGCGGCGCAGGTTCGGGACCGAACTCCGACTGCGTGACATCCTCGCCGAGCCGACCGTGTCGGGGATCGCCGCTCTGGTGGGCGGTGGGGGCCGGATACCGGAGGACCCGCCCCAGGACTCCCACGAGCGGGGGCGCGGTGACTCCGCGAGCGCGGGGGACGAGGGCCTCATCCCGATGACCCGGGTGCAACACGCCTACTGGGTGGGCCGCGGGGGCGGCTACGAGTTCGGGAACGTCCCCTGCCACTTCTACCTGGAGTACGACTGCCCCGACCTGGACCTGGAACGCTACGAGCGGGCGTGGAACCACGTGATCGGGCGCCACGCGATGCTGCGTGCCGTGGTCGCCCCCCAGGGCGGGTTCACGGTCGTGGACCACCTGCCCCGGTACCGGATCCGGGTGCACGACCTGACCAACCACACCGAGGACCGCCGCGAGGCGCGGCTGGCGCGGCTGCGCGAGCGGCTGTCCCGCGACGCGGGGCCCGCCGACCGGTGGCCCCTGTTCCACGTACAGGCCGCCCGGCTTCCGGGGGGCCGGGTCCGGCTGTTCATCGGGATGGACGTCCTCGTCTGCGACGCCGCGAGCTACTGGATCATCGACCGCGAGGTCCAACACTTCTACCACAACCCCCAAACCCCGCTTCCGGAACCCGGGGTGGACTTCGCGACCTGCGTCACGGCCCTGCGGGAACGCTCCGACACCCCCGGTTGGCAACGGGCGGCCGCGTACTGGCGCGAGCGGATGGAGACGCTGCCCGGTGCTCCCGCGCTGCCCGTGGACCGCGACACCGGGTCGGAGGAGACGCGCTTCGTGCGCCATTCGGCACGGCTGGGCGCCGAGGCGTGGGACACGCTGCGCGCGACGGCCTCCCGGCACGGGGTGACCGCGACCGCGGCCCTGCTCGCCGCCTACACCGAGAGCCTCGCCGCGTGGTCCGGGACCCCCCGTTTCTCGGTCACCCTGACCCTGTTCGACCGGCCGGAGATCCACCCCGACGTCAACGACGTGGTCGGCGACTTCACCTCCCTGCTGCTGCACGAGGCCGAGCCCGCCGCCGGGATGACCTTCGCCGAACGGGCGCGGGCGGCCCACCGGCGGCTGTTCGCCGACCTGGACCACCGGGAGTTCTCCGCGCTGGACCTCCTCGCGGAGCGGGCCGCCCGAACCGGGCGGGTGGAGTCGGTTCCGGTGGTCTTCACCAGCGCCCTGGGCCTCGAGGAGGCCATCGGGGGTGGTCGTGACCTCCAGTGGGTCGGAGAGCAGGTGCACGCGCTGAGCCAGACCCCGCAGACCTGGCTGGACCACCAGGTGTTGGAGCAGCGGGGAGAGCTGTTGCTGCAGTGGGACGCGGCGCAGCCGGCGCTGCCGCCCGCCGATGTCGAACGCGCGTTCGCCGACTACGTCGACCGGGTCCGCGCACTCGCCACCGACCCACGGGAGTGGGACCGGAAACGGCCCCTGGATCCGGGCCACCCACCGGCGGCCCCCGAGCGCCCCGAACCGCGGCCCGTCCGTGCCGAGGTCCGTGAGGACGCCCTGCTGACCCTGCGCTCCGGCACCGGAGAGGGCACCCTGTTCCTCATCCACCCGTCGGGGGGTGACGTGCTGTGCTACGCGGAGTTCGCGCGCTCCCTGGACCCGCGGCTGACCGTGGAGGCGGTCACCGACCCCGCATTCGTCGGCGGGGAGGGGCCAAAGAGCGTTCCCGACCTCGCCGGATACTACGTGGAACTGCTCCGCCGGCGGCAGCGTGAGGGGCCGTACCTGCTGGGCGGTTGGTCGATGGGCGGCAGCCTCGGCCAGGAGATGGCCCGCCAGATGCACGAGCGGGGGATGGCCGTCGACCTGCTGGTGATGCTCGACTCCAACGATCCCGGCCACATCACCCCCATCGACCGGGAAACGCCCGAGGTGACCCAGGGCGAGAGCATCGCCCGCCACTTCGCGGCCCTGGAGGGTTACCTGGGGGTCGACCTGGGAGTGGCCGACGACGTGGCGCGCGCCGAGCTGGTCTCCCTGGAACCCACGGCGCGCTGGGCCGAGGCCACGCGGCGACTCCGGGAGCGAGGGCTCCTCGGGCGCGGTGAGGACGTCCGCGAACGGGTCGCGGTACTCCAGCGCCACATGCGGGCCCTCGCCGACCACGAACCCCGCCCTCTCCTCTCCGAGCGCACCGCGACCCTTCTGGTGCGCGCCGACCGGACCGCGCCGCGCAACTCGGGTATCGGCATGGGGGTCGACGACACGCCCGAAGGGGTGGACGACCTGGGGTGGGGCGGCCATCTGGCCGGCCCGTTGCGGGTGGCGGGGGTCGACGCCGACCACTACTCGTTGCTGCGCCCACCGAACGCCGCCCACCTCGCCGAACTGGTCAACGCCGCTCTCCACGAGATCCCCGGCACTACCGGGGGCGGCGACCACCCCACCACCATCCCTGGGGGTTCCCATGTCGAGTGACACATCCCCGACCGCGGTCGAGGCGGCCGTGGAGTCCCTGCGGGACCACCCGTGGATCTCAACGGCACGCACCGACGGAACCGGCGGCGTACGCCTCACCCCCGCCGAGTCCGCCCTCACCTCCGCCCCCGAACCGGGGGCGCTCGTCACCGAGTTCCTCGACCACTGGGGGGAGCTCTACGACTGGACCTACACCGAAGCCGGCGCGCGCCACTCCGCCGACCTCGACCTGTCCGGCTGGCGGGCCTCCGACACCGGGCTCCCCTTCCCGGTCGCGCACATGAGGCAGTGGGTCGACCACGCGGTACGGCTCGTCCTGGAAACCTCCCCCGAGCTGGTTCTGGAGCTGGGGTGCGGGACCGGGCTACTGGCGCACCGGCTACGCGACAGGGTCGCGGGATACGTGGGGACCGACGTCGCCCCCGCCGCCGTGGACACGCTCAACCGGGAGGCCCACCCCGGCACGGCCTTCGTGCGCGCGGCGGCGCACGAGGCGGGGGCCGACCACGTGCGCGCGGCCCTGGAGTCGGTGTCCGGTCCCGCGGCCCGTCCCGACTGCGTGGTGCTGAACTCGGTCACGCAGTGCTTTCCCGACCTGGGGTACCTGCGCGCGGTGCTGCACGGCGCGATCGACCTGGTGCGGCCGGGTGGGACCGTCGTCGTGGGCGACGTTCGCCACGCGGGCCTGCTGGTGGAGTACTGCCGGTGGGTGGAGCGCTCCGTCGCCCCCGACGCGCCACCCGAGGTGATCGAGGAGCGCGCCGCGCTGAGAGCCGTTCGCGACGACGAACTATTGTTCGACCCCGCGGCCCTCGCCTCACTCGCCCGGGAGTCCCCCCGGCGGGTGCGGATGGGCGTGCGGGCCAAGACCATGACCGAAGCGACGGAGCTCACGCGGTACCGCTTCGACGCGGTCCTGACGGTGGACGCGCCCGAGCCGGCCGAGGTACCGACCGTGGTGACGTGGCCGGACCTCCCCGCCGAGGCCGACGCCCTCGCGCGGGTGCGGGCGCTCACGGAGGGGGCCTCCGCCGTGCTCGTCGCGGAGGTGCCCAACGGTGCGCTCGTGCCGGACGCCCCGGGGGCGGCGGAGCTGGACCGCCTGGTCGGGTCCCGTGGATGCGTCGCGCTCGACGCCGCCAACCCGTGGAAGCTGGGGGTGGCCTCACCACGAAGCGTGGCCACACGACCGGTCACCGAGCCTTCCGGGCAGGGCCAGGCCCACGAGCCGTTGTGGCCGTTCGTGCGGCGGCGGCTGGCCGAGGCCGCGCGCACCCACCTACGCCGCCACCTCCCGCGCGCCCGGAGTGTGCCCATCGCGGTGGAGCTCCCGTCCGCGGAGCCCCGGCGCCGGGACTTCTCCGGCTGACCACGGCGACGCCGGGCACGGCGTCCGTGGCTCTCCCGGAGCCCTGCCGGAACCATCGGGACCCCTCACCCAGCCCTCACCGGAAAGGCCACACCATGCGGCACCCGACCCCGGAGAACCCCGACCCGGACGGATCCTCCGCCACGAGCGGACGGCGCGAGAACGCCACGACCGGCGCGCTGCCCGACCGGGTACGGGCGGCCGCCGCCCAGGCTCTCGAGGGGACCGACCCGAACGCGTTCCCCGGCCTCGTGCGGCGCGTCGAGGAGGCGTCGCTGCTGGCCATGGCCCGGACACTGCGCGACTCGGGGCTGTTCCGCTCTGGAACCGGGCACACCGGAACCGAGATCGCCGAGGCGACCGGTACGGCCGGGCGGCACCGCTGGATCCTGCGACGCTGGCTCCTCGCGCTGCGGCGCGAGGGGCTACTCGACCGTGAGACGGGGGGCGGGCGGCGCTACGTCGGTCTTCGGTGGGTGGCCCGTGGGGAGCTGCGGGAGGCCGTGCGTGACCTGGACACGGCGGGCGCGGGGTTGGGATACCCACCGGAGCTACGGGCGTTCTACCAACGTGCCCTGGGCAACCTTCCGGGGCTGCTGCGCGACGAGGTAACGCCGCAGGCACTGCTGTTCGCCGACGGGCGGAGTGCCGCTGACGGGGCGTACCGCGACAACTGGGTCAACCGCTACGTCAACGCCGCCGTGGCCGAGGTGGCGCGCTGGGTGGCGGGCCGGGTGCCCGCCGGGTCTCCCGTACGGACGCTGGAGATCGGTGCCGGGGTGGGCGGCAGCACCGCGGACGTGCTCGACGCGCTCGCCGGAACGCCGGTGGACTACCTGTTCACGGACGTGTCCCGGTACTTCCTGGACACCGGGCGGTCGCGGTTCGGCCACCGGCCGGGAGTGCGCTTCGGGACACTCGACGTCAACTCCGAGCCGCTGGGGGCCGGTGTCGCCGAGCCGGGCGTGTGGGACCTCGTCATCGCGGCCAACGTGCTGCACAACGCCCGCGACATCGGGCGGTGCCTGCGGGGAGCGCGTGACCTACTGGCGCCCGGGGGGTTCCTGCTGTGCGTGGACACCTGCCGCGAGCTGTCCCAGATCCTGACGTCCATGCAGTTTTTGATGTCGCCCCGGCCGGGCTGGCCGCGCCCCGGCGAGGCCGACCTGCGCGCCGGGACCGACCGAATCTTCCTCACCCGGGAGCAGTGGACGGCCCAGCTGCGCGCGGCGGGGCTGGCGCCGGTACTGACGGCCCCGGAACCGGACCACCCGCTCGACGCGGTCTCGGTCACGCTGTTCGCCGCCCAACGCCCGGCGGCCACGTGAGTCCGTCCCGTCACGGTGCCCGCGGGAGCGGCCGGCACGACCGGCCGCTCCCGCCTCGCGCGGAACGCGGACCTCTCAGCTCGCGGCGCGCTCACGTTCCTCCAGGTCGGAGCGGAACAGCCCGCCGTCCATCCACAGCGCCGCGCGCACTCCGTCCCCCGCTCCCAGGACCACGAGCGTGGTGGGGGTGGGCAGGGCCGGAAGCTTGGCGGTGTCACCGGCCGCGGACACCCCCGGAACCGTGGTCTGCTGGAACTCGTCCACGCGCACGGTGCCGTCGTCCAGGATCTCGCAGCCGAGTTCCCGGGCGAGGAGGGAGTGCTGCCGGGTGGGCGCCCTGTGGAACACCGCCCCCCGGGAAAGCTCCCGGCCGTCGGTGAAACGCACGGTGACGTCACCCAGCTCTCCACCGACCTCCGCCACCGGTGTCGGGTCGATCGTGACGCCGAGCGCGTCCAGCTTGCTGGTGACCTCCTCCGGTGGTTCCTCCGCGCCGTGTGTGCACAGCACGACATCGGAGCTGAACCGGTCGGCGAGGTAGCCGGCCAGCATCGCGTCCTCCGGATCGCGGTTGATCACGGCCAGCGCCCTTCCGGAGGACTCCCAGCCGTGGCAGAAGGGGCAGTGGAACACGCAGCTCCCGAACCGCTGCGCGAGGCCCGGTATCTCGTAGGGTTCGTCGACCTGCCCGGTCGCCAGGACGACACGCCGCCCGCGCTCCCGGGTTCCGTCGTCCAGGGTCACCTCGAAGGCGTCGATCTCGCCCGCCGCGGCGGCGACGGTACCCGACCGCGCCTCCACCGAGGGGTAGTTGGCCAGCTCCCCACGTCCGATCTCCAGGAAATCGGCGGGCGGATGGCCGTCCCTGCTCAGCAGCATGTGCATCTCCGTGGCGGGGGCGTTGCGCACCGCTCCCCCGTCGACCACGAGCACGTCGCGGCGCTGCCGTCCGAACACCAGGGCGGCGCTGAGACCCGCCGGCCCCCCGCCCACCACGATCACGTCGTACACCGGACACCTCACCCTAAAACGGAAATGGTTATCATTACCGTACTATGGTGCCACACCCCCGCGTTGGCGGGACCGATCGAACCGGAAAGGCGAACCGATGGAGACCTGGCAGGGCACATGGCTGCGGCGCTTCGTGCCGCGTCCCGACGCCTCACTACGGCTGTTCTGCTTCCCCCACGGAGGGGGCGGCGCGAGCGGCTTCCGGGACTGGGCCGAGACGCTGCCCGCCACTGTCGAGTGCCTCGCCGTCCAGTACCCCGGCCGCGAGGACCGCACGGGGGACCCTCCCGCGTCCGACCTCGCCGAGCTCGCGGCCAGTGTCGCCGCCGAGGTGGCACCCCTCACCGATCGGCCCTACGCCCTCTTCGGGCACAGCATGGGCGCCACCGTCGCGCACGAGCTGGCCCACGCACTGCGCGATAGGGGGTGCGATGAGCCGCTCCTGCTGCTGGTCTCGGGGCGTGAGGCCCCCCACGACGAGAACGGAGGCGACGTGCACCTCCGCGACGACGACGGGCTGGCCCGGGAGCTGTACCGGCTCGGTGGGACGGCGGCCGAGCTGCTGGACGACCCCGAGCTACGCGCGATGCTGCTCGGCTACGTACGCGAGGACTACCGGCTCGTCGAGACGTTCCGCCCGGCCACGCGCGCTCCGTTGACCTGCCCGGTCAACGTCCTCCTCGGCGCCGAGGACCCCGACCTCGATCCGGCCCGCGCCTCACGCTGGTCGGCGACGACACTCGGCCGCACGGACCTCCGGGTCTTCCCCGGTGGCCACTTCTACCTCGTGGAACGCCCGGCCGAGACCGTCACCGCCGTGGGCGACGCGCTCCACGCCGCCCTCGGGTGAGACCCGGCGGCCGGCGCGGCCCTGGCCGACCGCCACCACGGCGGGCACCCGGGACCACGGGACCGGGCCGTTCACCCCAGGTCGACCTCGTCGACCAGGGCGTCCGCGACGAGGTCATCCAGTGTTCGACGCGGATCCAGTACGTCCGCGGCGGCGTGCGTGCCCGGTGGCACGCCTCCCTCGACCAGGGAGCGGGCGGCCAGCGCGGCGACCACCCCGCTCAGGGCGTAGGAGTCGGGTGTGCGCAGGATCAGCCGTGTCGGGCCGGAACGGTCACGGTCGCGGGGGCGGGCGTGGAAGAGCAGGGTGTACCACGGCCCGCCGACGGCGACATCAGCGTCGGCCGCGGCCACCACCGAGGGAACGTGCTCCTCGATCGGCACGTCGTCGCGCGCCCAGGCGCCCGCCAGCGCCTCGGGAATCCGCTCCGAGACGTAGACCGTGTAGTTACGCAGCTCATCAACGCCCAGTGTGGCGGCGAGCTCCTCCGCTTCGGCCGAGAGGAACGGCCAGGCGTGCACCCGGCCCCGGAACCCCGGTAGTGCCACCGAGCGCAGCGGTGAGAGCGCGTTGGGGACCACGGCGCCGCCACGCCACGCCGCGAGCGCCGTTCCGAAGCCGGGTCCCCGGGTGAGCAGCGCGTCGACGGCCGAGAGAGGCCCGATCGCCGCGGCGCCGCCGACGTAGGTGTCCAGCCGTTCCAGCGGCCCGTCCTCGGCCAGCAGCCGCGGCAGCAGGCCGGACAGCCCCGGCATGAGGCCCGCCGAGAACACCGCCGAGCGTGTCTCCAGCTCCGTGGGAGCTTCGGCGCTCAGGGCCCGCATCGCCACCGTGTCCCCGGCGGCGTCGACATAGTCCGCTCCCGCGGCGAGAGCGGCGCGGGCCACCGTGTCCAACACCTGGTAGGACGGGCCCGCGCAGTTGACCACGACGGAGCATCCCGAGCAGAACGCGGCGAGCTGGGCCGGATCACGCAGGTCGACGCCGAGCACCCGCGCCCGGGAGGCCGCCACGCCAGCCTCTCGCACCGCCGCGCGGGCCCGCTCGACATCGCGGGCGCCGACACGCAGCGAGCCCGTCCCGGCCTCGGCGAGGCGGTTCACCGCGACGCGCCCAACCGTGCCCGAGCCGCCCAGGACCCCGATGGTTCCGCTTTCGCGTTCCGCGCTCACCGTGAAACGCCGTTCCGCGCGGCGGCGGCCAGCCCCGCGACCGTGGGGGCGTCCAGGAAGTCGCGCACACCCACCGTCAGCCCGGTCCGCTGGGCGAGCCGGGACAGCACCCGCACCACCAGCAGCGAGTCGCCGCCGACGTGGAAGAAGTCCGTGCCCCGGTCCAGGATCGGGGTGTCGAGCAGCTCCTCCCAGATCTCGGCGAGGTCGCGTTCGAGGCCGTCACGGAGCGGCCCGGTGTCGGCGGTGGCTCGCTCCGCGTCGAGCTGGCCGATGCGCAGTCCGTCCCGTGGCGCCGCCACCTCGTCGGGGAGCTCGACCGGGGTGTCCCATCCGGTCCCGTCCGCGAGCGACTCCACCAGGCCGAACATGTCGGCGAAGGCGGCGTCGACGTGTTCGGGGGCGAACAGCTCTTCCACGTAGGAGAACACGACCGCCATGCCGCCCGCCAGCTCATAGACTCGGGCCTCGATCGCGACCTGGGGGGTGCGGAGCTGGTGGTAGAAGTCGCCGAACGAGACCTCCCCCAGCGGCCCGGCCGAGGAGGGCTGGGTCTCGCCGATCGCGGCGTCCATGCCCAGGGTGCTCTGGAACACCACCGGCCCCACGGGGCGCGTCGTGCCCCGGCGCCGGGCCAGCTCGCGCGACACCTCCACCCCGGAGACCAGGTTGTGTGTCGCGTGCTCCCCGAAGACGCGCTGGGTCTCCGCGGCGATGGTGGCGAACGTGGCTCTGGTCGGCAGCTCCACCGGGACCAGCATGGTGGAGGCGAAGGCGCCCACAACCCTGTGGATATCCGGGTGCAGCGGCAACCGGTTGAGCTGCAACGAGTTGAGCAGCAGCGAGCGGTGGCCCGCCCAACGCCCCAGCACCACGGCGAACGCCGCGAGCATCGCGGCCGACGGGGTGACGTCGTGCCGGGCGCACGCGTCCCGCAGCGCCGCCCATCGCTCCGGCGACAGGTGCCGCTCGCGCGTGGCCATCAGTGTGGGCTGGATGTCCTTGGGATCGGTGCGCAGCGGTAGGGCCGGCGGGTCGGGAAGGGTGTCCAGCCGCGACCACCACCAGTCACGGTCCGCTGTCCACGCCTCGGTGGAGGGGAGCCGCTCCAGGGCCGCCACGTAGTCACCGAAGTCGATCTCCAGGGGCGGGAGCACCGCGTTCCAGTCCGCGGAGAGCGTGAGCAGCTCGCGGTTGAGCACGGTGGCCGACCAGCCGTCGAAGACCAGCAGGCTCATCGCCGTGTGCAGCCGGGCCCGGTCACCGGGCAACAGGGTGATCCGCACGTCCACCCCCGGCCCCCGCACCGGGTCGGGTCCCGTGGTGCTCATCTCCGAGCGGGTGCGGGTCAGCGTGTCCGTCACCTCGTTCTCGGGGGAGTCACGCAGGTCGTACACCCGGACCTCGGGCACCGCACCGGGGGCTTCGGGCGGCAGGACGTACTGCCGACCCTCGGGGTCCACCCGGGCGCGCAGCGTGGGCTGGTGTTCGGCCAGCCGTTCGACCGCGTCGGTCAGCGCGTCCACGGCCTCCTCGCCGTCCACCCCGGTGAGCCCCACGTCCCCGTAGAAGTGCGCGGAGTCGTAGGAGAGCTCCCACCCGCCCTGCTGGCCGACGAAGTATCCCTGCTGGAGTGGCATGAGCGGGAACGGCGCGGTGCGGTCGGCGCGTGGCTCCACCTCGATGGGCACCTCGCTGGCGCGCCCCGCGTCCGCCCCCTCGGCGGACCGGCGCCGGACCACCTCGGAGAGCTCGGCGAAGGTCACGTCAACGGTCACGTCGGACAACTCCAGCACCACCGACACCCGCGTACGCACGAGCGCCGCCATCCGCACCGCCAGGACGGAGTCACCGCCCAGGCGCAGGAAGCTGGAATCGGGGGTTATGTCGCCGGGGTCGAGTCCGAGAAGCTCCGCCCAGATCCGGGCGAGTAGCCGGTCGACCGCCTCGGGGTCGGAAGACTCCTCGGCGGAACCGGACTGGGACGTGGGGGTGACGGGAGAGTTCATCAGCGGCTCCGATTCGGATCAGGATCAACGGGAGGCGAGGATCACCCGCTGGGAGAGGGCCCCCATCGGGTCACCCGGCGGCGGCAGGTCCACGCGCACGCGCATTCCCGCGTCGCGCAGCGCCGCCACCCACTCCTCGCGGGTCAGGTACGTGCGTCGGCTGCCCCGCCGCGTGTCCCGAGGCGCGGCGCCGCCGGACAGCAGGAAGGGCATCGAGGTCAGTGACTGGTGGTGTTCGTGGCAGGTCTCGACGAGGAGCAAGACCCCGTCGGGTGTGAGCAGGTCGCCGATCCGGGCGAGCAGCCGGGGGACGTGCGGCGCGTTGTGCGCCGTGTTCGCGGCCACCACGAGGTCGAACGGGTCCTGCCCGGCGAGTCCCGGCAGGTCGGTGACGAAGTCGAGGACACCGAAACGCAGGAACGGGTGGGCGGCGAACCGTTCACGCGCCATGTCCAGGAAGAACGGGGAGAGGTCGGTGTAGAGGTAGTCGGTGTCGCGTCCCGCGAGAACGGGGAGCAGGTCCGCTGTGGTGGCGCCGATCCCCGCCCCCAGTTCCAGGACACGCGTGCGGCCCGTTCCCGCGGGGAGGACCGCACGCACCGACGTGGCGGCCGCGGCGTTTAGGTAGCGGCTGACCGGGTTGCGGTGGTACACCGCCTCCGCGGTGGCGAGGTCCGCACCCGGGAAGAGCAGGGCCTGCGCGCTGACCTCGTCCCGCAGCAGTCGGGGAAGCTCCCCGAGAGTACGGGTGAGGTAGTCGCCGAGCTCCGGGGGGAACCCCAACTTCGCGGGAGCGTCGCGGATGTCGCGTCGGGCCGCCGCGAGGTCCCGGCGGCGGATCCGTGGCCCGGCGCGGTACGCCTCGCCGTCGCGCCGGGCCAACCCTTCTGTGGCCAGCGCGGCCATCCAGTGCCCGAGGATCCAGCGGTGCCGGGGCGCCGCGGCGAACGCGTCGGCGACCTCGTCGCCGGTCCACGCCCGTGGGGGGTCGGCGCCGATCACGGGCTGCAACAGCGCGCCGATTCCGCGCAGCACCGCCAGGTCAAGCCGGCGTACCAGTTCGGGGGACAGCGAGCGGTCCACGTTACCGGCGGCGCGCAGACCGGCGCGGTGCGCGGCGTCGGCGACCGAGCAACCCAGAGGCGCGCTCATCGTTGGCCACGTCCCCGCGAGCGGAACGCGCCCGCGCCGATGGCCGCTACGTACTGGGCTTCCGACACCGAAATCCTCCGCGGTCCGCTGGAACATGGGCACGAGCAGCGTATAGGATAACGATAATCATTTCCATAACCATGCCGCCAGTGCCCACGAACCCGGCACCACCTCGACGCCGACCGGGATCGAGGCGGGCGCCGCGAAGGAGGTTCCGTGTCCGACTACTACGAGAAATCCGCCGAGTTCATCGACATGATGATCGCCCCCTGGTGGGACGGGCCCGGGGCGCTGCTCCCCGAAGCGCTCAAGCGCGCCGGGGAGGCCCGGGGACCCGTCGTCGACGTGGGAGCCGGCAGCGGCCACGCGGTGCCGCTCATCGACGACGCGATCCCCGGTGAGGAGATCCTGGCCGTCGAGCCCTCACTCGCCATGCGTTCCGCCCTGTTCGCTCGGATCCTCGGGGAGGCGGGTCCACGTGAGCGCGTCACGGTGCTTCCCTGCGGCCTGCTCGACGCCGAGCTCCCGGACACGGTGCGGGCCTTCGTCCTGATGAACGTCCTGGGCCACTTCCCACCCGAGGAACGCGCGCGCCTGTGGACGCTGGTCTCGGAGCGTCTTTCACTCGGTGGGGTCGCCGTCGCCAACCTGGCGCCGCCGTTCACCCCCGAAACCCTCCCACGGTCGCGGATGGCCGACATCACCGTCGGCCGCAACCGCTACGAGGGCTGGGCCCGGGCCGAACCCGCCGGCGAGGACCGGCTCACCTGGACCATGACCTACACGGTGAGCGGGCCGTTCACCCAGACGCGGGAGACGGTCGTCAGCTACGACTGGTGGACGCTGACTCCCGAGCGCCTCTCCGAGGAGACCGCCGAGCACGGCCTGACCGCGCTCCCGATCGGCCCGGCGGACCACGGGATCTTCGTCGTCCAGCACTGACGGCACCGGCCCACGTGCCCGGCGGGCGGCCGCGCTCAGTCGGCCGGGCGCGTGGCCGTCACCCGCAGCCTCCGGTAGTCCGCCCACCATGTTCCGTCGTGGTACAGCGAGGGCCGCAGCCGCTCCTCCAGTTCGGCGAGGAACGCGTCGGTATCGCCCACCCCGGTGAGCAGGTGGCCGGCGAACCCCCGGATCCAGGTACGCAGCCCGTCGTCACCGTCGAGCCGGGTGGGCCGGTCGAACAGCCATCCCCCCGTGACGTCGAAACCGGCCCCTTCCAGGACCGAGGCGTACCCCGCGATCGTGGGGAAGTACCACGGCGACACCGGCTCGTCCAGGCTCAGTTCGGCGCGCAGCCGGCGGGCCCGGGTGTCGATCGTGGCGATGTTTCCCGCCCCGCCCAGTTCGGCGACGAACCGCCCGCCGGGGCGCAGCGCCGCGAACAGCGCGTCGGCGACGCGCCGGGCCTCCGGGATCCAGTGCAGCACGGCGTTGCTGAACACGGCGTCGTAACCGGCGGGCGTGGGGACCTCAGCCGGTTCGCGGAGGTCGGCGACCGAGACGTCGACGCCCGGGAACCGCTCCCGCGCCCGCCGCGCCATCTCGGGGCTGGCGTCCACCCCGACCGCGTGTACCCCTCGGTCACGAAGTTCGGCGACGTGCTCTCCGGTGCCGCATCCGGCGTCCAGGACGCGTTCCCCCGGCCGCGCGTCGAGCAGCGCCAGCAGCTCGGCCCCGTACGCCGCGACGAAGGAATGGCGGGTGTCGTACAGCTCGGCGTCCCAGGACTGTGTTCGCATAACGGCGACCCTAGCCCCTCGTCTCTTATTTCGGAATCTCCGTCTCACATAACAAGACGAGGGTGACGGTCTTGCCATCTCCGGCCACACGGTGGAGGCTGTCCGCCATGACCAACGCGGAGATCCCACCGGTGAGCAGCGCGCTGCGGTGGGCGCAGGAGGGCAACGCCCGGTTCACCAACCTTCTCGCCACCCTGGACGACGCGGGGCTGGACGCCCCGAGCCGACTTCCGGGATGGTCCCGCCGTCACGTCCTCGCCCACCTCGGGGCGAACGCGCGCGGGTTGGGGCGCCTGCTGCACTGGGCGCGCACCGACGAGAGGACTCCGATGTACCCGAGCCGCGAGGAACGCGACTTGGAGATCGAGCGAGACGCGCGGCTGAGCCCCGCCGAGCTGCGAAGCCTCGTCCACGACAGCATGGCGCGGCTGTCGGATGACATGGAGGCGTTCCCCGACGAACGGTGGGACGTGACCGTCGAGGCGAGCGGGCTGTGGGGCACCATCCCCGCGAGCACGATCCCGTGGATGCGTTGCCTGGAGGTCTGGGTGCACACGACCGACCTGGACTATGGCGTGACCTTCGAGGACATCCCACCCGGTGTCGTCGACGCGCTCATCGCCGACGCCACGAGAACGCTGACGGAGCGCGGCCAGGAGCCCCCACTCGCGCTACGGCCAGTGGACCGCGATCGGGAGTGGCTGGTCGGAGCCCAGACGGGGCCGACCGCCGCTGTGACCGGCCCCGCCTCGGGCATCGCGGCCTGGGTCACGGGCCGTGGGGCCGACGCGGTCCGCCCCGCCGAGGAAGGAACCGTGCTGCCCACCCTCGGCACCTGGCGTTGACGCGGCCGGGGAGTTCACCACCACAAGGCCCCACCTCCCAACGCTTTGGGCACCACCGAGCCGCGACCCGCGTCGCGCTTGGCCGTGTCCGCGAAGCGCGCACGGCGGCTCCAGGCTCCGCCCACCCCCTCTGGTCACACTCCGCCCACATTGGCTAACGTGCGCCCCACTCCTTTCACTCACACCCACAAAAACGGCGGCCGTTTCGTGTTCCCGCGGGGCAGGCCCTCCCTAGCCCGGCCAGCGCGCCGACAGGAACGACAGGCCCCCGTGGTTCGGCGAGAACCCGGTTTCACCACTCTCCGGAACCCGCGGTTCCGGCACGGCACGCGATGTCACACCCGGTCACCGGAGACCATCGCGAACTTCCCGGACGCCTCGCGCGAAAACCTCTCTAGAGAAACTCGGCCGTCACCGGCCATCACCATTGCGTCACGCTCCGCGCTGTCGCACGTTGAAGCCATGGGTGCCGCGACCTCCTTCCCCTCTCCCGGCTCACGGCCTCCGCTGCCGTGGTGGGTCCGACTCTCCCGATGGCTCAACGGCTCCCGGGTCTGCGCGGTGGGTGACTGCATCGAGCTCACCGACCCGGGGGTCCCGCACTGCACCTCGCATCTCCGTACGTTCAGGGCAGCGCTGGGCGAGCGGTGCTGCGCGGTAGCCACCTGCGTCGAGCCCTGCGCGGGTGGCGAGACGCTGTGCGAGCGGCATTGGGAAGCCGAGTACATCACCACGTGCGTAACCGCGAGGCCCGGGGATCGGTGGAACGTGTGAGCACCACACCGGGACCCACGTCGGCCGTCCGCCCCTTCGGCCCCGGCGTTCCTCCCGGCCGCGGCATCGCTCGCGACGCGGGCGGTGCCGCCCTCACCGACGATCGACAGAACGTGATCAGAACATGGCGGAAACCGCCCTCCAGCCACCCCACGAGCCGATATGGTGCCCTCATCAATCCTTCCCCGGCTCCAGATTGAGGGAGGCGCACCCCCATGCCCGAACCGGTTCGTATGAACTGTCCCATGGGTCGCAAACGCGGGGAGATCGGTGCCGGGATCGCGCTCCTGCTCCTGGGCGGCGTGACGGTGGCGCTCTCATCGGCGCAATGGGGTGGCGTCGTGCTCGGCACGCTCCTCATCATCGGCGGGGCCGCGCTGACCTGGCACGGCGCCCGCATCGCCGTCCCGGTTCTCGAGGTGGCCGACGCCGAGTTCCGCTACAGGCTCGGGACCTACATCGTCCGGATACCGTTCTCGGACGTGGGCTCGTACTACGTGCTCCCCGGGCGCACCCGGTCCCTCGCGTTGTGTGACGCGGCCGGCCGGCCGCGTCACTTCCCGTCGACCCAGGGCCGCCGGGCGAGCCGCCCGTACCTTCCTCTCACCGGCATGACGTCACCCGAGCGGGTACACGAGTTCATGACCACGGTCGGGATCCCACCGCGCGACCGGTCCCTCACAGCGGGACCCCTGCCACTCACAATGGGAAGACCGGTGCCAAAATCCAGGCGCACCTGACGCGCCACCGCCTCTCGCCTCGCTCCCGTATCCACCCTCCCGACATCTCCTGTGATTTAGATCACATTAGCCGGTGGGGACGGGATGCGCGCTCACCGGAGAACGCAGCAGCTCACAGGGCCAGCCGCGCTATCTCGGCCCGGGTGGCGCTCCAACGGGCGAGGTCGGCACCCGCGCGGATCCCCGGGCGCCGTCAGGGTGTCTCGCATAGTGTCGGAGGGGTGACGCAGTCTCGGTTGTCCGCACTTGTCGCCGTCGCCGTGATGGCCGCGGCGATGTGGGTGTTCGAAATTGTCGACACGGCCGCCCAGGGCACGCTCGACGCGGCGTTCGGGCTCCGGGCGTGGACCACGGAGGAACCGTGGACCATCGTGACCGCGCCCTTCATGCACGCCAATTTCTCGCACCTGGTCAGCAACTCGGTGCCGTTCCTCGTCCTCGGTGGGCTCGTGGCTCTCAGCGGGCTGAGCCGCTTCCTGTGGACCACGGCCATCGTGGCCGGTGTCAGCGGTATTGGCGTCTGGCTGTTCTCCACCCCGGGGACACTCACCGTGGGCGCGAGCGGCCTGATCTTCGGCTACTTCGGCTACACCGTCCTTCGCGGGATCATCGAGCGCAAGACGGTCGACATCGTCATCATGATTTGCGTGATCATCTTCTACGGAACGATGATCTTCGGTGTGCTCCCGCAGCAGACCGGTGTGTCGTGGCAGGCCCACCTGTTCGGCTTCCTCGGCGGGCTCCTCGCGGCCTACGTCCTGCCCAAGCGCACCGCCGACCATCGCGGGTACCGGGGCTACGGCGGCGGTTACGGCCAGGGCTACGGGTACGGAATCTCGCGTTTCTGACCCGGTGAGTCGGACGCGGGCGGCGTCCCCACCGCGTCAGATCCGGTCACGCCGGAAGTTCATGTGGGAACGCGACGGGGTGGGACCCCGCTGCCCCTGGTAGCGCGACCCGTAACGCGTGGAGCCGTAGGGGAACTCGGCCGGCGAACTCAGCCGGAACATGCACAGCTGCCCGATCCGCATGCCGGGGTAGAGCTTCATGGGCAGGGTGGCCACGTTGGACAGCTCCAGGGTGACGTGGCCGGAGAACCCGGGGTCGATGAAGCCGGCGGTGGAGTGGGTGAGCAGTCCGAGCCGCCCGAGTGAGCTCTTGCCTTCGAGCCGGCTGGCGAGGTCGTCCGGCAACGTGACGATCTCGTAGGTGGAGGCGAGCACGAACTCGCCGGGGTGGAGAATGAACGGCTCGTCCCTGTCGCCCTCGATGAGCCGTGTCAGGTCCGGCTGCTCCACCGACGGGTCGATGTGGGGGTACTTGTGGTTCTCGAACACCCGAAAGTACCGGTCGAGCCGGACGTCGATACTCGACGGCTGGACGAGCTTCGGGTCGTACGGGTCGATCGTGACCCGCCCGCGCTCGATTTCGGAGATGAGATCGCGATCGGAGAGCAGCACGCTGCCGAACCTACCTCCCTGGACATCACACGCGGCCCGGCCCCGGCCAGACTCCGAAGCACGAAAGCGTTACCGCCCACGACCGAGCGTCGGGTACGATTACCACTGTTGGCGGGCCGGGGATCCGGGCCACAACACGCGGATGTAGTTCAATGGCAGAACCTCAGCTTCCCAAGCTGATGATGCGGGTTCGATTCCCGTCATCCGCTCCAGCAGACGAAAGGCCAGGTCATCCGGGGTTTCCCGGGGACCTGGCCTTACTCGTGCGCGGGATCGTCACAGGGGCGCGTGCTGGAGTGCCCCATCCGGTTCATCAGCTCCCGCAGCGACGCGCCCGCGCACTGCTGGTCCCACTGACCCTACGGTCCTTCACCGTGAACTTGTGCCCAGTTCTCACCGCCCGGTTCGGCATCGCGGCACGATCACTCACGGATAACCGGCCGGGTTTCCGGTGGGGTGCGCCCACCCCCTGAACCCACGCCGCCACACGCCACACATTCGTTACGGCCCCGGCGATGAACGTGGTCTCAGAACAGTGCCCCTCCCGGTGGGAAAAGCGCCCCGTCGACCGCGGCACCGGTGCCAGCGGCGGCGTTCTCGGTGCCGGAGCCGGCTGCGGCACCGCCGGGGAGGAACGGACTGGGGGATCCGTGCCAGGTGATGGACAGCGTGTCGCGGGCGCGGGTGGCGGCGACGAAGAGGAGGGAGCGGGCGCGCTGGAGTTCCCGCCCGTGGCGGGTGGGGTCGTCGCGGTACTGTTCGACGTGGCGGTGGGGAACGAGGCCCTCGGCGACTCCGGCGATGGCCATCCGCTGGTATTCCAGGCCCTTGAACCGGTGGAGGGTGCCCACGTGGACGGCGTCCTCCAGGCGAGGGCCGTCCGGTCCGATGGTGGCGGCGCGAACGCCCTCCCGGGCGAGGCGTTGCTCGACCTCGCCGACCATGTCCCGCGTGGGTACGGCGACACCGATGGCCGTCTGCTCCTGCTCGGCGGGCTCCTCCCCGTCGGCCCCCGTGGCGGCCGCGGCCCGTTCGCGGTCCTCCCGCTGCCAGGCCGCCACCGTTTCGACGAGGGCGTCCAGTTCCCCCTGCCAGGTGTCGAACCCGCGGATGTCGGGCCGCGGCCCCCGCAGCACGGAGCGGTACCCGGCGAGCGTCTCAGTGCTGTCGTCGAGGTTGTCCCAGGTCTCCTCCCCCAACAGGCCGAGTGCCGAGCCGAGAATCTGCCGAGTGGTGCGGTAGCTGAGGGTGAGCCGGGCCGAGCGGCCGCGGATGTTGATGCCGAGGCTGCTCAGTGAGGCGTAGTTGTCGTAGATCCGCTGATGGGTGTCGCCGACGAGGAAGAGGTCGTTGTCGCCCTCCCGTACCAGCGCCCGCAGCAGTTTCCAGTGGGCGGGGCTGAGGTCCTGGGCCTCGTCGACGACGACGTGCCGGTAGGGGTAGCGCAGGTTCGCCCACGACTGTTCCAGGTGCTGCAGCATCTGGGCGCCTTCGCGTTCCTGGCGCTCCTCGAACGCGGCGATCTTCATCGCCTGCTCCGCTTGGATCCGCGCGGCCAGTTCCGCCACCTGGCGGTGGGTCCACAGCCCTTTCTCGTCCAGCCGCATGGTGAAGCGCTCGACGAGCTGCCAGATCTCCGCCCGCTGCGCCCGGCTGATCCGTTTGCCGCGTCCCGCCCGCCGGGCCCGGAAGTAGTCCGCGCGGGAGCTGACGGCCTGGCCGAGGATGACCTGGTTCCACTCCGCGTGCAGGAACTCCGCGTCCCACCGGGTCTCGCCGAGCTCGGTGAGCATGTCCTCCCACTCGCGCAGCGCCTTGCCGTCGTCGATCCACCGGCGGCGCCCAGTGCGGCCGGTCTCGGCGACGATCTGGGTGGCGAGCCGGTCGATGTTGACGATCTCCACCCGGTCGGCGACCGCCTGCCCGCCGAGCTCCAGAAGCCGCTTGCGCAGGTCGGCGGCGAGGTTCTTGTTGAAGGTGGTGAACAGGATGTCTTTGTTACGGCCTTTCGGGAGGCGCTGGGCGAGGTGCGCCACCCGGTGCAGGGCGACGATGGTCTTGCCCGTGCCGGGCCCGCCGCTGACCCGGGCGGGCCCGCGGTAGTCGCGCCGGACGAGTTTGCGCTGGGCCGGGTGCAGGAAGACCTTCCACCGGCTGAAACGGTCCTCGATGGCCTCCTGGATGTCGGTGTCCTCGCTGGTGACGCGGGTCGCCGGGCGGGCGAGGGCGGCGGAGTAGTCGTAAGGGTCCACCGGGTCGGAGGCGGCCACGGGCCGGGTTACCGCCTCCAGGACCTCCTCGTAGCTGTTGCCGTCGGCGAGCCGGAGCAGCACGTCCTCGGTGAGGGAGGGGGCGTACTCGACGAGACCGTAGAGCTCCTCCTCGGTGGTCACTTTCAGCGCGAGCGGGAGCAGCGCCTCGGCGACGCCGAGCTCGCGCAGCTGCTCCTTGGTGTAGTCGGCGAGGAGGGGGGTGGAGCGTTCGGCCGGCCCTTCGGACGAGGCGGGCGGCTCCGCCGCGGGCTCGGCGGTGTCCGCCGCGGCCCGGCCCTCCGGTTCCGCCCCGGCATCCGCCGCGCCCGGTGCGGCCGGCTCAGCGGCCCGGACCGTCGTGGACTCCACGACCTCCATGAACTCGATGCCGCCGGTGACCGGGTTGATCTGGTGCTTGAACCGGTCCAGGTTCTCGTAGACGTCCTTGTGGTGGCGGACGGCCACGAGAACGTAGTCGTTGTTGCCGACGTGCAGCAGCAGTGCCCGGTACTCCCGGTTGATCCGGGCTGAGTGGAGGCGCTCCCCTTCCACACCGGACAGGCTCTCCAAGTTCAGCCCGGGAAGCTCCGGGTTGTCGCGGAACTTGTACTGGAAGTCGTAGACGGCCCCCTTGACGGAGCGCGGAAGCTTCCTGATCTCCTTGTCGGCCTTGTCCAGCAGCCGCAGTGTGGCCTTGCCCTGCACGCTCATCCTTCCGTCCCGCTGATGCGGCGCGCCAGTTCGGCGGCGTCCCAGTGCTGTGCGTCCCGCGCGTCCCACCCCGCACCGGCGTAGGCGGAGTCGCGCTTGGCCCTCTCCGCGTCGTCGTCACCGACGGCGCCGTGCCCGGGCCCGTTCAGCACGACGGCGATGCGCGCCCGCGGCCACGCGATCTCGGCCGGCCACAGTCCGCTGCCCAGCTCGTATCCGGCCTCGGGGGCGGGTACGCCGTGCGCGGCGAGGGTGCGCGCGAGGGTGGCCAGGCCCGGTTCGTCCGGGTCGAGCAGGGCGATGACCTCCTCCCAGTGGGGGTCGGCCCACTCCCGCGGACGGTCCGGGTGCTCGTCGTCCGGTGTGTCCCCGGTCGCGGGCCGCTCTGTTTCCTCGGCCGGCGCGGTGGTCCGTTCCGGTTCTCCGGCCCTGTCGGCGGTCTGACTCCCGCCCGCGGCTGCGGCCTCCTCCGGCTCGTGGGGCAGCGGTGCCGCCACCTCGACCGGCACTGTGGGCGAGAACTCCGTGATGACCTCGGCGGTTTCCGGGTCGGTGACGGGCGCTCGGGCGAGGCTGGTGCTGACCCCTTCGCCTCCGGCGGCCGCGAGCACCTCCGGGTCGAAGGACTCGAGGTCGCTGAGCGCCAGCTGCGCCCCGTCGCTGTTCTCCGTCGAGAGGAACTGCGCGAGATTGCCCCAGTAGAGCCAGGCGCTCCACCGGCGCCGGTGCGCGTCGGGGTCCGCCCTGACGGTCGTGTCGCGGTCGTCGACGACGACGAACGCGCTGACCGCCCGCGTGCTCCCGTCCACCAGCACGCTCACCGCGAGCCCGGAGTGGTCCGTACCGCGGATCAGCGGCAGCTCCTCCGGGCGCGCCTTGGTGGAGGCCGGTAGTTCCTCGCCGCGCAGGGCCGCGGGCAGCACCTCGGGTAGTCGCTCCGGTCGGACGGGCACCCTGGTCGCGTCGGGCATGCGGATCACGCCGGAGGCGGCGGCCTCGGCGCGGCGCCGCCAGCGCTCCTGGTCCGGGTCGGTGAGGAACGCGAGCAGCGTGTCGATCGGGCTGGTCCACACGGTCTGCGGCAGCTCCTCGGCCGATCCGCCCTGCTGCTGGTAGAACCGGCGCGCCGCCATCTGCCCCTCGTGGCCGTAGGGCTTCCAGGGCGGGGAATGCGGCACCTGGCCGGTCTCCCAGTAGGCGATGTCCTCCCAGGTCAGCTGGAAAACGGTGATCCCCGCGGCCCGCAACCGGGCCCGCTTGGCGGCGTCGTCGGCGAGCCGATTGTAGTCGGGGGCGGCGTGGTAGGCGTAGCCGTCGAGGTAGACGGCGACGCGCTGGGTGCCGGAGTCGCGCCGTTGGAACACCACGTCAGGCCGGGTCCGTTTGATGGTGTTCTGCAGGATGACGCGCCAGCTCACCACCGCACCGTCGGGACCGGTCACGCGCACGTCGGCGGTGCGGCGGTCGTTGACGCGGCCGCCGTGGCTGAACGACCGCCGCGCGCCCGGCTCACTCGCCCAGGCGCGCAGGGCGGTGAGGAACCGCGCCTCCAGTTCGCTCTCGACCTGGTCCCACAGCGAGATTTCGTCGGTGGCGGCGATGCTGTCGGTCGCCCAGTCGTCGAGCAGCTCGTGCAGCATGTCGGCGGCCAGGGCCCGGTCGGCGAACGGGAAGTCGGGATCGGCGACGTGGGGAAGCAGGCAGCGGTGACAGGCCGCGGCGCCCTCCTGGTCCTTGCAACCGCAGCCGTCCACGACATCGAGTGCGTGGGCGAGGATCTCGCGGATTCCCTCGTGTCCGGACCGCGGGTTGAGGTAGCCGCTGCCTCCGGGCAGCGTGTCGTGCACCACGAGGAACCGGCGCACCATGCCGGTTTGCGGGTCGGGCATGGTGGCGGTGGTCGCCCCGATGTGGTCGAGAGTACCGCCGTAGAGCCGGGCGAGCCCGGCCATGATGGCGGCCTGGAAGGTGACGGTACGCTCGCGGACCTGCACGGTGGCGGCGGGCACGAGGATGCGCAGCGCCTCGGTCTCCAGGGTGTGCGCCAGGATCAGCGGCAGGTGCTCGACGTCCTCACCGCGCCGTTGCCGGCACCACGGCCGGTGGTGACTGGGGGCGGCGTCGTAGCCGCTGGTGGCCAGCGGCGCCGAGCGGTGGCGGTCGGGCTGGTCGGGGGTGGCCCCGCCGCACTCGGCACACACGTGGAACGGGTTGTGGCGGACCTGCTCCCCGGCGAAGTCGGTGTCGGCCTGCCGGTCCATCCGCAGCGCCCCGAGGTTGAACCGGCGGATGACGGCGCGGCGGGTGAAATCCACCCCGAAGGCGCGGCTGCGGTGCCGCCAGGCGCCCGGTGCGACGTCCTCACGGGCGATATCGACGGCGGTGACGACCTCGTAGTACCGACGCTGCCGCTCGTCGTGGTCGTCGCGGATGAGGGCGTCGTCGCGCCGGTCGCGGGCCTCGACGCGCTGCGGCTCCAGCACGTTGTACAGGGCGCTGTTGTCGGCGATGCGGGTGCTTTGGCACCGGGGGCAGGGGGTGGTGTCCTCCGTGGCGGTGGTGGTGCGGGTGTAGCCGCACTGCGGGCAGACCCGCCACCGGTTCCAGGTGCCGCGGTTGCGGGTGCCGATGTCCAGGCCGTCGACGGTGTGCCGGTAGCCGCGCGCGTAGAAGTGGTTGCCGGGGGCGAACTCGGTCAGTGCGGGCAGGGCCGAACGCTCGTACTCGCGGACCTCGCTGTGGTACCGGGTGTCGCCGTCGGGTCCGCTCTCGGACCAGGTGATCGTCGCTTCCAGGGCCGTCGCGGTGTCGATGAGCGAGTAGTTGGGCAGTACGCCCAGTTCGACCAGGGCGGTGTGGGCGTCGGTGCGGCCGATCTCGCCGAAGCGGCGGGCGACGGCGTGGCGTTCGGCGGTGAGTTGGCGTTTCCGGGTGCGCTGCTCGGGGTCGGATTCGAGCAGGCGCGCCACTGCGGCGTCGATCAGCTCCAACCGGTGGCGGAGGTCGGCGAGCCGGTCGTGCCAGCGGGCCTCGACCGCCGCGACGGTGTCCTTGAGGCCCGCGGCGGCGTACTCGCGTAACTGGGTGGCCGCCTCCTCGCCCACGGGTTCGCCGGCCCCGGAGAACAGGGCGAGGAACTCCTCGGCCAGCCGCGGCCCGTCGTGAAGCGCCGCCTCGGTGAACGACCAGAGCCAGCCCGTCTCGCCGAACAGGGCGGAGGCGCGGCGCGGCAGCGGCAGCACGCCGCCCAGCCGCCCGCGCGCCGCCAGGTCCACGAGGTGCGCGGCGTACTGGCGTCGCAGGATCTCCACCGCCGAGGGGTAACTGCCGGGCGGCTGGACGGGTCCGGCGATCATGTCGGTGGGGTCGGCGAGGTAGTGGCGTTCGCGGGCGCGCCGCCCGGCGAGTGTGAGCAGCAGGGCGTTTCCGGTGCGCCGCCCGGCGCGGCCGACCCGTTGGACGTAGTTGGCGGGGCGGGCGGGCACCGACCCCAGGACGACGGCGGAGAGGTCACCGATGTCGATCCCCAGTTCCAGGGTGGGGGTGCAGGCGAGCACGTTGGGGTCGCTGTAGCGGGACTGCTGCGCGAACGCTGTCTCGACGCGTTCGCGCTGGGCGCGGGTGAGCAGGCCGGTGTGCTCGGCGGTGGCGACCCGGAACGGTTCGGCGGAGAGGTAGAGCTGGCGGTAGTAGTCCTGGGTGAAGCGGCGATCCTCGTCGAGGTCGAGCGTGCCGGGGCACCGGTAGCGGGGGCAGGCGGCCCCTTCCCAGTCGGGGAGCAGGTCGGGGTGCACGGTTTGGCGCCAATTGCACACGTGGCACAGCACCCCGGCGCGGTGGACGTGCTCGGTGTCGAGGCGGCGCACCAGGATGTGCCCGGGACGCAGCCCGTAGATCCGGGTGGTCTGGTCGGCGGCGGTGCGGCGGGTGAGGACGCCCTCGTCGCGGAGGGCTTCCAGCAGGGCGGCGAGGTAGCGGGCCGCCGTGGCGTCGTCGACTCCCAGGCCGCGGCTCGTCCAGTCCTGGTACCAGGTGCGGCGCCCGGCGACCGTGTCGAACTCGCTGCGGTTGCGCGGTTCGGCCAGGACGAAGCGCGGCGCCGGCAGCCCTTCGGGGAAGGCGGGCATGCCGTCGGGGCGGTTGCCCCAGATGGTGCCGTAGCGGCGGGTGCCGGCTTTGGCCAGCCACGGGTCGAGCCAGCGGTGGCTGACACCGCCGCGGGTACGCACACGTTCCAGCAGTCCGCGCAGATAGCCGCGGAAGGTGTCCGCTCCGGGCAGCGGGCCGAGCCGGTTGGCGTGGTGCAGTAGCAGGTCGCGCGCCAGGGCGGCGAGCCGGTCCGGGTCACCGATGTCGACCTCGGCGGCGGCGGTGCGGGTCAGTTCCAGGGTGCGGCCCTGCCGGGAGCGCAACCCGAACTCCAGGACGGCCGAGAACGCGAGCCGCTCGCCCACGGTGTCCCACACCCGCTCGTCACCGTCCCACTCGCCGGCGAGGACGGCGTCGATGCCGTCGCGCTCGTGCAGGTCCGGCGGGACGACGCAGGGCAGGTATCTCGGGTCGCCGGCGGTGGTGACGGTGTCGGCGATCAGGTCGTTGAGGGCGGCGGGGCTGCCGTCGGCGGGCAGCCGCGCGGCGAGCAGCGCGCGCAGTGAGAACGTGTAGGACCGGTTGGACACGAACCCGGCCCGGTGGGCGGCGTCCTGCACCGCGTCGTTGAAGATCAGGGTTTTGGGTTGTTCGCCGCCTTGGGCGAGCTGCCCACTGGTGAACAGCTCGGTGACGGCGACGGAGGCCAGCGCCGCCAGCCCGGCACCGAGGAAGCGGGTGCCCTGTTCGGCGTCGCAGGCGGGGCAGCGGTCGTTCTCGGCGGCGCGGAAGGACTCTTTGGTGTGCGCGAGGTCGGCGAGCACGAGCACCCCGTCGAGTTCGCCGTGGGTCGCGGACTCCGCGTCGGCGTCGGTGACCGGCCGCACGCGGGCACCGGAGGATTCGAGGACCTGGATGGCCTGGCCGCTCGCACGGTTCTTGGCCTCGGCGGCGGTGGCGTGGATGAGCGGGCGTACCGCCTTCTTCCCGGAGATCGCGGCCCGGTAGATGCGGTCGGGGTCGGTGTCCAGCTCGGTCGGGTCGCGTTCGGGGGAGATGGCCGCCCACCCGGACCGGCCGCAGTGGCGGCAGTAGACGGCGGGCAGCCGCCCTCGGCCGATGGCCGAGGCGGTGGTCTCGCCGTCGAGCGGCGGGGCGAGTTCGCCGTGCCAGCTGAAGGAGGGGGTGGCCCCGGAGATGTCGCGCAGCAGCCGGTTGATCGAGCGCACCCACATGTGGGTCTCGATGTGCACGAACGGGCGTTCGGGGTGGTCGGGGTCGCGGGCGGTGGACAGTAGCGCGACGTAGCGCGCGAGCGCCTCGGCCGCCTGCGCGCGGCCGGTGCGCAGGGCGGCGCCCCACTGGTAGGCGCCTTCGCGGGGCAGCCGGTCGAGGAGAGCGTCGAGGGTGGCCACACCGCCACCGAGGGTCTTCAGCAGGGCTTCGGTGAGGATGTGGGTGCGCAGTACGGCGCCCAGTTTCGCCGGGTCGGTCTCGTCCGTGTCGGTGAACGCGAGCCGGATTTGCCGCATCGCGTCGGGGTCGTGGTGCGGGTCGGGGATGTTGGCGACCGCGAAGGGGCTGGGGATGGGCAGGTGGTATTCGATCTTGCCCATGAACTCCTCGACTCCGAGGCGGTCCTCGGTGACCACGGAGCCGGGCTCGAACTCGGTGCCGAACACGGTGGCGGCGACGCGGCGCACGGCCTCGGAGCCGCCCTGACCGGTGCGGTCGTCGGACTCGTTGGCGCCGAGGGTGGCGCTGGTGGCGACCGGGCAGATCCCGCCGAGTGGCCGCCCGGGTTCGCTGTTGCCGGTGGCGGCGGCCAGGCGGCGCAACAGCATCGCCACGTCGGTGCCCTGGGCGCCGTCGTAGGTGTGGAACTCGTCGACCACGACGTAGCCAAGTTCGCTGCCGTCCCAGAGGGGCACGTCGGCCTCGCGCTGGAGCAGCAGGTCGAGCATCTTGTAGTTGGTGATGAGGATGTCGGGCGGGTTGCGGCGGATCTCGCCGCGCTGGGTCATGACGCGGTCGTAGCCGCTGTCGGGGGTGTCGCCGATGTAGAGGCCGGCGGTGACCCGTTCCATCCCGGGCTGGGACAGGTAGTCGTTGAGCCGGGTGGCCTGGTCGGTGGCCAGGGCGTTCATCGGGTACAGCACGACCGCCTTGACACCGGCGTGGCCGCGGCCGCGTTCCCGGCGGCAGTGGTCGAGCAGCGGGAGGAGGAACGACTCGGTCTTGCCGGAGCCGGTGCCGGTGGTGACCAGGGTGGGTTCGGCGGGCCCGTGCAGGGTGGACAGCCGTTCGAAGGCGGCGGCCTGGTGTCGGTAGGGCGCGAATCCGGCGGGCGCCCACTCCAGGTGGCGCCGCCAGTCGTCGCCGGCGTGGCGGAACGGGGTGCGGATCCGCAGGTAGGGGCCGCGGAAGATGCCCTGGGTGGGGTCGTTGAGGAACTTCTCCAGCGCCTCGCGGACGGGTTCGTCGGCCAGGGCGAACGTGGTGGACAGGTACTGGGTGAGGTTGCGCCGCACCTCGGCGGCGGCCAGGGTCGGCTGCACCGGCTACGTCACCCTCCCTCGCTCGTCCCGGGGCCTGTCGAGCATGCCCGGCCGGACCGGCCTCCCACAACCGGCCTGGTGTGCTCCGCCGTGGGGCGCCACTCTAGGAGCTATGGGCCGCGATTGTCGGCGCTTATGTGTTTTTTCCGGGACGCGGGCGCCACGACAGGCACGGACGCCCGTGAAGTGGGGTCCGATCCGAACACCGAATCCCGGCGTTCCAGCACGGCCGCCGGTGGTGGGGCCGACTCCCTATGTCTCCCTTGGAGAGACGAGCTTCACTCGGCGTCGCGTGCCTGGGCGAGGCGGGTGCCGGTGGCGTACAGCTCGACCAGCAGCGGCCGCAGGCTCCGCCCGGCGGCGGTAAGCGGAAACAGTGCGCCGGCGCCGTCCCTGGCGTGGTCGCTGACCCGAGGAGACCGGCGGCGGGCACGACGCACGGGTGAGGCGGCGTCGCGCTCCACCGCCGAGGCCGCACCCGCGCCCCCGCTCGTTCAGCAGCCCTGGCGATGGCGCTGACAATGCCCTTCGCCAAAGACGGCGATTCCGAGCGCAGCGCGCATTCCACATTTCCGCCAAATCCGCCAGCAGAATCGGATAACCCCCGGTGCCGCCACGGCCCAAGTCACGCGATCCTCGCCCGTTCACCCGCCGGCGCCGCGTACGGTGGCCAGGATGTAGCTGGGATGTCTGAGATCATCCCAGGTGAACCGGGCGATGCGGATGTCGGGATGGGCGAGTTCGAGCGCGTTCTGCCTGCGCCGGTCGTGCAGCAGCGCCTGGGGTGTCTCGTGTGGTGCGCGGCCGTCGGCCTCGACGAGCAGGCGGCGGCCGGACCACCACAGGTCGCCGACGGCGATGAGGCGCCCCCGGGCGTCGTAGAACGGGTGCTGCAGGTCGTCGGGCGGTAGCCCGCCGTCGACGCACACGAGCCGCACCCGGGTCTCCAGTGGGCTCTGCGCCCGGCCGTCGGCCAGCCGCCACCACGGCAGAGTGCGGGCGCCACCGGGGCGGCCGCCGTTGGCTGCGGCCAGGCCCGGCAGCAGTCCGGCCGCGACGAGTCCCCGGTTGAGCGCGGAGTCGAGCAGGCACACCGCCGCGTCGCGGTCCACGTGCAGCACGGCGTCGCGCAGCGTGCGGGCCGGCACGGTCAGCCGCAGCCCGTTACGGGCGGTGACCTCGGCCCGGTCGGTGGCCCAGGTGTGCAGGGTGATTCCGGGAACCTTGCGCTGGGTGCCCCGGGCCGGGATGGTCATGTGCACTGACCCGTCCCACGGCGGCAACCCCCGCATGCCCCACAGCCGCGCGGCGGTTTCGGCGCTGGCGAACGCGGCCGGTCCCAGGGCCAGTTGCGCGGCCATCGCCGCCGACAGCAGGCGCCCCCGGGAGGTGGGGTTCCCACGGTGGCGAACCCGGTAGACCCCCTGGTGCACGCGCACCCACGTTCCCCGGTACAGCAGGCGCCGCAGGTCGCGCCGGGCGAGCCCGCACCGGCGCACCTGCGCGCTGCTGATCACCCCGTACTGGCCTGCCGCGATGCCGTGGGCCGCCCCAAAGGAATCCATGCCTGCGAGCCTCGCCGCCGGGGACCGGCCGCCGCCACGGGAATTCCCCACCTGTGGACACCGGCCGCCCGACGGTTCTCCGCCGTGAACCTGTACCCACTTCTCGCCCGCCCGGTTCGGCGTAGCGGCACGATCACTCACGGTTGGGGTGGGGTTCGGGACGCTCCCCGCCCGGTGGGTTCCGGTGACTCCGCTCCGATGGGCCACCGGTTTCACGGCGTAACGATCACCACAGGTGGGAAGATTCGCGGCGACGCACCCCCGAACTCACGAAGGTCCCCGCATGAGTAGGCCATGGGAGATCGACCCCACAGCGGAGTTCGCCCGCCGTCTGGGCAAATCGGCACGAGAGCTGGGTGACAGCAGAGACACCCCCGACTGCCCGGACTCTGGGAACTGAACAACGGCGACGTGGCCATCGTGGGCCGCGACGTCACCGACACCTACACCTCCCGCATGCCCGAGGACATGAGCATCGGCGCCGACGAGCGGCTGGTCGTCATCCCCGGCACCATGCTCCGCGCCGCCAAGAAGGACATCCCCGATGCTTGACCGTCTCAACTCGTACTCCGGCCGGGCCATGGCCCGGCCGGAGTACCACGCCGACCTCAAACGTGAGTACGCCGCGCGCAGCGGGGTGTTCTGGAAACTGGAACGCGCCCAGTTCTTCAACGAGGTCGGCGACTCCGCGTGGGACGCCTTCAAGGCGGGCGACTGGGACCGGGTACTCGCGCTCTTCGAGAGCGACCGGGAACGGGTCAGCTGGGATGTGGCGTCCGAGGAACAGCGCGGAGTCGAGATGCGCAGGCTGCGCATCGTGGAGCACCCGCCAAGCACCTACCTGCGTTGGGAGATGCACAGCCACATGGTCTTCGCCGAGTGCGGGCGCCCCATCCGCGTGCTCGGCGCCGAGCGGGTCGCCGATCTGGAAGACGACGGCGCGCTGCCCGAGCTTCTGATACTGGGCGAAGACGTCCTTTACCAGGTTCGCTACACCGAGGACATGACCCCGAACGGGGCCGTGCGCGCTGACGATCGGGCCACCGTTCGTGCGGCGGCGGCTCTGGTCGCCGACCTGTACGAGCGGGCGGAGCCGCTGGCGGACTACTTCCGCCGGGAGATCGCGCCCCTGGGGCCACCCTCCTACCCGGGATGAGACGCCGCCACGCCGACCGCTCCGACAACGGCGCGCTGCGGTGGCCGACACTCGTTACGCTGTTCGTCATTGTGCTCGTGGCGACAGCGCTGGTGACGGCATCACCAATCGGGCTGCGCGCTTTCGGTGGCCCCGACGGCGAGTGGCAGCGGTTGAGCTTCATTGGCCAGACCTATGGGGCGGTGTCCGCCCTCATCGCGACCATCGCCCTTGTCGGTGTCATCGCCACCCTGGTGCTCCAGTTCCGCGAGAACCGCCGCGCCGTGCAGGAGTCGCGCCGCCAGGCCATGAGCGAGTTGTTGCTGAAGGCCATGGACGATCCGGACCTGGACGAGTGCTGGGGGCCGGTTCCCGATCCTGGCGACCCGAAGGTCCGCAGGCAGCAGCTCTACATCAACATGATCGTCTCGCAGTGGAGCGTCGCCTACGAAACCGGCGCGATGCCCGAGAAGCGGCTGCGTGCGATCGCCCGGGAGATGTTCTCCGCGCCACCGGGGCGAGCGTACTGGGGGCGGGTCAGGGAGAAACGGCTGTCGGTGGTCACCGAGGGGAAGCTGGGACGGTTCAACCGCATCCTGGACGAGGAGTTCCAGCGGGCGCCGGAACCGCCCGCCGTGGAGTCCGCGGAGGCCGCGCACTCCCACGGCGGGCGTGGCGCGCGGCGGCTCAGGTGGGCGGGTGCGGGCCGGTGGGTCGTGGCCGGACTCGTGGGGTTCGGCCTGGGTGCGGTGGTGGCGCGGCGCGTGCCGCCTCCGCGTTCCTCGGCGAACCGGCGGGCGCACCGGGCTCGGGGGTGGTTGTGGCCCAGAGGGTGAGCAGCAGGGTGTCGGTGTCGGGGGCTTCAACGAGGCCGCTCGGGGTGGCGGCCCAGTAGGACTGGGTGGACTCGCCGAACCAGACCACCGCGTGGGGGTGGTGGGCCTGGATGGCGGCGGCCCTGCGGTGCTCGGGGGCGAACTCGGCGGTGCGGCCGTACATGCGGTCCTGCGCGGCGGACCGGCGTGCCCGGCACGGCGGATGGGCGCAGACGGCACACGGGCCGACGGGGGCGGGGCCAGGCCCGGACCTCCGTGAAGAATGGTCCAACCCGAACGCCGGATTCCGGCATTCCGGCACGGTCACCGGTGGTGTGGGGGCGGGGACGGCGGCGGCCGCTGAGGCGGGGACTGCGGCGGCCGCGGGGGTGGCGGTAGTCTCGGGCATTGATTCCGTTCCTTTCGTGAAGTGTGGGTTCTGGGATCACGGCCCGGGAGGTGGGGCTGAACCTCCCGGGCCGCGTGCTGTCGGGGGCATGCGCGGGCGGGTTCGCTGTCAGGCGGCGGTCCAGGCGCTGCCGGTCAGGTCGTAGGCCAGGTGGAACCACACGTGGCGGTGGGTGGGTAGCCCGTTGTCGCCCCACCGGGTGGCCAGGTGGTCCACGAGAGCGAGGCCACGGCCCGCCTCGGCCTCGGGGCGCAGACCGTTGGGGTCGGGGGCCAGATAGGAACGGTCGCGGATGTCCCAGACGTGCAGGCCGGGCAGGCCGTGGTCGCGGCAGGTGAGGGTGAGGCCCTCGGTGGAGCGGTCCACCCGCAGCGTGAAGGTGCCCCCGGGCTCCCCGGAACGCGAGTGCCGGATGGCGTTCGCCGCGAGTTCGGTGCCCAGCAGGTCGAACACGTACTGGTAGTCGGCATCCTGGTCGGCGGCGCAGCCGGCGAGGAAGGCGTGCACCAGGGGGAAGAGGGCCGTCTCACCCCAGAAGACGAACGCCCGCCGCCGGAAGGGCCGCCAGCGGGCGGCGGGGTCGAAGTAGTGCTTCTTCTGCCAGGGGATGAGGAGAGTAGGTGAGATCGTCACGGAGGGTAGCTGCGTGAGGGTGGGGCGGGCAGCGCGGACAGTCATGGCGACTCCTTGAACTCGCAGGTTGGGCGGGCGGGTGGGGGTGGACGGCGGGGTGGTGCCGTGTTGTGCCCGGGCTATGGACCGTTTTCCGGACAGGGACGGTGGGGGGTTAGTAGCGTGACCGGTGAGCACGGGGGGTGGTGTTGTGGTGACTTGGCACACTCAGAATAACTCGACATTGTCGAGAGTCAACAGCTTTTCTCGACATTGTCGACCTAGTTCGGCTAGACTCCTGCCATGCGCGAACCTCACAGCCCGACCCTGCGACTCCGGCGACTGGCTACGGAACTCAAGCAAGGCCGCGAGAATGCCCAGCTCACCGTCACCCAAGCCGGACAGGCCCTGGGCTGGACGGCATCCAAGATCAGCAAGATCGAGACGACGGAGACGAAGCGGATCAGTACCGCCGATCTCGACAACATGATGGATCTGTACAAGATCACCGACCCCGACAAGCGCCGGGCCATGCAGGCGCTCGCGCGCGACGCCAAGGAACGGGGCTGGTGGTCGAAGTACCGGGAGGTCTTCGGTGACCAAGCGCTACCGGACTTCGAGGCCGAGGCGTCGGTGATCCGGAGCTTCGAGGGCCTTGTGGTGCCAGGGTTGCTACAGACACCCGAGTACGCCCGAGCCCTCTTTCAGGGAGGTCGCTACACAGGCCCTGAGGACATCGAACGCCGCATCAAGGCTCGGATAGCGCGACGCGAGATCCTCACCAAGTTCAACCCGGTACGTCTACGAGTGGTGATGGACGAGGCCGCGCTGCGACGCATGATCGGTAGTCGAGAGATCATGGCGGAACAGATGCGACACCTGCTCTACATGGCTCAGCTTCCCAACATCGACGTCCAACTGCTTCCGTTCGCCGCAGGCTCTCACGCGGCCTTGGCGGCACCCTTCAGCATCCTGGAGTTCCCAGACCAGATGAACCCGCCCATCGTTCATGTGGGCACAGTCACCGATTCAGTATTCTTTGAGCAGCCTGGGGATGTTGAGCGCTATAGCGCGACATTCGGCGACATCCAAGGCACCGCCATCAGCACCTCACAGACTGCTACATTCATCGGCGAACTGGCCGAATCTCTGGAGAGCACTACATGAGCGACGAATTGGTCTTCCACAAGAGCAGCTACAGCGGCCAGGAGCCGAACTGCGTTGAGGTCGCCCCCGTCCCCCCGACCTTCAGGAAGAGCAGCTACAGCGGCGCCAGTCAGAACTGCGCCGAGGTGGCCGACCTCCCCACCGGGGCCGCCCTGCGCGACTCGAAGCACCCCGAGGCCGGGCACCTCGCCTTCCCCGCTGCCGAGTGGGACGCCTTCCTCACCGCCGCCCGCGCCGCCGAGCTGTAGTCACAACGCGGAATCGCGCAGGCGCTCGCTGAAGACCGCGTGCGCCTGCCGGTACTCCTCCTCGCGGTCCGCCTTGTAGAACGGCGCTTCGTACCCCTCCGGCACGGGCTCTGTCTCCGGTGACTCCAGGTGCTTCTGGAGCTGGACGTAGTGCTCCTTGGTCTGGCCGTAGCCGTAGGTGTTGTGGTTCCCCGCGATCTTGCGCCCGTTGGCGTCGAACCAGATCTTCGCCTCGTAGTCGGCCAGCACCGGATACCGCGACCGGTAGACCGCCACCAGCTCCTCGGCGCCGATGCCCAGCCACACCGAGACCAGGGCGTCCAGCTCCACCAGTGCCGCGCGACGCTCCCGCTCGGTGCGTAGTGGAGTGTCGTACTCCCACTCCGGCCCGACCTCGCCGAGGGGTGCGAGCCCCGGCCAGTCGACGGCCCACGTCTCCTGCTGCCACGCGGAGTCGTACAACTCCCTCCACAGGGGTGTGTACGCGTTGGTGAGGCAGTTCAGCCGCAGGGTACGCAGGAGTAGCGACTCTGCGAGGGGATGGCCGACGGTGGGTGCGGGCATTTTATGAGCCTCGGCCACACGGAGGTCCGAACGCCCAGTTATACGCAAGAGGTAATCAAGCGGAAGGGACGCCCAGAACCCAGCGTTTAGAACAGTGGTCCGACTATCTGGGAACGCTAGTGTCTGCACACTACGCAGATGAGAAGGACCAGGAGGTATTAGCGCAGCGAATAGGCTTCTCTCAGTATCGAAGGCAATCATTCGCCTCCAGGCCAATCGGAAATACTCCGTATGCGGCAGGCCATTCCAAATATCCTGCACCACAAGCGCATCGCCAACCCCCCGGACGCGCTTGTAGTTGGTCACCGGAAGAGGGTTCGACGGTAGATTTACAAGATTCCATCTCGACCAGTCACGATTCGCGGAACACGGAATATTTGGCTGCTTCGAGAATGGCGTAGCTTGAGAAAAATGAGGACCCTGAAGAATCACATCATCAAGAGAATCGACTTGTGAATTACACCATGCAATACGGCCAGACCATCGATCCTCCGCTTCGTCATAGCCGCGACTCATATAGGACTGACATGCACCCACTCGGTTTCGATACCGAGCAAGCGCCCTAATCGCCTCCGATTCTGATGTCGTCACTGGGTACAGCAGAGGCGTCTGCTTCACAGGATATTCCGTCAACCCTGCAAGCTCTTGCCATTCAGAAAGAATGCTTTGATTGACTTCGATTATCCGCTCTCGGTGCGGCCTTACATCCCATTTACCTTCATGCTTGATCCCCGGAATCGCCCCAACCCCATCATGCGAGAGTGACTCCACAAGCGAACTCGCGCTAAATAGCCAGCTGCAACTCTGAAACGCAATATCTCGATCATTTCCATAAACATGAATTCCGAATTCCGTATTTGCATGAATCCCAGGAAACACTGAAGCCCGATTATAGAAATGGGCATGAAATCTAAGTCGTTGATAAGTTACCCCGCGCAGCCTCGCTTCTTTATTTCCCCCAAAATGCGTATCCGGGTGAATCAACCCTGCGTTCCCAAAATCGTCAAGGTTCCCCCAAACCCGACACATGAAGGCCCGATACAGGTCCGGCTGTGTTCCGGCCATTAGCGGGTACGTGGCTTCGTCAGAGAGAAAATCACTCATCCCTGCCGTTCCCGCCAGCTCGTCAAGGAAGAAGCTGCGCGTCGTCGTCGCTTCCAGCAACTCTCTCTTCCGCTCCCGCTTCACCTCCACCGGCGCCTTTTCTGAGAGCTTGAACCAGGGATCATTTTCCGCCAGAACCGCATCCTCGTCCCACCGCGGCCTCACCCAGGGCGGGTTCCCCACTTGCACATCGAACCCACCCCTCGTGAACACGTGGGCGAACTGCAACTCCCAGTGGAAGAACCCGTGCCTCCGGGCGACCTCCTCCACGGTTTTCAACCAGGGGAACCGTTCGGGTAGCCGGTACTCGTCCTCCATGCCGGTCCAGCTCGGCAGCTCGTCCTCGTAGGCGTCCAGGTCGGCCAAGCTCCCGAACTCGGCCACCAGCGAACCCTCCGGCACGTCGGCGCGCCCCACCAAGGCTTCGGCGAACTCCAGCCACGCGTCCAGGTCGGCCAGCGGCACGGCCCTCGGCCCGCCGCCGAACAGGGAGCCGTCGTCGCCCGGCTGACGCACGTCCGGCGCCTCGCCCAGCCGCCGGTACTCCTCGTCGCTGCCGTCCAGCAGCCCGGCCCGCTCCACCGGCCAGAACCACAGCGCGCACCACGCGTCCATCAACGTCTTCAGCCGCCAGTACGGCGTCCCCTGCGCGGTCAGGTCGGCGAGCACCTCCTCCCTGGGCACCGCGTCCTCGGGGTGGCTCAGGTCGTCGGCGCCCCACACGTCCACCCGCCGCGAGATCTCCCACTCGGAGATCTGCAACCGGCGCACCACCAGCTCCCACAGGTACTCCACCCGCCGGGCGAGCCCCTGGAGCCGCCGCACCTGGGACTGTTTGCGCCCGCGCGGCACCGAGGTCCCCGGCGCCTTCCGCATCGCCTTGCGCCAGTCCTTCAACCGCTGCGTATCGTCCGGCGCCAGCTGCTTGGCGTCCCTCTCGTCGGCGACCGCGCCCCAGCCGCGCGCCGGCAGCAGGAAGTGGTGGATGTGGCCCTCCGGCAGCTGGGACGAGGCCAGCGGCACCTCCTCGGGCGCCTCCTTCAGCCACGCCGACTTCGTCAGCGAGCCGGGCGCGTAGGTGCGCCGCCCGCACCCCACCAGGGAGTTGCCGCGCCGCAGGTGCAGTCCGAACCACGGCGCCCGCATGCCCGGGTGCATCACGTTGAGCCACAGCGACACCTCGGCCAGCTCCACCGCCGTGGTGTTCAGATCCACGCCGTAGCTGTTGTGCAGGGCGATGTAGGCCTTCACCGCCTGCAGCTTCTCCTTGAAGTTCTCCGGGGTCAGCGGCTCGTAGCGGTCCTGCTGCCCGGCCTCCTCCACCTCCCGGCGGCGGCGCCGCAGGTACTCCTCGGCGACCTGGTTGATGGCCTCGTTCAGAAACGCGCCCGAGCCCAGCGCGGGCTCGCAGATCGTCCAGTCCAGCAACTCGCGCGCGGGCGTCGTCTCGCCGTCCTGGTCGAGGCGTTCGCGCAGGGTCAGCTGCACCGTGGTGCGCGTCAGCGACTCCGGGGTGTAGTAGGACGCGCTGGTTTCGCGGTCGCGCCCGGCCAGCCGGTACACGAACGCGCCCGGCCGGTAGCGCACGAGCTGGTCGGTGCGGTGGCCGTCCTCGTCGCGGGCGAACACCCGCACGTCGCCGGGGTAGTCCTCCAACGCCGGCCCGGGCACCAGCCACGAGCCGCCGCCGCGGTCGCCGTTCTTGGCGACCTCGTACAGCTCCTCCTCGGCGATGAACCCGGTGTAGGACATCAGCCCCTCGTAGACCGCGCCGAGCTGGTTGATGCCGAGCTGGGCGTACGAGATGAACCCGCCGCGTTCCTTGCGCCGCCCGCGCGAGAGCATCAGCAGCCGCAGCACCTTGTACAGCGCCTCGTTGCGCAGCCGGGTGTCCAGGCGCGGCGAGGCGGGGTCGTCGGGGTCGTAGTCCGGGTGGACGAGCTTCTCGTCGCCGATCAGCCGGGTGCGGTCGGGGTCGAACAGGTCGGCGCGCAGCGCCTCGAAACGCAGCCCCTCGCCCTCGGACAGCCCCGAACGGTCCTGTGCCGCGGCGGCGCCGCGCGGCCGGTGCCCCTCGTTGACCATGCGGAACAGCAAATCCAGCGACTCGTACAGGTGCGTCCCGGTGCGGGACTCCTCCCCGACGAGGTCGCCCACCACCAGGTCCCCCAGCCTCGCCATGCTGTAGCCCTGCACATAGGACTCGTCGTCGGCCGGCACCACCCCCAGCTCGGGCCGCGCCTCCGCGTACAGCAGGAACAGGATGCGGTACAGGTAGCGCAGCGACTCGCGGGCCAGTTCCCCGGCGAAGTCGGTGGGGGCCTCCTCGGCGCCGCTGTCGGGCGCGGGGATCCGCGAGGGCCGCACCCCCTGCTCGTACAGCCGGGACAGCACCTCGTTGGCGATGATCTCCACGGAGTCGCGCAGCCCCTCCCGCAGGTCGGCGGAGACGCCGACGGCGTGCTGGCGGGACTCGTCCAGCAGGGCGGAGAGCCGTTCGGTGCCGCCTTCCTCGGGCGGCAGCAGGGTGTCGGCGCCGAACAGGGCGGCGATGGTGCCCAGCTCGGCGTCGTCCTTGGCGGCGCCGCCGCTACCGCCGCGCCCCAGGGCGATGTCCAGGCTGGCGGCCAGGTAGCGGCCCTCGCCCCAGGTGGCCTGGTCGGCGAGGATGACCACACCGCCGGCCAGGATCAGCACGTAGCGCAGCTCCGGGTCGCTGTTCAGCAGCCAGGAGGCCAGCCGGGTGCCGGTGGTGATCGTTTCCCGCGAACCGAGATCCACCGGCTCCAGCAGCCGGCCCGCCTGGTCGGTGTCCAGGGCGGCGTCGGTGTCGGGGGCCCAGCCGCACTCGACCGCGACGAGGGTGGGTTCGGAGTGGGCCAGGGGCACGCGGACGGGTTCGTCGCCGCCCACGTCGAACTCGCGCTCGACCGGCTCGGGCTGTGGGGTGAACCCGAGGGCGGCCAGCACGTCGCGGTGCAGCTCGTGCAGGCGTTTGCGGTGGGCGGCGGCCTCGTCGGGGCGGGGTGGGGTTCCTTCGCGCAGGTCCTCCAGGTACGCGGCGAAGTAGGAACGTTCGTCGAAGTAGCGGGACTTCAGGGCGCGCAGCCCGGAGCGTGGGGTGGCGGCGGTCGGCATGTCGCCGCGCCGGCCGGTGCGTTCGCGCCCGCCGCCCTCGCGGCGGCGCTCGCGCTCCTGGCGTTCGCGCTCGTCCCACTCCTTCCACAGGCCCTTCTTGAGGGACTTGGGCAGGACCTCGGCGAGGTAGTGGGCGGAGAAGTAGTCGCCGCGGTTGACCAGTGAGTCGTAGCTCACGGATGCCCCTTTCCGTGCGGGCGGGTGGTGGGGGTGCTGGGCTCGGTCAGCCAGAGACTGATCGTGACGTCATGCCGGAAACCGCCGACTGAGTCTGGATAGAACTTCGTGGTGGTCGAGTGCCGGTTAGTGCCTCGGGGCGAGCACGGCCAGCACGCGCAGCAGCGGCTCTCCGGCGGTGCGCATGCTCCGCATCAGCCGCCTGCGCTCCTCGACGGTGCGCTCCACCTCGTCGCGCCTGCGCCGCGCCCGGCCCCCGGAGGTGCCGGCCTCCACCCCCTCCAGGCTGAGCTGGCGCCACTCCTGTAGTTTGCGCTCGGGCGCTTCGAGGTCGGCGGCGATGACGCGGTCGTAGTCGGCGCGGTGGGCGTCCAGGTGCTCCCGGGCCACCCGCACGGCCGGCTCGACCAGCGTGCGCAGCGGCTCCAGGTCGCCGATGCCGCCGGTGTTGTTCATGTCGGGGCCGACACCCGCGTGGCCGAGGGCCTCGAACATGTCCGCCACGGCGGGCTCGTCCGGCACACCGGTGACGGCCATCCACCGCACCACCGTGGGTTGGCCCAGTTCGTTGGAGTACATGCCCTGCACGCAGAACACCGGTTCGGCGACATCGGCGGCGATCACCGGGGCCTGGCGGCGGTGCAGCTGCACCTGAACCTTGTCGACCAGCCACTCCACCATCGGGTGCAGGTCGCTGACGTAGCCGATCTCGGGCCAGCTGGTCTTGGTGCGGCGGGCCTCCTCGCGTTTGGCCTCGGCCAGCCCGGCGTCGAAGGTGACCCGCATGCGCTCGGTGACCTTGTGCGTGCGCAGGTAGGACGCGGGCAGCACGGACAGCCGGTGCGCGAGGTCCTTCGGCGGTTCGAAGGCCAGCAGCTCGCCATCGTCGTCCACCCGCAGCTCGGGGCAGACGGTGTCGAGAGCGGTGCGCACGAACGCCTCGGTGGAGTCGAACAGGTGCGGCACCGGGGCGAGCTCGGGTGCGGCGGCGTGCTCGGGAACGCCGACGTCACCGCCGTAGAACTCGGCCATGAAGTCGTCCTCGGCGGACTCCATGGACTCCTCGACGGTCTTGCCGGAGAACAGGTCGTGGACCAGGCGGTCCTCCTCCTTCTTGGCGGTGTACTCGCCGGTGACGGCCTCGGCGCTGCCCATGCTGCGGTGGGCCTGCTCCTCCCGGACGAGCAGCTTCTCCGAAACCGAGGTGTCGTCGGGGGCGCCCTCGGTGGCGGAGGTGAGCATGAGGGCCTTGAACCGCGGCCGGTACTCCTGGCCGTAGCGGTCGATGCGGCCGTTGCGCTGCTCGATGCGGATCAGCGACCAGGGCAGGTCGTAGTGCACGAGATGGTGGCACTGGCGGTGCAGGTTCACCCCCTCTGAGGCGACGTCGCCGGTGAGGAACACGCGCACCCGGGAGTCGGCGAGCGAGAAGTCGTCGATGACGCGCTGCTGCTCCTGGTCGGACATGCCGCCGTGCATCAGCGACACCTGGTCGTCGTCGAGCCCGAGGCGGGCGGGGATGGTCTCGCGCAGCCACGTCAGGGTGGGCACCGACTCGGAGAACACGACGGCGCGGGTGGGTTCGCCCTTGCCGACGCCGATCCCGCGGAGCTGGTCGAGTAGTGCGGCGAGCTTGGCGGAGTCGTCGTCGGTCATGTCGTCGGCGAGGCGGGACAGCTCCAGCAGCGCGGTGTGCTCTGGCTCGTCGGCGGGGTCCGTGACGGCGCCGGTGGCGCGGTCGGTGATGCTGGCCAGCCGCCGGTTCACCGTGGTGGCCAGCGCCCTGTGGGAGGAGAGGAACGCCTTCAGCAGGGTGTAGGGGAAAAGGCGCCGCTCCTTGCGCACCACAGGGCCGCCGTCGAGGGGGCGGGCGCCGAACCAGGTCTCGGCCAGTTCGGCGAAGACCCGCTCCTCGGCGGGGGTGGCGGTGCAGCGCACCGACTCCGAGGGGCCGCGCTCGGGCCACTTGTCGCCCATCTGGCCCTGCACCTCGGGGCTGACCTTGGTGCGGCGGATGTAGAGGTGGTCGATGTCGGCGGCGCTGTAGCGCTTGGGGTCGGCGATCGCGGCCGGGTCGAGCAGCCGGATGAGCTGGGCGAAGGACTCGGCGTCACCGTTGTGCGGGGTGGCGCTGGCCAGCAGCAGCGCGTCCGTTTGCGCGGCCAGCAGCTTGGCCAGCTCGTTGCGCAGGTTGCCCTCGTTGATGAGGTTGTGGGACTCGTCGATGACCACCGCGTCCCAGTGCATGCCGCGCAGGTGGCGGCCGTACTTGCCCTGGTTCTTCAGCGTGTCGACGGAGATGATGGCGCGCTTGTAGTACAGGAACGGGTTGCGCCCGGCGGGGATGTCGCGCTGGACACGCTCCAGACCGACAGAGTCGAGGCGGACGAGCGGGATGGCGAATCGGGTCCACAGCTCCTGTTGGAACTGTTCCAGCACCTGCTGGGGTGTGACGACCAGAATGCGCTCGCCGCGGCCGCGCCTGATCAGCTCGGCCAGGGTGAGGCCGATCTCCAGGGTTTTGCCGAGGCCGACGACATCGGCCAGCAGGATGCGGGGGCGCAGGCCCTTCAGCGCCAGCTCGGCGGGGCGCTGCTGGTACACGTGGTCGTCCATGAGGAACTTGCCGGTCATGGCCAGGCGACGCTCGGACTGCGGCAGGGGGGTGCGGCGCAGCACCGACTCCAGGAACAGCCGGCTCCGGGCGAAGCGGGGCGAGTCGTCGCCGACCAGCTCGGTCTCCTCGGGGCGCAGCTGGCGGACGCCGCCGCCGGCGCGGTCCTCCAGGCCGGTGAAGAAGACGGCGTCCTCGCCGCGGACGAACTCGGAGACGCCGACCGCGCGGACGATGTAGCCGTCCTCCGCGTTGTCGGCGGGGGTACAGGTGCGCACCATCCACTCGGCGTCGCGGACCTCGATGCGCGCTCCGGGAGCGAATGGGGTCGCCTCGCTCGCGGCCGCCACAGCGGTGCTTTCGGCTTCGGACATGCCGTCCCCAATCGTCGTGTCGCTGCCGCCCCGCGAGGCGGATCCGCTGTCACCTACTCCCCCGAACAGGTTGCCAGCCGGGCGGCCCGTGTCACGGGGGCTGGGCCGAACCGTTATCGGGGTGGCCGGAGCATAAGGGGCGAGTCCCGGCCGCGGCGACGGTGGCGACCAGGGCAGCCGCCCTCACGCGTAGGCGCGACGCAGGCGTTCGGCGGTCCGGGCGACGATCGGCATGTTCGACCGGTGTGGGCGGTGCGGGACCGGATGCCGCGGTCGTCGCGGGTGCTGGGCGACGGCGATGTCGTCGGGCTCGTCGGCGCCAGGGACGTAGGTCTCGCGGGCCAGCCGGGCGCGGGCGGCGGAGGGGGCGTGGCCGAAAACGGCCAGCCGGTCCACGAACAGCTTGCGCACCTCGGCCAGCTGCGGGCGGGCGGCGGGCTCGTGCGCGAGCATCCGACCGAGCAACGGGGCGAGTTCCTCGGGAACACCGGAAAGGTCGGGCGGCACGTTCTCGTCGGTCACAGCCGCGACAAGGGCCGGCATCGATGGGCGCTGATAGGGATAACGCCCGGTGGCGGCGTAAACCAGTGTCGATCCGAGCCCGTGGACGTCGGCGGCGGTTGTTACCTCGTGCGGCGCCTCGAACTGCTCGGGGGCCATGCACACCGGGGTTCCCACCATCGCCCCGGTCGCGGTGAGCTCACTGCCGGGACCACCGAGGGCGACGAGACCGAAGTCGATGACGCGCGGCCCCTCGGGGCCGAGTAGCACGTTGCTGGGTTTGAGATCGCGGTGCAGCAGACCGGCGTCGTGGACCTCGGCGAGAGCGTCGGCCAGTACCAGACCCAGGGCGGCGCCCGACTCCGCGCCGAGTGGGCCGTCGCGCCGCGCGTAGTCCTTCAGGGGAAGTCCGCCCACGAACTCCATCGCCAGCCACGGCGGGTCGTCGTCGGGATCGGCCGCGTCCAGCAGCGCCGCCGTACCGGGACCCTGCACCATCCGCATGGCCGCGATCTCGCGCGCGAAGCGGCTCCGGAGGTCCTCCCGTTCGGCGTGCACGTCGAGCAGCACCTTCACCGCCACGTGCTCGCCCTCCTCGGTGGTCCCGGCGTAGACGCGGCCCATGCCGCCCTTGCCGAGCCGCCCGCGCAGCGTGACGCCGCCGAGGACGCGGGGATCGGCGGGAGAGAGAGCCTCCACGGGGTACCTGCCAATCGGAGGAGGGGACGGGGCGCGGGCCGCCCCACGAACGCGACCTGTGGTCACTGTAACGACACCGCCGAGGGGGCCGGGAAACCGCGGGGCCGGCCTTCGCTGGTTGACTGGACGGGTGCCTACCCCCGCCTCTCATGGTGTTACCCGCTCGGACCGGGCGTTGTTCGACGCGCTGGTCGGAACCGGCCGGGCACGGTCGGCGGCCGGCGGTGAGGCGGAGCTGCTCTACGAGCGCAAGGACTCCGTGATCGTGCGGGTGGGCGACATCGTCCTCAAGGCCCACCCCGAAGGGGTGCGTCCCGCCGACCTCGTCGCCCGCGTCCGGGTCGCCGCCAGCACGCCGGGGCTGCTCGCACCGCTGGAACCGCCCTTCCCGGTGGCCGGGCGCACCGTGACCGTGTGGCCCCACGGAACCCCGGTGACCCCCGATGTCGACCCGCCGTGGGAGGAGGGGGCCCGCCTGCTCGCCCGGCTCCACCGTCATCCGGTCCCCGCGCACGCCCCGGCGTGCCGCGGGTGGGCGCGGCGCGTCGCCCGCGCCGTCGGGCGCCTGCCGCGCGGCACGAACGACGCGGCGGTCGCCGAGATCCGCCGGACCCACGCCGGGCTGTCCCCCTGGCTTCGTTCCCTACCCGAACCGGAGGCGCCGGCCTGCCTGGTCCACGGCGACTGGCACCTGGGGCAACTGGTGCACACCCCGAACGCGGGGTGGCGGCTCATCGACATCGGCGACCTCGGCACCGGCGACCCCGCCTGGGACCTGGCCCGCCCGGCGGCCCTGTTCGCCTCGGGGCTCCTGCCGCCCCGGGAGTGGGAACGGTTCCTCGCCGCCTACCGCGCGGCGGGCGGGCCGGCGGTCCCACCGGAGGGTGACCCGTGGTCCACGCTGGACCTCCCCGCGCGCGCCATGGTGGTCCAGATCGCGGCCACGCGTGTGGGCCGGGCCCGTGCCGAGGGGCGCCCACTGAACGAGCAGGAGGAACCTCTTGTGCGTATCTGCCGTCGAATCAGGCTGAGTCACTGAGTTTCCGCCGTTCCGTCGCGGAGCGGGCCGGAGAGCACGAGCGAAGGAGGACGGGCATGAGATGTCCGAAGTGCGGGGGGCACATGGCGGCCATCAACCGCAACGGCATCGGCATCGAGCAGTGCCAGATGTGCGGGGGGATCTACCTCGACTACGGGGAGATCGAGGCCCTGAAGCAGCGCGAGGGCTTCGCGGCCGTCGTCCAGGCGTCCATGCCCCCCGGCAACCAGCCGCCTCCCGGGCCGGGTATCACCTGCCCCAAGTGCGCCGGACTGATGCGGCACTACAACCGCAACGGCGTCGGTATCGAGCAGTGCGACGGGTGCCGGGGCATGTTCCTGGACCACGGCGAGTTGGAGACGCTGAAGGCCAACGAGTCACCCTACCGCCAGGCCCCGGGGTGGGGCGCTCCCTCGGCCTACCCCAACCCCTACCCGCAGCACCAGTACCGCCACCCGCACCACGGGTACCACCACCGCCCGAAGACCGTCTTCGAGATGCTCGTCTCCACCTGAGGCGCTCTCGGACACGCCCGCTCCGGCGGCACCTACGTTGGCTCCCGGCCCTGCCCCCGCCGGCGCCCCGCCCCACACCGGCCCGGTCAGAGCGAGGCGACCCACATCTCGTCGGCGTCGAAGGGGGTCGTACGTTCCCGTCCGGTGTCGACACGGATCTCGTCGTCGCCCACGAACGCCATGTCCTCCGGGCACGGCCCCTGGACCCGCTCCCACACGAGTTCCTGGCGGCTCAGCGGCCCCTCCCGTTCGCGCAGCCACACCCGGCACGAGGAGTCGCCCACACCGCGGAAGGACTCGGCGACCAACACGTGACGCCCGTCGGGGCTCGCCACGGTCGCCTCCATCGTGGAGCCGCGCTCGCCGGAGACGTGGGCCAGCAGGGCGGAAGGCCAGGTGAACGCGACCAGCATCCCCGCCACGGCGGTCAGTGTCAGCCACGTCCGCGCGCGGTGCCGGGCCAGCCCGCGGGCGCCGAACGCGTAGAGCAGCACCGCGGCCGTCCAGCAGGCGGGCGCCGCGAGCACCGGCGCGTCGAGCCGGTAGAAACGCTCCGACGCCACGATCGCGAGAAGCACCGCGAATCCCGTCGTCACGAGCACGACGATCCCGAGCGCCCAGACGAGCCGGTGCCGGAAAACGTGGTGGTCGAGGTCGTATTTCTCTTGGGCTGTCAGTCCCGACTGTTCCGGCCGTGCCGCGTCTGTCACCTCAGCGCTGCCTTCCCCACGAATCCTTCGTGTGCGCCTGGCTCCCGGTCCGTCTCTGTTCGGTTCGCGCGCCCGCGCGCGCCGTGCCCGTGGCCGATCGAACACCGCGCCCACCCCACGGCGCGTGGTCCGGTGCGGGTACGGGCACGTCGCCCACGGTTCCACGGTAAGCCGTGGCGGCCCGGATCCGGCGGGGGCCGCATGGCCGTGTTGTGCCACGCGCGGGATCCTGTGTGTCGGGGACCACATCTCCCGGTACCGGCCGATGCTGGCGAAAGGGGCGACGATGAGCGCGGTGGCGTTCCGTGAGCTGACTCCCGTGTCCTTCCTGGAGCGCGCGGCGGCGGTGTTCGGTGACCGGCCGGCGGTTGTGGACGGCGAGCCGCGGTACTCCTATCGGGAGTTCTGGGAACGCGCCCAGCGGCTGGGCGGCATGCTGGTGGAGAACGGCGTTCGCGCCGGAGACCGGGTCGCTGTGCTGGCCCCCAACACCCACGTGCTACTGGAGACGCACTACGGTGTTCCCCTGTCGGGGGCGGTGCTCGTGGCGTTGAACACCCGGCTGTCCGTGGCGGAGATCGGCTACATCCTGGAACACAGCGGCGCGCGCCTGGTCGTCGTGGACTCCGAGTTCGAGCCCCGGCTCGCCGAAGCGTCGCGGGGAAGTGACGCCCCACCGCGGATCGTCGACTCGGGTGCCTACGAGGCGGCGCTCGAGGCCGCGCGCCCGTACCGGTCGGAGGTGGCCGACGAGCGCTCACTGCTGTCGATCAACTACACCAGCGGGGCGGCTCTCGTCCGGCGGGCGGTGCCCGGGTTTCGGCCGGCTCCACAACGTCCCCAGTCTTGGCAAAGGTTGGGGTGGCCGTGCTGGAACTCCCCGGGGCACCGGTGCGAGGCTCGAAAGGGGCGCGTGAACGTACCCGCGATCCAAGGGGGGCATCATGACCGGGGCGGAGGCGGCCCCCAGGTTGGGGGCACCCATCTGGACCGAGCTGCTCTCGTCCGACATCGAGGCGGCGACCGGCTTCTACCGCGGCCTGTTCGGCTGGACCACCGAGGTGCTGGGTGTCGAGCTCGGCGGGTACCGCGTCTTCCGCAAGCACGGGGCGGCGGTCGCCGGCGCCGCACCGACCACCGGGGCCTGTGAGGATCACCCGCCGGCGTGGGGAACCTACTTCGCGGTCCGTGACGTGGACACGTTCGCCGCGATGGCGCGGGAAGCGGGCGGATCGGTGACCACCGGCCCGGTGGACATCCTGGACCTGGGCCGCATGGCCGTCCTCACCGACCCCTGCGGGGCGGAGTTCCGCGTCTGGCAACCGGGCACCACACAGGGGGCCGAGCTGTTCAACGAGCCGGGGGCGCTGTGCTGGAACGAGCTTGCCACGCGCGACCCCGACAGCGCCAGACGCTTCTACACCAGGATGTTCGGGTGGGGTGTCAAGGAGTACCCGGTGGGCGACGCGACGGGCAGCTACACCGAGTGGTGTATCGACAGCACACCGGTTGGCGGGCTCCTACCCATGGCAGCCGACCACTGGCCCCCCGACGTCCCACCGCACTGGACGGTCTACTTCGCCGTCGCGGACTGCGACGCGGCGGTGGGTCGGGCCGCCGAGCTGGGCGGGGAGGTGGTGGTCGAACCGTTCGACGCGCGCCCCGGCCGTGTCGCGGTGGTCGGCGACCCGACCGGGGCCCGCTTCTCGGTCATCGCGCTGGACCGGGACATGGCGTTGGCCGGCTGAGCGCGGACCGGTGGATCCGCGGACCAGGCGAGCGGGAAACGGAACCGTCCCCTCGGAGGGGCCGAGGCGTCACACCCGGCGCCCGGTCAACGCGAGCAGCCGGGTCTGCGTGTCGGCGTCCTCGGCGACGGGGACCGGCTCGGCGAAGTAGGGCGGGACGGTCACGTTGTTCTCGTTCACCCACTGCAGTGTTGCCTCGACCAGCCCGGCGTCGAGGGTCTCGTCGGTCCCGATGGCGCGGGCCAGGTCCCACGCGTGCACGAGCTGGTCGAGCGTCATGATCCACAGGTAGAAGGACGCGGGGATCGCCCCGAACGACATGTGGACGGTGCGTTCCAGCGCGTCCGGCTGCAACCAGGCGGTGCGCGCGTCGCGCGACATCACCTCCCAGGTGGCCACGGGCGTCTCGCCCAGGTGGTCCCCGTCGAATCGGTCCCCGGCGTCCTCGACCGTGCCGCCGGAGAGTAGGTACGGCGCCCACATCTGCACGGTCACCATGTGGTTGACCAGGTCGTGCACGTCCCAGTCAACGCAGGGGGTGGACTCGCCCCACTGGGCGTCCCCCACCTCCCGCACCCTCCGGTCGAACTCCGCCAACGCCTTCGCGTGCAGGTCCAACAGCTCAGCCATACCCGCTCCCTCGAAGTCAGTGAACCAACCTGTCAACTCCCCCCGTACACCGGACCGCAACACCGCCGGCACGGGCGTCCGGCGGCCGTCCGGGGCACTCCCGCGCCCACACCGTACTCGCCACCGAGTCCGCGCTCCCCACACCTCCCGGACCCCCGACACGCCCATGAGCACGTTCGCGGCACCGCCACCTCGGGCATCGATAATGGAAACGTGAGGACCGGGCTTTAGGGATCGAGGTCGGGGTGCCATGAGCCAGCCACCACCGGACGAACCACCTGAGGACGGCGAACCCGACGGCCGGGACGACGCCACGCCGTGGTCGCTGCGCGGGCCGGTTCCCGGGGACCCGTTCGGCGAGACGAGCCAGTTGGGCACTTTCCGGGACTACGTCGACGCGCTGCTCGACCGCGGTTTCAACCGGTTCGTCACGCCGCAGCTGGTCCCCTTCGTCTACGGGCTCGGGCTGATCCTGGCGGGGCTGGCCACACTCGCGATGCTGGCCGGCTCCATCACCCTGCTGTCCCAGGGCGGCGCCCACGGGTTCTTCGGGATCCTGGCCCTGATCGCTACCCCCTTCGCGGCGGTCGTCCTCTTCCTCCTGTTGCGGATCGCCACGGAGCTGCTGTTCGTCGCCTTCCGGATCGTCGACGACCTCCACACGATCCGGCACCGCGGGACCGCGTGACATCGCGACCCAACACGACCGGCGTGCCGGTCACTCCTCCTCGATCAGCCCCGACTGCACCGCGTGGATGGCGACCTCCATACGGGTGCGCATGTGCAGCTTCTCCAGGATGTTGCGGACGTGGTTCTTCACCGTGTTCTCGGTGATGAAGAGCTCCTCGCTGATGGTGCGGTTGCTCAGGCCCCGGGCGATCAGCCTGAGCACCTCCATCTCCCGGCTGGTCAGCGGCGCCTCATCGGTGTTGGTCGGGCGCGTCCGGTCCTTGCCCCTGCGGGCGAGGGTGGTGAACTCCGCGATGAGCTTGGTGGCCATCGACGGGTTCAAGAACGACTGCCCGTCGACGACCGCGCGCACCGCCTGCGGGAGCTCGGTCACGGACACCTCTTTGAGCAGGTAGCCGGTGGCGCCGGCTTTGAGCGCGTCGAAGAGGTCGTCCTCCTCGTCGCTCATCGTCAGCATCACGATCTTGGCGTCCGGCGCGGCGTCCTTGACACCGACGCACGCGTCGATGCCGTTGACGTTGGGCATGCGCACGTCCATCAGGACGACATCGGGCGCCAGGTCGCGGGTTTTGCGGATGGCCTCCTCGCCGTCGCCGGCCTCACCGACCACGTTGATGTCGTGCTCGTCGGCGATCACCGAGACCAGGCCACGCCGGAAGAAGGCGTGGTCGTCCACGACGAGAACTCGGATGGGCCCGGGGGTCTGCCCGTTCACGTGTCTCTTCCTCTCTCGGGACTGTTCGTAGGGCAGGGGACACCACGCCGACATCTCAACGCGTCACACCACGAGGGCGGCCGATCGGGGGGTCCCGACCTCGTGCGTGACCGCGGGAGGCGACGCCATTGTCGCAGCCCTCGTCCGTGCCGTCCGCGGACGGCGTGACCAACCGCATCCTCCTGTACGTCGGCTGTGCCGTACAAGGGGCACTCGCGCTTCCGGCCACGTTGGACACGGGATCCGCGCCGGTCGTCGACGCGTCACGGGCACCGTTCCACAACGTTGTCCCGGGCGTGTCGCGCACCGGGCCAATCGCGGAACCCGGTCACGAGTGGCCTCGGGGAGGTCTACCCTGGTAGTGCACACGGCCCGTAGGAAAGTGACGATGAAGACCTTCGAAGAGCTGTTCGCCGAGCTGTCCGAGAAGGCACGGACCCGCCCCGAGGGGTCGGGAACGGTCGCCGCCCTGGACGCCGGCGTGCACGACATCGGCAAGAAGGTCGTCGAGGAGGCCGCCGAGGTCTGGATGGCCGCCGAGTACGAGTCGGACGACCGCGCCGCCGAAGAGATCTCGCAGCTCCTCTACCACCTCCAGGTTCTGATGCTGGCACGTGGCCTGCGCATGGCGGACGTCCACAAGCATCTCTAGGCCGGCCCCGTGCCCCACGCACTGGAACCGGCCACCGCCGACGTCCCGCCAGAGCCGATGAAGTAGGGAACCACAGCCAATGCCGGATCAGCTTCGTATCGCCGTGCCGAACAAGGGCCAGCTCGCCGAACCCGCCAGCGAGATGCTGCGCGAGGCCGGATACCGCCAGCGCAAGGACACCCGTGACCTCGTCCTGGTCGACCCGGACAACCACACCGAGTTCTTCTTCCTTCGCCCCAAGGACATCGCCGTCTACGTGGGCGAGGGCACGCTCCAGGTCGGGATCACCGGCCGCGACATGCTGCTCGACTCCGGGGCCCCCGTCGACGAGGTCATGGCGTTGGGCTTCGGCGGCTCCACGTTCCGGTTCGCGGCGCGCGACGGCGCGAACATGAAACTGGAGGACCTGAACGGGAAACGCGTCGCCACCTCCTTCGCGGGACTGTTGGAGACCTACCTGCGCAAGCACGCCGTGGACGCCCGCGTCATCCACCTCGACGGCGCCGTGGAGAGCTCGATCCGGCTGGGCGTGGCCGACGCCGTCGCCGACGTCGTCTCCACCGGGTCCACGCTGCGTAACGCCGGACTGGAGCTGTTCGGCGACCCGATCCTGGAGTCCGAGGCCATCGTGATCCGCCAGCACGACGCCGAGGACGACCCGCAGGTCGAGCAGCTGTTGCGCCGGTTGCGCGGCGTCCTGCTCGCCCGCGACTACGTGATGATGGACTACGACGTCCGCGCCGAGAAGCTGGACGAGGCCGTCGCTCTCACCCCCGGGATGGAGGGCCCCACGGTCTCCCCGCTGCACCGCGAAGGGTGGGTCGCCGTGCGGGCCATGGTGCCGCGACGCGCCGCCCAGCGGATCATGGACGACCTGTGGGAGATCGGCGCCCGGGCGATCCTCGTCACCGACATCTACGCGTGCCGCCTATAGAGGGGCGGTCACACGCCCCAGGAGGTCCGGTGCCCGGCCCACCCGCCGACGACGCGCACGATCCCGAGGTCATCGCGCGTGGCCCCGGGGTGGTGGCGGGTGAGCTGGTGCTGCGCCGGGCCGGCGCGCACTTCGAGATCATCAGCAACGGTGTCTTCCTGATGGACACCCGCGACGGCACGTCCGAGCGGGAGCTGGTGCGGGCCTCACTGGCGGCGCTGCCCGCCGGCCGCACCGGAGTCCGGGTGCTCATCGGCGGGCTCGGTGTGGGGTTCTCCGCGCGTGCGGCACTCGAGGACCGCCGGGTGGCGCACGTGCGGGTCATCGAGGTGGAGCCCGAGGTCATCGCGTGGCACAGTGGCCCCCTCGGCGCGGTCGCCGGGCACCTGACGGCCGACCCGCGTTGCGAGCTGACGCGGGCCGACCTGCTGCGTTGGCTCGCCACGGTGGGCGACACGGCGCGGTTCGACGTGATCTGCCTGGACATCGACAACGGTCCGGGGTGGACCGTGAACGACGGCAACGCCCAGCTGTACCGGCCGGCGACCCTGCGGCGGCTGCGGCGGCTCCTCACCGACGGCGGGGTCGTCGCCTTCTGGAGTGCCATGCGCGCCCCGGACTTCGCGGCGCTGCTGGCGGCCCAGTTCGCCGAGGTGCGCACCATCGAGGTACCCGCCCGCCGTGGCGAGCCCGACGTCATCTATTTGGCCCGCCCCTGACCAGCGAGGTACTCCGTGCTGGCCCGCGGGGCACCGCCGCGGGGGCCACCGGTGGGGCTCAGGTGGGGGCGATCTGCGGCACCGGATAGGCCACGTCGATTCCCTCCCGGTCCAGGCTGCTCTTCAGGTGGGAGCGCAGCGCCCGGCCGACGGCCCACTGTTCACCCGGGCGGGTCTTGGCGATGGTGCGCACCGTCACCGCGCCGTTGGAGATGCCCACCACTCCGGCGACGGTCGGCGTCTCCAGCAGCTGGCTCTCGTGTTCGGGGGAGTTGGCGAACTCGGTGACGCTGCGCTCGATAACCGTCTCGGCCCACGCGACGTCCACGGTGTGCGCCAGCGGTAGTTCGACCACCGCGTTGGCCCAGTCCTGGTTCATGTTGCACACCCGGGCGATCTCGCCGTTGCGGACGTACCACAGCCCACCGTCGAGGTCGCGGATCTTGGTGATGCGCAGGCCCACCTCCTCGACCGTGCCCACGGCCTCGCCGACGTCGACAACGTCACCCACGCCGTACTGGTCCTCGGCCATCATGAAGATCCCCGAGAGGAAGTCCTGCACCAGCCCCTGGGCCCCGAACCCGATCGCCAGGCCGACGACACCGGCGCTGGCCAGGATCGGGCCGAGGTTGATCCCGAACTCGCCGAGCACCATGACGATCGCGACACCGAAGATGACGAATGACGCGAGGCTGCGCAGCACCGAGCTGATCGTGTCGGCACGCGCCTGCTGGCGGGCTCCGGTGGGGGCGGCGGCCTTGTTGACGGCGTTGCGCACACCGTTGGAGATCCGCTCCCGCGAGCTGACCATGCGCTTGATGACGTGGGTGATCACGCGCCCCACAACGACGCGGGCGACCACCGCCAGCACCAGGATGAGGACGACGCTGACCGCCCCGGCTATGAAGGCGCCGCTGTTCTGCGACACCCAGTCGAGGAGCGGTCCCGCCCCGGAGGGGAGCGTGGCGTCTCTCTCGAGCAGGTGGGGGGCGTGCTCGCTGAGCGTGGACACTGGTGTTCCTTTCGTTGCCGGCTGTTTCGGCTCGCTGCGCGACCCTTTCGGCCGCGCCGTACGCGCGCCCGTCCGCTCACCGGCAACACCAGGTCACGCGGGCGCCGAACCCTGGGCAACAGGAGCCAGACCGTTGCCGCGGGCCAGATTGCCACACGACACACGTTCATTTCACCAGGTAATGGACATTCGTTGGGCCACCGTGCGCGGTGGGGCCGGTAACGCCACGCCGGCCGCACGCCCAGCCGGCCCCCCGAGCCCCGGGACTGCGCGCCGTTCCGGCCCGTGGTGGCGTGGCTACTCGGGGCCTCGGCGGGCGAGGATGACCGGCACCAGCACGGCACCGACGAGCGCCGTGAGATACGGCGCCAGCCCGAAGGCCACGAGCACCGGCGACGAGTCGGCCACGAAACTTCCCAGGCCGATGTGGGCCACCGTCGAGGCGACGAACCCGAGGAGGTACCCACCGAACAGTCCAGCCAGCGCACCGAGGAGGATTCGCATGGTCACGTCCTTCGCGAAACGAGACATCAACTGACGCTCGTGACGGTAGGGACGTGTCGTGCGCCCCGGCGTCCGCCGCACGATGACACCTGGGCTACACCCGGCGGCGGACACCGCGCCCCCGTGGCCTCACCCGCGGGATGCGGGAGCACGCCACAGGAGGTCCGGTCGGCGGCCGCCCGGACCGTGGCGCGGGATCACCTCCGCCGGCGGGTGAGCGCCTTGAACGCCGGGCCTGGGAGCACCCGGAGCAGGTTCCTGGCGGCCCGGTACCGCATGTCCGGCACCACGCTGGTGTGGCCGGCCGCCCACGCGCGCAGCGACTCGCGGGCGATGCGCTCCTTCGGGACGAAGGCGAGATCGGGCAGGTCCGCCTCACGCGTCATCTCGGTACGGACGAACCCGGCGAGCACGGCTGTGACGTGCAGATCGTGCGGCGCGACCTCCTCGGCCGCGCTCTCGCTCCACCGGGTGACGAACGCCTTCGTGGCCCCGTACACCGCACCGCCGGGGTTCGCCGGCAGCTCACCGGCCAGCGACGACACGTTGATCACGCCCATCGGGCGCCGCCCCTCGCCCGCGGCGCGCCGGGCCACGTGCGCCGCGAGGGCGGCGCGGCCGAGCCTCGTGACCGCGCGAATGTTGAGGTCGATCATCGCGTCGAGCTCGTCGGTCTCCTGCCGGTGGAAGTGGCCGCCCCCACCACGGCCGGCGTTGTTGACCAGCAGGTCGATCGGGGCGTCCTCGCCCGAGCCGTCGGCACGCAACCGTTCCTCGACCTTGGCCAGCCCCGATGGTCCCGCCAGGTCGGCGGGCAGGGGCCGCACGGTGACCCCGAACCGGTCGCCCAGCTCGGCGCCGAGCTGGGTCATGAGTTCGAAACGCCGGGCCACGAGAACCAGGGAGTATCCTCGCTCGGCCAACGCGCGGGCGAACTCCGCGCCGATACCGGTGGAGGCGCCGGTGACGAGTGCAGTTTTGGGGTGCCGCGTGCCATTCATCGCGCCGTATGTTATCCGCGACGGGCTCGACAGGGGTAGCGCGGGGCTGCCCGGCGGGGAGCGCGGGCGTTCCCGCGACACGTGCAGCCCCGCACACCAGAACCTGTGGACAGCGACTAGCGTTCGAGTATGGCTGCGACAGAAACCCCTTCGATCACTTCCGAACGCCCTGCCCTGGAGCAGGGGGTACGCGACATCGGCCTGTTCCTGCGGCAGGCGTTCCACACCTTCCGGGCGACCGGGGCCGTGGCTCCGAGTGGTCCCGCGTTGTCGAACGCGCTGACGCGGTTCCTCGACGAGCGAGCGGACCCCAACGCCGGGATGTCCATCCTGGAGGCCGGCGCCGGAACCGGCCCGGTCTCCCGGGCCGTCGCCGCGCGCATGCGCGAAGGCGACACCGCCGACCTGGTGGAGTCCAACGCGGAGTTCGCGAGCTACCTCAGTGACCTCACCACGACCGACCCCGCGCTGTCCCGGGTGGCCGACCAGCTCACCGTTCACCAGGCGCTCGTCACCGACCTGGGAACGGACCGGAGTTACGACCTCATCATCTCGGGTCTCCCGTTCGCCAATTTCACGGCCGAGGAGGTCCGGGAGATCTTCGAGTACTACTTCACGGTGCTGCGTCCCGGCGGGCACCTGTCGTTCTTCGGTTATCTCTACACCAAGGAGGTCAAGGCGGTCATCGCCCCCCGTGAGGAGTACCTGCGCCAGGCGCGGTCGAGCTGGGTCGTCGAGGAGTGGGTGAACCGCTACGGGATCGGCAGTGAGCGGATCCTGCCGAACATCCCGCCGGCGTGGATCCATCACCTGCGCAAACCGGTCGAGGAATGACCCGGCCGGCGGGTTCCTCCGCGCGAACTCCGACATCGGCCCGGTCGAGGGCCAGATGAACGTGTGCTGACCGGCCCGCACCGGGAGTATCCGGCCAGCGCGCGACCGGAGCCCCGCATCCGTCTCCGGGCGGGTGCGGGGCTCGTCGCGTTCGGGGCGGCCCCGGTCGACACGGGGCCTCCCACGCGGGCTCTCCCGCTCTGCCCTGAGCAGATCTTCCCCGGGCAGAAACGCTCGATTCCGCTCCGGCGGGCGAAGCACGCTGGGAGCACCGGCCCGCCGGGTGAGTGCCCGGCGTATCGAGGCCGACCGGAGGAGGAATCATGCTCGCAACCGAATCGCGGCTCGCTGCGGCGGAGGTCGCCGCCGTGCCGTTCGACGACCAGATCGCGTCGCGCCTGCTTCGCAGCCGCACGGTCGTGCTCGGCGCCGAGGTGGACGACACGCTCGCCAACAGGGTCTGCGCGCAGCTCCTGCTGCTCGCTGAGGAGGACACCAAGCGCGACATCACGTTGTGCATCAACAGCCCGGGCGGCTCCATCTCGGCGGGGCTCGCCATCTACGACACGATGCGCTTCATCCCCAACGACGTCGCGACGCTGGTCATGGGGGCCGCGTACAGCATGGGGCAGTTCCTGCTGTGCACGGGCACACCCGGCAAGCGTTTCAGCCTGCCGAACGCGCGGATCATGATGCACCAGCCGTCCGGCGGGTTGGCCGGGACCGCGGCCGACATCGCTGTCCAGGCCGACAACCTGGCCCACACCAAGGCCGTCACGCAGCGGCTCATCGCCGAGCACACCGGCCAGTCGATCGAGACGATCGCCCAGGATCAGCGCCGCGACCGCTGGTTCACCGCGGAGGAGGCGCGCGAGTACGGCTTCGTCGACCACGTGGTCGAGACCGCCTCCGAGCTGGGCGGCGAGACCGCGCGCAGGTTCGGGTTCCGCGCCGAGCCCGCCGCGGCGACCGAAACGGAGGGGCGGGCATGAGCGGTCAGTACACGGTTCCGATGGTGATCGAGCGGACCGGCACCGGGGAACGGTCCTCCGATGTGTTCAGCCGGCTGCTGTCCGAACGCATCATCTTCCTGGGCACCCAGATCGACGACGGTGTCGCCAACGCGGTCATGGCCCAGATGCTGCACCTGGACTACGAGAACAGCGAGCGCGACATCCAGCTGTACATCAATTCCCCGGGCGGTTCCGCGACCGCGTTGACGGCGATCTACGACACCCTGCGGTTCGTCCGTTCCGACGTGGCGACCGTGTGCATGGGGCAGGCGGCATCGGCGGCCGCCGTGCTGCTCGCGGCGGGAACACCGGGCAAGCGTATGGCGCTGGAGCACTCCCGCGTTCTGCTACACCAGCCGTCGTCCCAGGCCCAGGGCGAGGCGGCCGACCTGGAGATCGAGGCCGCCGAGGTGTTGCGGATCCGCTCCCAGGTCGAGGAGATCCTGTCCCGGCACACGGGGCGGAGCGTGGCCCGGCTGCGCGAGGACACCGACCGGAGCAGCATCCTCACGGCGCACCAGGCGAAGGAGTACGGCCTGCTGGATGACGTGATCTCCACTCGGGAGCGGCCCGCTCGCGCGGCCTGAGGTGGACCGGCCCACCCGCGCGGGTGGGATCAGGCGGCCAGCAGCATGGCGCGCGGCCCGGAACCGGGCGTCGGCCCCGTGGCGGGCACCGGCCGCGGGGCCACGACGGTGTCCCGGGCGAGCTCGGTGTGGATGGCGCTGACCAGGTCAACGAGCCGCAACCCCAGGGCGCGGTAGACCGCGGCGAGCATCTCCGAGGAGGGCTCCTTGCGGCCCCGCTCGATCTCGGACAGGTACGGCAGCGACACCTGGGCGGTCTCGGCGACCTCACGGAGGGTGCGCCCCTGTTCGAGCCGGGAGCGCCGTAGCTCGGCCCCGATGAGTTCCCGCATCAGCGGATCGTCGAAGGGGATGGGCTCGGGGACCGCGTGCAGGGCGCGTTCGCTCATGGGAGGCTCCGTCGAGATCGACCGTGTCCGATGCCGTCAACGGTACGGCGGGTTCCCCCACGGCCGCCATCGGCGGAGCCCACCGCATGGGGGTTTCCGCGGTTGGCGTAACGGGCGGGGACCGAGGCGCGGCGAGGGGGCGCTGTCGCGCCATGGCTCGTTGTGCGAAAGGCTGTCGGATATGACGTACGGGGTTTGGGTCGGGATCGTGTTCGGCGTGCTCTCGTGCGCCTGCTACACCGCCGCTGCGGTGGCCCAGCGCCGGCTGGCGGTGGCCGTTCCCGCCCCGCTGACCGGGCGGCGGGCGCTCGGGGGCCTCCTCATCCGCCCTTTGTGGTGGGTCTCGGCCGTCCTCAACGCCGGGCGGGCGGGGTTCCAGGTCGGTGCTCTGGGGTTCGCCCCACTGACCGTGATCCAGCCGCTGGGCGTGCTGGTGCTGGTGTTCGGGCTGCCGTGGTCGGCCCGGGTCGGCGGTCGACGCGTGACGGCACGCGAGTGGCGCGGCGCCGCCATCACCGTCGCCGCGCTGGCTCTGCTGCTGTCGGTGGCTGTCACCGGCGGTTCGGGGCACACGCTCGGGCGGGCCGAGGCACTGCTGGGGGTGACCGCGACCCTGGGCCTGCTGCTGGCGATGGCCTGGGCCGGGGGGCGGGTCCGTTCCGCGGCGTGGCGCAGCTACCTGCTCGCGGCCGCCGCGGGAGTCGCGTTCGCCGTCTCCTCCGCCACCACCAAGACGGCCATCAACGCCGCCGGGGAGGAGGGGGCCGCCGCCGTGTCGCACCCCGCCACGTTCGGAACCGCCGTGGTCGCCGTCGCCGGACTACTGCTCGCCCAGGCCGCCTACCAGGGCATGGAGCTGGGGGCGCCGCTGGGCATCACCACCGTCGCGAACCCGGTCGCGGCCGCCGTCGTGGGTGTCACGTTCATGGGCGAGTCGTACTCCGGTGGGTGGGTCGGTCTCGGGGTCGCCGCGGTGTGCGCGGTCGCCGGGGCTTACGGGATAGCGCTGTTGACGGTGCCGGACGGCACCCGGGGAGGAGGCCCCGGCCCGAACAGCGGGGAGGCGGTCGAGACCTCCCCGAAGGGGGCGCCGGGATCCGCGTGATCCGCGAGCCGAGCGGCCGCCGGAGTTCGCGGTCACGGAAATGGCCCCATAGGCGGCCGGAGCCCTTGGGTGCGTGCGCCTACGGACGTCCCACCTGGGAGTCACGGGGCTCACACCGTGACCAAGTTGGAGGTCATCGGCACCGATCGCGTCCAGGCGCTTCTTGGCGGGGAGTCGCCGCCACACCCGCCATCGCGCCGATACGCCGCCAGTGGGTGACGTCTGGCGCGGTAGCACACGCCACCTCGCCTCGATAGCCCCGAGAACGCCCGACGCCTGGTGACCGCGATCGAAGAACTGGAGGCCGGTCACGGTATCGAGTGGGAGATAGACGAGTGAGGCTGGTCTGGGCGGACAGCGCCCGGGAGGACTACGTCTGGTGGCAGAACGAGGACCGGGAGATCCTCAAACGCATCAACGCGCTCATCAAGGACATCGCCCGCAACGGCAACGAGGGCATGGGCAAACCCGAACCACTGCGCCATGGTTTCCAGGGCTACTGGTCCCGCCGTATCACCGACGAGCACCGGCTCGTACACAAGCTGGCTGAGGACGAGATCCTCATCGCGGCGTGCAGGTACCACTATGGAAAGTGACTTTTAGTCACCACTCAGTGACGAAAGTGGACGAATAGCCGGCCAATGTACTTGTACTTGTTCACTTCGGGAATCATCTTCAAAGTTTTCGATAGATCTCGCGACGATGGGCAACACGCAACGCGACCACCACGAGCTGACCGTCGTCGACGGTGTACACCACCCGATAATCGCCCACGCGGATGCGCCACAGCCCGGGGTATCCACTGAGCTGACGACATCCCTCCGGGCGCGGCTCCTTAGCCAGGGCCAATACGGCTGAGTACACGCGACGGGCCACAGGCGTGTCCAACTTACCGAGCTCCTTACTGGCCCGGTTGTCAAACACCACCTCGTAGAGGTGCGAGCCATCACCCGTCACAGGTCGAGCTCCTTGGCGACGTCCTCGGCCGATACAACCTCAGCGTCGCCGGACCTAATCTCCTCCAGTCGCTGGTGTGCGACACGGCCGTCCTGCTGATCGAGAAGCTCCTCATAGGCCTCGACCAGCTCAACGGGAACGATCGCGGCGACACGCTCGTGCTTGCGACCTCGCGTCACGTAGGTGATCTCGTCGCCGAAAGCAGCCTTGTTCACACGCTGAGAGAACTCGTCACGGGCTTCCGCGACGGACAGCTCCACGGGATCAATATTCATACCCTCATTATGCGCCAACTTGGCCAAGTTGGCTATCTCAGTGCCTGAAGTGCACGAACAACCGACCGAAGTTCTTGGAGTCCTTCTCCAGCCGGTGGTACCGGGCCTTGACGTGCTTCTGGTCGAGGAACCGCAGCACCCGCTTCTTCAGCTGGCCGGACCCCTTGCCCGGAATGATCTCGATGGTCTTGGCCTTGGTCCGTTCGGCCTCGTCCATGATGTCGTTCAGGGCGCGGTCGATGTCCCGCCCACGGTTGAAGATGTCGTGCAGGTCGAGCTTGAGCTTCATGCGCTGTCCTTCTCCGCGGCGAATATCGCCGTGCCCGGGATGATCCGGCCACGCAACGGGCTCCAGCCATCCCATACCCGCTCGTTCTCCTCCGGCCACTCCGGCTCCACCAGATCGCGCAGCCGCAGCCCGGCGCCGGCGATGGCGCGCACCCAGTCGCCGATGGTGTGGTGGTGCTCCACATAGCACGCCCGCCCCCGCGCGTCCTGCTCCACGTAGGCGGCACGGTCGAAGTAGGGGTGGTTGGCGACCAGGCCACGCTCGTCGGGTTCGTCGGGGAAGCACCACCGGATGGGGTGCGGCACCGAGAACACCAACCGCCCACCCGGCCGGAGCACCCGGGCGCTCTCCGCCACCGCCACACCGGCGTCCGGGACGAAGGGAAACCCACCGTAGGCGGAATGGACCAGGTCGAACGCGGCATCGGCGAACGGCAGCCGCAACGCGTCGGCCTGCGCCACAGCGACGTCAACGCCCTCCTCCTCGTCGATGCGCCGCGAGTGCCGCAGCTGCCCGAGAGCCAGGTCGATCCCGACCACCCGGGAGACACCCTGCTGGCGCAGCCAACGGGAGCACCACGCCGCGCCGCAGCCCACCTCGAGGGCGCGGGCGTTGGTGATCGAGGCCGGATCCCCCAGGAGGCGCGCCCGCGTCTCATCCAGCCCCTCCGGACCCCAGACGTAGGCGCCCCGCAGGTCGTCACCGTGCTCGGCCTGGTACTCGTCGGCGGAACGCTCCCACCAGATCCGGCTGGCTCGCGTGCTCTCCTCCGGGCCCGCGGGGCGCCACGTGATGTGGGCCACCTCGGGGTACAGGTCATCGGTCATGGCAACATCCTGGCAGGCGTGGCGCTCTCACCCCGCCCCGCGTGGGGCCTCACACCCGCGCGGGCGGCCGCGGGGCCGAATCGGGATCGTCGGAGTCGTCCTCGACCGGGCCGAGACCCTCGCGGGCGTCGCGCACCTCGCGCCGTACCAGGAACACCCAGCCACCAACCGCGATCACGGCGAACACCCACCACTGCACCGCGTACGACATGTTCATCCCGAGATTGGTCTCGGGCGGGGCCACCGGCTCGGGCGCCGGGTCGGACGACGGGTTCTCCCCGGTCCGCTCCACGTAGCCGCCGTAGAGCGGATACGGCAGGTCCTCGCCGATCTCGGCCACGTCGACGAGCATGATCTGCCTCTCGGGCAGCCCACCCCGGTCGCGGACACCGGTGTTCTCCTCGGTTTCGCTGAACTGGATCCGCCCGGTCACCGTCACCTCGCCGTCAGGCGGGGGTGGGACGTCGGGCCGCGAGGTCGCGGTCGGCGGCTGCTCGACCCAACCCCGGTTGACCAGCACTCCCGTTCCGTCCTCGGTCACCAGCGGAGTCACGACGTGCAGGCCCACCCCCCGGGAGCCGTCACGGTTGCGGACGTAGAGCTCGTTGTCGGTGTCGTAGCTCCCGGTGACGGTGACCCGCCGCCACCGGTCGGCGCTGTCGACGTCCTCGCCGACGCCGGTCAGCTCCGCCACCGGCACGGGGTCGGAACTGAGGTTGTCCTCCTGTAGCTGTGCGGCCGTGGAGCGCTCCTCCCAGCGGTCGAGCTGCCAGAAGCCGAGCGTGACGAACACCGGCACGACCACCGCGACCAGCGCGTGGAATGCCAGCATGCGCGACGAAAGCAACACCCGAAGCACGTAATCGAGGCTACGAGACGCTCCCGGGCACACGACATCGCCCCCGATCCGATGACCGGGGGCGATGTCATTGGTGCTCAGCGCGGCACGGGTCAGGCCACCGAGTTCTCCTCGGTCGCCAGGGCCGCCTTGCGCTTGCGGGAGAAGTACAGGGCCGCGCCACCGACACCAAGGGCCGCCAGTGCCGCGGCGACCATCCCGGCCAACGACGCGCCGGTCACGGGGAGGGCACCCGCCGTGTCCGTGTCGTCATCGCCGGCCGCGGCCTCCTTGTCGTTCGTGGAGTCCGAGGAGCCGTCGCCCTTGTCGCCGTTGTTCTCCTCCTCGTCGCTCTCGTCACCACCGTTGTCCGGCTCGTCCGGGTTCTCCCCGCCCGGCTCCTCCGGGTCCTTGGGGTCCTCGGGGGCCTCGGGATCCTCGGAGTCCTCACTGGAGATCTTGGTCATGCAGCTCGCCTCGGAGATCCCGACCACCGCGGCGGAGTTCCCGCAGATGTCCACGGCCGCGTCCACCGGAACGTTGACCTGGTTGCCGCTGGCGACACCACCGGAACCATCGGTCTCGCCACCACCGCCGTTGTCCTCCGACTTCTCGATCTCCTCCACGACCTCGGTGCACTCGGCCTCGGAGATCCCGAGTGCCGCCAGCGAGTTTCCGCACACGTCGACAGCGATGTTCACGGGGAGGTTGATCTGGTTGCCGCTGGCGACACCACCGGAACCATCGGTCTCGCCACCACCGTCGCCGGACTCCTCGGCGAGCTTCTCGGCGATCTTGGTGCAGTCCGCCTCGGAGATCCCGCCGACCGCGGCGGAGTTCCCGCAGATGTCCACGGCCGCGTCCACCGGAACGTTGACCTGGTTGCCGCTGGCGACACCACCGGAACCATCGGTCTCGCCACCACCGCCGTCGCCCGCGGCATAGAGCACCTCGGCGACCTCGGTGCACTCGGCCTCGGAGATCCCGAGTGCCGCCAGCGAGTTTCCGCACAGCTCAGCCTCGACATCGGCCGGGACGTTGATCTGGTTGCCGCTGGCGACACCACCGGAACCATCGGTCTCCGGATCAGCGAGGGCGGCGGAGGCCGAGGCCCCCACCAGACCCACCGTCAGCGCGGTCACCGAAACGGAGGCGTACCACTTCTTGTGCATGTTCGAGGATGACCTTTCGACGATTGAACACGAAAAGTTGCTTATCGAATCCTCAGAGTGACCATATGTGGGGGAAACGGACACCCGCCCCAGGAAGATCCAAAAAGCCACGTCGCAGCGGCCCGGACAGGGCAATCCAATGCCAAAAGATCGAGTCTCTCGGCCGCTGGTAGCCCCTCACATTAACAGCCCACCTCACCCACGCACGGAATTCCCCAAAAATGCGGCACCAACAAATCATAGAGTGAAAACTTGACTACTCTACGCGTTTACCGTGCACAAGCCAGCAAGGGCGGCAAGACCAGACATCGGGAACCCACCCCTCCCGCGACGACCCCCAGGGCATCCCAGCGCCGGAAACACCGCGACATCTACGAATTTCATTCGAAAAAATGGATCGGAATCTCTGGACACACATCCAAATAACTACACGTTCCGGTCATTTTGGATGGTATACGAACTCCTGTTCCCATCCCACTGTCCCCGATCCGGTCATCGCCGGACATACGTCGGCCCCGACCGAAAGCCGTGGCTCCCAGCCGGGGCCGGTAGCGCCCCACCGGACGGTGGGTGGCGAAAACGGTCGTATCAGGACCGCACTCCCAGACCCTCGGCGACTCCGGTACCGAGGTCGGGGTGGATGTTGGTCCAGTACTCGACGACGCGCTTCCTCATGTCGTCGGTAACCGACGGGGCCGAGGCGTGACCCACGATGTTGCTCACCATCGCGGCGCGCTCGTCCTCGGTGAGGACCTTCTCCCACAGAGTGCGCGCCTGCCCGAAGTCGTCGTCCTCCTTGTGCGGCTCGACGGCGGCACGGACGATGTCACCGGACACGTGGTAGGTGTCACCCTCGTAGGCCTCCTCCAGAGCAACGGGGCCTCCGGCGGTGTTCGGCGCGTACACCGGGTCGACGTTGTTGCCGTAGGCCATGGGGCCGTCGTAGTTGTAGCTGCGAACCGGCACCTTCGGCTGGTTGACCGGCAACTGGAGATAGTTCGGGCCAATGCGGTAGCGATGGGTGTCCGGGTAGGAGAAGAGCCGGCCCTGGAGCATCTTGTCCGGGCTCCCCCCGATACCGGGCACCAGGTTGGAGGGCTCGAACGCCGCCTGCTCGATCTCGGCGAAGTAGTTCGAGGGGTTGCGGTTCAGCGTGAACTTCCCGATGGTGATCTCGGGATAGTCGGAGTGGGGCCACACCTTGGTGAGGTCGAACGGGTTGAACCGGTAGTTCACGGCCTCCTCGAAGGGCATGATCTGGACCTTGACGGTCCAGGAGGGGTACTCGCCCCGCTCGATGGCCTCCCACAGGTCGCGACGGTGGTTGTCGGGGTCGCCCTCCAGCGCCTTGGCCTCGTCGGCGGTGAGGTTCTCGATGCCCTGGTCCGTCTTGAAGTGGTACTTCACCCAGAACTTCTCGCCGTTGGCGTTGTACCACAGGAACGTGTGGCTGCCGTAACCGTTCATGTGGCGCCACGTCCTCGGTGTACCGCGATCGGTCATCAGGAAGGAGACCTGGTGCGCCGACTCGGGGTTCATCGTCCAGAAGTCCCACTGCATGTTGTGGTCACGCAGCTGATTGTCCGCGCGCCGCTTCTGCGAGTGGATGAAGTCGGAGAACTTCGAGGGATCGCGGATGAAGAAGATCGGCGTGTTGTTACCCACGAGGTCGTAGTTGCCCTGCTCGGTGTAGAACTTCAGGGCGAACCCACGGGGGTCACGGGCGGTGTCGGCGCTGCCCAGCTCACCAGCGACAGTGGAGAAGCGGATCAGCAGGGGCGTCCTCGCGCCCCTCTGGAACAGGCCCGCCTTGGTGTACTGGCTGACATCCTCGGTGATCTCGAGTTCGCCGAAGGCACCGCCCCCCTTCGCGTGGACGACCCGCTCGGGCACCCGCTCCCGGTTGAAGTGCGCCATCTTCTGGATCAGGAAGTGGTCCTGTAGCAGCAGAGGGCCGTTGGGGCCCACCGACTGCGACAGACCGTCGCTCGGCGCCGGGTGACCGGCGTCGTCCGTGCTGTAGGGAACGCTCACTGCTCGCACCTCTCAGGTTGAGAAAATCGGGGCCGCGCTAAAACGGCCAGCCCCGGGGCGCTCCGGCGACCGGGCGCACGTGACGCCCGGTGCGCCCCCGAGGCACCACGGCGCTACCCCCGTTCGTCGGGGCTCGCCCCTTCTTCCTGGCATCGCGGACAGACGCCCCAGAACACCACCTCGGCCTCGTCGATCACGAACCCGCGGTCGCTCGACGGTTCCAGGCACGGGATCTCGCCGAGCGTGCAGTCGACGTCGGCGACCTCGCCGCATCTCCGGCAGACGAGGTGGTGGTGGTTGTCCCCGACTCGAACCTCGTAACGCGCGGGCGACCCCGCGGGCTCGATCCGCCGGAGCAGCCCGGCCCGGCTCAGTGCGTGTAGCCCGTCGTAGACGGCCTGCGTCGAGGCGTGGCCGACGCGCGATCGGACGCCGCGCGCGATGCGCTCGGCGTCCTGGTGGCTGCCCGCACGCACCGAATCCAGGATCGCCAGCCGTGCCGCGGTGACCCGCAACCCGGCCGAGCGGAGTGCCGTGGCGTCGTCCATGCTCACAGCATAGGAAACTATCTTGAGTTATTCAAAAAAACGAACAACCCAAGTTATAGTCGCGATGCTCCGGTGCCCAGGGGATACCTCTAACCACCCTCGTGTCCCCGGTACCGGGCGAGCACGGCGTCGATCTCGGCGATGAGGGACCGCTTGCCGGGCTCGTCGAGGTAGGACGCGGTGACACCGTTGCGGGCCAACGTCGCCAGCTCGGCGGCCTCCATCCCGAGCCCGTACGCAACGCGGTACTCGTTCTCCAGGTCGGTGCCGAACATCGGTGGGTCGTCGGAGTTCACCGAGACGGTGAGCCCGTCCCGCAGCATCCGCGGCAGCGGGTGGTCCTCGATCCGCTCGACGGCCCCGGTGCACACGTTCGAGGTGGGACACACGTCGAGCGGGACCCCGGTCGCGCGTAGCCGATCGACCAGAGCGGGTTCGCGCACACAGTCGATACCGTGGCCGATCCGCTCGGCGCGCAACAGGTCGAGCGCCTCGGTGATCCTCTCGGGACCGCCGTTCTCACCGGCATGCGGGAGACTGCGCAGTCCCGCCGCACGCGCGCGGGCGAACAGATCGGCGAACGGCGCGCGACTGACCTCGACGCTTCCCACACCGAACCCCACAACGCTAGGCGGCCCCTCCTTCAGCACCGCCTCCAGAGTCTGCTCGCCGGTCTCGACCCCGTAGTCGCCGGGAAAGTCGGGGATCCATCGCAGCTGGATGCCGTGCTCGCGCTCGGCCTCGCGTCGCGCGTGCTCGATACCGTCGAACACGACCTGGGCCGGAATCCCACGCATCAGGTGCGCGTACAGGCTGACGTGCAATTCCGCGTAGGAGACGCGCTGTGCCGCCAGGCGAGCCGCCACGTCGGCGGTCAGCAGCGCGAAGTCGGCTTCGTCACGCAGTGTCTGCATCGAAGTCAGATAGACCTCGATGAAATGGGGGAAGTCGCGGAACTCGTACCACTCGCGCACCCCGTCGAGCGAGCGGGGCACGGTCGCGACATCGTGCTTCTCGGCGAGCTCCAGCAGGATCGCGGGCCGCATCGCCCCTTCGAGATGGACGTGCAGTTCCACCTTGGGCAGTTCACGGATGAGGCGATCGACATCGGAGTCGGGAGTCAGGAGGGAACTTCGCATGGCACGACGGTACCGAGCGCCCACCCCGCCTCCAAGCTTGACCGTTCGCGCCTGTGGACGGTGACACGACCACGAACGCCGAGGACGGGTCACCCCCGGGAAAGAACGGTCAACCAGAGTCCGGTTCCACCCCTTCGGGCGGCGGTTCCCGGGCCGGTGCGATAGACCGGGCGTAGCGTCGCAGTGTCGGCACGCCCCGACGAGAGCCTCCTCACAACGACCGACGCCCACGGGAACCGAGCCGAGACCCACCAGCATCAGAGAAGCGTGATGACGACTTCCAGCGCCTCGACCACCGTTACCGTGCCAGACGAGACCGCCAACAACGGCGGCGGCGCCCGCGAGCCGGCCGAGAGCGGCACCCCACTCGACACACACGCCGAACAGCCGCTCCCGCCCGAGGCCACGGATCCCTCACTGCTGCGAAGCGCCCCACTGCGCCGCCGGCCGGCACAGCAACGCAGCATCCACCGGGTGCGGCGGATGCTCGACGCCTGCGCCGAACTCCTGGACGAGATCGGCTACGACGAACTCTCCACGACCAGGATCGCCGGCCGGGCCGGCGTCGCCATCGGATCGGTCTACCAGTTCTTCCCAGACAAGAGGGCGGTCGCGCAGGCGCTCGGGCTGCGCTACCTGGACACGCTCAGCGCCCGGGTGTCCGACCGGTTGCGCCGGGACACGTTCGCGCACTGGACCGAGGCCGTCGACGTCATCATCGACGAGTACCTCGGCATGCACCGCGACGTTCCCGGATTCCGGGTGCTGCGCTTCGGCGACGTCGTGGACGTCCGGCTGCTCGATGCCAGCGCCGACAACAACAGGGTCATCGCCACCCGACTGCGCGAACTGCTCGTCACGATCGCCGACGTCCCCGACAGCGACGAGTTCCAGCGCGCGGCGACCGTCGCCGTCGAGGCCGCCGACGCCGTCCTGAAACTCGCCTTCCGCCAGAACCCCGACGGCGACCCCCGGTTGATCGAGGAGACCAAACTGCTCGTCCGTACCTACCTCAGCCGACACTTTCCCGCCGAAGCCGACCCCGCGGACGTTCCGGAATGAGCTTCGCTGATCTCCCGAACGTGACGATAAGGTGGCAAGACCTCGCTTCCCTGAGATCGTCGCGCCACACCTGGCACCATGGACGGCGATGGGACGTGATCCCAGGTCATAACAACGATCGGGCCTGGCGCGTCGCCGATGGGACCGTCAGGGGGGAACGCGAAGGGCCGGCATTCGGCACAGCCCGCCGGATCCGGCTGGACGTCACCTGGCGACGCTCACTCCCACCGATGACCTGCCCACGACGCACCAATGAGGTTCACAGCGCATGCCGGGTCCCCGCCACCCCGTGCGGTGCTGGAACACGGGAGGGAACCCTCAGTGGTAGCTGACAGCACACTCGCCCAGCCAGTAACCGGATCAGCCGCGGGCGTTCCGTTCCTCGCGGTCCCCCCGGCGGTCACGAATGATCCCGACACCCCCGCCCCACCCATCATCGCACTACACGCGTTCGAACCTCCGCGCAGCGAGACCGCGCTCGCCGGAACGCTCCCGCTCGCCTCGCTCCCGGCGTGGCGGTTCTACCTGGGGTTGCCGATGTTCGGCGCCCGGCTTCCCGAGGGCGGCGTCGCCGAGATCAACCGCCGCGGCCAGGAGGACTACCTCATCCAGCTGTACGGCCCGATCGTCGAACAGGCATCCGCCGAGGTGGCACGCGTCGTCACCGAGCTGGGCGACCGGTTCCCCATCCACGACGGGCCGGTGGGGATCATGGGGGTCGGCGCCGGTGGCACGGCCGCGCTCCTCGCACTGGCGGAAAGCAAGCTGAACATCGGCGCCGCGGGGGTGGTCAATCCGATCATCGACCCCACCCCGGTGCTCGCAGCGCGGGAATACCGGCTCGGCGTGGCCTACGAGTGGACCGACTCCTCACGCGAGGTCGCGGGCTGGCTGGACTTCGTGGCACGCGCGGGCGATCTCGCCGGGCGCAAACCGCAGGTGCCGCTGCTCATCGTCAACGGCGGACAGGACGAGGTGATCGTCCCCGACCACGGGCGCAGACTCCACGACTCGCTGGCGTCGAGCTACCCACAGTCGGGAATCCGCCACCTCGTGATCCCCGACCTCGCCCACACCATGGGGCCGGAGCCCGGCCTCGAACCCGGTCCGCCGGCGCCCGGCAACGTACTCGCGGACCGCGCCCTCATGGAATGGTTCCACCTGCACCTGACGTCGGCGAGCGAGACCACCACCAAACTGCACCGGTAGGCGCGAGCGGGGTCTCCCCTCGATCCGGGTAACGCCGGGACACGCCCACCGGGGTGCGCGTTCACCCACGGGTCGACGCCACATCCACCGGCCGTCAATCGCGGGTCAGCCCGGTCACGTTGGCTGGGTATGACCGCCAGTGACCCGACCCACCACCCCACAGGAGGGCGGACTACGTGACGGAACCGGCACCGGTCTTCGCCAAGGGGGTCGACCACGAGCGCATCACCGAACAGTTGCGCTTCGTCCTCGAGACCGACAAGCTCAAGCGCGTCCTACGCAGGAACACGCTGATCGACGGTTCCCGGCGGGAGAACGCCGCGGAGCACTCCTGGCAGCTCGCGTTGGCGGCGCGCACCTTCGCGGAGTACGCGCCCAAGGGGACCGACATCAGCCATGTCGTCGAGATGCTGGTGCTGCACGACATCGTGGAGATCGACGCGGGCGACACCTTCGTCTACGACACCCACGAGTCCGCCTCCCAGCCCGAGCGCGAGCGTGCCGCCGCCGACCGGCTGTACGCCCTGCTCCCCGGCGACCAGAACGCCCACACCCGCGCCCTCTGGGAAGAGTTCGAGGCCCGCGAGACCCGAGAGGCCCGATTCGCCCACGCCATCGACCGCCTCGCTCCCATGCTCGCCAACTGGCACACCGAGGGCGGCGCGTGGGTACGCCACCGTGTCACCCGCGACCAGGTGCTGGACAAGGTGCGGATCATCGGCGAGGGGTCCAGGGCACTCGGTGCCTACGCGGCGGCGCTGGTGGAGGACGCCGACCGTCGCGGCTACTTCACGCGACCAGCGAGTCGGGGGTGAGGCGGCGAGCGTGGCCTACACGCGGCCGAGGAGCAGCTGTGCCGCCGCGGTCAACCCGACGAGCACGATGACGACACGTAGCGCGAACGGCTTGAGCCTGCGGCCGAACCGGGCACCGAAGTACCCGCCGATGACGGAGCCGGCGGCGATGAGGCCCACCACGGGCCACGCGGGAGAGGCGAAGGTGATGTAGAACGCGGCCGCGGTGGCGTTCACGATGAACGCCAGCACGTTCTTCAGGGCGTTGATTCGCTGTAGCTCCTCGTCGAGAGTGATTCCCATCATGCTGATGAGGACGATGCCCTGCGCGGCCGCGAAATAGCCACCGTAGACCCCGGCACCGTAGATCCCGAACGGCAGCACCGGGCCACCGTTGACGCGGCCCGCCCTCCGCTGCCGGGTCCACGCGGTGATCCGCGGCTGCATCATGATCAGCACGCACGAGATCCCGATGAGCACCGGAACGACGGACTCGAACACCCCCTCGGGGAGGTTGAGCAGCAGCGCCCCACCGGTGAGCGACCCGGCGAGCGCCATGGCACCGAACCGGATCAGCCGGGTACGCTGGCCCACCAATTCCCGCCGGTAGCCGATGGCCCCGGTCAGCGATCCGGGCGCCAGGCCGATGCTGTTGGAGATCGTCGCGAGCACCGGCGGGTACCCCAACGCCAGCAGCACCGGGAACGTCAGTAACGTTCCCGAGCCGACGATCGCGTTGATACCGCCGGCACCGACACCCGCCACGAGAATGGCGAGCGCGTCCCACACACTCATCCCTGACCTTCGCGCTCGGACGACAGATCCGCCGCCGCACCCGCCCCTCCGGCGGGGATCCTGATCGCACCAGCACAAGGGCGTACTGGCAGATTCCCGTCTCCAAGCCTACGAAGTCGCGACCACGCAACGTGGGGCGGCCCCACACTCCGGAACGCGCGGGCCGAGGGCTAGATCGTTGATGGGAAATCGGTGAACGGGCTGCGCGCACGACGAAGGGCGCCCACGATCGA
>RJMB01000018.1 GCA_003725585.1 Halostreptopolyspora alba | reverse complement strand
GCCACGGTGTCCAGCCAGGCGAGCTGGTCGGTGTGGTCGGTGTCGCCGGGCCACAGTTCCACCTCGAAGCCGGGGGCCAACTGGAGGGTGATCGCCCGAGGACGGGCATCGACCAGGGCCACCTCGTTGGGGTGGGGCTGCCACAGGGTGGCGCCCCGGACGCACCGGCTCACTCCTGGCCCCCCTCCCCGGTCGGTGCGGGCTCTCCCCGCAGGAGGGACCGGATCTGGGAGGCGTGGAACCGGGGGTGGCCCCCCGGGGTGCGGATGGCGGCGAGCCGCCCGGTGCGCACCCAGGTGAGCACGGTCTCGGTGGACACGTGCAACAACGCGGCGACCTCTTTGACCGTGACCAACGGTTCGGCCTCGTGAACCAATGACGACGATCCCGGCGTGCGCGTGGTCATTTGGGCACTCCCGTCAGCGTCAGCCCCGCCGGCGGGGTGGTCTCCGGGGCGGCCCGCGCGGCCGGTGGCGCTGGTGGGGCCGGTGGGGTCTCCGCACCGGCGTGCCCGGTGGCGTCGCGGTCGAGGCGCACCACCACACCCCGACGCGGGCGGTGCACCCGCGCCGGGGCGGTGGCCCGCTGTGCGGCCCGCCGCCGGGCGCAGTGGGCCGCGTCGAGCACGTAGGGCCGCACCAGGGCCGCCTGGGGCTCTACCTCGTAGGCCGGCGGGGCCTCGGTCACCGGCAACGGCGGGGCATAGGGACGCACTCGGGCCGTGGCACGAACACGGGCACGGCTGCGGGTCGGGGCAGGGCGGGCGGCGCGCCGCTCGGCATAGCTGGCCAGTATCGGCGTCACCGCACCCACGAACAGGGACAGATACCGCATAGGTCCCCCAAGGGTCGAGCCGGCCAAGACAGCCGGCGGGAATAGGTACCCCCATCTTGACCATGAATCTTCAGATTTTCAACCGTTCATGAGATAGTTCTTCACAGGATTTATAGATCACTTCCGCCAACTTCATGTCTGGAAGATTCACTCATGAGCGATTCGCGCAGTTCACAGCACGCCCGTAACATCCGAGAGACAGACCCCAGCGCAGGAGAGGTAATGGCTGAGAAGCGGCAGTCCGTCCGGCGGCGCCGCCTGTCGGTTGAACTGAAGAAGGCGCGCCAAGACGCGGGAATGACCGTGGAGGATGTCGCCGAGGCCACCGAGTGGTCGATGGGAAAGATCTCCAACATTGAGACGGGGGTGCGCCTGCGCCCCACCGTTATGGAGATCAGGGGCCTACTCGACACCTACGGCGTCACCGACGAGCGTCGCCGTGAGGCGATCCTGGACCTGACACGTCAGGCTCGGGAACGCGGATGGTGGTCGAAGTACTCCGACGTGTTCACCGATGAATACCCTGCTTTCGAGGCCGAGGCGTCCAGCATCCACACTTACGAACTGGCTCGAATCCCAGGGCTGTTGCAGACCCCTGGTTATGTCGAGTTGTTGATGCGCGCCAGCCTCTACCGCTCCAGTGTGGATATCGAACGGGCGATCGAGACCCGTCGCCAGCGGCAGGAGGTCCTAAGCCGCGCACATTCCCCAGAGCTGTGGGCGGTCATCGACGAGGCGGCGCTGCGCCGCTTCGAATCCTCTGAGAAGGTCTTCCGTGAACAGGTTCAACACCTGATCGACCTCGCCGAAGACGACAACAGCGTGACGCTTCAGGTTCTGCCGTTCGCCTCTGGCATGCACGCTGGAATGCAGGGGCCATTCGTCCTCATGCGGTTCGGTGAAGGCGTGAATCCGGTGGTCTATCTGGAGACTGACACTGATGGCCTGTACCTGGAGGAGACAGAGGAGATAGACCGATACCGCAGGCTGTTCGATCATGTAAGGACGTCCGCACGCTACCCTGACGCATCAGTTCAGATGCTGAAGGACATGCTCTAGGAACCAACGATGAACCTATTCCCGAACACCCTGATCTTCCGCAAGTCGAGCTACAGCGACCGCAACAACTGCGTCGAGGTGGCCGACGCCTCCGGCGTATCGGCGATCCGCGACAGCCAGCACCCCGATACCGGCCACATCATGTTCCCCGCGACCGAGTGGGACGCGTTCCTGGCTGAGGTGAAGAACGACCGCCTGTAGCCCGCGCCCGACAACGAAGACCCCCGGCGACTCGTCGCCGGGGGTCTTCGTACCTATTCCCACGCCCATGTTACCCCGCCGTAGTGCCCTCGGCCAGATGCCGTGGTGTGGGGCGACTCGGTGCGGGGCGACTCGGTGCCGCCGTGTGTCGCGGCACCCCGATGTAATGTCGTCGATGTTCTACGAGGAGCCTGAAGAGATCCGGTGGTGTGAGGTGGTCTACGACCACGTCCATGCCAGCGCGCTTAGCGTGGAAGATTCAAAGGCGTTCTTGCAGCACATGATCGAGTAGGGGAAGTCTGATGCCGCTTACCACGTCCCACCTGATCTTCCGTAAGTCCAGCTACAGCCAGGGTGGTCGCGAGAACTGCGTCGAGGTCGCCGACACCGGCTCCGGTGCCGCTGTACGCGACACCCAGAACCGCCACCTCGGCCACGTCGAGTTCCCCGCGCCCGAGTGGCAGGCGTTTCTCGACGAGGTGAAGGCCGGCCGCCTCTAACACCTGCCGAACAAGAACAACCCCCGGCGCGATGCCGGGGGCCGTTCTTACGCTTACCTGAAAGCGTCCCGCCTTTCATGTTACCCCGCCGTGGGGGTAGGCGGCCAGACGCCATCCCTCAGCCTGCCGACACCACCCGGCCGGGCTCGTCCACCCACACCCGGTGCTCCCCCTCGGCAGTCACGGTCAGGCCGAAGCGTTCAGCGGCGGGGCTTCCGAGGTCGAGCCAGCGCAGGTAGGCCGCTTCGACCTCGTCCCACAGATTCCGCTGGCCGTACTGGATGACCTCGAACTCGTCGGCGCCAGGTTCGTAGTCGCAGGCCGCCCAGTCCCCCTCGGGTTCGCCGATCTCGTACAGCGACACCGAAACGGTCCCGTCGCTGGCGCGGATCGGTGGGAAGCGCTGCGGCGCCATACCGCCCGGATATCGCCCAGCTCGATCACGCCGCCCGCGTCGGTCGTCAGGTTGCCCGACCACCGACGCGTGTCGGAGATCCGGGCCGCCATGCTTAGGCGTTGCGGAAACTCCGAGGGGTTCAACCGCACCACCGGGACGTCCCGCGCCGTCAGCTCTTGGGCGACCTGGCTGGCGACCGCGTCGGACGGGTGAGCCAGGATCAGGACCGACATCAGTCCTTGTCCCAGTCCTCGGGGTTCTGATTGTCCTGCCCGCCGCCGGTGGTGAAGTCGCCCGTGTCCCCGCGGCGCTTGCCTGTGGGGTGCTGGAGTGTGCGCAGGAACCGCAACCCCCACGGACGCGCCTCCGAGGCAGGATCGTCGATCTTCAACCGCTGGTGCGGCCGAGGATCCATCGGGAAAAGGTCGCCAACGCGGAAGTCAAGACCTCGCGATTCGCCGTCGGGGGAGTGCGTGATCAGGTCAAAGTCACCGGACTGGTCGGCAGAAGTGTGAGCGCTCATGACGACTCCCGTCATCGGAGGCACTGCTCCGGGCACGGTAACCCGGCAACCGCGCAGTGTCAGGAGATCGGCCGGATCCGGCCTCACTCGCACAGCTCCAGGCCGGTGTCGACCAGATCACCGATGGAAACCTTCAGGTCGGGGATGTTGCCCTCGTCGGCGCCGGCGTTCTCCAGTTCGGCGATGGCGTCCTCGTCGTCGGCCCAGATGGGGTCGATGTCGGTGTATCCCGCTTCGGTCGCGGCGCCGTTGACGGCGTAGTCCTTGTTATCCGGGTCGACGAAGACCACCGCCTCATCGGCTTCGCAACGCAGGGAGCCCTCGTCCACGGTCAGCGGCCAGGTGAGGTCGCGCTCCTCGAACATGGCCTCGCTGACGTAGCCGTTCTCCAGCCACTCCGGGGCGTCGTCCTTCTCGCTGCTGTCGTCGGCCGCTTGGTCGTCCTGGTCCTCTTGAGTGTCCTTGTTGGTGTCTGCGGCCTGCTCGGCGGGCGGCTCTTCGGGGGTGATGCCGGCGGCCTGCATGGCGCCGCCGATCAGTCCGAGGCCAAGGAAGACGGCGATACCGATCGTCCACCGCCGGCCAGTGGTGGACAGGGTGTTCCACCGCTGCTTGAGGGGGGCCAGGCGGGACGGCTGGGGGGATGTCATGGAGGCTCCCGTGGCGTGGGCATCAGGACGCGGCGGAGCGGGCGCCGGATGCCTGGGATCGTACGTCGCGGGGGGCCGAGATTAGGGCCTGTCCACGGATTCGGCCACGAAATCGTGACTGCGGGTAGTACGGCGCGTGCGGAGTGGTCCGCCCATTCGACCAATCTTCGGCACAACTATTTGTCGCACACGACATGGTGCTATTCCTCGGAATCCGCAGGTCGTGGGGTCTCCCTTGGTCGTCGCACACGGCACTCCGGGTGAACTACGCTCGCAAGCACGGACAACGTGTGCAAGGAGAGCGTAGTGAATCCTGGCGACGGAGGAATGGACATGCAGGCGCTGCTGCAGCAGGCGCAACAGATGCAGCAGCAGCTCCTCGAGGCCCAACAGCAGCTCGACGAGGCCAAGGTCGAGGGAACCTCGGGCGGTGGCCTGGTGAAGGTCAACGTGAACGGACGCGGCCAGGTCGAGGACATCACCATCGACCCCGGCGCGATCGACACCTCGGACACCACGGAGACGGCGCAGAACGTCGCTGACCTTGTCCTCGCGGCCATCCGCGATGCCGAGTCGTCAGTCGAGGAACTCCAGCAGGAGAAGATGGGTCCGCTCGCCGAGGGACTCGGCGGCATGCCCGGCGGCGGTGGCATGCCCGGCGGCGGCGGGATGCCTGGCCTGTCCGGCTTCTGATCCACTCGCCCGCTCGCGCGTCACCACGCGGGCGGGCCGTAGGCCGAAGGTGGGTCCGTAGCCGCCCTCACTTCGTTGGATCACTCCGAGGGGGTGTTCCGAAGGCACACGTGACACCACTCTCGACAGTGATTCGTCGCGCCTTGGGGCCAACCGTCGACCGAGACCCGAAGTAGCGCAGTCGCGACCACGTACCTCCATCGCCCCGACCACCGCACCCGCCGTTCTCATGGCCGAACCCGCGTACTGACCGGGGCGGATCGGCGGTGACACCACCACACACCAGGTGGGCTACGGTGGAGTGTGATACGTGAGTGGGCGAGTAGGTAGGCGATGTACGAAGGCGCGGTCCAGAACCTGATCGACGAACTCGGACGGTTGCCCGGCGTCGGTCCGAAAAGCGCGCAACGCATCGCCTTCCACCTGCTCGCCGCCGAGACCGCCGACGTCAAACGCCTCACGCACGCGCTCACCGAGGTCAAGGAGCGCGTGCGGTTCTGCGACATCTGCGGCAACGTCTCCGAGGAGGAGGAGTGCCGCATCTGTCGTGACGCCCGTCGCGACGGCGCCGTCATCTGCGTTGTCGAGGAGTCCAAGGACGTCGTCGCCATCGAGCGCACGCGCGAGTACCGCGGCCGTTACCACGTGCTCGGTGGCGCGATCAGCCCCATCGAGGGTGTCGGCCCCGACGACCTGCGTATCAAGGAGCTCATGGCGCGGCTCTCCGACGGCCAGGTCACCGAGCTGATCCTGGCCACCGACCCCAACCTGGAGGGTGAGGCCACCGCGACCTACCTCGCGCGGCTGGTCAAACCCATGGGGTTGAAAGTCACCCGGCTGGCGAGCGGACTTCCCGTCGGCGGCGACCTGGAGTACGCCGACGAGGTCACGCTCGGGCGGGCGTTCGAGGGCAGGCGCAGCCTGGAGGACTAGCGCGCTCCCCCGCGGATTCCCGCCAGTGGCGGGGACACGCGGGGCGGGACCCACCGGCGGCCTCGACCGGCGCCGCCGACGGGCACGCGCCATTCCCACAGCTGGGACGGCCAGCCCCGAGTCCGAAAGCTACACTTCATTGTTGATTATCGTGATCCCAACTCCTCAGGAGCATCGACCGTGGCCCTAATCGTGCAGAAGTACGGTGGGTCTTCCGTGGGCGACGCGGAAGCCATCAAGCGGGTAGCCCAGCGGATCGTCGCTCAGAAAAAAGCGGGATATGACGTGGTCGTCGTGGTCTCGGCCATGGGCGACACCACCGACGAACTCTTCGATCTCGCCGAGCAGGTCTCGCCGCTTCCCCCGGGCCGCGAGATGGACATGCTGGTGACCGCCGGTGAGCGCATCTCCATGGCCCTGGTCGCCATGGCCATCGGGAACCTCGGGTACGAGGCCCGCTCGTTCACCGGCTCGCAGGCCGGGGTCATCACGACGGCGTCGCACGGCAACGCCAAGATCATCGACGTCACGCCCGGCCGCATCCAGGAGGCCCTCGACGAGGGGTCGATCTGCATCGTCGCCGGGTTCCAGGGCGTGTCCCAGGACAGCAAGGACATCACCACCCTGGGCCGCGGCGGCTCCGACACCACGGCCGTGGCGCTGGCCGCCGCGCTCGACGCCGACGCGTGCGAGATCTACAGCGACGTCGACGGTGTCTTCACCGCCGACCCGCGGATCGTGCCGAGCGCCCGCCGGATCCCCACCGTCACCTACGAGGAGATGCTGGAACTCGCCGCGTGCGGCACCAAGATCCTGCACCTGCGTTGCGTGGAGTACGCCCGGCGGTACAACATCCCGTTGCACGTCCGCTCGTCGTTCAGCCAGAAGCCCGGAACGTGGGTCGTCGCACAAGTTGAGGAATCCCAAGACATGGAACAACCGATCATCTCCGGTGTCGCACACGACAGGAGCGAGGCGAAGATCACGGTCGTGGGCGTGCCCGACCAGGTCGGTCAGGCATCCGCGATCTTCTCGGCGCTCTCCGATGCCGAGATCAACATCGACATGATCGTGCAGAACGTCTCCGCGGCCTCCACGGCGCGCACCGACATCTCGTTCACCGTGCCCGGTGCCTACGGCCAGCAGGCGTTGGCCGCCCTGAAGAAGGTGCAGGAGAAGGTCGGGTTCGAGTCACTGCGCTACGACGACCAGGTCGGCAAGGTCTCCCTGGTGGGCGCGGGCATGCGCTCCTACCCCGGCGTCACCGCCCGGTTCTTCGAAGCGGTGGCCGGCTCCGGCACCAACATCGAGATGATCTCCACCTCGGAGATCCGCATCTCGGTGATCGTGGAGCAGGACCAGATCGACGCCGCGGTCGCCGCCGCGCACTCGGAGTTCCAACTCGACGCCGACCAGATCGAGGCCGTCGTCTACGGAGGTACCGGCCGATGAGCACCCGCCTTCCCACCCTCGCGGTCGTCGGCGCCACCGGCGCCGTCGGTACCGTCATGCTCGACATCCTCTCCTCCCGGGAGAACGTGTGGGGCGAGATCCGGCTCGTGGCGTCGCCGCGCTCCGCCGGCAAGCGCCTCACCGTCCGCGGCGAGGAGGTCGAGGTCCAGCCGCTGGCCCCGGAGGTCTTCGACGGTGTGGACGTCGCGATGTTCGACGTGCCCGACGAGGTCTCCAAGGAGTGGGCGCCGGTCGCCGCCGAGCGTGGCGCGGTGGCCGTCGACAACTCCGGCGCCTTCCGCATGGACCCCCAGGTCCCACTCGTTGTGCCCGAGGTCAACTCCGACCAGGCACGCGAGCGCCCGCGCGGCATCGTCAGCAACCCGAACTGCACCACGCTGTCGATGATCGTCGCGATCGGCGCGCTGCACCGTGCCTACCGGCTGACCGACCTGTTCGTCGCCTCCTACCAGGCGGCCTCGGGGTCCGGCCAGGAGGGCATCGACGTCCTGCGCGACCAGACCGAGAAGGTCGCCTCCGATCGCACACTGGGCACCCGCCCGGGTGACGTGCGCTCCGCGGTCGGCGAGCTCGGCCCGTTCCCGGCGCCGCTCGCGCTGAACGTCGTGCCGTGGGCCGGCTCGCTGAAGGAGGACGGCCACTCGTCGGAGGAGATGAAGGTCCGCAACGAGTCCCGCAAGATCCTGGGGCACCCGGACCTGCGGGTGGCGGCCACCTGCGTGCGCGTCCCCGTGATCACCACACACGCGCTCTCGGTGCACGCCACGTTCGACACGGAGGTCGACGCCGGCACGGCCCGCGACCTGCTGGCCGCGGCCCCGGGGGTCGTGGTCCAGGACGACCCGGCGGGGGCCGAGTTCCCCACTCCGGCCGATGTCGTGGGCACCGACCCCACCTGGGTGGGGCGGATCCGCCGCTCGGTCGACGACCCGAAGTCGCTCGACCTGTTCCTGTGCGGGGACAACCTGCGTAAGGGCGCCGCGCTGAACACCGCCCAGATCGCTGAGGTGGTCGCCGGCGAACTCACCGGCTGACACGCGCGACCCGGTGGCCCGGGGCTCACTGTCCCGGGCCACCGTACGTTCGGTACCGGCAGCCACCGCTCAACCGTCGTGCGGGAACCGCAGACTGAGGCGGTACAGCAGCCGGCAGTGGTCCACCGCGCCCACGAGGTCGGAGGTCTCCACCGGGGTCTCCCCGCTGTAGTGGGTGCGTTCCACGACCAGCACCGGCCGCCCGGAGGCGAGGTCGAGCAGGCTCGCCTCGGGTTCCCGCAGCGGGCGCACCCCCACCTCCTCCACGACCCGGTCGACCCGCACCCCGGCGGCGCCGAGACGGTCGAGGAGCCCGGGGCCGGGCCGGGCGTGCTCGGGCGTACGGCGTGTTCCCCTCGTGAGCGCCGTCGGCTCCCACGAGGTGTGCAGCACGACTGGCTCTCCCGCGGCGTCCCCACGGCAACACGTGCGAAACACCGGATCGCCGACGCGGGCCGCCAACCGCCGGGCGATCGGGGTGCTGGCGCTCTCCCGAACGGTGCCCAGGTCCTCCTGACGCAGCGGGGCCACCCCGGCCTCCGACACCCGGTCGGTGCGGCAGAAGCGGTGGAACCGCGGCGCCGCGCACACGTAGTACCCGGATCCGGGACGGGCCTCGACCAGCCCTTCGGTGACCAGGACCCGCAGCGCGTGCCGCGAGACCTGCTCACTGACCTCGAACGCGCGAGCGAGCCGCGACCGGGAGGGCAGGCGGGACCCCGGAGCGGCGTCGCCACTGAGAATGGATCTCCGCAACTGGTCGGCCACCCAGAGGTAGCGTGGCTGCCCACTCATCGCTACGTCACCCCGAGGCGGCCCCGTCGGCGCTTGACCATAGCCGCGAGTCAAACACCGAACACCGTATGGCCGCGGAGTTTTCCACAGAGTCGCCGGGGCCGGATCCGGCCAGTCGCCGCTCCGGTACCGCGCGAGCGCGCCCGGCGACACGGTAGGCGGGTACGGGAACCGTTCAGCGCAACAGGGGAAGGCGTCCGACCAGCTTTCCGATTGTGGTGCGCGGGCCGACGAGGCTGACACCGAGATAGTCGATGTCGGCCGGCTCGCTCTCGGCCAACACGTCGAGATAGGCCGCGTAGGCGCGGGCCTGTGCCGCCTTCTTGGGCATGTCGACCACGAGAACCCCGTCACGCGCCAGCGAGGCCGACCGGACCCTGTGCACCGTCGCGGCGTCCGCGCCCAGGACGGTGCACCCGGTCCAGGGCAACCCGGGATGGTTCGTGCCGGAGGCGTCCACCCCACCCGGCCCGACTATGCCGGGTACGCGCTCGCCCACCGCCGCCGCCATGCAGCTCGCGGCATTGGCGGCGACACCGGGGGCGAGATCGTGGTCGATCACCATCGCCCATCTGACCCGGGCCTCGCGGGTGGACTTCCCGATCTCGATGTCCTGGTCCTCCAGCTCGAACCGAGCCGGTGAGGTGAGCTGCTCTGGCATCCGGTACCTCTCACGTTAGACAGCGTCGCGCGGAACATGACATGCGCCGATTGAGCAGAGAAGCTAGCCGGACCCACGGAATGATGAAAGCTCGTCCGAATATTGTTCGGAGAACAGGGAGAATTGATGGCTCTCGACGAACTCGACCGGCTGATTCTGCGCGCGTTGCAAAAGGATGCGCGCCAGACCAACCGCGACCTCGCCACGGCCGTGGGGGTCGCACCATCGACATCGCTGGAACGTGTACGCGCGCTCCGGGAGAGAGGGGTCATCCGCGGCTACCGTGCCGATGTCAGCCTCGAAGCTCTGGGGCGCGACGTGCAGGCGATGATCTCGGTGCGCATCAGGCCACCGTCGCGGCGCAACATCGAGGGGTTCCGCGAGTGGGTGTCACGGCTGCCGGAGACGATCGCGGTCTTCGTCACGTCGGGGCGCCAGGACTTCCTCGTGCACGTCGCCGTACCCGACACCAACGGGCTGTACGCCTTCGTCATCGACCGGCTCACCCAACGCCCCGAGGTCGCCGACGTCGAGACCAGCGTGGTCTACGAGCACCGCCGGGTCCCGGCCATCGAACCGGCACGCGATCGGGACCGGGGCGGTCCGGCCACCTCACGGCACGACGGCGCCGCGCCGTGAGGCCCGGTGGGGCGGCTCTGGGGTGTCGCGAGAGCGGCCCCGGCCGCGCGATGCTCCGGTGCCGTGGGGCGTGAGGCTCCGCCGAACGGCACCGGTGCCCTGGTGACCGTCGCCGGTGAGGCGCGGCGGATCAGCGGTGACTCAGGACGTTGACCACCCGGCCGTTCGGGTCGACGGCGAAGAACCGGCGTACGCCCCACTCCTCGTCCCGCAAGGGGTGCACGATCTCCGCGCCGCTTTCGAGCACGGCCGCGTACACCGCGTCCACGTCGTCCACCTCGACGCTCATGTCGGGCTGGACGGGCGCGGTCTCGTCGTGGCTCATGAGGATGACCTGTGCCGTGGGGTTGGTGGGGGAGGCGAGTGTCATGACCCAGCCCAGGTTCATGACCTCCGCGAGCCCCAGAAGGCCGTAGAAGTCCCGGCTCTCCTCCATGGCCCCCGACCCGACATCGGGCACGACTCGACGCACGGACATCAGTGGCTCCTGTCAGTAGACGAAAGCGAGTGTCCCCGGGCCTTTCCCGGGAAGCTGAGAGACGCGGCCGCGGCGGCCAACGTCGTCGGTGGGCCCTAGAAGGAGGCGGGACGCGCCTGACCGCGGTAGTTCCCGAAGGACCAGCGGGTGCCCTCGGGATCGAGCACCGTGAATCCGAGGTACCCGTAACCGACGTCCTCGATCGGCCGGAGCACCTCCGCGCCGGCGGCGGTGGCCCTGGCGTACACGCCTTCGGGGTCGTCGGTGACCACGTACGGCGTCGCGGTCCCGACGAGCGACGGCGGGAACTGCGCGTTGCTGTCGGTCGCCGAGGACAGCATCACGCCACCGCCGGCCGGCCAGGCGAGCTCGGCGCGCGCGATCTCGCCCTCGGTCTCCCCCGGAAAACGGGCCACCTCCACGAACCCGAACGCCCCGACGAGGAAGTCGATCGCGGCCGGGGCGTCGGTGTACAACAGCACCGGCCAGACGGTGGGCGCGGGTGCCTCGCGCTGTGTGTCGCTCATGGCCCCAAGCCTGGTGGATCGGCCGGGGAGGAGTCTTGGACGTTTGGGATCTCCTCGGCGAGCCACTCGGTCGGGCTGCGGCCCGCGAGCGCCCGCCAGTCGCGGTTGAGGTGCGGCTGGTCGTGGTAGCCGCAGGAGTAGGCGACGGCGGCGAGGTCGCGTGTCCCCGGCGTGCCGCGCAGCAGCCGCGCCGACCTCTCGAACCGCAGTACCCGGCCCGCCGTCTTCGGCGCGAGCCCCACCTCCGAGCGGAACCGCTTGGCGAGGTGCCGGCGGCTCCAGCCCACCTCCCGAGCCAGGTCGTCGACGGGGATTCGGCCGGCGGCGGCGACCAGGCGATCCCACGCGTGGCGCACCTCGGGGGCGGCGGGCGGCACGGTGGTCAGCGCCTCTCCCAGCACCCGGTCGAGCAGCGCGAACCGTTCGTCCCAGCCGGCCGCGGCGCCCAACCGTTCGGGTAGGTGCGCGGCCCGCGATCCGAGCAGCTCCGCCAGGTCGGCCACGGTCGAGGCGAGCGCCCCGGCGGGAACCCCGAGGACGTGGCGCGCCCCGAACGGGCTCAGCGCCACCTCGACCCCGGCCTGCTCGCCGTGGTGCGCGATGGTCGCGGGGCTCGCGTGCAGCCCGCCCACCATCATGGGAACCGTGGTGGGGGACTGCGCCGGGTCCGGCATCCGGACGATTTCGACCGGGGCCGCGAAGCTGACGACCAGTCTCAGGTGGCGCCCGGGCAGCCCCTGGTGCGTGCCGGGCCGGTATCCGGACATCCGGTAACCGATATAGCCGTGGACATAGGGTCGCAGAGCGGCGCACGGCCGCCCCCACCTCCAGTCCGAAACCGGAACTCCCATGGTCTTGGCAGCGTATCCGGCCCCGACGGGCCGCATCCACATCGCGGATGCCGTCCCCCGCAAAACCCCCGATTCTCGTGGTCTCCGTCCCCAACATGGGGACACGGGTGGTGACGTGTCCGAACGAGGGTGCCGGCACGCGCTCGGAACGACACCCCCAGCCCCCTTATCTCTCCAAACACCGTTCGAGCGGAGGCGTCACCCCACGCCAACGGCGCTGAGCTTGCTCTTGAGCCCGCAGGGGTGCAGCTCTTCGGCCGGCAACCAGGAAAGCCGCGCGGAGTCACCGATGAGCGGTCGGACATCGGCCTCGTCGACCCAGTGGGCGTAGCGGAAATCGAACCGCACGTGTTCGGGAACGTCGTTCGTGGCCGGAACGCTCCGCACGTCGATATCGAACGGCGCGGACTGCTCGTCGGGCGAGGACGTGATGTCTCGCGCGCGGATCCCCGTCTGCCGTTCGAGCTCGCGCAGTGACGCGCCGACGAGGCTCACGTCCCGGGGATCGAGCGGGCCGCTCGGTGTCAACCACCGTTCGGGCTCCGTGTGACGGACCAGGAGCACCCTCAGGTCCCGGTCCACGGCGATCCCGCCGATGGTGACATGCCCGATGCGGTACTCGGTGCACGACGTGACGTCGTGACCTTCGTCGAGAGCGCGAACCAACCGGATCAGCTGGTTCGCCTCTGGTGGGTAACGGTAGTGCTCCAGATAGCGGAACAGCACATCCCGAATCTCAGAATGACTAACGGCCATAAACACTCAGTGAAATATCCGAGGCGGTCGTACGCAATCAATTCGACCTCCTCGGCGCGGCGGTACTCAACGACCTCCGGGCGTGTTGGCCGCCCACGGCTCCGCCCCAGGCCGGTGACACTGCGCCACACACCGCGCTTTCGACCGCCCCAACCGTGTGGGAAGATCCCGGTGTCCCTGGCGGTCCCGAACGAACGGGTGGTTGCGACCGTGCGCGGCACTCCCTCCTCAGGAAGACACAGCGCCGGCCCCTACGAGCTGGTACGTGAGCTGGGGCGCGGCGGCTTCGGAAGTGTCCACCTGGGCAGGGACTCGGCCGGCAGGCACGCGGCTGTGAAGCTGCTACATCTCAACCAGGCCGAAAGCGCCCGGGTGCGCGCGGACTTCGCCCGCGAGGTCGACGCTGCCCGCAAGGTCAACCCGTTCTGTATCGCCCAGGTGCTGGACGCCGACCTGGACGCCGACGAACCCTGGATCGCCACCGAGTACATCGAGGGTCCGACCCTGTTGGAGGCGGTTCGCGCCGACGGCCCCCGCACCGGTGCCGACCTGCAACGGCTCGCGGTGTCCATGGCCACGGCGCTCACGGCGATCCACCGCGCTGGCATCGTCCACCGCGACCTCAAACCCGGCAACATCATGCTCGCCTCGGATGGTCCGCGCGTGATCGACTTCGGAATCGCCCGAGGGTTCGAGGGGACCGAGTTCAGCGTCAGCCAGATGGTCGGCACCCCGAACTACATGGCGCCGGAGCAGCTGGAGGGGAACCGGCTCACTCCGGCGGTGGACGTGTACGCCTGGGGGGCGGTGATCGTGTTCGCCGCGACCGGCAGAAACGCGTTCACCGCCCCGAGCCAGGCCGCGCTGATCCGGCGTGTGCTGCTGGGCGAGCCCGACCTCGACGGCACACCCGAGACTCTGCTCCCGCTGGTCCGTCGATGTCTGGCCAAGGCCCCCGAACAGCGGCCCAACGCGCACGCGCTGCTGGAGGCGCTGCTCGACGGCGCCACCCCGGGCACAGAGCCCGGCGCGGATACGGGCGGCACCGCGACTCCCGCTCCACTCCCGAATGTCGGCCCCGAAAGCGACGGCGCTCCCCCGCGGGGGCCGGCCGAGCCCGCAGAGCCCGCACCGCCGTTCGTGTTCGCTGACGACTCGTACCACTCCCCAGGCGACCTGGCCTCGGCGATGCGGCGGAACTGGTCGGCCGCGGTCCGCGTGTTCGCCAATGACCAGGAGCGCGCGTTGTTGCGTACGTGGCTGCTGGAGGACATCGACGACCGCACTGTTGACCGGGCCCTGCTCCGGCGTCCACCGGAGGACCCCGAGGCCGTGCTCACCGAGTTCATCGCCCAGGTCCGCCCCGACCTGCCGCCGACCTACCGGGGTAGGGACATGCGGTTGTCCGCCCTACGTCAGACCCTGAGGAACCACTCGGGGCAGCCACCCGCGGAGCTGCACGGCCTGGGCTCCCGGGTACTGCGGGCACTGGCCCGACACCACTGCGTCGAGGAGGATCACACGTGCGCCTCCGGGGCGCCGTGCAAGGAGTATCAGCGGATCCATTCCGAGTTCGTCACGCGCGTGGAACGCGTGCGCGCCGCGACCGAACAGGTCGACCGGACGCTGCGCGCGGAGTCCCCACAACTCGCGGACACCGTTGATGTCCCCGCACTGGCCGCCTCGGTGACCACCACGCTCCTGCCCGGATTGCTGCACCCGGCCGACGAGACGTGGCCACCCCGGGAGCAGCGGCCCCGGACCCACACGGAGTGGTACACGGCTCTGGCCACTGCCGTGGGGAGTGACATTCCACCGGAATTGCACGAGGACCGGGGGGTCACGCTGTTGTACGACGCGACGGCGACCCGGATCGCCGGCATCCAGGATACGGAGCAACTCCGGGTCCACACGCTCGAGCGTGACCTCGACCGCCTGATGGCGGGATGGAGACAAGCGACGAAAACCGTCTTCGTCCGGACCTTCGGCGGCTGGTGCGCCGTGACCCTGGTCAGTCTGCCGTTCTTCCCCTGGACGGGGGTATTTCCCAGTGGGGTGGCGCTGGTGGTCGGGCTCGTCGTCGTCATCGGCACGCTCATGGCCGCCGGTCGACCATACGCGGCACAACGCCACTCGCTCCACACCCCACCGCCGGATCCCAGCTGGCGCGAGGGCCGGATCGCCACGTGGTTGGACGGCGAGATCACCCAGGCGAAACAGCGGGCCGGTCGTCTCCCCCGCATCCTGGCCCACATGACCGGGGGCTCCACGACGGGTTAGTCCGCCCCCTTGTTCCGGCGGCCCGGACGCGGCCGTGTCAGTCTCCCCTGTGGTCGATCTCCTCCACGACCCTGCCCCCCAGCTCGGTCTCGATCAGCGCGAAACCGGCGGCCGGCGCATCGGTGTCCACCATCTCGGCGCGGCGGTGCTCAACGGACGTCTCCGCTGGTCTCGGGATACTCTCGGGTGTCATACGTCCCGGCGCGTTCGAGAAGCAACGCGCGTTCACGCTGGTTCTGGGTGAGCGAAGCCGCACGCTCGAACTCGGAGCGCGCCTCGGCGCCTCGCCCCAGTCGGGCGAGCAGGTCACCGCGCACGCTGGGCAGCAGGTGGTAGTCCCGAAGTGTGGGGTCATCGGTCAGCGTGTCGACCAACCGCAGCCCCGACTCCGCCCCGTACGCCATGCCGACCGCCACGGCCCGGTTCAGCTCCACGACGGGCGACGCCGTGAGCCGGGCGAGAACCCCGTACAAGGCGGCGATTCGCCCCCAGTCCGTCTCCTCCGCCGTGCGCGCCCGCGCGTGGCAGGCGGCGATCGTTGCCTGCACCCCATAGGGGCCGATCCCTTCGCCGAGCTCCTCGGCCCGCTCAAGTGAGGCCAGGCCGCGCCGGATGAGCAGCTGGTCCCAGCGGGCCCGGTCCTGCTGCAGAAGCCGGATGGGCTCCCCCGAGGCACCGGTCCGCGCTGCCGAACGAGACGCCTGGAGTTCCATCAGCGCGACGAGTCCGTGCACTTCCGGTTCCTTGGGGACGAGCCCGGCCAGCACCCGACCAAGGCGCATCCCCTCCTCACAGAGCGCCGGCCGTATCCAGTCGTCCCCGGCGGTAGCCGCGTAGCCCTCGTTGAACACCAGGTAGACCACCTCAAGCACCGACGGCAGCCGCCGGGCCAGCTCCTGGCCCGCTGGCACCTCGAAGCGCACCTTCTCCCTGGCGAGAGTCCGCTTGGCGCGGACAATGCGCTGGGCCACGGTGGGCTCGGGCACCAGGAACGCGCGCGCGATCTCGCCGGTGGTCAGCCCACACAGTACGCGAAGCGCCAGCGCGACCCGCGCCTCGGCGGACAGCACCGGATGGCAGGCCATGAACACCAGACGCACCAAGTCGTCGCCCATATCGTCGAGCGCCGTTGCGTCAGGCGGCACGGCCGGATCGGTGCGGAGCTGGTGCGCCACCTCAGCGAGCTTGCGACCGTGGCGCTCCTCGCGGCGAAGACGGTCAACCGCCCGGTGCTTCGCCGTGGCCATGAGCCACGCGCCCGGATTGTCGGGAACTCCGGAGTGCGGCCACCGTTCGAGTGCGGCGACCAGGGCGTCCTGGGCCAGTTCCTCGGCCAGGCCGACGTCGCGCACGATCCGGGTGAGACCGGCGATGAGCCGGGCGGACTCGATCCGCCACACCGCGTCGACGGCGCGCCGCGCCTCGGATTCCGTCACACCTCCAATAACAGCACGGTCACACGCGGTAAGCAACACGGCCCCGAGATAACCTCCGTGCGGTGCGCAGGGGTGGTGGCCGGGACCGGCCCCGCCGGCAGCGGCCTCCCACCCCGCGCGAGGCGGCTAGCTGTGCCGCTCGGTCACTCCCTCACGCATGCGCTCCTCCTGCTCGCGCATGCGCTCTTCCCGCTCCCTGAGCTCGGGGGTGAACCCCGGCCCGAGGTCCTCCGCTTCGAGGACCGGCCGAACCTCGATATCGAACTCCGCGTCAGCCCCGGCCGGGCAGCGTTTAGCCCACTCGATCGCCTCTTCCCGCGACTTCACCTGGAGCACCCAGTAGCCCGCGACCAGCTCCTTGGTTTCGGCGAACGGACCGTCGACCACGGTCGGCCGCCCACCGGAGAACCTCACCCGGGCGCCTTTCGAACTGGGGTGGAGCCCGTCTCCGTCGAGGAGCACGCCGGCACTCACCAGTTCCTCGTTGAACCGTGTCATCTCGGCGATGGCCTCCTCGCTGGGCATGACGCCGGCCTCGGAGTCCTCGGTGGCCTTCATGAACATCATCACACGCATCGTGTACTCCCTTTCCGGTGTGGTTCGCGCTGCCGAGCGCGGTCCCGCCGGAGCAGCCGCGCTCTCGGTGACGCGTCGAACGGGACCCGGCCGGATCGACATCACGCGCGAGAAAATCCGGTGAGCAATCCCGGAGCGTCTCCAGCGGCCGGTGGGGAAACCGGGGCAAGCCCCGACGAAGGTTACTCCCTGTGGTCGATCTCCTCCACGACCCTGCCCCCCAGCTCGGTCTCGATCAGCGCGAAACCGGCGGCCGGCGCATCGGTGTCCACCGCCTCGTCCTCGGGTTCGGGCGGGCCAACCTCAGGTCCCGGCTCCGGCGGGGGCTTCGGGGGCTCGGGCGGCGGGGGCGGGGCAGTGGAGGACTCCGGCGGCGGAGAATCCGCGACGTCGGGCTCCCACGCGGGCTCGGGAGGCGGTTCCGGCGGCGGTGTGGCCGACGGCGGCCCGGGCTCCGGGCGGGCCGGCTCGGGCGCCTGTTCCTGCGGGGCCGCCGATCGGTGCGTGGCGGAACCACCGTTCATGGGGACGGCGACCACCTGCACCTCGACCCCGAAGACCTGGTGGATCGCGCCGGCGACCACCTCGGCGCTGCCGCTGTTGGAGAACCCCCGGGCGTCGGTGGCGCGTTCGAACCCGAGCTGCACGCTGCTGCCGTCCACACCGGTGACCTCCACGTTGAAACCGGTGATGACCGTCCAGGTGGCCTTGCGGCGCTGCTTGACGGCCTCCATGACCCGCGGCCACTGCTCACGTAGCGCGGCGACACTGAGCGCGCCCCCGCCACCTCCGGCGGGCTGGGCGGGCGCGGCGGGCTGCGCCGGTGGTGTCCGCTGTGGCCGCCTGGCGGGGCCGCCACCGGGAACGGCGGCCTCGGGCCAGCCGTCATCGGTGGGAGGGGCGGGCTCGGATCGCGCAGTGGGGGCCGGCTCCGGGGGAACCTGGGGTTCGGCGGTGGCCGGCGCGGGCGCGGCGGACGCGGCGGGCGCGTCCGGCTCCGGCGCGGCCGGCGGGGACACCGGGGGAGCGGCGGCTCGCGGGGCCTGCGGGGCGGGGGGCGCGCCCGACGAGACCCGGGACTCCAGCTGGTCGAGCCGGGCCAGCAGGGCACTCCCGTCGCTCGGGTCGGCCGCGGGAAGCAGCACGCGGGCGCACATCAGCTCCAGCAGCAGCCGCGGCGACGTCGCCCCGCGCATCTCGGTCAGCCCCCGGTTCAGGATCTCCGCGGCTCGGGTGAGCTCACCCGAGCCCAGGCGTCCGGCCTGCTCGGTCATGGTCTCGACGGCGTCGGGCGCCACGTTGATCAGGCCCTTGTCGAGCGCGTCGGGAACGGAGGCGAGCACGACGAGGTCGCGGATGCGCTCCAGCAGGTCGGTGGTGAACCGTCGAGGGTCGTGGCCGCCCTCCATGACCCGGTCGATCAGGCCGAACACGGCGGCGCCATCGCGCGCGCCCAGGGCGTCGACCATCTCGGTGAGAAGCGAGGAGTCGGTGTAGCCCAGCAACCCGACCGCGCCCTCGCGGGTGATGCCGTCCGCGTCGGAGCCCGCGAGCAACTGGTCCATGATGGACAGCGAGTCACGCGCCGACCCCGCCCCGGCACGCACCACGAGGGGCAGCGCCGCGGGGTCGAACGGCACCCCCTCGTCGGTGAGGACCTCCTCAAGGAGCTCGCGCAGCGTGCGCGGCGGGATGAGGCGAAAGGGGTAGTGGTGGGTGCGCGACCGGATGGTGCCGATGACCTTGTCGGGCTCGGTCGTGGCGAAGACGAACTTCAGGTGCGGCGGCGGCTCCTCGACGAGCTTCAGTAGCGCGTTGAACCCCTCGCGGGTCACCATGTGCGCCTCGTCGATGATGTACACCTTGTAGCGCGAGCTCACCGGCGCGAAGAAGGCGCGTTCGCGGAGGTCGCGGGCGTCGTCCACACCGCCGTGCGAGGCGGCGTCGATCTCGATGACGTCGATGCTGCCGCCCCCGTCGGGCCCCAACGCGACGCAGGAGTCGCACGTGCCGCACGGGTCGGCGGTGGGACCCTGGTCACAGTTGAGGGAGCGCGCCAGGATGCGGGCGCTCGTGGTCTTGCCGCACCCGCGGGGACCGCTGAACAGGTAGGCGTGGTTGATCCGGCCGTTGCGCAACGCCTGGCGCAGCGGTTCGGTGACGTGCTCCTGGCCGCGCACCTCGCCGAACGTCGCCGGCCGGTACTTGCGGTACAGCGCGATAGTCACGACGCGTTCACGGCTCCCTTCGCGGACCGGTACGGGGCGGCCATCCGCGTGTCCAGCGGGGTCCGGGTCGCACCCACACCCATTGAACCCCGTACCTGTGACACCCCGCGCGGGAGTTCGACCGGACCGGCGACTACGGGGGCGGACGGCTGCACATCCCGGTGAAGAGAAAGGACCCCCCGCGCACCCGCCAGAGCTCACTTATCCTTGCTGCCTTCCGGCCCTGGGGAGGTTCGTAAGGTGACGCCGCACGAGGGGTCTGCGGCCAAGTCTATAGGACACACGGCCCCTGATTCACACCCGACGCGGCGCGAAACCACACGAGGAGTGGGCCGCCGAATTCCGGTTCGACTCAGGCTGCTCGGCATGTACAGTGGTGCGCGGAGGATTCGCCTAGTGGCCTAGGGCGCACGCCTGGAACGCGTGTTGGGGGCAACCCCTCGCGGGTTCGAATCCCGCATCCTCCGCCAGCCTTCACAAGGCATGACTGGAGGCCCCGACCGGGTGCGCGGTCGGGGCCTCCAGTCATGTTCGGCCCGCAGCACCCGCGCCGCCGTCCCGGGAACCGAGGGCTTCACACGGAGCGAGGCGCCGGTTTCCGGCATGGCGACCCCGGCCCCGGACACACGCGCGACGCCTGGGCTCAGCGGCGCTCCCGGCAGCCGTCGGCCCGTTAGATTGGGGATCTCGGTCCGCTGGGCCACCCGTGAAACCCATGAGGGAACTTCGACAATGACCGCGACGGACCCCCCGGATCCGGCACTGCGCGGGATCGACGACGTCGACTGGGGCCGGCTCCACCACGCCCACGGCGAGGCGTCCGACATCCCCGAGGCGCTGCGCGACACCATCGGCGACGACCCCCGCATCGCCGAAGAGGCGCTGGACCACCTGTTCGACACCCTCCACCACCAGGGCACGCTCTATCCCGCCACCCCACCGGCCGTCCCGTTCCTCGCGGAACTCGCCCTGGCCCCGCGCACTCCCCGACGCGCCGGGTTCGTGGAACTCCTCGCCAGCATCGCGACCGCCGACAACGCCACCGTGGAGGTACTGTCCGGTGTCCGCGCCGCGCTGGCCGAACGGGCGGGGCGGCTGCCCGATCTGCTCGACGCCCCCGACCCGTGGCTGCGGCACCTGGCGACACTGTTGGTCGGCCACCTGCCCGTGTCCCACCCCGCTCCACTCGTCACGAGACTGCGGGAGCGGGTGACCTCCGAGGACGACCCGAGGACCCAGGCCGGGCTGGTCGCCGCCGCCGCGCGCCTCGACCCCGACCACGGCTCCACGTGGCTGCGCGAGGAGACCGCCCCCGACCGGCCCCCCGGGAGCCGCGCCGGTGCCCTGTGGAGCATCGCGGTCAACGGACTCGAATGGGACCAACGGACCACCACCGCTGTCGCCGCCGTATGGGGGAACGAGGAGCCGCCCGTCGACAGCGAGTGGGCATGGGCCGAGGCCCCGTTCACCGACATCGTCACGAGGCTGTGCGAGCGCGGCGACACTCCGGCCGCCGCGCGCACCTGCCGGGACGTCTATGACTCCGGCGCCGCCACGACGGCGGTCCGCGCGGCGACATCCCTGGCCAGGAGATCGCGGTCGGCACGCGAGCCCGTCGCCCCCGTGATCGCGGACGGCGTCGCCCACCCCGACCCCGGGGTGCGTCGGCGAGCCACCCGCGCGGCCCGCGACATCCCACAGGCGGGCCACGCGGCCACCGACCCCCTGGCCCGCCTGGTCGACGCCGGCCGCCCCGAGTCCGACCGCGACACCCAAGACCTGTTCGACACCGCCCTGCGGGCGCTCATCAGCACCGGCGACACGCGCTGGCGCGCTCCCCTCCTCACCGGGCTGCCCGCCGGCGACGTCCCCCCGAACGCCATCGCCGCGCTGATCGAGACCGACGTTCCCTGTGACGCCGAGCTACTGTCGGCCGTTCGGGCGCGGCTCGCCGCGCTGACCCCGGCCTTCCTGTCCGATGGCCCGATCAGCCACCAGGCCCACAACGAGCTCACCCACCTGGTCCGCGTGCTCTGGCAATGGGGCGCCGAGGCCGCCGACGCCCTGCCCGAGCTGATCCCACTCATCGGGAGCGGACACCCCGCGGTGGTCCACGCGCTCACCGCCATGGGTTCCGCCGCCAGCGACGCACTGCCGCGGTTGCGGGATCGGTGCGCCCGCGAGGAGGAGCGCGTGGCGGACCGCCAACAGCACGCCGAGGCGGTGCTCGCCATCGCCGGCGACCCCGAGCCGCTGGCCGCGGTCGCCGACGCGGCGTTGGCGGCTGGCGAGGTCGCGGTGGCGCTCGAATGCCGGGAACGGGCCGGGGCACCTCCCGAGCCCCTGATCCCCACGGTCCGCGACCTACTCACCAGCGGGAACCCTCCCGACCCGTTCCCCCGGCTACGGTGCGCGCACTGGCTGTTCGAGCGCACCGGGGACACCTCCCTGCCCGTGGAGGTGGTCGACGCGGTGCTCACACGGCAGCACCGGCGGCCCTGGAATCCGGTCAACAGGGCGTGCCGGCTCGCGGGACGCATCGGGGAGCCCGCCGGCCGTCTCACCCCACGGCTACGGGGGATGGTGACCCACCGGCGCACCGGAGTCGACGCCTCTCTGGCGCTGTACCGGATCCTCGGGGAGAGCGCACCGCTACTCACCGCCCTCGGCACCCGCCTCGACCACAACGAGGTGGGGTCCTGGCTCTACGACGCCCTCGACGCGCTGGGGGCCGACGCCGCGCCCCTGCTTCCCCGGCTGCGCGCGATGGTCGACGGCGACCGGCCCGTCAAGGGATCCGGCACCGCCAACGAGGCGATCCGCCACGACATGGCCCACCAAGAGCGGATGCGCTCCTATCTCGCCGCGTGGCCGACGTAGCCGACGCGGCGCGGTGGGGCCGGCGTATCTCGTCGTTCCGGGGGAGCCGCCCACCATCACCGGCCGCGTTCCCCGTCACCGGGAACGCGGCCGCGCCGCCCCTCCCCAGGGGTCGTGGAGGGAGGGGCGGCGCCGCTCGGAGGGGAGTCCTCAGCCGAGCCCGCCGGCCCCGGCCCTGGCGTGGACCAGGCCGGGCACCGCCCACGTCGGGTGGATGGTCTCGTGGTGCTCGGGGGTCCAGCCCACGTCACTGTCCAGCTGGTTGTCGGGGTTGGCCTCGTTGTAGGCGGCCAGCAGGTCGGTCGGCCTGCCGTTGAGGACGCTGCCCTCCTCGTACAGCGAGGTGCCGCCCCAGGAGTGAATGACCTCACCCGCGCCGATGTCGTCGGCCAGATGGAAGTAGTTGTTCTGGGCGTGGATCCGCGACTCCACGCCGGCGCCCCACGAGTACAGATAGGGGTAGTCGGCGTGCCTCTCGTGGGTGTAGAGGTTGTTGTACACGTGCACCTGCCCGTAGCGCACCCGCGGGGCGCGCTGGCTGAGGTTCGTGATGTCGTTGTGGTGCAGCGTGATCCGCAGCTCGTCCCACTCGTCGTATTCCTCGCTGTCGGTGTTGCCCCACAGCATCGACTTGTCGTGGCCCTCGAAGCTGTTCCAGGACGCCGTCACCAAGTCGCTGGCGCGCACGATGTCCATGATCCCGTCGTGCCGGTCCACCTGCTCGCCGTACACCTCGTCGAGTTCGCTGTCGGGGGTGTCGCCGTCGGTGAGGGTGAGGTGGTCCAGCCACACGTGCTCGCTGCGGGACACCTCGATGTTGTCGTACTGGGCGTCCCACTCGTCACCGAGCCACTCGGGGAAGCAGTCGTAGGCGTCGTGGATGCCCAGGTTGCGCAGGATGACGTTGTCGACGCTCTCCAGCAGGACACCACCGTCGCTAATGGAGGCGTCGCCCGAGCCCACGATGGTGGTGTTGGAGCCGGGGCGCAGCAGCACGTGTTCGCGGTGTTCCTCGTAGGAGCGCACGCGGGCGTCCTCCAGCGGCCCCTCGGCACGGCCGTCCCAGTGCTCGGGGTCGTACTCGGCGACGTAGTCGTCCCAGTCGTATTCGGGGTCGTTGAAGTCGGAGCAGCTGAGGGCGCCGCCGTCAGCGTCGGTCATGGCACTGATGTGGCCCTCGACACGGACGATCTTGGGTTCGTCGCCCCGGACCGCCTCCTTCAGCCGCGCCCAGGTGTCGACGGTGACGACGTTGTCCTCGGTGGCCTCGGCGCCTCCGGTGGTGCCTCCCTCCGCGGACGCCCAGCCGTCGTTGTCTCCCAGCGTCTCCCGCCCGAGGTCGCGACCGGATGGGGAGTGCGGGGCGGCGGTGGCGGGCAGTGTTGTGGCGACCAGTGCCGCGCCTGCGGCGACGGCAACGAGCCCGGCGGCTCTGTTCACGTGGGTGTCCTCTCCATCGGTGACGGTGCGTCCCCCGTCGCGGTCGGCCGCGCCCAGCCATGGTAAGCGCTTTCCGATTGGTGCGAAAGACCCCGCGCCGACGAGATCGAGGCGGAGCTGGCCCAACTCCCTTGACCCCCCGATCCCACCGCCCGGACCACGCGGCGCGGTGGCGGAATACGGGAGAATAGAGTGGTCACCCGTTCTCCCAGGGGGTATGAACATGCTGGTCCGCGGATGGCGCGCCGCCCGCTACCTGCTGCGCGCGTTCGCGACCGGACTGGCGGCGATGGTGGCGCTGCCAGTGCTGGCGCTGTGCGCCATGGCCATCCCACTCGGCGGTCTCGGGGTCCCGCTGCCTCCTCACGCCCTGGAGGGCGTCCGACGCTGGGCCGCGTGGGAGCACCGCGAGGCGTGCGAGTACACCGGCGCCGAGCGTCCTCCGTGGCCCGAGGCCCCACCTCCGACGGGGTGGCGGCGGCGATTGCGCCACACGCTGGACGACCCGGCGACGTCACGGTCGGTGCGCTGGCTCCTCGCGCACGCGCCGCTGGGCACGCTGGCCGGCATGGTCGGCCTGGTGGCTGTGCTGGGAGTGCCCAGCGCGCTCGGGAAGCTGGCGGTGTGGTGGGCGATGCCCGAGCCGTTGACCTTCCTGGGTGTGCCGGCGCACGGTTGGGGGGTCGCCCTGGGGGGCGGGCTGGCGGAGATCGTGGCGTTCGCGGCGGTGTTCCTGTGGGCCGCCCCGCCCCTGGCCGGTGGGTACGCCCGGCTGACCGCGCGGCTGCTCTCCCCCTCCGAGGCGGAGCTGCGCGCCGACCGGCTCACCGAACGCGTCGAGGAGCTCTCCCACACCCGGGCCGAGGCGCTCCAGGCGCACGGTGCCGAGCTGCGCAGGATCGAGCGGGACCTGCACGACGGTGCCCAGGCCCAGCTCGTGACCCTGGCGATGCGTGTGGGGCTCGCCGAGCGGGTGGTTACCGACGACCCCGACCAGGCGGCGCGGCTGCTGCGGGAGGCGCGCGGCAGCGCTGAGGACGCCATGACCGAGCTGCGCGACGTCATACGGACGATGTATCCGCCGGTACTGGCCGACCGTGGCCTCGGTGGCGCCGTTTCGGCGTTGGGGTCCCGGTGCGCGGTACCCACCCACGTCCGGGTGGGGGAGTTGGGGACCCTTCCCGCGGCGGTGGAGGCCGCGGCGTACTTCGGTGTCGCCGAGGCGCTCACCAACGTGACCAGACACTCCGGCGCGACCTCGGCCGAGGTACGACTCGAACGCCTCGGCCAGACCCTGCGCGTCGGGATCCACGACAACGGAACCGGCGGGGCGGAAGGCGCGGACGGCACCGGGATCAACGGCATCCGGCGCCGGGTGGCGGCACTGGACGGCACGATCTCGGTGTCCAGCCCCGCGGGTGGGCCGACCGTGATCGAGGTGGAGCTGCCGTGCGCGTCCTGATCGTGGAGGACAACGCGGTCCTGGCCGAAGGGGTGAAACTGCTGCTCACCACGTCCGGGCACGAGGTGGTGGCGGTGCTGGGCGACGCCGGCGAGCTGGTCGAGTCCGTCGACCTGCACCGTCCGGACCTCGTGATCGTGGATGTGCGGCTGCCACCCACGTACCGCGAGGAGGGGCTGCGCGCGGCGATCCGGGCACGCCGGTCCCGCCCCGACCTGGCCGTGCTGGTCTTCTCCCAGTACGTGGAGGCGATCTACGCCACCGAGCTGTTCACCGACGGGGCGCGGGGTGTGGGCTACCTCCTCAAGGACCGGGTCGCCCGGGTCGAGGAGTTCCTCGACGCCCTGAACCGGGTCGCCGACGGCGGCACGGCCGTCGACCCCGAGGTGGTACGCCAGTTGCTGACGCGCAAGGAGGACCCGCTGTCCCGGCTCACCCCGCGCGAACGCGAGGTCCTGGCCCTGATGGCCGAAGGGTTGGGTAACGGGGAGATCGCGCAGCGCCTGGTGGTGACCGAGGGGGCCGTGCACAAGCACGTCGGGCGCATCTTCACCAAGTTGGACCTCGCGGCGGAGGACGCGGGGCACCGCCGGGTCCTGGCCGTGCTGGCCCACCTCGGCGGGTAGCCGGTGCGGGGGTGTCTCAGTGGCTCACCCCGCGAGTGGCCTCCGCTTCCCAGCGCCCGTTGTTGGCGGGTTCGGCCGGAAGCTGGGCGACCGAGCGCACCCTGGGTTGGGCGATCCGTCGGTACTCCTCGGTCGGCAGCGCCAGAGAGCGGTCCAGGCGCGCGGCGTTGAAGAAGATCTCGTCGTGCCGTAGCAGCAGGGGGTCCACGACGAGTTCGAGTTCGTCCGTGAAGGTGAACGGCAGGATCGTGCCGCTGACGCTGCCCGCCAGCCGTTCGGCCGTCTCGTTGTCGGCGAACCCGGCGTAGCGCCCGTGGTAGAGGGTCTTCAGCGCTCCCAGGTCCACGCGGACGTGACCGGGGACCACCACCAGCACGTACTTCCGTGCCTTCCTGTCCAGCCTGACCAACACGACGACACACTTGGCAGCCTGCCGCACCGAGTGACCACGCAGCCGGCTGACCAGTTCCGTCCCACCCTCCGGGGCGTGGTCGATCATTCGATACGAGGCGCCGTGAGCGTCCAGCATCTCGACCAGTCGCTCATACGTCCCCACACCGGCGCGTTCCTCAGACACGTCCCATCACCAGTCACGTTGGAAGGATTGTTTGACTTCCCTGATCCGGCCCTCGTCGCGCCGGTAGAACACCCACTGTTTGATCCGCTTCGCCTCGATCAGCCGTGCCGCGACGAGCACCCTCAGATGCTCACCAGCCGTCGGCTGACTGACCCCCAGCTTCTGGGCGATCAGAACGCCGCACACACCGTCGGTTTCCAGATCCCCATCCGCCTGTGGCGGGAAGTGCGCGACCGGGTCGCGCAGCCACTCCAGAATCCGTAGCCGCCGCTGACTGGCCAGCGCCTTGAGAACCTCGACCTCCATTAATTAGGGAGTTTGCTAATTTGCTAAGTGATTGTCAAGTGGGTCACCGTCGCGTGGCGCGCGCGGCCAGCCGCCGGCCCGGAAGCTCCACACTCAGCCACGCGAGCAGCGCGACCGTGAGCGCCGTGGCGGGCAACAGCCACCCCGGGCCGCCGGGCCACGGCCGACCGAGAAACCCGATCCCGGCCAGCGCGAGCGGCACCGCGGCCGCCAGCGCACCGGCACCGACCGCCCCCACGGCGATCATGGCGGCCTCGCGGCGCAGCAGCGACCGGGTCTGGCCCGGCGTCATACCGAGCGAGCGCAGCGTGTCCACCTCCGTACCCCGCTGTAGGGTCTGGGCGGCCAGCCGGTTCGCCACCGACAGCAACACGTAGCCGAGCAACGCCAGCAACACGACAACGTTGATCGCCACGTTCGGGGGGACGTCGCGGATACCGCCAGACGGGCGGTCCGTCGCGGCGACGGTCTCGACCTCGACACCGGGGTGGTCCGCGACACCCCCGATGAGGTGCTCGGGCCTGTCGGCGCCGTCAGCCGGGTCCGCGCGCACCAGCAGGCTGGTGTCCGGGGCGCCGGTGACGTGCCCAACCGCGAGATCCCGGGACAGCACGACCGGCTCGTGGCCGAGCTCGTGTTCGTAGAGCGCGACCACGTCGGCGCGGACCTCGGCGCCGTCGCCCATGTGAAAGGTGACACGATCGCCGAGCCCCACCCCACGAAGGCGGGCGAAGGACTCGCCGAGCGCGACCGTCTCACCGGCCAGCCGCCCCATGTCGCCCGCTGTGACCCCGAGATCGAGCACCTCGTCCGCGCCTGGCCCCAGGGCACGGGCGGGGTGCCGTTCCAGGATCACCTCCCCCACCCCCAGCTCCCGATAGCGCCACACGACGGATGTCGGGGTGCTGGTGACCGCGGCGGTCACCTCCGGGGAGTCCCGGAGCGTGGCGACCACGGCGTCGGGAACTCCCCCGATCTCGGGCGCGGTCACCCGGTAGTCGGCCAGGGTGCTGTCCGCGTGCTGCCTCTCCGTGGCCACGAGAACAGTGGTGTGCGCGTAGCACTGGCCGAGGGTGAGCGCGACCGCCATGGCCAGCGCCACCACCGCGCCCGCCACCCGGTGGGAGTGGCCGTGCAGGTTGTGCACCGCGAGCCAGGTCAGGGGGGAGGTCCTGGCGGGCAGCCGACGCGCGAGCGCCCCGCTCACCGCCCGGACCAGGGTCGGGCCGACCAGGGCGAGGCCGATGACCGCCACGAGGCTCCCCGTCGCCGTTCCGACTATTCCCGCCTCGGAACGGACCAGCAGCGGCGGAACGGCCAGCGCCGTTGACGCCAACAGCAGGGCCGCACCCGCCCGGACGCGCCACGGTCGGGGCGCGCGCGGTTCCGCCACGGTCTCCGCGAGCGCGTCGACCGGTGTCGCCCCGGCGGTGCGCCACGACGCGGCCACCGCCGCCAGCCACACGGCACCGGGCAACAGCACCGCCGTGGCCACGGCGGGCAGCGCCCCGAAGCGCACCGGCAGCTCGGTGGGGATCACGCCGAGCCCGGCGAGCATGGTGTACAGCCGGCCGGCCAGCGGGTATCCCGCCGCGATCCCGAACGGCAGGGTCCCCAGCGCGGTCAGCACAGTGGGCACGGCCACCAGACGGCGGATCTGGCGCGGTGTCGCGCCGACCGCCCGAACCAGGGCCAGGTCCCGACGCTGCGCGGCGACGGAGACCGACACGGCCCCCGCGACGACGAACCCGATGACGAGCAGCACGACCCCGCCGAGCGAACCGGCGAGCCCCACCAACGCCGCGCGCGCGACGGACACCTCGGGGATCTCGGCGTCGCCACGCGCGGCACCGGTGTGGACCACGGCGTCCGTGCCGTCCTCCCCCTCGATCCGGGTGCGGACCGTCTCGGCCAGTGCTTCGCTGGAGACTTCCGGGGCCGCGCGCAGGCCGATCGCATCCACTGTCGCCTCGCGTGGACCATCGGTGCGCCCGGCGAGGTCCGCGGCGGTGGCACCGTCGAAGAAAATCCCAACGGCGGGGGTGTCCACCACGCCCGAGAGGCGGTACTCGCTGGTGTGGCCCGCAGTGGTGACGCGCACCTCGTCCCCGATCTCCGCCCCCGCGGCCCGCGCCGTCTCTGTGTCCAGGGCCACGTCGCCGGAGTCCCGTGGGGCCTCCCCCGTCATCCCGGACGCCCCCACCAACCCGGGCGAGGTCCACACGCGGCCCGCGGGGCGGGGGTCGGAACCGGACTCGACGCCGTCGGCGGTGACGACCGCCGCCGGGAAGCCAACGTCCCCGGCGGCCTCGGCGACCTCCGGCAGGCGCTCCAGCCGCTCGACGAGCGTGTCGGGGACCCCGGCCCGCTCCGGCAGCGCGACGTCCGGGCCCTCCTGCTGCGGGAGGGCCAGCTGTGCCGTGACCACCGCGTCCGCGCCGGGCATGCGCTCCACAGGCGGGTGCGAACGCAACCCGGTATCGGCGAGGACCCCGCCCACCGTGACGAACGCGGCCCCGCCCAGGACCGCCACGGCAATGGCGAGCAGTCCGCTGAGGCGGCCACGCGTCAGCCGCACCGCCAGTGACACGAGCCGCCCTGTTCGCCAGGGTGGTGAGGGGCTGGCTGAGGGGGCGGCCGGTTCCTGTTCTGGTGACACCCGGTTCACTCTCCCCCGACAGCGGTGAAGCGTCTCGTCGCCGCGGCGGGGTGGACGTCCACGATGCGCCCGTCCGTCATGGACGCGGTGGTGTGGGCGTGGGCGGCCGCGTCGGGGTCGTGGGTCACCATGACGACCGTCTGCCCGAGGTCACGGACGACGTCAGCGAGCAACCGCAGGATCCGTCGCGCTCCTTGGGCGTCGAGCGCCCCCGTGGGCTCGTCGGCGAACACGATCTCGGGGTGGGTGGCCAGCGCGCGCACGAGCGCGACCCGTTGCTGCTGTCCGCCGGACAGTTCCGAGGGCCGGTGCCGCAACCGGTCGGTGATCCCCACACGTTCCACCAGGCCGCGCAGCCACGCCCGGTCGGGGTGGCGGCCCGCCAGGCGCAACGGGAGGGTGATGTTGTCCTCCGCGGTGAGGGTGGGCACCAGGTTGTAGGACTGGAAAACGAACCCCACCCGGTCACGCCGGAACAGGGTTCGTCGCGGCTCCTTCAGGGCGCTGGTGTCGGTGCCGCCGATCCGGACACTTCCCGAGCTCACGGTGTCCAGCCCGGAGGCGCAGTTGAGCAGTGTGCTCTTGCCGGACCCGGACGGCCCCATGACCGCGAGGAACGAGCCCCGTGGCACCCGCAGCGACACCCCGGCCAGTGCGGTGACGGTCGCGCCGCCGTCGGAGTAGCGGCGGTGGACCTCGTTGAGCAGGAGAGCGCTGTGGGGCTCGGCCTCGGGTGACGGTTCTGGTGTCGTGGCCGGTGCGCCGCGTCGTAGCCACATCACCGGCGCGCCCGCGCGTACCGGGTGACCAACAGGACGAGCGAGGCGAGGGCGAGCGCGCCGAACCCCGCGCTCAGCAGTACGGGAGCACCGGTCAGGGAGGTGACGGCGTTCACGGCGAGGCAGAGGACGAACACGACCCACAGCAGCACGCCCAGTACCCCGCCTCCGGAGGTTGGTTCCGAACTCGGGGTGGGTGTGGGGTCGAAACGGTACGGGTCCGGCACGGCTGCTCCTCGGGGATCCGGGGTACTGGCCCGCGGTGAGCTGTGGCGCACCGCGGTCGGGACGACGTTACGGAGCGGCACCCGCCGCGAACGATCCCGCGCACTGGCCAGTCCGATGTCCAGCAGGCTGGACATCTCTCCGAAGAGGGCCAACGCCACGGGTATCCGCACCCCACGGCCCCGCCCCGCGCCTCCGGCGCCCCCTCACCGTCAGACGCGGCCCCACCGCCACGAGGCGAAGGGCTCCTCCCCGGCCATCGACAGCCCCATGTTGCCCACCGACCGGCCGAACGCCACCGCCGTTTCGACCAGCATCCGTTCCAGCTCCCCGCGGCCGACCCGCTCCGTCCCGGCGTCGGGAGCCCAGGCGGTTCGCGACTCGCAGGTGATACGCACCCACGCGCCCTCAGGGAAGAAGCGCAGCACCCGCTCGGTTCCCTGGGCGTAGAAGTCGCAGACGCCCTCCCTGCCAGAGCGAAGGTCGGCCAGCAGCTCGGGCAGCCCCTCCAGGAACGTGGAAAGGTCATAGCCCACGTCGACGGGCCAGCACACGCCGAACCCGCGCACACGGAAGTCGCAGTCCGTCTCGGCGAGGAGATCGCAGGCCAGCATGACCCGCTGCTCGTAGTCGTCGCCGTACTCGAACTCCGCGCGCAGCTCGGCCTCACTGTCTGACAGGTCCGCCGGTGTGGGAACCGTCAGCGACACCGAGAACGCCGTCACCGTGGACACTCCCTGGCCATCGGGGCACCCGCCCGGACGGTGCGTGGTCCAACCGCGCACCCTGAGGGCGTCCACGGCACCGTACGCTTAGCGGTCCCCGGCCACCACCCGGAACCGGGGAGGCGCCAGCCGTCGACCTCGCGGAGCCAAGACAAAAGAAAAGCCGGTCACCGATCCCCGTGCGCGGCGCATGCGACGGGTTCGCCGTCGCTCGCATCAATGGCCCTGTTGTTGTCCTTGCGCATTCGCAGCTCCGAGTCCCCGCGTGTTCCCGCACGCGAGCGCGCACGCTGGCTGAGCCGGTACTTCACGCCCTGCGTGATGCTGTCCTCGCGCTTGGTTCCCGCTTCGCGCGATGTCGCGTCGTGCCAACATGGTCGATCGTGATACCCGGCCGGGTTGACTTCCTTGAACGGATCGAAGTAGGCCCCGTGCCAGCGCATCGGGACCGCGCGAATCGGTGGGGCCATACCCGAGATGGGCCATCGCCGGGTCTAGCGCGTCGATGACCGCGAGAACGGTGTCGACGAGCTCCGAAACGTCTTCCTCATTGGGATAGAAGTCCTCTTGACCGAACGTGTCGGGGCGGTCGTACACGTGGAAGCAGCGCTTCACGAAGATCCGGCTCACACTCAGCTTGTACACGCGCGCTCGGACGGCACCCGCCCGTGTCACCTCGAAGTTCAGGAACACCACGTGCTAGCGTGCTCGGACGAACTCGGCCGCCACAGCCAGTACGTGCCATGTCTTCCCACTGCCGTAACCCCCGAAGACGGAGTTCAGGAACCCGCCATAGTAGAGGTGGCCCCCCGGTGGCGACCGTGGCCGGTCAACGGAGGCGCAGAGCAGGTCGCGCATTCCAATAATTCCCCATGAACACGCCAAAGCGAGCAAGGTACCTAAATTTCGAATTCCCCTCATTTGTCACCTGACGGTCAGAATGAAATACTTAAGAAAGTGGGATTGTCTCTACTGCGGTCGGCACCGGAGTCATGGGAGATCCTGACATTGCGGTTCGCCCAAATCGGCAGGACCGGATCATCCGAGGTTAGAGTCCTTCATGAGGACGACTCGGAGGGGGTGATCAAAACCCCGGGCGATGTTCTGATGAATATGTCGAAGCTCAGAACAGGGATGCATCGCGACGATGTGGGGACATGGTTTTCCGCTGTTTATGAAGTAAGACGTCCAGGGAATTTTTCTATCGAATACAACTACGACGACGAGCCGTCGCTCAATTTCCCGCTCGTGAACAGCCAGTTCGCGGTCGAGCTGCAGCGGTTCCCTCGGTCCCCAGAGGCCACGCCGGAGTGGTTGCGCGAGAAGGCTGACGCCGCAGCGGCGGGCGACGAGTAAACTAGAGCAGCCCCTCCTTTCCAGGGCTGGTCTCGTCCTGTGGACCAATTCGGCCGAGGACGCTGTTTACTGTTGATCTTTTACCTACAGCCACTGAAAACGAGGCGGCCTCTACTGTTCAGTGCAAACGATGGTTTGTGCTGGGGGCCGCTATGGCGAATCCGGGTGCGTTGACGCTGGGGCACCGAAGCGGTGCAGGAAGAGCCGCTGGAGCTGGAGCACCGCGGCTGGCGGCCCCTGTGCGACGGCACGGGGGCGGACTTCTACGGCTCGCTGATGACCGAGGACGGCGTAATGGTCCTCGCACACGGCGCCCTCTCCGCCACTGCGCCGCTGTAGTAGGGGTATCACCGCCCGGACAAGCGAAAAGCCGACCGCCCCGGTGTGGTGCGCATTCAGCGCACATTCGCCGGGGCGGTCGGATTCGCCACTCCGGTCGGCCCTCCGCCCACGTGGGCGGGCGGCGGCCTTCGGCGGTGGAGGTGGGATTCGAACCCACGGAAGGTTGCCCTTCACTCGCTTTCGAGGCGAGCGCCATCGGCCACTAGGCGACTCCACCGGGGGACACTCTACCGGAAACGACGGAGTGAGAAGAACTCGTCCAGCACCTGGCCGCACCGGGCCGCGAGCTCCGGGCTCACCAGATCGGGCGGGACCACCTCCGGCCGGTGGTTCAGCCGGCGGTCGCGCAGCACGTCCCACAGCGAGCCCGCCGCCCCGGCCTTCGGGTCGCGCGCCCCGTAGACCAGCCGAGCCACCCGCGCCAGCACGCTCGCTCCGGCGCACATCGTGCACGGCTCCAGGGTGACGGCCAGGGCGCACCCGGTGAGCCGCCACTGCCCCACTTGCCGGGCCGCCTCCCGCAACGCCACGACCTCGGCGTGCGCGGTGGGGTCGCCGGTCGCCTCGCGTTCGTTGCGTCCCGTGCCGAGCACCCGCCCGCCGGAGTCCAGCACCACGGCGCCCACGGGGACCTCGTCGCTCTCTCGCGCGCGCTCGCTCTCGGCGAGGGCGAGCCGCAGCGCCGCGTCGTCCCGCTCCCGCGCCCTCGCCCCCGACGTCCCCGTCACAGCCGCAACGAGTCCAGATCCTCGGCGAAGCCCGCGCGCTCCGCCACAGTGGACAGCACGTCCCCCGGCAGGATGCCCTCGCTCAGCGTCAGCGAGAGCAGGTCGTCCTCGGGGATACCGATGTCGGAGAGCAGCGCTGCGGTGCCTCCGGGATCCGGGTAGGGCTTCTGCCCGGTCCCCTCCGTCTGCTCCGGAGGCTCGAACTCGCCGCTCTCCAGCAGTAGCGCCGCGAGCGGGTGCTCGTGCACCACACGGGCGTCGGAGAGAAACACCAGGGGGTCGGAGTGGTCGTCGACCCGAACGAGTCCGAACCACTCGTCGTCCGCCTCGATGAGGAGCAGCATGGTCCCCTCGGCGGCGTCGGGCCCGTGGACCCCCGAGACATCACGCATGAGATCCGCGACGTCGTCGATACTCTCCGTCCCGGACAGGTCTACCTCGGTTCCCAGCCACGTGTCCGCGGAACGGCAGAAGACCGCTGCGAAGACCGACACCGTGCGTTCCCGTCCTCTCTAGCGCGCTCGGCGGATCAATGCGGTGGCGCGTGATCACACGATCAGGCCGGGATCATCCCTACCCCATACCCTCGAGCGCACGCTGGAACGCCTGCTGGAATCCCAGACGTTCGGCGATGCTGGCCAACACCTCGTCGGGATAGAGGTCGAGGTCACCCGCGAGCGCGCCCAGCTCCATCTCGTCGAGCCCGAGATCGGAGAGGACCGACATGTCGCCCGCTGGGAGCACCTGGTCCAGATCGTCCTCGTGCGGCTGGTCGATCTCCAGGAACTCCAGAACCTGACGCGCGACGGGCCAGTCAACGGAGGCGGTCACGTCGGAGAGGAAGATGCTGACGTTGTCGCGTCCGTAGACCCGCGCGAGCACGAAGAAGTCGTCGCCCACCGAAACCATCCCGATCGCGCCACTGATGCTGGGCTGTTGGCGCAGCGCGTGCAGCAGACCCTTCAGGTCCTCGGTCAACGCCACCGGGAGAAGATCGACATCCCAGTAGTCCTCCTCCCGGTAGGCAACGGCCGCGAAGTCACCGGAGCCGTCATCACCCTGTTCGAGTTCCGTCATCGTCATCCCACCCCGCTGGCCTTGGTGCGGCCAGGATCGCAGATCGCCCGTGGCGGCGTCATCGTAACCGCTGCTCTGGCCCACGTGTGGATCCTCCCGAAGGGACCGGTCCGAGTAATAGAAGTCCGCGCACACGATCCCATTAGATCGGAAACAGCGCCCCTCGCAGAACTCGTCGCCGAGGTTGGCCGACGCTCCGCCCCCGACGCGGCCCCGAGCCCACCGGTAACGCGGGTCACCCGCTGCCCGAGACGCGGGAACGAGAGCCCCACACGCCATTAGACTCGGATCCCCGCACCGGTCGAATTCCCAGCTCATCCGGAGTACTCAATGGAAACCTTGGTCGTCGACCACCCATTGGTCGCGCACAAGCTCACGACACTGCGCGACGCGGGAACCGATTCCCCCACGTTCAGACGTCTCACCGATGAGCTGGTCACGCTGCTGACCTACGAGGCCACGCGGGATATCCGGGTCGCCGACGTCACGGTACAGACCCCCCTGAAGGTCGCCGAGGGAACCCGTCTCACCCGTCCCGCCCCGCTGGTGGTGCCGATCCTGCGCGCCGGCCTGGGGATGCTCGAAGGTATGACCCGGCTCCTCCCCACGGCCGAGGTCGGATTCGTCGGTATGGCCCGCGACGAGCACACCCTGCAGCCGGCGACCTATGCCGACCGGATGCCGGGTGACCTGTCGGGCCGGCAGTGTTTCGTCCTCGACCCCATGCTGGCCACGGGCGGGACGCTGGCCGCCGCGGTGCGGATGCTGTCGGACCGGGGAGCCGACAGCGTGACCGCGATCTGCCTGCTGGCGGCACCCGAAGGGCTCGAAACGGTCGCGGAGAAGCTGGCCGGCACCCTCGACCCGGAGAGCGGCGCGACCCTACGCGTCGTCACCGCGGCCATCGACGAACGGCTCGACGGTCGCGGTTTCATCCTTCCCGGTCTCGGTGACGCGGGAGACCGCCTTTATGGAAGCCTGTGACCTGCGTTTCTCTTTGATCCGTCCCGGTGTGGGGACGCGGTTTTATATCGTTATCCGTTTCGGATGAATGGATGTCCGAAACTGGGGAAGCACTCGCTGCATGTACCGAACCTCCTGCCCAGCGGTTCGTCCCCGTGGACGCGAGCCCGCCTCTCTGGAACCGACGCGCATCGCGACAGCCGAATTCGTATCGATGTAGAGGTGCGATACACGCACGCGACCGCGCTTGGATCCCCATCCAACCGGGGCCACTGACCGAAAACAGGAAACCGGCGTTTACCGGGGCGATCGCTCCCCTTTGTCCCCTGGCGCGGCACCTCGGTCGCAGCCAACGCGACACACCCAGCTCGCCCACCCCGAGTTCCGCCACGGTGCTCAGCCCCGAGACGCCAGACGCTCACCCTTCCCCTCCCAAGGAGTGACATGCCTGAGAAGACCGACACCCCGCCCCTCGATTTCTCCCCCGTCGTCGAGCGGCTCAGCGCGGAGTTCGCCGGCGTCCACCCACGTGCCACGGTGATCCGGTGTGTGGACGCCGCCCGGCACGGTGCGCAGGAGGTCACCGGGTTGGCAACGCTCGACCTGGTCGAACGCGTCGCGCGCCAGCACCTGCAGGTGCTGGCGATGGCCTTCGCGGAACGAAACTCCCCATTCCCGGCGTGACCAGAACCACACCCCATATCCACAGGACGCCACGCCGAGAATGATGTACTGCTTTACGCGCGTGAGGGTTGGTGTAACAATCAACGTGGGTCGGTGGGTCAGCTGCAATCGTTGGGGAGACGATCATGGCCAGGGTGAAGAAATGGACGGGCTATGCCCTCCTTGCCTTCGTAGCGTTTTATCTGCTCACATCCCCCGAAAGCGCCGCTCAGATTATCGAGGCCGCCCTGGGAGGGCTCCTCGCCGGTGGTGAGGCGCTGTCTCGTTTCGTCAACGCCCTGATGCCGTAAAGGCTGCGCAGTTATGAGGCTCGTAGCACCGACCAATCGCGCGCCGGCATCGGTCAACCGCTATCTGCTGCCGCACGAACAGGACGTCGTGACGATCCGGCGGCACCCCGCCGTGTTGATGATGCCCGTTTCCGCGGTGCTCGGTGCCCTCATCGTCGCGGGGATCCTGAGCAACACCGCCCTGGCCGCGAACGCGGCGGCGCTGGCCGTGGTCTGGTGGTTGTGGCTGCTGGTCCTGGTGTGGTTCGTGTGGCAGGTGGCGGAGTGGTCGGTCGACTACTTCGTGATCACCTCGGCACGGCTGCTCCTGACGACCGGGCTGATCACACGACAGGTCAACATGATGCCGCTGAGCAAGGTCACCGACATGCGGTTCGAGCGCACTCTCATCGGGCGTTTCCTCGGCTACGGGACCTTCGTGATGGAGTCGGCGGGTCAGGACCAGGCGCTCAGCCGGATCCACTTCGTTCCCTATCCCGAGCAGCTCTATCTCGAGGTCGTCGGGCTGATCTTCCCCGACAAGTAACGCGTCGACACACACGTGGGGGCCGCCCGAGCGGGCGGCCCCCACGTGTGTGTTCCGGTGCCTCCTCCCGTATCCGCGACCGGGGGCCCAGCCGCGGGTACGGGTCGACCACGACACCCCAAACCGAATTCGAGTTGACTTAACGGTGAACGGAAGGTTAACTGTAAATCTCTGTTAGTAGAACGAGGGGAGTGTCGCCATGGCTCACACGACGAATGGCTCGACACAGCAGGCCCGACGCGCCGCCCTCCACCGTCGTTCGCGCCCGTCGGCCCCGCGGCGCGGCCCGCTGGACGACGGTCCTCCGCAGCCACGCCGAGCGCCCGAGACGGAGCGGGAACAGCCGGAGTCGACCCGCCCGCGCCTGAACTGGGTGCTGATCACCGACGAGAACGGCCGCACCCGCCCCGAGGCACGCTGGCGAGTCTGAGACGTCCGCCCCACGGGGTGGGCGAACGGGACCGCGTCTACCCGGGCGCCATGTCGACGAAGCGGCTGTAGTGCCCCTGGAACGCCACGGTGACCGTGGCGGTGGGGCCGTTGCGGTGCTTGGCCACGATCAGGTCGGCCTCCCCGGCGCGGGGGGACTCCTTCTCGTGTACGTCCTCGCGGTACAGCAGGATCACCATGTCGGCGTCCTGTTCGATGGAGTTGTGGACGCTGATGCCGTTCGCGACGAAGTTGTGGCCGTGAGGCACCGTGGCGTCGAAGACCTCGCGCGGGCCGAGCGGCTCGATCGCCACGATCTCATCCCAGTACACGTCGTTGGTTACGTACTCACCGCAGCGGAGAGCGCTGCTGGGGGCGCTCAGTGGCTCGACGGCCCCGCCGGTCGAGGCCCCCACCGACACACGCTCGGCTAGCGCCCTCTGGCTCCCAGACGTCGGTGTGGCCGTGGCGAGCTCGCGTCCGCCCCCGCCATGCCCACCGCGCGCGCGACGACCCGCACCGGACATCCACCGCATCCGCGCGGCCGTACGGGCGGCGCGGTTCCCGAAACGCCGGACGATCCCGGACGCTCTGGTGCTCTCCGGCTCCGGAATTCGCCAGGGGACGGCGACCCGCTCCCCGGGAGCCAGCTCCCCGAGCGGTACCCACCCACCGTGACAGCGGAACGGGTGGTTGGCCGAGGCCACCACCGAACGCCCGGACCGCAACCGCAGCCGGAAGGTGTCCTTCACACCACTGTGGAAAACGTGGGTCATGGTGCGCGGAACGAGCCGCATCGCCTCGTCGAGCGCCCACACGGGTATGCCGCGCTCACCGGTCGCGAACAGCTCACCCATGGTGGTCTCGGTCCCGGTGTCGGCCCGCAGGATCCGGGTGTCGGCGGTGAGACAGCCCGACTCACGTAGGTCACTCACCTGTGGCTTCTTGTCGGTGCGCTGCTCGGGGCCGCGGTTCAGCTGGGACAGCGCGATGACGGGGACCTCGAGCTCCTTCGCGAGCAGCTTGAGAGAACGCGACATCTCCGAGACCTCCTGCTGGCGGCTCTCGACCCGACCGGCCGCGCTCATCAACTGCAGATAGTCGACGATGATGAGCTTGAGGTCGTGCTGCTGCTTCAGCCGCCGGCACTTGGCCCGGATCTCCATCATCGACATGTTCGGGGAGTCGTCGATGAACAACGGCGCGCTGGCGACCTCGCCCATACGGCGGGCCAGCCGCGCCCAGTCGTCGTCGGTCATCAACCCGGACCGCATCGTGTGCAGCGGAACCCGGGACTCCGCCGACAGCAGCCGCATGACGATCTCGTTGCGCCCCATCTCCAGGCTGAAGATGACGCTCGTCAACTGGTTCTTGATCGAGGCGGCCCGCGCGAAGTCCAACGCCAGGGTGGACTTGCCCACGGCCGGCCGCGCCGCGATGATCACCATCTGGCCGGGGTGCAGACCGTTGGAGAGCTGGTCGAAGTCGGTAAAGCCCGTGGGAACACCGGTCATCGAGCCGTCGTGGGCGGAGATGGCCTCGATCTCGTCGAGGGCGCCCGGCATGACGTCGCTCAGTGAGAGATAGTCCTCGCCCGTGCGCCGCTCGGCGACCCGGAACACCTCGGCCTGGGCGTGGTCGACCAGGTCGTCCACCTCGCCGTCGCCAGAGTAGCCGATCTGGGCGATCCGGGTGCCGACCTCCACAAGGCGGCGCAGTACCGCGCGGTCGCCGACGATGCGGGCGTAGTATCCCGCGTTCGCCGCCGTGGGGATGGCCTCGGTCAGGGTGTGCAGGTAGGGAGCCCCGCCCACACGGGCGATCTCGCCTCGCTTGGTCAGTTCCGCGTTGATGGAGATGGCGTCCACCGGCTCGCCACGGGAGAAGAGGTCCACGATGGCGTCGAAGACCGTCTGGTGCGCCGGACGGTAGAAGTCCCCCGACCGCACGATCTCCACAACCTGGCTGATCGCCTCCTTGGACAACAGCATCCCGCCGAGCACGCTCTGCTCGGCCATGATGTCGTGCGGGGGCGTGCGTTCGTGACCACCCTCGTGCGACGAATGCTCAGTGACGCTCACAGATTCCCCCCTGGACATCACGGTTGGCGAAGCGACCCCCGAGCTTGGATTGTCGCCACTCGGCGGACCGTAGCGCAAAGCGACTTGTGGACAGAGCTGCGGATACCTTGTGGACGAATCCGTCGTTCTTGCGGATAGCTTGTGCACAACGCCTGTGGATAACTGGTTCAACCACCCGACACGCCCACAATGAGCTGCAAAAACACTGCCCCCCGGCTGTGTGTGAGAGAAAAATCCCACGACCCTGTCCACAAGTTTTCCACAAGCTCGACGTGCCACCCACATGCCAGCCGCCACCACGCGTGTCGGCTAGCGTGACACGGTCATGCCAACACCGCTCTCGGCCGCTCCGTTCCGGCACGCCCACGACCGCGAGATCTTCCGACTCGCCGTTCCCACCTTCTTCGCCCTCGTCGCCGAGCCACTGTTCCTGCTCACCGACTCGGCCGTTGTGGGCACCCTGGGCACGGCGGCGCTCGGCGGCCTCGGGGTGGCCGGCCAGATTCTCACGACGCTCGCGGCGGTCTGCATCTTCCTCGCTTACGGCACCACCGCCGCCGTGGCCCGCACGTACGGCGCCGGTGACATCGCCGGAGGAGTGCGGCACGGGGTCGACGCGCTGTGGCTGGCCGCGCTCATCGGGGGTGCGGCGGTCCTCGCCGGGTGGCCACTGGCCCCCTGGCTCGTCGACACCCTCGGTGCCTCTCCCGACGTCGCCCCGCACGCTCTCCTCTATCTGCGGATCAGCCTGCTCAGCACGCCGGCGCTGCTCATCGTCATGGCGGGTACCGGGGTACTGCGCGGGCTGCAGGACGCCACGACGCCGCTCGTGGTCGCGGTCGCCTCCTACCTCGGGAACGCCGCCCTGTGTATAACCATGGTCCTCGGCCTGGGGATGGGGATCGCGGGATCCGCGTGGGCCACGGTGATCGCGCAGTCCGCCGGCGCTCTGGTCTACGTGGTCGTGGCCGGTCGCGCGGCACGGCGTCACCGGATCTCGCTCGCCCCCTCGCTGGCCGGACTTCGGTCGGCGGCGAGCGCGGGGTTCGCGTTGTTCCTACGCACCGTGTCGCTTCGGATCGTCGCACTGGTGACCACCGCGGTGGCCGCCCGGTTGGGCGACGACGAGATCGCGGCGCACCAGGTCGCGTTCCAGATGTGGTCACTCCTGGTGTTCGCGATGGACGCCATAGCCATCGCCGGCCAGTCCATCATCGGCCGCTACCTTGGGGCGGGCGACGTGCCCGGCACCCGAGCGGCGACCCGGCGGATGGTCGAGTGGGGCGTCCTGGTCGGCCTGGCGTTCACCGTGCTCGTGTTCGCGGCGCTGCCGTGGGCGCCCGCTCCGTTCACCTCCGACCCCCGAGTGGCCGGCCTCATCATGTCGGTGCTGGTCGTGGTGGCGCTCATGCAGCCACTCAGCGGTGTCGTCATGGTGCTCGACGGCATCCTCATGGGAGCTGGCGACCAACGTTATCTCGCCTGGGCGAGTCTGTGGACAATGCTCGTGTTCCTTCCGTGCGCGCTTCTCGTCCTGTGGGCCACGCCCGACGGCTCGAACTTCGGGCTGGTGGGTCTGTGGCTGGCGTTCACCGTGTGGATCGCCGCCCGCGGCGTGACCCTGGCTACACGAGCGCGAGGGGGCGCGTGGCTCGTCGTGGGAGCCACACGCCCGTGACGTGGGTCAGCTCCCCCCGCCGTGCTCACCGAGTGCCGGGCCGTGAAAGTGCTCGGTCCGGCGTTCGTCCATGGGACGTTCCGGGTAGCTCGGCCTGTGCTCCTCGGGAACCTCACTCCCGTCCAACAGGTCCTCATCCACCAGCTGCGCGCGCATCCGCGTGCGCGTCTCGCTGCGCAGCTCCGGCAGCATGGCGTAGAGCCGATCCCCCGGACAGCTGGTCGCGTTGTAGTCGCGGTGCCCGACGATCGCCGAACTCGGGTCGAGGTTGTAAACGGCGCACAACCACGCGCAGGTCTCGGCCAACGACGCCATGAGCGCCTCCGGCGGGGTCGCCGAGCTGTAGGTCCCCTCGTTCTCGATTCCGATCGTGTGCGAGTTGTGGTAGGCGGTGTGCGCCCCGACGGTGTGGTTCGCGGCGCGGATGGCGGCCAGCGAGGTGTTGCGGCCCTCCATGACGTGGCCACCGCGGCTGATGGTGAGCTGCTGGCCGATGTCGTCCCACCCGTTGGTGTCCATGTGGTACCGCTGGATGGACCTCGACAGTGCGGCGGCGTGGCTCGTGGATGTGTCGCTGGTGTTGGCGGTCGCTGTGTGGTGCACGACAATGTGGTCGGGCCCGCTGCCGAGGACCCGCGCCCTCCGTCTCGGCCGCCTGGCCCCCCAGTTCGCTCGGGTGTGGACATGGGGTTCGGCGGCGGCGTGGGCCGACCGAGTGGCTCCGCCCAGGGCTGTCGCGCCGCCGAGCAGCACACCACCCCCCGCGAGCGCGGCGCCACGGAGCATGGTTCGTCGAGTCAGGTCTTCTGGATCCACGGATTCGTCACGCATGGTCATCCCGCCTCATCCTTCCGGGGTGGCGGTGCCCACCCCGAAACGAAAACTACGAAAAGTAGCTAAAAGATGACTGTAAGCAATACGGCGTGTCCCGTGCAGCGCAGAAAAAATCGGGTCCCGCCCCCAGTGGGGGCGGGACCCGTACCGCTTGTGGCGGCGAGCCGCGGCGCGGCCTAAACTCTGTTCTCCAGACTCGCCAGCGAGCCCCGACAACAGACACCACACCACCTAGGAGCCGACGACCTCCAGTGAGACCGTGGCCGAGACCTCGGGGTGCAGCCGAACCGTGACCTGGTGCTCGCCGACGGACTTGATCGGGTTACGGATCTCGACCCGGCGCTTGTCGATCTCTGGGCCACCGGCCTCCTTGACGGCCTCGGCGACCTTGGAGGACGTCACCGACCCGAACAACCGGCCTCCATGGCCCGCGCGCTGGGTCAGCCGGACGTTCATGCCGCCCAGCTGCTCGGCGATCTCCTTGGCCTCGTCGAGGCCGCGGATGTCGCGGGCCTGACGGGCGCGCTTGATCTGGTCGACCTGTTTCTGACCACCACGCGTCCACTTGACCGCCAGCCCACGCGGCAGCAGGTAGTTGCGGCCATAACCGTCGCGCACCTCAACGACATCGCCAGGGGCACCGAGGCCAGTGACCTCGTGGGTCATGATCAACTTCATGAGTGAACCTCCCTCGGAATCCCCGTTAGCGAGCGGTGCTCGTGTACGGCAACAGCGCCATCTCCCGGGCACTCTTGATGGCCGTAGCGACGTCGCGCTGGTGCTGCGTGCAGTTACCGGTGACCCGCCGGGCGCGGATCTTGCCGCGGTCGGAGATGAACTTCCGCAGCAGTGTGGTGTCCTTGTAGTCGATGTAGGAAATCTTCTCCTGACAGAACAGGCAAACCTTCTTCTTGGGCTTGCGTGCTGCCGGCTTCGCCATCGTGGTGCTCCTTGGGATAAGAGCCCCGGAGGATCCGGGGATGGTCGGTTCGAACAGATGGGAAAACTAGAAGGGCGGCTCTTCGGAGAACCCTCCGCCGCCGAAGCCGCCACCGCCGCTGGTGGCCCACGGGTCGTCGGCCGGCGGGCCGGAGCGGCCCCCCTGGCCCCCGCCGAAGCCACCACCCTGGTTGCCGTAGCCGCCCCCCTGCGGCGCCCCACCGCCGCCCTGGCGCTGGACCTTGGTCACCTTCGCCGTGGCACTACGGAGGGCGGGTCCGACCTCGTCGACGTCGATCTCGAAGACCGTGCGCTTCTCGCCCTCCTTGGTCTCGAACGACCGCTGCTTGAGCCGGCCCTGAACGATCACCCGCATACCGCGGGCCAGGGTCTCGGCGACGTTCTCCGCGTACTGGCGCCAGACGGAACACGTGAGGAACATGGCCTCACCGTCGCGCCACTCACCGGCCTGCCGGTCGAAGTACCGCGGCGTCGAGGCCACACGGAAGTTCGCGACCGCGGCCCCACTGGGGGTGAATCGTAGTTCCGGATCGTCGACGAGGTTGCCGACGAGGGTGATCTGGGTTTCGCCTGCCATGGTCGGCTCCGGGATAGGTAGTCGGAATCAGGCGGGGGGCGGCCGACGCCGCGAGGCGTCAGTGCACCGAGGGACGAAGGACCTTGGTGCGCACCACGTCCTCGGCGATGTGGAGCTGGCGGTCGAGCTCCTTGACCGTCTCGGGCTTGGCCGTGAGCTCGATCACCGCGTAGATGCCCTCGGAGTTCTTGTTGATCTCGTAGGCGAGGCGGCGCTTGCCCCAGACGTCGACCTTCTCGACCGACCCACCGTCGTTACGGACCACGCCCAGGAACTCCTCCAGCGACGGGGCCACCGTACGCTCGTCAAGGTTGGGGTCGAAGATGACCATTACCTCGTAGTTGCGCATACTCTACGTACCTCCTCTGGACTACTGCGGCCACGGCATCTCCGTGGCAGGAGGGCAAGATCCCCGACAGGGTCACGACGACCTCGGTTCGGCCGGTGACGCGGGGAATCTAGAGCCAGACGACTGTCAAGGTTACCAGTCCTCACGAGGCTGGTCGGCCGTCGCGCAAGCTGTCCACAACCACCAGGCCGCACACGGTGAGCAGCGTGAACAACCGACCCAGTGTCAGCAGCGCGTAGGTCTCGATGTCCACTCCGACGGGGGCGTTCCCACCCTCGAACGCCTCAATGTGGCGCAGGTACCGCCAGATGCCGAAGTGGTAACCGACCTCGGCGACCTGCCACAGTCCCACCACGACAGCGGGCAGAGCCGGACGCATCGTCCGGGGCCACGCCAGGACCGCCAACGGCAGCAACCACAGCACGAACTGCGGCGACCACACCTTGTTGGTTACCAGGAACGCCGCGACGACCAGGAACACCAGTTGCTCCGGCGCCGGCGGCCTGCGCGCGAACACCCCCAGCGCCGCGACACCGGCGCAGGCGGCACCGAACGCGAGCGTGCCCAGAAGGTTCACGAGGTCGCGGTCGGTGGTGTCGAGCAGCCCGAACCCCCCCAGGAGGTAGTACACCGAGCCCCAGTCGGCGCCACGCTCCCGGCTGAACGCGAAGAACTCAACCCATCCCTCGGGCGCGACGAGCAGAACCGGTAGGTTCACCGCGGTCCAGGCCACCACCGCGGCCGCCAAGGAGCGAAGCGGATCCCCCGGTGCGACACCCCCCTCCCTTCCCAGCAGGCCACGAAGAACGAGCACCAGCAGCGGGCCGAAGACCAGCGCGGGGTAGAACTTCGCGGCCGTGGCCAACCCCACCAGCGCGCCCCCGAGCCACGGCCACTGTCGCGCGCAGCAGACGAGCCCGCCGGTGAGCAGCGCGACCGCGAGCAGGTCCCAGTTGATGTAGGCGGAGAGGAGGCCGGCCGGGGCCAGTGCCACGAACCCCCCGGCGAGCAACGCGCGCCCGCGGTCGACCCCGGCGGCGCTCGAAGCGTGGCGCCCGGCCAGGTAGCCGGTACCCACGACCACGACCACCAGGGCGGCCCCCAGTACCACGACGGTCAGGTCGACGTAGGCGAACGCGCGCGCGGTCGTGTCGGGCAGCCACGCCACGGCCCGCGCGACGAGCAGCATCAGTCCGCCCGTGAGCACCGGGTACTCGATCGCCCGGTCGAGGTAGGGGACGGTTCCGTTGTCCAGCCCGTCGCGGTAGTAGAGCGGGAGGATGTCGGTGTAGCACCCGGGGACGTAGGAGTCACCGTGCAGCCAGGCGCCACCGAACCGGCACGGGGCCAACAGCAGGTAGCCGAGAACCGCGCCGGCGACGGCCATGGCGGTGAGCCATCCCCATGGCGTCGCCGCGGGTGCCGTTACACGCCGTGTGCCGGCCACGGAACCGTGGCCGGCACACGGCCGTTCGGGGTGCCCCCTCACAGCGGGCGGATGCCCGCCCACTCAGGAGCCCCGGTCAGCGACTCCGGCCCCTCGTGGGTCACTCCTCGTCCCTACTGCCGCGCCCCCAGGTGCCGGGCTCCTCATCCCCGCCGTTGCCGGGGTCGGGGTCGTCCTCCTCCTCGTCGTCCTCACAGTTGTCGCCGAGGGGGTGGGGGGTGCAGTCCGGTGGGCTGTGCGTCGGGACCTCGGGCGTGTTGGATTCCTCCGGGGACTCCTCCGGGGACTCCTCCGGGGACTCCTCGTCCCCGCGGTCCTCCTCGGGTTCCTCGGAGGGCTCGGGTTCCGGCATGAAGTCGCGCTCTTCGCCGACCCCCGCCGGCTCCGGGAACTGCTGGACCTCCTCGCCCTCCATGGCGTTATCCATGAACGCCTTCCAGATCTTGGCCGAGGTGGTACCGCCGTACACGTCGTTGACACCGGGGATGACCAGCTGCTCGCCGTCGGACCGGCTCAGGCTGACCGCCGTCGACAGTTGCGGCGTGTACCCGACGAACCAGGCCGACTTGGCCTCGTTGGAGGTACCGGTCTTGCCCGCGACCGGGCGGCCGTCGTCCAACGCGGCGGCGTCGCCGCCACCGTTCTCGACCACCTGGGTCATCGCGTGGGTGGCGTCGGCCGCGACGTCGGGGCCGAACGCCTCCGTGCCCCGCTCAAGCTGGTCGGCGTCGTTGGGCTCGATCTTCTCGCCGTCGGAGTCCAGGACCTCGGTGACCATGTGCTGCGGCATGTGCGTGCCGTTGTTGGCGAACGTGGAGAATCCCGCCGCCTGGTCGAGCGCGGTGAGCTGGTAGGTGCCCAGCGCGATGTTCGGCCCCAGCGCGGCGGTCTCGAACTGCTCCTCCTCGATCCCCGCCTGGCGGGCGGTCTCGACCACGGCCTCCGGCCTGACCTCGGTCGCCAGCTTCACGTAGCTGGTGTTGATGGAGCTGGCGGTGGACTCGATGAGGTCGACCTCACCGTACGACTGGTTCTCGTTGTTCTGGATCTCCCCCTCGACGCCGGGGAACTGCTGCGGTGAGTCGCCGTCGAAGGTGCTCTGCAGACTGATCCCCTGCTTGAGCCCGGTCGCCAGCACGTAGGGCTTGAACGCGGAACCGGCCTGGGCCCGGTGGGTGAGGGAGTTGTTCGCCTCCGACGTGAAGTCCCTGCCCCCGTGGAACGCCCGGATCTCACCCGTCCGCGGGTCGACCGCGGCGAGGCCCATGAGGGTCTCCTCGGGCATGTCGGGCAGCGTGTCGGTGAACGCGTCCTGCGCGGACTGCATCAGCTCCTCGTCGAGCGAGGTCGTCACGCGGTATCCGCCGGTGGCCACATCCTCGGGGGAGAGGTCGTAGCGCTCCGCGAGCTCCTCCTCGACCGCGGTCTTGATGTAGCCCCGGGATCCGGACAGGTCGCCGCCCGGATCGTACTCGATGGTCTCGGGGAACTCCAGCTTGTCGGTCTCCTCCTTGGGCATCCCGTGTTCCCCGTCGCTCTCCTCGTACATCTCCGCCATGGCGTCGACGCCGGTGTTCCAGCGCTCCCGGAGGTACTCGTCCATCTCGGAGCCGGGCTCCACGGTCTGGAAGTTGCTGGGCTGCTGGATGATCGCCCCGATGTAGGCGCCCTCGGCCGCGTTCAGCTCGCCGACGTCCTTGCCGAAGTACGCCTGCGCCGCCGCCTGGATCCCGTAGGCGTCGCGGCCGAAGTAGATGGTGTTCAGGTACTGCGCGAGGATCTGCTCGGGCGGCAGGCTACGGCCCGCCTTGATCGCGATCAGGATCTCCTTGAGCTTGCGGGTGTAGGTCTGCTCCTGCGACAGCCCGTCGTAGTAGTTCCGGGCCATCTGCTGGGTGATGGTGGAGCCGCCGCCCTTCTGCCCGCCGCTCAGCACCGCACGCGTGATGCCGGAGATCGAGATCCCGGGTTCCTCGTAGAAGTTCTTCTGTTCGGACCCGAGCACACCGTTGATCACGGTGTCGGGGATGTCCCCCGACTCCACGGGAACCCGGTTGAGCTCCCCCGTGGTGACCGCCTCGGTGCCGTCCGCGTACTGGATGCTGGTCGAGGCCAGCTGCGCCCTCGCCTGCTCCTGGAGCCCGGCGGGATCGGGGGTCTGGGCGTACATCACCCCGAAGGCCGCGACGCCGACGACGAACATCAGCGCGCACGTGACAAGCGCGGGCTTCCATACCTTGGAGAAGAAACGCTTGAACGGGCCACGGTCGTCGTGGCCGTCCTCGCCCTCAGGCGGACGGCGCCGACCACCGCCGCGGCCTCCACCGCCCGCGGCGCGCCGCGAGCCCTCGGCACGCGCTCCGTGGTTGGCGGCCCGACGCCCCCCGCGCTCTCCACCACCCGCGGCCCGGCGGCGACCGCCCTCGGCGGCCGCGCCCGACCGTGCGGCGGACCGGCCACGCGACGGCTGATCGTCCTGGTCCCCCCGGGAGTCGTGACCGTTCCGGGAAGCCCGGCCCCGGCGGTCGGGCACGTCGTCCCAGAACCCGCCGTCGTCCTCCGTTGGCCTGCTGCGCCCACCGGTACGGCCGTCGTCCATGGCGGGTCCACCCGCCCGACGCCGACCACCGGCGCTCCGTCGTCTCTCGGTACTCACGCGTCCTCGTTTGCTGTAATACGGCCTTGTGGCCTAACGACCGGGATGGGGGTCGCGGCGTTGACCCCTGGGGAAACGATTTCGGCATCCGGACAAGGGACACGGGGTGGGGCCCGTGCCACGTCCACCGCTGGGACGCTCACCGGCTCATGGCGATGGTTACCGGTGTGCCGAAGACGTGGTCCGCTGCTTCCTCCTGTCGATGACCTACCGTGACGAAAACTCGCAGAGCACGACACCCTGACGGACCCGGCCCATGACCACGGACCATGTGTGGTGGCCACCATCGGGGGAACCGCCCCTAGTGGGCGGCCGTGTCGCCACTCCGGCCTCTTGGCCACTGAGGGACCGCCCACGGAGCCGTCCACCGCGGCACCGTACGGACCCAGACCTCGAGGCGTGAGTGATAGCGGGGGCACTCACTCGGCAAACAACCGTCACGGTAAGGCGACGTCGCCGTATAGCACAACCCAGTCACGAGCGGACTGGACGTTGCGCACTCGATGATCACATTCGGCTACCACTTCCATGTGGCAGCCCAGCGTACGACCTCACACACCCGACGTGCGCGCGGGTTCCGACAAACTTCGAACCTGGCTATATTTCTCCAGGGCACAGCAGCGATAATTACGATCCGTGGCTCCTCGGTCGCGGGCACCGGATGTTGCGAGTACAACACTGCCCGGGTGACGCGAAGTCCGACGCGTCCCGGGACCGACGGGAGAGCGAAGATTTCTGTTACAAAGCGATATCCTCATAACCGGATGAAATGCGCGAATGTTCACTTAGTTCGCGAACGGACATCCGAGTGGGAACAGAATCAGCGGCCGAACGGCTGATGCCAAGCGAACGGCGATCTCCCGTCGCCGTGCCGCACGGCCGCGGCACTCAAGTCCGCGGCATTGCGGTTCCGAGTTTTCAGACGAGAAGGAGCAAGGTTCAATGGGGTCGGTACGTGTAGCCGTCGTGGGTGTCGGCAACTGTGCGGCATCGCTCGTCCAGGGCGTTCACTACTACAGGGACGCCGCCCCTGAGACCCGTGTTCCCGGCCTCATGCACGTGCAGTTCGGTCCCTACCACGTGCGTGACGTGGAGTTCGTCGCGGCGTTCGACGTCGACGCGAAGAAGGTCGGGCAGGACCTCGCCGACGCGATCACCGCGAGCGAGAACAACACGATGAAGATCTGTGATGTCGAGCCCACAGGGGTCACCGTACGGCGCGGACCCACCTACGACGGGCTGGGCACGTACTACCGCGAGATCATCGAGGAGTCCGCCGAGGACGCCGTCGACGTCGTCGCCACGCTGAAGGCGGCCGGAGCCGACGTCCTGGTCTCCTACCTGCCCGTGGGCTCCGAGGAGGCCAACCGGTTCTACGCGCGGTGCGCCCTCGACGCGGGCGTCGCCTTCGTCAACGCGCTTCCCGTGTTCATCGCCTCCGACCCGGAATGGGCGAGCCGGTTCACCGACGCGGGGATACCGATCGTCGGCGACGACATCAAGTCACAGGTGGGCGCCACCATCACCCACCGGGTGCTGTCCAAGCTCTTCGACGACCGCGGCGTGGTTCTCGACCGCACTTACCAGCTGAACTTCGGCGGCAACATGGACTTCATGAACATGCTGGAGCGCGAGCGGCTGCAGTCGAAGAAGGTCTCCAAGACGAACTCCGTGACCTCGCAGATCCCACACGAGCTCACGGCGGGCTCGGTGCACATCGGCCCCTCGGACCACGTTCCGTGGCTGGACGACCGCAAGTGGGCCTACATCCGGCTGGAGGGCCGCGCGTTCGGAGACGCCCCCGTGAACCTGGAATACAAGCTGGAAGTGTGGGACTCGCCCAACTCCGCCGGGATCATCATCGACGCCATCCGGGCCGCCAAGATCGCCAGGGACCGCGGTACCGGTGGCCCCATCCTGTCGGCGTCGTCCTACTTCATGAAGTCCCCGCCCGAACAGTACAGCGACGCCGAGGCCCACGACATGGTCGAGCGCTTCATCGCGGGCGAGGTCGAGCGCTGAGGCTCCGGGAGCCGGCCCGTACTCCCCTCGGCGTTCCGAGGGGCCGTGGTGTCGTGTGGTCCGGTCACCGGCACGGCGACGAACCGTCACGACTCCCCCGCGGGACTCCCGACGGCGTCCGGCCCCACGGGCACCCGTAGAGAACACGGCCCCGCCCCTGCGCCCCTGCGGTACCCGGCGTTCCTTGCGGATCTCGAAGTCGTCCATCGCACCCCTTCAGAGATGGGGTGTTGCAACGACCGTTGGAATTCACCGCCCGTGGGTCGCGGGGGCGTTTCACGTGGAACGCTGCCCGTACGCTTACCGCGTGTCCTTCTTCGGCGACCTCCATGTCGTGCTCCGGGGTGCGCGCTTCCGACGGCTGTTCGGCACCCGGCTCGTGTCGCAGTTCGGCGACGGGGTGTACCAGGCGGGCTTGGCGGGCTACATCTTCTTCACCCCCGAGCAGCACTCCACGGCCGGGGAGGTCGCGCTGGCGTTCGCCGTCCTGCTGCTGCCCTTCTCCGTCGTGGGCCCGTTCGCGGGAGTGCTCATCGACCGGTGGTCGCGCCGCCAGGTGCTACTGGTGGCCTCCCTGATCAAGGCGGTGCTGGCCGCCACCACCGCGGGACTCGTCGCCGCGGGGTCCGATGGGGCGTACTTCTTCGCGGCGGCACTGTGCGTGCTGAGCGTGAACCGGTTCTTCCTCGCGGCTCTGGGAGCGGCACTGCCCCACGTGGTCCCGCGCGCGCAGCTGATGATGGCGAACGCCGTGACCCCCACCTGCGGCACGTTCGCGACCTTCGTGGGAGCCGGAGCGGGGGCCGGGCTTCGGGTGTTCGCGGGCGACAGCCCCGTGGGCACCCCGCTCATCCTCTTCGTGGCCGGCGTGGCGTTCGCCGGAACGGCGCCGGTCGCGCTCACGTTGCGGCGCCGGGAGCTCGGTCCCGACCTGACCCACGAGCCTCCCCGGATCCAATCGGCCGTACGCACCGTCGTGAGCGGCCTGGCAGACGGCCTACGCCACGCCTGGGGGCGGCGTCCCGCCCGCTACGCCCTGGCGACGATCGGCGGTGTGCGCTTCGTCTTCGGCCTCTCGACGCTCGTCACGCTGCTGCTGTACAACAACACCTTCACCGAGGGCGGAGTCGCCGGCTTCGCCGGATTCTCGGTCACGCTGGCCGCCTCGGGGGTCGGGTTCCTCGTCGGGGCGGTCGCCACACCGTGGGCCACCCAGCGCATGACCGCCGACACCTGGATCGCCACGCTGCTCGCCTCGGGAGGAGCCGCTCTACTCGGACTCGGCCTGCCGTTCTCCCCCGTGCTCTTCCCCGCCGCGGCCTTCGCCCTGGGCGTCGTCGCGCAGGGCGTCAAGGTGACGGTCGACACGCTGGTCCAACGAAACGTCGACGACGAGTTCCGGGGGCGCGTCTTCACCGTCTACGACATGCTCTTCAACGGCCTGTTCGTCGCGGCGGCGGGGCTCTCCGCCGCCGTGGTGCCACCCTCGGGGGTGAGCGCGAGCGTGGTCGTGGCCATGGCCACCGGACTCGCCCTGATGGGAGCGGGCTGGGCGGCCCGGTCCCGAGCACTCGCCAAGGACGGGCCGGACCGGTCGCGGTGAGTCGGACACGCCGAAGCCACCGCGTCCCGGGCCGGGATCCGAGGTGGCGCGGTGGGCCGTCCCCAAGCGCGACGGTCCGCGGTCAGTCGCCGTGCTCCGCGGCCCACCGGCGAAGTTCGGCGGCCGCGGTCTCCTTGTCCATGGGACCGTTCTCCAGCCGCAGCTCCAGCAGGTAGCGCCACGCCTTACCGACCATGGGACCCGGGCTGATGCCCAGGATCTGTTGGATCTCGTTGCCGTCGAGGTCGGGGCGGACCTTGTTGAGCTCCTCCTCCTCGGCGAGCCGTTCGATGCGACGCTCGATGTCGTCATAAGCCCGCGCCAGGGCCGCCGCCTTACGGCGGTTGCGGGTGGTGCAGTCAGCCCGCGTCAGGATGTGCAGGCGCTCCAGGAGATGGCCGGCGTCGCGCGCGTAACGGCGCACCGCGGAGTCGGTCCACTCTCCCTTGCCGTAACCGTGAAAGCGCAGGTGCAGCGCGATCAGCGTGCCGACATCGGAGATGACCTCCTTGGAGAACCGCAGCTTGCCGAGCCGGCTCCGGGCCATCGACGCCCCCACCACCTCATGGTGGTGGAACGTGACACGCCCCCCGGGCTCGAAGGAGCGGGTCTTCGGCTTGCCGATGTCGTGCAGCAACGCGGCCAGCCGCAGCACCAGGTCGGGGGAGGACCCGCGTTCGGCCTCCAGCTCGATCGCCTGGTCGAGCACGGTCAGCGAGTGCTCGTAGACGTCCTTGTGCCGGTGGTGCTCGTCGATCTCAAGGCGCATCCTGGGAATCTCGGGCAGCACGTGGTCGGCGAGACCGAACTCCACCATCCGCTCGACCCCGACCCGGGGAGCGGGGCTGAGCACCAGCTTCACGAGTTCGTCGCGGACCCGTTCGGCCGAGACGATGTCCAGCCGCCCCGACATGTCGGTGATCGCCTCACCCACCTCGGGCGCCAGTGTGAAACCGAGCTGCGCGGCGAAACGCACCGCCCGCATCATCCGCAACGGGTCGTCACTGAACGAGTCCTCGGGCCGGCCCGGTGTCCGCAACCGCCGCGCGCTCAGGTCGGCCAGACCACCGAACGGGTCGGCGAACTCCCTGCTGGGCAGGTACACCGCCATGGCGTTGACGGTGAAGTCACGCCGCATCAGGTCCTCCCGCAACGAGGTTCCGTAGCTCACCTCCGGCTTGCGGGACTTGGGCTGGTACGACTCACTGCGGTAGGTGGTGATCTCCAGCTGTAGGCCGTTCTTGCGCAGCCCGACGGTGCCGAACTCGATGCCCACCGTCCACACCGCGTCGGCCCACCCCTCGACCAGCTCAATGATGCGCTGCGGGACGGCGTCGGTCGTGAGGTCGATGTCGTGCACATCGCGGCCGAGCAGCGCGTCGCGAACCGGGCCACCCACGATCGCGAGCTCGTGTCCGCCCCGCGAGAAGCGCTCACCCAGCTCATCGGCGATCGTCGCGATCGCGTCGACCACGCCGCTGACCGCGACCCGCTGCTCGTTCGTCAACTCCATCGCGGCAGCCGTCACCTCTCCGCCGTCCGGACCGGAGCTGGGGGACTCACCTGGAAGCGCAGTATTCGGCACACCCCTGAGGTTAGGTGTCGTCACCATGTGGTGCGAATCGACCCCGGCGCACCGGCGACGTGTCGGATTGACAAGCCGTATCCCGGTTGGGCACAGCTATGTTGGGCGCACCATGCCGGACTTCCCCGTACTCATCAGCATCGTGGCGTCTCCGGGCGTGGATCGCTTAGGGAGCCACGCGGAACCGGTATCGTCGGATCCGGCCAGCGCGCCCGGCTCTCGTGCTTTTGTCCGTGGCGCCCTGCGCCATCAGCCCATGACTGGCCAAACGCGCCGGCCCGCCTCACGGCGCTCGTGCACGGCGGCGCCCCTTGTGCTTACCTTGTGGTGCCGCCACCTTCGGACGCCCGGTGGCCCGCCCGGAGGGCACGATGGACCCGTCAACGCAGTAGCTAGTGTTGGCCACCCGTAACCCGACTCGGAAGCCCTGGCGTGCGTCGAATTGCTCACCTGACCGCGGTCGCGGCTACCGCCGTCGCTCTGGCGCCGGCTCTGCCCGCGTCCTCCGCCGCTGCCGTGGAAGCGGAGCGCGGGGCACTGCCCAACACGAACAGTGACAGCGGCGACGAGGCCGTGATCATCGACGGGATCACCCCTCGGGCGGTCGAGGAGGACAGCACGGTCACCATCACCGGGCGGGTCACCAACACCACCGACGAGACGGTCGAAGAGGTCACCGCCCGGATGCGGTACTCCCCCCACCCGATGGCCGACCGCTCGGAGCTCGACGCCCACGCCGAGGGCGAGAGCGCGCCACCCTCCAAAACCGGCCCGACCTTCGACCTCGACGAGCCCCTGCCCGCCGGGGAGACCGCCGAGTTCGAGCTGGAGGCCGACGCCGCGGACCTCGACCTGAACGGGTTCGGGGTGTACCCCATCACCGTCGACGCCGTCGACGACGGCGGGGACGACCTCGGTAGCCAGTACACGTTCCTGCCGTACCAGGGCGAGGGCGAGGGCTCCGACACCGTCGACATCGCGTGGCTGTGGCCCCTGAGGGACCAGCCCCAGCGCGCCGACGACGACACTTACCTGGGCGAGGGCCTCGCGAACGACCTACGTCCCAAAGGGCGGCTCAACGAGCTGCTCGCCGTGGGAGCCCAGAACGGCGAGGTGGCGCTGGACCCGCCCGACCCGGACGCCACCGCTCCGGAGGACGCCAGCCCCGACGCCACGGCCGACGCCCAGCAGGAAGCGGACGAGGACGACGGCGGCGAGGACGCCGACGACCGCGTCCCGGTCACCTGGACCGTCGATCCCGGCCTGCTCAGCGACATCAACCGCCTCACGACCGAGTCGTACCACGTTCTGGAGGATCCGCTGGCGGTGCCCGCCGAGGCGCAGCCGACCGCCAAGACCTACGACCCCAGTCCCGAAGCCGTGGCCTGGATCGAGCAGGCACGCGAGATCATCGGCGACGACCCGTTGATCTCCACCCCCTACGCCTCGGTCGACATCGCCGCGCTCCTACGCAACGACCTGGACAGCGACGCCGACACCGCGATGTCACACGGCGACGAGGTCGTCGAGACGGTCCTGCAACGTCGGGCCAACCCCAACTACGCGGTTCCCGCGAACGGGACCATGAACAAGGCCACCCGCGACTTCTTCGTCGAACACGGGGCCGAGCGCTTCGTCCTGCGCGATCCCGCGATGCCCGCCCACGACTGGCTCGACCACACCCCGACCGCACAAGCCAACCTCGCCACCGAGAACGACGGCGACGCGGCCGCGCTGCTCGCCGACAGCCAGCTGACCAGTGTTCTCGGCTCCCCCAGTCAGGATCCGGGTGAGACGGCCCTCGCCCAGCAACGGTTCGCGGCCGAGACGGCGCTCATCTCCGAGGAGCGGACCGACACCGACCGCACCATCCTGGCCTCACCCCCACCCGACTGGGACCCCGGAGCCGAGTTCGCCCAGGACGTGCTGCGTTCCTCACGAGAGCTGCCCTGGCTGAACCCGGTCGCCCTGGACGACGTCGAGGGGGCCGGTTCCGACACCGCGGACGAACGCCACGGGCTGACCTACCCCGAGGACGACGCCAAGGCCGAACTCAGCGGCACCTACCTGGACGGAGTCAAGGAGGTTCGGCGGGAGGTACGGCTCTTCAACACCGTGCTGGACGACGACAACGACCCGTTCCGCCCCGCGATCCTGCGCACCGAGTCGGCCGCCTGGCGTGACGACGAGGCGCTGGGAAACCGGACCCGGTCGCTCCTGGACCAGGCGGTCACCGACACCAGGGACCGGGTCAGGATCGTCAAGCCCGAGCCGTTCACGATGGCCAGCAAGAGCGGCACCATCGGCGTTGTCGTCGCCAACGACCTGGAGGACGAGCCGGTCACGGTACACCTGTCGATCCACTCCTCGAACTCCGAGCGGTTGAGCGTCGGCGAGTACCAGGACTCGATGGAGATCGGGCCCGGCGGGAAGACGACCGTGTACGTCCCGCTCAGCGCGCGGGTCAACGGGCGCACCGTGCTGCACATGAGCCTGCAGAACGCCGACGGCGAACCGGTCTCCACCGGACAGACCCAGATCCCGGTCAACGCCACCGGCATGGGCACCCAGGCCCTACTGATCAGCGCGGGTGGCGCGCTCGTGCTGATCATCGCGCTCGCGCCGCGGGCACTGCGCAAGTGGCAACGCACCCGCGCGCGGGCCGCGCGGACCACGGAGGCCGGCGCCGACCCGGAACCCGGCTCGGCGGACAATGTCGGCGCACCGGACACCATGCAGCACAATGACAGGGATCCGTCCGGCGACGGAGCACCAGACGCCGGCGTCGGCTCCGAGGAGCCCACCGTCGAGGCCGAGACGACCACCGGCACCGAGGGGCCCGAGGACGGCGAATCCGGCGAGCCCGGAGCGTCCGGCGAGGACGAGAACCGGGACCACTGACGGGCCCACACCTGATCCCGACCGAGAGGGAACCGAATACCTGTGGCGACCGAGACCACGAACGGCACCGACGACACATCGCACTCCGCTGGCGCGGCCGGCTCCGGAGACTCCGACACCCCCGGCGACCACGAGACGCCCGTGGACTCCGAGGGCGGTTCGGGCTCGTCCGGCGGGATGATGCGCTCCAGCCTGGTCATGGCCGCCGGAACGATGGTGTCGCGGGTAACCGGCTTCATCAAGGTGATCGTGCTCGCCGCCGCGTTGGGCACCCAACTCCTCGGCGACGCCTACAACACCGCCCAGACCATCCCGTTCATCATCAACGACCTGCTCATCGGCGGGTTGATGGTGAGCGTGATCATCCCGTTCCTGGTCAAGCGCCGCAAGCAGGATTCCGACGGCGGGGTGAGAACCGAGAATCGGCTGTTCACCGCCGCGGTCGTGCTACTTCTCGGGATCACCCTGGCCGCGATCCTGGCCTCGCAACTGCTGATCACCCTCTACGCGAGCAGGTTCACCGAGGTCCAGTCCGAGGTCTCGGTCTACCTGGCGCGTTTCCTGCTCGCCCAGATCTTCTTCATCGGGTTGAGCGGCCTGATCAGCGCCATGCTCAACACCCGCGACAAGTTCGGCGCACCCGTGTGGGCCCCGGTGCTGAACAACCTGGTGATCATCGCGACCGGCGGGCTGTTCCTGCTCGTGGCCGGGACCGGGAAGACTCCCGAGACGGTGGAGCCCGCCGAGCTCACCCTGCTCGGACTCGGTACGACACTGGGGATGGTGCTGCAGGCCGCGGTGCTCACGCTGTCGCTGTGGCGTACCGGGTTCCGCTGGCGCCCCCGTCTGGACCTTCGCGGCTCCGGCCTGGGCGAGGCGCTGCGCAGCGCCGGCTGGATGCTCGTCTACACGATGATGACCCAGCTCGGCCTGCTGATCACCACGAACCTGGCCAACGCCGCCAACGTCGCGAGTATCGAGGCCGGCCACAACGTGGGGGCGGGCATCACCGCCTACAACTACGCCTACCAGCTTTTCCAGCTGCCCTACGCGATCATCGCGGTCTCGCTGATCACCGTTCTGTTGCCGCAGATGAGCGGGCACGCCGCCGACGAGCGTTGGGAGGAGGTCCGCGCCGGGTTCTCTCGCACGCTGCGCGTCTCGGCGCTGATCCTGGTCCCGGTGGCGCTGGCCATGGCCCTGTACGCGACCCAGGTGTCCGTGCTGGTGTTCGCTCGGGGCAGCACGTCGACCGCGGACGCCCAGAACGTGGGAACGGTTCTCGCGGTGATGTCGCTCGGCCTGCTGCCGTTCACCGTCTTCCAGCTGATGTTGCGGGTGTTCTTCGCCATGGGCGACACCCGCACCCCAGCGCTGATCAGCGTCGCCAATGTCGGAGTGCACGGTGTGCTCGCGTGCACCGCCTACGTCGTGCTTCCACCGCACCAGGCCGTTGTGGGAGTCGCCGGTGGGTTCATGCTCTCGTTCGTGTCGGGGCTGACCATCGCCGGCGTGATCCTCAGCAAGCGCCTGGGCGGGCTTGACGGGCGCCGCGTCCTTGGAACATTGTTGCGGCTGCACCTGGCTGCGGCTCCGAGCGTCGCGGCCGGTATGGGGGTTCTCTGGTTCTTCGAGGAACGATACGGCCAGAGCCTGGTCACCAATATTGGTGCCCCCGTCGCCGGCTGCGTGATCGGCGCACTGTTGTTCCTCCTTTTCGCCCGGCTGCTGCGGATCCAGGAGCTGCACTCCGCGTTGGACCTGGTGCGTTCCCGCCTCCGACGGTGAACGACCAACTCCCCACCCCGGCACGCTCCTCCCAGGCGTGACCTACCCGTGTCAGTCCTCCCGGCCGCCGTTGTCCCCTGCCCCCGCGAGCACGGTGCCGCCCTGAGACAGGAAGACCCTCAACCGGTGCCGAAGAACGAGAGCCCCGACAACCAGGACCGGCACGAACGCCGGTTCCTCATGCCCGATGACGTGCTCGACGAGGTCGAGCGAAGCGATCCGCCGACCGAGCCCGAGCCCGGCCTCACGACCGAGCACGACCCCAAGGACTTCGGTGACCTCGGAACGGCCGACCGTGCCGGCGAGGAGGGCGACGAGATCGGCGGGGCCGCCCACTCGGCCCCGCCGAACCTGATGCGCTCGAGCGTGATCATGGCGATCGGGACCGTGGTCTCCCGGATCACCGGCTTCGGGCGGACAGTGGTGCTCGCCGCCGCGTTGGGCACCCACCTGCTCGGCGACGCCTACCAGACGGCGAACATGGTGCCCCACGCCGTCTACAACCTGCTCATCGGTGGCCTCCTCGCCAGCGTCTTCGTCCCCTTCCTGGTCAAGCGCAGGAAGCGGGACTCCGATGGCGGCGAGGCCACCGAACAGCGGCTGTTCACCACCCTCGTGCTCGCCCTGTTGCTGCTCACCATCGTGTCGATCCTGCTCGCGGAGTGGCTCATCCGGCTCTACGCGGGCGAGTTCACCGGTGAGCAGCACGAGGCATCGGTGTTCCTGGCGAGGTTCCTGCTCGCCCAGATCTTCTTCGTCGGGGCCAGCGGCATCACCAGCGCCATGCTGAACAGCCGCAACCACTTCGCCGCCCCGATGTGGACACCGATCCTCAACAATCTGATCATCATCTCGGTCGGGCTGCTCTTCCTGGTCATCGTGGGGCCGGGCGCCGCCCCGGGCGAGGTGAGCGACGCCAACCTGGCACTCCTCGGCGCCGGGACCACTGCCGGCCAGGTCCTACAGGCGCTGGTATTGCTGTGGAGCCTGGCCAAGGCGGGGTTCCGCTGGCGCCCCCGGATCGACCTGCGCGGCTCCGGACTGGGCGAGGCAGCGCGCACCGCATCCTGGGCGATGGTCTATGTCGGGGTGGTACAGGCCGGGCTGTTGGTCACCACGAACGTCGCGACCCGGGCCGGGGTGCGCGCGGCCGAGGCGGGCGAGTCGACGGTGGGTGCCGGCATCACCGCGTACCAGTACGCCTCGATGCTGTACCAGCTGCCCTACGCGATCATCGCGGTCTCCGTCATCACCGCGCTGCTGCCCAGGATGAGCGAGCACGTCGCCGAGGGGCGGAAGGACCGGGTGCGCGCGGACTTCTCGCGCGGGTTCCGACTGTCCTCGGCACTGATCGTGCCGATCTCGGTCGCGATGGTGGTCTTCGCCACCCAGTTCTGCGTGCTGGTCTACGCGCGGGGCAGTACGTCGGTCGAGGACGCGCAGAGCATCGGGCGGATCCTGATGTCGTTCTCGATCATGCTCATCCCGTTCACACTGTTCCAGCTGCAACAGCGGGTCTTCTACGCGCTCGGTGACACCCGGACCCCCTCGCTCATCGCGATTCCGGCCGAGATCACCCACGCCGTGCTCGCGTTCGGCCTGCTCTTCCTCGTACCCCCGCACACGATCGTCCTGCTGCTTCCCGTTGCCTACGGCATGTTCTACGTGGTCGGATCGGTGCTGGCATGGCGACTGCTGAGCCGGCGGCTGAACGGACTCGACGGAAACCGGGTGCTGTGGACCCTGGTCAAGCTGCACCTGGCCACCGTCCCCAGTGTGATCTTCGGTATCGCGATGATCCTCACCTTCGACCTGATTCCGGGGACCATCCTCCCGGCACTGCTGCCCATCCTGGTGGGTGGCCTCATTGGCGGCGCACTCTTCATACTGGTGGCCAAACGGATCGGGGTGACTGAAGTCACAACATTCTTGGACATGGTCCGGAACCGACTGCTACGCCGCTGATCAGCGGTAATACATGACGGTGCGTAACCACCGAAAGGGTGCAAATGTGTGCCGAGACAGGAGCGACTGTCCACCGAAAACGGCTTCCGGGCGTCCTAGCATGGGACGGCAGTCCATTGCCGCAACCCCCGTGTTTGTCTGAGCCGCCCGAAGGGAGGTCAGGGACAGGCGACGCGGCCGGACACATCCGTGGTCCCGAGGGTGGGCGCTATGCCCCGGTGTCACTGATGGCTGGTCGTCGTGTCCGTCGCTCCCGGCATGAGCACCTTCATGATTGAGCCAGGAACGCGCCTCGCCGGTCGCTACCGGCTGGAAGAACCGGTGAGTGACGCCGGAGGCGCCACGTTCTGGAAGGCGACCGACGAAACGCTGGCCCGCCCTGTCGCGGTCTGGACGTTCGCCGATGGTTTTCCCCGCACGGCCGAGGTTGTGCGCGCATCCCGAGTCACCAGCCGGGTGTCCGACTCTCGGGTCACCCAGGTCTTCGACGCTGACGACTCCGGACCGACTCCCTACGTCGTCGAGGAGTGGGTCGTCGGGCAGTCACTGGCCGAGCTGCTCGCCGAGGGGCCACTCCAGCCGGAGCGCGCGGCGGGGCTGGTCGCCGAGGCGGCCGAGGCCGTGGCCGCGGCCAACGAAACGGGACTGTTCCACCTCTACCTCACCCCCACCAAGCTCATGTGGAGCCTCGGCGGTGCGGTCAAGGTCACCGGGATCGGGGTCGAGGCCGCGCTGCGGGGGGTCTCGGCTCCCAACCCCGCCGCCGCCGATGCCCAGGGGTTGGGAAAACTGCTGTACGCCGCGCTCACGGCGCACTGGCCCGACAGCCAGCAGAGCGGGCTGCCCGCGGCACCCACCGAGGCGGGACGCCCGTGCCGGCCCGGCTCGATCCGACCGGACATCCCACCCAAGATCGAAGCGACCGCCTGCGCGGCGGTGTTCCAGGACGGCAGCAGCGCACCACCGCTGGTCAGCGCGCGCGATATCGCCAACGCGCTGGCCGACGTGCCTCGCGTGGTGCCGCTGCCGGGAGCACCGGTGCACTCCGCGGCACCACGCCCCGGCACCTCCCGTCGCAGTGGCGCCCAAGGTATCGTCACCCCCGCCGAACCCTCCCGCTCCCGCGGCAGCCGCCCCTCCCGAAGCAAGACGCCGGGGGCCACCAGGGTCCGCTGGGCACTCATGGGCACCGCCGGGGCGCTCGTGCTCGCGGCCGCGATGGTCGGCGCCTGGACCCTCGGCAGTAGCATCGGCGGACCGGACGACTCCGAGGCCACCGACGCGGGCAGCCAGGAGGCATCGGCCAGCGGCGGCGAGGAGGAGGAACTGGCCACGCTCGAGCCACAGGGCGTCGAGGACTTCGACCCGCAGGGCGACGGCGAGCACGGAGAGCGCGTCAACGAGGCCATCGACGGCGACCCGTCCACAGCGTGGAACACCCAGAGCTACGACAGCGCCCAGTTCGGCAACCTCAAGGACGGCGTCGGACTCCTTGTCGACCTGGGGGATCCGAGTGAGATCCACGAGGTCAACCTGGACCTGGGCGACACTGCGCCCGCTGACGTCGAGATCCGGGTCGGGGACGAAGCCGACCTGGCCGCCCTGTCCACTGTGGGAGAGGCGCCCCAGGCCAGCGGACAGGTCGACGTTAAGCTGAATGATCCGAGCGAAGGGCAGTATGTGGTGATCTGGTTCTCCCAGCTGCCCAACAACGGTGAGCACCGAGGAACGATCCACGAGGTCGAACTGCGCGGGAAAAAGTGAGCACGCTGATGGACACGGTTCAGGAGCTCCCCGACAAGGAGCTGTTGTCCAGACACGCTCACGGTGACGACCAGGCGTTCAACGAGCTTGTACGGCGACACCGCGAGCGCATGTGGGCGGTTGCCGTCCGGGTTCTCGGCGACCCCGAGGAGGCGTCCGACGCCCTGCAGGACGCGTTCCTTTCGGCGTTCCGCGGCGCGCACCGGTTCCGCGGCGACTCGCAGGTGAGTACCTGGCTGCACCGGATCGTCATCAACGCCTGCCACGACCGGATGCGGCGCAAACTCGTGCGTCCCGCGGTCCCCACCGACGACGCCACCCTCGACGTGCTCTCCAACGAACGCACCAAGGGCACCACCCCCGACCCCACCAGCCAGTCCGAGGCCGCCATGGACGTGTGGGCGGCCCTCGCCGACCTGCCCCCCGAACAGCGGTTCCCGCTCGTGCTCGTCGACATGTTGGGGTACCGAGTGGACGAGGCGGCCGAGATTCTGGAGGTCGCCTCGGGCACGGTGAAGAGTCGATGCGCCCGGGGCCGAGCCAGGCTTCTGCCATCTCTCACGCATCTGAGGAACCCTGAAGATCCCCGAGACGTCACATCCCAGAGAGGAGGTGACCGGAGATCGTGACGTCTCACGTGGACACGGAGACCCTCGCCCTGTCGGCCGAAGGACTGCTCGACGAGGCGGAGGAGTGCTCCGTTCAGGGGCACCTGGCCGGATGTGAGCAGTGCACGGAGCAGCTCGCGGCCCTGGCTGACGTGTCTCGGCTGCTGGGGGAGGCGGCGGCACCCGAACTCCCCCCTGATGTCGCGGCACGCATCGAGGAGGCGGTACGGGCCGAGGCCGAACAGCGCGAGACCCCATCCAGCGCGGACGCCGATCCCGCGCCCCCACCACCGCGGGACGACAGTGTGGTTCCGTTCCCCCGACGCCCCAGTCGCTGGCTGCCCTTCCTCGTGGGCGCCGCGGCGGCGGTTTTCGTCGTCGGCGGCGCGGGGGCGGTCCTGTACTCGATGCTCGGCCCCGGCAACCACACGGGCCGGGCCGGTTCCGAGGTCTCCGAGCAGGAACGACCCGACGCCGCGCTCTCCTACCAGCCCGTCCTGCTCGAGAGCGAGACCAGCTACACCGAGGACGAGCTCGACTCCCAGGCGGCGGAGGTCCTCGGTACGGTCCCCGCCACCGACTACCCCGGGCAGTCTGAGGGCGACCCAGACGAGCCGCGTGAGGCCCCCGAGAGCGACACCCCGGAGGTTCCCGCCGACGTCGCCACGTGCGCTCGGGAGCTCGGCGGCACCGATGAGGAGCCGCTGCCCGCGCTTATCGACATCGCCACGTTCCAGCCCAGCGGTGCCGAATCCGCTGAGGACGCCTGGGTGATGTACTACGGCTCCGACCCCGCTGGTGCCTTCGAGGTCGTCGTCGTCTCGCCCAGCTGCGCCACCGGCGACCCCGGCGACTCCGTTCTCGCCGAGAGTCGGGTTTCCGGATCGTAGTCGGCCCGGGTCACTCCCGTCCCCGCGACAAGGACGACACCGGTCATATCCGCCGATCCCGGTGTCGGCGCGCGTGCTGGGAATGCGGGGCATCTACCATCTGTTGATATACAGCGACCTGCCAGCGGGCCACACACACCACGGTGGCCGTCCCAGCGATCGAAGGGCCGACGAGCGTGAGCGACGTCCGTAACGTGATCATCATCGGGTCGGGGCCCGCGGGCTACACCGCGGCCATCTACTCGGCGCGTGCCGAGCTCCGGCCGCTCGTGTTCGAGGGCGCTATCACCGCCGGTGGCGCGTTGATGAACACCACCGACGTGGAGAACTTCCCGGGATTCCCCGACGGCATCATGGGGCCCGACCTCATGGACCACTTCCGCAAGCAGTCCGAGCGGTTCGGCGCCGAGCTCGTTCCTGACGACGTCACGGAGGTCGACCTGACGGCCGATCCGAAGATCGTCAAGGTCGGCGACGACACCTACCGGGCGCGAACCGTCATCATCGCCACTGGTTCGGGGTACCGCAAGCTGGGGGTCCCGGGCGAGGAGGAGTTCTCCGGACGGGGGACATCGTGGTGCGCCACCTGCGACGGCTTCTTCTTCCGCGACAAGGACATCGCTGTCGTCGGTGGCGGCGACACGGCGATGGAGGAAGCCACCTTCCTCACGCGCTTCGCGCGTTCGGTGACCGTGATCCACCGCCGCGACGAGCTCCGCGCCAGCAAGATCATGCAGGAGCGCGCATTCGACAACGAGAAGATCAAGTTCATCTGGAACACCGAGGTAACCGAGGTCCTGGGCGACAGCAAGGTCACTGGGATACAGCTCCGGAACACGCAGAGCGGTGAGGAGAGCAAGCTGGACATCAGTGGGCTCTTCATCGCGATCGGCCACGACCCACGGGTCGAGCTGTTCGAGGACCAGCTCGACTTGGACGAGGACGGCTACCTCGTGGTCGACGCACCCACGACCAAGACCAAGCTCCCAGGCGTGTTCGCCTGCGGCGACGTCGTCGACCACGTCTACCGGCAGGCGGTCACCGCGGCCGGTACCGGATGCTCCGCTTCCCTGGACGCCGAACGGTACCTCGCCGAACTGGGAGCGTGATCCGCTCACGATCAAAACCCTCGGTGCCCCACGACCTGACATGGGGCACCCCGGCCGAGTCTCATTCCCGAGGAGCACGCATATGGCCAACCTCAAGCATGTCACCGACAGCAGCTTCGAGACCGACGTCTTGAAGAACGACAAGCCGGTGCTGGTCGACTTCTGGGCCGAGTGGTGCGCCCCGTGCCGCCAGATCGCTCCCATTCTCGAGGAGATCGCGGACCAGTACGGCGACAAGATCGAAATCGTCAAGCTGAACATCGACGAGCAGCCGAACGTGCCCCGTGAGTACGGCGTCATGCAGATTCCGACCATGAACGTCTACAAGGACGGTGAGGTCGTGAAGCAGATCATGGGCGCCAAGCCGAAGCGGAAGCTGCTGGAGGACCTGGGCGAGTACATCTCATAGCCGGTTTCACGTGAAACCGTCGCGAGCACAGCAGGGTCCCCGAGAGACGCTCTCGGGGACCCTTCGTCGTGGTCGGGAGCCCAGCGAGCCCAGGAAACACCACCTAGCTCTCGCGTGCGGCCGGATCCATGGCGTTGATGATCCGCTCCAGGTCCTCACGTGTGGCGAACTCCACGACGATCTTGCCTTTCTTCCGCCCGATGTCGACCTTGACCCGGGTGTCGAAGGCGTCCGAAAGCCGGTTCGCCATCTCCTCTACCTCCGGTGGGGTCCTCTGTTGGGTCGAGGGGCCGCGGCGACCGGTGGGTTGCTTCTCTTCGGTCTCGCCCAGAGCGATGGTCTCCTCGAGCGCCCGAACTGACAGTCCTTCCTCGACGATACGGCGGGCCAGCCGGTCCTGGGTGTCGGTGTCAGCCACGGAGAGCAGCGCCCGGGCGTGCCCCGCGCTCAGCACTCCCGCCGCGACTCGTCGCTGCACCGCCGGGGAGAGGTTCAGCAGGCGCAGCGTGTTGGTGATGTGGGGGCGGGAGCGGCCGATCCGCTTGGCGAGTTCCTCGTGGGTAACGCCGAAGTCGTCCAGTAGCTGCTGGTAGGCGGCCGCCTCTTCGAGTGGGTTCAGCTCCTGGCGGTGCAGGTTCTCGAGCAACGCGTCGCGGAGCAGCGCGTCGTCACTCGTGTCGCGCACGATGGCGGGAATGTGGTCAAGTCCCGCCTCCTTGCTGGCACGCCAACGACGCTCGCCCATGATCAGCTCGTAGTGGTCGCCGGCCAGCTTGCGTACGACCACCGGCTGCAGTAGCCCGACCTCGGCGATCGAGTCCCGCAGTTCGGCGTGCTGTTCCTCGTCGAAGTGTTGACGAGGCTGGCGCGGGTTGGGCGTGATCGCGCCGAGCTCGATCTCCTCGAGATAGGCACCGTCGAGGTCCGGGGGCGGTGCCATCCCCTCCAGCGCTGACGCGTCCTCTGCGTCCTCGTCCGTTGGAGCCTGCGGAATGAGAGCTCCCAGACCCTTACCCAGACCGCGCCTTTGCTGGCTCACCGGCGTCTCCCTTCACATTGCGCTGGTCAGTTGCCGACGCCCGTCTTCGCCCGATGAGCCATCTCCCGCGCGGCCTCCATATAGGCCGCCGCCCCGGTGGACGCCGGGTCGTAGGTCATGACGGACTGGCCGTAGCTCGGTGCTTCGGAAACACGGACGCTTCGAGGTACCAACGTATTGAGTACCAGATCCCCGAAGTATTGACGTACCTCGTCCGCGACTTGTGAAGCCAGCCTGGTGCGGGCGTCGTACATCGTGAGGACGATCGTGGAGATCTCCAAGCTCGGGTTCAGATGCGACTGAACCAACTCGACGTTACGAAGGAGCTGCCCGAGCCCTTCGAGCGCGTAGTACTCGCACTGGATGGGGATCAGTACCTCCTCACAGGCGACCATCGCGTTGACGGTCAACAGCCCCAGGGAGGGTGGACAGTCGACGAGGATGTAGTCGAGTTCACTGTTGTCGAACGCCGTGAAGGAACGTTTGAGCCGCGACTCGCGGGCGACCAGCGAGACGAGTTCGATCTCCGCTCCCGCGAGATCGATCGTGGCCGGCACGCACCACAGATTGGGGATATCCGGAACGGGCTGCGCCAGATCACGAATCTCCGCGTCCTCCACGAGACAGTGGTAGATGGAACGTGACTCCTCGTCCCGTTCTATCCCCAACGCCGTGGACGCGTTTCCCTGCGGGTCGAGGTCCACGACCATAACGCGATTCCCGTGCATCGCGAGCGAGGCGGCCAGGTTCACCGCGGTGGTGGTCTTCCCGACTCCACCTTTCTGGTTCGCGACACTCAGCACCCGACATTCGGTGGGGCGTGGCCAAGTGTCATCGCTGTTCCCGCGTACCGTCATGGCGGCACGTGCCGCACGTGCGATCGGGGTGTCGAGTTCCCCGTTTCCCCGGCCCGACTTGGACTCGGTTTCACGTGAAACTCCCGCGGGGTGCCACGACTGCTGCTCTTCCTGGGAGCCGGTTTCACGTGAAACGCCAGCACTCGACCCAACTCCGGAGTCGAAGGCCAGCTCGGTCTCACGTGAAACGCGTCCACCATCGGACTGGTTCTGGGGCACGAATGAGTTCACCTCTTCCGTCCACGCTTCCTTCTGCCGTCCGGCGCACGTTTCGACCTGGACGGAGCGGCCGTGTCGATCTCGGATGTAACCCTGACACGAACGACCGTGGTAGCCGGTTCGACTTTACCGCTGCCAACTTGAACAACATCGGCAACGCATGGGCGTTGTGCGGACAAATCTGCGCGCGCTTCCTCGAGTTCGCTCCCCGCCTGCTCACCCTTGAGCGCGAGGAGGATCCCATCCTTACGGATCAGGGGAAGTGACCAGCGCGCCAGGCGTGTCAGTGGAGCCACCGCCCGAGCTGTTACCACATCGGCGCGCAACTCGTTACGCACTTCTTCGGCTCGCCCCCGCCGCACGGTCACGTTATCCAGGCCGAGGGTCTCCACGCACTCCCTCAGGAAGACCGTCCGACGGAGAAGGGGCTCAAGAAGGACGATCGAGAGATCCGGTCGAATAATACCGAGCACCACACCGGGTAATCCCGCCCCGGCCCCCACATCGACAACCTCGGCTCCCTCGGGAATGAGCTCCTCGATGACAGCACAGTTCATCAGGTGCCGTTCCCACAGTCGAGGGACCTCACGAGGGCCGATAAGTCCGCGCGTCACCCCCGCGTCCGCGAGGAGATCCGCGTACCGGGCCATCTCGGGGGTCGCGTCACCGAACAGCGCACGCGCCTGTTCCGGTGGCGCCACGCTCCCGCCAGCACCCGAGGCCATCCGTCACCTACCTTGGTCTCTTCATCCACTCATCGGTATGTCGACTTCTCGACAGGAACGCCACGGAGACCCTTATCCCGAGGCAGTAGCGCACAAGCCGTCCACGAACGGCGCGGCGAGGGGAAAACGGGACGGAAACACAAGACGCCCCCCACGATCCTACTCGTGGGGGGCGTCGCTGGTTTCACGTGAAACCGTCAATCGTCCGCGGGGTACACCACCACGTAACGGTTGGGCTCCTCCCCCTCGGACTCACTACGCAACCCAGCACCAGCGATGGCGTCGTGCACGACCTTGCGCTCGAACGGCGACATCGGCTCGAGTTCCTTCACCTCGCCCTTCCGCTTGACCTCGTCGGCCATCTCGGTGCCGATTCGGGTCAGCGTCTTGCGGCGCGAGTCACGGTATCCCCCGATGTCGAGCATCAGCCGGCTGCGGTGCCCCGTCCTCCGGTGCACCGCCAGGCGCGTCAGTTCCTGGAGTGCCTCGAGCACCTCCCCCTTGTCTCCCACGAGCTCGTCCAGGGTGGTGCCCACGACCGAGACCTTCGCGCGGTCGGCTTCGACGTCCATATCGATGTCGCCGTCGAAATCGGCGATATCGAGCAGCCCCTCGATGTAGTCGGCCGCGATGTCGCCTTCCCTCTCGAGCGACTCGATGTCGACAGCGGGTTCCGCGGCCCCCTCCTTCTCGGGCCCGTCGGCCACCGCCACATTCCCGCGGTCCTGGTCCGCGTTCTCGGAGTTACCGTTGCTCACAGCGAGCTGTCTCCTTCTGTCCCGACCCGGTCGGCCCACGCTTCCGGGGCGATTAAAACGCCTACGTGAACCTGACCGTGTGATCCTGGCCCATTGTGTCGCCGACCCGCGGCACACCGGGTCTCGCCGCGCTAGCGCTTCTTACCGCCACCGCGCTTCGACCGCGACTGCTTCTTCGGCTGCCTACGCTCGATCTTAGGCTCTTGCGGCGGCTCGGGCTCGGGTTCGGGTTCCTGCGTCTTGCGCTTCGCCAACAGCCCCTTGGCCGATCCGTTCGCGCTCGCGTTCTGCGCCGCCCCGGTCTGGGAGGAGGTCTGGCCACTGCCGGGAGCCGGGTGGTTTCGGTACAGGAAGTGCTGCTGTCCCATGGTCCAGACGTTCGAGCTGACCCAGTAGATGAGCACACCGACCGGCATGGCGAGGCCGAACAGGCCGAACGCCGGAGCCAGGTACATCATGATCTTCTGGGTCTGCATCATCGGGTTGTCCGGCATCTGTGCCGAACTCCGCATGATGCTCTGCCGCATGGTCAAGAACGTCGTGGCGCCCATCGTCACACAGGCGACGACGATCACCACCCGCGCCATGACGGGGTCGGCGTTGTACTGCGCCAGTTCCTGGGCCGAACTCGTGAACTGCGCCGCCAAGGGGGCGTGAAAGATCTGCGCGTTCTGGGCGCTTTCGACGAGTTCCTCGTCGAAACCGAAGCGTGCCTGTCCCTCGGCCACATTACGCAGCACGTTGAACAGCGCGAAGAACACCGGCATCTGCAGCAGCAGCGGAAGGCAGCCCATGACGGGGTTGGTGCCGCTCTCCTGGTAGAGCTTCATCATCTCTTGCTGCTGGCGCTGCTTGTCGTTCTTGTAGCGCTCGCGCACCTTCATCATCTGCGGCTGCATTTCCTGCATCTTCCGCTGCGTGCGCATCTGCTTCACGAACAGCGGAACCATCAGCAGCCGAGTCACCACGGTCAGCATGACGATGGACAGGCCCCAAGCCCAGCCACTGTCCGGGTCGAGCCCAAGGAACGTCAGCCCCGAGTGGATGTTGATCAGCACCCAGCCGACGATGTTGTATAGCCAGTCGAGCACCGGCGAACTCCCTCTTACTCCAGTTGCTTCAGGCCCCTGTTGGGCCCGGCACGACGCCATCCCCCCGGTCGCCCTCATCGTTGGATGTGTGGGCCCGAACGTCCTTACGTGGCGGTACCGGGTCCAACCCACCGGGATGGAACGGATGGCAGCGGGCGATTCTCCGGACGGTGAGCCACAACCCCCGCAGCGCACCGTGCTCCCGGAGTGCCTGCGCCGAATACGCGCTGCATGAGGGGTAGAAGCGACAGACCGGCGGGAACAAGGGGCTGATAAACCGTTGGTAGCCCCTGATGGGCAGGATCAGCAGCCGCGCCACCGCGTTCGGTCTGTCGTCAGTCATGAGTCCGCCAGATCCCCGCTGCCCCGTGCGCCGTTCGATGCACCGGCGGACGGACCCCGGGGACGGCGTGTCGCCTTCTTCCGAGGACGCATCGCCGCGGCCAATGCATCGTCGAGCTGCGCGGCCAGCGCGTCGTTTCCTAGGGACGCGGCCAAGGGTTTGGCCCGCACTACTAGCAGGCTACCGTCCGGCAGATCCGACACACGTTCCCGGAGCAGATGACGGAGACGGCGCTGCACCCGGTTGCGCACCACCGCGTTTCCGACCGCCTTGCTGACGATGAACCCCACCTTCGGCTCCCCGGCGGGGTGCTCGCCCGTGTCCCGGCGGGCCGTACGGTAGGCGACGGTCAGTGCCTCCCGGTTGACGCGCCTTCCCCGACGCATGACGAGGCCGAAGTCGGCACCGCGCCGCATGCGGTTCTGGGGCGACAACATGGATCGGTCCTTGGACACAAGAAGAGGACCGGCTGCCGCGGGCGGCAGACCGGTCCACCGTATCGTTCGGCGTGGGGCGACTAGTGGCTCACCGTCAGCCGCTTGCGCCCCTTCTTCCGACGCGCGGCGATGATCGCGCGCCCCGCACGGGTGCGCATGCGCAGCCGGAAACCGTGGACCTTCGCGCGACGTCGGTTGTTCGGCTGAAACGTACGCTTGCTCACTGCTGGGCTCCAGGGGCGTGTATGCCGGTTCTCCGGACCCCGCCGACGGGGTCTCTCGCTTGGCTGATCGGCTCCGTGTCGACATCGCGCCGACGCGGTCGTCGACGGACGAGTTTCACGCGTCGTCCGATCGCATCACGCTGCGGTGGTCGCCCGTGCGAACACGACCCTGGGGTCGGTCTCGCCGGCTATACACAGATGTCGACGTAAGCACAACGAACATACGACCTGTGTAGTCGGTGGTCAAATTGACCGGGCAGGTCAGCCCGGCCACCAGGAGAGCGAAACTCCACAGGCGAGCGTCCTGTGGACGCCACGTTATTCACAGGCTGTGCATCGCCCACACTCATCCCTAAGCTGTGGATAACCTCGGAGAGGGTTCTCACCTCCCGTGCGTCTCTCCACCCCCTGGAACATCGGGTGAGACACACCATCTGCATACCTTGTGAGCTGCAGATTGTGGATAACTCACCAGGCATCACCAGGATCTGAGAGGCTGTGCACAACATGTGGATGACTCTCGCGCCGCTGTGGAGACCTGTGGAAAGACAGCGACGCGTCCCATCCTCGGCCCTCGAACGCGCTGCGAAACCATACACAAGAAGTCCACAGAACGGCCCTTAGTTACCCACAACACCTCGCTCGGTAAGAACTCGGTCCACAAGCGGCCAGACATTGGGGCGGTCCGAGCGTCCGAACAGCCCGACACAAGGAGTCGTCCGGCACCGGCGACCACGCGACCGGACGACCACGACAGCACATCGTGATGAAGGGGACGAACCATGGCAGGTCACCGTGTCTGAGGCACAGGTCAACCTCGCAATGGTGTGGACGAGTGTGCTGGACAATCTCGACAACAGCGCGCTTCCCCCGCAGCAGCGGGCCTGGCTTCCACAGACCCGTCCGCTGGGCCTGATCGAGGACACCGCTCTGCTCGCCGCACCCAACGAGTTCGCCAAGGAAATTCTCGAAACCCGGCTTCGTTCGGCCATCAGCCAGGCGCTCTCGGCCGAGCTCGGTCGGGAGATCCGGGTGGCGGTCACCGTCGACCCCACGGCGGTACAACCGGCGCCGCCCAGCACCGGGGCGGGCGCTGGCCCTGGGCACCCCGCTCCCCCCGCCGGCCCACCCATGGGGCAGGGCGGAGAGGAGCCGCCCACACCACACGAGGCACCGAGCACGCAGGATCCCGCACCGTCACGACCGGTGGCTCGCGAGGACATCCCGGGGCCCCCTGACACATCGGAGGCGCTTCCCGACGGCCACTTCGGGCACGCCGACACCCCCTCACCCGCCGAACATCCACCCGAGCACACCCCTCACTCCTGGGGTCACGAGCCCGACCCGCCGCGCACCCCGGCCACCAACGAGGCTTCCTCGTGGTTCTCGGACCATCCGTCCCCACAGTCGTCGGGCGCGGACCCACTCCCCACGCATCCCGGCGCTCCCACCGCCGACGACGGGCAGAACACGACGCCCCAACGTGAGCACGGCGCCGCCACACCGCAGCGGTCGCCTGAGCAGCGCCACGCCAGCTGGGAGGAACCGGACGCGCGGGAGATCCCCAACCAGTGGGAGACACCGCCACCGGAGAACACCTCCGCCACACCGTCCGAGGAGCCCCGAGAGCGGGAGGAGACCCCCGAACACGACGTGGGCGAGCCCGCCGGTCAGCCGTCCGGCGACGGCGGCTCATCGGAGGACGAGTCCGGCCAGGTGCCTCCCCCACCCCTGCCGAGCGCCCCCGACACCACCGGGGGCAACCAGCCCCACACCTCCGCCGAACCGGCGCGGCTGAACCCGAAGTACACCTTCGACACGTTCGTCATCGGGTCCAGCAACAGGTTCGCCCACGCGGCCGCGGTCGCCGTCGCGGAGGCTCCCGCCAAGGCGTACAATCCGCTGTTCATCTACGGGGGCTCCGGCCTGGGCAAGACCCACCTGCTGCACGCCATCGGCCACTACACCCAGCGGCTGTACGACGGTGCGCGGGTGCGCTACGTGAGCTCCGAGGAGTTCACCAACGAGTTCATCAACTCCATCCGCGACGGCAAGGCCGACGGCTTCCGGCGGCGTTACCGCGACATCGACGTCCTGCTGGTCGACGACATCCAGTTCCTGGAGAACAAGGAGCAGACGCAGGAGGAGTTCTTCCACACGTTCAACACCCTGCACAACTCCAACAAGCAGATCGTGGTGTCCAGCGACCGGCCGCCCAAGCAGCTGAACACACTCGAGGACCGGTTGCGCAACCGCTTCGAGTGGGGGTTGATCACCGACGTCCAACCCCCCGAGCTGGAGACGCGTATCGCGATCCTGCGGAAGAAGGCCGCCCAGGAGGGGCTGGCCGCGCCGCCGGAGGTGCTGGAGTTCATCGCGAGCAAGATCGCGACCAACATCCGCGAGCTCGAAGGCGCGCTCATCCGGGTGACCGCGTTCGCCAGTCTGAACCGGCAGTCAGTCGACCTGCATCTCACGGGCATCGTGCTGCAGGACCTCATCCCCGACGACGACGAGAGTCCCGAGATCACCGCCTCGGCGATCATGGCGCAGACAGCCTCCTACTTCGGTCTGAGTACCGAGGACCTGTGTGGGACCTCTCGTTCGCGCGTCCTGGTGACCGCCCGACAGATCGCGATGTACCTGTGCCGGGAACTCACCGACCTGTCGCTGCCCAAGATCGGCCAGCAGTTCGGTGGCCGGGATCACACCACCGTCATGCACGCCGACCGCAAGATCCGGTCCCTCATGGCCGAGCGGCGCTCGATCTACAACCAGGTAACCGAACTCACCAACCGGATCAAGCAACAGTCCTGAAACATCTGAAGCGGTTCGCTCCCTCGGTGAGGGCCGGATCATGCCCACTGTTGTGGATAACCCCGTGGACAACCCTGCGGATAACCCTCGGTTTCCTGTTGACAACTTGGGGACAAGATGGGGACGGGTTGTGTGTAACTCGCTCGTCGGACGACGGCGTGTTCGGCGGCGCCTGTGGGTGACTCGTGGAAAACCGGTGGACGATCGGTGGATATCCGGTGGACGGCGTGTGGGGACCGACAGGACGTCCACAGCGACCACAAGTTTTCCCCCGCTCCGCCCACAGCCCCGGTGGACAAAATTTTCCGGGGCCACCTGCGAAAACGGAGGTTGTCCACACTGTCCACACCCCCTACTACTACGGCGCCACCTATTAACTCCCACGTGGCTTGTTAACCGGGTCGAGGCCCGATCTGTGGATGAAGCCCGGTTGCCGGCCGATGCCGAGGAGGCGTCACAATGAGTCGGCGACGATCGGGAGTGGTGGGGCAGCGCCAGCGGTCGGATCGGGGTACGGTTGGACTCTCCCCCGATCCATCTCGGTGCGATGGTCGGGGCCCGGAGGTCCCCTGGGAGGCGCCACAGTGGGTGGGCTGCTGCTGGACGGCGTAGTGCCCCCAAGGTGTGCAGGGACCCGAAGCTCTCCTCGCAGAAAGTGAGTCGGATTGTGAAGTTCCGGGTCGAACGAGACGTACTGGCCGACGCCGTCGCCTGGACAGCTCGTGCGCTGCCGGTCCGGCCTTCGGTCCCCGTCCTCGCCGGCATCCTGCTCGACGCGAACGAGGACGAGGGGACCCAGAAGCTCAAGCTGTCGAGCTTCGACTACGAGGTCTCCGCCCAGGTCTCCGTCGACATCGACGTCGAGGAACCCGGCACCACCCTGGTCTCGGGCCGGCTGCTGGCCGAGATCACCCGCAACCTTCCGCCGCAGACCGTGGAGATCGACGCCGACGGCGCCAAGGTTGTCGTGTCCTGCGGCAGCGCGAAGTTCACACTGCTCACTCTGCCTGTGGAGGACTATCCGACCCTGCCGAAGATGCCGCAGGTCACCGGTTCCGTCGGCAGTGACGTCTTCCACGCCGCCGTGAGCCAGGTAGCCGTCGCGGCCGGGCGTGACGACACGTTGCCCATGCTCACCGGGGTGCGGGTGGAGATCGAGGGCGACACCCTCACGCTGGCCTCCACCGACCGCTACCGGCTGGCCGTCCGCGAGCTGACCTGGACCCCGGAGAACCCGGGAATGTCAGCGGTCGCGCTCGTTCCGGCCAAGACCCTCGCCGATACCGCGAAATCCCTCACCAGCGGGGCGGAGGTGTCGATCGCACTGTCGGACGCCGAGAGCGGTGAGGGCATGATCGGGTTCGAGGGTGGCGGTCGCCGCACCACCACGCGCCTCCTCGACGGGGAGTTCCCCAAGTACCGGACGCTGCTACCCGACTCGTTCGGCTCCGTCGCCGAGGTGCAGAAGGCGGAGTTCATGGAGGCGGTCAAGCGGGTGTCGCTCGTCGCGGAACGCAACACTCCCCTGCGCCTGTCGTTCAGCCAGGGGCGCCTGGTGCTCGAGGCCGGGACGGGTGACGAGGCCCAGGCCGTCGAAGCCCTCGACTCCGAACTCGAGGGCGAGGACATCCAGATCGCGTTCAACTCGGCGTTCCTGCTCGACGGCCTCAACGCGATCGACTCCGACATCGCGCGCCTGCAGTTCACGACGTCGACCAAACCGGCCATCATCACGGGCAAGCCCGCCGACGAAGAGAGCTCCTCGGACTACCGGTACCTGATCATGCCGGTCCGGCTGTCGAGCTGACGAGCGCGCGAAGCGCGGACAAGGCAGGCGTCCACAGCTTGGGAACAGGGGGTCAGTACGGATGCAGGTGGGAATGGTCGGCCTCGGCAAGATGGGCGGGAACATGGCCGCACGGCTCCGCGACAAGGGGCACGAGGTCGTCGGGTACGCCCGCCATCCCGAGGGACGCGACGTCGCGAGCCTCGCCGAGCTGGTCGAACACCTCGAACCGCCGCGCGTCCTCTGGTTGATGCTTCCCTCGGGGGACCCAACCGCCGACACCATCCACGAGCTCACCTCACTCCTCGGTTCCGGTGACCTGGTCGTCGAGGGGGGCAACACCCACTATGTGGATGACCGGCAGCGCGCCGACAACCTGCGCGAGTACGGGATCGGCTACGTCGACGCCGGTGTGAGTGGCGGAGTCTGGGGACGCGAGAACGGTTACGGCATCATGGTCGGTGGCGCCGCCGAGGACGTCGCACGCGCACGCCCGCTCTTCGAAGCCCTCACCCCGGACACCGGCGGTGGGTACGTGCACGCGGGCGCGGTCGGCGCGGGACACTTCGTCAAGATGGTCCACAACGGCATCGAGTACGGCATGATGCAGGCGTTCGCCGAGGGCTACGAACTCATGGCCGCCTCGGACGTCGTCGACGACGTCCCGGGCACGTTCGCGAGCTGGCGCGAGGGGACGGTCGTGCGCTCCTGGCTGCTCGACCTGTTGGTCCGGGCCCTCGATGACGATCCCGACCTCAGTGAGCTACGCGGCTACGCCGAGGACTCCGGCGAGGGCCGATGGACCGTGGGCGCGGCGGTCGACCACGCCGTCCCGGCCCCGGTGATCACGGCCGCCCTGTACGCGCGCTTCGCGTCACGCCAGCCCGACAGCCCGGCCATGAAGGTCATCGCCGCCCTACGGAACCAGTTCGGTGGGCACGCCGTGGCCAAGGCCGAGAGTGGGCAGAGCTCGGACAGCTGACCGCGGCGACACGCTGTCCGCTTCGTGCCGGCGGCCTCCCGGGGATACTCCAGGGGCACCACGCCAGTCCCGGGCGTGATTGTTTCACGGGAAACCGCCGGAACCCGGGTAACCGCCGCCGCGCCGTCAACAAGGAGAGGCCAGATGTACGTTTCGCACCTGCAACTGGCCGACTACCGCTCCTACCCCGAGGTGTACCTGGAGCTGGGCCCGGGAATCAGCACGTTCGTCGGGGCCAACGGGACGGGAAAGACCAACCTGGTCGAGGCCATCGGGTACGTGGCGACACTCGACAGCCATCGGGTGTCCACGGACGCGCCTCTGGTGCGCAAGGGGGCGGAACGCGCGGTCGTGCGCGCGGCGGTGGTCAGGGGCGACCGCACGGCGATGATCGACCTGGAGATCACTCCGGGCAAGGCCAACCGCGCCCGGCTCAACCGAGCTCCCGCGACCCGTCCCCGCGAGATCCTCGGCATCCTGCGCGCGGTCCTGTTCGCCCCGGAGGATCTGGCGCTGGTCAAGGGCGACCCCGGGGAGCGCCGACGCTTCCTGGACGAGCTGCTGGTGGCGCGCGCCCCCCGGCTGGCGGGTGTGCGGTCCGACTACGACCGTGTGCTCAAGCAGCGCAACGCCCTGTTGAAGTCGGCCTCCGCCTCGTTGGCGAAGCGCCGCGACGTCGACCTGTCGACCCTCGACGTCTGGGACGAGCATCTCGCCACGGCCGGTGCCGACCTGATCGCGGCCCGGCTTTCCCTGGTGTCGGAGCTACAGCCGCTGGTGGCCAAGTCCTACGCCGAGCTGACCTCGGCCGGTGGACCTCCCGTGCTGCAGTACCGCTGCTCGGCGGTGCCCGATGACGCCACACCCGTGCCGTCCGAGCACCCCCAGCTTGTGGACACGCTTCGCGCGGCGTTGCGCGACTCTCGCGACCAGGAGCTGCAGCGCGGAGTTGGGCTCGTCGGGCCGCACCGCGACGACCTTCGGCTCCACCTCGACGACCTTCCGGCCAAGGGGTACGCGAGCCAGGGTGAGGCGTGGTCGTACGCGTTGTCCCTGCGACTGGCCGGGTTCGAGCTGCTGCGCGCGGACGGGGACGACCCGGTGTTGATCCTCGACGACGTCTTCGCCGAACTCGACGCCGAACGGCGGAGGCGGTTGGCCGAGCACGTGCGGTACGCGGAACAGGTCCTGGTGAGCGCGGCGGTTCCCGACGACATTCCGGACGAGCTACGGGGGGCGCGGTTCGTGGTGCGCGAGGGAGGCGTGACGCGTGAGTGACGAGGATCGTCCACAGGCGGGGGACGACGAGGAACCGGCCCCGACCGGGGCCGAGCTCGCCCGCCAGGCGCTGGCACAGGCGAAGGCCGCGGCGCGGGAGCGGGGGGCCTCACCCGACGGACGGGTCCGGCGGACGCGTCGCGGCCGGATCCGGCCGCGGCACGAACCACAGCTGTTCGGCGACGCGGTGCGCGCCTGGCTGGTCGAGCACGGGTGGGAGGAGCAGGTGGCCGTCGGCGGCGTCTTCGGCCGGTGGAGCGAGATCGTCGGCGAGTTCAACGCCCAACACCTGCGCCCCGTCTCCTACGAGGCCGGGGAACTGGTGATCGCCGCGGACTCCGCGACCATGGCCGCGCACGCGCGCGCGATGCTCCGGGACCTGATGCGGAGGCTGAACGAGGAACTCGGCCACGGCACCGTGCGCAGCATCAAGGTGCAGGGCCCGGGTCGCGGCCGCGGCCCCGGACGGTTGCGCGCGCGCTGATCATCCACCCACAGCCGCGCATGGCCGCCCCCGAAGCACCACACCACCGCGGGTTTACCACCCCATCAGGCGTCGCATGCCCGCAGCGGCCACTGAACGGCGCGGGGAATTGATCGTGAGGGCGGACGTGTGTAGGGAGTCGGCTCCCGTGCTGCGCGTTCGCTGTGGAGCAGCACAGAGCCGTGGATGCCACTTTCAGGTGTGACGCGCGGTATCATGAACATGGTTCTTCGGACGCTTCCACCGGCAAAGCTCGCCCCAAGTGTGGGACCGGTATGTTGCGTCCCCATCAGGAGGGTGTTCACACTTGGCCTACGACGCTCGATCGATCACGGTTCTTGAAGGGCTCGAGGCGGTACGTAAACGCCCCGGCATGTACATCGGTTCCACCGGTGAGCGGGGCCTGCACCACTTGGTCTACGAGGTGGTCGACAACTCCGTCGACGAGGCCCTCGCCGGCCATGCCAACGCCATCGAGGTGACACTGCAGGCCGACGGCGGTGTGCGCGTGGCCGACAACGGCCGCGGTATGCCCGTCGACACCCACCCGGTCGAGAATCGTCCGGCGGTGGAGGTCATCCACACCACGCTGCATGCGGGTGGCAAGTTCGACGGCAAGTCGTACGCGGTCTCGGGCGGTCTGCACGGTGTCGGCGTCACGGTCGTCAACGCGCTCTCGTCCCGGTTGGAGCTCGAGGTCCGCCGCGACGGCAGCGTCTGGCGGCAGAGCTACCGTACCGCCCGTCCCGTCGCCCCACTCTCGTGCGACGAGGAGACCGACGAGACCGGCACCCAGACCACCTTCTGGGCCGATGAGGACATCTTCGAGACCACCACCTACAGCTTCGAGACCCTCGCGCGGCGCATGCAGGAGATGGCGTTCCTGAACAAGGGGCTGTCCATCACCATCCGCGACGAGCGTCCGGAGTTCACCGGCGACACCCCGCTGGTGCACACCTACCACTACGAGAAAGGGATCTCGGACTTCGTCGCGCACATCAACGCGACCAAGGAGCCCGCCCACGCCACCATCATCGGTTTCGAGGAGGAAGGCGAGGGGATCTCCGCCGAGATCGCCATGCAGTGGAACCAGTCCTACACGGCCTCGGTGCACACCTTCGCCAACACCATCAACACGGCCGAGGGCGGCACCCACGAGGAGGGATTCCGCACCGCGCTGACCTCGGTGGTCAACCGGTACGCGCGCGAGCAGCGGCTGCTGCGGGACAAGGACGACAACCTCACCGGCGACGACATCCGCGAGGGGCTCACCGCGATCATCTCGGTCAAGCTGGCCGACCCCCAGTTCGAGGGGCAGACCAAGACCAAACTCGGCAACACCGAGGCCAAGTCGTTCGTGCAGCGCGTCACCAACGAGCACCTGCGCGACTGGTTCGAGCGAAACCCGGGCGAGGCCAAGGACATCGTCACCAAGGCCAACCAGGCCGCGCGCGCCCGCATCGCCGCCCGGCAGGCCCGCGACCTCACCCGGCGCAAGACACTGCTGGAGTCCACGTCCCTGCCGGGCAAGCTGTCCGACTGCCAGTCGACCGACCCCGAGAAGTCCGAGGTCTACATCGTCGAGGGGGACTCCGCGGGCGGCTCCGCCAAGGGCGGCCGTGATCCCAACTACCAGGCGATCCTCCCGATCCGCGGCAAAATCCTCAACGTCGAGAAGTCGCGTATCGACCGGATCCTGAAGAACGCCGAGGTCCAGGCGATCATCACCGCGTTGGGCACCGGGGTCCACGACGACTTCGACATCGAGAAGCTCCGGTACCACAAGATCATTCTCATGGCCGACGCCGACGTCGACGGCCAGCACATCCGGACCCTGCTTCTCACCCTGCTGTTCCGGTTCATGAAGCCGCTCATCGAGGCCGGCTACGTCTACCTCGCCCAGCCCCCGCTCTACAAGGTCAAGTGGGACCAGCGTGGCAGCGATGCCGACTACTCGTTCTCCGACCGGGAACGCGACGAGCAGATCGCCGCCGGCCTCGCCGCCGGCAAGCGTGACCCCCGCCCTCGTGACCTCGTCCAGCGCTTCAAGGGCCTCGGCGAGATGAACGCGACCGAGCTGTGGGACACCACCATGAACCCGGACCAGCGCATGCTGATCCAGGTGACCCTGGACGACGCCGCACAGGCCGACGAAATGTTCAGCGTGCTGATGGGCGAGGACGTCGAGTCGCGGCGCTCTTTCATCCAGCGCAACGCACGGGACGTCCGCTTCCTGGACATCTGATTCCCGGGCATCCCCCGACGGCAGCGAACGACCCAGGTAGAAAAGGATCGACATCCAGTGACGGATGCGAATACCCCGGACATTCCGGAGGAGACCGAATCGCGCTCCCCGCGGGTGGAGCCCGTCGACATCCAGGTCGAGATGCAGCGCAGCTACCTCGACTACGCGATGTCGGTCATCGTCGGCCGGGCCCTGCCCGATGTCCGCGATGGGCTCAAGCCCGTCCACCAGCGTGTGCTCTACGCGATGTACGACGGCGGGTACCGCCCCGACCGCGGGTACTTCAAGTGCGCCCGTGTCGTCGGCGACGTCATGGGGAACTACCACCCGCACGGCGACTCCGCGATCTACGACACCCTGGTGCGGCTCGCGCAGGGGTGGTCCATGCGCATGCCGCTGGTCGACGGCAACGGCAACTTCGGCTCGGCGGGCAACGACCCCGCGGCGGCCATGCGGTACACCGAGTGCAAGCTCGCCCCGCTGGCCATGGAGATGCTGCGCGACATCGACAAGGAGACCGTCGACTTCCGGCCGAACTATGACGGGCGTTCCCAGGAGCCCGTCGTGCTGCCGGCGCGCTTCCCGAACCTGCTGGTGAACGGGTCCGCGGGGATCGCTGTGGGCATGGCCACGAACATGCCCCCGCACAACCTCCGCGAGGTCGCCGACGGAATCAACTGGTTCCTGGAGCACCCCGAGGCCTCCGACGACGAGCTTCTCGACGCGCTGGTCGAGCGGATCAAGGGGCCCGACTTCCCCACCCACGGGCTGATCGTGGGCAAGCGCGGCATCGAGGAGGCGTACCGCACCGGCCGCGGCTCCATCACGATGCGTGCCGTCGTGGAGGTGGAGGAGGACAGCCGTGGGCGCCAGTGCCTCGTCGTCACCGAACTGCCCTACCAGGTCAACCCGGACAACCTCGCGCTCAAGATCGCCGAGCTGGTCAAGGACGGCAAGGTGAGCGGCATCGCCGACGTCAAGGACGAGAGCAGCGGCCGCACCGGGCAACGCCTGGTGATCGTGCTCAAGCGGGACGCCGTGGCGAAGGTCGTGCTGAACAACCTGTACAAGCACACCCAGCTGCAGGACACCTTCGGCGCAAACATGCTCGCCCTGGTCGACGGGGTGCCCCGGACGCTGCGCCTGGACCAGCTGGTGCGCCACTGGGTCGACCACCAGATCACGGTGATCGTGCGGCGGACCCAGTACCTGCTGCGCAAGGCCGAGGAGCGGGCACACATCCTGCGTGCGCTGCTCAAGGCGATCGACCGGATCGACGAGGTCATCGCGCTCATCCGGGGCAGCGCCTCGGCCGACGAGGCCAAGACCGGCCTCATGGAGCTGCTGGGGATCGATGACGTCCAGGCCCGGGCGATCCTGGACATGCAGCTGCGCAAGCTCGCCGCGCTGGAGCGCCGCCAGCTCACCGACGAGTACGACGAGCTCATGGCCCAAATCGAGGACTACAACGACATCCTCGCCTCCCCGCCGCGGCAGCGGAGCATCGTCCGTCAGGAACTGGCCCAGCTGGTCGAGAAGTACGGTGACGACCGCCGTACGCACATCATCCCCTACGAGGATGACATGCGTATGGAGGACTACATCGCCGAGGAGGACGTCGCGGTCACGATCAGCCGGGGCGGGTACGCCAAGCGGACCCGGATCGACAGCTACCGGGCGCAGAAGCGCGGCGGCAAGGGCGTGCGTGGGGCGCAGCTGAAGCAGGACGACATCGTCCAGCACTTCTTCGTGACGACGACGCACCACTGGATCCTGTTCTTCACGAACAAGGGCCGGGTGTACCGGACGAAGGCGTACGAGCTGCCGGAGGCGGCGCGTGAGGCCCGTGGCCAGCACGTCGCCAACATCCTGCCATTCCAGCCCGACGAGGAGATCGCCGAGGTCATGACACTGCGCGACTACAGCGCGGCGCCGTACCTGGTGCTGGCGACCCGGTCGGGACTGGTGAAGAAGTCACGGCTGGAGGACTTCGACTCGCCACGGTCGGCCGGCATCATCGCCCTCAACCTGCGTGAGGACGACGAGCTCATCGCCGCGCGCCTGGTGTTCCCGACCGATGACCTGCTGCTGATCAGCAGCAACGCCCAGGCGATCCGCTTCCCCGCCTCCGACGAGTCGCTGCGACCCATGGGGCGGGCCACCAGCGGGGTCATCGGGATGCGTTTCCTCGAGGGCGACTACCTGCTCAGCATGGATGTCGTCCGCGAGGTGGACGGCGGCCCGTTGGACGTGCTGGTGGCGACCGAGGGGGGATACGCCAAGCGGACCCCGGCCGACCAGTACCCGGTGCAGAACCGCGGCGGCAAGGGCGTGCTCACGGCGAAGATCGTCGAGGCACGAGGAAAGCTCGTCGGTGCGGCCATGGTCTCCCCCGAGGAGGACGAGGTATTCGCGATCACCCTGAACGGCGGCATCATCCGCACCCGATGCGCCGAGGTGAAGCAGTCGGGGCGGGCCACCATGGGGGTTCGGCTGATGAACCTCGAGAACGGGAACCAGGTGGTCTCGATCGCGCGGAACGCCGAGACCGAGGTCGAGGAGACCGCGGTCGGTGAGACGGACGGCGACGGGGCGACGACCACCGGGGAACACCCCGCCCCCGAGAGCTGAGGTGTCCGAAGCACCGCTAGGGCAGGGCACCCGGCTTCGTCGTGGTTGGCCCTGCCCCGCGTGCCGTGGTCCGAGCGGTTTGTGAGGTCCGTAGGCTTGGTTCCACTTCTCCCCGACACGCGTGCTCCAGTGGACACGCTGTCCCCCCATGGTCCGGTTTTCACTCAGCAGTGGAGAGTTCAGCGGTAGCGTAACTATGTCTGACAGTAAGCCAGGGGAGTCCGCTCCCCAGGAACCCGCTTTGACCGACGACGAAACCGGAAAGGACACGGAGGACGTGGCCACCGGCGCCACCGACACTGAACCCTCCGCCTCGGAGCCTCCTGACTCGGAGTCCGAGTCTTCAGCCTCGGAGCCCGATGCCGCGGCGGCTGAGAGCGGTGGGCCACCGGACGACAGTCCCGGTGGTGAAGCCGAGGTCCCGGACGACGCGGAAGTCCACCAGGGGGGAGTGCCGAGGATGACGGCACCACAGTCGCCGCAGGAGGAGCCGGCCGCGGCCACGGCGACCCAGGCCACCCGCAAGGCGCACCTGACCGTGAGCCGTGTGGAGCCGTGGACGGTGATGAGGTTCAGCTTCGTCGTCTCACTCGTCTGCTTCATCGTGCTGTTCGTCGCGGTCGCGGTGATCTACACGATCCTGTCGTGGCTGGGGGTTTTCGACGCGACCATCGAGCTCATCGCCTCCCTCACGGAAGGAGAGGACGACGATATCCGGGTCAACCCGGAGACCTGGTTCTCTCCGGCCCGGGTGCTGGGGTACACGGGTGTCGTGGGAGCGCTGAACATCATCGTGATCACCGCGCTGGCCACGGTTGGCTCGATGCTCTACAACCTCACGGCCGACCTGGTGGGCGGTATCGATGTGACTCTCAACGAGTCCGAGTGATCTCACCGGGCCCGGCCCCGAGCCAGGCCCGACCCTTCACCGGGAGCGGCTATACTGGAAGTGGCGAAGGGGCGTTCGCGCAGTTGGACCGCCACGGTCACCTGGTTCGCCCCAGACCGCCGCATACGGTAGAGTTCCCCCGGAACGAGGGCGTATAGCTCAGACGGTTAGAGCGCATCCCTGATAAGGATGAGGTCCGTGGTTCAAGTCCACGTACGCCCACCCAGGTCAAAGGCCACCCACCAACCGGTGAGTGGCCTTCTTTATTGCCCGTACTGCTGAAAAGTACTGCAATTACCCGGCGTCTGGCCCGTCGTCGGGAGCGTTCTCATCCTCCTCGTGAGCGTCCGGGTCGCCGTCCGGGGCGTCCTCGTCCCCGTGCAGACTGCTTCCGAGCTTCTTTAGCGCGGCGACCGTCGAGCTGTCATGTACTTCGGTGTAGAGGTCCATGGTGAGCTTCATCTGGCTGTGCCGAAGGATTCGCATCGCTACGCGGGGGTGCACGTCGAGGGCGGCCAGTAGAGTCGCGCACGTCTTCCGCGTGGTGTGCACCTCGATGCGGCGAACGCCAGCTTTGGCGCACCGAGCGTCGAACAGCCGGGCGAAGCTGCGCGGGTCGACCGGGCGGCCGGTCTTGGTGGTGAACACGTACCCGGACTTCTCCCACGTGGTGGCGTCGGCCCGTTGCCTGGCCTGCTGCTCCGCGCGGACGTTGAGCGCCTGCAGGCACAGTTCCGGCAGCGGGAGTGACGTGTCGGAGTCCTCCGTCTTGGTCTTGCGACGTCGTATCAGCTTGCGGCCCACGCGGGTGAGCTGCCACTCAACGGACACCTCGCGCGCGTCCTGGTCGACCTCGGGCCACCACAGCCCCAGCAGCTCACCCTTGCGCAACCCGAGCGTGAGCAGCAGCACGTAGGCGGCGTACAGCGGGTCGTCGTCAGCCCGCGCGGACGCGAGGAACCGGTGTACCTCGGCCAGGGTCCAGGGCTTGGCCTTGCGCGTCCGTGGCTTGGAGAGCTTCAGCAGCTCGGCAGCGTTGCGGGAGACGAGTTCCTCGCGCATGGCATTGCTGAGCGCGCTCCGTAGGACCTTCTTCGCCTCGTAGATGTTGCTCTCGCTGGTGAGTTCCTGGCAGCAGTCCCCTGCTGCGCAGCACTTGCGCTTGCCGGGCTTGCGCGCGGCGTCCTTGCCCTGAGCGCAGCACTGGCACGTGCGCCGAAGCGTGTTCACCCATTCGCGCAGGTTCTTCGCGTTCAGCTTGTCGAGCTTCTTCTTGCCCAGGTAGGGCACGAGGTAGTAGCGGACGAACTGACCGTAGGTCGCGACGGTGACCGGGGAGTAGTCGGGTTCGATGACGACTTCTCTCATCCAATAGTCCAGATAGTTCTCAAGGCTCGGAACCGACGTCGCGATCGGCCGCTTCGCCGATTCGGCCTGTAGCTTCACGAGTTTGCTGTGGACGGTCTCCCGGTCCTTGCCATACACCGTTTTCCGCGCCCGCTTGCCGTCCGGGGTGGTGACCCACAGCTGGGCGGCATAGCCGTTGCGGTAGCGGTAGATGGTGCCTTCACCGACTCCACGCCCGGCCATCAGGCAGCGTCCTCGGTCTCGCGCTCCAAGAGCGCGACGAATTCGCTGATTGCCTGAGCGGGGATGCGCCGGGCGCGACCGACTTTGACGTAGCGCAGGCGGCCGGCCGTCATCTGCTCGTAGAGTTCGGCACGGCTGAGCGAGAGGACGGCAGCGGCTTCCGGCACCTTGTACAGCGCTTTTTGGGTGGTTGGGGGCATGATGGTGGTGCTCCTTTCGGGGAGTGGCGGCCCCGGGGGTGGTTGGTAGCTGGCCCGGGGCCGCGCGTGTGGGGGGTTACTTGTGGGCGAGGTCGTCACGGAGTTCGGCGAGTTGTTCGCCGATGGACTGGGTGCGGTCGATGAGGGCTTCCAGCGCGCTTGCTTGGGCGAGTGCGGCGTAGGCGTTGGCTTGGGCGGTGAGGGCGGTGTGGGGCTGGCTTCCGGGTTCGTGTTCGGCCGCTTGGGTGAGGAGGGTGGCGGCGGTGCGGGCGTTGTGGGACAGCGGCATGGGAAGTTCCTTTCTCGCTAGCTGGCAACGCGGGTCTGTACGGCACAGGGGGTGCAGCGGTCGGGGTGGGTGCTGGCCTGGTAGCGGGTGAAGGTGTTGCCGCACCAAGAGCACGGTCCGCTTTCGATGGGCTCGGTGGTGGCTCGTCCGGCTTCTGACAGGTCCGCCACGTCCGCCACGTCCGCCACACCTCGGCTTCGTTCCTGGTCACGTGAGGTGTGAGGTGTGGCGGAGAGGGGAGCCACGTCCGCCACACTCGCCACGGTGGCCGCCACACCGTCCCTTCCATGGCTAGCCATGGAAGGGGGTGTGGGGGCGGAGTGCTCGACGGTGGCGGTGTCTTCGGTGGGGAGGTAGCGGCTCCAGGCATCCGCCAAATCGGCGGCGTGGTAGCCCTTGGGGGTGCTCCCGTCGGGCATGCGCAGGGTGCGGGACTTGATGGCTGTGCCCTCAGCGGTGGTGTACTTGCCGAGCATGCGGGCCAGGGCGCGGTCATCGAAAGGTTTGTTGCCTCCGAGATCGGCCCAGGGAGCCTGTTCCAGGGCGTGGAGCCGTTCCAGGATGGTGCTGGTGGGGAGCTTGGTCTCGCCTCGGAAGATGGTTCTGAGGTCGCCCAGTAGGCGCACACCCAGAGACACCGTGGCCGGGTCACGGTTGGCCGCGACGAGTTCCACGCAGGCCGAACGCGCACGCTCTGGCCAGGGGCCGCCTGCGGCGTCGGCCACCATCAGCAGGGGTTCCCACACGTCGGCGGGACGGTCCTGGACTCCGCCGGGCATGTCGGGAAACGTGTCGGCCAGGGTGGTGCTGGTCGCGTTGGCCCACTGGGATAGTGCCTCGCGGAGCTGGTGGCCTTCGGGTTCGTGGATCCGTTCGCGGTAGGGCTCGACATGTTCGTGGGGGGCGCGCTTGCGCATACGCACCACCACGGAGCGAGTGAGGATGGTGTCGGGCAGTTCTCCGAGCCCAGCCAGGGCCAGCGCGGCATAGGAGGGGAAGGCCACCACCCGTTGCTCCGAGCCATCCCCCACGCACCGGTAGGAGACGCCGGAGCGGCGGTGCCCGGCGTTGAGCATGCCGCGCAGCTCCTCGTTGTCCTTGGCCTTGGGGCCAAAGATCGTGTCGATCTCATCGAAGAGGATCGTGGGCCGGGTATCGGCCACGGCGCGGAACAGAGCGGGCGTGGTGGCATTGACAGCCAGCATCGGGCTGGGCACCAGGGTGGCCAGGATCTCCAAGGCCCGAGTCTTGCCGCTGCCGGGCTCGGGCGAGAGGAAGGCCAACCGGGGAGTGGACTCGAAGCAGTCCAACAGGTGGGTGTGGGCAGCCCATAGCGCGGTCGCGATCGCGGCGGACTCGCTGGGAAAAGCCACGAACCGACACAGGAACGCCTCGACGTCATCCAGCGGCGGGGTTGGTTCGGTCATAGCAGCGGCTTCCTAGTTGTGAGCGCAGGGGATCCGGGAACCGACGATTGCGCGCGCCTGGTGGGCGGGCATGCCACGCCCACGCGCGACGGCGACCAACGTTCGCTGAGCCACCCCCACCGGGAGCGCGCCGCAGGCCACCAGCCCAGCCACGCGCGTGGCGGCTTGGGCCAGCTCCGTGGACACCTCGGGGGCGTGGTGGACGCGCCGGGCCTGGCATGCGAGAAGGGAAAAGGCACGGCCCTCGATGAGGATCATCAGAGATCCCCCCTCGCGGGGGCGCCACGCCCACCAAGTTCGGCACTCAGCGCGTCAACGTCGCTGTGGTGCATCATGGGGACACGTCCTTTCTTGGACTCATGGTTCGAGTGAGGGCCGGCAACCCCGGCACAGCGACGGTTCTTGGCGGAATGGGGCGCTGTGCCGGGGGCGGATTCAGGCTTCGTGAGCCCAGTGGTACACGACGAAGGGCTCCCCGAAAGGGTCGCTGGCCCCCCACGCCTGCCCAGCGGCGGACGAACGCGTCGAGGCCGGCCCGGTGAGTTCCACGGCACGCTGATAAACAGCCCGCTCCTCGTCGGGCGCCCCCTCACGCTCGCCCATCTCGGAGGCGACATACATGGGCTCGCCGTCGGGGATCTCGATCTCGTTGGCATCGGCGAGCCGCGCCCCGGCCGGCAAGAACGTGGTCAGCGCGTGATCCAGCTCCGCACTCACATCCCGCAACACGCTCTTGAGGTCCTCCACCGACATCGACGCCATGTCCTCCTCCAAGCGCTCACCACGACGGGGACGCATGTACAACTCGGTCATCGCAAAGGCTCCTTCGATCGCTGGCCATTTCCTGACTGGTGCGCACCAGTAAAGCAAGTGGTGCGCACCAGTGTCAAGACTGTTGTGGCGTCCGATGGACTGTCATGGACCCAAGATGTCCGGTGCGGACGGCGCATCGGAAGCCAACAGTCGTTAACTCAGGCCTGTTAACCCCTATTGGCCTGCGCGTTTGGCCAGCCCTCCTGTCGGGCCGCATAGTTGCCCTTGAAGGGACGGGAGCATGTCAGAGCAGATTCGTAAGGCACGATCAGCGCGTGGCTGGTCTCAGAACCGGCTTATCCACGAGATCGAGCGCTACGCGCGCGCCAAGGCGACCTCGATCGCAGGAACGGCGAGCCTGCGCGTGTACGTCTCGGAATGGGAAAACGGAAAGCGGAGTGTCGCGCCACCCTACACCGCGATTCTCCGTGCGGTTCTGGGAATGACCAACGAAGAACTCTTCGAGGAGCAAGAGGTCAGCATTCCCACCGTTGACGGATATAGCGAACTAGTCGATCGCATTGAGTCGGCCCACTCTGTATCGAGTTCTGTCGTCGAAACCCTCAACCAACAGACGGAACTACTCCGTACGGTCGACCGACAAATGGGGGCTTCTCAGCTTGTCGATCAGATGACGGCCCATATAAATACGCTCACAGAAGCCTTGACGTTCGCCGTTCTCCCGAGCGCGCGTGAGCCAATCGCGGAAGCCTTGGCGGGAGCCTCGACGCTCGCGGCGTGGCAAGCCCTCGACGTCGGAGCGACTGACCGCGCGTGGAGACACTATGAGCAGGCCAAGAGCGCGGCGAGAGAAGCCGAACGCCCGGCCTATCTGGCTCATGCCATGGGGGAACAGGCTTATGTGCTCTCCGATGCCGGAAAGCCCGAACTCTCAGTGGAACTCGTGACCGAAGCGCTACGGATAGCACAATCCCAGATACCACCCCGTGTCACTTCCTGGCTCTTAGCGGCGAAGGCTGAATTCCACGCCCTTTCCGGCGAAGAATCGGCATGTCGATCCACGCTCGAATCCGCCGAGCTGCACATGCCAGATGACGGGTTGCTAAGGGACCCGGACATGCTCAGTATCTTCTTGACAGAAGAGCACTTGAAACGCTGGAAAGGACACTCCCTCGCGCTAATCGGCGACGCAGGAGCGATTGACGAACTCTATGAGGCTCTGGAATCCATGGATTCCACCTTCACGCGTGCCGAGGCGGGGTTGCGGACTGATCTTGCCCAGGCGCACATGTGGCGCGATGAACACGGAGACGCGACAGACCAGTTGCGGAAGGCCAGGCTGCTGGCCAACCGCACTGGTTCTGTACGGCAGAGAAACCGCATTGAGCGGCTCACTGGCCAGGCATAACGCCTTTGCGGGAAGCGAGGATGTGCAGCAACGCGACCAACGTCGCCGAGCCGAGCATCTCATCACGCTCGATCATTCCCGGAACGTCCGCAAGCGGAATCCACGCGACACGGCCGGCCTCCTCGACATCACTGGGAGGCGCCGTGTAACTGGCACCTTCGCCTAGGTAGACGTCGTGTGGCGAGTCGACCATACCCACCATGGGCTGGAACGTGACTAGGTGCTTCAGCGGAGTACTGGGCCGCCAACCGGTCTCTTCCTCAACCTCTCGTGCGGCCGCCATACCGGCGTCTTCCCCAGGATCCACGATGCCGCCGGGAAGCTCCCATCCCCACCTGTCGGGTACGAACCGATAGCGCCAGAGCATGAGCACGCGGTCGTGTTCGTCGACCACGGCCGTGATGGCAACGTGGTGCAGCCTCACAACGTGGTGCTCGAAGCGCTCCACACCGGGAGGCTCAACGTCAACGAGCGTGAGTCGAACCCAACGGTTGTCGTAGATGGTGCGCTCGCCACGGATCACCCACGACTGAAGTTCGTCGCCATCGGCGTCACTTCTGCGCTGGCTGCTGCCGCGGGTAGCGAAGTACCCGCGGCCGTGCTCGCTTCGGATGGTTCCCTCGGCCTCCAACTTGCCGAGCACCAGACGCACCGTTGTGCGTCCCGCGTCAAGGTCTTGTGAGAGCTTCCGCTCTGACGGCAACTTGCCACCTTGAGCAAGCTCGCCCGATGCGATGAGTTCCCGTATGGCGTCTTCTACGCGCTGCGTTACTGAGCCCATCAGCGTTGGTCCCCAGGTTCATCTCGGGTTGGTGCGCACCAGTCTACGAACCTGGCATGCCTTGGGGTGTGGCGGCCACCGTGGCGGGTGTGGCGGACGTGGCAGCTCTCTCCGCCACACCTCACACCTCACGTGACCAGGAACGAAGTCGAGGTGTGGCGGACGTGGCGGACGTGGCGGACTTGTCAGAAGCCGGTCGGGTGTGCCGGGAGGAACCCCCCAATGGCTAGCCATTCGGGGCTGGGCACCGCCAGTTCCGTTGCCCGGTGCCCTGGACAGGTCATCTCGGTGCCACTGAAGTGTTTCTGCTGGTCATGGCCAGTTCCGTTGGGGTCAGGGGTGTTCGGGGCACCAGTCGTGGTGGATCGTTGGGGTGTCCATTATCGCGACGGAATTGGGGGTGACCTGGGCGGACATCGTGGTGGCCCGGACGGGTTACTCGTGGGGTGGGGGGCGACGGAATTGGGCGTGCGCAGCAAAGACGCCCGTGTTGGGCGGGAGAGGCGGTGTGGCTGCGTTCCGTGCGACAAAATTGGCCTCGACCTGCATTGATGGGAAGGCGGGGCGGTGTCGCTCCGGCGTGAGGAGTCTCCGGTCTCTTTGCCGTCGAGGCGGGTGTGGGGGTGGGCGCCACCAAGGGTTTCGGCATCGAGACCATCATTGGCCCCTGGCGGAATTGGTGATGACCTGGGCGAACGCGTTCTGCCGTTGGAGTCCATAGAGGTGGCCGCCGCCCCTGGCGGAATTGGCTCTGACCAGTCGGAACGCGGCTTGCAGGGTCTCTGATATGACCCCGGGGTGTGGCGGGGTTGGCGCCACCCTGGCGGAACTGTCGGTGGCCAGGAAGACCCCGCTCGCGGGCCTGGGGGCGGAACTGGTCCTGCCCGCGCCGAAGCGGCCCCCTAACCCGCGCGACCCACGGGGTGAGTTCCTCTCAGTGGGGCCGATGAGCTTGTCCCCACGGGGGAGGCCGCCACCGCGCCATCGACGGCTCTTGGGCTCGCGGCGTTGTCGTGACGTTGTGTTGTGGGACAGCGGGACGGGACAGCGCGACATAGGGGGGGTTGGCGCGGGGACACGGGCGCTGGCCCGCGCGGGCGGGGGCTTCGCCCCACGGCTGTCCCGTGTCCCACACCGGGCATATATGCAGGTGGTGACGGGAGTGGTGAGGGGTGTCCCGCTGTCCCACGCGTGGGACAGCGGGACACCCCTCACCACTCGGGTGTCCTGTCGCAGAAAGTAACGAACCGAGTGAGGGTCCGACTTCGGCCACCGGTGGCCGAAGTCGGACCCTCACTTGCGTGACCTGCACAGTGGCCGAAGTGGCAAATCGGCCACTGGCCGATTTCCTATCCCGAGAATCCCGCGTTTTCCCAGGACAAACGAGACCTTTGGGGGTGTTCGGCTACTGGCCGATGTCACTTCGGCCAGTGGCCCCCTTGGCCGAAGTGGCCGATGTCGAGCGGGACGTCGGGATGGGGTGACCCCCGTCCCTCTCCAATCGCGGGGACGCGTGCCCCCGGTTCGGGACGAACCCCACGAGGGGGCACGCCAACGCGGATGGCAACTTCGCCTGGCCGTGAGGTAGGGCCGGGCCGCAACGCTCGCGGAATCCCGCCAGGTGGACACTGCCCGTCACGTCGGGGAATGCTCTCCTTCGGCCTGTTCCACCCGGAACACACGGGGGAACACTCCGGGCACTCTGGCGGAAACGGGGGATCGGAGGGGCCGTGTTCCAGACGGTTCTGGTGGAACAGCGCAGCTCACGCACGGAACAGCGTGCTGTTCCAGGCGGAACAGCACCGGAACACTGTTCCACCCCTGTTCCGCCTGGAACACGGCCCTGTTCCACCCCCGAACAAGCACACAACGCTACATCGGAGGCTCGCCCCCACCCCCCCAATGGCTAGCCAAAGGGGAGGCTCCCGGACCGGCGACAGTGCGGCAACATGGCCTGGTCTGGGTGTCGCATGCGCGCACGTGGACTGAATCGCTGTCGCGCGGGCGTCCGGTCCGCCCCCGTGCCCCGGATCGGTTCGGGGGTGGTGCCCACGTCACAGGGTGTGCGCATTGCAGCAGCGACAGGCGACACGGGTGTCGCATCGAACCCAACCGGCGTCGCACTACCGTGGACAGGGGCGCGGACCCACAGCCGGTCCACCGTGCCCCCCGGGCCGGTCCAGCGCGCCGGGGCGGTGTCGCATTCGCACCCCTCGGCGACGCCACGCGACAGGAACGCGCACGGGTGGCGACACTACACCCACGCATGCGACACCCGGACCGGACTGGACCCCGCTGGTACTGGTCTTGGGGTTGCCGGACCGGAGTCGTTCGTTCGTAACCGGGTGCGCGGGCGCGGCTACACCCGCACCACCATCGAAAAGGTTGCGCAGCGTTACCGGGTTAGCGCCATCGAGATGGCATCTCATCGACTGCCGACTCGCAGCGCACCCAGTGTGGCGCGGAGACGGGCCAGCCGCTCAATGACCCCCGACGGCTAGCAACTGGATTGCGATATATCGCGAATTGCGCGCAGGTCTTCCTGTCCGTAGCCGTCATGGCGTCCCTGTGACACCCTCCCCAAGAGGGGTTTGGGGAGTTACAGGTCAGAAGTCGTGTCACGGCCCTTGACAGCACCGTGACAGGTCACCGTGACATGTCATGACAGTCGACCGTGACACCCCTGTGGCACCCCATCGCAGGGGCCGAAAAGGATGACCGGGCGGCAACGTTGCTCGAATTCCGCTCCACATTCAGCGCCGCAGTACTGCTCTGAAGTACTGCACGAGACATGGTGATTCGTAGACACGCGTGGACGCACATGGCGGGTTCTCGCAGATGAAGACAGGAGATCCTATGATCCTATGAACGTCTCTCTTTACTGATAAGGATGAGGTCCGTGGTTCAAGTCCACGTACGCCCACACGTTTACGCAGGTCAGGGTCTGGTTTTCGCTACTGGAGGCCAGGCTCTGTTTTTTGTGTCCGTCAGTTGTCCGTGTGGAGCTCACGGCACCAACGGACAGTTCGCGCAGGGCGCGACATCCGGCGGCGTCGTGGGGACCGGCCGAGCCCGCACGTGATCGTTGTCGGGAATGCCGTCAAAGTCCTCGATGCCCGTGCGGCACAGGGACACCACGGCGTCGACTCCCGGCCCTTGCCACGATCGTCCACAAGTGCGGCGTGTCTCACGGATCCGAAGGGGCCATCCACGTTGAATGTGTCGGCGACGCGCGAATACTGGCTCTGGCACGGACTCGGTGAAGTCCGACTCTCCTACGATCAGGCGGTGAGCGGCACCCGCTTACGCAGCAGATCCGGGGTGGCGCGCCCATACATCTGCCGCTTCAGCGTCTTGAACTGGTTGACGTGGCCCCCGACCACTCCGGAGCTGCGCGGGCAGCGTCACCCCGGTCACGACGGCACCCCAGTCACGGCCCAGGCCGCGGAGGAAGGAGTCGAGTTCGCCGATCCGCCCGTCCAGCGCCCGACGAGCATGCCGGTCAGGACCCGGCTGTGTCGGGTGTGGGGCATGGTCAGGCCGGGTGCCTGCTCGGCGAAGAGCGGGCGTGAGTAGCCGGGGACGTCGCAGAAGAACCGGCGGACGCGCAGGTGGATCAGCATTTCCTGGCCGGAGACGGGGGTGTCGGCCAGGCGGCGGACACAGCGGCCGTGGACCCGGCGTGACAAGGGCGCACAGACCGGCCAGGCGACGTCTTCGCCTCGGGCGGTCGCCACGATCCGCACCGAGTGCCCGGTCCGGTACACGTCCTCGATCCGCAGGTCGGCCAGGGCGGGGGAAGAGCAGGGTGTGGAGGGAGGAGAGCGACACGCCACGTCATCGCGGGATCGGCCCGATGCCCTCTACGTCCACTAAAGGCACATGGGACTCAATCATTTGGGAGAAATTACGCTCATACATGCTCGCAAGGCAGTCTCGCGGTCGACCATTGGCCAGTCGCGTGCTCGCGCGAGCGCGGCCAGGTCGGCGTCGGCCTCAAAAGTGATCGGATAGCCGACGGCGGTCAGGATCTCGATATCGGAGACACTGTTTCCGATGGCCAGAGAGCGTCCCAAGTCCAGTGTTAGGCGTTCGTTGAGTTCATCCAAGCACCCGCGTTTCCCTCCCGCGTGGCCAGGTGCCCGTTCGAGGCGTGCACGGCAGTGTCCGTCGGTCACCTCTACCTGCGTTCCGTAATAGTGGGAAATTTCTAGGTCCAGCGATGCCTCGGAAACGGCCTCCAGAGGGCTTCCGGAGATGATGACTGTGGTGTAGCCACTCTGGGCCGCTGCGGACACGACCGGCCATGCGAATTCGAATACAGTGCGTCGACAGGTTCGCCAAGCGAATCGCGCGGCATTCTTGAGAGCGTGGTGGGGAATACCGTCGATTGCGGCCGCATATTGGCTGTACACCGTCTCTACGGTGGCATAGAAGGAGGCTGACGGGTCTGCGCGGCCGCTGATAGCCGCCAATGCCGTACTCGCTGCTTCCTGGCTCGCGTTTCCCGTCTGTACGAGCTCGCGTAGGACCTCGGCTCCGACGGTTCCGGGGTGCACGGTGCCGTCCAGATCGAGTATGAGCGCGGGGCTGCCGCTTAGGTCAGGCATCGCAGCGGCGGAGGTAGCTCCTGAAGAGGTGACGTCTGCCATCCCCAGGGATCGGGGCCGACACCGCGCAGCCGTTCGATGGTTTTCGCGCTCCACGGTGAGATCTCCGAGCGCCCTTCGTCGATCGCGCTCAGCAGCTCGTCCCACTGGATCCACCGCACGCGGTCCACCTCGTCTGGGTTGGGGATCGGCGGGGCCGCGAGCAGGACCCGAACGACAGGGCCCACCTCATTCTCGACTATGCCGTTGTCCATGACGGCCCGGTAGCGAACCGCGCCCAGCACCGGGTCAATACGCTCGGCTGTGGTGCCCAGCTCTGCTCTGAGCCTGCGGCGCACTGCCTCTGCCAACGGTTCACCGGGCAGGGGGTGCCCGCAGAAGCTGTTGGTCCAAACACCGGGCCAAGTTCGCTTCGACAGCGCGCGGCGGCTGAGTAGAAACCTCCCCTCTTCGTCGAAGACGTATGCGGTGAAGGCGAGGTGTAGGGGGGTGTTCTGGTGGTGCGCTTCCTCTTTTTCGATACTTCCTGTGGTGTTCCAGTTGTCGTCGAGTAGCACGACAGGCTCTACACGGGTTGGGGGCATGAAATCCTCCAACAAAGACAAAATACTTGGATTCTTTGAAAGAGAGCGGTTGTCGAAGTTCTGGTGACATCAAATAGGGGAGTCAGAGGTGGCGGGGGCGAAACGGGCCTGGAAGAAGCGCAGCGTTTCGGGTTCGTGGAGGAACACCAGGCCGCTGTGAAGGTGGGCGTGCTGTTCGTGTACGCGAACAGCGCTGTCGGCGACGAGGTCCATGTGGGATTGGGTGTAGACGCGGCGGGGGACGGTAAGTCGAATCAGTTCGAGTTGAGGGTGGCGGTTGTGGCCCGTGGCGGGGTCGCGGCCGGCGGAGACCACTCCGCGCTCGGCGGCGCGGACTCCGGAGTCGAGATAGAGGGCCGCGGCGAGAGTCTGGGCGGGGAACTGGTCTCGGGGCACCTGGGGCAGGGCCGCGCCCGCGTCGATGCAGACGGCGTGGCCTCCGACGGGGCGGACGAGCGGGAGCCCCGCCTCGGCCAGCCGCCGGCCAAGGTAGGCCACTTGGTCGATACGAGCGCTGACGTTCTCTTCCCGAACGGATTCGGCGATACCGACCGCGATGGCCTCCATGTCGCGGCCGGTCATACCGCCGTAGGTGTGCAGCCCTTCGTACAGGACGACGAGCTCGCGGGCGCTTTCGGCTAGATCCGGGTCGCGGACGGCGAGCCAGCCGCCGATGTTGGCAAGGCTGTCCTTCTTCGCCGACATCGCGGCGCCGTCGGTACGCGCGCAGATTTCGCGGAGTATGGCGGCCACGCTGTGCTCACCCCACCCCGGCTCGCGCTGTTTGATGAACCAGGCGTTCTCCACGGCGCGGGCGGCGTCCAGGATCACGAGGATGCCGTGGCGTCGGGCGAGTTCGTGTACCTCAGCGAGGTTGGCGAGGCTGATCGGCTGCCCGCCTGCCATGTTGACGGTTGCCGCCACGCAAACGTAGGGGATGCGGTCCGGCCCGAGGTCGTGGATGAGACGTTCCAGCTTGGCGAGATCGACATCGCCTTTGAACGGGTGCTCGCAGGCCGGGTCGTGGGCCTCGTCGATGATGACGTCATGGAAGGTGCCGCCGTTCAGCTCCTGGTGGGCGCGAGTGGTCGTGAAGTACATGTTTCCGGGAATGTGGTGGCCGGGCCTGATCAGCATGCGGGAGAGGATGTTCTCCGCCCCCCGGCCCTGGTGGGTGGGGATGACGTGTTCGTAGCCGTAGTACTCGTGGACGGCGGCTTCCAGGCGGTAGAAGCTTCGGGCCCCGGCGTAGCTTTCGTCACCGATCATCATGGCCGCCCACTGGTGGTCGGACATCGCGTTGGTGCCGGAATCGGTGTAGAGGTCGATGTATACGTCCTCGGAACGAAGCAGGCTGATGTTGTAGCCGGCCTTCTCCAGCGCCTGTCGCCGATGCGGTCGGCTGGTGGTCGGCAGCGGTTCGACCATCTTGATGCGCCATGGTTCCGCCGGGTGTCGTGGAGACATGGGGGCTCCTTGGTCGGTTCTGGCAACAGGGCCGCGTCGGTGACGGGACCGTGGGCGGGCGGTCAGCGCTTGCGGGCGACCAAGGACGCGTTGGCGCCCAGGCCCTCGAATGTGTTGGTGCTTTCGGGTTCGAGGCCGGCCGCGCGCAGCCAGGCGGAGTACTCCGCTATGGTGTAGTTCCTGCCCCAGGTCTCCACCAGCATGTTCAGGCTCATCAGCGCGGCCGGTAGCGGTCCCCGCTTGTCGTCGTCGACGAAGGACTCGCAGATGATGAGGAGCCCGTCTGGCGGTAGGGCTTCAGCGCAGGTCTCAAGGATTCGCTGCACGTCGCTTTCGCCCCAGTCGTGGAGGATGTTCGAAAGCAGTACGGCGTCGTGCCCCTCGGGTAGACGATCCGTGAAGAAGTCTCCGGCCACGACAGCGATGCGGTCCTCCAGTTCGGCTGTGGTGACCCGTGACCGGGTGAGGTCACAGACGAAGGGGAGGTCGAAGACGGTTGTGCGTAGATGCGGGTGGCGGCGGCACAGCTCGATATCGAAGGCGGCCCCGCCGCCGCCGACATCAAGGAGGCGCTCTATTCTCGCGAAGTCGAGGGCATCGGCGAACATTCGGGCGGTATACGCCGACAGGGAGTACATTCCGTCCCAGAAATGTTCGACCATCGCCGGGTCGTCCGACGAAAACAGCGACTCCTGGCGCTCGACGTCCCATGTGGTGGGGTGGTTCCCGCGCAGGGCGTCCTCCAGCTTGAGGTAGGCGGGGTACTCGTGACGATCCACGACCGCGATCCAGTCGCCGAAGTAGTACGGCTTGCCCCGCACCAGGAACTCCTCGGACATGGATGTGTTGTGGTATGTGCCGTCGGTGTCGAGACGCACCAGACCGAGCGCCGTACAGGCGGTCAGGAGTAGTTCGGCGGGTCGCTGCTGAAGGCCGTGCCGCTCTGCGAAGTCCGCGACGGTCATCGTGCTCGTGTGGGACAGCTCTGTGAACAGTCCCAGCTCGGTGGCCAGAGCCAGCGCCTTGAAGGCGTAAATTCCCGAGGTGAGTTCCATCAACGGTAGCGGAGTGACGCGGTGACCCATGGCTTACCTCTCTTTCGGTCGCCCGAAGAGGCACGCTTTCGGGCTGGTTACGCACGGGTGTCGTCGTGACACGTCAGGCCCCAGACGGATGCCCTCACGTCATTCACGGCGTTTGGTGAAGTCGGCCGGAAGTTCGTGCGGAGCGTAGGTGGTCCTCTCCGCTGCCGATGCCGTGGCGCACGGTGACGGTGGTTTCGGCGGATTCATCGACGATGAAGATCGGGTGGGTGGGTCCGGCTCCGCTGGGTTCAAAGGTGTTGGCGGTCGCATGCGGTGAATGATCGCGGGGTGCGCTGGTGGTTAAGCTCGTTTTGGCACAAGGCCGCGGCCGGTGTGACGACGCGCCGGCGTACGCGCGTTCAGTACCCCATGCTCCGATGTCCGCCGTGGGCCGTCAGGTCGGTGTCGTCACGAGGAACCATCCTCCCCGGAGGCGGCCTTGGGAGGTGCCCCGATGCGGGGCTCGGGCGTTTCACGTTTGCGGGCGATGGTCAGCCCATCGGCGATGGGCAGCATGACCGCTTCCACGCGGCCGTCGTCGCGGACACGGTCGTTGAACGCGCGGATGGCCCGCGCGTTGCCAGTTGCCCGCGGGTCGGCCGCCTCTCCCCCGTAGAGGACGTTGTCGGCGATCAGCAGTCCACCGGGCCGTACACGGGGGACGAGGAGCTCCCAGTATTCGATGTATCCAGGCTTGTCGGCGTCGATGAACACCAGGTCGATCAACGGCTCCTGCGGAAGGGTCCGGAGGGTTTCGATGGCGGGACCGATCCGGAGGTCGATGCGGTCGGCTACACCGGCCGTCCGCCACGCCTCCTGGGCGATGTCGGCCCATTCCTCGGACAGGTCGCAGGTGATCAGGTGGCCGTTGGGCGGCTGTCCCAGAGCGAGCGCGAGGGCCGAGTACCCGGTGAAAGTGCCCACCTCGACGATTCGTCGGGCCTGCGTGAGGCGGACCAAAAGGGTGAGGAACACCCCCTGCTCGTGCGGGATCAGCATTTCGGCGGGATCGCCGAGGCCGCGGGTGCGGATGATCAGGTGCTGTTGCACGGCGGTCGGTGGTTCCGCCTGGGAGAGAAGGTACTCGTATATCGACGGCGTCATGGACACGGTCTTGACCTCGCCGGCGATGTTCATTGGATTCCGCCTTTCCTCCGTCTGATCGGTTGCGAATGGGATCGGATCTCCGGAGGTTCCGGCCAGGGCTGTCGTGGGAGGTAGTCCGGATGGCTCGAGCGGTGTGGTCGGTCGGTCGGGAATCGCGAGGCGATCGTTGCGTAGGACCATGCGTGTGGGAACGCGGTTTTCCATGGAGTGGGCGGGGGAGGCCGCTTTCCGACTCCGAAGCGACAGTGGGATCCGTTAGGCGTTCGACGGTCAGGTTCGGTGAATCCAGGCAGGCTCGGGCGGCTACGGGGAGCCGACGGAGGGCGCGCGTTTGTGTCAGGTTGTTTCATTGGGATCCCGAAAGGTGGCCTCGTGAAACTGCTCTCGAACACGAGAACCGGACAGGGTCTCGGCAAGGCCGAGAAGGATGTTCTTCGGGTCCCGCACGAAACGTTCCAAGGCTTCGCTGTGCGACCCGGTGAACTCCGCCGGCACAGCGTCGGGGTCCTCTAACCCGTGGTCGGCGATGTCGCACAGACACTGGGTGAGTAACCGGACCAGCTGCGCGGTGAAGAACGGCTGGCACACGAGACGCCGACGGACATCGAAATGGGCGTCGTAGAGTTCGTGGTCGTCCTCGGAGGGACCGTGTCCCGGGTCTCGGGCCGCCTGTTGAAGCAAGGAGACACCGTCAGGCACGAGCTTCTTTGCGACGGCCATGTGGACCTGGTGGTTGTGCGCCGCAGCTTCGGTGAGGGAAGCTGCGAGGTCTGCCGGGAGCCTGGCGCGGACCTGTCGCAGGAGGTCTGGGATCGGCCTGTAGTCACGGGCCCATTGGCCGCTGAAGGCGGGATGGCTGGCCGTCATGTCGGCGCGCACGGTGGCGGCGTAGCGGTCGGCTGAACAACTCCCGGCGTACAGGAACAGTACGGAATAAACGTCGTACAGTTTCGCTGCCTGGCGGATCGTGTGCGCCGCGGGCGCGGGGGTTTCGGCGATCGACCGCAGAAGCCGGGCGAGCGACTGCCATACGGCGAAGGCCGTGTGGTGGCCCACCATCCAGCGATAGCGGGTTCGTTCGTCGGGGTCCTCTGGTGCGCGCAGCCTGTCCGGACCCGCTCCGGTGACCGTTCGGCGTAAGAGACGAAGTTCGGCCGCGCCCGGTCCGCCGTGCCGGGCTGCGGTGCGTGCGCAAGGTGCGGGCTCGGTTTCGGGCAGCGAAAGGATCAGAGGGGTGACGACCGCGAACTCGGAGGGTTCCGGAACCGCGTAGCATCGCTCGACCGTGCGGATCCTGCTCATTTCTACCTCCAGAGGATGGGTGCGTGCGGGCCGGATCGGGCGGGTGATGTGAAGATTCACCGGCGCCGAACGGCCGCGGACGCGGCCTTAGGCCGGATGGGCGGTGAGCCCGAAACCGGGAAGATCCAATGGTGCACCGAATAGTCCGAGATCCGCGTGCCCAACTCGAGGATCGGGGAACACAACTTCTTTCCCCCGTGGTCGGCCGATTTTTCGGGAAGTCACGGATTTCACTTCACGTATGTCAGTTCCCGATGGGAGGCGGCCGGAACGAAGAACTTCGAAGTACCACCGCCTGCGCATCAAGGATCGATATTTTCTTCGATCATAATCCGGTGCGGAGAGGGCGGGGAAGTGCTGGTTCGAGAGTGGCGTGTTAAATAACGGAGTATGTTGGACACGTTTGGAGTGGAACCCATTTGACATCCAGGTTCTGCTCATTTTTAATCAGGATTCGCCTTCGCGGGCAACGGTCAACGCGGGAGTTCGGTGAGGCGCCCGGAGCGAGCGCGGCCCTCGATCACGGGGTGGGCGAGGGCCGCGCTCGCGCTCCCCTTTCGGGCTCGGGTCGCGCCCCAGCGTGACCGAGCGTCTCGGACCGGGGCCGTTGGTTGAGGGGTTCCGCGCCGCTTCCCACGTTGGCACTGCGCTGTTGGCTGGGATCGCCGGGAACATCTTGGCGCTGGCGGTGGCGGGCTGAGCCCAGCAGTTGACAGCGGCAGTGACAGCAACGCGGGCAGACACCGCGTGATCGTGGCGAACTCTGGCGGATGCTGATTCCAGGTCAGCAGGCCCCCAAGGTGACCCCTGTACGCCCGCCCACCCACGAGATCCCGGTTGAGAAGCCTCTCCCCTACGCGGGAGGGGCTTTTTCGTGTCCTCGTGCGCCACACGTGCGTCAGCGCTCGCCACGCCTCGGCGACCGGTTCGAAGCGGCCGGGAGAGGTGCGCGTGGCGCTGGGTGGTCTGGTGACTCTCTTGACCAGGTAGCTCCTGCACGTGGTACGGGTCAACCCCGGCGATGACGGGAGTCGCGAGGCGAGCGCGGCGGTCAAGTGGGCGTGCCCTCGGTGGCGTGTCTCGCCGCTCTCGCGGGTCCCTGTCGCCGCCAGTCTTCGTGGGCGCCGGTCGACAACCACGAACTCGCAACGAACGCCGCGGGGACACCACGCAAGAGCTTCGGCAGCCCAGGTCCCCACCGGAATTCGGGCGGATCCGTTGGCCCGACCGTCGCGCCGTCTGTGCCCTCAGGAACGTCGCCGTTCTCGTCACCCGGAGAATGGTCCTCGCGCGGATGACCACCGGAAACGACTCGGATACGCGGGTCCCCCAGCCGTGTGGGGTGGGACCTTGGCAGCCCTTTCACCGGGGATTTTTTGTGTTTCGGGCGAGGTCGAGCCTTGTCATCGGGCCACGGTTGGTGATTCCACGCCGGAAAAGGTTCGACTGTGCCCTGAAAACGGCTCGTATGCGACTATGACGGAACGGAGTAAGGCAAGTGCTCCGAGCGACCCTGTCATAACTCCCCACCGAGTGGATCACGAGTCCAAGCGATGAACGACCAGAATCACGAGGAACCCCCAGCGCTTTCCGTGGCTTCGCTTGTCAAGCGCTATGGCGACCTCACCGCCGTCGACGGAGTCTCCCTGACAGCCCACTCTCACGAGATCCTGGGCGTACTCGGGCCGAATGGCGCGGGTAAGACGAGCCTCCTCGAGATGCTGATGGGACTCCGGGGGCTGACGTCCGGTAGTGTCCGCGTCCTCGACATCGACCCGGCGACCAGCGAACGTGAACTCCGGAAGGTCGCGTCGATCCAACCGCAGCAGGCCGAACTCTTCCCCACCCTCACCACCATCGAGACCCTGGAACTCTGGGCCACCTTCTACGACCAGCCACGCGCTCCCAGCACCGTACTGGAGGACGTGGGGCTCACCGGATCCCGCGATGTTCGCGTGCGAAACCTCTCCGGCGGGCAGGAGCGCAGGCTGCTCGTGGGAACCGCGTTGATCGGGAACCCGCGGGTCACCGTGCTGGACGAGCCGTCGAGTGGGCTGGACCCCAACGCCCGAGCGGACCTGTGGGAGGTGATCACGGCGTTTCGCGACGAAGGGCGCACCGTGGTGTTGTCGACCCACTCGATGGAGGAGGCCGAGGCGGTCTGTGACCGGGTCGCCATTATGCACCGCGGCCGGCTCGTCGCCCTGGGGCGCCCCTCCGAGCTCATCGCGGAACACGCGCCGCACCACGTCATCAGCTGCGCACGGGAGCCGGGCCAGGACCTGAGCTGGGCTGAGGAGCTGGACGACGTGGTGCGTGTGGAGACGGTCGGCAACCGAACCAATATCCACGCTCGCCGCTACGAGGATGTGATGGAGGCGGTGTCGAAGGCCGAGCGGCCGGCGCGCGACCTGCGGGTTCGCAACGCTGGGCTGGACGAGGTTTTTCGGGGACTGACCGGAGCCGATCTTGGGGACGAAACCGCGTCGGACGCCGGCCGACGCGGTGAGGGGGTGGAAGCGCGATGACGGAGAGCCCATTTCGCGCGCTGGCCCGGACGAATACACGCGAGATGCTCCGGGACAAGACGACTCTCTTCGGGGCCATCATCATGCCGGTGGGTTTCATCGCGCTCGCCGTGATGCTCAGCGCGGTGCTGCCGTCCGAACCCGGTGTGGACCCCGTGTCGCTTTTCATGCCGTTCGGGCTGACGATGACGCTCGGGGCGATCATCTTCTTCGGTACGGTCTCGCCCATTGTCGACCTGCGTCGCCGCGGGACACTGCGGGTGCTGGGCACGACGCCGTTGCGGCGCTGGACGTTCCTGCTCGCCCTCGTCCCTCCCCGGGCGGTGATACTTCTCGGGGCACTGGCGCTGACCGTGGTGGTGACCGCCGCGCTCGGTTCGTGGCCACCGGAACGACTCGCCTCACTCGTCGTCACGACGGTTCTCGGCGCCGCGTTCATGCTCGCGATCGGGTTCCTGATCGCCGCGTTCATCTCCACAACCGAGGCCGCGAGCACCATCCTGACGATGGTGCTGCTCGCCTTCGTGTTCGCCGGCGGCGGGATCCTGCCGTTGGAACTGCTCCCCGAAGGGGTCGGTGACGTGCTGGAGTGGCTGCCACCGGCGCTGTTCACGGACGCGCTGGCCGCCTCCCTCACCGGAGCCGAGCCGACACACCCGGTGTGGCTGGCCTGGCTGGTGCTCGTGGCCACCACCGCGGTCCTGGGAGCCGTGGCCGGTCGTGTGTTCCGCTTCGACCGGAGCCGGACCTGAGCCAGATCCGGCTTGGGCCGGGGCTGGCGACCGTCGCGGGGACGGCCGGAACGAAACACCGCCCGTTCCCGCGCCACGCGCGCCTGTGCCCCCGGGAACGGGGCGATGTCACCGGGACTCGCTCGTCGGCACCGCCCGCATCAGCTCGCCGTTGGCGGGCAGTGCCGCGTGCCGGCGTTCGCCTCGGCTGTCGAACTCGTCGAACACGAACCGTAGACCGGCGGCGACGCTGGCACGTGGGTGCTCCATGAGCTGGATATGCAGGTGTGGCGTGGTCGTGTTGCCCGAGTTGCCGCAGTGGCCGAGGAGTTGGCCGGGCTGGACCCGGTCCCCGACCCGTACGGTGGTCGAGCCCCGCCGTAGGTGCGCGAGCACGACGTAGGTGTCGCTGCCGGCGCAGGCGAGCACGATGTGGTTGCCCAGTAGGGCCCGGCGGCCGGCGAGTTCGCGCGCCATGCTCTCCACGGCCAGGACCGCGTGCCCGAGCCGGCCCTGCCTGACGCGGTGGTCCCGGGACCGGTCGTGCACGGCGAGGACTGTGCCCTCGCTGGGAGCGCGCACCGGCTTTCCGAAGCCGGGGACGGTCTCGGGACGCCGGAAGCTGCCACCGCGCTGGCCCGTGGGTCGGGATCGGTCCTCGTCCCTGGGTACGAGGTCGATCGCGTAGGTCTGACCGTAGCCGTGTGTGCCGTGACTGGGTACTCCGTCGACCGGGCTGTTACACCCCTCCCACTCCCCGTCGACCGGAACACGGAGGATCCGGGGCGGAGCGGCCGGGCCGACCGGATCGAGCGGCAGCACGCTGAGGAAGAGTGTGAGGCACATGAGGACGACGCCGGCGATCGGTACGCCGAGCCGCACCGGGCCCGGCACCAGCTCCGGGGGAGCGAGCGCGGCCACGGCCACCCCCACGATCATGAGTGCGAACCCGACGGGTCCGGTGACCCCTCGACAGCGGACCATGGCGACGAACCAGCGCGGTGGTTCGTGGTCGTGTCCCGTCATCGTGGCTGCCACGTTATCCTCCTTGCGCTGGTCACTGTCCGCGTGGAGTCGGGTGCTGTCATGCCCCGTCGCCGACCGGTGTCGGGGACGAGGGCGTTCGGGAGCACGCGGTGGCGCGTGTCCTCACGGACGTCGATAGACGCTCACGAACATCAGCTCGTCCCCCTTGAACGGGGTGCCCTCGAAGTCGGCGTAGCGCTCGATGGGTTCCAGCCCCGCGCCCGTGGCGTACTCGTCCATCCGGGCGGGTGAGGTGAGAAGTACGGCGTCGGTCGAGGTCCAGGTGGTTCCCTGGTCGAAGAAGATGTTCGAGGCCGTCCACATCTCCCGCTCGTGGTCCAGTGTCCCGTGGGTCAGCAGTGTCCGGTGCGGTTCCGCGTAGGGGACAACAACGGTTTTCCGTGTCTGCCCCTCGTGCAGGGCCTCGATCCCGGCGGGGTTGTGGTTCTCGATCACGAGCGTCCCGCCGGGTGCGAGAGCCCGCGCCCAGGTGGCGACGAGCCGCTCCTGGGATACGCGACTGTGGACCAGGCCGAACGTGGCACACGCGCACAGGACGAGCCCGAACTCCCGGTCGGGTTCATAGGTGGTCATGTCGGCCTCCACGATGGAGACCGGGGCGGAGGTCTGGCGGGCGCCGGAACGCAGCCGTTCGAGCATCTCGGGGGAGAGCTCGACGGCGACGACCTCCCCGACGAGCTCGGCCAGTGGGAGCGTGACGCGTCCGGTGCCCGCACCGGGTTCCAGGCTCGGGAGCGTGCCCCCCGGATGTCGGGCGGCGCAGAACCGCGCCGCGGCGTCTCCCGGTGGATAGATCCGTTCATAGACCGGTATGAACCCTTGCCCCTGATCGATCATTCGACTCGTACTCTCCCGCCGGTGGTGCCTACGGCCGTTGTTGGGTGGGGGTGCTGGCTGTTCTCCGCGAAGGGAACGAAGGGGGACACGAGGAGGTACTCGGGTTCCTCCTCGTCGTCGTGGCCCGAATGGCGGGCGATCAGAAACTGGAAGCCTTGCGCGGGGGGATCGTCGTCCGCGTACTCGGCGGCGGCGACGCGGTGCACGTGGTCGCGCAGCAGTCGGTAGGCGGGCAGGGGCGTCACGTCGTTGCCGACGAGCTCGTCGCCGAGCATCACGAGCTCGTTCACGAGGTCGAAAACGGCTTTCTCCCGCCTGTGCTCCGGAAACCAGAACGTCTGTCGCCAGCTACGGGGCTGGATCCACGTCGCCGCTCGCCACAGGGTCTGTGAGCCGTCACCCCGAAGAACGCGGTAGAGGATGTGGAAGTCGTGCTGGGCCGGTTCGGGGGCGAAGAATCGCCAGTTTCCGATGAGGAGCCCCGTGGGGTCTCTTCCGCGTAGGCGGTCGAACGCGCGGTTGGGATGCTGCGCGCTCGCGGTGACCAGGAACCACAGCCCCATCCCGATGACGGTCGCGGCGCCCGCGACCCCGAGCCGGTCATCGACGTGGCTGGTCCGCGACCACGCGTCCACCGTTCGGTTGCCCGGTGATCCGGTTGTCATGATGTCTTCTCCCGCTGGTCGACGAGCTCGTCAAGGAAGGAGCGGATCCGGTCCGCGGCCTGACGCGCGGCGTCGGTGTCGGTGAGGATCCGGTCATGGTCGGTGTTGGCGAGGACGTGTCGATGGGACCAGGGGGCGGCTGCCGCGATCTCGTCGTGGAGCTCCTGCTGGACCGGGTCGGCCACAGCGGTGTGTTCGGCGGTGAGCACCGACAGCGGGACCCGGATGGTCGGGAGTTTGCCCTCGGAACGGGCGAAGTCCTCCCTGACGGCGGCCCACTCGCGTACACCGGCCTGCCACATTCCCGGGTCCCGGTACTGCGCGAGAGCGAGACGCCGGACCGGTTGCGGGAGTCGGTCGACCCAGGAGGGCCGCTTGAGGAGCACACCGAGCCCCAACCGCAGCGACGGCGCGAATGCCTGGAGGGTGCGCGTGAGATTCTCCGCGCTGCGGCTTTGCCCCACGGAACGGTCGAGCTCTCCGGGATGGCTCGTGTCAACGAGCGCCACACCGCACACGTTCTCCTTCCCGCGTGCGGCGGCGCGTAGGGCGAGGTAACCGCCCAGGGAGTGGCCGACCAGCACGACGGGCCCCTCGGGACTCAGATGGTCGACGAGGTCACACAGGTCCTCGACGGCCGAGTCGAGGCCGTTCCACGCGCCACCGAGAGGGCTACGCCCGTAGCCGGCGCGGTCGTAGACCACGGTCCCAACGTCGTCGCCGAGATGCTGGGCGACCCATTCCCAGTGGACCGAGCTCGCGACGAGCCCGTGCTCGAACACCACCAGTGGCCGGCGCGGGTGGCTGGGACCCATGTGGCGATAGGCGAGCGTGGTGCCGCGGCGTGTCCGCAGAAAGCGTTCCGCGCCGTGGCCCCGCGCGACGATGCGGGCCCACCGTGCGCGCGCGGTGGTGAGCGCCGCGGCCGTCGCGATGCTCAGCCCGGCCACCACCCGAGGCAGGGTGTCGTCTCGGCGCTCGATCTGGCCCGTGCCGTCGGGTCGTTCGCGCGGACCGGTCGCGTAGAGCAGCGCCGGCTGCAGTGCCGCGAAGGCCCACAGGAAACGGTTAAGTCCCATCACGCGTGCGTTGGCGAGGTGGAAAAGCAGCGACGCCGCGGCGAATGCGGGGGCGAGTGCTCCTCGGCGCCAGAACACGACCGGCGCCGCGCATTCGAACGCGCGGACTCCGTGCCCCGCGAGCGCGCTGAGACGCGGGGACCGGCGCAGTAGCCGCCAAACGGCTGGGTCGCCGTAGGTGTAGGTGCGCATGACCCCGTCGAGCGCGCGGCCCTCTCCCCAGCTCGGGCTCGCCACCTTCACCCACCCGGACACCGTGTAGGAGAGCACCGCCTGCAATCCGGAGAACCACAACGCCGCGTCGACGATGGCGGGTCGGTGTTCGCCGAGGCGGGCGATGGCCGCGCTGGTCTGCGCGATGAACGCTACCTGGTCGGAACCGTCGGTCCCATGGAGGTGACGTGGGTACAGCAGCACCGAGGTCGCCGTCAGCGTGAGATCTCCCGCGGCACGGACATCGCGACGGTTGGAGAGCAGCACCGCCGTGGCGGCGGCCACCCGTAGTCCGTGGACCGCCGTACTCGCACGGGGTGTCGACCAGGGGTCGACCAACCGGGTCAGGGTCCGAGATCTCGCGTTGAACGTCTTGCGGGTCTCGTTCCAGTTGTTCAGACCGCCCCAACGACGGTCCTGGGGCTGGGACAGATATTCGAGACTGGATAGCAGGTGGGTGAATGCGCTGAGCCGCTCGGTGAGGGTCAACGCCCGGTGCCGTGGCACCGTGCGCATCTTGTTGTAGATCGACCCGACCCGTTCGCGCAGCTGGCTCCCTACCAGCGCCATAGTTCGGCCCTCCGGTTGGCGGATTCCCACGTACTGGTGGCGCGGACAGCGGGCCCCGAGGGAGTTCCAAGGGGCCCGCCTCCGGTGGGCTGGGCAGTGTGGCTCGGTAGGCGGCGGGCGCCCACCCGCGACCGGGAGGTCAACCGGCGCCGCACCACCGTCGAACGCTGTGCCAGCCTGCTCACGCGGAACCGGGTGGTCGCGATCCCGCCACGACAGGAGAGCCGCGGCCTATGAGGAGGTCCTCCGAGATGGCTCCAGCCGCGGCTGGCCCTGCGACCTCACCCGTTCGGGAAACTGTCTAGCCCGCCAGGTCCTGGCCGATGGCGTAGCCAGCCCCGAACGCGCCCGCGACGGCGCACGCGGCACCGGCACCGGCGGCGAACGCCCCCGGTGTCGCGAGTACCGGGCCGAGCCCGACCATCGTCGTCGCCTGCTCCTCCCGGATCGAGACGCGCACCAGGTCACTCGAACCGTTGACTTTCTCCAGCAGGGTGTCCACGACCATCACTCCTTTCGTTTCGTCTCGGTCTCGTGTCGTTCTCGGTCACCCAACGGCGTAGCCAACCGCGACACCGGCCGCGAAGGCACCCACGGTGGCTCCCGCTCCCGCGGCCGCGGCGGCGGGGGTCGCCAGGACGGGGGTGTTTCCCGTATCGAACTCCACCTGGGTTTGGGGGGTCAGCACACCGAAGAGGTCGTCGGACTGTTCGTTCGTCCTGTCGAGTAGTTCTTCCATGGATTCCGCCTTTCTTTTGTTTCGTCGTTGTCTTTGACCCGTGGTTTCAGTGATGCAGTGGGGATTCGCTACGCTCATCCTCCTTTCCCGGATTGGGGAGGTCGGTGGGGATGGTCACTTCACTGTTGCTGTCGAGTTGTGTTTGGACGATGCGCTGGTACACCGCGTCCGTACGGACGAGGTGATCGTGGGTGCCCTGGGCACGGATCCGTCCCTCGTCGAGGACGACGATGCGGTCGGCGTCGACGACGCTGGCGAGCCGATGGGCGACGACGAGTACCACGCGCCGGCGGGCCTCGTCGCGGACGGCCGCGTGAACCGCGCGTTCGGAATCGGCGTCGAGCTGCGATCCCGCCTCGTCCAGCAGCAGCATCGTTGGCTCACAGAGCAGCATCCGAGCGATGGCGATCCGTTGGCGTTGCCCTCCGGAGATCGCCGCGCCCGCCTCGCCCACCGGGGTGTCGAGTCCAGCGGGGAGCTGCTCCACCCACGTACGGAGGTTGAGGCGGTCGAGGACCCGCTCGACCTCCTGATCACTCGCATCCGGAGCGGCGTAGCGAATGTTCTCCCGGATTGTCCCGTCGAGTACCGGGGAGTCCTGTTCGACGAACGCGACCCGCTCCCGGAGCCTGGACAACGGCAACTCGTTCGCGTCGTGGCCCGCCACGCGCACCCGGCCGGACTGCGGCTCCCAAAGGCGGGTGAACAGGCCGAGGACCGTGGACTTGCCCGAGCCCGACGGCCCGACGAGTGCCACCAGCCCTCGGGGGCCGAGTTCGAGCGAGACGTCGTCGAGCACGGGAGCGTCCGGCTCGTAGCCGAAAGTGACGTGGTCGAGGGTGAACGTGGCCGCCTGCCGGCTGGAATCCTCGTTCGGAGTGTCCAGCTGGGCGGGGTGCGGTGTCGAGGCCGGCGGGGTCACCGCCTCTGGCGCACGCGCGGGCTCGCTTCCTTGGTCTCCGACCGCGGCGTGCTCCTCCGGCTCGATGTCGAGAAGCGAACTGATTCGGCCGACCGAGGCCATCCCCTGCTGCACGATGGCGAGCGCCTGGATCCCGGTGATGATGGGACTCAGCAGGTAGAAGAGGTACAGCAGGAACGCGCTGAACTCGGGTAGCGCGAGGGACCCGGTGGAAAGACGCGCGCCCCCGACGACGAAGACGACGCCGAAGGACGCCTGGACGCCCACGTTCATCGCGGGGTAGAGGGCGGCGTTCGTGGCGGCCACACGTAATCCCCCGCGGTGCGCGGACCGCGCGCGCTCGCCCAACCGCCTCGCTTCCCGCGACTCCGCGCGGCTGAGCTTGATTGTCTGGACGCCCGCCAACGCGCGTTGGCAGGCGTCACCGAACTCTCCGACCTGCTCCCGTAGGCCGGCGGTCACTACGCGCAGGCGTCGGGCCACGTGTCCGCTCGCCAGGCCGGACACGATCAGGCATCCCGCGACGAGCCCCGCCAGCAACGGATCGATGAGCAGCATGATCACCGCCGTTCCGGTGATCATGAGGGCGGAGACGAACAGCGTCGACAGGCCCTGCGCGAGCGCCGTGCGCAGTAGGGAGGTGTCCGCGACCGCGCGGGTGAACAGATCCCCCCTGCGGTTGTCGAGGTGTACGGCGAGAGGTGCGCGGAGGAGGCGGTCGACGAGCTGGAGACGTGAGTCCAAAACGACGCCGGCACCGACCCGACCGACGAGATAGACGTGGAACGCGCCGATCCCCGCATCGAGGGTGAACAGTGCGAACAACACGAGTAACGGCCAAAGCAGTGGTCGCTCGACCTCGACCGCGGCGACCACCTCGCCGATCGCGAGTGGCTGGGCGAGTGCCGCACCGGTACCGAGAATCCCCAGGACCGCGGCGAGCGCGAGCGTCACTCGATAGGGGCGAAGGAGGTGGTAGGTGCGACGGTATAAATGCTCGTTCGCTTGCGTGTCTGTCATCTAGCTCGTCGGCAAACTCAGTTCGGTTATTGGTAACCCAGGTGAGTCCAGGGCGTTTCCCACAGTGGACTTTCGTGATCTCGGTTGTGCCGCGAACGTTCGGATGCCTGATCATAAACACGAGTACCATAAGTTTCAATGGCCTTTTTTCGTAACGAAATCGCAGGTCACGACTTGGTGGTAAGTGTTGGTCTTTATTGGGGCGCGAGTAATCCCCTGGGCAAACGCGTTTTCGTTCATGGGTGACTTTCGTCGGAGACTTGGTTTGTTGTTCTCCGGTAAGCCTTTTGTGTCCCCGGGGTGCGATTAGTGCCCGGTGGGGACGTCCCGGTCCCGCTCGTGGCACACCCGGAGGCGCTCCCGGCGGACAACGTCCGCTCACGGGATTTCCTGACGTGAGCCCGAGAACCACGCCCGGACGTGAGCGGATGGGTCGTGCACGAGAAGCACGCGCGCCGCCGTACCGAATGACGGGGAAAGAGTCACCGCGTTCGAGAGGATCACCAGGCGAGCGCGGACGCCGTCCGTCAGTCGGGGCGGGCGGGTGTCGGGGACGTTCCGGGCGGTTGCGCCGGCACGCGCCGCCTTCTCCTCCGCGTGCTACGGTTGCGCCTCCGGACAGCGGGAAGGAGGCGGTGGATGCGTCTGGCGGAGGCTCTCTCGCGCCGCTCGTACGTCGCGACACGGATGGCGGAGCTGCGCAAACGCGCGAACAGCAACGCCCAGCACCAGGAAGGCACGGATCCGATCGAGGATCCCCACGCGTTGCTGGCCGAGTACGAGGAGCTGACAGCGGAGTTCGAGACGCTCGTGCGGCGCATCAACGCCACCAACATGACCACCGAACTCTCCCCCGGTGTCACGCTCACCGACGCGCTCGCCCAACGGGACTCGTTGCGGGCCCGCCACCGGATGTACACCGAACTGGCGGACGCGGCGACGGCGCCCGCCCGGCGGTACAGCCGTAGTGAGATCCGCCAGCTGCCCTCGGTCGATGTGCGCGAGCTACGGCAGAAGGCCGATGACGTGGCCCGACAGCTACGTGAGCTCGACAGTCGGGTGCAGGAACTGAACTGGGCGACGGAGGTGGGAGAGGAGTAGCCGGGAGCGACGGCACCAGCGGGTAGGTACGGACCACGAGGGCGAGCACGACCCCCACGGTGTCGCGGGGGCAACAGCGACGCCTCCTTCTCCGGGTCGAAGGGCCGGCCCGTTACCGGGGATCCGGATACGGCTCAGCCCCTCACGGCGCACATGCGCACAACGCACCGCGGATCACTTCACCACCGTGTGCTGACTCGAGGACCGTGCCGAGGGTGGGAAAGGGGCTCTCCCGTCGCTGACCGGTGGTCCCGTCCGGGACCGTTGGGCTCCCACGAATGCCGGGAGCCCAACCGCCCGGCGTGCCCCGGTACCGGTGCCGATTGGTCAGTGGGCGACCAGGATGCCCGCTATGGCGGCGCTCATCAGGTTGGCCAGGGTGCCGGCGAGGATGGCGCGGAGACCGAGCTGGGCGATCTCCGAGCGTCGTGACGGAACGAGGCTGCCGAGCCCACCGAGCAGAATGCCCAGCGAACTGAGGTTGGCGAAACCGGTGAGCGCGAACGTCGTGATCGTGACGGTTCGTGGCGAGAACTGGTCGGCGTCCGGCGCGAATGAGGCGAACGCGACGAACTCGTTGAGGATGAGCTTCTGCCCCAGGAAGCCCCCCGAGGCCACGGCCTCCTCCCACGGCACCCCGATGACGAACATGACGGGGGAGAACACGTAGCCCAGGAGCTGCTCGAAAGAGAGGTCGGGGGCGCCGAAAAACCCCCCGACGCCGCCCAGCAGCATATTCAACAGGGCGATCAGCGAGATGAACGCCAGCAGCATCGCGCCGACGTTCACCGCGAGCTTCAATCCGTCGGAGGCGCCGCGCGCGGCGGCCTCGATGACGTTACGGGGTGGCTGTTCGCCCTCGGCGCCGGAGGAACCGGAGGCCAGCCGGATTCCCTCCGTCGGGGCACCCTTCCGAGGCCGTGGGCCTTCGGTCGTCTCGGATGGCTTCCGAGGGGCCGCTTCGTCCGACGGTTGTTCGCTCTCGCTGGCGCTGCCGTCACCCGCCGCTGTACCAACGGGCTCCATGACCGGCTCCTCTGTCTCCGGAATGATGATCTTGGCCATCAGGAGGGCGCCGGGGGCGGCCATGAAGCTCGCCGCGATCAGGAATTCCATCTGCGCGCCGAGTTGCGCGTAGCCGACCAGCACCGTTCCGGCGACGGTGGAGAGCCCGCCGACCATCACGGCGAAGAACTCCGAACGGGTCATCGAGGGCAGGTACGGGCGTACGACCAGTGGGGCCTCGGTCTGGCCGACGAAGATGTTGGCGGTGACGTTCAGGGACTCCGCCCTGCTCGTGCCGAGGGCCTTCCGTATCCCGCCGCCGATGATGCGCACGACCCACTGGAGGATGCGCAGGTAGTACAGCACGGACGTCAGTGACGCGACGAAGATGATGATCGGCAGCACCTGGAAGGCGAACGCCGATTCGTCCTCGGGGAGGATCGGCCCGAACAGGAAGTCGATACCGGAGGACGAGGACTCGATCACGGCGGTGACACCGAACGCCGCCGCTTCGAGGGCCCGCTGGCCGACGACCCAGTCCAGGACCACTACACCGAAGCCGAATTGGAGTGCCAGTGCCGCCAGTACCGTGCGTGGTCTGATGGCGCGTCGGTTGGTGGAGAAGGCGAACGCGATGGCGAGGATGACGAGCATCCCGCCCAGACCCCAGAGGACGCTCATGTCGCTCCAGCTCGATGAACATTTGCACTGGTCAGGAGACTGATCCAGTGGGGGTGGATGTGCGGGGAGTCGGGGAGCGTTGCTGTCGACGGCCGGTCGGATCCGACGAATTCGTGCACGGTGCAGGTAGCGCTGACGCGCTGTCAACCGTGTCAACGCCCGAGTCGACACCCCCCTACCGAGTTGTCACTGGTCGGTGCGTGGGGGGTCGAGATGGTTCTCAGACGAGGGCGCCACGGATACACCGGAGTTCGGATGACGGTGTGAGGAAAAGTGACCTGGATCACGGAATGTCGAGTTGCCACCGGATGGGTGGAGGGCTAGAGTAGGTCAGGTTGCTCTCCGAGAGGTCCGAGAGAATCGCTTCTCTTGACGATGGAGCGACTCCTGGCCGGATCGCGTCCTGTTGGGATGTCGGTACGGCCGCTTTCGGTGGGTTATTCTTTATCCGCTTCCGACGTGAATGTGCTGTGTTCGGTACTTGAAGGGCGTCGGAGGCACCGGGTCGGAATCGGGCCGGATTTGGTCGGTTCGCGTCGGCCTGATAATATAGCTTCAGAATTGAATGAATTGCCGCTTCCTCTGAAGAGTGGGTGCCCGGGTGGGTGGCTGCTT
>RJMB01000017.1 GCA_003725585.1 Halostreptopolyspora alba | reverse complement strand
CCGCCACGATTGCACGTAGGAGTGTGGGGGTGGGGCAATCCCTTGACAGGGTGCCCCACCCCCCACACCCACATCTCGGGGGTCAGAGACCCGGGCCCGCGGGGCGGTTGTAGCCCCAGCGGCCTGGATTAGGACGTATCACCCCCGGAGAACAGAACCTTGGTGAGCCTTTCGCTCACGGACGGTTTCGCTGAGGTGCTCCTCCCAGGTCTTGTGTCCCTTCCGGTTGTCGGGAGCCAGCAGCATGCCTGACCGTAGGGCCGATCCCAGCGCGCCGGGGAGGGGAAGGCTCGTTGCCCGCGCACGGACGTGGTGCGCGGCGAGATACCTGTTCGCCAGGTCCCTGACGGTGCGCACCTCCGGTCCCCCCATGTCGGGCGCGCGCCCCTGGGGAGACCCGTTCACGAGCTCCATCAACCGCTCCGCCACGTCGGCGGCCGCGACGGGCTGGATGTATGTCTTCGCGGGTACGGGGACCACAGGAAGACGACTGACCCGGTTAAGGACCCAGTCGAGGAGTTCGTGAAACTGCGTCGCACGCAGGATCGTGTGACCCAGCCCCGAATCCTCGACGAGTCCTTCCACCGCGGCCTTGGTCTGGTGGTAGGTGTACGGAAACCGGTCGCAGCCCACGATGGAAACGAAGACGACGTGTTCGACACCGGCCCGCGTCGCCTCGCTGAGAAGGTTTCCCGCCTGGGTGATGTCCCGTGTCCCGCCCCACGGGTCGGTCGCGCAGTGGATGACGGTCGAGCACCCGTCCAGCGCCTGCCCGACCCCGTGACCGTCGCTGAGATCCCCGGTGAACCAGGAAGCGCCGTCGGGCCAGGCCGGTGCTGAACGCCGGGTGAGCACGCGCGTGTCCTCGTCCGCTTTGACCAGCCGGCGCACGATGTGCCGGCCGAGCGTCCCGGAACCGCCAGTGACGAGCGTCGTCGCCATAGGTCCCCCTTCTCCCCCAGTGATCATGCCTCGTGCAACGGCTGTTACCTCGTTGTGCGGTCCCGCTACCCCGAGACTCCCTTCGGGCTACCCGGTCCTCGACATGCCGGCAAGGCGGCGGTCCACCGTCGGGGCCGGTGACCACAGATGGGCGGGGCGGTGGGTCGAACTGGGGAAAGGGCGGATCGTGTTGGGGTGTGACGGCTCGAGCGGGGCCTCTGGTGATGGATGCCCGGACGGTTCGGTCGTGGTTGGAGGTGACACGGTGGTCCAGTTAACGACGGTAGGGACTATCCCGCGATACGCGCGCCTCCCGCCGTTTCCCGCGCCGAAGGGCGCTCTGAACGCGGTTGGTCGCGAAGTGCCGCCACCAGCCACATGGGTGACCCCGCTGGTGTCGCTCGGAGGCGACGCACCGCGTGGTTCCAGAACTTCGGCAGGCGCCTCTTACGGCGGGCGGGGGACGCCTGCCGCATGCTGCGAGAAGAGAGATCTACTCTTCGTCGTCGGGCTCGTCCGTGGAGGGCTCCATCAGCTGCTGTATCAGAGTGAGGAATTCGTCGTCGGTCATCGCGGCCCAGTCAACACGCTCGCTCATGTGAGGGGGGTTTCCCCGGGTTCAAGATCAATAAGCATGAAACGCCCGATCTCATCTCGCATCCATCGCCGACCAGGGGCCGACCAGGGATTACATGAGAGGACCGGCTTGGTCCCCGCCCGGGTCGCGCTACGCGTCCCCCACTCTCGTGGCCGACCGCGGGTTGGGACGACTATGGGCCGCCCCCGACCAACACGGCCGCTGGTGCTCGGGATGTCCGCGTCCGGGCGACACGAGCGCACACGGCCCGCGCCCTCGGCGGCGGTGTTCCCCCCGCGGTCGCTGACGATCGTGGTGTCCGGCAACCGGAGGGCTGAACCGCCGCCGGAGTGGGACAGGCGCCGATCAGCGCTGGCGGTTCACTGCGCTGCGGCACTGCGGACAGCGACAGCGCTTGTTGTAGCCGGTGACCGTCCCGTGTGGGAGATCGGGGTCGCGTTCCGCCATAAGAGTCGAGTCGAGCTGTTCGCCGAACGCGCTCAGGATACGCGCGGCAGAGAACACACGCTGTGGATTCACACCCAGATCACGTGCCGCGTCGTCGACGTGATCCCCGGTGCGGATCTTCGCGATGAGCCGCGAGCGCACCGAGGGTGGGACCTCCTGTTCGGCGTTCGCGATCAACTGTTCGGTGTCGTCGATGGGATGGTTCATAGGGTTCCTAGCGTCTTCACGAGGGCGAATACCCTCAGCGATCCATCCTGCATCGTATGTTCGCCCAGCGCATCTATGCCCACTCGAGTGGGTGTCGTCACGTTTGTCGCGGTGGTGAGAACGCCGGAGGGCACCGGGAGAACTTTGTTCGCACGCGTCACGTCGGCCCGGTCCGGCTCTGGCGGAAGTGGGGTTTCCCGGATCGGGACGTCCGAGAGGTTCCCTGTTGGCATGGACCGAAATCTCGGAGGGAGCGGTGGGGCGCGGAGATCCCCAGTTCAGGTGGCCGATTTGTAGAGACGCATTGCTAGAGGCTAGGTCGAATGCTTCTCTGGTGCCACGGCACCAATACCCAGAGTTTATGGACGAGCGCCATGACCAGCCCCACCGTTCGACGCCGCCGGCTTTCCGCGGAGCTGCGCAAACGTCGCGTCCAAGCCGGAATGACCCTCAGCGATGTCGCCGACGTTCTCGAATGGTCCCCGGCGAAGCTCGGGCACATTGAGACCGGAATCCGCAAGTGGCCCTCGGTCATGGAAGTCTCCGCCCTACTCAGGCTGTACGGGGTCACCGGTGGTCAGCGAGAGGCGATCCTCACCCTTGTACGGGAGTCGCGCCTGCGCCCCTGGTGGACCGAGTACGAGGACGTGATCTCCTCTGGCTACGTGGGTAACGAGGCGGGCGCGGTCTCCATCGACACCTACGCCGGGGCCCTCGTGCCGGATCTCCTCCAGGTGCCCGAGTACACGGCGGCGTTCGCGCGTTCACAGGGGCGTTCCGAACGAGGTGTCGAACGCACCGTGGCCGCGTACCTGAAACGACAGGAGGCGCTCGACCGCGACACCCTGGAGCGTTACCACGCGGTCGTGGACGAGGACGCGTTGCAGCGTCTCGGATTCGACCGGAATCTGCTGCACGCGCAGCTGCGCCGTCTAATCGAGCTCGGTACCGAACACGAGCGTGTCGTGATCCAGCTGCTGCCCACCTCCGCGGGGCTACACCCGGGGAGCGCCGGCCCTTTCACCGTGCTCGGCTTCGACGAGGACGAGGCGTCCCTCGCATTCGTCGATGCCCCACACGGCGGCGGGATCGTGGAGTCGGACGACGACGTGCGAAGATGCCAGGACGTCTGGCGGCGTATCACCGCGGTGGCGAGTACCCGCGAGTCCACCGTCGCTACGTTGCGGCGGCTCGCGTTGCTCGCCTGAGCGCCACCGAACCGCCCGGCCCGCCGGTACACACATCCGGAGATCCCGGCGGCCCCGTGGTTCGGCCCCGGCAGGACCCGGAACGCGTGAAGCGAAACAACCCCTACAGAGCCGGGAACGGACACTTCGGGTTGCTAGTCTGCTTGAAGACAACTCCATACAGCTTTCCACTGACGCCTTCCGCTCGGCTGGACGGGCAGACTGGGATCGGCCGGGGGCCCGGCCGGGACCGTTCCGATCTCCGAGCTGTGCGTCCAAGTAAGAGCCGAATACCAGTGACCGAAGAAGGGGTCTACACCGTGAAGAAGATTATTGTCCTGGTGTTGGTGGCCCTCGGGGCGTTCGCCATCTACCGCAAGATCCAGGCCGACCGCGCCGAGCTCGACCTGTGGACGGAAGCCACCGCGGCCAGCGACAACTAGGACCCAGGAGGATCCATCCAGCCACGGCACGCTCTGACGTGCCGATGGCTGCTGCTTGTGTGCCGGGAGACGTGGGCGGACGTTCGTCCCCTTGCTGACGCCCGCGCCTCCAGGCACAAGCCGTGGTTCGTCTCGGAGACCAGCATCCCGGTGTCGACACGCGTGCTCTTCGGGAACCGGTATGCTTTCCAATGATCCACGTCAGGGGCCATAGCTCAGCTGGCAGAGCGCCGGTTTTGCATACCGGAGGTCAGGGGTTCGACTCCCCTTGGCTCCACACACAAAAGTGCACGTCAAAGTACCGCACGGGGACCTCTACGGAGGTCCCGTTTTCGCTTCAGGGACTCGGGCAAGGACTCGGCACGGCTCGCGCTCACTTCCGCCGGTGTTTGCGGTCCGGCGCGTGGCCGAGCGCGCCTCGCGGAGCGCCGCCGCGCGCTGGTCGCTCATCTGCTTGGCGACCTCGTCCAGGCGGTCCGGGAAGAGGTGGCCGTGGGTGTCGAGCGTCATCGTCGCGGTCTTGTGGCCGAGCATCGTCTGGATCACCTTCACATCCGCGCCCGAGGCGATCGCCAGCGAGGCGGCGGAGTTTCGTGGGCGGTGATGGAGAGGTGTGCGACCCCCGGCGCACCCCCGTGCGGCATGCGTGTCAGCGGAAGTTCCCCCGCCGGGGTGTCGCGGGTTCCTGTGCGAGTGGTCCGGGCAGGTGTTCGGCATGGATGATGTGCAGGGCGCTGACGGCGCGGGTCAGGGCGACATATAGGCGCTGGAGACCTCGGTCCTCGGAGTTGGCGATGCGGGCTGGTTCGATGACGAGGGCGGTGTCGAACTCGATTCCTTTGGTGAGAGTGACCGGGGTGAGGGTGAGGCGCTCGAACTGTGGAGGGGTTCGGTCGGGACTTAGAACGGTGTGCGGGAACCCGTCGTCGGAGAGCGCCTGGCTCAGCTCGGGAATGTCGTGGTCGGCGGCGATGACTCCGACCGATCCTTCCTGGGCCAGCGCGGTGGCGCATGCCGCGATGGTTGCCGTGATCGTCTCTTCAGGTGCGGTGCGGATGAGCTGCAGGGCCCCGGTGGGGTGGCGGAACGATGCCGGGCCGCGGAGTCCTGGGGCGATGTGGGGCAGGAGACGGGCGGCGTAGTTGATGATCTGTGCCGGCACGCGGTAGCCATGAGTCAGCTCCTCGATGTTGCCGCCGGGCCGGCCGATATGAGTGAGGACCGTGGTCCAGTCGTGGACGGCCGCGGGGCTCGTGGCCTGTGCCAGGTCACCGAGGACTGTACAGGAGCCCGCCACGCGGCGGGCGATCGCCCGGAGCTGCATCGGGCTGAGGTCTTGGGCCTCGTCGACGACGACATGGCCGAGTTTTCCCGGGGGCGCGATCAGTGCCGCGGCCTCCTCGATGAGGGCCGCGTCGAGGCTGGTCCAGGTCATCGCTCTCAGGCTGCGTGGCCGAGGGGTACGCAGTAGGGTGCCTTGCTCCTCAGCGGAGAGGATCCCGTCTGCGGCACGAGCCAGGCGGGCTTGGTCGGTCAGGAGATCGAACACCAGACGGGCGGGATCGACGGTGGGCCACATCTGCCGGACGGCGCGGCTGATCGCCTTGTGGCCACGGAGCCGGCGCAGCGTGGTCGTGGCGACCGGGTTCCCCGCCTGCTCCATCTGGCGCACCACGAGATGCGCCAGACGCTGGGCGAGTAGCTCGCGGCCGGCGCCGTAGTCGACCCCGCGGCCGAGTACGGCGTGCAGCTCCTCGATGAGGTCCGTGCAGGGCAGGCGCCACGTGCGGTGTTGATGCGTGACCTGCACCTCCTCCTCGGGAGGTTGGACCTGTGCCCACAGGTGACGTCGGATGACCTCGGCCATCCGGGCGTCACCTTTGATCCGTGCCACCTGCGGATCGTCGGCGCGCTCGATGGTGATTCCCGAGCCGGTCAGCTCGTCGATGGTGGTCTGCGAAACCTCCACCTCGCCGAGGGATGGCAGAACATTACGAATGTAGGAGAGGAAGGAGCGGTTGGGGCCGATGACGGCGACCCCGCCGCCCTTCCGCAACCGTTCCCGCTCGGTGTAGAGCAGATAGGCCAGGCGGTGGAGACCCACGGCGGTCTTTCCGGTGCCGGGCGCACCCTGGATGCACAACGTACGTTCCAGAGGGGCACGGACCAGCCTCATCTGTTCGGGCTGGATCGTGGCCACGATGTCACGCATCGGCCCCGTGCGGGGCCGCTCGATCTCCGCCGCCACCAGGCCGTTCCCCCCGCCGGAGGTGTCGGGACGGTCGACCGGCTCGTCCTCGTACGCGCTCAGTACGCCGGTGTGATCGAATCCGTACCGGCGACGCACCCGAACCCCCATCGGGTCCTTAGGGCTGGCCTCATAAAAGGCACGGGCCAGGGGGGCACGCCAGTCGATGACGATCGGCTCGCCACTGGAGTCCCGGACACCGCGCCGTCCGACATAGACGAGGTCGCTGTGTGGCCGACGTGTGTGAGAACCGCCCTCACGAACTCCGTCGGCCGCGTTGTCATAGACCTCTCCTCGCGGGTAGTCCAGGCGTCCGAAGAACAACGGCACGTTGTCGAGGTCGGACAGCTCCTCGACCATCTGGGAGCGGAACCGGCGCAACGCGTGGTTGGAGTACTTGTCCACCACGGCATCGCCTTCGCCGGCACCGGTGGCCAGCGCCGTACCGATCTCCTGGCGCATGCGGGCCAGTTCCGCGCGACAGGCGTCCATGAACTCGCGTTCGGTACGAATCTCGGGATCGAAAGCATCCTGGTCAAGTGGGTACATGGTCGCGGCAGGTCCTCAAACAGAAGGAAAATCTTAACCTGGTTAACCATACTACTGAGTTAATTTATTAACCAAGGAAAGTTGGGATAGGGTGGGCTCATGCACGACCTCGGACTGCGGGACCGCAAGAAGCGCCGCACCCGGGAGGCGATCACGGAGGCGGCCTTCGCTCTGTTCCAGCGCTCGGGGTTCGACAGTGTCGCCGTCGCCGATGTGGCCGCGGCCGCTGAGGTGTCCAAGCCGACCCTGTTCGCCTATTTCCCGACCAAGGAAGACCTCGTTCTCCGCCGGTTCCTCGACGACGACCCAGGTCCCGCGCACGTCGTCCGGGGCCGCCCGTCGGGCATGTCCGCACTGAGGGCCTTGCGCCAGGACTTCCTCGACCGACTGGCCCAGCGCGACCCCCTCACCGGCCTGAACGACACCCCGCCGGCTACCACGTTCCACTCCCTGCTGTACTCGACGCCGACCCTGATGACCCGCCTGACCAGCTACCTACTCGAGCGGGAACGAGACCTGGCCGAGGCGCTCCTCACCTCCGGCGGAGTGAGCGACGCGTTCACGGCGCGCATTGTGGCCGCAGAGGTCTTCGGCGCGCAGAGAATCCTCGCCGAACACAATGCCCAGGACATACGCGCCGGGCACAGCGCCGACGACACCTATCCTGCCGCGGTCACCCGCACCGAAACGGCCTACGACCTCTTGGAGAACGGTCTGGACACACGCGCCGCGTCGTAGCGCCAGGCGCTACGAGCGAGTTCAAAACGTGGGGATGTCTGCGTGAGGTTCGGAGTCGGTCCGGCGCGCGGTGAACGGATGACTCGGTGTCGGCAGCGGTATCCCTCGGAGGCCAGCGATGTCGACGGACCGTGGGAACGCGCGCACATGTGCGCCGCAGTCCTGCCGCACCGCCCAGGTGCGCGGTGCGTCTCTGAACTCGGAGGTGGGAGGACCGAGCCGCCCAAAGACCCGCCACCTGCGTCGGACCTCGGGCAGACCTGCCGCCACTTCGTGAAAGGACGGCTGCGGTGGTGATCAAGCCGCTCCCGCGGCATATGGTCGTCATTGGTCATCCCCACCGACGGTTCCGTCAGTGCCGGCCCTGGCCTTTCCTTCTCGTTTGTTCTGGACACGAGCGGAGGGCGGGCCGGTAAGCGGGCCTTCGATGACCGGGGTGAGGTTCGTATCGTGTGAAGTCGGCTCCACAGAGGAAGTCGCGACTCACGCGAACACACGACGCCACCCGGGTCCATGACCGGGGTGGCCGTCGCGCGCTCAGTGCCCACTGGGTGGACTCCCATGTGGCCCGCGCATCCCTGTGGTAGCCATGAACCATGGTCGACGAGTCTCCCGCGGCGAAGCGGCGGCGGCGCGAACAGCTCCGGGACTTCCTGCGCACCCGCCGTGCGCGGCTCACCCCTGACGACGTCGGCATGGTCACGGCGGGCAGGAGGCGGACCCCGGGACTGCGTCGCGAGGAGGTCGCCCTGCTGGCCGGGGTGGGGGTGTCCTGGTACACCTGGCTGGAGCAGGGGCGCGACATCAACGCCTCCGCCGACGTTCTGGACGCGGTCGGCAGGGCCCTGCGCCTGTCCGATCCCGAGCGGGCCCACCTCTACCTGCTGGCCGGACTCAACCCCCCGCGCCCCGAGGAGCCGCGTGACACGCGTGTGACCCCCGAGCTGGGCCGGCTACTCGACGCCTGGGAGCCGCGCCCCGCCTTGCTGCGGGATGAGCACTGGAACCTGCTCGCCGTCAACGGCCCGGCGCGAGAGGTGTTCGGCTACCGGGACACCGACCACAACTGCCTGGTCACGTTCTTCACCAGTGCCCGCTACCGTGACGCGCACATCCACTGGGAGGCTGTCGCCCCCGCCGTCGTGGCGGCGTTCCGGGCCGACGCCGCACGCTCTCCCGACGACGAGGAGTTCCAACGGCTGGTGGCGGACCTCGGCGCCGTCAGCCCCGAGTTCGTCGAGCTCTGGGCGCGTCACGAGGTGGCCGAACCCGAGCAGGCGGTGAAGGCGGTACGTCACCCCGAACTCGGCGACCTGGTCTTCGACATGACACCGCTGGCCGTCGTCGACCATCCGGGGTGGCAGCTTGAGCTGTACAACCCGCAGCCGGACACCGGGACCGTGGACCGGCTCGCCCGGATGGAGCACCTCCGCCTCACCTCCCCGGGATGAGGCCGACCGGGTGGTGGTGCCAGTCCCCGGATCAATGGGCACTGGTGGCTTTCCGGGCCGCGCAGCAGGCTGGGGTCCATGATGCAGAGCACTTCCCGATTCAACGACAAGGTCGCCCTCGTCACCGGGGGCACGAGCGGCATGGGGCTGGCCACCGCGCGACGGATGCTCGCCGAGGGCGCGTACGTGGTGATCACAGGGCGGGACCACACCCAAGGATTGGACACCGCCACGAAGAACCTGGACGCCGGTGACCGGGTGCTCCCGGTGCGCGCGGACGCGTCGAACCTCACCGACCTCGACGCGCTCATGTCCCGGGTTCGGCAGCGGTTCGGGCGGCTCGACGTAGTGTTCGCCAACGCGGGCGTGGCGTCCTTCCAGCCGATGGAGGAGGTCACCGAGGCCGAGTTCGACCGTCTCACCGACATCAACCTCAAAGGTGTGTACTTCACCGTGCAGAAGGCGCTGCCGCTGATGGCGCGGGACGGGGCTGTCGTCATCAACGCGTCGTGGACCCTGCACCGGGGGTTGCCCGGCGCGACGGTGTACGCGGCGACCAAGGCGGCTGTGCACAACCTGACCCACACCCTCGCGGCGGAGCTGGCGCCCAAGGGCCTGCGGGTGAACTCGGTCAGCCCGGGCTATATCGAGACCGCGATGTTCCACGACAACGTCTCCGCCGATGCCCGGGACGCGGCGGTCGCCCGGGTGGCGGCAGGACGCACCGGGACCGCGGAGGAGGTCGCCGACGCGGTCGCCTTCCTGGCCTCCGGCGAGGCGGCCTACATCAACGGCCAGGACCTGGTCATCGACGGCGGCCTCGTGGCCGCGCTCCCGGAGACGGCACCGTAGCCGGCGGGGTCCGGAAACACCGGCTGCCGGGCCTGGTGGCCTTCCGCCCGGGCCCGGCAGCGCGTAGCGGGGCATCGGGCCAGAGTCCTGGGACGCGGTGGGACGCCGCTCTCAACACCTCGACCACGGCCCCTCACCCCACTCGGATCCGGAGCGGCGGGCACCACCGAAGCTTGCGTGGGCGTCCACGTCAACCCAGGCAGCAACCAGCGCCAGCGTCCGAGCGGCTCATGTGCACCGTAGGACTCAAAGGGTGCTTCGCGGATTGCGTCGCTGTACCATCACGGCCGCATATCTGCCGAACCTGGGACACCGGAACCCTGCCCGCACACACCCCAGTTAAGTGGGTGGACTGATACAACCGCTAACTGTATGCGGGGTGGAGGTTGGTGACATCGGAGTGCAGACGTGAGGCCGGGGGTTGGCCCGCCGGCGGCACTGTGCGGACGATGGACTCACAGTAGTTGTAGTGGGTGTTTTCCGGGCTGTGATGGCTTTTGAGTGTTCCTTCTCGCTTCGTAGGCCCGGGCGTAGAGGACCTTGTCGGCCATGATCCGCCGATAGCATTCGGCTTTGCCGTTGTCCTGGGGCTTGAACGGCTTGGTTCGGCGATGTTTGGTGCGTCGGCCGAAGGCGGCCGAGCGGTAGCAGGCCCCGTTGTCGGTGATCACGGGTGGATGGGGGTGCTGCCGTGGGCGGTGAAGAAGACTTTCGCTCGGGCGAGGAAGGCGGCCGCCGTGGCGCCCCTATCCTCGCCCAGTGCCTCGGTGTAGGTCAGGCGGGAGAACCCCATTCACGGCGGATGGGGTGAATGTAGCCGCCCGCCGCCCCGGTGCTCTTGGCCCGCCCTGCGGTGTGGGCCTGGCCGGAGTCGCGACCGGTGGATGTGCCAGCCCCCGACCTTCTGCACGTCCAAGTGGACCATGGGCCCGGACAGCGCGCGACGATACGCCCCCGGGGCGCGGTTGGCGACGCCGGTGGGGTCGATAAAGCGGCGCCTGACGAGTCCGAGACGGGCGAGGTGGCGGGTGAGAGCGTGCCGATCGAGCACGATGTCGCACGCGGCTAGTTCGGCGGTGGTGCGGAGGCCGACCACGTGTGTCGCCGCCAGGTCTCGATTGTGGCGACGGTCTCGCCGGAGGTGGCCCGCGGATTGTGGTGTGGGGTCGAGGAGTGCTCGTGCGGGTTGGGTGCGCCGTAGTGACGGTGCTGGTTTACCCATTTGGAGGCTACACGGATGCCCATCTCGGCGGCCACGTGGGCGATCGGGCGGCTCATGCAACGCTCGACCAGGCGGCGATGGCCCTCAAGAGACAGCGGCGCATTGAGGTGAGACACGAGAGCAGGTCCTTGCGGTGGCTCGATGAGGGGGGCGCGCTTCACACCATCGCCACCAGGGGTCTGCTCTCCTCATGTCACCCCTGCCTCAGCGTCACCAACCACCCGCCCCGCAACAGCTAACGTCTGCGCTCGGCGCTGGGCTACCTTCACCCATTGAATAGAAGTAGCATCGCCACGACACACTGGCCTCCAAATCCTCATAAAACACACAAACCGGGCTCTACAAACCTCGAGGAGTCAGGGCGCCCGTGCGCCGGCGTATATCCATGTACTCGCCTTGCTGGGTGCTGATGGCCGCGGCTCGTCGCCAGGACGTCGCGTTTACCGTGCACTTTAACCGTGGATCGCCGTCACAGTCTGGGTCGTTAGTCGATGCACGAACCGATTATCGGCCGATGGTCGGTTACGTCCGACCAACCCCGCAGGTCACGACTTACGGGAGGGTGGTAAGCATCATTTTTTGGGAAATCCCCTCACCTCCGACGGGTCGTATTTTATGATTTATCCCCGAACAGCGACACCGAGTGGGGATGCCTCATGAAGACCACCGTCATGCTCGTGACTCCAGCACAAGCACACGAGTGGCTGGAGAAGAACAGTAATAATCGCCCGTTGAACCGGACTACGATTGAGCAGTTCACGAAGCAAATCGCTCGGGGGGAGTGGCAGCTGACCCACCAGGCGATCGCGTTTGACGAGGAAGGAGAGCTGTTGGACGGGCAGCACCGTCTCCACGCGATCATCCGCGCTGACACTCCCGTCCAGGCGATGGTCGTGGAAGGTGCTCCTCGTGCTTCGTTCACGGTGCTGGATACAGGAAGAAAAAGGACAGGAAAGGATGTTCTTCATCTTGCTGGGGAGGAGAACACCGTACATCTCGCCTCTGCTCTCCGTGGGCTCTACCTCTACCAGGTGGCACCGGACGCGAGCTGGTCAGGAAGTAGCTCGATGGTGAGTAACGATCAGCTGGTGGAGATACTCGAAAAGAACCCTGGGATGCGTCATGCTCTGACCAAGGCGACAGCGATTCATCGTAGCGTGCGTATCACGGTGACTGCAGCGGCTATCGGCTGGTATGTGACCAGTCAGGCTCGTCCTGATATTGACCAGTCCCCGTGGTTCGATGGCCTCACCACGGGAGCTGAACTGAAGCACGGGGACCCCCGATTGACACTGCGCAATACGATGATGTCCCTTTCGTCAGGAAAGCGCCTCCGCAAGCGGGAAGACTCCCGGGAACACCTATTTTACTACATCAAAGCCTGGAACGCTTGGGCTGAGGGCAAGCAGCAAAAGATCCTGCGTCGGTCGCCTAATGAGAGGATGCCGGTGCCCACGACCAGACAAGGAAAGACGACATCTCGGGCCGAAGGGAATATTTTTTCCGTAGAGTGAGATAATCCTACGAGTTTTAGGTGTCGGGGAGGGCGTCCACGTGCGGGTGGACAACGACACGGCGACCGGTTCCTCCCGCCGGCGTCCGGCGTGCTCCCCGGTCACCGGACGCCTCTCGCGTGGCACTCCTCCTACGCCGGCGCGTCCGAGCTCCACAGGGCGCGGGCGCTGTCCAGATGCGCGCGGTAGCGGGCGTATCCTTCCTCGTACTGGTCGCGCAGGTGCGGCTGTGGGGAGATCCGGGTGCCCTGCTCCAGCCAGCGGGTACCGTCGACCGGCTCGCCCAGTGCCCTCCAGGCAGCCGCGGTGGCTCCCCGCACCCCCATGGCGTCGTCGGAGGGCAGGACCACCGGCCGGCCCAGCACGTCGGCGAAGACCTGGATCCAGGCCCGCGACCGGCTGCCCCCACCGCAGGCGGCCAGCGTGCCGGTCAGTCCAGCCGTCTCCAGACAGTGGCGGGCGGCGTAGGCGATGCTCTCGCAGACCGCGCGGACGATGTCGGCGCGCTCGGTTCCCAGATTGACGCCGGTGAGCTGACCGCGCGCGTGTGGGTCCACGAATGGGGCGCGCTCGCCCGACTCCGACAGGAACGGAAGCGCCGACACTCCACGGGCACCGGGCGGGCTGGCCTCCAGCAGCGGCTCCACCTCGCCGATACCGATTCCCAACAGTTCCAGCAGCCAGTCCAGGCTGGCCGTGCCGACCATGGCCGGCATCGCGCGTGAGAACCGGTCGGTGCGGTCGGTACACAGCCACATCCCCGCGGGTTCGCCCGACGAACCCACGCTTACCCGGTCGGCGATGACCTGGCAGGCCAGAGTCGTGCCCACGGTCAGCAGCCCGTCGCCGACCTCGGTCAGGCCGCTGCCCAGCAGGCAGGAGGGTAGGTCGAACGGCCCGCCGGTCACCGGGGTGCCCTCCGGTAGGTCCAGCAGCCGCGCGCCGCGCCGGTCCAGGGAGAACAGGCGGTGCGGCGCGGCGGGTTCGGGTAGCAGCCCGCTCCACCGCGAGACGCCGCACTCGGCGAGCGCGCCGGGACTGTAGGAGCGGGTGCCCACGTCCAGGAAGGGCAGGGACGCGTCCGAGGCGTCCACGGTGACCTCACCGGTGAGGCGCTGCACGATCGCGTCGACGCAGTACCCGGCCACCGCGGAGCGCTGTAGTGTCTCGGGTTCCTCGGCGTCCAGGGTCGCCAGCAGTGGGCCGTGGGCCCCGGGGAACATGCCCTGGCCGGTCAGCTGGTGTACCCGCGCCATGGTGCCGTCCTCGTACCACTGTCGCACCAGCGGTCCGGCTCGTCCGTCCAGCCAGGAAATGGCGCGCCGGGTGGGCTGGCCGTCGGTGTCGCGCAGCCACAGCCCGTCGCCCTGGCCTGTCAGGGCAACGGCGGTGACCGGCTCCGTCCGCGTCGCCGCGACCTCGCGCACCACCGAGGAGACGGTGGCCAGGACCTCGTCGAGGTCCTGCTCGACCCGGGCGTTGCCCGAGCGGTGCAGGGTGGTGGGCTCGTCGGCCTCGGCCACGGCCCGGCCGTCGCGGTCGAAAACGGCGGCCTTGGTTACCGTCGTACCCACGTCGACGCCGACAATCATGCGCGCACCTCTCGCACGTCGGGGTTGGCCAAGTGGCGGGGCTCCTCGCCGCGCAGGTAGCGCCCCACCTCGGCGGCGACGATACGCGCGGCGCGCTCGGCGGTCTGGCGGGTGGCACCGGCCAGATGCGGTGTGGTCACCACGTTGGGTAGGCCGCGCAGTGGCCAGTCGGCGGGTGGCGGTTCGACGTCGTAGACGTCCAGCGCGAGGGCGCCCAGGCGCCCGCTGCGCAACGCCTCGGGTAGGGGGCCGTGGTCGATCAGGCCGCCTCGTGCCGTGTTGACCAGCACCGCGCCGTGCGGCAGCAGCGCGAGCCGCTCGGCGCTGATGAGGTTGCGGGTCTCCTCGGTGAGCCGCGCGTGCAGACTGACCACGGTGCAGTGGGACAGTAGCTCCTCCAGCCCGACGAGGCGCCCCCCGTCCTCGGAGACGGTGCGCGGGTCGGTGTAGGGGTCGCTGACCAGTACCTCGGCATCGAAGGCGCGCAGGATGCGGGCCACCATCCGTCCTATGGCGCCGTACCCCACGAGTCCCACCGTCGTGCCGCGCAGCTCGACGCCGGCCTGGTCGTAGGCGTAGTAGTCGCCCCGCCAGCGCCCCGCGCGCAGTTCGGAGTCGGCGGCGGGAACCCGGCGCAGGGCCGCGAGGATCATGGCGATGGCGTACTCGGCGGCAGCGGTGGCGTTGCGGCCGGGTGCGTAGGTGACCGCGACGCCGGCGCGGGTGGCCGCCGCCAGGTCGACGTTGACGGGGCCACCCCGGCACACAGAAACCAGGCGCAGGTCGGGGCAGGCGTCCAGAACCGTGGCGGTCACCGGGGCCATCTGCGTCATGCAGATTTCGGCGCCGCGCAACCGCTCGATGACCTCCTCCTCTGACCCGCTGGCCTCCTCGACCCCGCCGACGGGGCCGAACGGTTCGACGGGCCAGGGCAGTCGCAGTCGGGCCATCTCCGGTGGTGGCGGCTGGTCGTCGCGGAGCTCCTCCTCCAAGGCGGCCACCAGTAGGTCCGGGCTGACGAAGTGGTCGCCCGCGGCCAGTACACGCATGTCGGCTCCTGTTCACGTTCGCATCGGTCCACACCCCTGGCGGGGGTCTCTTTGGGGGGTAGCGCGGAGGCCGCGTCGTGGCTCAGGTCCGCTCGTACTCGCTGATGTGGGCGACCTTGGACGCGCTGGTCGAACGAGGGTCGAAACTGTGGCCGACCCACTCGGTGACGATCCGTTTCGCCAGTTCGGGGCCGATCACCCGTGCTCCCATTGTGAGTACCTGGCAGTCGTTGGACTTCACCGACCGCTCGGCGGAGTAGGAGTCGTGAGCGACCGTGGCGCGCACCCCGGGGACTTTGTTGGCCGAGATGCACATGCCGATGCCGGTGCCGCACACCAGCACGGCGCGATCGGTCTCACCCGCCGCGATCGTCTCGGCGGCCGCTATGCCCAGTAGTGGGTAGGCGCGGTCGTCGGCGGTGTCGGGGACGCCGAGGTCACGGACTTCGGCGATGCGTGTGTCCTCCCGCAGCAGCTCGCGGAGTTCGTTCTTCAGTGCCAGTCCTGCGCTGTCGGCGGCGACGGCGATCCTCATGGTGTTCACCGGCTTTCGGGAACGGAGCTGGAGTCAGTGGTGGCGGGGTGGTGGCCGTTGAGTACGTCGGCCACGGCGGTGACCATCAGCGCCAGTGAGGTGGCGCCGGGGTCGGCGTGACCCTGGCCGCGTTCGCCCAGGCGAGCGGCGCGTCCGCGTTTGGCGGGCATGTCGGCGGTGGCGCGGGCGGCGGTGGTGGCCGCGGCCGCGGCCAAGGGCCAGGCGTCGGCCAGTGGTGTGCCGTCACGCGCGTGTTCGGACAGTGTTTCGCTGAAGGGGGCGAGCGCGTCGAGCATGGTCTTCTCGCCGACGGCGCCGCCGCCGAGCTCGCGTACGGCGTGGAACGCGGCGTCCACGGCCGGGGCGAGTAGTTCCGTGGTGACCGGCGCGGGGCCGGCCTCCAGCAGCACGCCACCGATCTCGGTGAGTAACAGGCCGTAGAGCGCGCCCGAGGCGCCGCCAGCTGCGTCGGCCAACGCCGTACCGGCCAGCAGCAGCGCTCGGCCGGCCGTATCGGCGGTATCGCCCGTGTCGGTGATGCTGACGGTGTCCGCGCTCCGGGCGGCGGCGACGGCCGCGCTCAGCCCGCGCACCATCCCGCGGCCATGGTCGCCGTCTCCGGCCACCGCGTCGAGCCGGCCCAGTTCCCGCTCGTGTGCCTCGACCGCGGCCAGTGCCGCGGCCAGTGCCGCGGCCGCGACGCCTCCGCTCTTCGGAGCCTCGCCGGTGCGCGGCGCGGTGTCGGCGACCGCTCTGGGGGGTGGGCCGTGCACGGTGCCGCTCGCCGGAGGTGTCGAGGTGAAGGCGGGGGTCTGGCACGGTTCCTCGTAGAGGTCGGCCAGCTCGTCGTCCAGGACCAGCAGGGACAACGAGAGTCCGGCCATGTCCAGTGAGGTGACGAACTCGCCCACTTCGGGGAGGTGCGGAGTGAGGCCGGCCTGGGCCAGTCGGCGGTGCACCTGGCCGTAGCAGATGAACAGGTCCTCGTAGGGTGTTTGGCCCAGTCCGTTGAGCAGCACCGCCGTTCGCCCGCTCGTGCCTGTGGGCAGCTCGGGCAGCAGGGTGTCGACCAGCACGTCGGCCAACCCGGCGGGGTCCTGGGCGGGGACGCGCCGCAGCCCGGGTTCACCGTGGATGCCCAGGCCCAGCTCCATGGTGCCCTCCGGCACGGTGAAGAGGGGCTCACGCTGGCCGGGCAGTGTGCAGCCGTCGAAGGCCGCGCCGAAGGTGCGGGTCATCGCGTTGGCGCGCGCCGCGACGCGGGCGACGCCGTCCAGGTCGTAGCCGCGGGCCGCGGCCGCCGCGGCGATCTTGAAGACGAAGAAGCCACCGGCGACGCCACGACGCGCCCCGGTATTCCGGGTGGAACCGCTGGCGACGTCGTCGGTAACCAGAATGGTCCGGGAGTCGATGCCCTCGGCGGCGAGCCGCCGTGCGGCGAGGCCGAAGTGCATCACGTCGCCGGTGTAGTTGCCGAAGCTGAACAGCACCCCCGCGCCTCCGTCCACCGCGCGGGTGGTGCGGTACACCTGCTCGGCGCTGGGGCTGGTGAACACGTCGCCGATGACGGCCGCGTCCGCGAGGCCCGGCCCCACCAGACCCGCGAACGCGGGGTAGTGGCCGCAGCCCCCGCCGATGACGACGCTCACCCGCCCCTGCTCGGGGGAGCGGGCACTCATCACGCCGTGTGCGTCGGGGACGGGAGCGACCAGCCGGGAGTAGGAGCTGACCAGGCCCTCTACCCAGGAGGATTTGAAGGTTGCGGCGTCGGTGGTCGCGGACATCAGCTACTCCCCTGGGTGGCGGGGTGGCCGAGCAGCCGCAGCAACCGTTCGCGGACGTCGGCGAGGTCGCGGGCCTCCTCGGTGGCCAACGCCAGCGCGTCAGGGGCCGGTCGGTAGCCGGGGGTGGGGTTGGGCAGCGCCACCACGGTCATCCCCGCGGCGTGAGCGGCCCGGATGCCGTTGGAGGAGTCCTCCACGGCGGCGCAGTCGCCGCCGTGCTGGCCGATCCGCGCGGCCGCCTCGAGGTAGACGTCGGGGTGGGGCTTGCCGCGGTCGACCTCGGCGCTGGATACCGTCGCGGTGAAGTGACCGGCGAGGCCGTGGCCGCGCAACACGGCGTCGATGAGCCGGCGTGGAGCGGAGGAGGCGAGGGCGACCGGTACCCGGGCGCTGACGGCCTCCACGACTTCCCGCGCGCCCGGGAGCAGCTCGACGCGTTCCCGCTCGAAGGCGTCGACCATGCCGTCAACGACCGCGCGCTCGGTGTCGGTGTCGGACTCCGTGGCGCCCGCCAGCCGGTTGAGGTAGTGCGACCACTCGCGGGAGCTCATGCCCTGGACGGTCGTGGTGTCCTCGGAGCGCCACCGGGCGCCGTGGCGCTCGGCGTATCCGGACCACATCTCTTCCCACAGGTGATCGCTCTCGACCAGCACACCGTCGAGATCGAACACCACCGCGTGGAGTCTGCTGCGCATCGCGTCCTCTCATCCACCTTCATGACATCAGTGACGTTAAATTAACATCGAACTAGTTATTAATCCATGCCTTGGTGTTATTTCCAACGGCGCGGGACGGCTCCGATACCGTCTGACGGGCAGTCGCGGCCGCCGTGTCATCGGTGGTCCGTCCGTCATCAGCCATCCGGAGTTCGAGGACAGTGGCCCCATGAGTACCCGACGCGGCGATGCCCGTCCCCAGGAAGCACGTCAGCAGGCCATCGCCGAGTTCGTCGCCAAGCAGGGATCGGCTACGGCCGTGGAACTGGCGGAGCTCACCGGTGTCAGTGTGATGACCGTGCACCGTGACGTCGACGAGCTCGCACGACGCGGCCTGTTGCGCAAGTTCCGCGGCGGGGTGTCCGCGCAACCTTCCACGGTCTTCGAGAGCGACGCAGAGTACCGCCTCAACGCGCGTGTCGAGCAGAAGCGCGCGATCGCCGCCCGCGCCGTCGAGTGCGTGGAGCCGGGTGACTCGCTTATGCTCGACGACTCCACCACCGCGTTGCAGCTCGCCGCGTTGCTGGAGCCGCTGGCGCCGTTGACCGTGGTCACCAACTACCGCCGCACCATCGACGAGCTGTGCACGATGAAGGACGTCCGGCTGATAGCGCTGGGCGGCGACTACTCGCGCACCCACGACTCCTTCAACGGCCTGCCCTGCACGGAGGCCATCTCCTCGATCAGTGTCGACACCGCGTTCATCAGCACCTCCGCCATGACCGCGGCGATGACCTACCACCAGGAGCAGGAGATCGTCGCGGTCAAGCGGGCGATGCTGGCCTCGGCCGCGACCAAGGTGCTGCTCATGGACTCCAGCAAGATGCCGCGCACCGCGCTGCACCACCTGGCGGCCGTCGACTCCTACGACCGCGTCATCGTCGACGACGGCGTCGACACAGCCCTACTCGCCGAGCTACGCGACCGCGTGGTGGTGGACGTCGCGGCGACGAAAAACTAAATCACGTATTGCGTGTTAATTTAACACGATATATGTTCTCTCTCTGTGATGTGGGTGAGATCTGGATCACGTGCGGGGCTTCCCGGTCGGTGCGGACCGCGGCCCGCGCGGTGCGTGCAGGTCCTCCACCCCGTGCCCACGCTCCCACCCCGGGCCGGGTCCCGGCCGCGGGTGCGGGAGCGCGGCTCCGCCGCGTGGCGGCCGGACCCACCCCAGCGAGGAGAGATCATGGACGAGCCGGCGACTTCCCGCCAGCCGCAGCGACCCCCTTCCAACCCGCCCGACCCCGCCACACCGCTGCGCGGCATTGAGCGGATCGGCATCCCCAAGCCTTTGTTCTGGGGATTCGTCGCCGTACTGATCTACATGATCGGCGACGGCGTGGAAATCAGCTACCTCACCGACTACCTGGAGCGGCCCGACGGGGGTGGACTCGGCGGCGAGCAGGCGACCTTCGCCACCGTGACCATGTACGGGATCGCCGTCATGGTCGCCTCCTGGTTCTCGGGCACCCTTTCCGCCATCTGGGGTCCCCGTCGGGTGATGTGGTTGGGCGCCGCCTGGTGGGTGGTCTTCGAGGCGATCTTCCTGTTCGCCGCCATCCCCACGCAGAACTTCGTGTTCATCGTCGCGACCTACAGCATCCGCGGTTTCGCCTACCCACTGTTCGCCTTCGCCTTCCTGGTGTGGGCCCAGACCGCCAGCCCGCAACGCATGCGCGGATCGGTGGCCGGCTGGTTCTGGTTCGCCTTCACCGGCGGCCTGCCCACCCTGGGCGCGGCAGTCGCGGCGTTGGTGATCGGGCCGCTGGGCTTCTCCCTGTACGACACCCTCATCCTGTCGCTCGTCCTGGTCGCCATCGGTGGTGCCCTGGGTTCTTTCGCGGTGCGCGAGCCCAGCGGTCTCAGGCCCATCGCCGACGAGTCCGTGGCCAACCCCACCAGCTACCGACGGCTGCTGGAGGGCGTCGACATCCTCTGGCGCGACCGCCGCATCCTGGCGGGTGGGCTGGTGCGTATCGTAAACACCACACCGCAGTACGGATTCTTCGCGATGTTCCCCTTCACCTTCGGCACCGCCGGAGGCAACGACGGTTTCCTCAGCGTCGCCCAGATCGCCACCCTCACCGCGACCACCTACGGCGCCAATATCGCCGCCAACCTGTTCTTCGGCGTGTTCGGCGACTACTTCGGATGGCGCCGCACGGTCACGATATTCGGCTGCCTCGGCTGCGCCGTCGCCACGCCGCTGTGGTACTTCACGGCCGTGGCCACCGAGAGCTTCCCGGTGGCCCTCGCCCTGGGGTGCCTCTACGGGGTGCTGCTGGCCGGCTTCGTCCCGCTGTCGGCGCTGATGCCGTCGATGGTCCGGCACAAGGACAAGGGCGCGGCGCTGGCGATCCTCAACTTCGGCGCGGGTAGCGCCGCCTTCGTGGGGCCCGCGGTGGTCGCCGTGTTCCACCCGTTGGTCGGTGGCGGTGGTGTCGCCGTGGTCTTCAGCTGTCTGTACCTGGTGGTCGCGGCGCTGTCGACGGTGCTCAACGACCCCAGTGACCCGGGCGGGAGGAAACCCACCCCACCCGTCGCCGAGACGGTGGGCTGAGCCCTTCCACGACCGGGATCCCCGCGCCTGGTGCGCCGGTAACCGGCGCACCAGGCGCGGGGTGTCCGAGGCCCCGGTGACACGTGGATCTGGCGCCGGCCGTCTCCCGGTCACTCGCTCATGCCCTACGCATGGCCCCCGTACCGACGAACAGGCCGACCAGGGCCACCCCAACGGCGGCGGCCGCCCCCTGCGCCAGGGTGACGTCGAAGACCCCGTTGAACAACGCGCGCTCGGCCTTGACCACGTAACCGAGTGGGTTGACGGAAGCCAGCCACCGCATCCATTCCGGTCCCCGGTCCAGCGGCAACAACATGCCGGACAGGATCATCAGTGGGAAGAGCACCGCCTGCTGGACCATCCAGAACATCCAGTCCTGGCTCCGCACGGCAAGCGCGAGCGAGTAGCTTAGCGCGCCGAAGCCCACCCCGAAGACGGCCAGGATCACCAAACCCAGGATGGCGCCGAGGGGATCCGGTCGGAACCCGAACGGAACCGTGATGGCCACCAGGACACACGCCTGGATCGTCAGTGGCGTCATCTCTTTCAGCGCACGCCCGATGAGCAACGGTGCGCGCCGCAGTGGGACGACCAGTGTCCTCTCGTGCGCTCCCGTGTGCATGTCGAACTGGAGGTTCGATCCGGTCGTGGCGGTGGCGAACAGTGACACCATGACGAGTACCCCGGGCACGAACCAGTGCAGGCCAAGCTCGCCGTCGCTGAAACCGCTGAGCAGCGGCATGAACATCGCCACGAACACCAGTGGCTGGAGCAGGCCGAACACGATCGAGGCCGGGTCTCGCAGCATCGGGCGCAGCTCGCGGACGAACACGAGCCAGACATCCCCGAGAAAACCGTTCGGGTAGGTGGGACCTTCGGACTCGGTCTCCGCGCGCTGTGCCGGAGCGTCAGTGGATGCGGTGCTCACTCCGCCTCCTCTCGTGGTTCCGCCGTTTCCCCGGTGTCGCCGACGGTGCCGCTCTCCCGGAGGGTTCGTCCCGTCAGGCCGAAGAAGACATCATCGAGGGTTGGCCGTCTGGTCTCCGCGGACCACGGAGCCGCACCGTCCCGCGCGAGTTCGAGGATGAGCTCTGGGAGACGGCGGGCGGCGTCGGGAACCGGTAGCTCTACCCGGGTGTCCCGGCGTGTCGGACCCTCACGACCGTTTCCCGAGGCGTACCCGCGCAGTCGCGGCAGTGCGTTCGTCGCCTCCTGCGCGCTGCCGAACTCCAGAGTTACCCGGTCGCCGATGAGAGTGCTCTTGAGCCCCGCCGGGGTGTCGTCAGCGATCACCCGGCCGTGGTCCATCACCAGCACACGCTCGGCGAACTCGTCGGCCTCGTCCAGGTAGTGGGTGGTCATGAACACTGTTGTCTCGAACTCGTCCCGCAGTTTCAGGATGTGCCTCCAGAGGTTCGCCCTGCTCTGCGGGTCCAACCCGGTTGACGGTTCGTCGAGGAACAACAGTGGCGGGGCGTGCACCAGCCCCATGGCGATGTCGAGCCGACGCCGCTGGCCCCCGCTGAGCGATGAGACCATCCGTTTGGAGACCCGCCCCAATTCGAGGGTCTCCAACAGGGCTTCCGCCCGCTGGGCCGCCCGTGCCCTCGGCAGCCCGTAGAACCGGCCCTGCATGACGACCTCGTCGCGCACCCGTTGGTTGTGCCCGGCGCTGTTCAACTGTCCGATGTAACCGATCCGACCACGTACCGCGGCCGGGTCGGTGCGGATGTCGTATCCGGACACGGTGGCCACGCCCTCGCTGGGCTTCAGCAGGGTGGTCAGCAGCCTGAGGCTGGTCGACTTCCCGGCCCCGTTCGGTCCGAGAAACGCCACCAGCTCGCCTGGGTGCACCTGGAGGTCCAGCCCGCGCACGGCCCGCACCTGGGTGCCCCGCGAGGCGAAGGTCTTGGTCAGCCCCGCCGCGTCGATAGCTTTCACGTTCATGGGGGGAACGTTAGAAGCGATTCAGGTCAATACTTGGCCTGAGTTCGTAGTCGGATCTCGCTGATTCACGGTGCGTGGGCCGGGACACGCGCCCTCCGGCCAGTGGGCGAACAGACCGGGAAGGGAACCATGAGCGACACCACGATCGCTCGCGTGTTGCGACTGTTGGCGCTGCTCCAGGCGCGCCGCTTCTGGCTCGGCCGGGAACTCGCCGCCAGGGTCGGTGTCAGTGAGCGGACGCTGCGCCGCGACATCGACAGACTTCGGGAGCTGGGATACCGGGTGACGGCCGAGCGCGGACGCGGTGGAGGTTACTCACTGCAGGCGGGAACCGATCTTCCGCCGCTGTTGCTCGACGACGACGAGCTGGTCGTGTTGGTGGCCGGACTGCGTACGCTCGCCGCGGGAGGGGGAGACCACGCGGACGACACCGCTCTCAGCGCGCTCGCCAAACTCGAACAGCTGTTGCCGGGGCGCCTGCGGCGCCGGGTGTCGGCCCTACAGTCCGCCACGGTTGCTCGGGGATCCCGGCCGGCGTCCACTCCGGCGCCCGAGCTGCTCGCGCAACTGGCCCTGGCCTGTCGGGACGCCGAACGCGTGCGGTTCGGATACACCGGGGTGTCGGGAACACGGGCCGCCCACCTCGTCGAACCGCACTGCCTGGTCTCCGTGGAACAGGATTGGTATCTCGTCGCGTGGGAGGTCCGCGGGGGTGCCTGGGAGGCGTTTCGGGTCAATCGTGTGGACTCCTACGTAGCGACCGGTGAACGGTTCACCGGACACGAACTGGACCCGGAACGGGCCGGGGAGATCGCGGCCGCCGCCGCCGTGCGTTTCGCGCGACGACATGTGGGGTTGCTCCGCGTACACGCGCCACTGGGGGTGCTCAGGGAGCGGGTCGGAGCGTGGGCGCGGGAGGCGACCGCGGAGACCGACACCACGACGCTGTGGCCGATCAGCGCCGACCACCTGCCGGGCCTCGTGTTCGGACTCGCCTGGCTCCCCGAGGAGTACGACTTCGAGGTGCTGGAATCCTCGGAACTACGCGCCTTCGTGCGGTCACTCGGCACCCGGCTGGTGCGGGCGACAACGGGCTCCGCCCGGTAACCCGGGTGGGTGTGTCGGGCCCGGCCGTCTCCCCGGCGCGGGAGCGGGGGACCGTTCACCGCGGCTCCAAACCCCGGCGGGGACCGCGCCACACGCCGGAGTCGACGCGGGGAGTTCGGGAGGCGTTCAGCCGAGGTGGGGCACCTCCGCGAGGGAACGGGCCAGGTCCTCCTCGGAGAGGGCGTTGTCGCGCACCGCCCCGGACAGGTAGGCCCCGTAGGCGGGAAGGTCGAGGTGAGCGTGCCCGCACAGGGCGGTGAGGATCACCTTCTCCTCTCCCGACTCCCGGCAGCGCAGCGCCTCCTCCACGCAGGCCGCCAGCGCGTGGGTGGGTTCCGGCGCCGGGATGATTCCCTCGGTGCGGGCGAAGCGCACCCCGGCCGCGAAGCAGTCCTGCTGGGCGATCTCCCGCGCCTCGATGAGGCCCTGCTCGTACAGGTGGGAGATCAGGGGGGACATGCCGTGGTAGCGCAGCCCGCCGGCGTGGATGGGGTCCGGGATGAAGTCGTGGCCGAGGGTGTGCATCTTCAGCAGTGGGGTCAGGCCCGCCGTGTCCCCGAAGTCGTAGGTGTAGCGGCCACGGGTGAGCGTCGGGCAGGCGGCTGGCTCCACCGCCCGGATCACCGGTGACATCCGGCCGGCCAGCTTCTCGCGCAGGAACGGGAAGGCCAGCCCGCCGAAGTTGGACCCGCCCCCGGTGCAACCCACCAGCAAATCCGGGGTGTCCTCGGCCATGTCGAACTGCCGCAGCGCCTCCTCGCCGATCACCGTCTGGTGCAGCAGCACGTGGTTGAGCACACTGCCCAGGGCGTAGCGGGTCGTGTCGTCGGCAGCCGCCTGCTCCACGGCCTCACTGATGGCGATGCCGAGGCTGCCGGTGGACTCCGGGTGCTCCTCCAGGATCGCGCGTCCCGCCGCGGTCTCCTTGGACGGGCTGGGGTGGACGTCGGCGCCGTAGGTCTCCATCATGAGCCGGCGGTAGGGCTTCTGGTCGTAGGAGGCCCGCACCTGCCAGACCTCGCAGTCCACCCCGAACGAGGCGCAGGCGAAGGCCAGGGCGCTCCCCCACTGTCCGGCTCCGGTCTCGGTGGTCAGTCGGCGGACGCCGTCCTCGGCGTTGTAGTGGGCCTGCGGCACGGAGGTGTTGGGCTTGTGCGACCCTACCGGGCTGACGCCCTCGTACTTGTAGTAGATCCGTGCCGGGGTGTCCAGGGCGCGTTCCAGTCGTCGGGCCCGGAACAGCGGCGAGGGCCGCCACAGCCGGTAGACGTCGAGCACCGGGCCGGGAATGTCCACGTGGCGCTGCTCGGTCACCTCCTGGGCGATCAGGGCCTGCGGGAACAGCGGGGCCAGGTCGTCGGGGCCGATCGGCTCGTTGGTGCCCGGGTGCAGTGGTGGCGGAGGAGCCACCGGTAGGTCCGCCAGCAGGTTGTACCACTGGGTGGGCATGCTGTCCTCGTCCAGCAGGTACTTGGTGCGGCCCGACATGTGCGCCTCCTGAGGGTGGTTCACGCTGACATCCACAGTATGGCGATCGCCGTCCGTGTACGGTGCCGCTTGTCCCGGTGGCCCGTGGGCCGGTGCCGTGCCCGCCGTCGGGTCATCCGTGGTCGAGGTCCAGCGCGCAGTATCCGATGGTGAAGTAGAACGGTGCGGGGACCGGCGGTCGCCGCAACGAGGCGAGACGTTTGAGGGCGTAGGTCGGCCAGTTGATGGAGGAGTGGACACCGGTGAGGAAGACGTGGCGGAGACCGGCGCTGTCCGGATCGCCCTCCGCGCAGAGACTCGAACCGAGGACCCCGTTCCGCAGCCAGGCGGGGCCCTCCGCCGCGTCCAACACGGCCTGGGGGGTCGACCAGTCGCGGACGTCGCCGCTGGGCGTGGCCGAGGTGCTCAGCCAGAGCCCCTGCGGGGGGTAGTGCGCCTCACCGAACAGGTTGGGGGTCGGGCTGAGAAGCATCTCGTAACGTGACGCGGTTTCCAGCACGTAGGCGTGGGCGAAACCGTCCGCCCGCGAGTGGAAGGGGCGCGGCGGGGTCCATCCGCTGATCCCGTCCTCGCTCTCGGTGTAGTGGATCTCCGCGACGGGGGTGTCTCCCTTGGCGGGCTCCCCGGGAGCGGCGCGGAACCACATCCGCCATTTCCCGTCCGCGAATATGACTTTCGGTCCGAGTGCGCTCGGGTTCCTGGAGTCGCCGACGATCACCGGCTCGGGGTGCCGCCGCCAGCCGTCCGGGGTGTGCTCCAGGAACCCGATCGCGAACGGTGCGTCGTTTCCCGTGGTTGTTCGGGAGCTTCGGCCCGTGTAGTAGATGCGACGGCACGGGACCTGGTCGCCCTGCGGGGTTCTCCTCATTCCGTGGACGAAGCAGGGCTCATGCAGACCGTAGTGGTCCCACTCGCCCTTTTCCGGCTGCTCGACAAGCGGGAGAGCGGTGGTCGGGCGCGCGGGATCCGTGCTGATTCTGAAGTCCAGGTTCTCGCCGGGGTGGGCACCTTTCGGCAGGCTCGCGCTGAACAGGTTGTTCCTGAAGTTGCGTTGGAACCCCCCGAAGAAGAGCCACCACCGGTCGTCGATCTTGTTGATGTTCGGGTCTCCGGCGCCGAGCAGGTTCGTGATCGGGCGGTAGCCGTCGAGCATCCCGAACATCGGGCGTGGCCGCGTGGTCGTCGGCATCAGTGGTCCTCTCCGTCATTCGTCACTCCCACATTGGGTACGGTGTACCCAATGGATGAGTACACCGTACCCAAAGGGATATGCTGGGGCAAGCCACGAAGGACGGAGCCAGGTGAGTAGACGACCGCGAGCCACCGAACCGCTCACACGGGAACGCGTCGTCTCCGCCGCGATCGAGGTGGCCGACGATCGCGGCTACGAGGCGGTTTCCATGCGACGCGTGGCCGAGCATCTGGGGTCGGGGACGATGTCGCTCTACCGGCACATCGCCGACAAGAACGAACTCGTCTCCGCGATGGTCGACCAGGTCACGGGGCGCTACACCTACCCCGATCCCGAGGGGATGGACTGGCGGGAACGCATGCACGCGTTCGCGCGCACCGACTGGCGCATGTTCCTGGACCACCCGTGGATGCTGGCCGCCACGGCCAGCGTCACGCCCCCCTTCGGAACCCAGTCGTTCGCGGCGATGGAATGGGCTCTGGAGGCGCTGGAATCAGTCGGCTTGGAGCCGCACGCGGCCGCCCAGGTGATCATGACCGTGAACAACTACGTCCAGGGGAGTGTCCGCGTTGTTCTTGGCGAGGCGGATCACGACACCGAGACCGACGATCCCGGTGTGAACTGGCAGCGGCGCCTGCGCGACATCGACCTCGACCAGTTCCCACGGCTGCGGGAACTCGTCCGCCTTCCGTTGCCCCAGACGGACCGGAACTGGTTCGCTGACGGTCTCGACGTCATTCTCGACGGGGTCCAGAACCACCGGTCGACGGACCGATGAGCCCGGTGAGGCGAGCCGTTGTGGGCGGGAGCAGTTAGGCATCAGTCCCGGTCGGCAAAGAACCGCCAGCGTGTGAGGTCGCCGGGGAAGGCCGCCAGCGTCCACCCGAACGCCTGCCTGGGGCGCATCCGGAAGGCGACCCGATCGACCGGTTCGTCGTCTTCGGGAAGACGGGCACCGAGGGCGGCATACTTGGCCAGCCACGGGTCGAGATAGTCGGCTTGGCCGACCTGTTCGGCGTGGCCGTCGACGGTGATGACGTCCTCCCCGTCCTCCAGGTGGACCAGCATTCGGGGGTTGGCTTCGAGGTTGCGTGCGGTGCGAGTGGACGGCTGGGTGGCGAACACGAACGCGTCGTCCAGCCACAGTCCCCAAAAGGGTCTGGCCAGTGGCCAGCCGTCGGTAGCCACGCTGACCACCCAGTACGTGCGCGCGTCCACGAGCCGGGAACGCGTGTCCGCCCACGACCGCAATGTCGTCGAGATCGTGCTTTCCGGGTCGGCTCCTTTGTAGTCCGGGGGGATCCAGGGGCGTTCGGCGACGGGTTCGGGGCTCATCGGTCAACCTCTCCTGGCGTCTTGTACGGCGTACATGTACACCGTACAAGGGGCGCTCTACGCTGTATAGTCGAACAGGTGACCACTCTGACTCCGGCCACGGTCGTCGACCGCGCGCTCGAGCTCGCCGATGCCGAAGGGCTCGCCGCGGTGAGCATGCGTCGCCTGGCTGGTGAGCTGGGCGTCACACCAATGGCGTTGTACTGGCATTTTCGGACCAAGGAATCCCTGCTCGAAGCGATGGTTGACCGCGTCTTCGCCGAGGTCGACCGTCGGTCTTCGGCGGAGGCGTCGTGGCGTCAGCAGCTGTCCGACCTGTTGTGGTCGTTCCTGCGCGCGGTGCGCGGTCACCCCGCCGCGCCCGAGCTACTGGCCAGGGCCGGCGCGACGTGCGAGAATCGCCTCCTGACTCAGGAGGCCGCACTGGAGATCCTGGCCCGGGCCGGCTTCTCCCCCGCTGAGGCGACCCAGATCGTCGGGCACGCCACCTCGACGCTGCTCTCGCTCGCCCGCAGCCAGGTAGCCCGCGCCGACGAAGCGGAATCGCGCCGGATCAGGGCGTTCCTGTACGGGCTGCCGCCGGATCGGTTCCCTCGTACGATCGAGGCGGCCGAACCGATCAGCGCGTGCGAGGATCCCGACACCTACTACGAGTTCGGCGTCACACTGCTGCTCACCGGCATCGACGCGCTGGCGAAACGCCGAGGGGGAGAGGCTTTGGAGTCCCCGGGGGAAACATGACCGCGCACCCTCCCCCGCCGTCGTGCCCGCCGCCCGGCCTCGTCAGCCGGCTCCGGTCCGCCGGTTGTGTCTTCGCCGAGGACGAGGCACGACTGCTCCTCGCCACCACATCGGCGCCGGACGACCTCGAGGCCATGGTCGAACGGCGCGTCGCCGGTGAACCGATCGAGCACGTCCTCGGCTGGGCGGAGTTCCGCGGCCTGCGGATCGCCGTCGATCCCGGTGTCTTCGTGCCTCGGCGCCGCACCGAGTTCCTCGCCGGCCGGGCCGCGACGCTCTGCCGCCCGGGGGACGTGGTCGTGGACCTGTGCTGCGGTTCGGGCGCGGTGGGGGCCGCGCTGGTCGCGGAGGTCGGCGGTGTCGAGCTGCACGCCGTCGACGTCGATCCCGCCACGGTTCGGTGCGCCCGCCGCAACGTCCACACCGTGGACGGTCGGGTGTACCAGGGGGACCTGTACGGCCCACTGCCCGGCGAGTTGCGGGGCCGTGTCGCCGTGCTGGTCGCCAACACCCCCTACGTACCCACGGGTGAGTTCGGGCTGATGCCCACGGAGGCCCGGGACCACGAGCCCCGGGTGGCGCTGGACGGTGGCACCGACGGGCTCGACGTGCAGCGGCGGGTGGCCGCCTCGGCGCCCCGGTGGCTGGCCCCGGGCGGCCATCTGCTGGTGGAGGCCAGCGAGCGGCAGGCTCCACTGGTCGCGGAGCTGTTCGCCGCCAACGGGCTGGGGCCGTGGGTGGCCAGCTGCGAGGAGCTGGACGCCACCGTCGTCGTGGGAAGCCGGCCCGGTGCCCCAGGAGCCGGCCGGAGTCGACGCGACCGGTGAGTGAGTGGCCACAACCAAGGAGGGGGTGGCGTGCAGGTTCGCCGCGAGGTCCGTGGGGCTACCGTTCGTTGCCGCGAAGGTGGGCCAGCACGGCCAGGACCCGGCGGTTTACGTCGTCGTCCGGGGGAAGGTCGAGCTTGCTGAAGATGGTGCTGACGTGCTTACTGACAGCACCCTCCGAGAGCACCAGCGACCGCGCGATGGAGCTGTTGGCGTGCCCCTCGGCGATGTGGGCCAGTACCTCCCGTTCTCGCTCCGACAGCCGCGACAGTGGGTCGCGGCGGCGCAGCAACTGTCGGACGACCTCCGGGTCCACAACGGTGCGTCCGGCGGCCACCTGGCGCAGCGTCGCGGCGAACTCCTCGACGTCGGCGACCCGGTCCTTGAGCAGGTACCCGACCCGATCCGCCCGGCCGGAGTCGAGCAGCTCGTAGGCATAGCTCCGCTCGACGTATTGGCTGAGCACCACCACAGCCAGAGTGGGGTAGGCGGAGCGAAGCTCCACAGCGGCGCGCAGGCCCTCGTCGCTGAAGCCGGGTGGCATCCGGATGTCGGCGACAACAAGGTCTGGGAGGTGCTCGGCCACAGCGGCGGACATCGCCTCCGCGTCCCCCACTGAGGCGACAACCTCGAAGCCGAAGCGGCTCAGCAGCCCGGACAGTCCTTCGCGCAGGAGTACGCCGTCCTCCGCGAGAACTACCCGGATCATGGGCTGTTCGGATCGCACGGAAGCTCCACTCGTAGCAGGGTTGGCCCGCCGTTCGGGCTGCTCATTTCCATCCTGCCGGACATGACGGCGACCCGGTCCGCGAGCCCGGTGAGGCCGGTACCGTTTTCCGGGGCGGCCCCGCCGTCCCCGTCGTCACCGACCTCCACGACCAGTAGCACACCGTCGACCCGCGCGTTGACCTTGGCGTTCGCGGCGCCGCTGTGCTTGGCGACGTTGGCCAGCGCCTCCGCGACCACGAAGTAGGCGGTGGACTCGATGTGAGCCGGCAGCCGGCGGGGGATATCCGTGCTCACCGTGACGGGTACGGGGCAGCGCTCGGCGAGGCCGGGAAGCGCACCCGGGAGCCCGAGGTCGGTGAGGACCTGCGGGTGGATGCCGTGGATGAGCTCACGTAGCTCGGCCATGAGCTGTTTCGCCTGGTCATGCGCCTCGGCGAGCTGCGTGGCGGCCGACGAGCCGGCCGGTAGGTCCAACCGCGCCAGTCCCAGGCGCATCGTGAGGGTGACCAGTCGCTGCTGCGCCCCGTCGTGCAGGTCACGCTCGATCCGGTGGCGTTCGGCCTCGAAGAGGTCCACCAGCCGGGACCGTGAGCGCGTCACCTCCACCAACTCGTCTCGGAGTTCTTCGTGCCCCCGCCCCAGCAATCTTCGGGCAAGAGCTCCGTGCACGCCCGCCAGCAGCGCGAACGTGTACCCACAGACCGGAACCATCGCGACGCCGACCACCATGAACGGCAGTGCCTCCTTCGGGGTACCGACCTGTGCCACCAGAAGGGCGATCGGTCCGGGTTCGTTGACCAGGATCAGGGGTGAAACGATCATGAACGCGACCGTGCCCGCCAGCGTCAGGACGGCCAGGGCCGTCAGCGCAAGGACGCTCGCCAGTAGCAGCACGTACACCAGTTCGCGCCAGGTCGCCGACTCCGTGTAACGGGTCCGTACCCACGCACCGAGGCCCGGTCGGGGTGGTCGGCGGTGCCCGGAGTCGATGGGCCGGGAGTCCACCAGGCGCAGCCGCCGCCGTTCCAGTGCCGCCAGCGGCAGTGTGACCAGGGGGCCACCACCGGAGAACAGTAGCGCGCCGGTCGCGATCAGCAGAGCCAGCAGGGCGGGGTGGGTCCAGGCGTCACTCGGTGCCCCGGTCAGCACGAGCGCGGCCACTCCGGCCCATGGCCCCGCCAGGGCCGCGAGCGGGCCCACGGCGACGGCCGCTGTCACAGGTGTGGTCAGCAGGTAGCCGGCCGACCTCCAGGGCCACCCACCAGTGAGGAATCGGCGGGTGGCCGCCGCCTGGATCGGGGTCGATGGTGTCTCGGGCAGCACAGGACAACGCTATGTGCCTCCTCGTGGCGCACCCATCCTGCTAGGCCCCGTTTCCGGGGTGGACTCAGCCCCACCCACGGACGGAGCCCAACGCCATTGGTGGCCCACGCCCCGGTCCGTAGATTCTTGCACGGTCACGCGACGAGTGGCCGGAACCGACGAGCACGAGAGGTGCGAACACGATGGCGGACCACGACGAGCATGGGGGACGGCCCCCACAGCACGTGGCGCGTCTTGGGCCGCGAGGGCGCGTCCTCGCCCCGGACCTGGCCCGGGGGTTCATGCTGCTGTTCATCGCGCTGGTGAACGCGCAATTCTTCCTGACCGGATCGGAGACGGTGACCTCGGTCGCCGACCGTATCGTGGCGCTCACCCAGTCGACCCTGGTGACCGCCCGCGCGATCCCTCTGTTCTCTCTACTGTTCGGGTACGGGCTGGTGCAGCTCCTGCGTCGTCTGGACCACGACGGAGACGGGGCGGCGCAGGCCCGTGGGCTGCTGCGTCGACGGGGCGCCTGGATGCTGATCATCGGATTCGTCCACGGGGCGTTGCTGCTTCCGGTGGACATCATCGGTGCCTACGGTCTGGCGGTGCTGGTTCTCGTCGGCCTGCTCCGCGCCCGGGACGCGACACTGCTGTGGTGCTCCGGCGCCGTCCTCGCGGCCTCGGTCGCCCTGTACGTCACGGCGGCGCTCACACTTTCACCGGAGACGGGCGGGGCGATAGCCGCGTCGTCCCTGGAACAACAGAGCTACGTGCTCGCCACCGTTGAACGTGCCGCGGAGTGGGTGCTGTACACGCCGGTAACCATGCTCACTATTGTTTTGCCGCCGCTGTTGCTGGGGATGTGGGCGGGGCGCCGCCGCGTCCTGGAGGATCCTGCGCGGCACTATGCTCTGCTGGTCCGCACCGCCGTGCTCGGCCTGGGTACGGCTATCGTTGGCGGACTCCCGTACGCGCTGGTCGACGCACGGCTGTGGACCGACGCTCCGACGCGGGGAACGGCGCTGCTGAGCGCCCTGCACGACATCACCGGATGGGCCGGTGGTCTCGGGTGGGCCGCACTCATCGCCCTGGTCGCCATGGCCGTCGAGAGGCATCGGGGACGCCTCACCCGTGCTGTGGAGGCCGTCGGGCAACGGTCAATGACCTGCTACCTGACCCAGTCCCTGGTGTTCGTCCCGATCTTCGCGCCGTACGGGGCCGGCCTCGGGGAGTCGCTGAGTGTCTCCGGCGCGGCGCTCGTCGGAGCGTGTACATGGGGACTGACGGTGGGGCTGGCCGGCATGCTGGGTCGACTGGGGTACCGCGGCCCGGCCGAGAGCCTGGTGCGCCGCTAGTGGGGAAACACCCTCGGGTGACGCTGCGGAACCGGTTTCTGTGATGGCGACGCGAACGCGGATACGCGACGCAAAGAATTGTTCTCGCCGGTCATCCGTTGTTCGGGTATTCGTTTCCCAAAGAAGCGGCGCTCACCTCGGATTATTTGTTCCCGGTTTCCGGTGTCGATGAAAGCGGGTGAAATTACTGATACGTGTTCGACTGTTTGTTTATTGAGTTGTTGGTAGGCATCATCTACGTTTCGCGGCCAGGCGGTCTTCCCGCGTAGGAACGAACGGAAGGAATCGCAGTGGCCGTGAAATCTCCCCCGATCCGGATCCGACCAGCTCCGGTCGTTGGTCTGAGCCTGGTTCTCGTCTCGACAACGGCGCTGACCTCGCCCGCCGTCGCCGACGACGCGCAACAGCAGGTTCCCGTCCCCGATGTCGAAGGCCCCATCCCCGGCGCACCGCCGGGAGACCCCGGGGCCGACGACATAGAACAGACCTACCCATTCTTTGCCACGGACGTGGATCTCGACGAGTACGGCTACGTCGAGGAGGAGTTCTTCATATCCGGAACCGCGAACCAGTACGAGGGCGGTGAGGTCGCCTCCGAGCACCCCTACAAGACCCGGGTGGTGGTACGTCGTCCGGCGGAGCAGGCCGACTCGAACGGCGATGTCCTCATGGAGTGGCAGAACGTCTCCGCCGGTTACGACATCGACGCCTTGTGGTCACCCAGCCCCGATCACATCATGCGGTCGGGCTACACTTGGGTGGGCGTGTCCGCGCAGGACGTGGGGGTCTCCCAGCTCACCGAATGGAGCCCGACGCGCTACGGTGACCTCGACGTCACCGACGGCGGCACCGTCGAGAACGACCAGCTCTCCTACGACGTGTTCTCCCAGGCGGCACAGGCGGTCCGCACCAACGAGAACGACGTCATGGGCGGGGTCGAGGTCGACCAGGTGCTCGCGATCGGCGCCTCGCAGTCCGCGGGACGGATGACCGTGTACTACGACGACATCCTGGACCACATCGAGCCGGTGTTCGACGGCTACGGGTACATGGTCGGCAACGCTCCCCAAAACACTGACCGCCCCGAACCCGTGTTCCAGGTGCTATCGGAGACCGACGCCGCCCGGACGGCGAACCCGCGGGAGGACAGCGACAACTTCCGCCTCTGGGAGGTCGCCGGAACGGCGCACTCGGGCTGGGCCGGATACTCGGCGCGGGAGAGTATCGAGAACCGGGAGTTCGACGAGCGAGAGGAGTACAACTGCGCCAAGCCGCCGTTCAGCCGGGCCCCGCTGGAGCAGCCCCTCAACGCGTCCTACGACCATCTCAGCGAATGGGCCAGTGAGGGAACGCCACCGCCGACCGCGGAGCGGATCACCCGCACCAGCGAGGGCGAGCTCGCACGGGACGACGACGGCCATGCCCAGGGAGGCATCCGGCTGTCCCAGGTCGAGGTTCCCACGGCGCTGAACACCGGCATCAACAGCCCGGCCGACGCGGACAGCTTCTTCTGTGTGTTGTTCGGCTCGCACGAGCCCTACGACGAGGACCAGCTCGCCGAGCTGTACCCCACCAAGGGGAGCTACCTCTGGCAGGTCATCCGGGCGGAACGGCAGAACGTGCGCGACGGCTACGTCGTGAGGGCCGACTCCAAGGAGAACCGGCGCGAGGCACTCAAGTCCGACATCGGAAGATAACGGCGACCGGGAGAGGGCGCCAGCGCTCCACCGCGCGGGCCACCGGGGCACCCCCGGTGGCCCGCGCGGTTCTTGGCGTGGAATTGACGGGTTCCAGAGCGAGTGAAGGGCGAATGTCGGTGGCGCGTGTAACAGTCTGAGCCCAGTACCGATTCGCGAAGGGACCCACTGATGCTTACCACCGACTTCGTCCTCGGCTCCCCGTGCTGGCTCGACCTCGGCGCTCCCGACATCGAGGCCACGAGCACCTTCTACACCACGGTGTTCGACTGGGAGTTCAGCCCCGTCGGCCCGGATGCCGAATACGGCATGTTCACCAAGGACGGCGACGTCGTCGCCGCGGTTGGCCGGCTCACCGAGGAAGGGGCACGTTCGGCCTGGATGATCTACTTCCACGCCCCCGATGCCCAGGCGGTGGCCGAGCAGGTCAGCAGGGCCGGCGGTGCCGTTCGGGTCGACGCGTTCGACGTCGACGGCCAGGGGCGGATGGCCCAGTTCACCGATCCGCAAGGGGGCCAGTTCGCGGTCTGGGAGCCGGGGAAGACCGCCGGGCTGGGGGTGGTGAACGAACCCGGTTCCCTGTCCTGGGTCGAGCTCATGACCACCGACGTCGCCGCGGCGAAGGCGTTCTACGGTCAGATCTTCGGCTGGAGGACCAGTGAGACGGAGCTTCCGGGGGGCGGCGGCGCGTACTCGATGATCATTCCCTCCGGGCAGAGTGAGGACCGCATGCAGGGCGGCATCATGGGGCTACCCGCCGAGTACCTCCCTGACGGGAGCCCCTACTGGCACCCCGTCTTCGACGTCGCCGACTGCGACGCCACGGTCGCCAGGGTCACCGGGAACGGGGGGAACCTGAAGATGGGGCCCGAGGACGCCGAAGGGGTCGGGCGGCTGGCCGTCTGTGAGGACCCGGCGGGCGCGGAGTTCGTGGCGCTGACTCCCGTCTCGTCCTGAGCACCGGTGGGGCGGTGCCGGGCGGCTCACCACGGCTCGTGGGGCACGGTCGCACCCCACGGGCCGTTCCATGCCCCGGCCTCAGCTGAGGGGCTCGTCATCCACCTGGACGTCCAACTCGATATTGTTGCCGTCGATGTTCGTTATGGTGACCGTCACTCCGTAGGCGGTGCCATCCGTGGTGAGTTCGCAGCGGATCGAGGCGTCGACCTCCGCGGGCAGATCCTCATCGCACGTCATGTCGTCGGGGGCCTGGCCGACCTGTTGCTCGAGTATCTTGGCCGCCTCATTGGCGACTTCCTCGCTGTCGACAGTCTCGGCCGAGAAGAGGCCGCAGGAGGTCACTGAGAGTACCGCCACTCCTGCACCCACGGTTGCCAGCCACCTCGCTGTCGTCAACCCTGCCCACATCGTCGCTTCCTTCCTCTCAGGGATCGCCTGATTGTCGCAGCTGGCGCGAGCCCCGGAAGTAGCGGGCCGGGCGGGGGCGACCCGCCGAACTAGGACCGCACCACACCGCCGCGAGCCCCCGGCAGCAGCGCCGCGATGTCGTCGAGCTGGCGCAACGTCTCGTCGCGCGGCATGGTCGGCAGCATGACCAGCAGCTGGTCGATGTCCAGCCGGGCCGCGGCCTCGATGTCCCCGGCCCGGGGCGGGACTCCGAACAGGTAGACGGGCATTCTGCCCCGGCCCTCCCGTTCGCCGCGTGTGCGCAGCTCCGAGATCCTGCCCTCCAGGGGGTCGGGGCTGCCGGGCCATCGCGGGAACCAGCCGTCGCCGTAGTCCATCACCCGGTCGAGGACCGGCTCGGCCTCGCCGCCCAGCAGAACAGGGACGTGCGGCCGCTGCACCGGTTTCGGCCACGAGTACAGGGGGGCGAAGTCCACGAACTCGCCGTGGAACTCGGCCTGTTCCTCGGTCCAGATCCGCTTGATCGCCATAACCCGTTCACGCAGTAGCGCGATCCGGGTCGTGGGGTCGGTGCCGTGGTCACGCATCTCCTCGCGGTTCCATCCGGAACCGACCCCCAGAACGAAGCGTCCGTCGCTGATGCGGTCCACCGAGGCCGCCTCCTTGGCGACCATGATCGGGTCGCGCTGGACCAGCAGCGCGATTCCGGTGCCGACCACGAGCCGTTCGGTGACCGCCGCCGCGGCGGACAGGGCGGCGAAGGGGTCGAGTGTCCGGTAGTACCTGCGGGGCAGGTCACCACCTCCGGGGAACGGGGTTTCCCGGCTCGCGGGAATGTGGCTGTGCTCGGCGAGGAACAGGGATTCCAACCCCCGCTCCTCCAGAGCGCGGCCGAGATCGGCGGCCCCGATGCCTTCGTCGGTGATGAACGTGCACACGCCGATTCGCATACGGCTCGAGTCCGGCGTCGCCGTGGCGGTGCCGGCCTCTTCCCCCTCTCAGTCACGGAAGTGCGTTGGTGGGACGGGAACGAGAGACGCCCACGCGCGCGTTTCCCGAGTGACCGGTAGTACGCGTGCTGGAATCCGGGTGGAAACCAGGGGCGTTTCAGGGACGTCCCCCATAGTGTGGGTGTCAACAAAGGGCGCACGATGGTAATGGGAGCCGGGCGTCAGGCCCGCCGGTACCGTCTCGATGGCCGACCCGGTAAGGAGTGAGTGTCGCCGTGCATGACCCAACACCTCCCCCAACCCCGTATGGTCGCGGCTGGCCGGTTCGCTACGGACCGCAGAACAACCATCTGCGACTCACGCACGCCGACCGCGACGCCGTGGCCCACCTGCTCAAGGAGGCATACGCCGAGGGTCGGCTCGACACCGACGAGTTCGAGGAGCGGCTCGAAGCCGCGATGGGCGCCAAGGTCCACGGCGACCTGGAACCCCTGCTCAGCGACCTGATTCCGGAAGGAACCCCGGTACACTCGCCACCGGCCGCGCAACAGCCCTCCAGCCCACCGTCGAGTTCCGAGCGTGTGACGGCCCTGATAGGCCACTATTCGGGTTACTTCGTCTCCGCGCTGGGACCGCTCGCTGTGCTGCTCATCAACGGCAACTCCTCGGCCTTCGTGCGCAGGCACGTCGTCGAGGCGCTGAACTTCCAGCTCACGTTCATCGTCGGTTCGATGGTGCTGTGGTTCTTCTCCTGGCTGGTCCTGCCACTCGTCGCCTGGGGGTTCATGCTGCTCGGATGGATGTTCCTTCCCATGGTGGCGGGACTGGTCGCGGTGTTCGGGGGCCGTTGGAAATACCCCTTCACCTGGCGCCCGATCAAGGAGGACCAGGGAGAACCGGGGCGTCCATAACGCGGGCGCGGCCCCCAGGGGGCCGCGCCCGCGTTCCTCCGTTCCTCGGCTACACCCGTGGCCACGTCACCGTTTGACGTGGCCGTTGGAGTCCTGGGTGGACTCCTCCGTGGGCGCACTGGCGTCCATCCGCTCCTCGGCCGCGCGGGACACCTTCTCCTTGGCCTCCTTGGCCTTCGTGGAGAGCTGTTCACGGGTCTCGCGGACCTGTTCGCGCGCCTGGTCCAGATTCTCTTGCCATTCCGCTTCCTGGGCCGCTTGGCGCAGCTTCAGCGCACCGTACAGCGCGAGCGCCCCAGCGGTGGCCACACCGGCGAATACCACGAAGCGTGGGATACGGCGCCCGTTGCGCCGGGCGGCGATGAGGCCACGCCTGGTTTTGGTCGGTTCGACACGGTGGGCCGTCGAGCTGAGGAGGTCGGCGACCCGCGGGGCCACTGTGTCCTCGACACGGTGCGCAGCGACCTCGAGCCGCGGCGCGGTCCACCCACGGGCCCGATACAGTTGGTCCGCGGCGTTGGTCCTCGCCTGGTCGGCGTAGGGGCCGAACCGCTCGGCCTGGTCACGGGCGAGCCCCTGCAGCCGGGCGAGCGCGACCGGTGATTCGGGGGCGTCATTGCCGCGACGCCTGAGTTCTATTCGCACCTGGTCCCCCTTGCGGTTCGTGTTTCATATGCCCCCTGCCCCATCACACGCCTCCTATGCACGGGTGGCCGGGCAGGGCGCTACGGTTCGGTAAGTCCGTGTTATCTCAACATAGGCCCCTTCTGAGGGACTGGTCGTGCCTCGACACGCGACGCCCGGCTTTGACTCGGTCGGATTCGCCGGTCAACAGGGGAAGTGTGGGCTGGGACCGGTACCGTGGAACCGTACGTAACCACAACGGAAAGGTCCCCCGTGTCCGACGTCAATGGTCAGATCCGCGCGCGGTTGAACACCTCCATGGGAACGATCGTCGTGAGGTTCTTCCCGCGGGAGGCGCCCGAGACGGTCGAGAACTTCGTCGGTCTCGCCGAGGGAACCAAACAGTGGGTGGACCCGAACACCGGACGGCCGAGTAACGCCAAGCTGTATGACGGCACGATCTTCCACCGGGTCATCGGCACGTTCATGATCCAGGGGGGCGACCCCCTCGGCAACGGCCGTGGAGGCCCCGGCTTCAAGTTCAAGGACGAGTTCCACGACTCGCTGCGGTTCGACCGCCCTTACCTGCTGGCCATGGCGAACGCCGGCCCCGGCACCAACGGTTCGCAGTTCTTCATCACGGTGGGCACGCCCGATTGGCTGAACGGGAAGCACACCATCTTCGGTGAGGTGGTGGAGGGCACCGACGTTGTCGACGCGATCGCCAAGGTGCCCACGAACGCGCAGGACCGCCCGCTGGAGGATGTCGTCATCTCCTCCGTGGAGATCGAACGGAGCTAGGTTCCACCCGCATGCCCTCATCTTCGCCGCCGCCCTCCGAACCGGGGGAACGCGAGACCCCCACGTGTTACCGACACCCCAAACGCGAGGCGTACGTGCGGTGCGCGCGCTGCGAGAGGCGTATCTGCCCTGACTGCATGCGCGAGGCCGCTGTCGGGCACCAGTGCGTGGTGTGCGTCGCCGAGGGGCAGAAGAGCATCCGGCAGCCGCGCACGATGTTCGGTGGGAAGGTGACCTCCAGTCCGAGGGTGACCTATGCGCTACTCGCTCTGATGGGCGTGGGGTTCGTCGCGCAGTTGGCGGCCCCCAACGTGGCGTTCGCGCTCCGGATGGAGAACGCACCGGTGGTCATGGGCGAGTGGTATCGCCTGCTCACCTCGGCGTTCCTGCACGGTGGCGTGGGGCACCTGCTGTTGAACGGCCTTGCGCTGTACATCTTCGGGCGGCCGCTCGAGGAGGCACTCGGCCACGCCCGCTACCTGGCGTTGTGGGTGCTCAGCGCCATGGGGGGATCGGTTCTCAGCCTGCTCGTCATGCCGCTCGACCACGCCTCCGTCGGTGCCTCCGGCGCGGTCTTCGGGCTGATCGGGGCGCTCGTCGTGATGGGACGCAGAATGCGGGTGGACGTTCGGTTCGTCCTCATCCTGCTCGGGTTGAACCTGCTGATCTCCGTGATGGTCCCGCAGATCTCGCTGATCGGGCACCTCGGAGGTCTGCTGAGCGGGCTGGTCCTCGGAGCGGCCTATGCCTACCTCCCCACCGGTTCGGCGGGTGGGGTCTCGCCACGGGTCCGGACCCTCACCCACATCGGGGTGACCGCCGCGTTCGCGGTGCTGCTCGGGTGTCTCACCGGGGTGGGGGTGTTCGCGGTGCTCGGCTGAGGACGCGCCCGGGGCCTGGGATCTCCCAGGCCCCACCAGGGAGACGTGTTCCACGGCGCGTCCGACCGTGGACAGGTCGAACAGAGCTACCCACACCTTGTGGATAACTATGTGGAAAGCAGCACGACCTGTTGTGGACAGACAGTGGAAAAAGCTGGACGAACGGGAGAAATCCCCTAGTGCCAGCGTGTGGACAACAACACGGCCATGATGATGCCGCTGAAGCCGATGAGCAGGTTCCAGTTCTCCAGCTCCCGCATACCGGGAACATGTCCACCGGCGATGTAGAACACACCGATCCACAGGATGCCGAGGAGGAAGAACGCCACCATCGCCGGCGCCAGCCACCGCGGGCTCACCTTCGGCTTCGCCGATGACGCCGGCGGCGTGTAAACGGCCTTCCTCTTGCGATCGTTGCTGGACTTAGGCACGGTCGCTGCTCCAAAACAATGGGCCAGGTTTCACGTGAACGCGCTCGCCAGTCTACGCGCGTCGTGGAGCCCCGCGGACTCCACGTGGTCGTGGCCGGATCCGGGAGCACCCGTGTGGACGGGCACTCCCGCCGTGCGAAGCCCGAGACGGTCCGCTGACCACCGCACGGCGACCAACCAGACTCCCGGAGCCGCCCGGCCCGGCACTAGAAGATCCCCAACAGCGACAGGCGCCGCTCCTGCGGCTGGTCCTCACCGTTGTCCTCGTCGTCGCCGCTGCCCGGAGGATAGGGAACGTCCGGCGGCCAACCCTCCGGGGTCTCGTCACCGCCGTTCCCCGGGCTGCCGTCGTCGGTGGGCTCGTTGTCCTCCGGTTGCTGGGCCAGTGTCACGGTGACGGTGGTCCCCGGCTCGACCTCGTTGTTGGCGCCGGGGCTCTGACCGATCACGGTTCCCTCCGGCTCCTCACTCTGCTGCTGCTCGAACGTGGACTCCAGGTCGGCCTCACTGAGGGCGGACTCGGCCTCCTCCCGCGTCATGCCGTCGAGGTCGGGGACCTGCACGGTCTCGGCTCCCTCGGAGATCCAGAGGTCGACCGTGGTCCCCGGGTCGGCATCGCTCCCTCCCTCGGGAGAGGTCCGGGTTACCCGGCCCGCCTCGACCTCGTCCGAGTTCTCCTCAGTGGTCGAGCCGATCTGGAAGTCCGCGTCCTGCAGCTCGGACATCGCCTGGTCCTGCGTCATCCCCGACACGTCGGGAACGCGGACGCTCCCCGGACCCGTGGACACGACGAGGGTGATCTCGGAGTCCTGGCGGACCTCGGTTCCCTCCGAGGGGTCGGTCTCGATCACGTCCCCCTCGGCCACCTCGTCGTCGTTCTGCTCCTCGACGGTGATGTCACCGTCGGCGAACCCGGCGGAGTTCAGCTCGCTCTCGGCCTCCTCCTGGCTCATCCCCACGACATCGGGGACCTGCACGGTCTCCGGTGACTCGTTGGACAGCAGCAGCCAGCCGGCGAAGATCAGCGCCGCGAGGACGGCCAGAGCGAGAAGCACCCACAGGGCCGCCTTCGCGCCGCTCCCCTCACGCCGCTCATCCTCGTCGTCATAGTCATAGGGTTCCGGATCGTTCGCGGGCGGCAGCGTTGTGGTGGCGGCGGCGGTCGGCATGCCCTGGAGCCCGCGCTGGATGTCCTCGCGCATCTCCTCGGCGCTCTGGTACCGCTGGTCACGGTCCTTGGCCATGGCCCGGAGCACGATGGACTCGATCCAGGCGGGGATCTCCGGGTCGAGCTGGGACGGTGGGACCGGATCCTCGCGTACGTGCTGGTAGGCGATGGAGACCGGGGAGTCACCCGTGAACGGTGGGCCACCGGTCAGCAACTCGTAGAGGACACAGCCGGTGGAGTACAGGTCGCTGCGCGCGTCGACCCGTTCGCCACGGGCCTGCTCCGGGGAAAGGTACTGGGCCGTGCCGATGACCTGGGATGTCTGGGTCATCGTGGCCTGGGAGTCGTCCATGGCCCGCGCGATCCCGAAGTCCATGACCTTGGCCTCGGCCTGGCGGGTCAGCATGACGTTGGCGGGCTTGATGTCCCGGTGCACGATCCCGTTGCGGTGGCTGTACTCCAGAGCCCGCAAGATGCCGTCGGTGATTTCGACGGCGCGTTCCGGAAGCAGCCGACGGTCGTCGTCGAGCAACTCCTTGAGGGTCTGCCCGTCGACGTGCTCCATGACGATGTAGGGAATGCCCACATCGTCGACGAGGTCCTCCCCGGTGTCGTAGACAGCGATGATGGAGGGGTGGTTCAGCGAGGCAGCGGACTGGGCCTCGCGCCGGAACCTGGCCTGGAAAGTGTGGTCACGCGCCAGATCGTGCCGGAGTGACTTGATCGCGACGAGGCGGTCGAGACGCTGGTCGCGGGCGCGGTAGACCTCGGCCATGCCACCACGCCCGATGAGGTCTTCGAGTGCGTAGCGTCCACCGAGTAGCCGGGGCTGAGACATGTCGTGAACTGTTCCTCGTCTCTGCACGGGTGGTGGGGAGAGACCCCGTCACCTAGTGAGGTCGGGTGCTTACTACCTTGTCAGTTTCCTCCTGGCTCGCCCCCGTCGCCCTCGTCGTTGTTCCCGGTACCTTCACCGGGATCCGAGGGATCTTCGCCGTCCTGCTCCTGTCCGTCGTCCTCCCCGCCGTTGTCACCGCCGGGGTCGGGCTCTTCCCCCTCGCCCGGAGAGGCCGGTTCCGTTGACGAGTCGTTGGACTCCGGCGAAGGATCCTGCGGTTCCGGATCGGATGTCTCGTCGAACTGTGGTTGCTCCGGAACGTCCTGTTGTTCGGATTCGGGCTCCTCGGGTTGCGGATCGGAGGGTTCGCTCTCGTTCTCCGGAGTGGATGACGGGCTCTCGTTGGTGTCCGACTGGCGGTCGCCCACGGTTTCGTTCGCGCTATCGCCTCCCCACAACCAGCCGGCCAGAACCACGCCACCAACCAGCACCACGGCGGCCGCGATCACCCCGAAGACCACCGGCAAGCTGGGGCGACGCTTCGGTTTGGACCGTCCGGCAAGCCTATCGGAGGAGCCACCACCATCCTGGGAACCCGCCCCCGGGGGCGCACCAGCGCCCAAGGACGACGGCCGGGTCGAGGGGCCACCCTCGTCCGGGGCCGCGCTGGCGACCATGGTCTGGCCGGGATCGGCGAGATCCATGGCCGTGGTGGCGTCGGTACTCGCCACACCCCCGCTCAGCTGGTGCGCCAACTGGGCGACCTCGCCCGCGGACGACGCGCGTTTCTCGGGCGACTTCTCGAGCAGCTGCTCCACGAACGCCCGCAGCTGGTGCGGTACCTCCTCCGGAAGCGGCGGGGGAGGTTCCCGGGTGTGGGCCAACGCCAGCGCGAGTGGAGTGTCCGCGGTGAACGGGGGGTGCCCCGCCAGGCACTCGTAGGCGACCACGCCGAGCGCGTAGATGTCCGACGCGTAGGTGGCCGACCCGCCCGACGCCTGCTCGGGAGAGATGTACTGGGCCGTGCCCATGACCATGCCGGTCTGGGTGAGGGTGACGGACTCGTTGCCCCGGGCGATACCGAAATCGGTGAGCTTGACCGCCCCGTCCTCGGTCACCAGCAGGTTTCCCGGCTTCATGTCACGGTGCACCACACCGCGGGCGTGCGCGGCGGCCAGCGCCTGCGCCGTCTGCGCGACGATGTCCAGGGTGACGCCGGGTTCCAGCGCCCCCTTCCGGCGCAGGATCGAGGACAACGGCTCGCCGGGGACGAGCTCCATGATGAGGTACGCGTTGTCGCCTTGCTCGCCGTAGTCGAAGACCTGGGCGATCCCCGGATGGGACAGGCCGGCCGTGATACGGCCCTCGGTGCGGAACCGTTCCCGAGAGGTGGGTTGGGCCATCTGGGAGGGATGCAGCAGCTTGACCGCGACCGTGCGGTTGAGCACCGTGTCGGTGGCACGCCACACGGTTCCCATGCCGCCCGAGCCGATCTGCTCGTCGAGGCGGTAACGGTCGCTGAGCAGAGTACCCACCAGATCCTGGTGCCCATTGGAGTCCGGTGTGCCGGTGTCGTGTTCGCTCACTGCTCGATCACAGCCTCCATGATCGGCTTCGCGACCGGGGCGGCGAGCTCGCCACCGCTGGAGTTGCCGTTCTCGAGGACCACGGCGACCGCGACCTGGGGGTCGTTGGCCGGTGCGAAGGAGATGAACCAGTTGTGTGTGGACCCTTGCCCGGTTTCGGCGGTACCGGTCTTACCGGCGACCTGCATCCCCGGGATCGCTCCCTGCGTCCCACTGGCTTCGTCGCCTTCCGTGACCTGCACCATCATTTCGGTCAGACCGTCGGCGGTCGACGAGCTCACGGCCTCGGAGAAAACCTCGGGGTTCGCGCTCTCGAGCTGGGTGAAGTCGGAACTCTCCACCTTCTCCACCAGGTAGGGCCGCATGACATCGCCCCCGTTGGCTATGCCGCCCGCGATCATCGCCATCTGCAGCGGGGTGGCGGAGACATCGAACTGGCCGATCCCCGTCTGGGCGAGCTGGCTGCCGTTGAGACCCCTCGGGTAGGAGCTCTCGGAAACGGTGAGCGGGATGTCGAACTCGCCGGAGTCGAACCCGAACGCCTCGGCCTGCGCGGCCATCTTCTCCTCACCGAGATCCACGGCCCAGTGAGCCATCGACGTGTTGCAGGAGATCTCGATGGAGTGCCGCAGGGGGTCGGGGTCTCCCCCGTTGCACGGCCCGTTGATGCCGCCGTGGTTCGGCATCGTCCCGCCGGCCGGCAGCTGGTAGGTCTCTGGAGCGGGCTGGGTGCTGTCCGGTGTTTCACCGTCCTCCAACGCGGCCGCGGCGGTGACGACCTTGAACGTAGACCCGGGAGGGTAGCGCTGGTTGAACGCCCGGTTCAGCAGTGGCTTGTCCTCGGCCTCCTCCAGCTCTTGGTAGGTCTCCTCGACCTTGCTGGGGTCGTGGTCGGCCAGCGGGTTCGCGTCGTAGCTCGGTACGGAGGCCGAGGCCAGCACCGCACCGGTGTTCGGGTCGAGCGCGACGGCGGCACCGTTCTTGCCCGTGGACCGCAGCGCGTCGAAGGCCGTTTCCTGTGCCTCGGGGTTGAGTGTGAGCTCGACGCTGGCCCCCTGGGACTCCTCGCCCGTGAGGGTGTCCATGAAGTTGCTGACGGCGAGCCGGCTGTCGGATCCGTTGAGCATGGAGTTCTGTTCGCCCTCGATGCCCGTGGCGTTGTAGAGCGAGTAGAAGCCCGTGATGTGGGCGTACTCCTCGGAGTTGTCGTAGTGCCGCTGGTAGGCGTACGCGGCGTCCTCGTCCTCGGTGGGCTCGGAGTAGGCGATCTGCTCGTTGCCCACGATGATCGCCCCCCGTGCGGCGTCGAACTGCCGGGCGGTCTGGCGCTGGTTGTGCCGGTGCTCGCGCAGGTCCTCGGCCTGGAGGCCCTGCAGGTAGTTGGCGTTGAGCAGCAGCGCGCCGAACAGCACCATGCAGAAGAAGGTGAGGCGGCGGATTGGCACGTTCATCGCGAGATCACCTGCGTCGTCCCCTCGTCCTGAATCGCCTGCGGTGCGGGTCGGCGTGCGTTGTCACTCATGCGCAGCAGCAGCCCCAGCATGATCCAGCTCGCCATCAAGGAGGATCCGCCGGCGGAGAGGAACGGTGTCGTCATACCGGTGAGTGGGATCACCCGAGTGACGCCACCCATCGTGATGAACACCTGGAAGGCGATCACGAACGAGATGCCGGCGGCCATCATCTTGACGAACATCTCGCGCGATGCCATCGCCACCCGCAGTCCGCGTTCGCACAGCAGGAAGATGACCACGACGATCGCCATTATCCCGGTTAGGCCGAGCTCCTCGCCGAAAGAGACCATGATGAAGTCGCTGTCGGCGGCGAAGATGGTGTCGGGCTGTCCCTGGCCCAGTCCGGTCCCGAGCACTCCTCCCTCGGCCAGCGCGAACAACCCCTGGACGAGCTGGTAGCTGCCGCCAACGGAGTTGTAGATCTCGTCGTCGAACGGGTTCAGCCAGATCGTCACGCGCTGCTGGACGTGGGTGAATATGGCCCATGCGACGGTCGCGCCGGCCATGAACATGGTCAGCCCGATGATCACCCAGGACGAGCGCTGGGTCGCCACGTAGATCATCGCCAGGAAGGTGCCGAACATCAGCAGCGAGGTACCGAGGTCCTTCGTGACGACCAGGATCAAAATCGCCAGGCACCAGGCGACCACCATGGGTGCCATGTCGCGCATGCGCGGCAGGTCGAGCACCTTGAACCGGCCAACCTTGAGGTCCTTGCTGGCGAGCGACAGCACGTCGCGTTTCATCACCAGGTAGCCGGAGAGGAAGATGACCAGTGCGATCTTGGCGAACTCCGACGGCTGAAGTTGGAACGGGCCAAGGGCGATCCACCGTCGGGCCCCCAGGATCTCCTGCCCGAGGACCGGGGTCATGGGTGAGGCCAGCAGCACAACGGCCACCAGCAACGTGATGTAGGGATAGCGTTGCAGAACGCGGGGTTCCTTGATGAAGAACAGGATGGCCAGGCACAACACCATGCCGATGGCGGCCCAGATCAGCTGGGTCCCGACACCGGCGTGGTCGCCCTCGTCCCCCTGGTTCAGCCGCCACACCATCGACAGTCCGAGACCGTTGAGGAAGATCGCGCACGGCAGGATCAGTGGATCGGCGTAGGGGGCGATGAAGCGCAGCGTCACGTGCGTGGCGAGCGCGAGGCCGCCGAACGTGAGCCCGTACCCGAAGAGGCCGGGCGGGATACTCTCGTTCAGGGCCAGGCCGGACGCGGCGAAGGAACCGAGCGCGATGGCCAGCGCCAGCAGGAGCATGACAAACTCGGCGTTGCGCCGTTTGACCGGCGGCAACGTCGCGGACCCGGTGTTCGGGGCGTTCATCACTGTCCTCCGGCGGGCTCACCCGAATCGTCGGCGGTACCGGGCTCCTGTTCGTCCTGCTCCTCCTCGAACCCGCAGGAGGCGGGATCGGCCTCGCAGCCGTCGGCGGTCTCCCGGAGGGATTCCACCTGGGCGTCGGCGTCCTCGCGGTTGTCGAAGTTCACGCCCCGGCTGGTGACCCTCTCGCGCTCGTTGTCGGGCAGCATGTCGAGCCGGATCCCGGTGTCCTCCACCTGCTCGAACAGATCGTATCCGGCGACGTCAGTGTCGAGCCCCTGGTAGAGCGCGACGTTCTCGCCGTCGTTCGAGGGGGCGATGAAGTACTGCCCGGCCAGATATGACCGGGCGAGGAAGAATCCGGCGACGGCGACAACGGTCACGATGACCAGGAACGTCACCACCATCGGCCACCAGCGTCGGGTGCGTGGCTCCGGCTCGGGGTCGGGCGGGGGCGCACCGCCGGCCCAGGATTCGGGAACCCGGTTCATCTCGGCGGTGTCGCCCGAGCCGCGCTTGAGGTTCTGCGCCCGGCCGGCGGGAGTGTCCGGGGACATGACGGGTTCGCGGCGCTGGTCGGCGGCCCCGACGATGGTCGGGTCCCGCATCGGGTCGTCGGTCGCGGTCGCGGTGTCGATGACATCGGCCACGACCGCCGTGACGTTGTCGGGCCCCCCGCCGCGGTTGGCGAGGTCGATCAGTCTTCGAGCGGCGGCCTCCGGGGTGTCCTCCGCGGCGAGCGTCTCCCGTATGGTCTCCTTGCTGACGACGCCGGACAGACCGTCGGAACAGAGCAGGTATCGGTCGCCCACCCTGGCTTCGAGAATGGAGGTGTCGGGCTCGACCTGGCTGCGGCCGTCGAGGGCGCGTAGAAGCAGGGAGCGCTGCGGGTGGCTCTCGGCCTCCTCCTCGCTGATCTTCCCCTCGTCGACGAGGGTCTGGACGAGGGTGTGGTCGTGCGTGATCTGTCCGAACTCCGAATCGCGCAGCAGGTAGGCGCGGGAGTCGCCAATGTGGATGAGGGCGACGCGCGGTCCCGACCACAGCATCGCGGTCAGCGTCGTTCCCATGTTCTCGAGTCGGGGCTCCTCGGTGACGCGCTGGGAGACCGCGCCGTTCGCCGTGTCGACCGCCTGCTGCAGTGATCCCGCCATCTGCTCGGCGGAGGGGACGTCGTCATCGAGGGGCATCAGGGTGGAGATCGCGATCGAACTCGCGATCTCGCCGCCCGCGTACCCACCCATTCCGTCGGCGACCGCGAGGAGGTAGGGGCCGGCGTACGCTGAGTCTTCGTTGCCTTCGCGGAGGCATCCTACGTCGGAGTACGCCGCGTATCGGAGAGCGATTGTCATTTGCGCAGTTCCAGGACGGTCTTGCCGATGCGGATGGGCTGCCCCACTGAGATTGTCTGGGGACTGGTCAGGCGCTGCTGACCAAGGTAGGTGCCGTTCGTCGACCCGAGGTCCTCGACGATCCACTTGCCTTGGTCGGAGAAGATGCGCGCGTGCCGGCCCGAGGCGTAGTCATCGTTGATGACCAACGTCGAGTCCTTCGCCCGTCCGATAACGATGGGTTGGGAGGTGAGGTTGAGGCTGGTCCCCGCCAGCGGTCCCTTCGTCACCACGAGGGAACGCGGCTCGTTGCGCCGCCCCTTGGGGGCACGCTGAGCGGCGGGGGCCGACGAGCGGCGCGGTTCCGATCGCTTGGCACGCTTACTCTTCTTGGGGGAGCCGAGCATGTCAGTACGGATCACCCCGACGGCCATGATCACGAAGAGCCACAGCACCGATAGGAACACGATCTTGATCAGTATGAGGGTGAACTCGGACATCGAACTGCTCTTCGGCCCCTGTCGTGCTCTGGCTGGGGTGGCGGGTTATCGCCGCCACCGCGTCTTCTCGGCCTCGAACCCCCTGAGATCGCCCCGGACAGCCGAAACTACCAACGGAAACGCGAGTATTCTGCCCGATTAGGTAGTCCTTGTGGAGACTTCGGTCTTACGTTCACGTTCGACGATGCGCTCTCTCGTGGATTCGAACCCACCCCCTCAGACGCCGGGAGGGTGGTTGTGGTTTTGTCGCGATTATGCGCGGCGCGTCCGATGGATCCTAGTCCCGGCGGAAGGTCATGTTCGTGCGCCCGAGGCTGATCCTGGTGCCGTCCACCAGACGGACTCGCTTGGCCTGCTGGCCGTTGACGAACGTGCCGTTGGTTGACCCGAGGTCGACCAGGACCGCTTCGTTGTCCTCCACCCGGATCTCGGCATGGTGCCGGGAGACACCGTTGTCGACCAGTCTCAGGTCGCAGTCGGTTCCCCGCCCAAGGAGCGTGACCTGTGTGTTCAGCTCGAACGACTGCTGTTGACCCTGCCCCGCCGGGCTGGAGTTCTGGACCGCGCCCCCGGGGGAGATGAGCAGGCGCGGGTTCCCCGGAACCTGGGCCTCGCCTCCGTGATCGCTGACCGGTTGTTGGATCTCCCCGCTCTCGACGGTGGGACCGCGCATGACGCCGGATCGGATCCGGAACCGCCCAGTCTGCAGGTCGTCCTCGGTTTGGAACTGCACCCGTACCGGACCCACGAAGGAGTACCCCTGCTCGGTGGCGTAGTCGCGAGCCAGCTTGGACAGCTCCTGACCGAGGCTGTCCGCGTACACCTCCAGGCGCTCCCGATCGGATCCGGAAAGCTCCACGACGAAGTCGTTGGGTACCAGTGTGCGCCCCTGGGCGACGATCGCTGCCCGCTCGTCCATCTCGCGCTGGACGGCGCTTGCCACCTCGACAGGCTGGAGTTCCGACTTGAAGACCCGCGCGAAGGTGCCTTCGAATATGCCTTCAAGCCGACGCTCGAAGCGCTGTAGCACTCCCACGAGGTTCCTCCCTTACTCCACTCCGGATGTAATGACGATCGTAACCGGGCATCTGGCGTCCTTGGTCTCACGCGATCCCCCGCTCGCCCAGCTCCGGGCAACGAGAGTCGCGCGACAAGTGTGCATGACCGATGTTGTGACCGTGCTAGTCTTGTTGTCGTCACCGAGCGGACGGGCCCGAGACGGGTGAACGCGTTCGGTGGCTGGAGACACTCTAGGTGGATGTCACTCGGGCGGGTGGCGGAACGGTAGACGCGCACGGTTCAGGTCCGTGTGTCCGAAAGGACATGAGGGTTCAAATCCCTCCTCGCCCACTCCAACTCCTCCCCGCGGTACCCGCATCGCGGGTGTTCACGCCGCGCCGTAGGGTCCCGTGCTCTCATCCGGGACGTATCGCCCGGTGTGACGCGCCTCCGTGGCCGGTTCCGGCAACCGGTGGCGCGCGTCGTGTGTTTTTCGTCTCCGTGGCACACTGGCCGATGTGAGTCTCAGTGAACGGCTGCACTCCCTGGGGCGGCCCTTGGTCGAGGAGCAGCTGCGGCATCCGACCGTCGCGGGAATAGCCCGGGGAGATCTCGACGAGCGCGTCTTTCGGTCCTGGCTGGAACAGGACTACCTCTACCTGCTCGACTATATCCGCGTGTTCGCGCGGTTGGCCTGGCAGGCGCCCCCGGAGCACCTCGCCGACCTGGTCGATCTCGCGCACTCCACGCTGCACGACGAGCTGGAGCTGCATCGCTCACTGGCCGCGGAGTTCGGCGCCGACCTGGAAGGGGCGCGCAAGGGCCCCGCCTGCGCCGCATACACCTCCTGGTTGCTGGAGTCCGCGGCCGACTACGCGGAAGGGTTGGCCGCGCTCTACCCCTGCATGTGGGGGTACTCGTCGCTGGGGCGAGAGTTGGCCGAGCACACTCCCGCCGATCCGCGCTACCAGCGGTGGATCGACGTCTACGCCGACCCCAGCTTCGCCGAACTGGCCGGCCGCTGTGCCCAGATGCTCGACGAGGCGGGGCCGCCGCCCGAGCGTGCCGAGCAGCTGTTCCTCGAGGGCATGCGACACGAGGTCGCGTTCTGGAGCGTTCCCGGCTGAGGCGCCGGCCGCGTTACGGTGCCAGCACGGTTCCCATGGAGTCGTAGCGGTCGATCTCGCACCCGTTGGCCCTGCCGAACGTCGTATCGACCTCGGTTCCGGCGACGTGCCCGCTCACCCGCGCGGTCTGCGGGCCGCCGTAGATGTGGGTGCACATCTGGCCGTCGGGCACCTCCTCGAAACCCTCGACCCCGACCTCCTCGAGGTCGGCGCACGCCGCTTCGGGCTCGGGATGGTCCCCACCAGCGGGGGCACAGGTCAGTGTCCAGGTGCCGGGCTCGAAGCCGTCGGGGGCGAGGTCGGCGTCGTCGCCCTCCTCGCCGAGGGATCGCTCGATGGTCAGCTCGGTCTCGGGGGCCGTTTCTTCGGCCTCGGGAGTCTGGTGTTCGGGGTCGTCGGTGGGCCCGGTGCTGGTTGGGGTGCCGTTCTCGGCGGGCGCGGCCTCCTGCGCGTCCCCACCGCACCCCGTGGCCAGGACGCCGGCGGTGACGATCGCGGCGAGCCGGGGGAGCGCTGTTGGCGGTGTGTGTAAGCGCATACCCTGATTGACGCGGGCGAGTGCCGTGGAGTTCCCACGGCGAACCGTCCGGGACGCCAAGTGGTCAGAGAGGTTCTCGGTGTTTGACGCGCCAGTGCCGGCGGTAGAGGTCGACTCGGTTCCGGGGGACGGTTACCTGCTCGACGTCCGCGAGCACGACGAGTGGCAGGCCGGGCACGCCCCCGGGGCTGTCCACATTCCCCTGCACGAACTCGCCCAGCGGGCCGGCGAGATCCCGAGCGAGCATTCCGTGTACGTCGTGTGCCGCTCGGGTGGCCGCTCCGCGCAGGCGGTGCGGGCCCTCAACGACGCCGGGTGGCGGGCCGCCAACGTCGCGGGCGGCATGCAGGCGTGGGCGCTCGTCGGTCGGGAGATGACGAGCGAGAACGGGGCCGACCCCCAGGTCATCTGAACCTCGGCGGTGGTGGTCACCGGTCGTGTCGGGAACGCCCGAGCGCGGGCGCGTCCCCACCTCGACGGTGGTTCCCCGGACGGGACTTTCGGACGGGTCCGGTGTCACGCGTTGCGGATTCCCATGACGGGCGTGTGGTCGTGGCTGGCACTATGTCGACGTGAGCTCCGATCGCGCCTCCCTCAACGCTGATGCCGTGCTGGCGTACTCGGCCGACGCGATCGTCGCCGTCGATTCCGAGTTCCGCGCGGCGGTGTGGAATCCCGCGGCGGAACGGATGTTCGGCTGGGTGGCAGAGGAGGTCCTGGGTACCGCACCGCCGATCGTTCCCGAGGATCTGCTCGCCGAGCACCATGCGGTGTTGGAACGGGTCCGTGCCTGCGGTCCACTGTCGATCGTGAGCCGGCGGCTCCGGCGCGACGGCAACGTCATCGACGTCCGGATCGACACCAGCTGCCTGTTCGACAACGACGGCCAGGCGTCGGGCTGGATGAGTGTGTTCCACGCCTATGAGGACGCCAACCGGGTCCAGGCGCACATGGCCGAACGGGTGCGCCTGGTCCGCCGGCTCACCGACGTCGTCGCCGACATCAACGCCGACCTCGACCTTCGCACGGTGCTCGACCGAATCGCGCACAGCCTCACCGAGCTGACGGGTGCCGACGCCGGCGGCTTCGTGCTGATCGAGGAGGACCAACTCCGGCTGGTCAGCCTCACACAGCTCTCGGACCACCTGCACGGCTACACGGCGCCGCTGGAGTCCAGCCTTTTCGGCGAGCTGCTCCGCAGTGGCAAGACCGTCCTGTTGGCCACCGACGACACCCGCAGCCTCGACGACCTCATCTGGGCCGACCTCGAGGGGTTGCACACGATCGCCCTCGGGGTGTCCAACGTGCAGGGGCGTCCCTACGGCGCGTTGTACGCGCTGTACAGCAGGCGCAAGGTCGGTCACATCGAGCTGGAGCTGCTCGAGCTGCTCGCCGCGCACGCCGGGGTGGCACTCGGCAACGCCATGGCCTACCAGGAGATCGTTCGGCAGCGCGCCTATGAGCACGCGGTGGTCGACTCCAGCGCCGACGGTATCGCGGTGCTCGACGCTTCCGGTCGGGTGTGCAAGTGGAACAGGGCCGCGGCCGAGCTCACCGGCTGCGCGAACAGCGACATCGTCGGTGGCCGACTCCCGTTCCCGTTGCCGACCGACCACGACGAACCGCTCAAGCACCAGCTTGACAGCGGGCGCTGGTTGGAGATCCTCACCACGGACATTCCCGAGACCGACGAGCGCGTGATCGACTTTCGCGACATCAGCGAGGCCAAGGCGCTGGAGGAGGAGAAGGACCTCTTCCTGGCGACCGCCAGCCACGAGCTGCGTACCCCCATCACCGCCGTACAGGGGTTCGCCAGCACACTGATCCAGCGGTGGGACCAGTTCGACGACGACTCGCGCCGCGGCGCGGTCGGAACCATCGCCGAGCGGTCCAGCGCGCTCGCGAAGCTGGTCGAGAACCTGCTCCTGGGGTCGGTCGCGGGGAGTGGCGAGCTGAACGTCAGCAGCGGCCCGTTCGACCTGCGACGCGTACTGCGGGAGATCACGGCGGCGTTCCGCCCGTTCTCCGATCGGCACCGGCTCCTGTTGGAGCTGCCCGAGGAGTTCCCGGACGTGGCGGGCGACCCGGTCGCCACCGACGTCATCATGGGTCAGCTTCTGGAGAACGCCTTCAAGTACTCGCCCGACGGTGGGACGGTCATGGTCCGGGCCACACACGACGACCGAGGCGTGGTCGTCCGTGTCGAGGACGAGGGCATCGGTATCTCTCCGGGTGACGAGGAGCGGATATTCGAGCGCTTCGTGCAGGGCGAGGCCGGAGACCGGCGCCGGTTCGGCGGGATCGGGTTGGGGCTCTACATCGTCCGCAGGCTCGCCAGAGCCCAAGGGGGAGATGTCACCGCCTACCCCGGAGATCGGGGGACGACGATGAGACTCACCTTACCCTCGGCGGCCGTTTCGGTGCCCGAATCCGTGGCCAACAGGGCGGATCAGAGTGGGGACGACGGCCCGAAACAGCGGTGACCGCTGACCTCGCTGGTGGACACGTGTTTTCCACGCGGGCGGATGGGGCATTGTGGGCTCTGGCGGGTCGGGGCGCGAGACATCGCTTCCGGCGGCCACTGACGTATGGAAACCAACGGTCCGGGGTGAGCATCGTAACGGGTAGGTCAGCCCCGGCCGGCACGGTTCGAGGCTGGCCGGCGGGACACGAGGGCGTCGGGGAACAGGAGATGGACGTGTCGAGCCCCCTACTGTTACCGCGCGCGCCGGCGAGCGTGACGAACGCGCGCAGGAGCCTGTGTGCGGACCTCGAGACGGCGGGGATCGACGACGCCACGATCAGTGACGCCGTCCTGGTGCTCAGTGAGCTGTTGAGTAACGCCCTCCGGCACGCCGCGCCGCTGCCCGAACCCTTTCCTCCCGACTCGGTCAGGGTGACGTGGAGGGTGCGCCGAACCGGGCACGCGCGAGACGGAACCGGTGACATCGAGATCGCCATCTGCGACGGCGGAGGGGCGACGCTGCCGAGGATCGCCCGCCCCTCGATATCGGCGCTGGGCGGTCGCGGGTTGGGAATCGTGGAGCGTGTCGCGGCCAGGTGGGGAACCGAGGTCGAGGATCAGGTCACCACGGTGTGGGCGGTGCTGCCCTACCCGGCCGAGGCGTCCGACGTCGAACCCGACGGTGCCGTCCCGCGAAGCGGTGTCGCGGAGCCGGCCCGCTCCGAGGGGTACGAGCACGGGCCGCGCGTCGCCAACCCGGGCCCGCGAGAACGGGGAGTTTCCCCGGATCATGGATTCCTAACCACCGGTTAGTGAGGAATCTGGCGCAACGCTGGCGACGAGGTGGCTCGGGGGCTGCGCGGCCACTACAGTACTCGACTGTGGAGTTGAAGATCTCGAGTCAATCTCATGCGGATTGCGTGACCGTCACTGTGCGTGGTGAGATTGATCTTTATACGGCACCGCAACTACGTAGCGAGTTCGTCCACGCTCTGGACGACGGAGCGCACCGGCTGATCGTCGATATGTCGCGGGTGGAATTCTGTGATTCCACCGGTCTGAACGTTCTGCTGTCCGCGATGAAGAGATCGCGGGAGAAGGGCGGAGACCTGATCCTCGTCGCTCCGAACTCGGCGGTCACGAAGCTTCTCGAGGTAACGGGGCTCGATTCCGTCTTCACCATCCACGAATCGACCGAGGCGCTCTCCGCCGCGGGCTCGAACGCGTCCCGGTGACCCAATCGGCGCGCGAATGCCGCCTCTCGGGGCTCTGGCCGGGTTGGTGCCGCGATGTGGTGCGAACCGACGTGCCCCTGGAAACACCGGCCTGACGGCGCCGCCCGCGCCGGCTTCACCGGGGCGACAGCGCGTCGACGTGGGGCGCCTCCTCGCGGAGCGGGGGTCACGGCCGATCGCGGCACGCCGGCCGTGGGAAACGCGCCGAATCGCTGGGACGTCTCTCAGGGGTCGGGACCCGAGAAGTTCGGTGGACACGCCCCGGAAAACACTGTTGGTATTTGCGTATGTACACCCAGTGGTGTTTATTCTCGCCGTGTGTTGACTTTGATTCTGGCCGCTGTCGGTGCGCTGCTCGGTTTGGCCGGCTTGGTGCTGGGAGGCTACGGCTACCATCGCGCCAAGACCGCGATCGGTGAATCTCACGCGCTCGCCCACCGGCAGCCGCCCGAAACCAGCGGCGTTGACGTCCGAGCCATCCGTGATGTGGCGGTCGTGCGCTACGACGCGCTGGAGGAGATGTCGGGAGCTCGATCCTTCTCGTTGGCCCTCCTCAACGCCGCTGGTGACGGTGTGATCGTGACCTCCATCAACGGCCGCACCGAGTCGCGTACCTACGCGAAGACGATCGAGGGAGGCGACGCGGCCGAGGCACTGTCCCCGGAGGAGTACCGCGCGATCCGCTCCGCCCGGATGGGACAAGGGCCGGAAGGAACCCCCGGTTCTGACGAGCACGCCGCGGCGACCCCGAACCGGAACCCGGAAGCGGGACGGGAGCAGCCCGAGGATCTCGGTGGGTCGGGGCCGTCAGTGCGCCCGCTCGGACACTCGCGCGGGCGGGAGCCCGGCGGTTCCCCGCCGTGGCGCGAAGTGCCCGAGACCACGAGATAGCCGGGTGCGGGCGCCGCGACTGGTGTGCGTGTTCCCGCCCGGTCGCAGGATAGCCTGCTATATATGCCCAACCAATACGCGTATCTCGGGCCAGCCGGTACCTTCACCGAGGCCGCGCTTCGCGAGCTCAAGCCCGAGGTTCCGGTCGATTCGACGGTGCCGTGCACCGGGGTTGACGCGGTCTTCACAGCGGTACGTGAAGGCCGAGTCGACGGTGGTGTGGTTCCGCTGGAGAACTCCGTCGAGGGTGGGGTGTCCGCCACCACCGCCGAGCTCATCGAGGGAGCACCGGTGATGGTCACCGCCGAGGTGGCGGTGCCGGTCGAGTTCACCCTGTTCGCGCGTGAGGGAGTGGCCCTCGCCGACATCAAGAGTGTCGCCACGCACCCGCACGCCCTCGCGCAGTGCCGCGGATGGCTGGCCACGAACCTGCCCGACGCTGAGACGTTCAGTGTCTCCTCGACCGCCGCGGCCGCCCAGGCGGTCGCCGAACCGGGCTCGCCGTACGACGCCGCCGTGTCCGCCCGAATAGGCGGGAAGCGCTACGGGTTGCGTGCCGTGGCCGAGGGCGTGGGCGACCGCTCCGACGCGGCGACCCGCTTCATCCACATCGCGCGGCCAGGACCGCCGCCCGCTCCCACCGGCGCCGACCGCACATCGGTCGTGGCCTTCATCAGCGACGACCACCCTGGTGCGCTCATCGAACTGCTCAACCAGTTCGCGATGCGCGGGGTGAACCTCACCCGACTGGAGTCCCGCCCAACCGGTGATGGTCTGGGCAAGTACTGCTTCTGCATCGACGCCGAGGGGCACGTCCACGAGGCCCGGGTCGGCGAGGCACTCATGGGCGTGCGCCGGATCTGTACAGATGTCCGATTCCTCGGCAGCTACCCGCGCGCCGACGGCGACACGACTCTGACTCCCCTCCAACCGCCGCGGCGCACGAGTAACGCCGACTTCCACGAAGCCGAGCGCTGGCTGGCCCGAGTCCGTTCGGGCGAGGTCACCTAGCGTCGACCCCGCCGGCCGTTAGGCCACCTCCCGCTCCTGAGCGGGCTGGGCGCACGAGCCCTCCCGGCACTCGCCCGTGGGCTCGACCCGTTGCGACGCGCGCAGCAGCGCGCGCCGGCTACGCGCGTCCAGCAGTCGTGCCTGCCGCATTCCCTGGCGTGCTTCCATCGGGGTGTCCATCATCCCGTCCATCGTCTCGAGAACGTGCGGTCGCGGCCCCAGCGGTGTGGGCGCCGCTCTGTCGTGTGTCGATCGGCGGCCGAGCCCTCCCAAGCATCGGCCGTCTGAGCGAGAGAACCCGTGTTCGTGAGGGACCGCTCTGTCCCGCGCGAGATTGTCGGTATCGCGCCACCTACGACGCCCCGCGAACGCTTCTGGTTCCACTCTGGTTTCCACCTCGGCCGCGGCTCTGGAGAGCGGGTTTGAGCTGCGCTGTCCACAGGGAGACGCGTGGACGGAGGACTTCGTTGCCATACTCTCGGGAACGCGTGGGGTGGCGGAGTGCCGCGTGAGCTGTGTGTGGGCGTGCCACATGCCCGGTAGCCTGCTCAGCGTGATCGATCTTCGCGCTCTGAGAGAAGACGGCCCCGAACGGCTCCGCGCCTCGCAGCGAGCGCGCGGCGAGGACGAGGAAGTCGCCGACCGGCTGCTCGACCTCGACTCCCGCCGCCGCTCCGCCCTGACACGCTTCGAAACCCTGCGTGCGGAGCAGAAGAGTGTCGGCAAGGCGGTGTCCAAGGCCGCGCCGGAGGAGCGCGACGAGCTCCTCACCCGGGCCAAGAGCCTGGCCGCCGAGGTCAAGGAAGCCGAGGCGGAGGCCGAGCGGCTCGGGGGTGAGCTCGACCGGGCGCTCGCCGACATTCCGAACCTCATCGAGGAAGGCGCCCCGGCTGGCGGGGTGGACGACTTCCGGGTCCTCGAGGAGGTCGGGGCACCACGCGAGTTCGACTTCACCCCACGCGACCACCTGGAGTTGGGCGAGAACCTCGGAGCCATCGACATGGAACGAGGCGCCAAGGTCTCGGGCGCGCGCTTCTACTTCCTCACCGGTGTGGGCGCGATGCTGGAGCTGGGACTGCTGAACATGGCGATGCAGCAGGCGGTCGTCAACGGGTTCACCCCGATGGTCCCCCCGGTGCTGGTCAAACCGGAGACCATGGAGGGCACCGGGTTCCTCGGTGCCCATTCCGACGAGGTCTACCACCTGCCGGCCGACGACCTCTACCTCGTGGGAACCTCCGAGGTCCCACTCGCCGGCTACCACGCGGGCGAGATCCTCGCCGGAGAGGCGTTGCCGCATCGCTACATCGGGTGGTCCTCCTGCTTCCGGCGGGAGGCCGGGTCGTACGGCAAGGACACCCGCGGGATCATCCGGGTGCACCAGTTCAACAAGGTGGAGATGTTCGTCTTCTGCCACCCGGACCAGGCACACGACGAGCATCTGCGGTTGTTGGCCTGGGAGCGCGAGATGCTCGAGAAGCTCGAGCTGCCCTACCGCGTTGTGGACATCGCGGCCGGTGACCTCGGCACCAGCGCGGCGCGCAAGTACGACTGCGAGGCATGGCTGCCGACCCAGGGCCGCTACCGTGAGGTGACCTCCACGTCGAACTGTACGGACTTCCAGGCGCGTCGGCTGAATGTGCGCTACCGCCCCGACGACGGGAAACCGCGCTTCGCCGCCACACTGAACGGCACACTGGCCACGACCCGGTGGATCGTCTCCATCCTGGAGAACCACCAGCAGCCGGACGGGTCGGTCGTGGTGCCCGAGGCGCTGCGACCGTTCGTGGGGCGCGACGTCCTGGAACCGGGAGGCGCGTAGTGACGGGGGCACCGGGCTCCGGTCCGTGCCGGCCCGGCGGCCCCCGTCGCGGTTACGGGATGGGGTGGTTACAGGTAGGGACCCGAGCCGGGGCGGGGGCCCTGCTGCCCCTGCTGTCCCTGTTCCGGGGGAATGCCCGACGGTAGGGCCTTGCGCATGTTCTCGAGCTGCGAGCGCGCCGCCATCTGCTGGGCGAAGAGTGTCGTCTGAATCCCGTGGAACAACCCTTCGAGCCAGCCCACGAGCTGAGCCTGGGCGATACGCAGCTCCGCCTCGCTCGGTGTGGACCCCTCGGCGAACGGCAGGCTGAGACGCTCCAGCTCCTCGACGAGCTCCGGCGCCAAGCCGTCCTCGAGCTCCTTGATCGAGCTCTCGTGGATCTCCTTGAGACGGGAACGGCTGGCCTCGTCGAGCGGCGCCGCCTTCACCTCATCGAGAAGCTGTCGGATCATGCCCCCGATACGCATGACCTTCGCGGGCTCCTCGACCTGCTCGGTCACCGAGCGCTCGGTCGGAGCGTTCTCCTGGTCGGACCCCTCGCCCTGCTGCCCGGAGCCTGTGGCGTCCGGAACCACCAAGACCTGCGGCTGTTGTTCCTCGTTGGATGGATATCCCATGGACCCTCGCTTTCCACGTGCACTGTCCACTTCTGCCGTGTGCAACGGTGCGTGCGCCGCGAGTATTGCTCGTGCCGACGGCCGTGGCGCCCGTCACCGGGTAAGCAGGATCTTGCCCACGTGCGAACTCGCCTCCATGATGCGATGCGCTTCGGCCGCGTTCGGCAGTTCCATCGTGCGGTCCACGATCGGCCGGATCGTGCCCTGCTCCACAAGAGGCCACACATGTTCGCTCACCTCGGACACGATACGGGATTTCTCCTCGACGGGCCTGGCACGCAGGGTGGTCGCCTGCACGGAGAGCCGCTTGACGAGCATGCGGCCGAGGTCGAGCTCGGCGGAGCGTCCCCCCATCAGGCCGATGATGACCAGCCGGCCGCCGGTGGCGAGCGAGCGGACGTTGCCCTCGAGGTAGGAGCCGCCCATGATGTCGAGGATGACGTCGACGCCGGACCCGCCGGTTTCCTCCTTAACCCGTGTGACGAAGTCCTCAGCGCGATAGTTGATCGCGACGTCGGCACCCAGTTCGCGACAACGCGCGAGCTTCTCCTCGCTCCCGGCCGTGGTGATGACGCGGGCACCGTGCGCGTGGGCCAGCTGGATGGCGAAGGTGCCGATGCCGCTTCCCCCGCCGTGTACCAGCAGCGTCTCGCCGGAACGTAGGGCACCGACCATGAACACGTTGGACCACACGGTGCAGGCCACCTCGGGCAGCGACGCCGCCTCGACCAGGGACACGCCCCGAGGGACGGGCAGGAGTTGGCCCACCGGAACCGCGACGCGTTCGGCATAGCCACCGCCGGCGAGCAGGACGCAGACCTCGTCGCCGAGAGACCAGCCGGAGTCCTGGGTGTCGGGACCGAGCTCGGCGACACGCCCGGAGCACTCCAGCCCCGGGTACTCCGGTGCCCCCTTGGGGGGAGGGTAGGAGCCGAGGCGCTGGTTGATGTCGGCCCTGTTGACGGCGGACGCGGCGATGTCGACGACGACCTCGCCCGAGTCGGGGACGGGGTCGGGAACCTCGGTCCATGAGAGGACGTTGGGGTCTCCAGGCTCTGTGATCACGATCGCATGCATGCACCGAACGCTACCCCGGCACTTGGCGCCGCACCCGCCCGCCCACGGTGCCTGTGGACAGATGGTGATGAATCTGTTTGGCACGTGGTTTTATCTTTGTTGACGGGGGTCAGGAAGCTCGCGAGTCTGGGAGTCTGACTTGGCCGTGTCGTCCCCGGTGTGAACCGGTCGTCCAGCGAATGATCCTGCACGCCACGTTGAACCGCTTTTGAGGAGAAGATCGCGGTGGCACCGAGAGAGCACGACGGATGGGAAGGCGCGGGCACTCGTCCATGGGAGGACGACCCCGAGCAGGACGTCCCCCAAGATGCGGACGACGCGTCCCCGGCCGACCAGTGGTTCGGGGGCGGGATGCTCCCCCCACCACCGCCTTATGCCCAACCCGCCGGTGGTCAACCCGCCCCGTCGTTCCCGCAGGCGCCGCCGGACCCTCCTCCCATGCGGCCGGAGGCGCCAGCCCAGCCCGCGAGCACCAACGGCGACGGTCCCGCCCACAACGACGAACCACCGCGGTACGCCCCCGAGCCACCCGCGCTCTCCGAAGAACAGTGGGCCTCCTCGCAGCCGGCGTGGAGCGGGGAGCCCGCGCCGGCGCAGGAGCGGCCACCCTCTCCCACGTCGCCCCCCGACACCCCCCAGCAACCAAGCACCATCCAGGAGCCCCCCGAACCCGGTGGTCGGATTGACGGTGGTGGCACACCGGCCGTTCCCAACCCCGACGCGCCCGAGCACGACATCCCCGAGGCAGAGCCACTGCCTCCCCTCGACCCCGCTGCGCAGGCTCCCCACGGCCCCACCGCCTACGCTCCGGACTCCCAAGCCACCGCTCCGGAACCTTTGGGCCACACGCCGGAGGCGGACCCCGTCGAGCCGGAGCGGGCGAACCCGTACACGGCGTTCTCCGAGCCCTCCGAGCCCCAACCCGGCCCCGCCTGGGAACCGCCGCGGGCCGCCGCTCCGGCCCCGGAGGCTGGCTCGGGAGCCACGGGGAGTCCCCAGCCCGGGTACTCCGTGGAACTTCCGGCTACGGAGGAGCCCGACTGGCGACGGCTCGGTCTCGACGACGCTCCGGAGGCCGACTCCCAGAGTCCGTACGCGCCCGCGACCCCGTCCGCTCCCGACACGGCGCTGGGGGGACCGGGTGTGATGGGCGACGACCCCCACCCGCCGAGTGTCACGCACGCCCCCGAGGCCGACCCGGCGTCCTCCGGCGGCGCTCAGACCCCCCACGAACCCGAGGCGCCCGGAATCCCACCCGCGGCGGAGCGGCCCCCAGCACCTCCGGAGGAGCCAGCCGCCGACCAGCCGGCGAGTGGTGGGTGGCAGCGGGCGCCGCAGCCGCCCTCGAGTCCCCCCTACGTCGCGGACACGCCCCACCCATCCGGTGGTCAGGGCGGGTGGCCCGCCAACGGGCAGCCGTCCCCGCCCCCGGGGCACAACCCCTACGACTGGCGTCCCCAAGGTCAGCCGAACGCGCCACAGACCGGCCCACAGCCGCCCCCGCCGGCACCTCCCAACCAGCCTCCACAGCCCTCTCAGGGGCCAGCAGCCCAGCCACAGACCCCACCGCCCCCCGGAGGTCGGCCGAACCCCTACCAGGTCCCCGGGCAGCCACCACAGGCGTCCCCGGCCGGGCAAGCCGGCCCCCAGGCGCCCCCCGCTCCCGGGGGCTCCCCCCACCACCAGGGCCGGCAGATGCCACCCGCGCAGTATCCGGGTGGGACACCGGGTGCCGCTCACACCGCGGCCCCCGGGTTCCAGTACCACACCCACCTTCCACATGAGGGGGGACAGGATCAGAGCCGCCCGGAGACCGCCGAGACCCTCGACGCGGACTCGCTGGTGCGCGGGCGGCGCCAGCCGACCAAGGGGTGGCGCAAGGTGGTGCGCTCGGCCACGTTCGGCATGATCGACCCCGGCATGTCGGCCGCGGAGACCCGACGCCGGGAACTCACCCAGCGCGCCACCACCCAGGTGGCCGGCGGGCACCATCGGGTCGCCGTGCTCAGCCTGAAGGGCGGGGTGGGCAAGACCACCACCACGGTCGCGCTCGGCTCCACCCTGGCGACCCTGCGCGGCGACCGGGTGCTGGCGGTTGACGCCAACCCCGATCGTGGGACCTTGTCCGACAAGGTGCGCCTGGAGACCGCGGCCACGATCCGCGACCTGCTCAACGAACGGCAGCAGGTCACGCGTTACGCCGATGTCCGCGGGTTCACCTCCCAGGCGTCGAGCCGGTTGGAGATCCTGGCCTCCGACCGGGACCCGGCGGTGTCCGAGGCATTCAGTGAGAACGACTACCGGGAGGTCACCCGGCTCCTGGAGCACTTCTACTCGATCTGCATCACCGACTGCGGTACGGGGCTGTTGCACTCGGCCATGCGCGGTGTGCTCGGCCTGGCCGACCAGGTCGTCCTGGTGAGCTCGGCCTCGGTTGACGGTGCGCGCAGCGCCAGCGCGACCCTCGACTGGCTGGACGCCCACGAGTACGGCTACCACGTGCGCGGCGCGGTCGTTGTGCTGTCGATGGTGCGCCAGGACGGCAAGAGCACCGTCGATATCGGCCGGTTGGAGGAGCACTTCGCCAGCCGTTGCCGGTCGGTGGTGCGGGTCCCGTGGGATCCGCACCTGGAGGAGGGCGCCGAGGTCGATCTGGAGCGTCTCGCGCCGGGCACCCGCGACGCCTACCTGCAGCTGGCCGCGACCGTGGGCGAAGCCTTCGCCTGGCCCCGGTGAGACGCGCTCCCCGACCGGCCCGGTCGGTGCGCCAGGTGAGCTACCATCGGGCTCGGCGCGGTGCGCCACCAGGAGGGTTCGCATAGCGGCCGAGTGCGGCGGTCTTGAAAACCGCTAGGTCCTCCGGGGCCTCGTGGGTTCGAATCCCACACCCTCCGCACGCGACCTCGAAGCCCCCGTTGGTCAGGGTAATCGTCCGGTCGGCGGGGGCTTCGTCGTGTCCGGGGGCGTCGGCCAGTGGAGGCAGGCCCGCGCGGGTGTTCGCGGAACGTAAGCGGAACGGCTCACCCGCCTGAACGCGCTGGTCACGACACACGCGAAGCGGGAACCCCGGAATTCGGAATCCCCGCTGTTGGGCATTGGAGTCACGTGTCGTTCTCGTCATCGTCCGGACCGCGCGGGTGGTCGTTACCCGTACGGTCCCGTCTCCCGATTGGCCGGGATACTGGGCCAGGGGGTGTTCGACGCCGTGGAGCACCCCACTCTGGCGGGGTTCCGGAGAGGCGAAGCGCCGAGGACCCGGGAACGAACGCCGGGTGACGAATTCGAGCGGGCCGGCCGGGGCGAATCGGCTCGGGCCGCGGCGACTGTTCGACGGAACCGAACGCCACGTGCGCGAGCGGGGGACTCTCGACGGAGCCGAGTAGCTGACGCGGAGCGGTGAGCGGCACCGCCGACTTCGCGTCGCTGGCTGACGAGCCCGACACCTCGGCTGCCAGACTGGTGGCATGGCGGAACTCGACGGCGTTGCCGTGACGTCCGAGCAGCTTCAGGCACTCGCGCTGGTGAACTATGGCCATTTCACGTCGATGCGCGTTGACGACCGACACGTTCGAGGGCTGTCCCACCATCTGGACCGGTTGGTGGGCGACTGCCGCGAGGTGTTCGACGCCGAACTCGACCGGGATCGGGTGCGCGCGTACGTGCGCCACGCGGTGGGTGAGCGGCTGGATTCCTTCGTCGTGCGGGTGACCGTCTTCGACCCCGCGCTCGGGGTCGGGGCCCCCGGTGCGGTGGCCCACCCCCGGGTGCTCGTCACCACCCGCCCGGCGGGTTCGTGGCCGCCGGACCCCATCCGTGTCCGGTCGGCCGAGTACGTGCGCGACATTCCGTCGGTCAAGCACGTCGGACTGTTCGGCGCGGTCATGCGTCGGCGTGGCGCCCAGGAGGCCGGGTTCGACGACGCCGTCTTCACCGACGGCGCGTCGTTCATCTCCGAAGGTCCCACCTGGAACATCGGGTTCTTCGACGGAGAACGGGTGGTGTGGCCCAACGCGGAGGTGCTGCCCGGTGTCACCATGCGTCTGCTGCGGGAGGCGTACCACGAGTGCGTGACCGCCCCGGTCAACCTCGCCGATCTCGGGAACATGAGGGCGGCCTTCGCGACGAGCACGACGGTGGGTGTGCGACCGGTCGTTGGCATCGACGATGTCGAGTTCCCCGCTGACCATGCGGTGTTCGACCGCCTGCGCGAGAGGTACGAGGAGATCCCGCCGGAGCGGATCTGAGGGGCGTCGTTGCCCCGTGTGCCGTGCTCGGGGCGGGAGACGCTCCGCCTGGGAGCGGGACCGCGGAAATGTCCCTACCGCTGGGTACGGTAACCGCATCGAGTGGTGCTGACCCTCACGGGTGGGAGGTCGACGTGCGGTTCCGGGTAGATCGTGACGCTTTCGCGGAGGCCGTGTCCTGGACGGCTCGGGCACTGCCCGCACGCCCCGCCGTTCCGGTGCTCGCCGGGATGCGGTTGGAGCTGTCCGAGGGGTCCAGCCAGCTGCGGCTGTCCGGTTTCGACTACGAGGTCTCCGCCCGAGCCGAGGTCGAGGCCGAGGTGGCCGGGTCCGGAGCGGTTCTGGTCTCCGGTCGGCTGCTCGCCGAGATCGTACGCACCCTCCCGTCACACCCTGTGGACATCTCCGCCGACAGCGCACGGGTCCTCGTCACCTGCGGCAGCGCCCGTTTCACACTGCTGCCCCTGCCGATCGAGGACTACCCGACCCTGCCGGAGATGCCGGGAACCACGGGGTCCCTGCCCGCCGACGCGTTCACGACCGCGGTGCGGCAGGTGACCCCCGCCGCGAGCCGTGACGACACGCTGCCCATGCTCACCGGGGTGTACCTGTCGTTCTCCGGTGACTCGCTGAGCCTGGCCGCGACCGACCGCTACCGGATCGCCGTTCGCGACCTGTGGTGGCGTCCCGAGTACCCGGACCTCGTGACCTCCGCGCTGGTTCCCGCGCGCACGCTCGCCGAGATCGCGCGTTCGGTCGTCTCGGGGTCCAACGTCGGCATCGCGTTGGCCACCGCGCCGAAGGGGGCCGGCGGCGGCCGGTCGGGTGGTGAGGGCATGATCGGGTTCGAGAACAACGGGCGACGCGTGACCACCCGGCTGATCGACGGCGAGTTCGTCACGTACGAGTCCCGGTTCCCCGCCGAGTTCGCCGCACGCGCCACGGTGCCCAGGGCGGCGCTGGTGGAGGCGGTCAAACGGGTCGCGCTCGTCGCCGACCGCAACTCCCCGCTGCGTCTGTCGTTCTCGGGGAGGGAGGTGCTGCTCGAGGCGGGTTCGGGCGACGACGCCCAAGCCCGGGAGGTGCTCGAGGTCTCCTACGAGGGCGACGAGATGCGGATCGCGTTCGCGCCCGAGTTCTTCCTCGACGGCCTCGGCGCTGTCGAAACCGACACCGCCCGACTCGACCTCACGACACCGACCAAACCCGCGGTCATCTCCAGCGTGCCGAGTGGGGAGGGGGAGCCCTCCGACTATCGGTATCTCCTCATGCCTCTACGGGTCTCCTAGTCGGGCCAGCCCTCGAGGCTCTCGACCTCGCCGCCGTCGTAGGGCACGAACTCGTAGTGCAAGGTCTGGTGGCGCATCAGGCGGTGCGAGATCGGCACGGCCCAGCGCTGCAGCACCGGATGACGGCGACCGAGCAGGCGGGCGGCGTGCCGGGATTCCTCGCTCTCGAGCAACCGAACATGGCCACGCGTCGGCTTACCGAGTGGCTCCCCCCGGAACGTGGACGGGCGAAGGTCGGCCTCGGGGCACTGTCGCAACCGCTTGGCCTTCCCCGAGTCCTCCCAGGTGCGGAACAGAACGCGCGAGCCGTCGACGACGATGCTGATGGGAGTGTTGACGCACCGCACGCCGTCGCTGCGGTAGGTGGTCAACAGGGCTGTCTTACAACCGTGAAACGACCTCAGGAGTGTGGTTACGGACATTCCTCGTCACTTCCTGTGCGGGGAAGGGGTGACACCTCTCACCCTCCCCACTCTAGTGAGCTGGGTCACTCGGAAGCGATCGTTTCTGTGAATGGCGCCATAACCGGGAGGCGCTTCCCCGCTCACATCACGGGGATACGCCTCAGATGGCCCGGTCGTGGGGGTGGGGAAGACCTCCGAACGGGTGCCGGCCGCACGGGACGCGGCTGGCCGAATCCGGACACGAAAAGATGTTTATCCACAAGGGGTTGTGGGTCGTTTGGTCTCTGTTGATAATTTCTCGTGCTTGTCCACACGTTTTTCCACAAGCTATGTCCGAGTGTTGTGGGAAAACGAGTGAGGACCGGTAAGCCCGGAACCGAGTTTTGTTACCGCGCGTGGGAAGTTCAGTCACCCTCACCGAGCGAGTGCGTTCCGCCCTGACCCACGCTGGTCTCCACCCCCAGCTCCGCGCGCCGTCCCCGGATGTACCCGGCACGCGCACCAGCGCGGTGGTGCGTTCGTTCCGGGCGGGTGGGCGGTAGTTGCGGGAACCGGCGCTGGAAGTCCTCCTGCACCCGGTCGACGTCGTCGCGGAGCACGAGCTCGGCCCCGCTGCGCGTTGTGCTGCTCTCCGCGGTGGCGCCCTCCGAGCCACCACTGGTCTCCGCCTGGGACGGCTCCTCCCGCAGTCGGGCGCGGAACTCGCGGATGCGTTCGGCGACCGCGTAGCCGTAGGCCCGGATGAAACTGCGGTAGAACCGGTTGCGTTCGGTGGCCAGAGTCGAGCGGTCGTAGTTGCGTAGCTCACGCAGGTCGGACACGTGGTTGCGCGCGGTGAGCCGCGCGGACGACTCCATCTGCATCGAGATCGACGGCAGCAGCACCTGCAACGAGTCGAGCGCGGACACCGTCCCCACGATGATCAGCGTACGTTCGGTGTTGGCGGAGGTGTTGCCGCGAACCGCCGACTGGCAGCCGTAGGCGGCGGCGATTCCGGCCAGTGCTTTGACGCGGGCCTTTCCGTGCCCGCCGACCCCGGACACCGGGAAGTCCATGCGTGTGACGGACTCGGCTTCCTCGCCTCGCTGCGCTCGAGCCTCAGCCTCGGCGATGGCGTGCCGCGTCATGAGTTCGGCGGCCTTCGCGGTGAACGCCTGACTCTCGGCGTCGGTTACCGAGGGATCCTCTGCCTGGCGGAGGAGCCCTCGGACCCGCTCGACCATCTTCTGACGAGCTTCAGTTGATGACATAGAGCGCTTGGTTGTCCCCCGTGGTGCGGCTGTCCGGATGAAATGGGCCCTAGCAATCGTAGACCCATCCTGAAACGCCGGACCTAGGAGTTCTTGTTCCCCGCGATCGAGGCGATCAGCCCCAGGATGACCCAGATCACCGCGCCTGTCGCCACACCAGCGACGATGCCGCCGAAGAAGCCCATTCCGAAGATCTGCACGACACCGATGCCCAGCCCGGCGAGGACCGCCGGGCCGCTGGCCCAGCGCCACGGGTACTTTCCGGCCCAACGCCGCGCGCGCCGGTCGCCCTTGCTGCCGAGCAGCGCGGCCGCGCCACCCCCCACGGCGAACGCGAAGATCGCCCAGCCGATCGGTGAGGCTATGGCGATCGATCCGGAGAGTAGGGCCGAGAGGAATGTGAGCCCTCCGGCAACCACCCCCGCGCCGGTGGCGACGCTCGTGGGCCACATCATCATCGCCGCGTGCACGGGCATCATCGAGTTTCCGCGCTCCAGCGTCATGTCAGCTCCTCTAATCTGGCTGGTTCATGGCTGGTGCCGCCCAGCCTCTCAAGTCTTAAGGATGCCTACCGAACAGCGCACGTACATCGGGGCACGCCCCTGACTTACCCCTGATCTCGCGATCCGGCACCCGAAATCGGTGGACCGATCGCGAGTCGTCTCGAATGGACCAACGAACATGCCCGCTGCCGAGTGCCCGAAACGGCCCCGCGGGATGAGTCTCGACTTCCACCGTCCTTGCCACGTGTCTCCATCGTAATGCGTGGGGTCCTACGGCGCTCAGAGGCCGTGAACGATGGACGCTCGCCCCGGTTGGCCGTGTGGGTGGCCACGGCCGGTGTTGTGTCAGCGGAGCGCGGCTCGGGTGGGCCCAAGCGCGGCGTGCAGCCATTCGGGGGGTGCCATGCTGGCCCCGCTGGCTGCGAGCCGTTCGCGCACCTCGGGACGTGCGGTGACAACGAGCGTGTCGGGCGAGTCGCGGCGTTCGCGGGAGATCTCGGCGATCCGGTCCGCGGCGCTGCCGCTCGCCGGGACGACCTCGACGCCTCGAATCGGGGGTGGGCCGGGAGATCCGTCACCTGTGACGAGAACGATCCTGGGGAACCACCGGTGCAGCTCGACCAGCCGGAGTCCGGCGGGAAGCGTGGCCGCGCCGACCCCCTCCACCGCGAGCGCGGCCAGCGTGTCGCGTAGCCGCGTGGTGCGCTCCGCGTCGTCCACGTGTGCCACGGGGTCGGTGGCGCCGAGGGGTGGATCGGTCACGGAAGGATCGGTCACGGAATCGGCGTCCACGACGACCTCGAACCGTTGGGTGAGCGCCTCGCGGATTTCGGGCCAGATGGCCCCGAACGCGGGAAGCAGGCGGAGATCGGGGACCTCGTCAACGGGGACCCAACGGATGTCGGCGCTCTCGCTGTTGCCGGGGACGAACGCCCTACGCTCGACCGAACGCGCCAGCACCGTGTCGTAGGTCCAGACCTCGTGGTCCTGCCGGTGGACACCGTTCAGCGCGATCTCCCCGAGGTCCCCCTCGACCTCCTCGCCGAACTCGCGCAACGCGGCCTGCACGGCGGACTCCGAACTGTCGATGGCCCCACCCGGCATGCCCCATGTGTCGCCCTGGTGGCTCCACCACGCCCGATGCTGTAGCAGCACGTGGCCGGACCCGTCCGTGTCGGTGGTGTGCAACAGGAGTCCGGACGCGCCGTAGCGACCCCAGCGCCGTGTGCCGTCGGGCAGCACCACCCAGCCGTTGCCGTCTCCCGCGCTCATCGAGCCTCCCAGGACTGTTCGCTTCGTCCGAGTCGACCGTAGCCGATCGGGCAAGAACGCCCCGAGCTCTGTCCTGCCGGCCTACCGGTGGCCGGATCCGGCTGGTCGTGGGGAAAGGGTGGTGTGGGGGTGGTGAGTGGGAGAAAATCACGGTGTCATAAACTTCGCGGGCGGCTTGGCGCCCGGTTTCGGTCTCGGGGTCAGGACCTCGCCTTCGCCATAAGTGAGATGAAACCGCGACGCAAGCACCCCTCTCTAGCGTGGTTCTTGTTCGGCGAGACCGGTCACCGCGGGAGGACGGCCCGCGGTCCGGTCCCGGCGAACTCGGGAGGATCTCTCCCCCTATTGGCCGCCTCAGGGAAGGAAGCGGAACCTGATGCTGACTACCGAGCTGGACCACGCCGAAGAACGGTTTCGGGAGATCGCGGCCGTTCTCGAGGAGGAAATCGGCGTCGCGTGGGCGAAGATTCAGCCCTTGGACGACGATGACGACAGGTCCAGCCGGGAAGAGGAGCTCGAACCGTGGGACGAGGGTGGCGCCCCGGACGACGGGGATGTCGAGTTTCCCTGACCGTCGCCGAACGACAATTTTCAATGAGGAGTTGCATATGGGGATGACGCTGATCTCCGAGGACACCTGGGTCGAGGAGCGGTTCCGCGAGCTCGTGGGGGAGCTTGAGCGGGAGCCCAGCGGGACGGTTACCGCGAAGCTCTCGCCTGTCGAGGACCCGAACGCGACCCCCGAACCCGAACGTGAGGGGGAGGGGTCTGAGCACGACCCTGAGGAGTCCGAGAGTGATCGGCGCGAATCACAGGACGACCGGGAGTAGGTCATGACCTGCTGATCCGGTGGCACAGGGCGAGCGCATCCGAACTCTTGGGAGGGGGAGTCACGGGTAGCGCCGCCCTTGTGTGTCCCCTGGTAGCCACGAATGGCCTTGCTACAGTGCCATTCGTGGAATTCGGCGTGTTGGGCCCCATATCCGCTTGGGCCAACGGCGAGGTGCTTTCCGTTGGAGGACCGAGGCAGCGGTGTGTTCTGGGGGCGCTCCTGGTTGACCTGGGTAAGGAGGTCACCGTAGAGCGGCTGGTCGACTACTTGTGGGACGACCACCCGCCGCGCACCGCGCGTTCCGTGATCCAGGTCCAGATTTCGCACCTGCGCCGCGCATTTCCCGACCTCATCGAGACCACCGATGGTGGTTACCTCGCGGAGGTCGACCCGGCCCGCGTCGATCTACACCAATTCCGTCGCCTGGTCAGCGGTGCCAAGGAGGCGTCGGAGCCCGCTGACGCGGCCGCGCTGTGGGAAAGGGCGCTCGACTGCTGGCGGGGAACTCCGTTCTCGGGAGTCGGCTCCGACACGCTTTGGTACACGGTGGTGGAACCACTGCTGGAGGAACGCTGGGCCGCCACGGTCGCCTGGGCCCGGTGCACCCTCTCACTGGGGCGCTACCAGGAGGTCATCACCCGCCTGACCCCCTTGGTGCGCGAGGAGCCGTTTCGCGAGCCGCTGCAGTACCTCCTCATGGCCGCCCTACAGCGTAGCGGCCAGCGCGCGGCGGCCCTGTCGGTGTACCGCGAGATGCGCACGCGCCTGGTGGAGGAGCTGGGCGTCGATCCGAGTCCCGAGATGCAGGAACTGCACCAGCGGATCCTGCGGGACATGGAGGGCGGTGTCCGGATCACGGACCCACCCCACGACTCCACCGATGCCGAGCCCGAGTCAGCGACCGAGGACTCTGACGCGGCGGCACCTCCGGCGTTCACCCCGCGCAACGACCTGCCACGCGACATTCCCGACTTCGCGGGGCGGGAGCAGCCGTTACGGGAGCTGTTGGCCCTTGGGCAGCGGCACGACGGCGACCCCCCGCGCGCCGAGGTCGCCGTCATCACCGGTCCCGGCGGCGCCGGCAAGACCACGCTGGCAGTGCACGCCGCCCACCGGCTGACCCAGCTCTTTCCCGACGGCCAACTGTTCATAGACCTCTACGGTTACACGGTCGACCAGGAGCCGCTGACCGTGACCACGGCACTCGGCAGCCTGCTACGGGCCGTGGGCGTCGAGCCGGAGTCGATCCCCGAGTCGGCGGAGGAGCGATCGGCGCTGTGGCGCGCCATGCTCGACGGCAAACGAATCCTGGTCGTGCTCGACAACGCGCGCAGCTTCGCCCAGGTCAATCCGCTTCTCCCGGCGGCGTCCGGGTCGCTGACAGTGGTGACCGCCCGCCACGATCTGCCGGGACTGAGCGGAGCCCGCTATGTGCCCCTGGGGATGTTCGGTGAGAGATCCTCGCTGCAGCTGTTCCGCACCGTTCTTGGGGCCGACCGTGTGGAACGGGAGGAGGATCACGCCCTCCAGGTGGTGCGGCTGTGCGGTGGCCTTCCCCTCGCGTTGCGGATCGTCGTGGGGAGGATGCTGAGCCGGCCACGCTGGACGTTCGATCACGTGGCCCAGCGGCTGGGCGAGCACCAGCGCAGGTTCCGGGAGCTGCGTGTCGAGGGCCAGGACGTCGAGGTCGTTTTCGAGCTGTCGTACCAGAGCCTCAACGACACCCAACGACGCACGTTCCTACTGCTGGGGATGATGATCGGGGGTACCGTCGACCTGCACGGGGCGGCCGCGCTGCTGGACCGTGATCCTCCCGACGCCGACGACCTGCTCCAGGAACTCGTCAGTGTCTGCCTGCTTGACGAGCCCGGGGTGGACCTCTACCGGTTCCACGACCTCATCGGGACATACGCCCGACAGAAGGCGCACGTGGTCCTTCCCGAGGAGGAGATCGAGGCCGCTCGGCACCGCCTCGCCGACCACTACCTCGACATGGCGCACCGCGCGGGGCACTGGCTGGGGCCACGCGTCCACGACTACGAGCTCGGGGTCTCCAACACACCCAGATACCGCAACGAGCTGCACAGCCGTGCCGAGGCCATCGCCTGGTTCGAGAAGCACCAGGACAACCTCGCCCTGGCGGTGGACTTCTACGCGAGTCGGGGAATCGAGGAACAGGCGTGGCAGCTCGCCGACTCGATATGGCGGTTCTACGCTTCGTTCGGCCACAGCGAGCTGCTCATGTCAACCCAGGAGCGTGCGCTGGCGGTGAGCCGCGCGAAGGGCAACGATCGGGGGAGCGCGGTAACCCTGATCGGTCTCGGGATCGCGCACTGTCTCGCTGGCCGTTTCGAGATCTCGCTGGAGATGCTGAAGGAGGCGCGGCGCGTGCTCGCGGAGCTCGGTGACCACGAGGGCGAGACCCGCGCGTACGGCAACCTGGGAATGGTCTATGAGCGCATGGGGTATTTCCAGGAGGCCCTGTCGTGCCTCGAGAAGGTTCTCAACTACGCCGTCGAGGTCGGGGACCAGCGTCTGGAGGCGATGGAGCGGGGCAACGTGGCCACCCTGTGCCTGATGTTGGGTGACCTGTCCCGGGCCGTTGAGCAGTGTGAGGCCGCGCTCGAGATCAGGGTCGACGAGGACTCCGGCCATGTCGCGGCGCTACGTGTCCTCGGCGAGATCGGGGCCCGGTCCGGTGAGTTCGACCAGGCGTTCTCGCGGTTCGAGGAGGCGCTTCAAGTCGCGCAGCGTCTCGGCTTCAACTCGGACGAGATCTACACGCGCAACGCGCTCGCCGTGGCACAGCGGGAGTGGGGAGACCTGGAGTCCGCCGTGGAGTCCCACCTGTCGGCCCTCGAACGGTCCGAGGAAACCACGCAGAGTACCGCCGACTCCGAGATCCTGAACGAGCTGGGTACCACCTACGTCCACGCCGGACGCTACGAGGACGCGCGGGTGTCCTTCGAGCGCGCCCTCAAGCTCTCCCAGGAGCGCAAGGAACGTTTCGCCGAAGCACGCGCCCTCTTGGAGCTGGCGGTACTGCCGTCGGGCACCCAGGATCCGGAGACCACCCACGACCGGCTGGCCACGGCGTACGCGACCTTCACCGAGCTGGGAGTCCCGGAAGCGGAACGCGCCCGTGCCGAGCTGGAACGCCGCGGTTGGCACGCCTGACAGCGGAGGGCACGGGGGCGCGTGGCGTCCAATGGTGCGCCCCGCCCGTCAGGGCGGGTCACCGCGTCGCTTCCGCCCGCGCGATACGGGCACGGAGCCGTTCCCCCGGGCGGTTTTGGGGCGGCGGTAGAGCCGGCCGCGCGCGGCCTGGCGGCGCATGTCCCACAGATAGGCGTTCTTCGGTAGCGTCCGCACCGTCATCGGCAGCCACCGGTACACCGCTCGTATGACCGCGAACAGCCGGTCGAATCTCCGCTGTTGTCGCGGCCCCCACTCCAGCCCGAGCCCGTCGCGGATCCGTGGCGGGAGCAGGCCCGCGCTCAGGAAGCGCTGTATCCGCGCCAGGGGACGGACGAACGGGTTGGTCGGGGCGAAGAGCCCTTCGGCGATCGCTCGTGCCGTGTCATCGACCTCGATGGAGTCGATCATGCCCGCCCAGTAGGTCTCGAACTCGGCGCGTGTGGCCGGCCAACGGTCCTCTGGGCAGCCCAGCGCCGTGGCGAACACGGCGGACTGCGCGTACGCCTCGTCCTTGGCTTCGGGGGCGAGCTCGCCGAGGGCCAGCTCGTACATCCGCACCGCGCCCGAGTACAGCGTCGCGGCCACCCACACCTGGAGGTCGGGGTCGAGAGCGTTGTATCCGGGACCGCTGACACGCTTGTGCATCGCGCGCACGATCCGGGCGACGTGCTCCGCTTCCTCGACCGTTCCGAAAACCAGGCCGTAGATGAACGTGAGTGTGCCGCGCAGCCGGTTGATAGGGCGTGCGGTGAAGTCGCTGTGCTCGTAGACGCCCCGGCCGACGGCCGGGTGTGCCACCTGGAGCAGGATCGCGTACCCGGCCCCGCCGAGCAGGACCGCCTCGCGGTTGATCCGCCTGATCTGGGAGTCGTCGCGGAACTGCCCACCGTCCATACGCACGAGCCTAGGGTGCCGGTGCCGTGGGTGGGAACGCCATGCCGGACGGTGCCATACTGCAGACGTGTACAGGGAATGGCCATCGCGCCAGGTCAGCGCCGTGATGTGGCACGCGGCCGCGGCATCGCCCACGGAGATCGGGCACCGGGTGTTGCCCGACGGGTGCATGGACCTCCTCTGGACGGGCGACACACTGCTGGTGGCCGGTCCCGACACCACCGCCTACGTCGCGTCGTGGCCGTTGGGTGCCCGGTTCATCGGGGTGCGTTTCACACCCGGAACGGCCCCGCTGCTCCTTGGCGTGCCGGCGCACGAGGTCCGCGACCGGGTGGTCCCCTTGGCCGACATCGCACCAGCGGCGCGTGTGCGGCGCCTCATCGAGTACGTGGGTGAGGCGCGCCAACGCGAGTCCGCTCTCGAGGAGGTCGCCGCTGGGTGGGCCGAGCGGGTCGACCCGCCTGATCCGCGGATCCGCGCGGTCGCGCGCCACGCGGGCGTGGGAGTGCCGGTAGCGACCATCACTGAGGAGGTCGGTCTGGGAGAGCGGCGGCTACACCGGTGGTGCCGGGCCGCGTTCGGCTACGGGCCGAAGACGTTGGCGCGGATCCTGCGGATGAACCGCGCGCTCGCCATGCTCCGGGAGGGCACACCGGTGGCCACTGTCGCGGCCACCGTGGGCTACGCCGACCAGGCGCACCTGTCGCGGGACTTTCGCGACCTGGCGGGGGCGCCGCCCAGCGCCCTCATTGGCTAGCGGGAAGCGGGGCGAACAGGTCCACGCTGTTGCCGTCCGGGTCGAGGACCACCGCGTAGCGCTGGCCCCAGAACGCGTCCCACGGCTCCTTGTGCCCCTTGTGTCCGGCGCGAAGCAGGTCACCATAGACCCGGTCGACCTCCGCCGGGCTGTCACAGGCGAAGCCGAGGCTGACCCCGGGCCCGCCCCGCGGCGGGGTCCAGCCGGGGTCGAACGAGCGGACGGTCTCAACGGTGTCCCAGAGCAGACGGAGGCCACCGGGAAGCTCGGCCTCGACGTGCGGCGCGGAGTCGGACCCCTCGGGAATCTCGACACCGAGCCGACGGTAGAAGTTCAGTGACTCGGACATGTCGGCTGTCACTATGCCGACCACTGCGAATGTAGGTGTCATGCCGACACCATAGGAACGCGGGTGACGCGCGGTCTTGAACGAATCGGACACCGGTTCCGCCGCGGCACTTTCGCGCTGGTCGCGTCGTGGCCGGGCACCGGTCGAGTCGCGGGAGCGGGGCGCTGCGACGCCGAAGTCCGGTCTCCACTGCGATAGCGTCACCCTAAAGTGGTGCGCGGGCTCAGCGCGGGAGGTGCCCTGTCGGCTTTCCCGCGTTCGTCACGCGTTGTGACACCACACGCCGGCGCGCCGCGCGGTCGATCCCGGGTACCTGAAGGAACTCAGCCAATGCCGCAGAAGAAATTGACGGTCAATCGTTCCAGCTTCGCGCACCGGCTCTGGTACGCGATCTGCCACCCGGAGCGGGTGCCCGGATACATGCGCCGGGCCGGGCGCGACGCCTGGTTGCGAATCCGCTCTCGGGACCACGTCTCGTACTACCGAGCCGTGATGAAGTCGGACACCGCGCGCAATCCGGAATCCGCGGTGGGCAGCAAGAGCCACCAGGGGTGGCTCCACCTCGGTGCCGTGCAGTTCGACTATCTGGTCAAGCACGGGCTGCGGCCGGAGGACCGGATGCTGGAGATCGGTTGCGGCAACCTGCGCGCGGGGTGGCGCTTCATCGAATACCTCGAACCGGGTAACTACTACGGCATCGACATCTCGCCGGACATCCTGTTCGTGGCGCAGGACACGGTCGTCAAGCAGAAGCTGCAGGACAAGCTACCCAGGCTTACTCCGGTGCGCGACCTCACCTTCTCGTTCCTGCCCGACAAGTATTTCCGCGTCGTGCACGCCCACAGCGTCTTCTCGCACTCACCGTTGTCGGTGATCGACGAGTGCCTGGCCAATGTCGGCCGGATCATGACGCACGACGGCTGGTTCGACTTCACTTACGACCGTACGGAGCACGAGGAGCACCAGGTGTTGCGGGAGGACTTCTATTACCGTACCGAGACGCTGGTCGCGCTGGCCGAGAAGCACGGGCTCAAGGCCGAGCCCATGGAGGACTGGGAGCGTCTGAAGCACGGCCAGTCCAAGATGCGCGTCACGCACGCCACCCCGGCTCCCGATGCCTGAGGGGCCTGGTCCTCCGGCGCCGGAGTTCCGTCACGGATTCGCTGTGCGAGCACTCCGCACAGTCCGCTAGACTGGCTCCCGCTGCTTCGGGGTGTAGCGCAGCTTGGCAGCGCGCTTCGTTCGGGACGAAGAGGCCGTGGGTTCGAATCCCGCCACCCCGACCAGGTCAGAGGCCCTTCCCTCCTCCGTGGAGGGAGGGGCCTTCTCCTTTTCTGGAGAAATTTTGGAGATGATCTTGGTTGGGCGAGGCGGGGGGCATCGTGGCCTATCCGGTGTGGGGTCCTCACGCGCCCTACGGCGCTCCTCGTCGTACAGCCAAGAGTCCTCGATGGCCGGGCACCAGACCGTGTTGGCACCACGTGTCCTCGCGGCTCGGCCCGCACCCGGATGGGGTGTCACAGGGGGCGCTGCGGGCGCGGTGCTTGACACGGTTGACGAGCACCGGCGTCGTAGCGCCACGAACCTCGTCGGGGCGAGGGCCGATCGCCCCTGGAGCGTCCAATCGCGACGGAGGCCCTCAGCGGCAGCTCACCGAGGGCCTCCCTGCCTGTTCCCGTCCTGTTCGTGTCCGGGGTTCACTCCGCCGCTGTGACCGTGGCCAGTGACCACTCTTCCCGTGCTGCGCTGGGCGGCACCGTCGGGTTCAGCCCTCGGCGTCCGGGGCGAAGGTCGTGATGTGGTCCCGGACGAAGTCGGCGATGTCGCGCGGGGGATGGCCGAGAAGTTTCGCGACCGTATCGGTGGTGAAGTCTCCCCAGCCGGAGGCGTATGCCCACGCGTACTCCTCGAGCATGTCGACGATCCACTCCGGAACGCCGTAGCCGAGCAGAGCCCCGCGCTTGGCGTCGTCGCTGACCGGCAGGTACGTGACGGGCCTACCGAGAGCGCGGCTCAGGTGGTCGGCGACCTCGCCGAACGTCACCGAGCGGGGGCCGGTGAGGGTGTACGTCTCGCCGTGGTGGCGGTCCGGGGCGTCGAGGAGCACTCGGGCGGCGCACTCGGCGACGTCGCCCACGTCGATCATACTGAGCCGCGCCGAAGCCATGTTCAGCGAGAACGTGCCGGTGGCGGAGATGTCGCCCGCCTCGTTCAGCAGGTTCTGCATGAACCAGAGTGGACGTAGGATCGTCCAGCGCATACCGGACCGTTCGGTCTCCCGGTCCGAGAGCGCGTGCAGTCTGCCGCTACGGTTCGGCGCGTCGTGTGCCGCGCCGACGGCGGACAACCGCACGACACGCTCCACGCCGGCTCGGCGTGCCGCCCACACGGCGTTCATGTTGTTCTCCGGAGCGCGCGGGCCGTTCGGGGTGAGCAGCCAAACGTCCTGCACGCCCTCGAACGCGGGTGGCAGCGAGCGGGCGTCGTCGAGGTCACCGACGAAGACCTCGGCGCCCCGCTTTCGGAGGTCATCCGTTCCGGTCCCCTCGCGGACCAGGGCCCGAAGGTCCACATCGGCCCCTTCCAGTGTCTTCGTGAGCGCGGTGGACACGGTTCCGGTGGCTCCGGTGATCAGTACGGTGCGTGACACGTTCACTCTCCTTTGGGGGTGGTGGGGGCGCGGAACAGCGTGCGGACGAAATCGGGAGTCAGTTGCGCGGCGGCGATGGCGGTCAGCGCGAGCGCGAACCCGGCGCCCTGCAACGGGGTCAGGGACTCACCCAGGAACAGCCAACCCAGGAGCGTGGCGACCGCGGGTGAGAGCAGCGGCAGGAACGACACGGCGACCACGGGGAGCCGGCCGATCCCGCGGAACCAGATCGGGTAGGTGAGCAGGGCTCCCACGACGGTCAGCCACGCGTAGCCGCCGATCGCGCCGAGGTCCAGCCCGGGCGGAAGCCCTTCGAACACCAGCGCGAACGGGACGAGCACGAGACCGCCGGCGGTGAGCTGCCAGCCGGCGAGGGTGGCCGCGCCGACGCCCTCAGGACGTCCCCAACGTTTGGTCAGCACGACCCCGCCGGCCATCACACCGGCGGACGCGATACCGGCCAGGATCCCCCACAGGTCGAAGGAGAACTGGCCGCGCAGGACGATCAGCCCGACACCCGCCACACCGGCCAGGCCCCAGCCGAGCCGCCAGCGTGTGGGCCTCTCCCCGAGCAGTAGGAACGCCAGGGCGACAACGAGCAACGGCTGGGCCGCGAGGAGGGTCGCCGCGACGCCACCCGGCAGGCGATAGGCGGCGACGAACAGCAGCGCGAAGAACGCGCCGATGTTGAGGGTGCCGAGCAGTAACGAGCGCCACATCCACGTGCCGTGCGGCAGTTGGCGCGTGATGGCGAGCAGGAGCAGCCCGGCCGGCAGCGCGCGGATCACGGCGGACACCAACGGGTGGCCGGGCGGGAGGAACTCGGTGGTGACCAGGTAGGTGGTGCCCCAACTGGCCGGTGCGATCGCGGTCAACGCGGTCCCCGCCAGGATGCCGCCGTTCGGGGGCGCGCTTCCCGCGTCCGACCGGTTCGAGACCAGCGCCATCCAATCTCCTTAACGTTGAACTATTTAACGTTCGTAGATTAGTCGCCTGTTAGTATGGCGTCAAAGATTTTCATGTTGAGATGTCTTGGGATGGCGGACTCGTGAAGGACAATGTCGACTGGCGGCTGGACCAGTGGCGGACCGAGCGGCCCGACATCGACCCCACGCCGATGGGCGTGATGGCTCGGATCCAGCGCGCGTGTCGGCTGCTCGAACGCGAGCTTCGCGACAACTTCGCCAGGTACGACCTGGAGATATGGGAGTTCGACATCACGTCGACGCTGCTCCGGTCCGGCCCCCCGTATCAGCTCACCGCGGGGCAGCTGGTCGAGTCGTCGATGGTCACCTCCGGAGCGATCACCAACAGAATCGACCGTCTCGTCGCCAAGGGGCTGGTGACCCGCGAGGTCGACCCCCGGAATCGGCGCAGCGTGCTTGTCGCGCTGACCGACCACGGCAAGGAGCTGATCGACCGAGTCGTCGTCGCCCATGTCGACCTGGAGGCGAAGCTCCTCAGCGAACTGGGCGGACGTGACCAGGAACTCCTCGCTGGATTGCTGCGCCAGCTACTCATCGGCCTCGGCGACAACTCGCCTGACAATCCCCTGAACCCGTAGCGACCGCCCTTTGAGGCCGTGTCCTTCGGAGCCCGGGCGCCACGACCGAGAACCCGAGCAGGGGACGTTCTCGGTGAGGCGAGGGTGCCCGACGGTCGCGCGCGGTGAGGGCGCGTTTCGTCCTGGGCCGGTACCCGGCGGGCGCGCAACGGAATAGTCCCCGCTCCTGCCAGGGTTACGCGGGGGCATGAAGGCTGTGGGAGTAACAGAGTACGGGGGACCCGAGGCGCTTGAGGTGCTGGACCTGCCGGAGCCGCAGGCCGGTCCCGGTGAGGTTAGGATTCGGGTTCATGCCGCGGCGGTGAACCCGACCGACACGGTGTTGCGTTCGGGGGCCAGACGCCCCCCGGAGGGAGGAGCCCCGAGTGTGCCCGGGATGGACGCGGCCGGGGTGATCGACCAGCTCGGAGCCGACGTCGACGACCGGCTCAGCGTCGGCCAGCGTGTGGTGGCCCTGGTGGTGCCGAACGGTGGGACACACGGTGCCTACGCCGAACAGGTCGTGGTGCCCGCCGCGTCGGTCGTGCCCGCCCCGAAGGGCGCCGACTTCTCCGCCGCCGCCACCCTGCTGATGAACGCCATGACCGCTCGCCTCGCTGTCGACGCGCTCGCGCTGTCCAACGGGGACACGCTGGCCGTGACCGGCGCGGCGGGCGCCTTCGGTGGTTACGTGATCGAGCTGGCCAAGGCGGACGGGCTGCGTGTGATCGGTGACGCGAAACCCGACGACACCGCGTTGGTGCGCGAGCTTGGCGCCGACGAGGTGGTCCAGCGCGGCGTGGACGTCGCCGACCGGATCCGTGAGGTCGTGCCGGCGGGGGTTCCAGGTCTCGCCGACGGTGCGGTCCTGGACGAGCGCATTGTCCCCGCGGTCGCCGACGGCGGCGCGCTCGCGACAGTGCGGGGCTGGAAGGGGCCCGCGGAACGCGGCATCACCGTCCACCCGGTGCTGGTGGTCCACGGCGCGAACGACACGGCGGGGTTGGACCGGTTGGCGCGTCAGGTCGAGGACGGGGTTCTCAGCCTCCGGGTGGCGCGGGTCCTGCCAGCGGAGAGTGCTCCGGAAGCGCACCGGCTGCTGGAGGCGGGTGGTGTCCGCGGCCGCGTCGTGCTCGACTTCGCCTAGTGGCCAACCGGTGACCACAACGCCCCGAACAGCGGGGTGGGCCGCCACCCCGCTGTTTCATCCCTCACACGCGACCAGGTCGAGGAGGCTGGCCTCGGGGCGACAGCAGAAGCGCACCGGAGCGGTGGGCGAGGTGCCCAACCCCGCGGAGACGTGCAGCCAGGCGGAGCCGTAACGGTGCAGCCCCCGCGCGCGACGTCGGTCGATCCCACAGTTGGTGACCAAGGTGCCGAAGAACGGTAGGCAGAGCTGGCCGCCATGGGTGTGCCCCGCCAGCAGGAGCTGGTAGCCGTCGGCCACGAACCGGTCGAGGTTGGTGGGCTCGGGGGAGTGCATCACTCCGAGCCGGAGATCGGCACCGGGATCCGCCGGGCCCGCGACACGGGAGTAGCGATCCAGCTTGATGTGGGAGTCGTGGATGCCTGCGGCGGCGACGTCGACCCCGCCAGCCTTGAACCGTTCCGCGTGGTTGTTCAGGTCCAGCCAGCCCGACTCGGTCATGGCGGCGCTCAGCTCCCGCCACGGGAGGTCGGGGCTCTTGCGTTTGTCGTAGTCCTCGTGGCTGTTTCGCCACAGGTACCGGGCGGGGTTCTTGAACTGGGGAGAGAAGAGGTCGTTGGAGCCGTGGACGAACACGCCCGGGCGGTCCAGCAGAGGCCCCAGGGCGTCGATGAACGGTTCGACGGCACGTTCGTGCGCCAGGGAGTCGCCGGTGTTGACGACAAGGTCGGGCTCGTAGGAGTCGAGGCCGCGGATCCAGTCGAGGAGCAGCCGTCGGCCGGGAGTGAGGTGAGCGTCGGCCAGGTGCAGCAGTCGTAACCGCGGGCTTCCGGGGGGCAGCAGCGGGATCTCGTAGCGCCGCAGCCGGAACCAGTTGCGCTCGATCACCGAGGCGTAACCGATGCCGGCGACACCCACCGCCCCCGTGACGGCCGCCGCCTTCGCCGCTCCGCGTAGCCTCCTGCGCACCGTGCTCAATTCCTCGCACCCCCTCCGGGTGTCGATGGTGTCAGATATCCGGAGTGGCCGGGTCGGTCATCCACAGGCACGCGAACTCCACAGGCACGCGGAGGTCCCGTTCGGTGGGACACGCCCGAGAACCGTATGATCCTTTCCATGTCCGAACTCAAGGATCGCCTCCAGACCGATCTCACCGCCGCCATGAAGGCGCGTGACACCGTCCGTGCCCGCACCCTGCGCATGGTGCTGAGCGCCGTCTCCGCCGAGGAGGTGTCCGGTGGCTCCGCGCGCGAACTCAGCGACGACGAGATTGTCGCGCTCATCACCCGCGAGACGAAGAAGCGGCGTGAGGCGGCCGACGCGTTCGAGAAGGGCGGGCGGGCCGACAAGGCCGAATCGGAGCGTGCCGAGGGCGAGGTGCTCGCCGAGTACCTGCCGGCGCAGCTGACCGACGCCGAACTGGCCGATCTGGTCGCCGAGGCCATCGCGGAGGTCGACGCGAGCGACCCCAAGGCCATGGGGCAGGTCATGAAGGTGGCCAACCCGAGGGTCGCCGGTCGTGCCGAGGGCAGCCGGGTGGCGGCGGAGGTCCGCCGCCAACTCTCCGCCTGAGACCCGCGTGGCGTCGCCCGGTGACGCCACGCGGGTGTCCCGACAGCGCGAGCGCGGTGGGCCGTGGAGGGCTCGGGGGTACCACGAGCGTGGCTAGTTGCCGTTGTTTCCCTCCCCGTTGCTGAGGAACATGTTCACGGTCGCGCCCTCGGGGAGAGTGCTCCCGGGGTCGGGGTTGACCGCGGCCACGGAGTTCTCGGGCTCACCGGACCGGATGGGGCTGGACGAGACGTTCACCTGGTACCCGGCCTCCTCCAGTTCGCGCACGGCGGCGGCCTCGCCCTGCCCGATGACGTTGGGGACACCACCGTCGGAGCTGGCGGGACTCGCGTTCGACCCCGAACCCGAGCCACCGAACTTCGACGGGGCGTTGGGCAGGTCCTCCTCGGGGAGTTCCTCCACGGCCTCACGCATCGTGGCCTGCCAGATCGGGCCGGGAAGGTTGGCCCCGAACACCTGACTGTAGTGTTCACCGCCCAGAGTGACGTTGCGCAGCGGGTGGTTCTGCGGGCCGCGCGGGTCGCCGACCCACACGGATCCGGCGAGGTTCGGGGTGAAGCCGGAGAACGACGCGGCGGCGTTCCCGTCGGTGGTGCCGGTCTTGGCGGCGGCCGGCCGGCCGATCTCCAGCCCGTCGGTGGTGCCGCCGTCGAACGTGTTGGAGAGCAGGTAGGCGACGCCGTCGGCGACGTCCTCGTCGATCACCTGCTCACACTGGTTCTCGACCTCGATGGTCTCGCCGGACTGCTGGTCCTCGATCGAGGTGATCGCCTTCGGGTCGCAGAGCGTGCCGCCGGAGGCGAACGTCGCGTAGGCGCTGACGAGGTCGATCAGTGCGACCTCCTCACTGCCCAGGGTGAACGAGTTGTTCGCCTGGGTTCTCTCGTTGTCGAAGCTGGTGCCGTCACCCCGTTTGAGACCGAGGGTCTGGGCCATCTCGATGGTCTCGCACAACCCGACGTCCGCCTGCAGCTGGGCGAAGTAGGTGTTGGCCGACTGCTTGGTGCCGGTGATCATGTCGAAGCTGCCGCCGCTGCTCTCACTGGCGTTGCTGACGTCCCATGGCGGTAGCCGCCCGCCGTCGCAGTTGCGCTGGCCCGTGACCGTGGTCGAGCTTCCCCCGCCGAACGACGTTCCGAACCCTTTGCCCTGGTCGAGCGCGGCGGCCAGGGTGATGGGCTTGAACGTGGAGCCGACCTGGAACCCGGTGCTGCCGCCGCGGTTGACCCCCGTCGTGAAGTTGATCGACGTCTCGCCGCGGTTGTCCCCGTCGGGCCCGTAGTCGCGACTCTGCGCCATGGCCCGGATCTCCCCGGTACCGGGCTCCACCAGGACCTCGCCCGCGACCTTGCCCGACTCGTTGTCGCGCGGCACCCACTCGTCGACCGCGTCTTGGGCGGCGTTCTGCATGTCCATGTCGAGGGTCGTGTGGATCTCCAGGCCCGCCGTCCGCAGCCAGCGGGCGCGTTCGGTCTCGTTCTCGCCGAACTGCTCGCTCTTCTCGATCTCCTGGACCACGTAGTCGCAGAAGAACGGCTGGTCACTGGGTACGCATCCGTTACTGGGGCTGCTGACGTCGAGATTCAGGTCCGTCTTCTTGGCCTCGTCGGCCTCCTTCTGGGTGATGGCGTTGTTGTCCACCATGGCGTCGAGGACGACGTTGCGTCGTTTCTTCGCGGCGTCCGGGTTCACATCGGGGTTGTACAGGTAGGGGTAGCGCACCAGGCCGGCGAGCATGGCGGCCTGCTCGAGCTCCAGCTCTTCGGCGTCGACGCTGAAGAAGTGCTGGGCGGCCGACTGCGCCCCGTAGGCGCCATCGCCGAAGTAGGCGATGTTGAGGTAGCCCTCGAGGATCTCGTCCTTGGACATCCGCTGTTCGAGCGCCACCGCGTAGCGCAGTTCACGGACCTTGCGCGAGATCGTGGTCTCGCGGGCCTCCTCCTGCTCAGCCTGGGTGGTGGCGCTCTCCACCAGGACGTTCTTCACGTACTGCTGGGTGAGAGAGGATCCGCCCTGGGTGTCGCCGCTCGCGGTGCGGAGCGCGGCGCGGAAGGTTCCGGGGATGTCCAATCCGCCGTGCTCGTAGAACCGGTTGTCCTCGATCGCGATTATGGCCTCTTGCATGACCGGTGCCATGTCGTCCAGGTCGACCAGCTCCCGGTTCTGGTCGTAGATCTCCGCGATGACGTTGCCGTCGCGGTCGTAGATGGTCGATCGTTGCGGGGGAGGCGGCGTCTCCAGCTCGCTGGGCATGTTGAGGAAACCGGTGGCGATGTTGCGCGCGGTGATGCCAAGGCCACCGACCGCGGGTAGCGCGAGAGCCGCGACCAGGACCCCCGCGATGACACCGACACCAACCAGCTGACCGATTTTCTGCAGCAATGTCCCCTGACTCACACCCATCAGACTACGTGGGGCCGGCAATGACTCGTGCGACCTAGGAGTACACGATTCGCCCCGGTACCCGTACTTTTGGTCTCACCGTAACCAAGTTCCCCATGAGTAACTTTTGATGCGATGAGTTGAGTTACGTATCCAATAAGTTACTCTGCGTATGGGTTGATGGCTGGCGTCCCGGAGTCCCATGGCCCACCCGGGCCATATCAGAAATGAGCCTATTGGGGCCTGTTGGTCAAGCGTGCTGAGTCGTAGTTTCGTCACCAGTAGTAAGCGAGGAGTAAAGGTCATCAAAATAACGGCTCAAACCCCCGCGTGGCCGGGACCCCCGTGACCGGTGATTCGCTCCTCGCCGCGGCCGACGACCGCGCCCGTCGGCCGTACGTACAACACACATGCTGATCTTGGGAGTGGGGCAACATGTGGAATACCGACTGGACCGCCCGAGCCGTGTGCCGGGAGACCGATCCTGACGCGCTCTTCGTCCAGGGAGCCGCCCAGAATCGCGCGAAGCTCATTTGCCGGGGGTGCCCCGTGCGCACCGAGTGTCTTGCCGACGCGCTGGACAACCGCATCGAGTTCGGCGTCTGGGGAGGGATGACCGAACGCGAGCGGCGTGCGCTGTTGCGACGCCGACCCGACGTCCGGTCCTGGCGCACGCTGCTGGAGAACGCGCGTAGGGAGTACGAACAGGAAAGTCAGGAAAGTGTCGGGGCGATGGGCAACTCCCCTAGCCGCTGACGTCGCTGTCGCCACCCCTCCAGCGAGACCCCCCGTTTCCCAGCGCTTCGCCGATCTCGCGCAGGCCCTCGAGGTTGTTCACGTCCTCCGCCCGCGCTGGAACCTCCACAATGGGGACAGCGGGGTGCGCCGCGGTGAGGCGTTCCCGCAGGCGGATCTCTCGTGCCTGCACCCGCGCGCGTTCGGCGTGCAGCCTCAGGGCCGCCGCCGCGAGGGGGTGGTCCCCGGACTCCTCCACCGCGTTCGCCGCCGCGAGGCTCTGTTCGGTCGAAAGGTCCCACGTCGCGGTGCGGTGCGTCCGGTTGACCACGACCCCGGCGAGGGGCATGTGGTCCGTGCCGAGCCTCTCGATGAAGAAGGCGGCCTCGCGGAGGGCGTCGGGGTCAGGGGCGGCGACGACGATGAACGCGGTGTCGGGGGCCTGCAGGAGGCGGTAGGTTCGCTCCGCGCGTTCCTGGAAGTCGCCGAACACGGCGTCGAACGCGGTCACGAAGGTCCGCACCTCCGTCAGTAGCTGCGCCCCGACGATCTTGCTGATGAGGTTGGTGACGACGCCGACCCCGGCACCGATGAGGCGGAAGGCGCCCGTCTTGGCCGGGGCGCTGAGGACCTTCAGCAGCCTGCCGTCGAGGAACCTGCCGAGCCGCTTCGGCGCGTCGAGAAAGTCGAGCGCGGAGCGGCTCGGCGGTGTGTCGACGATGATCAGGTCCCAGTCGCCGGACTGGCGGAGCTGCCCGAGTTTCTCCATGGCCATGTACTCCTGCGTCCCGGAGAAGCTGGAGGACAGCGACTGGTAGAACGGGTTGGCCAGGATCTGCCGGGCACGTTCGGGGTCGGCGTGCGCCTCGACGATCTCGTCGAAGGTGCGCTTCATGTCCAGCATCATCGCGTAGAGCGCCCCCGGCGACCGCCCAGTTCCACCCCCCGCCTGGGGCAGGTCGACTGGTCGCGGGGTGTTGTCGAGCGTGTGCAACCCCATTGACTGGGCGAGTCGCCGTGCCGGGTCAACGGTGATGACGACAACCTCACGACCGCGCTCGGCCGCGCGTAGCCCGAGCGCGGCGGCGCTCGTCGTCTTGCCGACACCGCCGGATCCGCAGCACACGACGGTCCGCGTTTCGGGATCGTCGAGCAGAGCGTCGACGTCGAACTCCGGGGGCTCGGCGCTCCGGGGCGGGTGTGGCGCCGTCATGGCTCTCCCTCCCACAGGGCCGCACTGTGGCAACGGGGGGTCGGATGGTTCGCGGTCACGCCATCCCCTGTTCCCGGAGCCGGCCGGCCAGCTCGTACAGGCTTTCCACGGTGATTCCGTCACTGGTCAGGGGGAGTTCCCGCATAGGGTGCTCCACGGCCGACAGCCACCTCCGGATCTTGGTCTCCGCCTGGACCCGCCGGGCATGCTCGACGATCTCGGTGGCCAGTTGCCGGCTCCTCTCCTCGGGCTGGTCCAGCATGGCCGCCTTGAGGCCCCTGGTGAGCACCTCGGTGTCGAGCTCACCAGCCGCCGCGGCCTCCAACGTCCGCGCGTCGAACAGCGGTTCGCGCACCATGTTGACCACGAGGGACCCGACGTTCAACCCGATCTCGGTCAGCTCCGCGATGCCGTCGAGGGATTCCTGCGCCGGCATCTCCTCCAGCAGCGACACGCAGTGCACCGCTGTCTCGGGAGAGCGTATGGTCTCCATGACCTTGTCCGCGTGGTTGCGGATGGGGCCCACTCGGGCCAGTCCGGCGACTTCGCTGTTGACGTTGAGGAACTGCGCGATCCGTCCGGTCGGTGGGGCGTCCATCACCACAGCGTCGTAGACGAACGGCGCGCGTGCGGCCTCCCGCGTGCCGCGCCGACGATCGGCACCCGCCCTACGGCGTACCGCCTCGGTCGCCTTCCCGGTGACGAGGACGTCGCGCAACCCGGGCGCGATGGTCGTGGCGAAGTCCACCGCGCCGAACCGCGACAGGATGGTGCCTGCGCGGCGCATGCCGTAGAACAACTCCAGGTACTCCATGAGGGCCGCCTCGGCGTCGACCGCCAGTGCGAGAACCTCGCCACCACCGGGAGCGTCGGCCACCTTCCGCTCCTCGTACGGCAGTGGTGGACAGCCGAAAAGCTGCGCGAACCCCTGCCGTCCCTCGACCTCGACCAGCAGCACGCGTCCGCCACCGGACGCGAGCGCCAGGGCGAGGGAAGCGGCGACAGTGGTCTTTCCGGTTCCCCCCTTGCCCGTCACGACGTGCAGCCGAACCCCTGCACCGTCCCCCTCACTCTCACGTGCGCTCACCCCACGGAGTCTAGAGTCACAGTCGTGACCTCGCTCGATTCCCCTCACGTTCTAGGGTGTTCCCGGACCACCCACAAGGTGGTCAACCCGCGTCCGTTCCGGGCACGCGGGACGACACGAGACGTTGGTAAGTAAGGTGGCGCCCATGACGAAGTGGGAGTACGCGACGGTGCCGCTGCTGTCGCACGCGACGAAGCAAATCCTGGACAACTGGGGAGAGGACGGGTGGGACCTCGTCTCGGTCGTTCCGGGCCCCTCCGTTGACGACGACCCGCGCAACCAGCAGCTGGTCGCCTACATGAAGCGTGAGAAGCAGTGATGCCGACCCCGGAGGAGCGCCTCGCGGAGCTCGGATGGGACCTACCCGACGTGGTCAAGCCCATAGCGTCCTACACCCAGACCGTCCGGACCGGTGACCACGTGTACGTCTCCGGCCAGGTTCCCCTGGTCGACGGCGCGCCCGCCGGAACCGGAAAGGTCGGGGCGGAGGTCACGCTCGAACGGGCGACGGAGTTGGCGGCGATCTGCGCCCTCAACGGCATCGCCGCCCTCAAGGCCGAGGTTGGCGAGCTGTCGACGGTTCGCCGGGTGGTCAAGCTGCTCGGGTTCGTCGCCAGCGACCCGTCCTTCCACGCGCAACCCAAGGTGATCAACGGCGCCAGTGACCTGGTCGGTGAGGTCTTCGGCCCCGCTGGTGTGCACGCCCGCAGTGCGGTCGGTGTCACGGCGTTGCCCCTGGACGTCCCGGTCGAGGTGGAGATGATCGCCGAGGTTGGTTGAGCGGGGCTCCCCGGGTCGCCGGGCCGCCCCCAGTGGTGTGGCCCGGCGACGGCGCCCGTTCGCGACCGTAAAGGACCAGCACAATGCGGATAGAGTACCCCCGCCATGGCGGCGACGCCGCACCCGTCGAGCCCGAGCACGCCGCCACGGTGATGCTGCTGCGCGCGAAGGGGGCGGGAACGGCCACGGGCCCGCGGGACATGGAGGTTCTGCTGCTCCGGAGGGCGCCGTCGATGTCGTTCGCGCCCGGGGTGTACGCGTTCGTCGGTGGTCGGGTGGACCCGCGCGACGCCGACCTTGGGGTGCCCGGGGAGGACCCGGCCCCTGCGTGGTGGGTGGGGCCCGACCCGACGCTGTGGGCCGAGTGGCTCGGGGTGTCGGTGCCGCTGGCCCGCGCGCTGGTGTGCGCCGCGGTCCGCGAGACCTTCGAGGAGTCGGGCGTGCTGCTCGCCGGGAAGTCAGCCACGAACGTCGTCACGGACACGCGAGACGACGCCTGGGAGGCCGACAGGCGAGCCCTCATCGGTCGGTCGCTCTCCTTCAGCGATTTCCTGGACCGACGGGGGCTGGTGCTTCGTTCCGACCTGCTGCTGCCGTGGTCGCGGTGGATCACCCCGCGCACGGAGCCACGGCGCTTCGACACCCGCTTCTTCGTCGCCGCGCTGCCGGAGGGACAGCAGACCCGCGACTTCGGCGAAGAGCACGACCACGTGTTGTGGACGCGGCCGGACGACGCCGTGGGGCGGTGGCGCCACGGTGAGCTGGCCATGCTCGCACCCACCGTGGCGACCTGCGAGGAGCTCGCGGCCTGCGGTTCACTGGAGAACGTCATGGCGGCCGAGCGAGAGATCGTCCCCATCGAACCGGAGCTGCGAAGGGTCGACGGAGGGCTGTGGGCCGTCGTACCGGGCGGAAACGAGTACCCACTGTGAGCCCCCGAGGGGCCGCGCGAGGATAATTCCCACGAGTGGCGCCGCGGGGAACGAAACGAGGTGCGATGAGGATCGACGGTTCAGGCACGCTGCGCGCGAGCTGCACGCTGTGCCCCAACCCCGGCCCGATGACACTCGACGGCACGAACACCTGGACACTGCGCGAACCCGGCGCGCGTAGCGTGATTGTGGTCGACCCCGGTCCGCACGACGAGCGGCACCTGGAACGCGTAGCCCGGACGGTCCAGGAGCAGGGCGCCCAGGTCGCGGTCGCGCTGCTGAGCCACCACCACGACGACCACACTGGCGGGGCGCGGTACTTCGCGGAGCTGACCGGGGCGCCGGTACGCGCGCTCGACCCGGACCTCTGTGCCGGTGGGGCGCCGTTGACCGACGGTGAGACCGTGACCGTCGACAACCTGGAGGTGCGGGTCATCGCCACACCCGGGCACACGAGGGACTCGTTGTCGTTTCACGTGCCCGCTGACGAGGTCGTCCTGACCGGCGACACCGTGCTTGGACGTGGGACCGCGGTGATCGCCGACGACGGCGGGCTGGCCGACTACATGGACTCGCTGTACCGGCTGCGCGAGCTGACCCACTCCGCTGACGTGCGCGCGCTGCTCCCCGGGCACGGCCCGATCTGTACCGAGCCCGCGCTGCGGCTGAGTGAGTACATCAGCCACCGCGAGGACCGGATGTCGCAGGTCACCGACGCGGTGGTGGCCGGCGACCGCACGCCGGAAGAGATCGTCGCGCGCGTGTACGCCGATATCGATCCCGCGGTACGCCCCGCGGCGTTGTCCTCCGTGCGGGCGCAGCTTCGCTACCTGGCCAAACGGGGAGACATCCCCGCCGAGCTGGGAGAGGAACTCTAGTGCGCGGCGAAGTTACCGCCACACGGTGAACCTCGGGCCCCTCCAGAACCCCGCCGGAGTTCGAATGGAGAGCCGAACGGCGGATCGCCGACACGGCCGCGCGAAACACGGGCCGGGAGGCGACGAGCCCGGGATCGTGTCGCCCCTCGCGCCCGCGAGCGGTGCGGCTAGGGCCTGTTCTTCGGGCTGACTGGCCGTTTGGCTCGGGTGTCTCCGGGGTTGTGGAGGACCCGCGGGTGGGGCGACCGCGACGTGCGAGGCCGACGCGGGTGGCCCACCTCAGGCGCCCGAAGGTTCCCGGATCCCCCGGCACCCACCCCCGGGCGAGCGCCAGCGAGCCCAAGAAACACCACCTAGCGCGCCCGGCGGCGCATCCGATCGATGTCGAGGATCACCACGGCTTTCGCCTCGATCCGTAGCCATCCGCGCAACGCGAACTCCGCGAGCGCCTTGTTGACGGTCTCGCGGGAGGCGCCCACGAGCTGGGCGAGTTCCTCCTGAGTGAGGTCGTGATGGACGTGCAGGCCGTCCTCGCCTTCCTTGCCGAACCGGTCGGCGAGGTCGAGGAGCTGCTTGGCGACCCGCCCCGGGACGTCGGTGAAGACGAGGTCGCCCATGACGTCGTTGGTCCGCCGCAGCCGGTTCGCCAGCGACTTCAGTAGCTGCATGGCGACGCCGGGCTGACCCGAGATGAAGGGGCGCAGGTCGGCGTGGCCCAGACCGGCCAGGACGGTGTCGGTAACCGCCACCGCGCTCGCCGTTCGTGGCCGGGGGTCGAACAACGACAGCTCCCCGAACATCTCGCTCGGGCCGAGCACGCTCAGCAGGGTCTCGCGTCCGTCCACGGCGGTACGGGTCAGCTTGACCTTCCCGCTTGTGATCACGTATAGCCGGTCACCCTCGTCGCCCTCGGAGAAGAGCGTCTGTCCCCGGCCAAGACGAACCTCGCTCACTGAGGCCCGCAACGCGGCGGCGCCCTCTTCGTCGAGCGCCTCGAAGAGAGGTGCCTTGCGCAGCACCTCGTTGGTCTCGTCCACCACTTCCTCCTTGCAGCCTAACCGTCAACAGTGTGACGTATATCGCACCCCAGTGGGAAACCAGGTCGTTACCTCGGCTTGTCATTCGAGTGACGAAAGATCCGCCACAGCCGACGGCAGCTTCCTCAATTTTAGTCGCAACAGGCCCTGGTACGGATCCGGGCCCACCGGGCTCCCAACGAGGCCGACCGTTTCGACGGCCCGTCGGGTTCCCGGTCCCTGCTCTGTACGGTCGGGCGCTCACCGTGTCCGCGCGGGGATACGTAGGCTTTGGAGTGTGCCTCGCGATACATCCAACTCCTCCGCAACGTCCGAACTCACGGGCGATCACGACACGCCCACGGGTGAGTCGCGCCTCGCGCTGGTGAGACGTGCCCGACGTATGAACAGAGAACTGGTCCGGCTGTATCCCGATGCGCGCTGTGAGCTTGATTTCACCACCCCTCTCGAACTGCTGGTAGCCACGATCCTTTCCGCTCAGTGCACCGATAAGCGCGTGAACGCGGTAACCCCCGAGCTCTTCCGGCGCTACCGCACCGCCGCCGACTACGCGGGCGCCGAGCGGGAGGAACTGGAGAGCCTCATCCGCTCGACCGGGTTCTTCCGCTCCAAGGCCAACAGCATCATCGGGCTCGGCCAGGCGCTGTGCGAGCGCCACGGAGGTGAGGTCCCCTCGAACCTGGACGACCTGGTGCGGCTTCCCGGTGTGGGACGCAAGACCGCGAACGTCGTGCTGGGCAACGCCTTCGACGTACCGGGAATCACGGTGGACACCCACTTCGGGCGGCTGGCCCGCAGGTTCGGGTGGACCGAGGCCACCGACCCCGTCAAGGTCGAGGACGAGGTCGCGGGCCTGTTCCCGGCCAAGGACTGGACTATGCTGTCGCACCGGATGATCTGGCACGGTCGACGAATCTGCCACGCGCGGCGGCCCGCGTGCGGGGTGTGCGCTCTCGCTCACTGGTGTCCCGCGTACGGGGCGGGCCCCACCGGGGAGGACGAGGCACGCACGCTCGTCCGGAACGGGCCGTTCTCATGAACGACCGGGATACGCGGCGAGGCCGGGCATGACGGGGTGCTCCGGTGCGAAGCGCGACATCGGGACCCCCGAATGGCTGGCGTCCCTTGCCGCGGCCGCGCGGCGGATGCCGGTCCCGAGCCTGCTGCGGCCGCCGGAGAACGGGGGGCGACGCTCGGCGGTGCTCATCCTCTTCGGCGTGAGCGAGCGCGGACCCGACATCCTGCTCATCCAGCGGAAGAGGGGGTTGCGCCGCCATTCCGGCCAGCCCGCGTTCCCCGGGGGCTCCCTGGAGCCCACCGACGCCAGCGCCGAGGACGCCGCCATCCGTGAGGCCAGGGAGGAGACCGGGGTGTGCCCGGACGGGATCGAGCTGCTGGGGCGGTTGCCCGAGCTCTACCTGCGCCGGAGCGACTTCCGGGTCGTTCCCGTACTGGCCTGGTGGCGCGAGCCGTCAGCGGTGCACGCCGCGGACACCGGTGAGGTCGACGCCGTCACCCGGGTGCCCGTCGCTGACCTGGCCGACCCCGACAACCGGGTACGGGCGGTGCACCCCGACGGTTCCACCGGCCCCGCGTTCCGGGTTCACGGGATGCTCGTGTGGGGCTTCACCGCCCAGATCCTGAACCAGCTCCTCGTCCTGGGCGGATGGGAACGGCCCTGGCTCGACGCGGCCGCCGAGGAGACGGTGATCGTGGGGGCGTCGCGTCCGCCCGAACGGGGGAGTAGGTGAGGTGATGGACGCCAACGTGCTGGACCTGCTCCTTGTCGTCCTCCTCCTGTTGTTCGCGGTGTCCGGGTACCGACAGGGGTTCATCGTCGGCGTCATGAGCTTCGCCGGTTTCATCGGCGGCGGTGTACTGGCCGCCCTGGCCGCCCCGCCCCTGATCCAGGAGTACGTCGCCAAGGCCGGTCAGCAGGCGCTGCTGGCGATCGCCGTCGTGTTCCTCTGCGCGGCCATGGGGCAGTTTCTCGCGTCCTACCTCGGTGCCCTGGTCCGGAACCGTGTCACCTGGGACTCCGCCCGTGTCATCGACGCCATTGGCGGATCCCTGGTCAGTGTGGTGTCGGTGCTCCTCGTGGCCTGGCTCATCGGCAGCGCGGTGGCGAACTCCGCCCTGCCCGTGGTCACCGGACAGGTGCAGCAGTCACGGGTGCTGCACGAGGTCGACCGGCTCATGCCGGATGTCGCCCACACCTGGTTCTCGGCGTTCCGCAAGATCGTCGACCAGAGCGCGTTCCCGCAGGTCTTCAGCGGGTTGGGTACCGGTGAGCCGGCCGAGGTGGAGCCGCCCGACCCCGAGGTCCTGGCCACCCCGGAGCTGCGCGAGGCCAGCGAGAGCGTCGTGAAGGTACTGGGGACGGCCCCCGAGTGCCAGCGGCGCGTCGAGGGCACCGGCTTCGTCTACGAGGACGGGAGGGTCATGACCAATGCCCACGTCGTCGCCGGCGTCACCGAGGACCTGCGCGTCGTGACCCGGTCGGGTCAACAGCTGGCGGCCACGGTGGTGGTCTATGACGCCCAGCAGGACATCGCCGTACTCGAGGTGCCCGAGCTTGGCCTGGAACCGTTGGACTTCGACCCCGAGGCCGTAAAGGGTGATGACGCGGTCATCGCGGGCTTCCCGCGGAACGACGGGTTCACCGTGGTCCCCGCGCGGATCCGCGCCGAGCAGACCGCCCAGGGACCCGACTTCTACCACTCGGAGCAGGTCAGCCGGGACATATACCAGGTGCGCGCGATCGTGCGCCCGGGCAACTCCGGTGGGCCGCTGCTGTCTCGGGACGGGGCCGTCTACGGTGTCGTGTTCGCGGCGGCCACCAACGAGGACGAGACGGGCTACGTCCTGACCGCGGAGGAGGTGGCCGAGAACGCCGAAACGGGCGCTGAGGCCAGCGACCCGGTGTCCACCCGGTCGTGTGACTGAGCGGCGCCTCTCACGGCGAATCAGCGCCCGGAGGGGGTGCCTGTGTCGGCCCCCACGCGGGTCACGTGACGGCCACGCACAACGAGAGCCCTCCGTGGGGCCTCTCGTTGTGCGTGCTCAGCTGGTCGAGAGAGGGGGGTCCACGGCGGTGCCGGTGTTCCCCAAGGGCCAGCTCATGCGGACCACTGTGCCGCCGTCATGTGGCTCGATACTGACGTCGTCGGCCAACCCGACGATGACGGCGAGCCCGACGTCGGGGGACAGTCCGTTCACATCCCCGGGGAGTGAGTCCTCCGGGTGGGTGTCCTCGCTGCCCGGCGCGTGGCTGTTGACCGGGGGGCCGCCCGCCTCCTCGGCCGGTGCCCGGTCGGACACGGTGACCTCGAAACGCTGGGCCTGGTGTCCGTTGGGTGGCGTGGCCGGAACCGGCGGATCGGGCTGGGTCCCGGTGAGTGGACGATTCCCCGCCCCGTCGATCAGTTCGAGCTGGATCGGCTGGTCGGGGCAGTGCACCCGGTGCGCCTCGACAGCGCGGGAGCACGCCTCACCGACAGCCAGGCGAACCTCGTCAAGGGCGGACTCGGCGATGCCCGCCCGGCGGGCCACGGCCGTTGCCATGAGCCGCGCCGTTCGTACGTGGGCGGGCAGCGCACTGATCGTGAGCTGGACGATTGCCATCGCTCGCTCGTTACGTCGTTACTTCGACTTGCGCTTGTCGATGGCTTCCTGCACCGACTCGTAGATACCGAAGACCTTGGTCAGGCCGGTGATCCTGAAGATCTTCAGGATACGCTCCTGGGTGCAGACCAGGTCCAGAGTGCCGTCGTGGGCACGCACCCGCTTCAGGCCGCCCACGAGCACCCCGAGACCCGTCGAGTCGAGGAACTCCACCTTCTCCATGTTCACCACGAGGTGGACGTTGCCCTTGTTGACCAGATCGATCAGGAGCTCACGCAGCCGTGGCGCGGTATAGACATCGATCTCACCCTCAACGACAACGATCTCGGTGTCGTCCTCGGTGTAGTGATCAAGCTTCAAGTCCACAAGTCCTCCAGCGCCGAACCGCGATATACCGCGAGTGATCTCTGCCGGGCGTTACCCCACAGGGCGGCATTCAACCACGCTTGCCGGTGACGCCTCCCTGCTGTTCACCAGGAAACCACGACACCGCGCGTCTCTTCCCCCAGATGCCAGACTGAAACCGTCAATCCGTCCACCGCCGTTCCGGTGACGCGCGGTGTCTGCAAGGAGGATGTCGAGTGAGCCTGTGGGAATCGACACTCCAACGGTTGTGGCGTGACGATACCCGGACCTCGCGAGTGACACATGTGGAGCGGCTGGTACGTGGCCACGGGGTAACCGAAGACTGGCCAACCTGGACACCTTCCCCCGTGCTGGACCGGCTAACGGAACTGGGGATCACGGCCCCGTGGTCCCATCAGGTCGCCGCCGCGGACGTCGCTCGCTCCGGCAACAATGTGATCATAGCCACCGGCACGGCGTCGGGGAAATCGCTGGCTTTCCTGCTGCCGTGCGCCGAGGCGGTCGCCGCGGGCGGAACCGTGCTCTACCTCTCCCCGGCCAAGGCGCTCGCCGCCGATCAGCGCAGGTCACTGGACGATCTGGGGATCCCCGGGCTGCGCGCGGCGACCTACGACGGAGACACCCCCGCCCAAGAGCGCGCGTGGGTGCGCGCGAACGCGAACTACGTGCTCACCAATCCCGACATGCTGCACCACGCGGTCCTCCCCCGGCACGCGTCGTGGGCGGGGTTCCTGCGCCGGCTCCGTTACGTGGTCATCGACGAGGCGCACCGCTACCGCGGCGTCTTCGGATCGCACGTGGCCCAGATCGTGCGGCGCCTGCGCCGGGTGTGCGCACGGTACCGAAGCGCACCGGTCTTCGTACTCGCCTCGGCCACCACGGGTACCCCCGAGGAGAGCGCGGCCAAGCTGACCGGCCTTGAGGTGCGCGCGATCACCGAGGACACCTCCCCCCGGCCGGCGCTGAGCTTCGCGCTGGTCGAACCGGAGCTGACCGACCAGGTGGGTGAGAACGGCGCCCCGGTACGCCGCACGGCGACGGCCGAAGCGGCTGACATCCTGACCGACCTGGTGAGCGCCGGGGTACGCACTCTCGCGTTCGTCAGGTCCAGGCAGGGAGCGGAGTCCGTGGCCATGTCCGCGCGGCGGGCGCTCGGCGAGGTCAGCGCTGGCGACCCGTGGTCGCGCGGTCCGTCCGGCGCGGCGTGGTCCCCCGGTGTCGCGCCGCCGGACGAGCGGGGCGGCTCGGATACCGGCGTGGGCGGGCTCGCCGAGCGGGTGGCGGCCTACCGGTCCGGCTACCTCGCGGACGAGCGGCGTGAGCTGGAGGCGGCCCTCAGAAGCGGGGACCTGTTGGGCCTTGCCACCACCAACGCCTTGGAGCTCGGGGTCGACATCACCGGGCTCGACGCCGTACTGATCACCGGATGGCCGGGGACGCGGGCATCGCTGTGGCAGCAGGCGGGTCGCGCCGGACGCCGCGGGGACGACGCCGTGGCGGTCTTCATCGCGCGCGACGACCCACTCGACACCTACCTCGTGCACAACCCCGACGCGATCTTCGGGCGTCCCGTGGAGGCCACCGTCCTGGACCCCGACAACCCGTACGTGCTGGGCCCGCACCTGTGCGCCGCCGCCTCGGAGGTGCCGCTCACCGGCGAGGACCTGGCGCTCTTCGGCTCGGAGGCGGAGGAGGTGCTGGCCGGGATGGTCGAGCGCGGGCTCCTCCGACGCCGCCCCCGGGGCTGGTTCTGGACTCGCCGTGATCGGGCCAGTGATCTAGCCGATATTCGGGGTGGCGGGGGCCTCCCCGTGCAGATCGTCGACAGCGAGAGCGGCCAGCTCCTGGGAACGGTGGACGAGGCCGCCGCGCACGGGACGGTCCACACCGGCGCCGTCTACCTGCACCAGGGGACGACGTACCTGGTCGACGAGCTCGACCTGGACGAGGGTGTGGCGCTGGTTCACGCGAGTGAGCCCGGGTACGGCACGTGGGCGCGCGACACCACGGAGATCGAGGTCCGGGGGGTGGAGCGTGAGCGAGAGTGGGCGCCGTCGGCCACCGTGCACTTCGGCGAGGTCGAGGTCACGCGCCAGGTGGTGGGCTACCTCAAGCGTGACGTCCGCACCGGGGCGGTGCTCGGGGAACAGCCCTTGGACCTGCCCGCGCGCACGCTCAACTCGCGCGCCGTGTGGTGGACGATCAGCGCCGATGCGGCGGAGCGCCTGCGCAAGGAGGACGTGGATCTTCCCGGCGCGGCGCACGCGGCCGAGCACGCCGCCATCGGGCTGCTGCCGCTGTTCGCCACCTGCGACCGGTGGGACATCGGCGGGGTCTCCACCGCGCTGCACGCCGACACCGGACGGTTGACCATCTTCGTCTACGACGGCCACGAAGGGGGCGCCGGGTTCGCCGAACGGGGCTACGCGGCCGCACGCGACTGGCTCGTCGCAACGCGCGAGGCCGTCGCCACCTGCGAGTGCGGGCAGGGGTGCCCGTCCTGTATCCAGTCGCCCAAGTGCGGCAACGGGAACGACCCCCTCAGTAAACCCGGTGCGCTCCGGCTGCTCGACACCCTCCTCGACCGAAACTTGGACCGGAACTAGCCGCTCGCTGGGACGCCGGACACGGGTGTGGTCTCCACGGGCGGGAACCCGTGGAGACCACACGACCGGGGATGTCCTAGCCGCGTCGTTCACGCCGTACGGGCCGAGGAGGTCGCGTTCGCGTCGCCGGTACGCAGGCGGCGAATCACCGTGTCCAGTGCCCAGTTGCCCGGACCCAACACGGCGATGAGCAGGAACGCCCAGCAGTACATCGCCGGCAGCTCACCTCCGTTGGTCAACGGAACCAGCCCTTCGGGCTGGTGGACCGTGAAGTAGGCGTAGGCCATCGACCCCGAGGCGAGCGTCGCGTTCGGGCGGGTGAACAGGCCGGCGAGCACGAGTGTGCCGCAGACCAGCTGAATCAGTGCCGCCCACCAGCTCGGCCAGACGGCGAACTCGACGGCGAGCCCGGTGCCCTGGTTGCCGCCGAGTACCCCGAACATCGAGGACACGCCGTGGAACAAAAACAACAGTCCTGTCACAATGCGGAACAGGGAGAGTACCGGTCCGCGGAGCTGATCCAGATTCATGAGCTCTCCTTGCGTGGCCACCCCGCCGTTGGGCGGGAGCGAACCTCCTGTGGAGCGGGCTGGCGATTCGTCGCAGCGGGGGTTGGCCGGGGCCGGTCACGCTGGGGTCGGCCCCGGCCGAAGCGGATCAGTCCTCGGCCAGATAACCGATCATGATCCCCATCACGTCGTCGTGGGAGTGCCCTTCGATGACGTACCGGGCGGAGGTCTCCAGGACGTCACCTTCCTCGATTCGCCCCAGGTCACCGCTGCACGGTGGCATGTCCGAGATCTGGCCGTGCCCCTCCATGTCGATGAACTCGGGAGATCCCCCTTCCTCGGCTTCTATGTGGCAGAGCTCGGTGCCCCGGGTGGTGTTCTCGGCCCAGAGAGAGTGGCCCGCGTGGTGCAGGTGTCCGCGCGCGTACACGAGGTCACCGGAGACATCGGAGGTCCAGGTGGCGGACTCGGTGCTGTCGCCCTCGGGGGCGTCGTACTCGCTGCCGAAGCAGCCGCCGACATCCAGCCAGAGGGGTGTGAGCGGCTTCATGTCTCCGGCCTTGGAGGCGGGCACGTAGGTGAAGTCGATCTCGATGTTGACGTCCTTCGCCTCCGCGGGATCCATGTTCATCAGGTCGTAGTTCAGCGACCACCGCTCGCGCTCGTCGATTTTGATCCCGTATCCCTCGGGGAGGTCGCTGGGGACACGCTCGTTACCGGATGAGAGCTTCCGCTCCGAACCGGGGCACACGGCGTCCCGCGCGCCACTGTTGAAGATCACGTAATGGTGCAGCATCGGGCCTTCGTTGACGTGCGCGTCGGTGCCGTCGTCCGCGTAGGTCATCTTCGGGGTGAAGCCCGTTATGAAGCAGTCCTCACACGGCTTGTCGACGTTGAACTCGATACCGCCCTCTTGGCCGTGATGCGCGTGTCCGTCGCCCTCATCGTCGCCGTTACCGGGCCAGCCGGGAAGGCCGCCCGCGGCGTCGGCGCCCTCCTCGTCCTCGTGGCCATCGTCGGCGGCGGGGATGGTCCACGGTCCGTACTTGACGGTCGTGCTCTCCTCCCGGGCATCTCCCCGACTCTCCTCCGAATCGGCGGCGTCGTTTTGGGCGCGCTCCTGAGCTGCCTCCTGGCTACTCTCCTGCGCCTGTTCCCGCTGTTCCGGTGCTTCCTGTTCGTCGGCGGCGGCGGTGCCGGAACCTCCCATCGTCACCGCCAGGCCGAACGCTAATGCCATGGCGACGGCAGTGGATGTGAATCGTCGTGGGAACACGATTCCTCCTCGTTTTCATCGGGGTTTCTCGGGCGCGGACGTGAAATGGAATGAAGCGTCGGGGGTTCGTCCGAGCCCGGTTGTGATGGGCCACGTTCACGGTGTGATCAGAATTGAGCAGGCCAATCCTCCCTTCGTTCGTCGTTGGCACGAACGTCGGGGGTCACTGGCGATGAATGCCGTTCGTCTCCGTCGCGCTCATGTGGTGAACCAGGAAACGCGGGTGTTGGTGCACTATCGTGGCATCGTCGCGTCTGTCCTCCGCGTTCACGTCCGGTATCGGGTGTTCGGACGAAACGCGTCTCTTTGGTTGTGTCCGCTATCGCGGTATCCGAAAAAAGTGTCGCGCCCGGTGTTTCCAGCGTCAACGCGCGAGCTGGGAGAAAAACTCGAATAGTTTCACCGCCCCGCTGTCCAGGATATTCTTGGTCCGTTTGTGTGGTTAATGGTCCCCGGACCGGTGATTTCCCGGATATTCTTCCGGGGTCGGGCGCCTCGGTCTCGTGGGATTTCGGGGAACCCGGCGCTGAGTCCCCCAGTGGTGCCCGAGTTGAGGGGACGCGGTGTGGGCTCCGCGGCAGGCTGCCCTCCCATGGCCGCGCCCGCTGTGGGTGGGGTGAGCGACTACCGGTACTGGTCGTGGCTGGGCGTGGCGACCTCGAGGAGCCGCCTCACCACGGGTTGAGACCCCGGTCTCCCGGCCCCGGTGCCTACACCGCGACCCGCGCACGGAGGGGCGTGCGGAACTCCGTCCACAGTGGTGCGACGTGCCTTTCCCGGCCGGCCCGGCTTCCAGCAGGCTGGTTCGCGCCGGGGTTCCCGGCCGTCCGGCCCATCCAGCCGAAGGAGACCACCATGCCCTTTCGCCCCACCGCGGTGACCACCCGTTGCCGGCCGCGGCTCCCGGTCCCCTCCGCCCTCGACCAGGGGATGTCCACCGCCGAGTACGCTATCGGCACGGCGACCGCGTGCGCGTTCGCCGCCGCGCTCTACCTGATACTGACCAGCTCACAGGTCCGCGAGACGCTCACCCGGATCGTCACCGATGCGCTCCAGACCGTGGGCTGAACGCGGTTCGGTCACCGCCGAGACCGCCGTCGCGCTACCGAGCCTCGCTCTGGTCCTGGGGATCGCGCTCGCGGCTGTTCAGGCCGCGGCCGCGCATCTCGCCTGTGTCGATGCCGCCCGTGTCGGCGCCCGGGCACTGGCCCGCGGCGACAGCGAGGCGACGGTGCGGTCCTCGGTCAGCGCGGTGGCGCCCGAGCGTGCCGAAACCGAGCTTTCCGACGAGGCGGGATTCGCCCGGGTCGTCGTGCGCGCCCCGGTCGCGCTCGGGCCGGGCATCGGGACCCCTTTTGAGGTCACCGGTAAGGCCACCATCCCAATGGAGCCGGAGGGCCGAGAAACGCGAGGAGATCGCCATGCGTCGTGACCCCTGGAGTCCCACTGCTGGGTCCTGGCCACGTTGGCGGGCCCCACCGGCGGGCTCGGAAACGGGGTCCGGCACAATCTGGGTACTCACACTCTGCGTTGTGATCTGGTTCTGCGCGCTGACTGTCGTAACACTGGCCGGTGTCCGCACCGACCGTCACCGCGCCGCCACCGCCGCCGACCTGGCGGCGCTGTCGGAGGCGCGGCGGGTCGGCAACGGGAACGGCGAGCCGTGCGCCGTGGCACGCGAGGTCGCCGAGAAGAACGACGCCCACCTCACCGACTGTGTGGTCTCCGGCCTCACGGTGTACACCGAGGTCGGTGTGTCCGCCCGGATGTGGCCCGGTGAGGTGCGCGCGAGAGCCCGCGCGGGACCGGTCGGAACCCCCTGACTCCCGGGTTCGTTGGCCAGGGCACTCGGGCCTCCCCCAGGGTGACGGCGTGGACGCTGCCTCCCCTCGCGCCCACGCCGTCACCGACCACGGTGATCCCGCCCCTCCTGGCGCGGGTGCGCGCCACCGGCCAGGTAGCGTCAGGACAGCTCGAGACCGGAGATGAGCCCGGCCGCCAGCGGCACGATGCCGATGAGGACGAACGCGGGCAGGAAGCACAACCCCAGTGGAGCGACGACCAGCACCCCGAGTCGCTGTGTCGCGGCGTGGACGCGGGTTCGTTCCCGCTGACGCGCCTCGGTCGCCTGCCGCTCCAGGATGTCGGTGATCGGGGCCCCGGTCTCGCTGGCCCGGGCGATCGCGCGGCCCACGGCGGCCAGCTCCGCGGGAGCGTGAGGTCCACGCCAGGCCGCGGCGGGTTCCGCCCCCAGGCGCACCCGTTCGGCCACGCCCGCCAACGCCCCGCCGAGCGGCCCACCCAACGCGGGGGTGACAGCGGCCAGAACCCCGCTGATCGTCCCACCGGCACGTACCCCCGCGGCCAGCAGGTCGACGGCGACCGGCAGGCCGGCCACCGCCCCCGCCCCGGCCGTGCGGCCGGGGCGCCGGCACGTCCGCCAGCAGAGCACGCCCCCCAGGACGGCCCCGGTCACGAGACCGGCCACGGGGTCCAGAAGCAGCGCGAGAGTGAGAGCGGGCAGGCAGCCCACGCTGGCACGTACCAGGTGGCCAAGCCAGCGGTTGCGCTTTTCGGCTCGGGGTGCTGCCGGAGGGAGTAAAGCGGCAAGGCGCCGGCGTGCGAAACTCCCGTCGTAGACCAGCAGCCTGACGGCGATGGCGCCGAACGCCACGGTGGCGAGTGCGACCAGAGACATGGGCTCTCTCCTAGAACAGGGGGCCGTCGGGTACCGTCACCCGCCTTCGACCGTGACCAGCACCCGGCGCACCATCCGGTGGGTCCACCACAGGCCGAGCGCGTCGAGCGCCAGACCGGCGAACAGGCACATGAGGCCCGGCGGTGTGGTGAACAGGAAACGCACGGGCGCGCTACCCACGGCGGTGGCCATGGCCAGCCCGAGGGCGGGGAGCGAGCCCAACAGCACCGCGGTGGTCCGCGGCCCGGCGAGTTGCGCGGCCACCTCCTGACGGTGCGCCTCGTCGTGCGCGAGACTCTCTGACAGCCGGTCCACCACGGCGGCGAGCCCCGCCCCGGTCGCGGAGGTGACCTGCCAGCAGGCGGCGAGATAGCCCAACCCTTCGGCGCCGTCGCGGGTGGCGGCCGATCGCAGCGCGGGCACGAGATCGGCGCCGGTGTGGGCCGCGGCGGTGACGTGGGCGAGCTCACCGACGAACGAGGGGTCGAGCCCCGCCAACGCGGAGCGGAACGCGGCGACGGGCGCGCGACCGGTCCGGAGCTCGGTGGCCAGGCCGCGGCAAAGCTCGATCGTGGCCCGCCTGCGACGGGCGCGCTCCCGGCCGAGGGCGGTCTCGATACGCCGGCGCAGCGCCGCGACCGTTCGCCCGGCGCGCCCACCATCCGTGCGGGGTTCCCGCGCCGCGGCCACGGCTCGCAACCGGAAGGTGGGAACACCCGGCAGCAGGTGGAGCAACCCCCACCCGCCCGCGCCGACGATGACCAGCCACCCCGGCACCCCGGCGGTGAGGAGCCACCCCGGCGGGGCGGGGGGATCGAGTCCGGACATGGGGGTCACCCTTCGGTGGCGGTGGGTGGTAGCCAGTTGTCGCCCACGAGGGCGGTGAGGTCGTGGATCGCCTCGTGACGCACGATGTGTCCGACCGTGGGGAACCCGACCGCGGGCACGGCCCGCACGAGGCCGCCGGTGTCGCGCCGCAGCACACGGACCTCGGCGACCCGGCGCGCTCCGGAGGGTTCGCGGACCAGGTGCACCACGAGCGCCCGAGTGGCGGCGAGCTGGCTGTGCACGGCCTCACGGCTGAGTCCGGCGGCGCACCCGAGGGCCTCCACGCGCGCGGGAAGGTCGGCCGCCGCGTTGGCGTGCAGCGTACTCGCGCCTCCCTCGTGGCCGGTGTTCATGGCACTCAGGAGATCGACGACCTCGCCGCCTCGGGCCTCCCCCACCACGAGCCGGTCGGGGCGCATCCGGAGGGCCTGACGCACCAGCTGGTGCAGGCTCACCTCGCCGGTCCCCTCGATGTTGGGCGGACGCGCCTGCAACCGGACCACGTGCGGGTGCTCGGGGCGCAACTCGGCGGAGTCCTCGACGAGCAGCAGTCGCTCGCTGGGATCGGCCAACGACAGCAGGCTCGACAGCAGCGTGGTCTTTCCGGTTCCGGTACCTCCGCAGACCAGGAACGCGTGCCGGGAAGTGACCAACGCCCGGAGCAACTGGGCGCCGCCCGGCGGGACGCTTCCGGAGCCGACGAGCTCGTCGAGGGTGAACACCGATTGGCGAGGAAGTCGCAGTGACAGGTGGGTGCGTTCGGGCGCCACCGGGGGGAGTACGGCGTGCAACCGGGCACCGGAGGCGGGCAGTCGGGCGTCGACCCAGGGAGCGGCGGCGTCCAGCCGCCGACCGGCCTGGGCCGCCAACCGCTGGGCGAGTCGCTGGACCGCTTCGTCGTCGGTGAAACGAACCCCCGGCGCCGGCCGGAGCCCGGAACCGTTGTCGACCCACACCTCGGTGGGGCCATTGACCAGGATGTCGGTGATACTTGGTTCGGCCAGCAGCGGGTCGAGGGGGCCGGCCCCGGTGAGGTCGGCGCGCAGCAGCCGAACGATCGCGAGGATCTCGGCGTCGCCGAGGACCCCTCCCTCGGCGCGCAGCGCCGCCGCCACGTGCGCGGGCGAGGGCTCGGCGCCCTCGCGCACCAGGCGGGCACGCACCGCTTCGAGTAGGACTGGGTCGGGTGCGGGGTCGGGCGGAGCGGGGGTCATCCGCTGTCCTCGGTTCCGGACCGCTCCCCGTGGACCTCCGCGACGAGGCCGTCGGAGAATCGGCGCAGGGGTGACTTGGGGCGGGTGGCCGGGACGTCGCCCTGCCGGAGGGTGCGGTCGAGGCCGGGCTCGGCGGCGATGTCGCCGGACAGTGGGAGGTCCAGGGTTCTCGCGATCGTCTCGGCGGGGAACTCCGGTGTCGCTCCGCGCACGACGAGCCGCAGGTCGGCCACGTGGTCGGTGAGGCGGGGCGTGATCCGCGCCGTTGACATCACCGCGTGAACGTCGGCGGGAACCACCAGGAGTGTGGTCGCGGCGCGCCGCAGCACCTCCTCGGCGCCGGGGTCGAGGGAGCGGGGAAGGTCGGCGACCACGAGGTCGGCGCCGCGGGTCGCCGAGGCGAGCACGGCCCGCATCGCCTCGGTGGGGATCGGGTGCGCCGGCCCGTGCGCCCACGTCACGAGGGCGACACCGTGGGTTTCGGGCAGCGCGTGGCGTAGTGCCGGCCAGCTCATGCGGCCCTGGCGTCGCACGAGGTCGTCCCAGCGAGCCCCTTCGGCGTGCTCCTGCCCCAACAGCAGGTCGAGCCCGCCCCCATGGGGGTCGGCGTCGACGAGCGCCACCCGCAGGTTGGCCCGTTCACCCGCCAGTGCCAGCGCGACAGCGAGGAGGCTCGCACCGGCCCCGCCCCGGCCGCCGATGACCGAGACCACCCGGGCTCGGGCCGTGCGTGTCTCGGTGGACTCGGCGAGGAGGTCGACCATGTGGGCCTCGTCTCGGGGGAGGGAGAGCACCGTCTGCGCGCCGACGCGCAGTGCGGCGTCCCAGGCCGGGGCGGGGCCGTCGGCGGAAGCGGGGGTGTCGGGCCCGGCGACGACGACGTCATCCCGTCGTTCGGGCTCCAGTGCCGCCAGTGAGGGCAACAGGTCGGTGCCCACGACGACGAGGGGCGCCGTTGGCCAGTCGCGGCTGGCGTGCTCGGCGGCATGGGCCACGTTGGCCTCGACGCCCGCGGCCGCCGCCAGCCGGAGGAGGTCGTCGAGCAGGGTGGGGTCGTTGGTGACGAGCAATGGGCGCTGGTGTGGCGGTGCGGTCCGGGTGGCCATCGAACCTCCGATGGGTGGGAGACGTGGCTCCACGCTCACCGGAACACGGCGGCACCCGAAAGCCGGATCCACCGCCTGTGGACAGCGCACGCGGCCACCCGGCGCGCCCCCGGTCCCGTTCCTTCCGGTCGCTGGTGGGCACGCCCCACTCGGTCACCGTGAGGGGAGTGGACGCCCGACACGCGGCCGCGGTGGCCCGCGCGGGACCCAAAAAGGACGGCCCCCGCCGGGGGGAGAGCGGGGGCCGTCTAACGGTCCGGCTCTGGGGGGGTAGAGCCGGCGCCGTCTATCCAGATACGGCTTGTTGGTAACACGCGTGGCCCTACGGTTCGCACGCGGTGGTGACCATATCGTCACACAGGTGCGGGTGTCTTGAGTACGTAGGGGGCGTGAAACCTCGGTAACGCACACGATTCGTTCGTGCTGGAGCTCGTCGCGAGACGAGGACGAGGGGTCGCCTCCCGGTACAAACAACGCGTCCGTGACGAGGTAACAGATCTAACACGCAACGTTAGCACGGTGCGTACACGGTCAAGGTGGAGCGTGTCCGAACAAAGGAGTCGCAACACCCCCGGAGTGGCGTAGAGCGGAAGACGCGGGCCGGGGCCGGCCCACGAGACACCGGAGCCGGGCGCTCACGCGTCGCTACGCCGTGGAAGGCGCCTCCGGATCAGGAAATCGCCTGGTCAGGCGAGGGGTTCGCGCGCGTGGTAGGCCCGGCGGGACGTGTCGGCGGCGGATCCTGAGCCGAGCCCCGAGGCCGGCCGGGGCGCCGTTCGTTGGGTGCGCCCGATTCGGATTCGAGTCCGATTCACGCCTTCTCACCCGAAACGCAATGCAATGGATCTGTGATACGGAACGGCGCCCGATCAGCTGTATCGGTCACGATTCCTGACGCGAGGAGGGGTCACGAGCACTATCCGCGTTTCAACGCCTCACAGGTGGCGAGCGAGTCGCGGGCCCCCTCGGCGACCGCGTCGCAGCACAGCTTCACCCATTCCGCCACCCCCGCCGGGGTGCCCGTGAGGTACCCACGCAGCGCCGGCGCGTACCGCTCGCGCAGTTCCAGGTACCCCAGCTCGGAGGGCACCAGCGCCTTGGGGTCGAGCCCGCGCTCGACCAGCGTCAGCCGCTCGGCCGCGCGCGCGACGATCCCGTCCCCCCAACCGAACGGGCGCAGCGCCATCAGCTCGCCGTGCACGATGGCACCCGTCACCAGGGCCGGGGCCGAGGTCCGGGTGGTGAGCAGGTCGTTCAGCGCGTCGATCCGGATGGACATCCGCGCGGCGTCGGGAGCCGGCCCGATCCCCAACGGGTCCTCGGCGTGCTCCCCGTCGGTGCGCGGTCGGCCGAGCCCGGCACTGGACACGGCGTCGGCCCCGGCCAGCGTATGCAGTCGCGCCAGGACCTGGCGCGGTGCCTTGGGCCACGTGTCGACGAGGACGCCCATCTCGCCGGAGACGCGCAGCGCCCCCTTGACGCGGGGGTCGTCGTGCTCCCCGGCACGCACCTCTTCCAAGGGGGCGTCAGCGGCCCCTTCCAGGACGGCCGACGCGCGGGCACCGCGCAGCGCGGACTCCATGGAGACATCGCTGCTGCGCCGCCGTAGTACGCGATGCCCGAGGAGGTTGTCGACGATGCTCCGGCTCGCGCGCACCGCCTCGTCTATTCCGGGTAGCTCCGCGATCCGCCGCAGCGGATCGGTTGGCTCTGACGCTTGTGGGGCACTCACATCTTCGAACCCTACGCTCCCGGCTCCCCCCGGACTGACCTCGCACGCCCTCTTGTGACCGCCACTTCCGCCTTGATGGAGTGTTGTCGACTACATACTCGGTTGATCGGGACCACACTAGTAAGGAGAATCACAGTGGCTGATACTTCCCAGGAGCAGGGACAGGAGACGCTGTCCAACCTTCTTCAGGAGACGCGGAGGTTCCCACCGCCCGCGGAGCTCGCCGCCAACGCGAACGTCAAGGCCGATGCCTACGACGCTGCCGCCGCGAACCGGATCGGCTTCTGGGAGGAGCAGGCAGGCCGGTTGAAGTGGGACCAGCCCTGGACGGACGTCCTGGAGTGGAACCCGCCGTTCGCCAAGTGGTTCACGGGAGGCACCCTCAACGCGGCTGTCAACTGTGTCGACCGGCACGTCGACGCGGGTAACGGCGACCGGGTGGCCCTGTACTGGGAAGGCGAACCGGGGGACACCCGCGCGATCACCTACGCCCAGCTCAGGGACATGGTCTGCCAGGCGGCGAACGCCCTGCTGGAACTCGGCGTGACAAAGGGCGACCGGGTCGCCGTCTACATGCCGATGATTCCAGAGACCGTCGTGTCTATGCTGGCGTGCGCCCGTATCGGCGCCGTCCACATGGTCGTGTTCGGTGGGTTCTCGGTCGACGCCCTGGGAACCCGGTTGGACGACAGCGAGGCCAAGCTCGTCATCACGGCCGACGGCGGGTACCGTCGCGGCGCACCGAGTAGCCTGAAGCCCACTGTCGACGGGGCGGTCAAGGATCGACCCGCCGTCGAGAACGTCCTCGTCGTGCGCCGGACCGGGCAGGACGTCGACTTCGACGAGAGCCGCGACGTCTGGTGGCACGACATCGTCGAGCGTCAGAGCACCGAGCACGAGGCGCCGTCACACGACTCCGAGCACCCGCTGTACATCATGTACACCAGCGGGACCACCGCCAAGCCGAAGGGCATCCTGCACACCACCGGCGGGTACCTCACCCAGGTCTCCTACACCCACTGGGCGGTGTTCGACCTCAAACCCGAGTCGGACGTCTTCTGGACCGCGGCGGACATCGGATGGGTGACCGGCCACTCGTACATCGTCTACGGCCCGCTCTCCAACGGTGCGACATCGGTGATGTACGAGGGCACACCCGATACGCCGCACCAGGGACGGCTCTGGGAGATCGTGCAGAAGTACGGCGTCTCGATCCTCTACACGGCACCAACCGCCATCCGCACCTTCATGAAGTGGGGCGAGCACATCCCCGCCCAGTACGACATGTCCAGTCTGCGGGTGCTCGGCACGGTGGGTGAGCCCATCAACCCGGAGGCCTACACCTGGTACCGCAAGAACATCGGGGGCGACCGCACGCCCGTTGTCGACACGTGGTGGCAGACCGAGACCGGCGCGATCATGGTCTCGCCGATGCCCGGGGTCTCCTCCGCCAAGCCGGGTGCCGCGATGCAACCCATCCCCGGCATCGCCGCGGATGTCGTGAACGAGAACGGCGAGTCCGTTCCGAACGGGGAGGGCGGCTACATCGTCGTCCGGGAGCCCTGGCCGTCGATGCTGCGCGGCATCTGGGGTGACCCGGAGCGCTACGAGAAGACGTACTGGTCGCAGTTCGAGGGCCTGTACTTTCCCGGCGACGGCGCCAAGCGAGACGAGGACGGCGACATCTGGCTGCTCGGCCGCGTTGACGACGTCATGCTGGTCTCGGGGCACAACATCTCCACGACCGAGGTGGAGTCGGCGCTCGTCGCCCATTCCAGCGTCGCCGAGGCGGCGGTCGTGGGCGCCAGTGACCCCGTGAGCGGACAGGCGATCGTGGCGTTCGTGATCCTGCGCGGTGAGGCCGGCGATGGTGGCGATGAGTTCGTCAAGGGGCTGCGTGACCATGTCGCGGCCTCACTGGGCCCGATCGCCAAACCACGCCAGATCATGGTGGTACCGGAGCTTCCCAAGACCCGCTCCGGCAAGATCATGCGCCGGTTGCTGCGCGATGTCGCGGAGAACCGCGAGATGGGTGACGTCTCCACCCTCACCGACTCCCAGTCCATGGAGACGATTCGGCGCAGGTTCGAGCAGGAGAGCGGCGGCGACGACTGACCACTTTCCGCCGCTTCCCGCGGCGTCGCCGTGTCCCGCTGTGTCGCCCGGCGGAGGGCCACGGGTCTTCCGGTGCGCGCCGGCTCCGGTGTTCTTCCGGAGCCGGCCGGCCCGACAGCGCAGCGCACCCCACGCGCACACCAGCCACGTCGGCCATGACCCCTCCGATGTCGAGCCGGCACCACACGGACGCGCGTGTCCTTCCGCGTGGGAGGTGACCACAGCGACCTCGGCGCCTGGGACCCGTGTCTCGGCCCGTTACTTTTACACCGGTGGGTGCGTGAGCCCTGTACCGGAAGAGTCCGGCGCGGCTATGCCTGTCCGGCATGGGTCTGCCGACCGAGCGTGTCAGTGTCGGGGAACTGGCGCGCCTGGCGCACGGGTGTCGCGTTCGGACTCCGCCCAGCCCGGCCCTGTGCGGCGTGCCCCACACCGCGGCCCCGGGCCGGCGGACGGCGCGGTCGACTCACGAGACGCGGGGATACTCGCGTGCCAGGGGGCGAGGCCGTGCCGGGAGATGTGGAAGGATGTGGGGGGACGTTCGTCCGAACGAAGGGAGCCGCCTCGATGTCCGAGAGCCAGTCGGAGGGTCGGGAGGAATTCGACGCCGCCGAGCGTTCCCTGGGCGAGCTCGTGTCCGAGGCGGGCGGGAACATCTCCCGGCTCGTGCGTCTGGAGCTGGAGCTCGCGAAGCTGGAGCTCGCCCGGGACGCTCGCCAGGTGGCCCGAGGATCCGTGATGTTCGTGGGCGCCGCGGTACTGGCGCACATGGTCCTGATCCTGGGATCGGTCACAGTCGGGCTCTTGCTGTGGGCCCTCGGCCTCGCGCCCTGGATCGCCTTCCTGATCGTCACCGGTTTCTACCTGCTGCTCGCCGTGGTCCTGCTCCTCATCGGCAAGCGCCAGCTCAGCCGACTGCAGGGACTCCCCCTGACCAGCTCCACGATGTCGCGGACCGCCGCGGTCCTGCGGCGTGAGCATCCCGCCGAGTTCTAGCGGCGAACCGTGATGACCGGGTGAGGCATGCCTGAGGACTCGGCTGTCCTGATCGACGGGCCCTGGACGCACCGCACGGTCAGTGCCGCCGGAACACGTTTCCACGTCGCCGAGGCCGGCGAGGGCCCACTGGTGTTGTTGCTCCACGGGTTCCCGCAGTTCTGGTGGTCCTGGCGGGACCAGTTGACGGCGCTCGCGGCGGACGGCTACCGCGCTGTGGCGGTGGACCTACGCGGGTACGGGGCCAGTGACAAGCCGCCGCGCGGCTATGACCTGATCACGCTGGCCTCCGACGCCGCCGGGCTGATCCGGGCACTCGGCGCGGCCAACGCCGTTGTGGTCGGCCACTCGATGGGTGCCCTGCTCGGCTGGACTCTGGCGACCTACTTCCCCAAGTCGGTTCGGCGCCTGGCGGTGCTGTCCATGCCGCACCCCCGTCGGCTGCGTGGCTCGTTGCTGACGTCCGGTCAGGGGTGGGCCGGCCGCCCACTGCTCGGGTTCCAGCTCCCGATGGTGCCCGAGCGTCGCCTCGTGGCCGATGACGCCGAACTGGTCGCGCGGATACTCAGAGCCTGGTCGCGTCCTGGGTGGCCGGATCCCACCACCGAACGCCACCTGCGTGACGCCTTTCAGATCCCCGGGGTCGCGCACTGCTCCCTCGAAGGCCACCGGTGGCTGTTCCGGTCACAGGTGCGGCCGGACGGACAGCGCTACATGCGCCGTATGCGTACCCCGATCGGCGTTCCCGTACTGCAGGTCCACGGTGCGATGGACCCGTTCCTCCTGCCGCGTAGTGCCCAGGGCTCGGGGCGCTACGTCGACGCTCCCTACCGCTGGCGGATGGTCGAGGGAGCCGGCCATTTCCCACACCAGGAGCAGCCGGACCGGGTCACCGCCGCCCTGCTGGGGTGGCTGCGTGACACCGAACCGGAGCTGTAGCGACCTATCATGGGCGGCGACGTTGGGCGTTGGCCGCGAGGGGGAAGAACCAGACATGGACGCGACCGGGCGAGTCGGCGACCGCGACCGCGACCGTGAGGGGCGCGCGGAGAACCAGCGTCCCCGGGACCGCTACGGCCGCCCCCTGCCGCACGGATCGACCGAGGGAATCCCGCGTATCCCCGGCGACGCCGTGTTCTCCCCCGAGGAAGGGCTCAACGAGGCGCAGCGCCTGCTCGACGACGGGTACGCCTTCCACGCGCACGAGGTGTTGGAGGCCGTCTGGAAGAACGAGCCCGAGGACACCCGGGAGTTGTGGCGCGGCCTCGCGCAGCTCGCGGTTGGGCTGACCCACGCGCAACGAGGTAACCGGGTCGGTGCGGCGCGTCTGCTGCGCCGTGGGGCCGAGCGTGTGGCCGAGTACGGTAGCGACGCCCCCAGTGGTGTCGATGCTCTCGGGGTGGCCCGGTACGGTGAGTCCGTCGCCGATCAACTGGATGGCGTTGGCGAGCCCGTGATCGACACCAGCGAGTTGCGGCTCCGTGGGGACGCTCGCTGAGTCCTCGCGACATCCCTGGTGGGAGCCCTTGGTGGGAGCGGGACGGCCGGTGCGGTCCCGAACACCGGCACCCTCGGAAGACAGCCACGCGAGGTGGGTCTCCCGGGGCAATGTGGGTGGATGATATTCCCCTTCATCCTTAATGCCCCATTAAATTAATTTTGGTGTGTTTTGAGTGTTTTTTCCTTTTTAGTATGAAATCTCGTAATATTCGAGATGCTCATGGGCACGTTTCACTCCCGCAACACGGAAGTTGTGGCCCACCCCTCACTTTTGGCGACGCTGGTGCGTAGAATCCCGGATCATCGTGCCCGCTGTGATCAGTGGGATCGATGAATTGGTAGTGGCAGCCGAATAACCCCTGCTACGCGTGCCGTCGGGTCGTCTGCGCGACCCAATCCGGACGGCGGTACGGCCAAGCGCGGGGCCGGTACATGCTCGTCGCTAGGAGGACGGTTTGTCTGGGCTCAGCCTCGCCGCGGGAAGCGGCTCGGCTCTTGCCCTGGAAGGCATGAACTTCACGCTGGTCGTCGTGGTCGTGGTGGTGGCGCTGTTGGCGCTGGCCACCGCGGGTTGGCTGGTTCGTGAAGTGCTCGCTGCCGGCCAGGGCACAGAGCGGATGCAGAATATCGCGCTCGCGGTTCAGGAGGGTGCGGCGGCGTTTCTGAAACGCCAGTTCCGCACCCTGATCGTTTTCGTCGTCGTTATCCCGCTGCTCCTCCTGCTGCTCCCGGCGGAGACCGAAGCGGTCCGGTACGGACGATCACTGTTCTTCGCGTTGGGTGCGGTCTTTTCCGCCCTCACCGGGTTCATCGGCATGTGGTTGGCGGTACGCGGAAACGTGCGCGTCGCCGCCGCCGCCCGGGAGGGCGGGGATGACAGCGAGCGGACCGCGATGCGCATCGCGTTCCGCACCGGTGGCGTCGCGGGTATGTTCACCGTCGGCCTCGGGCTCCTCGGTGCGGCGATTGTCGTCCTCGCCTACCAGGGCCAGGCGCCCATCGTGCTCGAGGGCTTCGGGTTCGGTGCCGCGCTGCTCGCCATGTTCATGCGTGTCGGAGGTGGGATCTTCACCAAGGCCGCCGATGTTGGCGCCGACCTGGTCGGTAAGGTCGAGCAGGGGATCCCGGAGGATGATCCCCGTAACGCCGCGACCATCGCCGACAATGTGGGCGACAACGTCGGCGACTGCGCCGGCATGGCCGCCGACCTCTTCGAGTCCTACGCGGTCGTGCTGGTGGCCTCGCTGATCCTCGGCCGGGTGGCGTTCGGCGTCGAGGGGCTGGTGTTCCCGCTGCTCGTGCCGATGATCGGTGTGATCACCGCCATTGTCGGGATCTTCATCGTCGTGCCGCGAGTCGCGGACAAGACGGCGATGTCCGCGATCAACCGGGGTTTCTTCGTCTCGGCCGTGATCTCGGCGGTGCTCGTCACGGTCACCGCGTTCGTCTACCTGCCGAGCAGCTTCGCTGACCTGAGCGGTGTGGAGGACGACATCGCGGGCCTCGCGGGCGACCCGCGGCTTATCGCGATCGGGTCGGTGCTGATCGGCCTCGTCCTGGCCGCCGCGATCCAGCTGCTGACCGGATACTTCACGGAGACGAACCGGAAGCCGGTCAAGGACATCGGCAAGAGCTCGGAGACCGGGCCGGCGACCGTCATCCTCTCGGGGATCTCGGTCGGCCTGGAGTCGGCGGTGTACTCGGCCGTTCTCCTCGCGGGGACGGTGTACGCGGCGTTCCTGATCGGGGGGCAGTCGATCACCGTCAGCCTGTTCGCGGTGGCGTTGGCCGGTACGGGACTGCTCACCACGGTCGGGGTCATCGTGGCCATGGACACGTTCGGCCCGGTGGCCGACAACGCCCAAGGCATCGCGGAGATGTCCGGTGATGTCGAGGGCAAGGGCGCTGACGTCCTGACGAGCCTGGACGCCGTTGGCAACACGACGAAGGCCATCACCAAGGGCATCGCGATCGCGACGGCCGTCCTCGCGGCGACCGCGCTGTTCGGGGCGTTCCGCACCTCGGTCGAGGCGGAGCTGGGCGCGGCGGACACGTTCAGCCTCTCCATCGACGAGCCGAACGTCCTCGTGGGTGTGATCCTCGGTGCGTCGGTGGTGTTCCTGTTCTCGAGCGTCGCCATCATGGCGGTGGGTCGTGCCGCCGGGCGTGTGGTGGTCGAGGTACGCGACCAGTTCCGCAGCCGGCCGGGAATCATGGACGGAACGGAGAAGCCCGATTACGCCAGGGTCGTGGACATCTGCACCCGCGACTCGTTGCGGGAGCTGATCACCCCCGGCCTGCTCGCCGTCATGACGCCGATAGCGGTGGGCTTCGCGCTGAACTACGCGTCCCTGGGGGCGTTCCTCGGCGGGGCGATCACCGCGGGTGCGCTGATGGCGGTCTTCCTCGCCAACTCCGGTGGCGCGTGGGACAACGCCAAGAAGCTGGTCGAGGACGGTCACCATGGCGGCAAGAAGTCGGAGGCCCACGAGGCGACGGTCATCGGCGACACGGTCGGCGACCCGTTCAAGGACACCGCGGGTCCCGCGATCAACCCGCTGCTGAAGGTAATGAACCTGGTCGCGCTGATCATCGCGCCGACCGTGGTGATCCTCGAGGACAACGTTGGACTGCGGCTGGGGATCGCCGCCGTCGCGGTCGTGTTGATCGTCGGCTCCATTCTCTGGAGCAAGCGGAGCTCCGGTGAGGAGCCGCTGGGGAGCGTGTCGTCGGGCGACGGAGAGAGCCCGAGCGCGGACACGTCCGCGGAACAGGCCGACGAGGAGATCACGTCCTCCGCGGTCGAGTCCGAGGGTGAGGTCAGCGAGCGCAAGGAGCAGGAACCGGCCACCGATGGTGGCGCCAAGGACTGACCCGCTCCTGCCGGCACTGCCGTGGCGGGTGGCTGCCCGGCTCCCAGGACCGGGCAGCCACGTCGCACGCGACTCTTCCGGGGGTGTGTGGGCATGGCCGCGGCGCGACACTAGGCTGGGCGCGAGTTCTCGAGGAGGTTGGGAGTGTCAGCTTGGTGACCGGGATGCGCGGGCTCGCGATAGTCCTTGGGGTCATGCTCGGGTTCATGGCGCTCGTTTCGGTGATCGCGACGGTGCTGTCGCCATGACCAGACGGCTGATCATCGTCCGGCACGCCAAGGCTGAGGACGAGAACGGGTCGGATCGTGAGCGAACGCTAACGGACAAGGGGCGCGGGCAGGCCGACGACGTGGGTGCCACGCTCGCGGCCGAGGGGGTCGTTCCCGACCACGTCATCTGCTCCGCGGCCGTGCGTACGCGCCAGACCCTGGAGCTGGCGCTCGCGCACTTTCCGGAGCGGCCGACGATCGACTTCGAGGAGGCGGCCTACGGAGCCGATCCGGACACGATCCTGGACCTGGTCCACATGGTCGATCCCGAGGTCGGCACCCTCGTGGTGGTCGGGCACAACCCGACGATGGCCCAGCTGGCGGCATTGTTCACCGGCAGCGGGAGTCTGACGTCGTTTCCCACCGGAGGCATCGCGATCATCGACCTCGAGGTCGAGTGGCTCTACGCGGAGCCGGGAACGGGGACCGGGCGGATCCTGACCTGAGGCACCCGGATTGGTGCTCGTGGTCACACGTTCGGCTCTCATGGATTGAGCACTGGTGGTGTCGGGTTAGGGTGGGGATACTTCCGATCGCGCCGGCTGGTTT
>RJMB01000016.1:82802-131290 GCA_003725585.1 Halostreptopolyspora alba | reverse complement strand
CAGCCCGCGCGAGGCGCTGGCCATCGACCCGCAGCAGCGGGTGTTGTTGGAGACCTGCTGGGAGGCCCTGGAACGGTCCCGCATCGACCCGACCACCCTGCGCGCCAGCCACACCGGCGTCTATATGGGGGCGATCTCCCAGGACTACGGCCCGTCTATGGGGGAGGCGACCGAGGGGCTGGAGGGCTACCTGGTCACCGGGGGCGCCGCGAGCGTGATCTCGGGGCGGGTGGCCTACACACTGGGGCTGGAGGGCCCGGCGGTCACCGTCGACACGGCGTGCTCGTCGTCGCTGGTGTCGTTGCACCTGGCGTGTCAGGCGCTGCGTCAACAGGAGTGCTCGCTGGCGTTGGCCGGGGGTGTCACGGTGATGGCCGACCCGGGGATTTTCGTGGAGTTCTCCCGGCAGCGCGGGTTGGCCGCTGACGGGCGGTGCAAGGCGTTCTCGGCCGCGGCTGACGGTACGGGGTGGGCCGAGGGCGCCGGTGTGCTGGTGCTGGAGCGGCTCTCCGACGCCCGGCGGAACGGGCGCCGGATCCTTGGTCTGGTGCGTGGCGGTGCGGTCAACCAGGACGGGGCCTCCAACGGCATCACCGCGCCGAACGGGCCGTCCCAGGAGCGGGTGATCCGCCAGGCCCTGGAGGCGGCCGGGCTGGAGCCCGCCGAGGTGGACGCGGTGGAGGCCCACGGTACGGGCACCACGCTGGGAGACCCGATCGAGGCCCAGGCGTTGCTGTCGACCTACGGCCGCGGCCGCTCGACCGACAGTCCGCTGCGGGTGGGCACGGTCAAGTCCAACATCGGGCACAGCGGGGCCGCCGCGGGGGTCGCCGGGGTGATCAAGATGGTCGAGGCGCTGCGGCACCGCACCCTGCCGCGGAGCCTGCACATCGACGAGCCCTCGCCGCACGTGGACTGGTCCGATGGCACGGTTCGGTTGTTGCGTGAGTCCGAACCGTGGCCACGGACGGAGCGCCCGGCGCGCGCGGCGGTGTCGTCGTTCGGGATCAGCGGCACCAACGCCCACGTCCTCCTTGAGGAGGCCGACTCCGACGACGCCGTCTGGGGGGAGCCGAGCGAGGAGGGCGCGGCCGCGAGCGCGGTGGCGCTCCCCGAGGTGCCGTGGCTGCTGTCCGGACACGGCAGGGAGGCGCTGCGCGACCAGGCCCGTGGGTTGTACGAGTGGCTCGGTGACGCCCCGGAGATCGAGCCGGCTGATGTTGGACTGTCGCTGGCGGTGACGCGGGCGCGGTTCGAACACCGCGCGGCGGTGGTGGGCCGGGATCGCCGGGAGCTGTTGGAGGGCCTGGACGCGCTGGCCTCGGGGGAGCTGGCGTCGAACGTGGTGCGCGGCACGGCGGCCGGTGACCGCCACCCGGTGGTGTTGTTGTTGACGGGGCAGGGCAGTCAGCGTGCGGGGATGGGCGGCGAGCTCTATGACGCCTTTCCCGCGTTCGCCGCGGCGTTCGACGAGGTGCGGGCCCACATCGACCCGTTGTTGGACCGTCCGTTGGGTGAGGTGGTTTTCGCGCCGGAGGGTTCTTTGGAGGCGGAGTCGCTGGACCGGACGGGCTACACCCAGCCGGCGTTGTTCGCCTTCGAGGTGGCGATGTGCCGACTGCTGCGGCAGTGGGGGGTTGTGCCCTCGTACCTGTTGGGGCACTCCATCGGAGAGGTGGCCGCTGCCCACGTCGCGGGTGTGCTGTCGTTGCCGGACGCGTGCGCGCTGGTGGCGGCGCGGGGCCGGTTGATGGACGCGTTGCCCGAAGGGGGCGCGATGGTGGCCCTGCAGGCTCCTGAGGAGGCGGTGACCGCTTCCCTGTCCGGGAGGGACGGTGTGGGGATCGCCGCGGTGAACGGCCCCAGGGCCACGGTGGTCTCCGGGGACCACGCGCCTGTCGCCGAGGTCGCTCGGCACTGGCGGGACCAGGGGGTGCGGGTCTCGGAGCTGCGGGTCAGCCACGCGTTCCACTCCTATCGCATGGATCCCATGTTGAAGGAGTTCCAGCGGGTCGCGGAGGGGCTGACCTGGCACGCCCCCGAGATCCCGGTGGTCTCCAACGTCACCGGTGAGGTGCTCACGGCCCAGGAGGCGACGGATCCGGAGTACTGGGTGCGCCAGGTGCGTGAGGCGGTTCGCTTCGGCGACGGGGTGCGCTGGCTCCGGGAGAACGGGGTGGGAACCCTGATGGAGGTAGGCCCGCACGCGGTGTTGGCATCCATGGCCATGGAGTGTCTGGCCGAGACCGACACCTCCACTGGCGTGGTGGCGTTGCAGCACGGGGACCATCCGGAGACACGGACCCTGGTCACCGGTCTGGCCGAGGCTCACAGCCGCGGTGTCGACCTCGACTGGGCATCCCTGTTCCCCACGGCCGAGCGCGTCGACCTGCCCACCTACCCGTTCCAACGCCAGCACTACTGGTTGACAGGGCAGCCCCGGACGAGTGGGGCCACCGTACCGGAGGCGCGCCCCGACACCGACACCGAGACCACCGAGCCGGAACCACCGCTGGACCTGTCCGGCATGGGTCCGGCCGAACGTGAGGAGGCCGTACTGGACCTGGTGCTCCGGCACACCGCTCGGGTACTGGGCTACTCCGGTCCGGAGGAGGTCGAGGAGAACCGAGGGTTCATGGACACCGGCATGGACTCGCTGGCCGGGGTACGGCTGCGCACCAGCCTGAGCCAGGCCACCGGCCTGGAGCTGTCGACGACGGCGGCCTTCGACTACCCCACCCCCGCCACGCTCGCCGGTCACATCACCCAGCGGCTCGACGGTGCCGCGTCGACCGAGGCGGACCCGTCGCTGTCCGGCCTCGACCGTCTGGAGTCCGCGCTCGAGAGCGGCTCGCTGGGCGAGGCCGCACGCGAGCGTCTCCGGGAACGGCTGAACGCCCTGCTCACCCGGTTGGACGCGACCCAACCGGACCCCAAGGGCGCCGACCTGGACAACGCCACGGACGACGAGCTCCTCGACCTGATCGACAAGGAGTTCGGGATCTCCTGACCCGGGAGAACCGGCCCTCTCCCCCCTGATCGCGCGTCCCTGCCAGAGAGGAACAGAAGTGTCGAACGAGGACAAGTTCCGCGACATGCTCAAGCGGATGACCGTCGACCTCCGCGATGCCCGCCGGCACGTCCAGGAACTCACCGACCGGATGCACGAACCCATCGCCATCGTGGGGATGGGGTGCCGCTACCCGGGGGGAGTCGATACACCCGAGGGGCTCTGGGAACTCGTGGCCAACGAGACCGACGCGGTTTCGGAGTTCCCCACGGACCGTGGTTGGGACCTCGCCAACCTGTTCGACTCCGACCCCGACGCTCCGGGCAAGAGCTACGCGCGTGAAGGTGGCTTTCTCTACGAGGCCACGAGGTTCGACGCGGGGTTCTTCGGGATCAGCCCGCGCGAGGCGCTGGCGATGGAACCCCAGCAACGCGTGCTGCTGGAGACCTCGTGGGAGGCGATCGAACGCGCCGGCATCGTCCCGTCCTCGCTCAGCGGCACGGCCACGGGCGTCTACGCCGGGGTGATCGCCCAGGAGTACGGGCCACGCCAGCACACGGAGGCCGACGGGCTCGAAGGGCACCTGGCCACGGGTAACGCGGCGAGTGTCACCGCCGGGCGGGTGGCCTACACCCTGGGCCTCGAAGGCCCCACCCTGTCCGTCGACACCGCGTGCTCCTCCTCGCTGGTCGCGCTGCACCTGGCCTGTCAGGCGCTGCGTCGTGACGAGTGCTCCTACGCGCTCGCCGGCGGGACGACCGTCGTGCCCGAGCCGAGCGGTTTCACCGCGTTCAGTCGGCAGCGCGCGCTGTCGCCCGACAGCCGCTGCAAGTCGTTCGCCGCCACCGCGGATGGCACCAGCTGGGCCGAGGGCGCCGGAATGCTCCTGCTGGAACGGCTCTCCGAGGCCCGCAGGAACGGGCACCGGGTGCTCGCGCTGATCGACGGTAGCGCGATCAACCAGGATGGCGCGAGCAGTGGGCTGACCGCCCCCAACGGCCCGGCGCAGCAGAAGGTGATCCGCCGGGCGCTGGCCGACGCCCGGCTGACCCCCGACCAGGTCGACGCCGTGGAGGCGCACGGCACCGGCACACCGTTGGGCGACCCGATCGAGGCCAACGCCCTCCAGGAGACCTACGGACGTGAGCGCCCCGACGGCCAACCGCTGTGGCTGGGCTCCCTCAAGTCCAACATCGGCCACAGCGCCGCCGCCGCCGGGGTCGGCGGGGTGGTCAAGATGGTCATGGCGATGCGTAACGGGACGTTGCCGCGGAGCCTGCACATCGACGAGCCCACACCGAAGGTCGACTGGTCCACCGGCTCCGTGGAGCTGCTCACCGAGACCAGACCATGGCCGGAGACGTCCCGGCCACGTCGGGCGGGGGTGTCCTCGTTCGGTATGAGCGGCACGAACGCGCACCTCATCGTGGAGCAGGCACCGCTGGAGGACGACACCACCGACACCGGGGCAGCGGACCGGGCGGACGAGGAAGGGGCCTCCAGCCCCAGGGGCGCTCCGGCGGGCACCGGCGCGCCCCTGTCCGACGGCGCGCCGGTGCCGTGGCTGCTGTCCGCGCGCGGCGAGGAGGCACTGCGGGCGCAGGCGGTTCGGCTGCGTGGCCACGTCGCCGAGGCCGACGCGAGCGCGACGGACGTGGGGTACTCGCTGGCCACGGGACGCACGCACTTCGAACACCGCGCCGTGCTGCTCGGGCACCGGACCGCGGACCTGCGCCAAGGGTTGGAGGCACTGGCCGGAGGAGCGGCCTCGGGGGACGTGGTGCGCGGCTCGGTCGCCAAGACGGGCGGGACCGTGTTCGTGTTTCCCGGTCAGGGCGCCCAGTGGGTGCGGATGGGGGCCGACCTGCTGCGGAGCTCGGACGTCTTCCGCGACAGCGTCACCGAGTGCGCGCGGGCGCTCGACCCGTTCCTGGAGTGGTCGGTGCTGGAGGTGCTGCGCGGAGAGGACGCGGCACCGGGGCTCGACCGGGTCGACGTGGTGCAGCCGGCGCTGTTCGCGGTCATGGTGTCGCTGGCGCGCATGTGGCGCTCCTACGGGGTGGAACCCGCCGCGGTCGTGGGGCATTCGCAGGGGGAGGTCGCCGCCGCCCACGTCGCGGGCGCGCTGTCACTCGAGGACGCCGCCCGGATCGTGGCGCTGCGCAGCCAGCTGTTGCTGCGGTTGCGCGACGCGGGCTCGTTGGTGTCCCTGGGTGTGGGCGAGACCGAGGCGGCGGCGCTGATCGAGCCCTGGCGGGGCCGGCTGGTCGTCGGGGGACGTAACGGGCCGTCGTCCACGGTGGTCGCCGGTGACGCGGCGGCCGTGTCCGAACTGGTCGCGGAGTGCGCGCGACGTGAGGTGCGCGCCCGGGAGGTCTCGGCGAGCGTGCCCACCCACTCGGCGCACGCCGAGCCGCTCCACGACGAGCTACTGCGGCTGGTGGCCGACATCACGCCGATGCGAGGAGAGACCCCGTTCTACTCGACCGTGTGGGCGAAGCGGCTCGACGGGCGCGAACTGGGGCCGCAGTACTGGTACGACAACATGCGGCACCCGGTCCAGCTCGATCCCACCGTGCGCGAGCTGGCGACCCGGGGACACCACACCTTCCTGGAGATGAGCCCGCACCCGGTGTTGACGATGGTGGTGCAGGAGACCCTGGAGGACGCCGGTGTCGCCGACCCCGTGGTGGTGGGGTCGCTGCGGCGCGACGAGGACGGCTGGCAGCGGTTCCTGACCTCCATGGCGGAGGCGCACGTGCGCGGTGTGGACGTGCGCTGGGAAAGGGTCTTCGACGGATCCGGCGCGACCGTGGTCGACCTGCCCACCTACCCGTTCCAGCGCCGCCGCTACTGGCTGGAACCCTCGGCCGGCGGCGCCGACGTCAGCGCCGCCGGCCTGACCCCCACCAACCACCGGCTGCTCGGCGCCGCCGTTCCGGTGGCCGACACGGGAGGCGCGCTCCTCACCGGACGGCTCGCCATGAGCCGAGACCCGTGGCTGGCCGACCACGCCGCGCTCGACCGGGTGCTGCTGCCCGGAACCGCGTTCGTCGACCTGGCCCTGTACGCCGGCGAGCACACCGGGTGCCCCAGGGTGGAGGAGCTCACCCTGGCCGCGCCATTGGAAATCCCGGACGAGGATGCGGTGCAGGTCCAGGTCATCATCGGCGGCACCGACGAAACCGGCAGGCGGACGGTACGGATCCGCTCCCGTCCCCAGCCGGACCCCGACGACCTCGAGCACGCGTCCTGGAGTGAGCACGCCGAGGGCGTCCTGGGGCCGGAGACCGGGGACACGGCACCCGCCACACTGGCCGGGGACTGGCCCCCGGAGAGCGCCACGCCCCTGCCCGTGGACGGTGTCTACACCCGCCTGGCCGAGCGGGGCTACGGCTACGGCCCCGCGTTCCAGGGGCTTCAGGCCGCCTGGCGGGCGGGCGAGGACATCTACGCCGAGGTGCGCCTGCCCGAGGCGCAGCACGCCGAGGCCGCACGGTTCTGCGTCCACCCCGCCCTACTCGACTCCGCGCTGCACGCCCTCGGCGTCGCCGCGCTCAACGACGCCGAGACCCCCGACGATGTCCAGGTGCGGCTCCCGTTCACGTGGAACGGAGTCACCCTGCACGCGACGAACGCCACCACGCTGCGGGTCCGCCTCTCACCCGCCGGCGAGAACGCCCTCGCGGTGAGCGTCCACGACCCCGCGGGTACCCCCGTCGCGTCCGTGGCCGAGTTGACCACGCGTCCGGTGACCCAAGAGCAGCTCACCGCCGGGACCGGAACGGGCGCGGACGATCTGTTCATCCTGGAATGGGACCCGGTGGGCACGCCCACCGGCACCACCCCCACCACAACGCTGGCGATCCTCGGCACGGACGACGAGGGGCTGCGGTCGGCGTTCGCGCCGTCCATCGTCCACACCCACCCGGACCTCGCCTCGCTCAGCGCGGCGGTCACGGCCGGGGCACCCGCCCCCGACACGGTGGTCCTGCCGTGCGTGCCCGGCACCGAAACCGTCGTCGACGGCGCGCGCTCCACCACCCGCGCCACGCTCACGCTTCTCCAGGAGTACCTGGCCGACGACGCGCTGGCCGAGACGCGGATGGTGGTCCTCACCCGAGGGGCCGTCGCGGCGGTGCCCGGCGACGACGTGCCCGATCTCGCCCACGCCCCGTTGTGGGGGATGATTCGGGCCGTCCAGTCGGAGAACCCCGACCGGTTCACCCTCGTCGATCTCGACGACACCGCCACCGCGGCCGGCAGCGTCCCGGCGGCCGTCACCACGGAGGAGCCGCAGATCGCCATCCGGGCCGGGCAGCTGTACGTGCCGCGCCTCGGTCGCGCCGCCCCCGAGCGGGGCACAGCACCGGACGGACACCATCCCGGCCTCCTGCCCGAGACCGGCACCGCCCTGGTCACCGGCGCCACCGGAACTCTGGGCCGGCTCATGGCCCGCCACCTGGTGACCGACTACGGGGCCCGGCATCTGCTGCTGGTCAGCCGCAGCGGTCGGGACGCGGAGAGCGCCGCCGCTCTCGAGTCCGAGCTCACCGAACTGGGGGCCACGGTCACCTTCGCGGCGTGCGACGTCGCCGACCGCGACTCGCTGTCCGGCGCGCTCGCCACCATTCGGGACGACCGGCCACTGTCGGCGGTGGTGCACACCGCCGGGATCCTGGACGACGGCGTCCTCACCTCGCTCACACCGGAACGGTTCGACCGCGTGATGCGGCCCAAGGTGGACGCCGCCCACAACCTCCACGAGCTGACCCGCGACAAGAACCTGTCACTCTTCGCGCTGTTCTCGTCGGGAGCGGGCGTCCTCGGCGCGCCGGGGCAGAGCAACTACGCGGCCGCGAACGCGTTCCTGGACGCGCTTGCCCACCACCGGCGTGCCCGCGGGCTTCCCGCGACCTCACTGTCCTGGGGGTTGTGGACCCAACGCGACGGCATGGGGGCGGACCTCGACGGCGCGGACATGCAGCGGATGAGCCGGGCGGGGGTGGGCGGCACGTTGAGCCACGAGCACGGTGTCACCCTGTTCGACGCGGCACTGGGGCTCGGCTGGCCACACCTCCTGCCGCTGTCCCTGGACCTGGCGGCGCTGCGCGGGCGCGCCGCCACCAGAGGGGACATTTCACCCATGTTCACGAAGCTCGTGCGGGTGCCCCGCCGGAGCGCCTCCACCGGCGGTCCTGACGGTGACGGGGCTCAGCTGTTGCGACGCCTGAGGGGCCTGCCGGACGACGACGCCGAGCGGGTACTGGTCGACCTGGTGCGTGAGCGGGCCGCGGACGTTCTGGGGCTGAACTCGGCCGACGAGATCGGCGCGGAGGACAACTTCCTGGAACTCGGCTTCGACTCGCTCACCGCGATCGAGCTCCGCAACACCCTCAACGCCGTGACCGGGCTTCGGTTGCCCTCGGCGGTGGCGTTCAACAACCCCACACCGATCGCCCTGGCGGGGCGGCTGCGCACGGAGCTGTCCACCGCTCAGGGAAGTGGCGCGGCACCGGGCCAGGAGCCCCGTGCCGACACAACGGAGACCGCGGCCGCGGCGCCGGGTGGCGCCGATGCCAACGTGGCGAACGGGATCGTGGAGCTGTTCCGCACGGCCTGCCAGCAGGGCAAGATCGGTGAGGGCATCGGGATGATCGAAGCGGCGGCCCAGGTCAGACCCACCTTCAGCTCCGCGACCGACTACGGCGAACCCCCCGCCCCGGTTCAGCTCGCCCACGGTGGCGGGCCACCGCGACTGGTTTGCTTCCCGTCGCTGGTGATGGTCTCCGGAACCCAGGAGTACGCGCGGTTCGGCGCCGCGATGCGGGACCAGCGGGACCTCCTGGTGGTCCCGCAGCCGGGGTTCGCCGAGAGCGAGTCGCTACCCGCCAGCGTCGACGCCGCGGTCGACCTGCAAACCTCGGTCGTGCGCGGATGTGTGGGGGAGGCCCCGTTCGTCGTCGTCGGCCGGTCCTCCGGAGGGTGGATCGCCCACACCGTGACCGCGCGGTTGGAGAGGCAGGGCCTGCACCCTCGCGCGCTGGTGCTGCTGGACACCCCCATGCCGGGTGACCGGTCCGCCTTCCCGATCATCGAGACCGGGGTGATCGACCGCGAACACGAGTTCGGCCTGATGGACCCGGTCCGGTTGACGGCCATGGGCGGCTACCTCCGACTGTTCTCGGAACGGCGGCTCGAACCCGTCGATACCCCCACGGTGCTGGTGCGTCCCGAGGAGCCCATGCGCGACGCCTCGGGGGCACCCCTGGGCGGAGCCGAGTGGAAGTTCAACTGGGACCTGCCCCACACCGAGCTCGTCGTGCCGGGGGACCACCTCACCATGCTGGAGGATCACGCCGAATCGGCCGCCCGCGCGATCGAGGGCTGGCTCTCCGGCACCGACGAGTAGTAGCTCCGAGCGGAGGGGCCGGGGGAGCGCGTGCCGGTTCCGCGGCGCGCGCTCCGGGACGGGTGGGAAGCGGGCGAGGCCCGAGGTATCGGAACTCCACACCACGGTGCGGGGGGTGGCCTCACGAATCGCGGAGGGAAACACCGCCCGGATGTGTGTCGGGGCGAACGTGGGTAGGGGGCCAGCATCGCGTCCCGTCGCAGCAGGAGGGGACTGTCAGGCCGCGGCGGGATGGAGACGACACACAAGGGGGGAAGAACCATGACGAGTGCGGCGGAGATCATGCACCAGGGCGCCGAGTGCGTCGACGAGAACGAGTCGCTGAACGTGGCGGCGCGCAAGATGCGCGATCTCGGAGTGGGGGCCCTGCCGATCTGTGGCACCGACCGCAGGCTGCACGGGATCCTCACCGACCGCGACATCGTGATCAAGTGCCTCGCAGAGGACAAGAACCCGGCGGAGTGCAACGCCTCCGAGATGGCGAGCGGAAAACCGTTCTACGTCGACGCCGACACCGAGGTCGACGCGGTCCTGCAGCAGATGATGGAGCACCGGGTCAAACGGATGCCGGTGATCCGGGACCACCAGCTGGTCGGAATCATCAGCGAGTCGGACCTCGCCCGGCACCTGCCCGAGGAGAAGCTGACCCAGCTGGTCGAGTCCATCAAGTCCGGTCCCGCCGACCAGCTCTCGTGACGAACGACGGCGCGCGGTCCGCGGGGGCGCCGCATGGCTCCACCGTCCCCCGCCCGGCGCGCCCGTGACACCGGGCCGGGCCCCAGGGGCCCGGCCCGGTGTGGTTTTGTGGTGTGTCCCCGGGCCACGCCCGGGGACACACCACGGTTCCCGCCCGCTGTGAGACCACGGAATTTCCGTGGCGCCCCGATCGCTCTCCCCCGTGGGCCGCGCCAGCGGGTGCCCGGCCCCGAAAACCCGTTGCCCGCGCTTCTATCCTTTGCACTGTATGGAAACCTCACCCGTGAGCCCCCCGATCTCCGAACTGCGCGAACGGCTGTCCGAGCTGATGCACGCGGACCAGCATCGACTACGCCGCCGGATCGACGGGCTACGCAAAGTACGTGGGGAGCGCAAGCAGGCGGCGGTCACCGCTGAGATCGCCAACGACATCGCCAAGGCCGAGCAGCGTGTCCAGCGGCGGCGCTCGGCGGTACCGGCGAATCTGCGCTATCCCGACGAGCTTCCCGTCATCCAGCGCAAGGACGACATCGCCGAGGCCGTCCGCGACAACCAGGTCGTGATCGTGGCCGGTGAGACCGGCTCCGGTAAGACCACCCAGCTACCCAAGATCTGCATGGAGCTGGGGCGGGGGGTTCTCGGACGGATCGGCCACACCCAGCCGCGCCGGTTGGCGGCGCGCACCGTCGCCGAGCGCATCGCCGAGGAGCTCTCAGCGCCGCTGGGCGAGACGGTGGGTTACAAGGTGCGGTTCACCGACCAGTCGAGCGACGACACCCTCGTCAAGCTGATGACCGACGGGACCCTGCTGGCGGAGATCGAGACGGACCCCTGGCTGCGCGGTTACGACACCCTGATCATCGACGAGGCGCACGAGCGCAGCCTCAACATCGACTTCCTGCTCGGCTACATCAAGCGGCTGCTGCCACGGCGACCCGACCTCAAGGTCATCATCACCTCGGCCACCATCGACCCGGAGCGTTTCTCCCGGCACTTCTCCGACGCGCCGATCGTGGAGGTGTCCGGGCGGACCTACCCCGTCGAGGTACGCTACCGACCGATCGCCGACCCCGACGACGAGGAGAGCGCCGACCGCGACCAGACACAGGCGATCTGTGACGCGGTCGACGAACTGGGCCGCGACGGGCGCGGCGACATCCTGGTGTTCCTCAGCGGGGAGCGGGAGATCCGCGACACGGCCGACGCCCTGGAACGCCAGAGGCTCCGCGACACCGAGATCCTCCCGCTCTACGCCCGCCTGTCCGCGGCCGAGCAGCAGCGGGTGTTCGCCCCGCACACCAAGCGACGAATCGTGCTGGCCACCAACGTCGCCGAGACATCGCTGACCGTGCCGGGCATCCGGTACGTGATCGACCCCGGAACGGCGCGCATCTCGCGCTACAGCCACCGCACCAAAGTGCAACGGCTGCCGATCGAGCGTATCTCCCAGGCGTCGGCCAACCAGCGTAAGGGCCGCTGCGGGCGTGTGGCCGAGGGGATCTGCATCCGGCTGTACTCCGAGGACGACTTCCTCTCCCGCCCCGAGTTCACCGACCCCGAGATCCTGCGCACCAACCTCGCCTCCGTCATCCTGCGCATGGCGTCGCTGGGGCTCGGCGAGATCGCCAAGTTCCCGTTCGTCGACGGCCCGGACCACCGCCAGATCAAGGACGGTATCCACCTGCTACAGGAGCTGGGCGCGCTCGAGGGCAGCGGCGGGAAATCCGCCGGTCGCCTCACCGCGATCGGCCGCAAACTGGCCCAGCTACCGATCGACCCGCGCCTGGCACGCATGGTACTGGAGGCCGAGCGCAACGGCTGCGTCCGCGAGGTTATGATCATCGCGTCCGCGCTGTCCATCCAGGACCCGCGGGAGCGCCCGGCGGAGGCGCAGCAGGCGGCCGACGAGAAGCACGCCCGGTTCGCCGACCCCACCTCCGACTTCCTCGCCTACCTCAACCTCTGGGAGTACCTGCGCGAACAGCAACGCGCCCTCTCCGGAAACCAGTTCCGCAAGCTCTGCCGCTCCGAGTACCTCAGCTACCTGCGCGTGCGTGAGTGGCAGGACATCCATGCCCAGCTGCGGCAGGTCGTCAAGAGCATGGGAGTCACGCTCAACAGCCAGCGCCCCGACCCGCGCAACGTCCACATCGCGCTGCTGGCCGGCCTGCTCTCGCACATCGGGCTCAAGGACCCCGAGAAGAACGAGTACCTCGGTGGCCGGGGCGCCCGGTTCGCGATCTTTCCCGGATCCTCGCTGTTCAAGAAGCAACCCCGGTACGTGATGGCCGCCGAGCTGGTAGAGACCTCGCGGCTGTGGGGGCGCGTCGTCGCCCGCATCGAGCCCGAGTGGGCCGAGTCGCTGGCGCAGCACCTCGTAAAACGCAGCTACAGCGAACCGCACTGGGAGAAGCGGCGCGGCGAGGTCGTGGCCTACGAGCGCGTGACGCTGTACGGGGTGCCGATCGTCATCGGGCGCAAGGCGAACTACGGCCGGATCGACCCGGAGACCTCGCGTGAGTTGTTCATCCGGCACGCGTTGGTGGAGGGTGACTGGGACACCGACCACGCGTTCTTCCACGAGAACCGGCGGCTGCTGGAGGAGGTCGCCGACCTCGAACACCGGGCGCGCCGCCGCGACATCGTGGTCGACGACGAGACACTCTTCCAGTTCTACGACGCGCGTGTGGGCGGCGAGGTGGTTTCGGCCGCCCACTTCGACTCGTGGTGGAAGAAGGCGCGCCGCCACGATCCCGAGCTGCTCTCGTTCGAGAAGTCGATGCTGGTCAACGAGAGTGCGGCCGAGATCAGCGAGCGGGACTACCCCGACGAGTGGCACACGGGCGGGTTCACGTTCGGCCTGACCTATCAGTTCGAGCCCGGGACCGAGGCCGACGGGGTGACCGCGCATATCCCGGTCACCGCCCTGAACCAGATCGACGGAGACGGCTTCGACTGGCAGATCCCCGGGCTGCGCGAGGATCTCGTCACGGCGCTGATCCGCACCCTACCCAAGCCGGTCCGGCGCACCCTGGTGCCCGTGCCCGACCACGCGAAGGCCGTCCTCCAGCGCCTCACGCCATACACCGAACCACTCCTGGACGCGCTGACCCGGGAGCTGGCCCGGATGACCGGGGAGCGCATCCCGCCCGACGCCTGGAACCCCGAGCAGGTGCCCGACCACCTGCGCATGACGTTTCGGGCTGTCGACTCCGAGGGCCGAAGGCTCGCCGAGGGGAAGAGCCTGGACGAGCTGCGTGAGCGGCTCAGGCCGCAGCTGCGGGCCGAACTGTCCCAGCGGGCCTCGGGCATCGAACGAAGTGGGCTGACCGAATGGGATTTCGGGCCGCTGGATCAGACCTTCGAGCGGGCGGCGGCCGGCCCCGCCGTCAAGGGGTACCCCGCCCTGGTCGACGAGGGCGACAGCGTAGCGATCCGGATCCTGGACACCGAGGCCGAACAGCGAAGGTCGATGTGGGCCGGTGTACGCCGACTGCTCCTGCTGCGTGTCCCCTCACCCGAGGCGACGGTCCAGCGCGGCCTCGACAACCCGACCAAACTCGCGCTGGGGCACGCCCCGCACGGCAGTATGGCCGCGTTCCTGGAGGACTGCCTACTGTGCAGCACAGACGCGCTCATGGCCGAGGCCGGCGCCCCTGTGTGGGACGCGGAGGCGTTCGACAAGTTGTGCGAGTACGTGCGCGCCGAGCTCGCCGACACCCTCGCCGACGTTGTGACCGAGGCCGCCGGGGTCCTGGCCAAAGCACACGAGGTCGAGCGCAAGCTCAAGGGGACTACCAGCCTGGCGTTGCTGCCCTCGTTGAACGACATCCGCGGCCAGCTAGCCGGGCTGGTCCACACGGGGTTCGTCACCGAGGCGGGCCGAAGCAGGCTCGCGCACGTGCACCGGTACCTGCGCGCGGCTGAGCGCCGTCTCGCCAAGTTGTCCGAGAACCCGCGTCGCGACCAGGCCAGTATGGCCAGTGTCGAACGGATGCGGCAGGCGTGGCGGGACCTGGTCGACGAGGTGGGGCCCGCCCGTGCCGCCGAGGCCGATGTCGCCGAGATCGGATGGATGCTGGAGGAGCTGCGGGTCAGCTACTTCGCACAGGAGATCGGGACCGCGTACCCGGTTTCGGAGAAGCGTGTGCTTCGGGCGATCGCCGCGGTCGAACGCTGAGAGGGACACGGTTCGCGGGCGACGGTCTCGTGATCCGGTCACCCGATTCTAGGAGTGACCTAAATCACGGTAACCATGTCGGTCTCGTCTGTAGTGCACGATCTTGGAAAGTTGATCCCACTACGTGGAAGAACAGCGCAATTGATCCGTAAGTGATCTGGAATGGCCTTCTGTGCCGGACCTTCTGTGCTAGCGTGACGCCGATTCGGCTGTTACTTGGCGGATCGGGAAAGCGGTTCATGCCTGGGTGTCCGTGAGGATGCCGAATTCCGGGCGCCCGCAAGAGCGGAGCTCGGTCCCCGCATCCGCCGAACCGTCGTTTGAGTACTGGTCAACCCTCCGTCGGGTAACCGTCACTGGCCAACCCCTTGTATCGAGGAGATGTGCTGTGGCACATGCACCGTCATCCGCTAATCACGGGGATCACCCCCTGGGCCCCATGATGCAAGTGGAGAGTAGCCCCCCGGCCGCAGCTGGGGGCGGACGGTGGCGCCGGTTCCTGAACAAGCTCGGGATCGGTAGGAAGCGCGCCCCCGAGCAGTACGCAGCCGCTCAGCCACCCGTCGCCCCGCAGCCAGTCCCGCCGTATCCCGGGGCGTACCCGCCCTACGGCGCTCAGCAGTGGGATATGGAAGCGGCACAGCGGCAGTACCTCCAGCAGTTCCAACAGCAACCCCAGGGCATGCCGCAATGGCCGGCGCACCCCCAACCGTTCCCCTACCCGGGAGCGGCCCAGTTCGCACCCCCGCAGACCGGCTGGCAACAGTCGTTCGCCCCCCAGCAGGCGGGTACGCAGCAGGCGGCGCCGGTGGCGCCACCGCAGCCTCCCCCAGCGCAACCCCCGCAGCCCTCGTCGGCGCACGCTCCTCCCACTCCCACCGCACGGGAGTCGCCGCAGGCACCCCCCGACTCCGCGGCGCAGTCCGCGGAATCCGCGGCCAAGCCGGAGAGCGGTCCCGGATCCGAGAAACAGGAGCTCGTCACGGCCACCCTGGCGGGACTGGCCATGCGCGACCTCACCCTGGTCGAGTCCATGATCGACATCGTGGAGAACCTCGAGGACAGCAGTGAGGATCCGGAGATCCTGGACAAACTGTTCAAGATCGACAACCTCGCCACGCGGATGCGGCGCAACAGCGAGAACCTGCTCGTGCTGGCCGGACAGGACTCCGGTGACCCCTCCACCGAATCCGTCCCGCTTCTCGACGTCGCCCGCGCGGCGATCTCCGAGATCAGCAACTACCAGCGGATCCAACTCGGCACGTTGCCCGACCTCTTCATCTCGGGTACCAGCGCCGACGACCTGAGCCACCTGCTCGCCGAGCTCATGGACAACGCGACGGAGAAGTCGCCGGACCACGCGCAGGTCGTCATCAGCGCCCAGGCACTGGCCGACGAGCGCCTGCTGATCACCGTCGAGGACGAGGGAATCGGCATCCCCCCCGAGCAGTTGGCCTCCTTCAACAGCCGACTCCGTGGTGAGCCGGTCCTCGACGAGGACGTCATGCGGCACATGGGCCTCTACGTGGTTAGCCGCATCGCCCACAGGTACGGCTTCGAGGTTCAGCTCGAAAGGCGTGCGTTCCGTGGCGTGAGCGCGCACGTGACGGTGCCGGCCGCGCATTACGATAAGACCGGACCCAGCCAGACTGCCGGATCCTCCGAGCCCGCGGTGCCGGAACCCGGTTCCGCCGCGAGGGGGCAGTTGGCTCCGTCAGGCCAGCGGTCCTCGACCGCTCCGCGTGAGCAGGCTTCCGGTCCGGAAAAGTCGGCTCCGTCCCCAAGACCGCAGGAGAACAGCAGCGCCATGGAGTCGTCGTCGGACTCGCCGGTGACCTCAGCCGGTCTGCCCCGTCGCAGTGCCCACAGGAACACCGCTCCGGTTCCGATGACCTCTCCGGACCAACCGGAGTCGACAGAGGGCAGTACCAACGACGGTTCGTCTGACGAGCAGGCCGACGGTGTCACCAGGGCCGAGCGCATCCGCGCCGACCTGGAAGGGTTTGTCGAGGGGCAGGAAGAGGCGGCCAGACCCGATGAGGACTAGCCCCGCATCCCGTGGCCCACGTGTACCTGCAAGCACAGTACGAGAATCTGGACGGACATGGACAACCGCTTGAGTGAGAGCGCAGAGAACTTCACTTGGCTCATCTCCAACTTCGTCAACGAGGTCCCCGGGGTGGAGCACGCGATCGTCGTCTCCTCCGACGGTCTGCTCCTCACCGCCTCGCGCGACTTCCCCGAGCAGCACGCGGAACAGCTCGCGGCGATCGCCAGCGGCCTGCAGAGCCTGGCCGAAGGCTCCGCGAAGATGTTCGGCAAGGGCGAGACAGAGCAGCTGATTCTGCGGATGCAACACGGCTACCTGTTCGTCATGTCCATCAGTGACGGATCCTCGCTGGCGGTTCTGACCTCGGGCGACGCCGACATGAAGATCGTCGCCTACCAGATGACGCTCCTCGTCGAGAGTGCGGGCCACGCGTTGACACCGCAGCTCCGGTCGCAGCTGCGCGAGGTTATGGCACCGTGATGGATACTCATCCCTGTACCGCCCCTGCACGGTGGGGCGCGCATCGGACCACGAAGAGGTTGCCAGCGCTATGAGCACACGCAGGAGAAGGGGCGCACGGATCCGCCCGTACACCTTCACCGGAGGTCGGACTCGTTCCCGCCATCCGCTGATGGTGCAGACCCTGGTCTCGGTGGCGGACGCCGGTGCGCCGCCCCCGGCGAACCTGCTTCCGGAGTCGGAGAGCATCTACCGGATGTGTCGCGAGACCCGTTCGGTGGCCGAGCTCTCCGCCGAGTTGAAGATCCCGATGGGCGTCACCCAGGTGCTTCTGAGTGACCTGGCCGATCAAGGCCACGTCTACATCCACCCCACCATCACCGGCCACAGTCCGTCAGAAAACCAAGTTCTGGAGAGGGCGCTCCGTGGACTCGAACGTCTCTTCCAATAATTCCTCAGGTCCCGCGTCACTGGTCTCCACCAAGATCGTCGTCGCTGGCGGCTTCGGCGCGGGCAAGACGACACTCGTCAGTTCGGTTTCGGAGATCCCTCCGGTGTCGACCGAGGCGGTCATGACCGAGGCCAGCCGGGAACACGACGACACCTCGATCACGCCGGACAAGGTGACGACCACCGTCGCCATGGACTTCGGGCGGCTCACCCTCGACCAGGAGCTGATCATGTACATGTTCGGCACCCCGGGGCAGGCCCGGTTCTGGTTCATGTGGGACGACATCGTCCGGGGCGCGGTCGGGGCCGTCATCGTGGTGGATCCCCGTCGCCTGGCTGACAGCTTCGACGCGGTCGACTACTTCGAGAAGCAGCAGTCGATTCCCTACGTCGTGGCCCTGAACAAGTTCGACGGTCAGCTCGACTACACGATCGAGCAGATCCGCGAGGCACTGGAGATCGCACCGGAGGTGCCGATCGTCGACTTCGACGCGCGCGACCGCCGGTCCGCCGGTGGTGTCCTCACCTGCCTGCTGGAGTACGCGATCTCGCGTCCCAAGTCCGGCGAACTGGTTGGGTGAGCCGCGCGACACCCAATGTCGAGCGCGAGCCCCCACGGGGGCCGTAGAGGGGTGCCCCCGGGAGGAAAGCGGCCCGGGGGCACCATGTGTGTGACACCCGGTTCGGTACCGGAGCCGCGGCACTGGCTCCCCGCGGTGAGAAAGCGCGGGAACGGGCCGCGCCCGTTGGCCCTCCGTCGGTTCCCCGGCCACCTTCCTGCTGGGACCCTCGGGGGCTCGTCGGAAGGCGGAACACCGGTGGCCTTTGACCACTCGTTCCGTGGCGCGGTGAGACCGGGTGCCATCCGGTCGTGACCCTCATGCGCCGTGGAGAGGAGATGAGCTATGGCCCCGGACGAAGCCCACGAGGAAGCCTCCAGCGCCACGGGAGCCGCCGCGTACGGCCCCTTAGTGCTCGCCGGCTACGACACGTACGTGCTCCGTTTCAGCCTGCGTTTTCTCTGGGGGTGTCCCAAGCGGGAGATTCTGGACGTCTACGAACGCAACGCGGGCCCGGAACATCTCGATATCGGTGTGGGAACGGGATTCTTCCTGGAAAGAGCGGGTGCCATCACCCCGGACACCCGGCTGGAGCTGCTCGACCTCAACCCGGTGCCGTTGCGCACGGTGGAGCGCCGGCTCTCCGGCTACCGGATGCGTACCCATGTGGGGGACGCCGCCGAGGAGATCCCGCTCGCCGACGCCTCGCTCGACTCGGTGGGTATGGCGAACCTGCTGCACTGCATGCCCGGTGACTTCACGCGCAAAGCCAGGGCCTTCGACCAGGCGCGGCGGGTGTTGCGTCCGGGAGGTCGGATCTTCGGCAGCACCGTGGTCGGTGGCGGCTCCGGGGTCCGCGTCAATCCCCTGGCGCGGCGAGTCATGCGGACGTACCGGGCCAGGGGAGGCTTCGACAACATCGACGACACGCCGGAGAAGTTGACCGCGGAGCTTGAGGCCCGGTTCACCGACGTGCGTGTCACCGTGCGTGGCTGCGTCGCCCTGTTCGAGGGCACCGCGTGAGACGCGCGTCCCCGTGTCCCTGACGATTCGGGGGGCGACGGCCGCCCCGGAACGGACCGTCCGCTCGTGCCGTGAACGGTATCCCTGCCACCCATCGCCACACCGGCATGGTCGACAATTGGTCCCGTAGGGGACCGGGCCGAGACCGATGACGGGAGACCCATGCCAGACACGGTCGCGAACCACGTGCGACACCGAGGGCTCACGGCCCGCGACGCCGCGCTCATCGCGGTGTTCGCGGCGTTGCTCGCGGTTGTGAGCATGCCGTTCGCCATCCCGGTGGGGCCGGTTCCGATCACGCTGCAGACGCTCGGGGTCATGCTCGCCCCCAGCCTGCTGGGGGCCAAGCGCGGGACGCTGGCGGTCGTGACCTTCCTCGCGCTCGTCGTGGCCGGACTCCCACTGTTGCCCGGAGGCCGAGCTGGACTCGCCGCGTTCGCCGGCGCCACGGGCGGATACATGATCGGATGGGTGTTCGGCGCGCTGGTCATCGGCCTACTCGCGCAACGGATGATGCCCCGCTACCGCTTCTGGCTCGGTTTCGGCGCCAACGTCCTCGGCGGGATCGGCGTGATCTACCTCTTCGGGATCCCGTGGCAGGCGTTCTGGCTCGACGACGCGCTTTTCGCGACGATCCTCGGTGCCACCGTCTACCTACCGGGAGACCTGGCCAAGGCGGCGCTCGCCGCGGCGATCGCGACGGCGGTGTTTCGCGCCTACCCCATCCCACCCGCCGGCCGGCCCGTTGACCAGGGCGATGGTGACATAGGCTGAGGTTCGCCCCCATTCGTCCCGACACCGACCAGAACAACTCTCGCCCCATGTTGCAGTTGGAGAACGTGACGCACGCCTATGAGGGGCGGACCGTGCTCCGCGATGTCACGGCTGAACTCGCCGAGCACCGAATCGGGGTCATCGGGGCGAACGGTTCCGGCAAGTCGACGCTCGCCCGGACGCTCAACGGGCTGGTCGTTCCCGACCACGGTCGCGTGCTGCTCGACGGGCGCGACACCCGCAGGCACGCGCGTGAGATCCGGCGGCGGGTCGGGTTCGTGTTCCCCGACCCGGGGACCCAGATCATCATGCCCACGGTCGGCGAGGACGTGGCGATCGGGCTGCGTGGCAGTGGGCTCGACCGCGCCGAGATCGACGAGAGGGTCCAGCGGATCCTGCGCCGGCACGGCCTCGCCGACCACCGCGACCACCCCGCGCACCTACTCTCCGGCGGGCAGAAGCAGATGCTGGCGCTGGCCTCGGTGCTGGTCACCGAACCGGAGATCCTGGTGTGCGACGAGCCGACGACCCTGCTCGACCTGCGCAACGTCAAGGTGATCGAGCGGACCCTGCGTACGCTCCCGCAGCAGGTCATCCTGCTTACACACCACCTGGACTCGTTGGTCGACTTCGATCGGGTCGTGGTCATGGACGAGGGGAGCATCGTCTTCGACGGGGCCCCGGCCGCCGCCGTGGCCCACTACACCGCCCGCATGGAGCGTGGCGCGACGGAGGCGGGTGGCGAGCCGCACCTGAGGAGCCCCGACAGCGGCGAGCCCGCGTGGTGACCGTACTCGGCCTCTACCAGCCCGGCGACTCGCTGGCCCACCGCACCCCGGCCGGCGTGAAGCTCCTCGTGCTGTTCTGCGCCGTCACCGTAGTCCTGGTTTTGGGAACCCTCTGGGTCGCGGTCGGGGGCGTTGTCGTGTCCGCGCTGCTCTACCCGCTGTGTGGGGTGCGAGCGCGGTACGTGTGGCGGATGTTGCGGCCACTGCTGCCGTTCCTGGCGCTCATCGTGGGATTCCAGGTGTTGACCGGGGATCCGTGGGCGGCCGTGCGGACATGCGCGGTCCTGGGGCTGGCCGTACTGCTGTCGGGACTGGTCACACTGACCACCCAGGTCAGCACGATGCTGGCCCTGTTCGAGCGACTGGCCGCTCCGCTGCGTCATCTCGGGGTCAGGCCGGACCGCCTGGCCCTGGTGCTGGCACTCACCATCCGCGCGATCCCCATGGTCACAGTGGCGTGGCAGACCTCGCGCGAGGCATACCTCGCCCGTGGGCTGCGTGGTCGCCCCCACCTCATGGTGGTGCCGGTGGTGGTCGGCCTGGTCCGCTCGGCCGAGGCCATGGGGGAGGCGATGACGGCGCGCGGCCTCGACTAGGAGCTGATTCGTCCCGTTCGGGGTGGTCCGGCGCGTTCGTCCATACGGCGGGCACGGCCCTGTTAACGTACCTGTGCAAGGAAGTGGTTTGCTTCCCTTCACGACTCAGTTTCCGCTACCCCCAGCGCGTGAAGGTGACGGAATGGGACAGGGCTCGCCGAATCCTCCTGGTTCCCGGAATCCACGGTTCCCGGGATGGCCACGGTTGACAGGAGCGCTGGCGCTGTTGCTCGCCTCGGTCGCGATGCCCATCGCCGTTGTTCCGTACGTGCTCGAACCCGGCGAGGTGACGAGGGAGGACACGGCCGTTCCGCCACCCCGGAAGCCGGACGCGGGTGTCGGGACGGACGACGTCGGCGAGCCCCGGCTGTCCCCCGAGGACAAGGACCGGATCTCGGATGTGGTCGAGGACTACATGGCCGACCGCGAGGGGCGGATCGCCGTCGCGGTGCAGGAACTCACCACCGGAGCGACCTATGACTACCGGGCCGACCGTGAGTTCATCACCGGGAGTCTGGTCAAGTTGGACATCCTGACCCTGATGCTGCTCCGGGCCGAGGACGAGGACCGTGATCTCACCCAGCGTGAACGCGACCTCGCAGGGAAGATGATCCGCTACAGCGACAACGAGGTCGCCGACGTCCTCTTCGCCGATATCGGCTACGGCTCCGGCCTGCTGGAGGGAAACGAGCGCTTCGGGTTGCGCGACACCGAGCCCAACCCGGCCAACGTGTGGGGAGCGACCACCACCACCGCCGCGGACCAACGGCGGCTACTGCGGGCGGTCTTCACCGACACGGGGCCACTGTCGGAGCGGAGCCGCGAGTTCGTGGCCGAGCTTCTCGGTGACGTGGCGCCGGAGCAGGCGTGGGGCGTCTCGGTGGCCGCCGCCGACGACGGGATCGCCCTGCTCAAGAACGGCTGGGTGCCCATCGAGGACCACGGTGGTCGCTGGGTCATCAACAGTGCGGGTCATGTCGTCTCCGAGAGCGGCGAGTACCTGATCGTCGTCCTCTCCGACCGCCATGGGGACTACGCCTCGGGGGTGGAGTGCGTGGAGCACGTCGCCGGTGAGGTCACAAGGGAGATCGAGGAGACGCTGGCCGCTGAGGGCGGCCTCCAGCGGCGAGACGTCCCGGACGCACCCCCTGGCTAGGCTGGGGCTGGACACCAACCACGCCCCCGACCCCAGCTACCCCCTCTGACCGTCTGACCGCGGGAGCCACACCGTGATTGACCTCCGTTCCGACACAGTCACCCGGCCAACGCGGCAGATGCGGCGGGCCATGGCCGAGGCCGAGGTGGGTGACGACGTGTTCGAGGAGGACCCCACCGTCCGCCGGCTGGAGGAGGAGACCGCCGCTCTGCTCGGTAAGGAGGCGGCGCTGTACGTGCCCTCCGGGCACATGGCCAACCAGGTCGCCGTCAACGTCGCGGTGGGCAGCGGAGAGGAGGTCTGGGCGCATGAGCGTGCCCACGTGCTGTCCAACGAGCAGGGCGCCACGACGTTCCTGTCGCGGGCGCTGCCCCGGGTGTTCGACACCAGCGAGGGGTATCCGCCGCAGGAGCTGCTGGAGCGCTGGGCCGAGGGGGTCGATGATGTCCACCGAGCCCGTCCCGCGCTCGTGTGCCTGGAGAACACCTTTTCCGGACTGGTGGTCCCACCGTCCGAGCAGCGGCGCGTCGCCGACTTCGCCCACGCGCACGGCATGCGGCTGCACCTGGACGGGGCGCGGCTGTGGAGCGCGGCGATCGCCCTGGGGGTGTCCCCGGCGGAGGTCGCCGCGGGGGCCGACACCGTGTCGGTGTGCTACTCCAAAGGGCTCGGCGCGCCCGTGGGATCGGCCGTCGCCGCTGACTCCGTGACCATCCGTCGAGCCCGCCGGGTCCGCAAGCTGCTCGGCGGCGGTATGCGCCAGGCCGGCATCGTCGCCGCCGGAGCGCTGTACGCGCTGCGGGAACACCGTGACCGGTTGGCCGAGGACCACCGCCGCGCCGACCGCCTCGCCACGGAAGTCTCCGCGATCCCGGGTCTGGAGGCGAGTGCTCGAACCACCATGGTGCTGGTGCGGACGCCCGACGGGCGGGCCGCCGACTACGCCGAGGCGTTCGCCGCGCACGGTGTGCGGTGCATCCCTTTCGGAAGGGAGACCATCCGGATGGTGGTACACCTGGAGATCACCGAGTCCGACATCGACGACGCCATCACACGTATCGGCGAGGCGGCCGCGCGGCTCTAGGGCGCCTCGCCGCGGTGCGCCCGCCGGACGCCACGGTGCGCACCGCGGTGAGCGCACCGGGCCGTCAGTCCAGCGGCCCGCCGGCGACGTAGATGACCTGACCGGAGACGAAGCCCGCCTCCTCGCTGGTGAGGAAGGCGACGGTGGAGGCGATGTCCTCGGGCTTGCCGGGACGGCGCACCGGGATCCGGTCGGCGGCGGACTGTTTGAAGTCCTCGAACTCCATCCCGAGGCGGGCGGCGGTGGCCTTGGTCATGTCCGTGACGATGAAGCCGGGCGCCACCGCGTTCGACGTCACGCCGAACTTGCCGAGCTCGATCGCCAGCGTCTTGGCGAAGCCCTGCAGACCCGCCTTGGCCGACGAGTAGTTCACCTGGCCCCGGCTGCCCTGGGCGGAGGAGCTGGACAGGCTGACGATGCGGCCCCAGCCCGCGTTGACCATGTGCTCCTGGGCGGCCCGGCTCATCAGGAAGGACCCGCGCAGGTGGACCCCAAGGACGGTGTCCCAGTCGTCCTCCGACATCTTGAAGAGTAGGTTGTCGCGCAGCACGCCGGCGTTGTTCACCAGGATCGTGGGTGGGCCGAGACGTTCGGCCACCGTGTTCACGGCGGTGCTCGCCTGGTCGGCGTCGCTGACATCGGCGCCAACGGCGATGGCCGTGCCGCCCTCGGCGTTGATCGCGTCGGCGGTGCCCTTCGCGTCGTCCTCCTTGAGGTCGACGACGCCGACCGAGTGGCCTTCGGCCGCGAGCCGTTGCGCGGTGGCCGCTCCGATTCCGCGGGCCGCACCGGTCACGATCGCGACACGTGGGGTGTGGGACATGCTTTACCTCCAGATCGGTTGTCCGGGACGCACGGCAGCGATCCTATACACTCCATACCGACTAGGTGGTATGCGGGGGGCGGAGGTGTCGACCCCCGAGCCTGAGGCGCACCGCGCCCCCGTTGCCGTCTCGGAAGAATCGGGGCCACAGTGTTCGACGCCCATTTCCACATCATCGACCCCCGTTTCCCACTCGTGGCCAACCAGGGATACCGCCCGGATCCCTTCACGGTGGCCGACTACCGGGCCCGGGTGGCGGGTCTCGGTGTCACCGGTGGGGCCGTGGTGGCGGGCTCCTACCAAGGGTACGCCACCGACTACCTGGTGACCGCGCTACGCGAGCTTGGCGAGGGGTTCGTGGGCGTGGCCCAGCTCCCCCCGGACGTGTCGGAGGCCGAGTTGCGCGAGCTGCACGCCGCCGGGGTTCGCGCGCTGCGGTTCAACCTGCGCCGTCGAGTGGGCGGCGGCGCCCTCGACTCGGTTGACCTCGACTCCCTCCTCGAACTGGGGGCGCGGGCCGCGCGGCTGTTCGGCTGGCCCGCCGAGTTCTACGTCGACTCGCGGGAGCTGCCCACCCTCGCACCGCGAATCACCGCGCTGCCCAGGATCAGCGTGGACCACCTCGGGCTGTCGGCCGAGGGGCTTCCCGCCTTGCTCGACCTGGTCGCCGCGGGCGCCCGGGTCAAAGCCACCGGATTCGGCCGCACCGACATGGACGTCGTCAACACGCTGCGTTCGATCGCCGCCGTCGATCCGCGCGCGCTGATGTTCGGCACCGACCTCCCCTCGACGCGAGCCCCGCGGCCGTTCGCGCACGAGGACCGTGATCTGGTCGTGCGGGCCCTCGGAGCCGAGGCCGCCGAGAAGGCCCTCGGGGCGAACGCGCGCGCCTTCTATGGGATATGTGCGGCGGACGAGTAACGGTCCGTTCCGCTAAGGGATAGATTCCCGAATCGTGGCCGGAATTCGGGGAATTTCGTGGTTATTTGTTCCGATGTGAGTGGTTTGCGAGGGAGGGGGCGGGCCCAACCAAAATACGTTGCGAGGAAGTCTGAGTTTTTGCTGAAGAGTGTGTGCTCGGTGGCCTAGGATTGTCTGCACGGGGAAGATGCACGTGCATCCGGGTCGTGCACGTGCGGCCTTCCCCCGGGGTGCCGGTAACGGCCCGCGCCGGTACCGCCAAGCGATCGTGATGGGTGCGAACGGCAAAGGGGATCGCGGTGACCGGACAGCCAACCCAGTTCTCGATGGACAGGATGTCGGAGGGTGAGTGTACGTCGGCCCTGGACCCGTGTCCTCCCCACACATGGTGGCTTCCCACCCTGAGTCACGGGTCGCCGGCGCGCAGGCCACCGCGAGGCGCGACCAGCCACGAATGGCTCTCGTGGCGGCTCGACGCCGACGCCACGGCGCCCTCGGTGGCGCGTGAGATCGCGCTCGGCATCCTACGGGAGTGGGGGATGACCCGCTTCGCCGCCGACGTCGAGCTCGTCGTCTCCGAACTGGTCACCAACGCGCTCCGACACGGGCCCGACCCGGAGGCCGGTGCTGACTCCGGCGACTGCCTCGTCCAGCTGACCATGATGCGCCGTGGTGGCGAGCTTGTCTGCGCCGTCCGTGACGGCAACGACCGGCTTCCGGTGCGCCGCGAGCCCGACTTCATGCTGGAGACCGGTCGCGGGCTGCGCCTGGTGTCCTGCTTCGCCACGAGCTGGGGTGCCGTACCGACCGTACCCGTGGGGAAGTTCGTGTGGGCGCTGTTTCGCTAGGCCACTCCTCCGCGATGCTCCGTGAGGGACTCCACTTCACTTCCGGATGAATTCGTAGTCATGGCGCTCGTCAGCTGAACGGAAGGCCGCATCGACGTTATCGTGTAAAGGTGGACAGACGCCGCGGGCCAGCGATCGGGTTCCTCGGTCAGTGAACAATGAGCAGTGAAGGGTGGGGACGCAGTGGCTGTGGACTTTGCCCGTCTCAAAGAGGGCAGCGGTCCTACGGTCCGCCGCATGCTCCTCGGTTCCGAGCTGCGCAAGTACCGCGAGGCCAAGGGGATCAGCCGAAGCGACGCCGGCCATGAGATTCGCGGGTCCGAGTCCAAGATCAGTCGCATGGAGTTGGGCCGTGTCGGCTTCAAGCCGCGCGACGTCCAAGACCTGCTGAAGTTCTACGGTGTCGAGGACGAGGAGCTGATCTCCACGCTGGTGCAGCTCGCCAAGGACACCAACAAGCCCGGTTGGTGGCAGCAGTACGGCGAGGCACTTCCCGACTGGTTCCAAGCCTATGTGGGCCTGGAGGAGGCGGCTACCCGGATCCGGGTGTACGAGGCGCAGTTCGTTCCCGGTCTGCTGCAGACCGAGGAGTACGCCCGAGCGGTGATCGCGGGAGGAACGCCCGGTGCCGACCCCAACGTTGAGGACCGGGTGGCGGTGCGTCTACGCCGACAGCAACGCATCGAGGAGGAACCCGGCGTCAAGCTGTGGGCCATTCTGGATGAGACCGCGTTGCGGAGACCCGTGGGCGGGGTCGGAATCATGGCCCGGCAGTTGCAGCGACTGATCGAACTCTGCGACTACCCCAACATCACGTTACAGGTCATTCCGTTCAGTATCGGAGCGCACGCGGCCGAGGCCGGCTCGTTCACCATCCTGCGTTACCCCGATTTCGACCTGTCCGACATTGTCTATCTCGAACAGCTCACCGGCTCGCTCTGCCTGGACAAACGCAGTGACGTCGACACCTACACAATGGCGATGGAGCGGCTGAGCGTCGTGGCGCAGCCACCGTCGGAGACCCGCGGAATCCTGAAGGGCATGATCGACGAACTCTGAGACTCTCCGGCGTAGCCGCGGCGAGAGTGGCGAAGAGGGGACGCGGTTTCGGGGTGGGAGGAGCCCACCCCTCCCTGTGATAGGACTCCTCCCGGTGTTGTGCCCCGCTGGACCTTGGGTGGGCGCTGCTTCCGGGCTCTCTTTGTCGAGAGCCCGGGGACACGCCCAGGGAGTGGGAGTCAGCTAACCAGGTTGTCGAAGTCGCCATCCTTGGCGCCCTGGATCAGAGCGTCGACCTCGGTCTGGGTGTAGACCAGGGCCGGCCCGTCCGGGAAGCGGGAGTTGCGCATCGCGATCGAACCGTCGGTGAGCTGGGCCATCTCCACGCACGCGCCACGAGAGTTGCTGCGCTGGCTCTTCTGCCAGGTGACGCCCTGTAGGTCCGAGGCGGCGATGCCGTTGTGAACGGTCACGGGTTGCTCCTTACGCCCAACTGGAATGTGTGCGGGTCATAGCGAGCCGAATGCACATCCTTATGCACGTGCATCCGCATCGTACTTTGAACAGGATAGCGCACGTGCATCTCGATGTCCTTGACTTTCGGAGGGGGAAATCAGGGTGTAATCTCCGGCAAATTCCCAGGTGGGAATGCAAACGGGCGGCCCCGTCAGCGGAGCCGCCCGTGGGTGGGGTGGGGATCAGGAACAGCGCAGCGCGGAGCTCAGCGTCTCCAGGTTGGCCTCCATGACGGAGGGGTAGTCATCGCCGGGAGACTCCTCGGTGATTCCTTCGAGCGGATCGAGGACGGCGACCTCGACGTTCGCCTCCTCGGCGATCGTCTCGGCGGTCTCGGGTGGGGCCAGCGTCTCCGTGAAGACCGTGGTGACGTCGTGCTCCTCCACCAGGTCGGCGACCTCGGCCACCCGGGCGGGTGAGGGCTCGGAATCGGGGTCGATCCCGCTGACGCTGATCTGGTTCAGGTCGTAGTCCGCGGCGAGGTAGCTGAACGCGGCGTGGTTCACCACGATGTCACGGCTCTCGCAGTCGGCCAGCGTGCCGGAGTACTCCTCGTCGATGCCCGTCAGGGTCTCGGTCGTCGTCTCGGCGTTGGCCCGGTACTCCTCGGCGTGGTCGGGGTCGACCTCGGCCAGCCGTTCGGCCAGTCCTTCTGCGGCCTGGGACATCCGGTTGGGGTCGAGCCACATGTGCGGGTCCTTGGCGCCGTGGTCGTGGTCGCCGTGCTCGTCCTCGTGCTCGGCCCCCTCCTCGTCGTGGCCGTGATTATCGTCCTCCTCGCCGTGGTCGTGGCCGTCGTCCTCCTCTTCGGCGGGAAGGAGCTCGACGAGTTCGGCGACATCCAGCGCGCTCCGCCCGCCCTCCTGCTCGATGGCGTCGTCGACCGCCGGCTGTAGGCCCGAGACGTAGAACGCGACGTCGGCCTCGCTCACCTGACCGGTCTGACGCGGCGACAGCTCCAGGGCGTGGGGGTCGACCCCGGGCTCGGTCAGGTTGTTCACGTCGACGTGGTCACCGCCGACCTGCGTCGTCAACCATTCGAACGGATAGACCCCCGTAATGACACTGACCCCAGCGCCGTCGTCCTCGTCCGACTGTCCGCCGCAGCCACTCGTGGCCACGGCCAGCACACTGGCGGCACACGCCGCCGTCACCCTCACCGGCATCGCAAAGCGCATGCCGTCAATCTTCGAGAAAATGAAAACTGTTGTCAATTCCGGTCGAACGGGAACCGAAGTTCGATACGCGGCGGCGCCGTACGGTGACCGACGGTCAGCTGATCTCGGCGAACCGCTCGACATCGTTGGTCTTGCCGGCGACGACGATGATGTCGCCCTTCTGCGGGATCGTTTCGGCGGTCGCGTAGGTGAACGCCTCGCCGTGCCGCTTTATGCAGACAACGGTGATGCCGCGCTTGGAACGCACCCCCGTCTCGCCCAGCTTGCGACCGAGCAGCTCGCGCGGGGCACGGGTCTTGCCGAGGGCGAAGTCCTCCTCCAGCTCGATGTAGTCGAGCATCCGCCCCGACACCAGGTGGGCGACGCGCTCACCCATGTCGTGCTCGGGAAGGACCACGTGGTGGGTGCCGATCTGCTGCAGGATCCGGCCGTGCCGCCGGCTGGTCGCCTTGGCCCAGATGTCGGGAACCCCCATGTCCACCAGGAGGGAGGTGGCCAGGATGCTCTCCTCGAGATGGGTCCCGATGCCGACAACGGCTCGCTTGAACTCATCGGCGCCGACCTGACGGAGCGCCTCGTCGTCGGTGGCGTCGGCGACCACGGTGTGGGTGAGCGCCTCGGAGTAGTACTGGACCAGCCGCGGGCTGGAGTCCATACCCAGGACCTCCCACCCGTGCTTCACGAGCTCCAGCCCGAGGGAACTACCGAACCGGCCCAACCCGATGACCAACACCCGCTTGTCGTGAGGTCTGGTGCGCTGCACTGTTCTCTCCTCGATTCCGTCAGCCGATGATCGGGCGTGACTCGGCAAGATCGTAGCGACGGCGCCGCTCGCGCAGCGCCAGCGCTGAGGCGAAGGTTATGGGCCCGATGCGGCCCGCCACCATCAGCACGATCAGCCACACTTGGGCGGCGGGGGGCAGGTCCGGGGTGATCCCGGTGGACAGCCCGACGACTCCACCCGCTGACGTTACCTCGAACAGTACCCGGATGAAGTCGAAGGTCGTGGTGGCGAGCAGGACGACCGTCGATACGACCACTACCGTCATCAACAGGAACATCAGGCTCAACGCTTCCCGGATGGCGTTGGGGGACAGCCGCCGCCCGAATACGTGCACACCGGCGTGCCCGCGGATCTCGGACCACACCACGAGGAAGATCACGGCCAGGGTCGCGACCTTGATACCGCCCGCCGTGCCGGCGCTCCCGTTGCCGACGAACATCAGCATGATGATGACGAGCAACGACGAGTCCTCCATCGCCCCCACGTCGGTGACGTTGAAACCGCCACTGCGGGGCATGACCCCGTGGAAGACACCGTCGACGATCCTCGCTGGCCAGCTCAGTGTGCCGAGTGTGGCGGGGTTCGACCACTCCAGCAGGATCACGACCACCGAGCCGCCGAGGTAGAGCAGCAGCGTGGTGTACACGGTGAGCTTGGCGTGCAGGCTCCACCTGAACGGGTGCCACAGGTGTCGGCGCAGCTCCAGCAGTACCGGGAAGCCCAGACCACCCGCGATGGTCGCGAACGCCACGGTCAGCAGGATGATCGCGTCGCCGGAGAATCGGGTGAGACTGTCCGCGTAGAGCGACAGTCCAGCGTTGTTGAACGCCGATACCGCGTGGAAGACCCCGCTGTAGAGGGCCGCGCTGATCGGGAGGTCGTGCGCGAGCCACATCCGGGGGATGATGATCGCCGCGACCACGGCCTCGCAGGTCAGGCTGACCACGCCAATGCGCATCACCACACCACGGACCTCGCCGAACGCGAGGTTGCGTGTCTCGGCCTGCGCGCCGAGCTGCATCCGTAGCCCGAAGCGGCGGATCACCACGGCGCCCAGCACCGAGGCCAGGGTCATGATGCCGATGCCACCCGCCTGGATCAGCACCATGACGACGATCTGCCCGAACAGGGACAGGTCCGCGCCGATCGCGATGACGCTCAGCCCGCAGACGGCCAGGGATGTCGTCGCGGTGAAAAGCGCCTCGACCACGGTGAGCTGCCCCTCGCCGGAGGTCGCGGCGGGAAGGAGGAGAAGCGCGGCTCCAGTGAGATCGACGATGACGAACAGGAAGACGAACATCCGGGCCGGCCGCAGCCATGGAAGCCGCGGGGTTTCCTGGGCGAGGGAGGAGCTGTTGCCGCGCCAGCGCTGTGGGCGCACGAGACGCCCCATGAGGTCCCGGAACCGCACACGCACCTCCCCCGAACGTTCACCGCAGGTCGATGGTGATGTTCCCACACGTCGCGGCGGAGGCGGGGCACCGGCCGTGCTCCCGCGCGGGGCCGGTGGAAAACGTCCTACTCGTGCCAGGCGTTCTCGTGGTCGGCGTGCCCCACGGGCTCGAGCTGTAGTGTGGAGTGTTCCACATCGAAGTGCCCGGCGAGACAGGCGCGGAGCTCGTCGAGCATCCGGCCGGCGTCCACGAGGTGGTCCTCGCTGACGACGACGTGTGCCGACATTACCGGGACCCCGGAGGTGATGGTCCAGGCGTGCAGGTCGTGGACGTCGACCACACCGGGCTGGCGTAGCAGGTGCGCGCGGACCTCGTCGAGGTCCATGTCGCGCGGGGTCGCCTCCAGGAGCACGTGCACCGCCTCACGCAGCAGGTTCCAGGCGCGCGGCACGACGATGGCGGCGATGGCCAGCGAGATGACGGAGTCGGTCCGCTCCCAGCCGGTGATCCAGATGAGCAGGCCACCGACGATCACGCCGAGCGAGGACAGGGCGTCGCCCATGACCTCCAGGTAGGCGCCGCGGACGTTCAGGCTCTCGCGCTGCCCCCGGCGCAGCACGAGCAACGCGGCGATGTTCATGACCAGGCCGAACGCGGCGACCGCCACCATCCCCTGTCCGGCGACCGGTCGGGGCTCGCGTAGTCGGTCGACCGCCTCGAGCGCGATGAACGCGCACAGCACGAACAGAACGAGGGCGTTCGCGGCGGCGGCCAGGATCTCGGCGCGCTGGTAGCCGAACGTGCGTTTGGTGCACGCCGGTCGGGAGGCGATCCACACCGCCACCAGGGCGAGGAGCACCCCCACGGAGTCGGTGGCGGTGTGGCCGGCGTCGGCGAGCAGCGCCAGGCTTCCGGTGCTCACGGCACCGACGAGTTGGACAGCGGCCACGCTCAGCATCATGAGCAGCACCACGGTGAGTCGCCCACGATTGGTGGCGCCGGCGGTCACGTGCCCCTGCCCGTGTCCGGCCCCCATGCGCTCCCCCTGCGTCTCCCACGGCATTGTTCAGCCGTCACTGTTTATACAGTCCAGGCTGTCAATACAGCAAACAATGTACAATGATTATCATGTTGACCTCCGACCAGCGGCTGTCCGCGATCCAACGACTCGGCCGCGCCCTCGCCGACCCCACGCGATGCCGACTCCTGTTGGCCCTGCTCGACGGCCCCGGATATCCGGCGAAGCTGGCCCATGATTTGGGATTGACCAGGCAGAACGTCTCCAACCACCTTGCCTGCCTGCGCGAGTGTGGACTGGTGCGTACCACGGCGCGCGGGCGACAGGTGAGCTATGAACTGGTCGACTCCTCGCTGGCGCACGCGCTCGACGACCTGCTGCGCGTCGTCTGGGGCGTGGCTGACGAGCATGTACCACCGGGCGAGACCACTCCGGTCACGGTTGACTAGGTGCCCGATCTCACTCACTCCAGGGTGCCCATGTCCCTGGTGGGACGCCAAGTCCCCCCCATGTGGCCGTGGCAAGTTCTCGGGGTGCCCCCGCGCGATCTGGGGGATGGCCGGAACAGGTCACGGTGCGTCTATCGCTCCGATCGTGTGACCTGGGAGCGCCGAGTGCGAGAACCCTGACGCGTCGCTGACATCCCCCTGATATGCCCCCGATGTGGGCAGATTCGCGCTGAATTCAGATATTACGCGAAGTATCGTGGTTTGCGCGTGCCCGGAACATCCCGTGCGGTCCCGTCAACTATCCGCATGGACCGGCGTTGACCGCTCACCGTAGCGGTGCCCTCCGCACGAACAGCGAACTCACAGGAGCGCGAACACTCATGTCCAGATTGGCCAAGAAGAGACTTGGCGAGCCCACCGCGACTCCCCCGACAGCGGGCGCGCGAAACGGCGGGTGGGCCTCATGAACCGGCTGGCGCAACTCTCCCTCGCGAACCGGGCACTGATCCTGCTCATCACGCTGGCGGCGCTCGTCTTCGGGCTGCTCGCGACGACATCGGCCAAGCGCGAGCTGATGCCCGAGATGGAACTACCCATGGTGATGGTGAGCGCCCAGTACGAGGGTGCCTCACCCGAGGTGGTGGAGAGCGAGGTCACCGAGCCCTTGGAGCAGGGGCTCAAGGGCGTCTCCGGAATCACCACCTACACCTCCACGTCCAGCAACGGCAGCTCCTCGATCACCGCCGAGTTCGACTACGAGGACGAGACCGAGGACGTGGTCCGGTCCACCCAGCAGGCGATCGACCAGGTCGAGCCGATGCTGCCGGACGGGGTTGACCCGTCGGTGATGTCGTTCGGCACCGACGACCTGCCCGTGGTCATGCTGGCGGCCGGGGCCGGTGACGGCGATGAGCAGGAGCTGGCCGAACCGATCGAGGAACAGCTCATCCCGGACCTGGAGTCCATCGACGGGGTGCGCGCGGCACAGCTCACCGGTGTCCAGGACCAGACGGTGACGGTCACCCCCGACGAGGACGATCTCGAGGACGAGGACCTCACCTCCGAGGACGTGACCGGCGCGCTGGAGGCCAGCGGCGTGATGTCGCCCGGCGGTGAGATCACCGAGGACGGCCAGACGCTGACGGTGACCACCGCGGACCGACTGTCCTCGATCGAGGAGGTCGAGGACGTGTGGGTGACGCCCAGCGGCGCCGGTGCCGCGGCGGGAGCCGCCCCGGAGGCCGCCGGGGGGATGCCGGGCGCGGACTCGACCTCGGCCGACCCCGTGCGGCTCGGCGAGGTCGCCGACGTCGAGCTGACCACGGACGACCAGTCCACGATCACCAGGACCGACGGCAATCCCAGCCTCGGCATCATGATCACCAAGACGCCCGAGGGCAACACGGTCGAGATCTCCGAGGCCGCCCAGGAGAGGGCCGACGAGATCGCTCCGCTGTTGGGCGAGGACGCCGAGATCAGCGTCGTGTTCGACCAGGCGCCCTTCATCGAGGAGTCCATCACGGCCATGGCCGAGGAAGGTGGGCTCGGGCTGGCGTTCGCCGTCCTCGTCATCCTGTTGTTCCTTCTCTCCATCCGCTCCACGCTGGTGGCGGCGGTGTCGATCCCGACGTCGCTGCTGGTGGCGATGATCGGTGTGCAGGCGTTCGACTACTCACTGAACATGTTGACGCTGGGCGCCCTCACGGTGTCCGTCGGTCGGGTCGTCGACGACTCCATCGTGGTGCTGGAGAACATCAAGCGGCATCTCAGGTACGGCGAGGAGAAACTGACCGCTGTGCTGACCGGGGTGCGCGAGGTGGCGACCGCGGTCACCGCCTCCACCCTGACCACCATCGCGGTGTTCCTGCCGGTGGCCTTCGTGGGCGGGCAGACAGGCGAGATGTTCCGCCCCTTCGCGGTGACCGTCAGCATCGCACTAGCGGCGTCCCTGGTGGTCGCGCTGACCATCGTCCCGGTGCTCGCCTACTGGTTCAGCAGTACCCGAACCGTCCCACCCGAGGAGGTGGAGCGAGTCAAGGCCGAGGAGCAGCGACTCGAGCTGCGCAGTCCGCTGCAGCGGGCGTACCTGCCGATCATCCGCTGGACCACCCGGCACCGTGTCGTCACTCTTGTGGCGGCCGTGGCCGTCTTCGGCATCACCATCCTCCTCGCGTTCAACGTCAAAACCGACTTCCTGGGCCAGCAAGGGCAGAACACCTACCTGGTGACCCAAGAGCTCGAAACCGGGACCTCGTTGGAGAGGGCCGACGAGGAGGCCCAGAAGGTCGAGGAGAAGCTTGAGGGGATGTCCTGGATGGACTCCTACCAGGCGTCGGTGGGCGGCGGTGGTGACCCCGCCGCGCAGATGATGGGCGGCGGTGGTGCCAGCACCACCCAATACACGATCACCGCCGATCCCGACGCCGACCAGGAGGAGGTGCAGGAGAAGCTGCGCGCCGCGCTGGATGACGTCGACACCGACACCGAGCTTCGGCTCCAGACCAGCGGGGGCGCCCCCGCGCTGGAGGTCCAGGTCAAGGCCGAGGACACCGAGACCCTGGAGGAGGCCGCGGGGATGGTCGAGGACACCCTCGGCGACATCGACGGGGCCGAGGACATCGAGAACAGCATCGTCGCCACGCAGCCGCAGCTCGATGTCCAGGTCGACGGATCGGACGCCGCCGACGAGGGGCTGACCGAGGTACAGATCGGGCAGGCCGTCACCGAGGCGTTCCAGGGTGCCCGGGTGGGCACGGCGACCATCGACGGCGCCGAGCGCGACATGGTCGTGCGGATGGCCGAGGAGCCCGCGAGCGTGGCCGACCTGGAGGAGCTGGAGATCGCGACGCCCCAGGGCGACGAGGTCGAGCTCTCCGAGGTCGCCGATGTCGAGGAGGTCAACCAGCCGCCGGAGCTGACCCGCGCCGACGGTGCCCGCACCGCGACCGTGTCGGCGTCGCCGACGGCCGACGACCTGGGTGCGGTCAGCTCCGAGCTGATGCGAGAGCTGGATACGCTCGACCTGCCCGAGGGCGCGACCGCCGAGCTGGGTGGGGTCAGCTCCGAGCAGAACGAGGCGTTCGCCCAGCTGGGAATCGCGATGCTGGCGGCGATCGCGATCGTCTTCCTGATCATGGTCGCGACCTTCAAGAGTCTGGTCCAGCCGCTGATCCTGCTGGTGTCGATCCCGTTCGCGGCGACCGGATCGCTGGGACTGTTGCTGGCCACCGGTGTTCCGATGGGGCTGCCCGCCCTGATCGGCATGCTGATGCTGATCGGCATCGTCGTCACCAACGCGATCGTGCTGATCGACCTGATCAACCAGTACCGCAATGACGGGATGGAACTGGGCGGCGCGGTGGTCGAGGGCTCGCGGCACCGGCTGCGGCCCGTCCTGATGACCGCGTTGGCCACCATGTTCGCGCTGACCCCGATGGCGCTCGGAATCACCGGTGGCGGGGCCTTCATCGCCAAGCCGCTGGCCCTCGTGGTCATCGGCGGGCTGCTGACGTCCACGCTGCTGACACTGGTCCTGGTTCCGGTGCTCTACACCATGACCGAGGCGCGTAAGGAGCGGCGCCTGCAGCGTCGCGCGGCCAAGCGGGAGGCCAAGCTGGCCGCCGCCCGCTCCGGTAAGGATGACGGTGACGCGGCCGAGGACGACGCCGAGTCCACGACCACGCCGCGGGAGCCCAACGAGCCGGGAGAGGGGTCCGGACAGCCGTAGTCCCCGCTGGTATCCGGGGTGTCGCGCCGTCGCGTCGCCGATGGCGCGACACCCCCATCCCAGTTCCCGTCCACTGTCTCCTGGCAGGGCACAGCGTTACGGCCTGGTGGAAATGCCTGAGTTGGGCACCGCGATTTGTTATTTGGCCCTCATGACGGGCAAGCTGCAGCTTGTGACGCGTCCCCCTCATCCGCGTGATGGGACCGTCCGTCTTCCCCGGAGGAAGGCGGCGGATACCGGACCGGTGGGTGAGGCCGCCGGCCAAGCGCGACAATGAGGTGTGCGCCTGGGGGAGAGCAGCACAAGGAAAGCGAAACCGTCCTGCGGACCAGGGCCCCTCGCTAGGAGACTCAATGGAAGACAAGAAGAGCGAACTCGACGATCTCGTGCGTGAGGAACTCGGCGACGAGCCGTCGCAGGAGGCGAAGGACTACGCGCGGGAGCTGTACGAGAAGTACCGGCTGCCCAACACGTCGTCGGAGGAGACGACCTCCGGGGAGGACACCTAGTGCATGGGCTCTCGCCCAGCGGTCTCAGCGTGACGGCAGGACGCTCGGGGTCTCCCCGTTCGGGGAGACCCTTCGCCATTTCCGGGTGACGGTCGACCGCCGGCCCACCGCCGCGGTGCGGAACCGCGCTGACTAGTCGCTGAGCGGGGAGCCGACCTCCCAGACGAGCTCGAACCACACCAGCCGACCGAGACCGTCAGCACGGGGCTCAGTGCCCCATTTCGTAGCCATCGCGTCGACGAGGTCGAGCCCCCGCCCGTGTTCACTGGTGTCATAGGGGTGTCGGTGTTGGGCGCGGGGCTGTTCCAGACTGCCGAGGTCGCGGACCTCGACGCGGGCCCAGCCAGTGGCGACGTACACGCTCACCTCGAACTTGCCGCCGGGAGAACCGGACGCGCTGTGCGTCACCGCGTTGGTCGACAGTTCGCTGGTGAGCAGGGTCGCCTCGGTGAGCACCGGTGAGTTGGCGAGCTGTCGTTCCACGAAGCGGCGGGCGTACTTGATCTGGTTGGACAGGCCCGGGAACCGGCGCCGGACAGGCGGGCCCGGAAGCTCGGTGGGTGCGGTGCGGCGCTCTTCCATTGGTCTCGCCGGGCGTCGAGGTTCGGGTTGGGAGCTGTCCGGACGCGGGGTGGGGACGTTGGTGTCCCCGGGGTCCCGCCAACGCGCGGTTGGGGTGTCGGACACGTGCTGATCACTCCCCGGGGCAAGTGCGTCGGCGTCACGTTCGGATCGCGGTGACGTGCTTCTCGTGGCCCCCGCTGGGCGTCCGATGCCTCCTCGGCGAGGTCACGGCACACAAGGGGAGGTCTGGGAGCCACGTGTGGGGTAGTGGTTGCGCTGTGCGGTTGTGCGGTGTGGTTCTGGGAGGCCGCCGGGGCCTCGATAGTCATGTCCACGATAAGAATACGCGGGTTGACTTGAGGTGAATCGGGCGGGGGTGGACTGTTCGCCTCATGGCCCCAATCCCGCTGCCCGAGCCTCTGCCCTTGGCGCGCCGCGGCTCGGTGGGGGTCATCCGTGCGGGCCGGTCGAGTTCGGCCACGGCCTCGACGCGCTCTTTCCGGTAGCCATGCCCCGTTCCGTCTGGTCGCGGCACGAGTACGCGTCTCGCATGGGATCATGGGACGCATGGTGCGAGAATCCGACATCCCCCGTCTGGACGTCCCGAGCGCGGGAGTGCACGTTGCCGACCCGTCGCGTTACGACGGTCGGATGCCCTACCGCCGCACCGGGCGCAGCGGACTTGACCTGCCCGAGATCTCGCTGGGGCTGTGGCAGAACTTCGGGGACAACCGGCCGCTGGAGACGCAGCGGGCCATCCTGCGGCGGGCTTTCGACCTGGGTGTCACGCATTTCGACCTGGCCAACAACTACGGCCCGCCGAACGGCTCGGCCGAGCTCAACTTCGGTCGGATCCTGCGGGAGGACTTCCGGGCCCACCGCGATGAGCTGGTCATCTCCACCAAGGCGGGCTACGAGATGTGGCCCGGACCCTACGGTGCCGGTGGGTCGCGCAAGTACCTGCTCAGCAGCCTGGACCAGTCGCTGGCCCGCATGGGCCTGGACTGTGTGGACATCTTCTACAGTCACCGGTTCGACCCGAGCACCCCACTCGAGGAGACGATGGCGGCGCTCGACACGGCGGTGCGGTCGGGCAGGGCGCTCTACGCCGGCATCTCCTCCTACTCGGCCGAGCGCACCACCGAGGCGGTGGCCATCCTCCGCGAGCTGGGAACCCCACTGCTGATCCACCAGCCCTCGTACTCCATGGTGAACCGGTGGATCGAGAACCAGGACCTGCTGGGGACGCTGGACCGCGAGGGCGCCGGGTGTATCGTGTTCTCGCCGCTGGCCCAGGGGCTGCTGACCCGCAAGTACCTCGACGGTGTGCCCGAGGGCTCCCGGGCCAGGGCCGGCAAGGCGTTCTCCGAGGACTGGCTGAACGAGGACAACCTGAGCCGGGTGCGCGCACTCGACGGGATCGCCCGTCGCCGTGGCCAGACCCTGGCCCAGCTGGCCATTTCATGGGTGCTACGCGACTCCCGGGTGACCTCGGCGCTCATCGGCGCGAGCAGTGTCGCCCAGCTCGAGGACAGTATCGCCGCGGTGCGGGGACCGCGCCTGACCGGCGAGGAGCTCGCCGAGATCGACCACTACGCCGAGGACCTCGGGGTGAATATCTGGCGCCGCTCCAGCGACCAGTGAGCCGCGTCCGGCCCATGACGCCGACGATCCATCCCGATGCGTTTTCTTGACGCGTCGGTAACCGGCGGGTGCCCCACGGCGCCGCAGGATCATGAGAGTTCGTAATGTTTACCGTGGCCCGGATCCCACACGTGACAGTCACCGGGGAGGCGCCCCCTCACCGGTGGCGCGGGGCTTCTCGCGCCCGTGTGGCATGGGCGCGGCAGCGTGCCGGAAGGTCGGATTCCCGTCGACATCCGCGACAGTCGGACGAACTACCACCCGGTCGATGAGGTGGGAGGACCCAGTTGGGGAGGTTCCTGGCCAGGCGGATGGTCAGCTATGCCGTCCTGGTGGTCCTGGCGACGACCTTCGCCTACCTGCTCGCCGCGTCGACGCTGAGCCCGCGCGTCAACTACGAGGAGCACAGCCCCCAGCCGACCGAGGAGCAGGTCGACCGACGCCTGGACGAGCTCAACCTCAACGACAAGACCCCGCTGGCCGAACGATGGTTCGAGTGGGCGACCGGTGTAGCGCGGGGGGACTTCGGCGCGACCGTCACCGGAACCTCGGTGAACGAGGAGCTCGAGCGGCGGGTGTGGGTGTCACTGCGGCTGGTCACGGTCGGTACCGTCCTCGGCAGTGCGATCGGGGTGGGAGTGGGCGCCTACGCCGCGGTACGGCAGTACCGGGCGTTCGACCGAGTGTCCACGGTGGCGGCGTTCCTCTTGCTCGCGACTCCACCCGTGGTGCTGGCGATCTCGCTGCAGGTCCTCGCGACGACGTTCAACGACGCGGTCGGGGCGCGGGTGTTCGTGTTCAACGGGGAGAGCACGCTGGGGCTCGACGCGGGATTCTGGGGCACGTTGTGGGACCGCGTGGCCCACATGATCCTGCCGACGCTGGCCCTGGCGCTGCCGCAGTTCGCCGCGTTCAGTCGCTACCAGCGCAATATGATGCTCGATGTGCTGGGGTCCGACTTCGTGCGAACCGCTCGGGCCAAGGGACTCAGTCGGCGCGACGCCCTGCTCAAGCACGCGTTGCGCACAGCCATGATCCCGACGGTCACCTACTTCACGTTCACCTTCGGCGTGATGATGGCCGCGACGACCTTCACCGAGAAGATCTACAACTGGAACGGGATGGGATCGTGGGTGGTCGATTCGATCGACAACCAGGACGTGCACGCGGTGGCCGCGGTCTCCTGCTTCATGGCGGTCTGCTTCGTGGTGGCGTCGTTCCTGTCCGACGTGCTCTACGCCTGGCTCGACCCGCGGATACGGGTGGGGTGATGGGGCCACCCGGTGCCGCATCGGGGCGCGGCGTCGCGGACCCGGACCCGCCGGAGGCCCTCCGATGAACATGTCCGTCGAGCACGGGGCGCGTGAGGCCCGGCCGTCCCGAGAAGCGGGGGAGGCGCGCGTCCCCGGCCGGTGGACGAACGTGCTGCGGCGAACACTGGCCACCCGTCGGGTCGTGATCGGGCTGTGCGGTATCGCGCTCCTGGCCACGATGGCCTGGCTCGGCCCATTGCTCAGCCCGTGGGAGCTCGGCGAGCGCGACACCCCGCCATTCCTGCGGCCGCCGTCGCCGGAGCACTGGTGGGGCACCGACGCGATCGGCCGCGACGTCTTCGTCGACACGATGGTGGGGCTGCGCAAGTCGATAGTGATCGGGCTGCTGGTCGCGGTCCTCTCCACGTGCATCGCCGCGGTCGTCGGCGGGTTCGCGGGGTACTTCCTCGGGGCGACCGACCGGGTCCTCATGTGGATCACCGACCTCGCCCTGGTGCTGCCGAGCTTTCTGATTCTGGCGATCGTCTCGCCGGCGCTGCGCGACAGGGGCTGGCTGGTCTTCGTGATCCTGCTGGCCGCCTTCATGTGGATGGTCACCGCGAAGATGGTGCGCGGCATGACAATGGCGTTGAAGGAGCGCGAGTACGTGCTTGCGGCTCACTACATGGGGGTGCCCGCGTGGCGGATCATCTTCGGCCACATCATCCCGAACATGTCGTCGCTGTTGGTCGTGGACGCCACCATCAACGTCAGCGCCGCCATCATCACCGAGACCAGCCTCTCCTACTTCGGATTCGGAGCGCGGGGGTCGGACGTCTCCCTCGGGTCGCTCATCGCGGAGGGGGCGCGCTCGGCCACCACCCACCCGTGGTTGTTCGTGTTCTGCACCGGGTTGCTCGTTGTTCTGGTGCTCGCGGTCAACCTGGTCGGCGACGGCCTGCGCGACGCGCTCGACCCACAGTCCAACCACCGGTACTAGACGGGGACAGTCATGACCGACACCGAGACACGGGCGAGTGCGGGCGATCGGCGGGTCGCCAGCTCCCCCGCACTCGAGGTACGGGACCTGCACGTCACCTTCCCGCCCCGGACCGCGGGCGCCAACGTCCGAGCGGTCCGGGGGCTCGACTACCAGCTGGAACATGGCGAGGTCCTGGGGGTCGTCGGCGAGTCGGGCTCGGGTAAGTCCGTGTCCTCACTGGCGGTCATGGGGTTGCTTCCGGGGGACGCACGGGTGAGCGGGTCCGTGAGGCTCAACGGTGCGGAGCTGCTCGGGCTGGACGACGAGGCCATGTCCGCCCGGCGCGGCAGTTCCATCTCCATGGTGTTCCAGGATCCGCTGTCGGCGCTCACCCCCGTCTACACCGTCGGCGACCAGGTGGCCGAGGCCATCCGGACCCACAACCCCACCGTGGGTGGGCGGGCGGCCGCCCGGCGCGCCGTCGAGCTGCTGGATCTCGTTGGCATCCCCGAGCCCGGACTCCGGTACCGGGCGTTCCCGCACGAGTTCTCCGGTGGGATGCGGCAGCGCGTGACCATCGCCATCGCCGTCGCCAACGACCCCGACGTGATCATCTGCGACGAGCCGACCACCGCGCTCGACGTCACCATCCAGACGCAGGTACTGGACGTGTTGCGCAGGGCGCAGCGCGAGACCGGGGCCGCCGTTGTGATGATCACCCACGACCTCGGTGTCCTCGCCGGGCTGGTCGACCGGGTGCTGGTGATGTACGCCGGCCGGCCGGTGGAGACCGGCACCGTGGACGAGGTGTACCACCATCCCCGGATGCCCTACACGATGGGGCTGCTCTCCTCGGTGCCGCGACTCGACGAGACCGAGCGGACCCGCCTGATACCGATTCGGGGCGACCCGCCGTCGCTGACCGACCTCCCGGAGGGCTGCCCCTTCAGCCCTCGCTGTCCGATGGTCATCGACACGTGTCACCAGACCGAGCCCGGGCTGCGACCCGCTGGTGGCGCGGGACACACCGCCGCGTGCGTCCGCGCCGCGGAGATCCGGGATCACGGGTGGACCGGAGCCGACGTCTATCCGGAGTCCGAAAGCCCGGCCACCCCCCACACGCCGGCCGACCGGCGGAACCGTGACACGGTGCTGCGGGTGGCGGGGCTGGTGAAACACCACCCGTTGACGAAGGGCACCGTGTTTCGGCGGCGGGTTGGCACGGTGCGCGCGGTCGACGGGATCAGCTTCGACATCACGGAAGGTGAGACCCTGGGGCTGGTCGGGGAGTCGGGCTGTGGCAAATCCACCACCCTGCTGGAGATCCTGCGGCTGCGCGCCCCGCAGAGCGGGACGGTCGTGGTCCTGGGGCGGGACTCCGCGCGAGTCAACCGGCGGGAGCGGTTCGCGATCCGCCGTGATGTCCAGGTGGTCTTCCAGGACCCGATGTCCTCCCTCGACCCGCGGATGCGGGTGTTCGACATCGTCGCCGAACCGTTGCGCACCCACCGCTACCCGCGTTCCGAGACGCGGTCCAGGGTCAGCGAGCTGCTCCGACTCGTCGGCCTCGACCCCGCGCACGCCGGGCGCTTCCCGCAGGAGTTCTCCGGGGGCCAGCGCCAGCGCATCGGAATCGCCCGCGCACTGGCCCTACGGCCCCGGTTGCTGGTGCTGGACGAGCCGGTGTCCGCGCTCGACGTCTCCATCCAGGCGGGTGTGCTGAACCTGCTCGACCGGCTCAAGACCGAACTGGGCCTGTCGTATCTGTTCGTGGCGCACGACCTGGCGGTGGTGCGCCACATCGCCGACCGCGTGGCGGTGATGTACCTGGGCCGGATCGTGGAGATCGGTGCCACCGAATCGCTCTTCTCCGCGCCGTCACACCCCTACACCCAGGCACTGCTGTCGGCGGTTCCGGTGCCCGACCCGCAACGGGAGAGGTCCCGGAAACCGATCGTGCTGGAAGGTGACCTGCCCAACCCGGCGAATCCGCCAACGGGGTGCCGGTTTCGCCCCCGATGCCCCAAGTTTGGGACCCTCACATCGGACGAACAGCAGGCGTGTAGCCACACCGATCCGGAGCTCACCCAGGTGACAACCGGAGACCACAGCGCGGCGTGTCACTACACGGAGAAGCGAAGCGTGATCTGATCCCCCGACCGGCCGCCGGCCGGCACACCCCCAAGGAGGACGAACAAGGATGCGAACCGGACGGACAGCGGCGCTCGCCGCTCCGGCCCTGGCCCTGGCCCTGGCCGCGACCGCCTGCTCGGGTGGCGATGTCGCGAACTCCCTCGACGAGATCCCGGCGGCCGACATCAACGCCCAGGACCGGAGGGACGTGCGGGACGGCGGCACCCTGAGGTGGGGGACGCACTCGGCGGTCTCCCAGTACATGATGCACCACACCGAGGGCAACCTGGGAGACGCCCACCACATCATGGGGGCGCTGATGCCCAGCCCGTTCGCCTTCGACGAGAACGGCGAGGTCCACAACCGCGAACCGTACCTGCGTGACTACGAGGTGAGCGACGATGGACGTGAGCTGCGCATGGAGCTCAACCCGGACGCCCGCTGGTCCAACGGGGATCCCATCACCTGGGAGGACTACGAGCAGCAGGCCATGACGCTCGGTGGTAAGGAGGAGGGAGACTTCGACGCTCCGGGCCAGATGCACGGCTACGACCGAATCGACTCGGTCGAGCGGGGGGACAGCGAGTACGACCTCACCGTGCGCTTCTCCGAGCCGTTCGGCGAGATCGGCCTGCTGTTCGAACACCTCTACCCCAAGGAGGTCATGGCCGATCCGGATCGGTTCAACGAGGACTACCTGGAGGACGTTCCCATCACCGCCGGCCCGTTCGAGTTCGAGAGCCTCGACGCCGGAAGCGGCACCGTGACCGTGGTCCGAAACGACGACTGGTGGGGCGAGCCGGCCAAACTCGACGAGATCATCTTTCAGCCCGGCGATCCCGCCGCGCAGGCGGGCGCCTTCGTCAACGACGAGCTCGACACGTTCTACGTGGGCTACGAGGCCGCCGAGTACAGCCGGGTCCAGGACCGACCCGACGGCCGGGTCACCCAGGCAGTGGACAACGGGTTCCGGTTCCTGGAGATGAACGCGGACACCGAGGAGCTGTCCGACGTCGACGTGCGGCACGCGGTCACACTGGCTCTCGACCGCAGCGAGATGGCCGCCGCCTCCCTGGAAGCCATCGACTGGCCCGATGACCCCACGGCGAACCGGCTGCTGCGGTCGAGCTCGGAGGACTTCCAGGAGAACTCCGGTGACCTCGGCGAGCAGGACGTCGAGCGGGCCAACCAGCTGCTCGAGGAGGCCGGCTGGAGCCTCGGTGACGGCGACGTGCGCACCAACGCCGAGGGGGATCGGCTGACCCTGCGCTTCTTCTGCCCGACGGGGGTGCGGTCGTGCACCAATGAGGCCACCATCGCCCAGGATCACCTCTCCGAGGTCGGGATCGACGTGAGCGTGGAGAAACGCGGCGCCGAAGAGTACTTCAACGAGCACATCTACACGGGTGACTTCGAGCTGAGCACGTTCGCGATCACCGGCAGCACCCCCTATGTCGGGGAGATGTTCGAGAACTTCGGTGGCCCGTTCGACGAGGACGGCGAGGACTGGGGCTACAACAACGCCCGCACCTCCACCCCCGAGATCAACGAGAAGTTCGACGAGCTGGCCGTGGAGACCGACCGTGAGCGGTACAACGCCATCGCCAACGAGATCGACGCGCTGATGTGGCAGAACGGCCAGTCCATCCCGCTGTTCCAGCGCCCGGGAACGTGGGCGGTACCGGAGGACCTCGCCAACTTCGGCGCGTTCGGCCTGGCCTCGATCGTCTACGAGGACATCGGGTTCGTCCGGCAGTAGTCGGGGGTGGCCAGGAGCGGCTCGGCACTCGTGGCAGAAGGCGGACCTTCCGGGAAGGTCCGCCGTTGGGCTCACGCCCACCTGTCGCGACGCCGGCGAACCCGAAACGTGTCTCAGCGACCGCCGGGACCCGCGGCCACACGCCCCAACATCGCGTACCCGATACCTGCGGAGAGAGGGAGCGGGGACGCTCCTTCCGTCCGTTCCCGTAGTAGGGGGCTCCCTATACTGGGAGGGGCCGCGTACTCCGCGGTGAGACGGCGGAGTTAGGTGGTTCACCCCCCATCGATTCCCTAGGAGGCATGGTCATGCCTTACCGCGACACCGGATTCTTGCTCGGAGCCTCCACCCTCGCCGCCGCCCTGGCGGTCTCCCTGGCCGGCTGCTCCGACGGTGGCGGCTCCGCGCCGGAGCGGGAAGGAGAGAACACCGCGCAGGTCGACACGCCAGACGGCTACGAGCGGGTGGAGACCGGACCCGTAACGTACGCGATGCCGGAGGACTGGGAACAGGACGAAGCGGTCATCGAAGGGTGGACGCGGTATCTGGGGGCCCACGAGTCCGAGCCTGACCTCGCGGCGGCCGAGATCGCTGACTACCAGGACATTCCGAGCGACGCCACACCGCAGGAGGCCGCCACGTTCATCCAGGAGGAGTTCCCGTCGGCCAACGACGGCGACATCTCCGTCCAGGACGCCGGGCCGGCCGACATTCCGGGCGCCGAGGACGCCTACCGGATCGACTATGAGCACACGAACGAGTCACCGGAGTTCGACACGCACCACGTCGCCGATTTCGGAATCCGTACCGAAGACGACGAGGTCGTGGCCGTACGGGTCAGTTCCGTGACCGAGATGGTGGAAGACGGCTCGTTCGACGCGCTCGTCGACACGATCGGGGTCGTACCGAACTGAGAGGCGCCCTCCGTCCGGCGGGCCGGACTGCTCCCGAGGTGTGCCCGGCCCGGTTACTTGCTCCGCCGGGGGATCAGCCAGGCGAGCCAACCACCGAGAGCGCCCTCGAGCGGCCACAGCACGAACACCACGAGGTCGCCCGCGGTTGCCGCCGGACCACTCTCGGCGCTGTTGGCGGAGATGCCGATCAGGACCCCGACAACGGCCGCCAGGAGCGCGGCGGCGGCACCAGCGCCGATCACCCAGGGGGCGCTGCGGGTGCCGCGCGCCATGAGACCGGCGATGAAGCCGCCGACAACCCGGGACAGGCCCATGTACGCCTCGACCGCGAGCATGGTGCCGAAACCCTCGTCGACATCCGTGGGGTAGGTGCCGGACTGGGCCAGTACCGAACCGCCCACGATGACGAGCAGGCCAAGTCCGAGCAGGACTGCGATCGCGCCCACGACGACGCCCGCGTACTTCACTCGTACTCACTCTCCACCTGAATTGATTCCAGCATCGCCTCGGCTCCGTCTCGGTCGAACTCGTCCTCGGGAGCGCCGTAGCGAATGTGGTACTGGGGTGTGGTGTCCATCCCGAGCACAATGTCCCACTGTTCGCTGCGGTAGTCGTCGCCCGGGGCCGTGTAGTGGCTCTTCACCAGAGCCGCGTCGGCGGTACCGGGAACATCCAGCTCCTCGGTGGTTATCTCGGCCTCGTCGTCCCACCCCTGGATCTGCGACTCGATCATCAGGATCGCGCCGTCGATCTCGTTGCGTTTCTCGAGGAAGACGAGGACTGTCGCTGGGGTGCGGCCGTCCTGGGTGGTCGCGTCGTCGGGATCGGGGGGGTCCTCGCCCCCACCGGCCCGGGCGTTCTCGTATTCGGCGACCCATTCCTCGTCGGCGAAGGTGAGCTTGGCGGTGTGCGCCTCGGTGGTGTACTGCTCCATGCCGGCGACCGGGTTGAAGGTCAGCTCCACGAGGGTAACCGGATCCTCAGTGTGCTCACTCGGGGCCGGGGAGGACTCCTCCGCGCCGTCGTCCTCTCCGGCCCCGCCGGCGCAGCCGGCAAGTGTCACGCCCGCGGCGATGGTGGCCGCCACCGTCGACCAGTAGTGCCGCGAGGACTCCTTTTCCCTGGTCATGTCAGCAGTCCCGTTCTCGCCACTCTGGATTGGGCACGGTGTTGTCACGGATTTCGCTGCTCTCCAGTGTGGACTCCACGGTCTCACTCTCGACTCCGCCTCCCCAGCCGGGACGTTCCAGGCTGGTGTCGGTACCGAGGGACCAGTCCTGAGAGTAGACGTCAAACGTCTCTATGGAGTTCTCGGCGAGGTGCTGGCCGAGTTCCGCCGACCGTTGCGGGTTCGCGAGGGCCTCCGGCCGCGGGATCGCCAGCATCCCGGTGTCGGTGTTGAAGACCTCCTCGAAGGCGGAACGGTTGTTGGGGTCCTCGAGGTCGAGCCGGAAGTTGTGGCTGAGCCGACCGCGTGAGCTGTTCATCCAGTACTGGGCCAGCTCGGTGCTCTCCAGGGCCGTGCCCTTCGGAAGGACCTCTTCGAGGTTGGCGCCCGCCCTGGCGCCACCCCGCAGCTCGTGCGTGATCCGGGTCCGGAAGTCGACGAACTGCGGGTTGCCGTCCTCGTCGAACCTGGTGCGTTGGACGAGCTCCACGCCGCCAGCGGCGCGCGCGTAGGCTTTGACCTCGGCCGGAAGTACGCTGGAGAAGTCCAGCCCGCCTTCCCCCTTCAACTCACCGTTCACACTGAAGGTGGTCCAGTGGGTCCGCCTGAAGTCGTCGTGGATCTCGAGCTGGGTGCCTCCGGAGCCCTCCAGGCCCCCCTCGATCTCGCCGTCCAGCACGCCGGGAAGGTGGGGGGAGTAGCTGGCGCTCCCGGCGGCCTCGGCCGACAGGTCGATCGAGACCGAGTCCGGCAGCTGTTCCTCGTACTTGTCGTCGACGGCGTCGGTGTCGCCGCCGGTGACCCAGGCCCAGCCACGTTCGATCTGGTGGGCCGCCTCTCCCGCGAGTCCCTCGATCGCCGCCCCACTGGCGCCCCCCGTCGCGGCGAGCCAGCGCTGCCACCAGGAACCACGCCGGTCCTCACGGATCTGCTCCGCGTCGTCGCGCGCGTTCTCCCCCTCGAAGTAGTAGTTCAGGTCGAAGCCGCCCCCGCCACGGATGAACGCCTCCCACTCCGGCTTGTTCTTGCTGTCGAGCTGCTCGTGGACGTCGTCGAGGTCCTGCTCGTTGGAGAACGCCCCTCCGAGACGGGTGCGGCCCGACGTGGTGTAGATGGAGCGGTTCACACCGGTCTGCGGATCCACCTGGTGGCGGATGTTGTCGCCCCCGGACTGTCCGAGGCTGACGTAGTAGGCGGTGGCATGGATGGACTCGCTGCGCTCGGTCTGGCCGAGTGTGCACCTGGGGGCGTTGGGCTCGTCGGCGGCGTCCCCCTCCCCGAAGTCGCACTCGACGTCCAGGCCAATGGAGCTGAGGGCGTTGCAGAACGCCTCCTGAACCCCGCCCTTGACCCGGTCTCCGATCTCGGTGCTGTCAGCGACCGAGACGAAGGCGGCCGCGCAGATCGCGCCGATGACCACGAGGACCCCGGCGTACTGGACGAAGCTGGCACCGGTGTCGCTGCCTGGACGGATTCGGAACCGGGACACGGATGCTCCTGGACACGAATTGGGGTCACAACGGTCGCGAGGTCCGACGGTGTGGAGGGTCGAGGGCGTCTCCCGACATTGGCCGTGGGGTTAACTGGGGGGAACGGTCGTCAATACGGATTCTGACCGTAGAGCTCGGGGGAGGAGGGGCACAGGGTCCACGGACCCAAACCCGGGC
>RJMB01000016.1:0-82792 GCA_003725585.1 Halostreptopolyspora alba | reverse complement strand
GGGGGGGGGGGGGGGGGGGGGGGGGGGGGAGCGCGGTGCTCACCGCGAGGCGACGACAGCGGTGGGACACGCGGTGCTGTCGTGGGTCGTCAGCGGCGCGGGTGCGGGTCCCAGCGTGCGTGCGCGGGGCGGCTGTCGAACATCGACCGGATCGGAGCCGACACGGGACGCAACGGCGAGCGGCCGGTGGGTGGACCCACACCGCCAGGGACCACCGGAGTCGCGTTTTGGGTCCCTGGACCTATTTTCGACCCAAATTCCGAATTCGTGACTGCGTGATCAAGTTCAGCCTCGTAAAATGCCACCATATGGGCCGATAGTGCGATCTCCGATGCTAGAAAGCCTGCTGTAGTGTCTCGCCCCCCGCTCGACCCGAACGCAGACGACGATCCCCCTGGAGCCGCGCCGCGTCGCGAGCACACCCCTCGTCCCTCCTCCCCGGCGGAGCCGCGCGTGGAGGCGAGCCCCGAGCTCAGCGCGGACTCCCTGATCCACAGGTCGAAACCCGCACCCCGCGGCGGGTGGCGCCGGGCGCTCTTCACGGCCACCCGGGGGCACGTCAACCCCGGCGATTCCAAGATCGAGCTGCGCCGCGCGGAGCTCGAGGGCACGGTACGGCGCGCGGCCATCCCCGACGGGCACCAGGCCATCGTCGTGCTCGGCGCGCAGCCGGGGGTGGGCGTCACCACCACCACCCTGGGGCTCGGTTCCGTCATGGCGGCGCAGCGCGGTGACCAGGTCATCGCGGTCGACGCCAACGTGGGACGCGCACCGTTGAGTGACCGCCTGTTGCTGAGGTCCCGCGCGGAATACGACCTCGACGACCTGATCGTCGCGTCTGACAGCGTGGAGCGGTACTCCGACTTCAGCCGGTTCGTCGCGCGGTCGCGTTCCGGCCTCGACGTGCTCGCCTCCCGCGTAAAGGTCCCTGACCGCGCACTGAGCCCGGTCGAGCACCGCCGGATCTCCGAGGTCCTGGAGCGGTACTACTCGCTGCGGATCGTCGACGGCGGCAGCGTCGTCGACCAACCGGCGCTGTCCGTGCTCCTCGAACGGGCCACCCGACTGGTCCTCGTGGCCCACCCGTCGCGCGAGGGCGGTAACCGCGCGGCCACCGCGCTCGACGAGATCACCGACCTTGACTATCCGGGCCTGGCCTCCACGGCGCTCATCGCGCTCGCTCGGACCAAGGAGCAGTCGGGTGTCGCCGAGCTCGAACGGCAACTCTCCACGCGCTGCCATCGCGCCCTGCGCATCCCCGAGGACACGCGTCTGGCCCACCGGAAGGTGGTCGATCCCGAGCAGCTGCGCGCGCCGTCCATGATCGGCCATCTGGAGCTCGTGGCGGAGATCTTCTCCGGGTTCGAGCACGGCGGGCGTCGCCACAAGGGTGCCAGCATCGGCTGAGGTTGTCCCCGTGCCCACGCGTCAGGTCTAATATTCGTGACTTCCCCCTGAGGGACGACGTCCGACTCGCCCCGTGCCCCACCACGCCCGGTAGCGCGGGCCAAGCCGTCGCCCCAGGCCCCGCCCCCGCATCCCGGAAGAACCCAGTGCACAGTACTCCAGAGCAGTTCGCCGCCGCGGGTCTGACCCCCCGCACCGACAAGGATCCCACCCACGTTGGCAGCTATCGCGTCGTTGGACGTTTGGGCTCGGGCGGGATGGGGGCGGTGTACGCGGCCGTCGACGACAACGGCGCCCCGCTGGCGTTGAAGGTGGTCCACCGCGAGTACGCCACCGACACCGAGTTTCGCGCGCGCTTCGCCCGCGAGGTGGCCCTGCTGCGCCGGGTGACCGGTACCTGCGTGCCGGCGTTCCGTGACGCCGACACCGAGGGTCCCCGCCCGTGGCTCGGTATCGAGTACGTGCCGGGGCTGACCCTGAACAGGCACATCGACCAGAACGGCCCGCTGACCGGCAACATGCTCTTGGGGCTGGCGGCCGGGATCGCCGAGGCGCTACAGGTGGTGCACGCCGCCGGGATCGTGCACCGCGACCTCAAGCCGGGCAACGTCATCCTGGCCCCCTCGGGTCCCAAGGTGCTGGACTTCGGGATCGCCCGCGCGGTCGAGGAGTCCGCGATCACCCGTACCGGCGGCCTCTTCGGCACCCCTGGTTGGCTCGCCCCCGAACAGTACCGGGGCACCGACCCCGCACCACGGTCGGACATGTTCGCCTGGGGCGGGCTGGTGGCCTACGCGGCCACGGGCCGGCGCCCGTTCGGGACGGGCACTCCGGACGAGCTGGCGTTTCGCACGATGGAGCAGGCCCCGGACCTTGAAGGGATCCCCGAGCAACTGCGTCGGCTGGTCGCCGCGGCGCTGGCGAAGGACCCGGCGCAGCGCCCCTCCGCGGCCCAGGCACTGGATGCCGTAACCGCACTGTGGACGGGGAGCCCGCGCGTCGCCAACGAGGAGGCGACCCGGGTACTTCCCGGCCTTCTCAACGAACGCTGGACTGAGGTCGGCGGCACCGGGACCGACACCACCACCTGGAACAGTCTCGCCCCGCCCAGACGCTCCCGCTGGCGCAACCGGAAAGTGCTGGTGCCGGTGGCCGCGGCGCTCGCGCTGGTGCTGGCCGGCGGGGCGGGCGCCCTCACCTGGCAACGTGGCGCTGAGGACACCGGACCGGACGGCAACGGTGACAACGGCAACGGCCAACAGGGTCAGGGCGACGACGGTGGCGGCGAGCAGGGTGACGGCGGCGATGACCTCTCCGGGGTGGACCAGGGCGGCGCCAACCTGCGCGCCAGCGACTCCGGAGACGACTTCGAGGTTGGTGCCGTGCGGGTGCGCGCCAGCGCGCCGGAGACCATCGAGATCGCCACCAAGCAGGCACACGGCGACGGCGAGGCGGTCGTGGGGGAGTGGGAACCGCAGCTGGACATCAGCTTCGCGTCCGCCGAGCGCGAGGGGGACGACGTCGTCTTCACCGGCAGCGCCGAGTACTTCCGCGACACGGGCAGCTACACCCTGCACACCCAGGACTTCCAGGCCATGGAGTTCGATCTGCAGCAGGAGGACGTGGACAACCTCTACAACCGGGACTGGGACAGGTTCTACCGCTCCACCGACTCCGAGGTGTTGACCACGCTGGACGCCGACCAGCCCACCGACGAGTTCACCCTCACCATCCACGACGTCCCACCGGAGAACGAGAACCAGGCCGCCGACCCCGTCACGGAGTACGAGATGCGGTACCTCCGTTACGAACCGCCGGAGGAGCTGTGGGGGCACACCCTCACCGACCAGGAACGCGACGCGTTCGGGGTGTGCTACCAGGAGGGACCCGAGTGGCACGACCAGCAGCCGATCGGGGGCGAAGGCGAGGGCGGCGGGATGCCGTGCGGATGATCCGGCCCAGAGGTGGTCCGGACCGATCGGGCGGGGGTGACTGAACCGGAGCGCGAGACCGCGCATCGAACCCACACGAACATCCCGCACCGCTCCATCGACACGAGAACGGGCCAATGACTGACGGATCCCCCACGCACTTCGCCCCCCTCCTGGACGACGACCCCAAACGCATCGGCCCCTACACGGTGGTGGGCCGCATCGGCACCGGTGGGATGGGGACCGTGTTCGCCGCCCAGGACCACCAGCGCGGCGACCGGTACGTCGCTGTGAAGGTGGTGCTCGACTCGCTCGCCACGGACCCCGAGTTCCGCACCCGTTTCGCCCGCGAGGTCGACCTGGTGCGACGGGTGCACAGCCCCTGCGTGCCGGAGTTCCGCGGAGCCGACACCGAGAGCGCCACCGCCTGGCTGGCCACCGAGTACGTGCCCGGGCCCACGCTGCGCGAGTACGTCCGCGACAACGGCCCCCTGAGTGGGGGAAAGCTCCTGGCGCTGGCCGGTGGCCTCGCGGAGGCGCTACACGCCATCCACGGCCAGGGGATCGTGCACCGCGACCTCAAGCCGGGCAACGTCATCCTGGCCCCGTCGGGTCCCAAGGTGCTGGACTTCGGGATCGCCCGCGCGGTCGAGGAGACCGCCCTCACGCGTACCGGTGGGGTCGTCGGCACGGCCGGCTGGATGAGCCCAGAGCAGTACGGCAGCGGCGAGCTTACCGAGCGTTCCGACATCTTCTCCTGGGGAGCGCTGGTGGCCTTCGCCGCCACCGGGCGGGAACCGTTCGGAAGTGGTGCGCCGGACGCGCTGGCCTACCGGGTGCTGCGCGCCGACCCCGACCTGGAGGGAACACCCGCCGAGCTGCGTCCGCTCCTGGAGGCGGCGCTGGCCAAGGACCCGGCCCTTCGCCCAACGGCGGGTCAGGCACTCCAGGCCGTCGAACAGCTGTGGGGCGGTACCCGTGGCCGGGAAGCGGCCCCGGCCCAGGACCCGGCCACCGCGGTCACCACGCTGCTCAACGCGGAGTGGACCGGGATGGCGACGGCGCCACCGAAGCCGCCCCGTCGCCGGCGCCGCCCCCTACTGGTCGCCGGGGCCGTCGTGGGCGCCCTCGCCCTCGTGGGCGGCGGCGCCCTGGCCACCCCCGTGGCCATGGAGGCCCTTTCCGCCGGTGAGGGCGAGGACGACGGCGGGGAGTCCGGTGACGGCGGCAACGGTGAGAGCGGCGACGGTAGTGACGGCGCGGACACCGGGGACAACGGCGGCCAGGCGGGCGGTGACGGCAACGGTGGGGACAGCCAGGACGGGGGACAGGAGGGCGGACTTCCCGACGCCGCCATCGACCAGGTCGCCGGTGGAACGAACAACGACAGCGCTACGGCCGAGGTTGGTGCCGCCCAGGGAAACGTGGCGCTGTTCACGGCGTCTATCGGTGGTGGCCTCGCGTCAACACAGGTCTTCGTTCACAGTCCGGAACCCGTCGACGACGGGATCCAGTTCACCGTCAACGGGCAGTCCCAGGGAGTCCGGGGGCAGGCGCCCGAGTTCACCCAGGACGCGTTCCACGTGGTCGCCGGTGGACAGGAGCTGACCCCCGACGCGGAGTTCAGCTACGCCCCCGCTCCGGAGGAGCCGCAAGGTCAGGAGAGCAACGAGTTCACCCTCTCGATCTCCGGCGCGCCGGAGAGTGGCCTGTTGGCGTTTCGGGGCACGACAACCGAGGGGGGAGAGCTTCCCCCGGTCGGGATCTGTTATGACGCCGAAACCGACATCTTCACCACCGAGTACGAGGAGTGCGTCTGAACGTCTCGAACCGGGCTGGCGTGAACGCGTCCCGGTGACGCGACCGGAAACCGTTCAGTAGTCCCAGGGGACCTCCTCCTGCTGGCCGTAGTCGCTGCACGGCTCCTCGCTCATGGGGTACAGGTCTTCCTCCGCGACCGTGGCGCCTTGGGAGTCCGTGCATTTCCACGGCAGGAACATGTGGTCCTCGCGGTGGTACTTGTAGTAGAAGCGCACGTTCGTGGGTTCCGGGGGAAACGTCCTCACTCCGGCGTCCGCGGCGACCTCGAACGTCTGGTCGCCGTCGAGGTCGGTGGCCTCGAGTGACTCCTGCCACGCGGTCTGCACCCCGTGGGCGGAGAAGTTCTCGACGCTTCGCGGGTCGTCCTGGTTCAGCCACGCCACCCTCTGGGTTTCGTCGTCGCCGGGACCCCCGGTGAGCAGGTAGAAGTTGCCGGAGTCGTCGATGCTCCAGAGGTCGTCGAACTCGAGTTCGGGCGAGATCGTCATGCCGGTGGGCTCACCGGACATGTTGTGCGCGAGGATCTCGTCGTCGCGGTTCCGAATCAGGTAGACGGCGACCTGCTCCTCCGCGCCGAACTCCCCCTGGTCGGTCGTGGCGTTGGTGAGGACCAGGCGCGCGTCCTCCCCCTGGTGTTCCAGCCCGGGAACCACGTGCACCGGGGTAGTGCAGTCGTCGCACCCGGCTTCTTCGATGAGCCGCGCGTTGGTTTCGTGGTCGGTGACATCCCCGGATCCGAGGGTGAGGCCGCCCGCGGCGTAGACGGTGGCGAGCCCGGCCACGAGTACGAGCACACCAGCGACCGCCACTTTGGGGCGCAGCCTCGGTTGGCTCTTCTCGGTGTGCAACGGGGTCCACGCCGTGGTGGCGGAGCCCTCGGGGGCGCTCCAGTACCTCTCGACGGCGCGCGGGACGAAGGTGTCCGCGGCGCCGGCCTGGGCGGGGTCGTTGAGCGGCTGGGCGACCTGCCGGAACAGCGTTTCGGCGTCGGGGCGTTCCCGCGGGTCGTCGTGGAGCGCGTGGGTGACGACCTCCGCCAGCTGGGGGGCGAGTCCGCCACCGGTGGCACCGTCCTCGGGTCCGGGAGGGCGGCCGGTGGCGGCGAAGGTGACCACCGTTGCCCACGCGTGGACGTCCGCGGCCGTGTCGGGCGGCTCCGCGACGTCGGTGGAGGGCGGCGCGTTTTCGGGTGTGTCGTCCCGCGCGGCGGTGGCGTGTCCCCCGAGGAGCCGTGTGAGGGCGGGGTCGAGCAGCGCGGGACCCGCAGGGGCGAGGACGATGTCGGAGGTCGTGAGGCTGGCGAAGGTCCAACCGGCCGTGTGGGCGGCGTCGATGGCCTCGGCCAGGCCGAGCGCGAGGACCCGGACCTGGTCGGCACCGAGGGGGCCGTGCGCGCTGACGTGGTCCTGGAGGGTGGCTCCGGAGACGAGTGGGGTGGCGTACCAGGGGCGTTCGGCCGTGGGGTCCGCGTCGATCACCGGGACCAGACAGGTGGCCGAGATACCGCGGACCAGGATGATCCGGTGGTCGAGCCGCGATCGGAGGTCCGGTGTGACCGCGCGTTCGTCCGCGACGGTCCGGACCGCGACCCGGCGCCCCTCCTTGGTGCTTCCCACGTAGGTCACCGCCGCGCCGTCCCTGCAGACGAGACCGACGATGCGGTACGCGCCCACACGTCGAGGATCGAATGGGCGGTCTCCCGGGGACGGGGGTGGGGGAGGTGGGGAGGACACCGGACTCCTTACAGGTCGTTGTGGTGTGGAAACTCGATGGTCAGGACGCTACTCACGAAGCGTCGGCGATGCTCCGTGGCGAGGGGTGCTCGTGTGGCCTCCAGGAGAAGAACAGCGGATACACCGCGAGGCACAGTAGCCCGAAACCAACGAACTCCCAACTCTCGACCAGTAACAACACGAACGAAGAATGGAGGGCTATGCCCGTTGCCACGGCAAGGAACCTGGATTGGGAGAACCAGAGCGTGACACCCAGAGCGACTTCCACGATCACCGTCATCACAGCCAGTGCGACCGCGACAGAGGCCGGGAAATCCGCGAGCTTCAACGGAATGATCGCTCCGGGAAGGCCGACCTTCTCCGTCAGGACCTCACCCGACAGGAAAGAACTGTTGGCCTTCGCGAGTCCAGCGAAAATGTACACGGTCGATATCTGGGTCATCATCAAAAACGGAACCGCGCCCGAGACACACGTGTTCGTGCCACGTAGTCGGCCGCCGTGCGTTCCCGCTACCAGGAGCGCCATTATGGAGAGCAGGAAAAGATGGTTGCTGTAGGTTCGCTCGTCCCAGAGCAGCGTGTAGCACGCTGAAAGGCCAACCAGGGCTCCGGTGAGCGGGACAGCGGCCCCGAACGCCAGGAATACCGACGCCAAGGCCCAGACCAGGAACAGCAGGAGCGGGGGTATGTCGGGGAGGGGGACGATCGGGAGGCGCAACGGGTCATCCTGGAGCGCGAACACAAAGGGCGCTACGAGCCATCCCTTGATAAGCGAAACGACGGCGACGGTGATTCGTACGAGGGCTAGCTGGCGTGCTCCGACGGTGGAACGTGAGACCGCCTCGACCAGGTTGGTCATGGGGCCGAGCAATCGAAGGACTGAACCGTGTCCCCGTGGTGCACGCGGACCTGTACGACGTCGGGGTTCTCGCGGCAAAGAGCGTTGGCCAGGCGTTCGTCCGCGCGCATCTCACCGCGGTTCTTACGGATGTCGGACTCATCGAGCGCGGTCACATTGTCGTCGGTATCGACGACTTCGATCGTCGGCCACTCAGGGGACGCACTGTACATCTGCCAGCCGAATCGTGCGGGTAGGTCGCCCCGGAGAAGTTGGACGAGTGGCACAGTGACCTGCAATGTCAGGACTCCGATGATGACGGTTACCAACAGCCGCTGCCGCAATGTGGCTCCTCGTCAGTGAGATAGCTGGCCAGAACTTTCAGCGGGTGGATCCACCCAAGGCCAGCCGGATCGAGTTGACGGGGGTACAGCGGCACTACGGAGTGGATCTTTCACCCTTGCGGGACGCGAGCCGCGCCAACCCATTTCTGTTCCCAGTACGGGTTGCCCCGCATCTGGACAACCTGAACGGGGTCGCCCGCGTGCACCATCTGACCATCTCCGAGGTACATGCCCATGTGCGACGGCGAGGGGTGCGAGGCGATCGTGTGGAAATAGACGAGGTCTCCCGGCTGGAGCTCTCCCTTGGAGACATGGGGCAGGGCGGCGTAGCTCGTTGTGGTGGTGCGGGGGATGGAGACACCCGCCTCCTGCCAGGCGGCCTTCATGATGCCCGAGCAGTCCCACCCGTGTGGGCCGTTACCACCCCAGATATAGGGTTTACCGAGCTGGGCGAGCGCGAACTCGATGGCGATGCGGGCGTCTCCTTCGCCTTTGACTTCGCCGTCCCAATTGTTGTCGCCGGTGAACGTGAACGTGTATTCCTCGGGTTCCTCCGGCCGCTCATGCTCGACCCAGCTCTCTCCACCGCACTCCGGGCCCTCGACGCGGCACACCATGTCACGGATTCCGTCGTTGAGCTGAGACGGGATCGGGGACTGCACAACGGCACCGATGAGTGCGCCCGCGATTGTCGCCAGGAAAGCCAGTTCGATGAGGCTGGCACCGCGGTCGTTTCTGTGTATCCGAGACCGAGGTGAGGGGAGGACACGTCTCCGCATCGGTTACTCCTGTTCGTGTTTCCTCGGAGCCGACCGGGGGGATCGACGGCCGCCTCCAGGAGGAGAAGTGTTCATTCGATCTGAACGTCCTCGATGGGCTCGAATTTCGGGATGTCCACGGTTACCGTGGACACATCCTCGGGGAGGTTGAAGGCACTCCAGTACGTGGCTTTTTCGCCATCACTCACACTGTTTTGGAATGTGCTTGTGCGCTCAGCTCCAGAGCAGAGACACACTTCCTCCTCTGAGGAATCCTTGAGCGGGTAGTAGCGAACTCCTTTCTCTTCATCGACGAGTGCGACACCGGCGGCCTCGGTCTTTCCCTTGATGCCGTAGGTGTACGTCTCGTTCTTGAATTCGATGATATCGATATCTTTGCTCTCATTGTTCTGCAGGCTCCAGGTCAGCGACGTGTACCCACCGCTTTCTGTCTGCCGCAGTTGATTCACTTCGACCGTAGCGTCGATGTCGTCATCCACATCCACATCTCCGGATCCGAGTACAGGTAGTTCTTCCTCTTGCTCCTGCGCAGAGGTGGGAGAGACACACGCGATGCTGACGGTAATAGCGGCGACGGAAAGCAGAAAAGAACGTTTCAGATTCGTGGAAATCACTGTCGTACCCTACTTCTCGAAGGTGACGGTAACGCGCCGGTTCTTCTGTCGTCCGTCCTCGGTGCTGTTGTCGGCGACGGGGTCGGCGGATCCGTGGCCGTTGGCTTCGTAGCTCACACCGGAACGCGTCACGAGGTCCTCGAGAGCGGATTGCACGGCCTCGGCACGATCTTCGGACAGGGGGTCGTTGATCGAGTCATTCCCGGTGTTGTCGGTGTAGCCGTCGATACTGACCGTGTCCGCCGAAGCATTGTCGATCTCTTGGGCGACCTGTTCGAGGGTCTCGTCGGCGTCATCGGTGAGCTCCGACTCGTCGACGTCGAAAAGCACATCGGAGGACAGCATGATGCTGGACTCGTCCTCGGATTCCTCCCGAGAGACGGTTTCATCCTCCCCGTCCTCGTACGAGCTGAGCTCGCGGATCTCGGGGTCGGCGACGTCGGCCTCGGCGATCTCGTCATTGGAGCCTTCCGCGTCCACGACCGGGACGTCAAGGAAGTCCGGGCTCGCGTTGGTGGTGACCGTCACGACCGACACATCGTCGGGGGGTTCGGGGTACGCCACCCAGAAGTCGATACTGCCACCGGGCTCTATGTCTTTGTCATCGCTCCAGTCCGAGCAGTGACAGGTTTCATCCTCCGCCGTCCGTAACGGTAGGTACTTGTCACTGTTGGTGGTATCGATCAGCGAGACACCCTCAGCTGTAGTGGGGTTTCCGCCCTTGGAGAGGACCTGGTAGAAGTTGACCTCCTCCTCCGCGTTGTTCGTCGCCGTCATATTGAGCAGTGCGACACCGTTCCCGATCCGCTGTACCGGGTACACGTCGAACTGGATGAGGGGACCGACTTCCAAGCTTGTCGTCACGGAGGACGCGGCGACCTCCTCGGGATCACCGGCCCCTTGCCCACCCCCCTGTTGTTCACCATTCCCTCCTTCGCCGGAGTCGCCGTCGCCACCGCTGACACAGGAAGTGAGTAAGGCCAGTGCCACGGCTGCGGGCAACCCAATACGGAGCAGCTGCCTGGTGTGAGAGAAAATACCGAGACTATCCATAGCGCAACTCCTTGCGGGTACACGAGCGGTCAGCCAGGTTAGCGGGTCCCCGTGAAGGCGTCCACAGTGGATAGTAATCGCGGCTACTCGGAGAATGGATGACACAAGAAAACGCCGTTCCGGCTACGCGCCGGAACGCCTTCGGAGTTGCACGGGCGACGTCCTTGGGTGTCACCGTTCGTCCCAGGGGATGGCCTCTTTGTCGTTATCCGTCCTCGGTCCAGCTGAGTGGCTTGTAGATGTACTGTCCTTCCTCGTCGGTCAGCTCCACCTCGATCAGTCGCCGTGCGTGCGTGTAGCTCTGAACGGTCTCGCCGTCGCACCGGATGCCGATGATGCTGACATCCTCACCGTCGCTCACGATGTAGGAGCAATCGGGAATGACAACCTCGGCGATCGCGTCCGCGTTTCCGGTGTGGAGAGGCTCGTCCTCCTCGTCTTCGGTGCCGTCGCACACGGTGTCGTTCCAGTGGCGGTCGCCGTGCTCTTCCAGTTCACGTTGGCACTGGGCGCTACGGACCTCGACGCGGACAATGTTTCCGGTATTGCCAGTGTTGTCGTCGCTGGCGCGAATGTCTTCGAGGACCGCGCCGTTGTCCCGGGCGTACTCTTCGGCCCGCGTGCGCGCGGTCGCGGGGTCGTGCAGTGAACTGTAGGGAATGACATAGTTGGCGATATCGCGTGCCGCCTCGTCGGCAGCCTGGCCGGCGGCGGCCAGAGCGGCGGCGTCGGCGGCGTTCTGGGACTCCGTGCGAAGGCCGTGGGCCTGTCCCAGCCGCATGAAGAGAAGGGTGACCGCCAGAAGAGCCAAAGCAAGGCCGACGAGCAGGAGCATGCTCGCATGCCCCCGCTCGTCAGCCGTGCGAGACCTTAGCCTCATCGTGAGCGCCTCACGTCGATTGCTGACTGCGCCGAACCTCTAGAGCAGGCCGCTGGCGTCAGCCTCGTCGAAGGCAGATTCGATGGCGCCTTCGATGCCTTCCTTAATGGTGTTACCGATGCCCTCTTCGTCGCCCTCGATTGCGTTGTAGGCAACGGCGGCGATCGCCCCGATGACAATCAGGACACCCGCGTACTCGATGAATCCCGCGCCGCGGTCGGAACGGTTCTTAAGAGCGACCGCGCGATCGGCGAGGAAGGTGCGGACGGAAGCATAAACGGAAACGAGGGGGTTCGTCATGACTCTGCGCTCCTTTTGAGGGAGAAGTTCTCTGCGTCCTTGCGACATTTATCAACTTACGGGCAGCGGTGGTTGGGCGCCTAGGGTCCGTGGGCCCAATTTCTACCGTCGGGGTTCCGGGGTCGATCCGGGGCTCGATCTGGGTCCAGAGTCCCTATGGGGGTGGGGGCGGGTGTGGGCTCGCGTGGCCGTTCCACCGGGCGATGGCGGCGGCTCGGTGGCTGACCTGTAGCTTGCGGAAGATCCGGTTGAGGTAGTTCTTCACCGTCTTCTCCGACAGGAAGAGAGTGGAGGCGATCTCGTCGTTGGACAGCCCTTGGGCCACCGCCTCCATCACGTCCGACTCGCGCTCGCTCAACCCGAGATCGTCCGAGTGGGCCGGAGTGGTGGCGGACTGCGGGGCGGAACGCATCGACTCGAGTACCGCCGAAGCGGCGACGGGAGACAGCGGGGTGCCGGATCCCCCCACCACCTCCTCCAGCGCTCGGCTGAGTTCGGCCAGTGTGAAGTGACCGTGCACCAGATAGCCGGACGCCCCACGTTGCAGCGCCGTGTTGATGACATCGGGATCCTCGGTGTGGGTCAACATGACGACCTTGCTCAGGGTGACCAGCTCTCCGACCGCGTTGACGCCGTCCATGATCGGCATGCGTATGTCGAGGAGAACGACGTCAGGAGAGTGTTCTCGGGCGAGCTCGATGGCTTCGGCGCCGTTTCCCGCCTCGGCCACCACGGAGACGTTGTCAGCGGCGTCCAGGAGCGCTACCAGGCCCGCCCGGACGACGACGTTGTCGTCGGCGGCCAGGACTCTGATGGGGAAGTCACTCGTGCGAGAAGTCATCACGTACTCCTGCTCCTGTTGACGTGGACGGCGCCGCACGCGAGGGCGTGGTGTCCCGCGCTCCCGGGGAGGCGTGGTCCTCTTCGGGGGCGAGGGGAACCCACAGCAGCACGCTCGTGCCGGCGCCAGGAGTGGATTCGATCGCGAGCGCCCCGCCGGCCCGCTCGGCGCGCTCCGCCATGCCGGCCGTACCGTAGTGGCCATCCTTGCGTGGGAGTCCGTCATGGCGGACGGTGAACTCCGAGCTGCTGGACGGCTCGAAACCATCGCCGTCGTCCGCGATCCGCACGAACAGATACCCGGTGTGGGGGGAACGCGATTCCGTCGTGGGCTGTGTGGGGCGGGAGGACGTGTCAGGGACCGCCGCGAGCGTCACGGTGACCGTACGCGCGTTGGCGTGACGGGAGACGTTGGTGAGCGCCTCACGGACAATGGCAACGGTCTCGTGCCTCGCCGTGACCATGAGGGGGAACCCGCGTTGCGCGCGTTCCACACGTGCCGGGACTCCGCTCTCCGCCGACCACTCCTCGACGACCTCCTGGACGAGGTCGGCCAGTGGAAGAGTGGAGGACTCCTCGCGAAGATCCAGGATGATCTCCCGTGCCTCCTGGGCGGCCCGGTCCGTGGCCTCCATGATCTGGTGGGCCGTGGCCCTGGCGCGCTCGGGGTCCTTCTCCACCCAGATTGGCAGGGACTGGGCAGCCATGGCGGCGCCGCGCAGCGTCTTGGTCACCGAGTCGTGCATATCGCGCGCGAGCCGCGCTCGTTCCTCGGCCGACGCCGCGGTGATCTCCGCTTCCTGACGTTTGCGCTGCTCCGTGGCGAGCTCGAGAAAGATCCGCCGGAGCTGGGCGCCCACGAAACCCGCGACCGGGTAGAGCGCGGGATTGACCAGGAGTGTCTGGAACGTGACGAGCTCTTCCGGAGGCTGGCCGTTGTCGAGGGTCGAGTAGGAGAGCAGCGCTGAGGTGTAGCAGAGGATCTGGAACGATACGACCCCCACGACTCCCCAGGTGCGGAACAGAAGTCCCGCGACTGTCGAGGTGAGAACGGTCGCGACGAAGAACGGTCCCGCCGGGCCGTCGACGCCGAGAATCGCGGCGGCGCAGAAGATGTCGAGGGTGACGAGGAGGGGATGCCGGTAGAGGTAGGGGGTGATCCGCTTCCACTGCCAGGCGACCAGCGCGGTCAGTGCCGCGAAGAGGATGGTGAGCAACGCGATCGACACCGTGAGCCGCTCCTGCGGCAGCAGGAGTAGCGCCAGGCCGGTCAGGACGAACCGCAACTGCATCAGTAGCCGCAACAGTCGGGCCATCCGAGGCAGCAGTGAGAGGGAGACATCCTCCTGGGTCATAGCATCATCCGCCGAACAAACTGCCCATGTCGATGTTGGGAGTGGAGCCAATGATCATGCTTCCTCCGATGACGAGAATGAGCCCGGGCAGCATGGTGGCGGCGGTGATTCCGGTCACTCGGGGGTTGAGCCGCTGGGCCCTGCGCCGCAGGTACTGGGCGTCCTCGCGGCGCATGTCCTGGCTGACCGCCTGTAGCGCGTCCGTGAGCGGCGCGCCCAGCTCCTCTGACTGTTGGAGTGCGCTGACGAACTTTCCAAGGGCTTCGTTGGAGTTGCGCCGACGCATCTCGATGAACGCGTCGCGCCGGCTGGTCCCCAGGTCCATCTGACGAAGCGCGATCCGGAACTCGTCGGCGAGCACTCCCGGCATGGAGTCCGCCACGCGGGAGAGCGCCTGCCGGAAGGCGAGTCCGGCCCCCACGGTCACCGCGAGAACGTCCAAGAAGTCCGGTAGCTGACGTTGGATCTCGTCCTGTCGTTTCTGGGAGGTCGAGTGGAGCTGTATGTCCGTGAGTCCGATGAAGCCCAGACTCACCAGGGACAGTATGGTTGACCCATTGGTGTAGAAGAACAGCGCTATGCTGCCGTAGGTGATGACCTCGCCCACCTTGCGCTGGATATAGCGCTCGACGGTCAGCCCGTTACTGAATCCGGCCGCCTCGATCCGGCGATGGATCCCGTCCTTCCAGTCCTGGGGCAGGCTCTCCGCCACCGTGGACGCGAAGGGCTTCCCGATGAGCTCGGTGATCCGGTGCAGCACGAACGTGTCGTCGGTCTGCTTCTTCTTCGGTCGAGTTGGGATGAACTCCTCGTCGGCGACCTCGCTCTTCTTGGTGAGGAGATGGAGTCCCCACACGGCCAACACGACGCAGAGCGCGGCCGCGAACGCGGTCAAAAGGATCATGGGCAGAGATAAGGTCATGGTGAACGGCCCCGCGGTTGGTCAGAAGTCGATTTTCGTGATCCGTCGGACGGCGAAGAAACCCACGACGAACAAGAACCCCGCGATGATGAGTATCGCGACACCCACGATGCTTTGGGTCATTCTCTCCACCACACCAGGGTTGAGGGTGTTGATGAGGAAAAGCGAACCGACACCGATCACCAGCATCGCCCAGGCGGTTCCCGTGGTCTCACCCAGGATGGTCTTGACCTCGCGCCGGGTCTCCTTGCGCGCCTCCAGGGTGTCGGAGATGCTCTGCAGCGCCGTGACCAGGGCGCCACCCGACCGTGAGGCGATGAGCAGGGTACTGATCAGCACCCCGATCTCCCGAGAGGGCATGCGCTCCCGTAGCTCCGCGATCGTGGAATCGAACGACTGGCCAAGACGCATCTGTTGCGAGGCTTTGTGCAGCTCCGATCCGGCGGGATCGTCGAGCTCCTCGGCCGCCATGGTGATGGCCGTGGGCAACGCGAGTCCCGCGGATGTCGCGTTGGAGAGAACACGGGCGAGCTCCGGGAGTTGGCTGATGAACGCCTCCCTTCGACGCTCCTCCTGACGGTTGAGGTATGAGATGAAGAGGCCGATGACCAGAAACGCGGACAGAAACCCGAAGGCCGGTGTCAGTAGGCGCCCGACGAAGAAGGTCGAAATTGCCCCGACCGCGAGGATGATCGTGGCGAACAGAGCCACCGGGATCCTCATCCCGGCCCGGTTGAGGCGCCGCTCGAGGTTCTTACCGATGTCGGTACGGCGCAGCCAGGAGTCGAAACGGGAGAATGGTGAGTTGGCCCGCCGTTCCGCCTTCTCCAGAGCGCTGCGTGAGGCCAGCATGTGATCCTGGTCGGAGCCGATGCCCCACTCCCGCGCCGCGAGCACGAAGAACACGCCGGTGACGAGCATCGAGACGGTGATCAACAACATGGGGTTCAGGGCGCCTTTCCGAATTCCTGTGGTGTGTCGTCCGCGGCCACCCCGAACGCCGCCGGAATCGTCTCGCCCGCCGCGTGGACCCGGTTGGCGACATGACGGGGAATCGGGAACCGCTGGAATTTCCCCCGCACGATTCGCTCGGCGCCCATCGGTTCCGGAACGAACCTGAGAAGGGGGTCCAGGCGGAACTCCTCGTGGCGCGACGAGGCCACCAGGCCCACCTCCCCGACCCTGCGGCTGCCATCCGCGTAGCGGCTGAGGTGCACGATCACGTCGATAGCGTTGTTGACCTGGTCACGGATCGCCTCGAACGGGATCTTGACCTCGGACATCGAGGAGAGAGTGAGCAGGCGGTAGACGGCGTCGTCGGCGGAGTTCGCGTGCACCGTGGCGAGCGAGCCGTCGTGGCCGGTGTTCATGGCCTGGAGCATGTCCAGGGTCTCCGCTCCGCGGACCTCACCGACGATGATGCGGTCCGGACGCATCCGCAGCGAGTTCCGCACCAGGTCGCGGATGGTGATCTGGCCCACGCCCTCCATGTTCGGCGGGCGTGACTCGAGTCGGATCACATGCTCCTGCTGCAGTTGCAGCTCCGCGGAGTCCTCGATCGTGACGATGCGTTCGTCCTCGGGACAGAACCCGGAGAGCGCGTTGAGGAACGTGGTCTTCCCGGTACCGGTACCACCGGAGATGATCACGTTGAACCGTGCCCGGATGAGGGCCGCGAGCAGCACGGCGGTGGACTCGTCCAGACTGCCCTTCGCGGCCAGCTCTCGCAGCGTGAACGGTTTGGGGAAGCGCCGGATGGTGACGATCGGACCGCTGAGCGAGAGCGGGGGGATGATCACGTTGACCCGCTCGCCGGTGGGTAGCCGCGCGTCGACCATTGGGCTGGACTCGTCCACCCTGCGGTTCACCTGGGAGACGATCCGGTCGATCGTCTGCATGAGCTGGTCCTCGCTGGCGAAAGTCGTTTCGACGCGCTCGACCTGGCCACGGCGCTCGATGTAGATGTGATCAGGGCCGTTCACCATGATCTCGGTGACGTTCTCGTCCTCCAGCAGGGGTTCCAGCACGCCGAGGCCGAGAGCCTCGTCGACCACACGACGCACCAGCGCGCCACGTTCCCGGTCGGAGAGGACCGGGCCTTCCCGGGAGAGCAGGTGGCCGACGACTTTCTCCAGCCGGGTGCGGCGCTGCTGCATCTCCAGCATCGCGAGGTCGTCGAGATTGATTTCGGAGAGTAGGCGCTGTCGCCAGTGCGAGACACTGCCGAGGTCGGTCTGCTGTTCCGCGAGACGGCCTTCGTTCAGGCGGTCTTTCAGTCCCATGAGATGTGGTCCAAGGGGGAGTCGGACGGGCGGGTGTCACGGGAGACGTCACGTGGGCATGTTCACCGTCCTCGACACCGGGAGATCCAACCCGGAGTACGGGTAGAGGAGCGGGAAGCTTACGGTGATCCGCGTCGAGTAACCGTGGTCGACACGGGATACCCTGATGTCGGCCTGGCGCTCCAACCAGTCCGGCAGGGTCTCGGCGGCGATATCACGGCCGTGGTCGGCGCCGTAGCGTCCAGCGGCGTCGGCACTCGCGCGGGCGGCGTTCTCCATTCGTTCCAGGGCCGAGAACCCCATGAACGCCTCGAAGCAGATGACGACGAACAGCATGAACGCCGGAAGGTAGATGGCGAACTCGACGAACTGGGAGCCGTGGTCCGTGCGCGTGCGCGGCGCGGTCCACAACCTCAGAGCGCCGATCCTGGAGGCGAACGGGAACCTCGACATGGGGCTCACCTCTCGTCAAGGACACGGGCCGACCCGGAGACGTCCCACGTGTCCGGGGTTGGTGCCCACGGGATGACAGCCGGAGTCTCGATCGTGACGTTCACGTAGACGGCACCGTGTTGGTTGACAAGCTCCAGTGAGAAGTTCTCCTCGTCGTCCCACGGGCCGATGATCCGCTTGGTCGACTCCTCGACGATCGCGTCGTAGTCGTTGGGGGTCACTGCGGCTTGGCGCGCCCCCTCGTTCGCGGCGTGCGTGGCGTACATGCCGCCGAGGCCGATGAGCAGGATCTGCAAGACCAGCAGACCCGCTATGCAGAGGAAGGGAGTGACCAGTGCGAACTCGACGATACCGGCACCGGAGTCCCCTTTCCTCGTGAGTCGGCGCAGGCCCTTGGCCGGGGTCGCGGGTTTGGCGGCGTCGAGCCAGGAGGCTTCCCCACCGGTCTCCTTCTCGTCGGTCTTCTCGGAGGAGGCGAACATCTCCAGTTCTCCTGCGAGCTGGCCATATGCCTTCAGTAGGGACTCGTCGGTGAGCCGGTCCGGGGAGCCGGTATTGGACGCGGCCTCGACCGCCCTGTAGGCAGCGGGGACGGTGGTGCGGAGCATGGTGATCCCCAGCAGTTTGCGAGCGAAGTCCGGCTGGATCTCGTTCTTGCGGCTGTGCCGCATCAACAGGCCGGTAACGTTCGTGCTTTCGCGGATCTGCAGGCGTTCCCACATCGCGATGATGCGTTGCGCACTGCGCAGTGCCGGGAGGTCAGGGTTGGTGAGAACGACCGCGGTGTCGGACAGCTCCACCGCCATCGCCGTCGCCTCGGTCATCGTGGACCCGCAGTCGACCACCACGAGGTCGTACCGGGATCGTAGTGCCCCCAGGATCTTTCGGGTGGCGCTTCCGGTGACGTCCTCACCGCGTTCTCCGTGGTCCGGGGCGAGCAGGATGTGCAGCCCGTCGGGGTGGACGTACAGCGCGTCGGCCAGCATGGAGGCGCTGATGTCGTCGGCGGCCTCGACGAGGTCGACGATGCTGCGGCGGTGCTTCAGATCGAAGTAGCCGGGGACGTCTCCCATTTGTAGGTCGAGGTCGACCAGGCAGACCCGGCGTCCCGCCTTCGCCGTGAGCCGGGCGAGATGGATCACGGTGGTCGTGGTACCGACCCCACCCTTGGACCCGGTGAAGCTCACGATGGAGGCGTGGCGTCCAGTCATCGGGACGTCGAGGGACGCCGCCTCCAGGTGGCGGCGGAGGGTCCGTGACCACTCGGCGGCCGTGCTGACCCTGGCACTGATCTGTTCGATCGTGGCGTTGGCCGGGAGGACGCTGCGCGCGCCGGCCTCCATCGCGTTCGTGAACGTGTCGGACTCGACCTCGTCCACGACGAGGATCACCGCGAGCTGTGGGTGGTTTCCCGATATGTCACGGATGAGGTCCAGGACGGGCAGTGGCCCCAGACTCTCGTGGATCAGGACGACGTCGAGTCCCTGAATCTTTCCGACGGTCTCACTGACCTCGCGAGACGACCAGTGGGTACTGACGAGATCGGCGTCGGTGAGCTCCTCGAAGCGCGCCGTTAGTGCGTCCTCCAGCTCAGCGGAGGGCACCCCCAGCATGACCTGGTAGTTACTCATGAGTTGTCGTTCCCGCCGTTGCCGGACTCATCGTCGACAGCCTCGATCTGGTCAGAGGTGCAGTAGTCCAGGTTGCCCGGGTCGCCGGACCCCTCCGGACTGACCAGCGAAAGCCGTAGTTTGCTGGCGAACGCTTCGGCGTAGGTGAGGTTGAGGGTCTCCTCGGGCGTCAACCGGAAGGTGACCGGAACGACCGGGTTGGTGCCACCGGTGGTCTCATCGATCTCCGAGGAGACCTCGCCGACCTCGAGGACCTCCATGTTGGTCAGCACGCGGTAGGCGCACGCCTCTTGCACCTCGTCGCCCGGCTGGAACGCCGCGTAGACGTCGACTCGTGACTGAACATCCACCTTGCCGGCGACACCGGTCTCGGCGTCGACCATGATGGCGATCTCACGTTCGCCCGACTCGAGTTCGGGAGCGGCGATCACCATGCTCTGTTGGAGGAGCGTGCCCGCCTCGAGGTTCGCCGCGGAGACGGGCTGGCGGCCCGGGTCCTCGATGACCTCGCTGAGTTCCTCGTCGACGTCGATGAACACCTCCTCGTCGAAGAACTTGGTGGGAACCTCGTACGCCTCGTACATGTCCTCGGTGATCGGCTGGTACGCGGGGACATCCTCGGTCAGCCGAAGGGCCGTGCGCGTGGTTCCGATCTCGCTCCGCAGGTTGTTGACGTAGGAGAAGACCGTGAAGAAGACCGCGATTGCGCCGATCAGAGCGATGATCATCAGCAGAACACCGCGCCGCTGACGGGGGTTCATGAGGCTCCGTTTCTTACCGTGTAGGGGGGTCGGGGGCGGTTCGGTTCACTGAGCCGGTGGTGGAGAAACCCCGTGGGCACCAGCCTCCGCTGAGTTCGGAGAGCGGTGTTCGGGAGCATCGTGGGGCTCACTGTGGCCAGCGACGATCGAGTCGTTCGAGGAGTGTTCCGGGGCTGTCCCGGAACGCTGAGGGGGACCGGTGACGGCCGGACCGGTAGGTGTGGTTCCCATGGGCGCCGGTGATCTCAGATGGTTCGGATTCGGGGGAGTGGGGGATCGGGTGTCCATACTCTGCCGCGGTGCCTGGTGTTCGGGAGGTGGACCGTGGTGGGAGTCCTGTCGCGTTGGATGCTCCGTTCCCGGCGTCTGGTTCGGACCGGTTGGGGGAGCCGGGCCGGAAACGGGTGGAGTCGGGGGGGAGCGCTGCTGGTCCGGATACGGGCCGGGGGGAGTACCTCCCCGCGTGGGCTCGTGGTGGGCCGGTCCCTGCGGTCCCGATTCCGGCCCATGCGGCGCCCCGCTTTGACCCTGGGTTCCCCGTTGCTGGGCGAAGCGATCCAAAGCCGCCTTCGCGGGACCGCGATTCCGGCTCTGCGGATGGGTGTTGACCGGGGCGGGGACCTCCGCGGCCTTCGAGTAGATCGGGGGGCGTCCGGCGGGAGGCTGGTTGAGTGTCCCACAGAAGGGGCAGCGCAGCCGGACGACGGGTTCCCCGCACCACGCGCAGGTGGTGGGGCGGATGGCGTGTACCGGCTCGGTCAGCGCGCTCTGGTGGGCACTGAACGCGACGAACTCGACGTATTTCCTCGTGCCCCAGTAGTCGGTTCCCAGGGGTTGTTGAGCGAGTGTCCGAGTGGACGCCGAGTTCAGTACCGGAAGAAACTGATTGTCGAACGTCGTGGTGTCGTAACCCTCGCTGGGGGCGACCAGAACCTGCGCTGGTGGCGTTGGACGGAAGGGGATATTGGGCCTTGGGTCGTCTTTTCTCACCCGCCCGACACGTTTCACCGGCGCGTTGAAGGCGAGGAATTTGACCCGGGGTGAGTACGACCCGGCGTGTTGCCTCACCGATGTGGGAATGTTCGCCAGGTTGCTTACGCTCGTGAGCCAGGCGCCGGCAAGCACGTGCTGGGGCATCTCGTCCGCCAGCGCGACGATCAGCCCCGAGGGAAGGTACGGAGCCATGTACGCGAGCTGGTCGGCCATGAGCGAGAGTGCCAGTGGTGAGATGTCGACATCGACACTCGCGATATGGTCCGTTCGAAGCGCCCCGCGCGCGAACCTGATCGCGCGTTCGGCGCGTCCGCTCTGCCATTTGGGGTACAACGCCACGACCTTCCTGCCGTACCCGACGTAGTGACGGGCGTAGTCGAGGAAATGGGTCGACTGAGTATCGAGGTCCTCGCCGTCCAGAGTGAAACGCTGTGCCTGCGTCTCACCGAGATGCCCCGTGGTGGGGATGTTGGCGAGTAGAGCGACGACGCTCATTGACCTGGTGTGGTCGTTGGTCACGTGGCAAACTCCTGGGGGCAGAGATGCGTGAGCCAGGGTGCGGTATGTCGGAGGACACAGCGACGTGGCCCATGGGCCTTCCTTGTCCCGACGTATCTTATCCACCCACTATCGCTGTGTGATGTGCGTCCACAATGGTGTACGATCCCACTCGGAGCGCTGATTACCCTGTGTGTTGGGTGTCCGGGGGATCGCCGCTAACGGTTGCTGAGGGTTAGCACGGCACCATTCTCTGGCCGATTTCGGACGAATTGTTACGCTTCGATTTCGGTGGGTTGTGGGACTCCGTGGTGAGTGCTACGTCCATCGAATCGCGTTCTGGGGTCCGGGAGTCCGTTCACCGGCGTGTCGACGGTACCGGACGCGCTTCACGCGAACACCCGTCGACGTGGACGAAAGTGTGTCCAGAAGGTGTCGTGCGGGAACATTTCTCGTGGTGTCGGTACGCGTTACGTCCACCCTGGGGTCGGTCAGGCCCGAATCGCTCCCAGCGCCGGACGCCGTCCGACGGGGTTTCCCACAATGACCGAGGGGCTGGTCGTCGGTACCGACAACCAGCCCCTCGGCTTCCTTCTCGGGGTGAGTGAGGGGACTTGAACCCCCGACTTCTTGGACCACAACCAAGTGCTCTGCCGACTGAGCTACACCCACCATGGCCGCGGCGCTGAAGCCTCTTGCGAGTCCTCGGCGCCCGCCGCTCACACGATTCTAGCGGACTTTGGGGAGTGCTGCAGTCAGTTTCTGTCCTGACCGGGCTCGGTCTGTTCCGGTGAGTTGAGGTCGCCCGTGCCGCCCGCGACGATGTCCGCGGCGATGGCGCGCGCCGTCGCGGTGTCCGGGCCGGGCGCCGGAGCGAACGCGGCGGCACGGTAGTAGCGCAGCTCACGGATGCTCTCGGTGATGTCGGCTAGGGCGCGGTGGCCACCGGTCTTCTCCGGGCTCGCGTAGTAGACCCGCGGGTACCAACGGCGCAGCAACTCCTTGATGCTCGAGACGTCCACCATGCGGTAGTGCAGGTGCTTGTCGAGACGCGGCATGTCCCGAGCGAGGAACACCCGGTCCGTGGCGATGGAGTTGCCGCACAGCGGCACTTTGTTCGCTTCGGGTGCGTACTGCTTCACGTGCTCGAGGACCTTCTCCTCCGCCTCCTGCAGCGTGACTCCGCCGTCCAGTGCCGCGAGCAGTCCGGACGTGGTGTGCATCTGGGTGACGAACTCGCCCATCTGGTCGAGTGCCGCCTGGGGTGGCTTGATGACCAGGTCGATGCCCTCGTCGAGCTGATTGAGATCGCCGTCCGTGATGAGACAGGCCACCTCGATGAGCGCGTCGCGTTCGAGGTCGAGCCCCGTCATCTCACAGTCGATCCACACCAGGCAATCATTCATACCGGCTAGCTTAGGACTTCTTGGGCAGCGTCCCCACCACCCCGAGCACGATGCCCGCCGATACCACCGTGGAACGGCCGGTCCGCGCCGGCGCACGCCAGCGCGGACCGGACCGTGGAACCGCGGGCGTTAGAAGTGGATGCCGTGGACGTCGAAAATCTCGGCCATCCAGTCCCAGACGTCCCAGAGCTGGACGTAGGCGAGCACCCCCACAACCACCAGGAACAGGAGGAACCACAGGAAGCACCCCATGCATCCGCCGCATCCGCCCTTCTTCTTGGGCTGCTGTGGCGGTCGCTGCTGTTGCCCCGGCGGGGGATAGGGCGGCTGGCCACCTCCCTGCGCGCCGCCCCACCCCTGAGGGCCGCCCATGGGTGGCTGTTGGCTCGGGTAGGGCTGCTGCCCCCCGGCGGCCATGTGCGGCGGTGGTCCCTGCGGTGGGTATCCCTGCGGCGGGCCGCCCGGACTTTGGGGGCCGCCGGGTCCGACGGCCCCGTGGGGACCGCTTGGCGCGCCTGGCGCTGGTGGACCTCCCGGACCTCCGGGGGCGGGAGGAGCGCCGGGGCCGCCCATACCCGGCGGCCGGCCGGGGGCTTGGGGACCGCCGGGCCCACCCGGAGCGCCGGGTCCGTGTGGGCCCGGCGGGGCGCCCGGACCACCGGGCGCGTTCGGACCACCCGGTCCCGGTGGGTACCCGGGCGGCATCTGCTGCTCGGGTGGCCCTCCGCCGGCCTGGTGTGGCTGTTGTTGCGGTGGGGGCGGCCCCTGCTGCGGTGGGTATCCCGGGGGCGGGCCGGGTTGCTGCTGGAAGCCGTGCTGCGGCCCCGACTGCGGGTACGAGGGCTGCTGTGGACCTGACGGCCACTGCCGGCCCTGCTCCTGCTGGCCGTACTGTCCGTACTGCCGGTACTGATCATGCTGTCCCGGCGGCCCGTACTGGCCCTGGTGGTGGTACTGGTCGTGCTGTCCGTACCGCCCCTGCTGTGGCCCGGAGGGCGTACCCGGACCCGGGCCGAAGCCCTGGAGTCCCGGGGAACCGGGGTCGCCCGGTGTGTTTGGCGTTGAGTTCCCATGACCGGGCTGTTGGGGACCCGACGACGGTGCGTGCGGTGTCGCGGGCTCGGGGGTGCCGGGATCGGCGGGCGCCTCCGGGGCTCCGGAATCCGGAGCCCCGGAGGGCGCCGCTGCCTGCGGGTTGTTGGCGGCCTCGTCCGCGCGACGCTGCGCTTCCTCCTCGGCGCGCCTGCGCGCTTCCTCCGCCTCGCGCTGTTTGGCCTCCTCGGCCTTCTTGCGTTGTTCCTCCTGGCGTTGTTTGCGTTCCTCGGCGATCTCGGAGAGTCCCTCCTTCAGATCGCCGAAGAACCGGTTGAACCGGGAGCCCTTCTTCTCCTCCGACTCGGGCACCTGCGTCTGGGCAGCCTCCCCGGTGCCCATCGCTGAGGTGAACATCGGGTCGTCGGGGTTGAACACGGCTGTCCGGGGAGCGTCGTCCCCGCCACCGGTGGGGTCGGACGCGGACCCGTCGGTGAGGTTGGCGGTGGGGTCGTCCGTGTCGGTGGGGGTGGCTGGTGTGGCCGATGGGTCGATGCGCATGGTGCTCGGTTCGTCGGCCATGGGAGCGGCGGGTGGTTGGTGGGCCGCTTCGGTGTGGGGGGCCGGGTCGACGCGCATGGTGGCTGCGTCGCCGGTGAGGTTGGCGGTGGGGTCGTCCGTGTCGGTGGGGGTGGCTGGTGTGGCCGGCGGGTCGATGCGCATGGTGCTCGGTTCGTCCGCGATCTGCGCGGAGTTCGAGGCGTCGGGGGTGGTGCGCTCGGGATCACTCTCGTCACGGGGGGAGAAGTCGCTCAGATCCGCCGTGGCCTCGGCGTCGTCATCGGAGGGGGCGGCGTGCTGCCGCCGCGCCGCGTTCTGCAGCTCGCTCCACGACCTGACGTGTTGCGTCCACTCTTGGCCGTTCCAGTACCGGAGCCGGTCTTGGCCACCGTTGGGGTCTGCGTACCAGCCTGGCTCGATCGATCCACCCATGGCGGACAGACTAAGGGGTTTACGGACTCGGCAGCACCGCGACGGCCCCCATCAGGATCGCGATCGTCATCTCGCCCGCGGTCAGCGGTGTTCGGCTATGAGGGGATGGGCGGTGAGGCTGGCGGGTCCCACACCCGGGGGCGAATGCGTGAGGTCGTGCTCGCCCAGAGCGGGCCGGGAGTGGCCACCGCCGCCGTGGGACTCCGGCGCGCGTGGCCGTGGAGGCCCCAGTGGCGACGGGGGTGTCTGCGAGGTGGGGTGGTTCAGGATTCGGTCCGGTGAGATCTGTCCGGGCGAGTCCGAGCGTGCGCCCGGAACCTGGCAGTGCCCGAAGTGCCCGCCACGTGCCCAGTTCCGCTCCCGTACGGGACTCCGCGGCGGCGGGTCGGCCACCCCGGGTGTGCCCGTGGGCCACTGGCGGACGATCTCCCAGGAGTCCAGCCATCGCAGGATTTCCGTGAGCCCCACGAGGGGACCTTCGGTGAAGGGCGCCAGCACGCGGCCGACCACGAGGATGAGGACGCAGACCCGGCCGTCCTCGGCGTGGTCGGTGTCGCCGTCGGCCAGTGTCCCGGTCGCTGCGGCGGTCGCCGGCATTAGTTGCGTGGTCTCGCCGGTCACCGGGTTCCAGACCAGATGGGCGCCGCGGCCCTCCGCGCGCGACCGTAGTGCCGCGGCCCGTGCGGAGAGCAGGCCGGGGTCGGAGTCGGTCGTCAGCCAGACGGCCCGTGGGGACCCACCCCTGGGCGCGGCCCCGAGCGGGGTGCTCTCGACCCTCTCAGCGCCCGGCATCCACGCCTTAACCACGGCTGCCACCTCTCACCGTTCGCGGAACATCCGCACCCTTTTTGAGTACGTGAACATGCCCGATAAGTCCAGAGGCGTCACATGGTGGGAAAGCGCGGTGTGTCGATTCCGTGGCGCCGTAGCCGTGGGTGTTGGCACGGGAACCCTGCGAACAGAACTCGTGGCCGGATCCGGCCACGAGCGGTGGCCGGATGTGGATGTCGCGCCCGGGACTCAGTCCTGCCCGGCGTCCTCTCCCTGGCCCTGCAACCGCAGGGAGAACGCCTTCAGGAAGATGTCGCCGATCTCGGTGGGATCCTCGGTGGTGTAGGCACCACCGCCCGTGGCATCGGCGATCTCCTCCAGTGGTTCGGGGTCGATCGAGGGGCCGAACGCGATCGTGATCACCGGGATCGGTTTGTCCTTCGAGGATTCCTCCTCCAGGGCCGAGAGCAGCTCGTTCTTCGATATGCCGTCGTCGGTGTCGTCCTGGCCGTCGGTCAGCATCAGGATCGCGTTGACCCGGTCGGCCTCGTAGGTCCGCGACATCTCCCGGTAGGCGGCGAGGATGGTGTTGTAGAGGCCGGTGTCGCCGTTGGAGGGCTCCAGGCTCTCGAGGTTCTCGGTCATCACCTCGCGGTGGGTCTGTCCGTCCACGGTCTCCCCCAGTTCGCGTATGGGGGTGAGTTCGCGGTGGTCGGTGTCGCCGTCGAGGTCGGTGGAGAACTCCCACTGCCCGAGCTTGGAGGTCTCGGGGAAGAGGGTGAGTCCCTCGCCGGACGCCTTGGTGGTCACCTCCATCCGGTTCATGTCGGTGCCCGGGACGGGTTGGGCCATGGATCCGGAGACGTCGAGGATGGTGAGCAGCCGGGTGTCCAGCTTCATCCGGTTCCAGGACTGGGTGAGCTCGGCGATGGTGTCGTCGGAGGGGGTCGGTAGGTTCTCCGGCGCCTCCTCCTGGAATCCGGCCTCGGGGGTGAGGACGTCGGTGTCGGCGGCGCCGTCGGGGGAGCGGAACCCGTTCTTGCGGACGACAGCGCGGGATTCCGAACTGGTCACCCACGCGCGGAACTCCTCGGCGGCCCGCGAGACCACCGGGTCCTCGCCGCGGATCAGGTACGGATAGTCGAGGGTGTGGCTGCCCCCCTTGGGGTAGCTCACGTGGGCGGATCCCCCATGCTCGGTGTTGTAGCGCCACGCGGCCTGCTCGGACAACACCATCAGTGGCGGCGGGTCGTCGCCGGCTCCCAGGGTGTCGAAGGCGGTCTCCTCGTTGGGCATCGCGCCGCGCTGCAGTGCCTGTAGCGCGGCGGTGAGCTCGGGCTGATCCTCCGCCTGGTCGTCGATGGTCGAGGAGATCATGGCGAGTGTGGCCAGCCCTGAGGCGCTGCGCAGCGGGTCGATGACGCGCACGTCGCGTCCCGACTCGGCGGCTGGGGCGTCCGTGGGAACGAGGTTCTCGATGGGCTCGGTTTCGTTGTCCTCCGCGGCCCCGCCGGGCTGGGCCAGGATCAGCGGGGAATGAGCGACCGGCGTTCCGGTGTCGTTGATCGCGGCCTCGCTGGCCTCCCGCTGCACGAGGTTGACCCACAGCGACGAGTCGGGGATCCACACGTCGGATTCGGTGTCGCCGGTGGTCGGGCCGGTGTTGGTGATGCCGTACGTGACGTTGTCCGGGTCCTCGCCGCGCACTTCGGTGGTGACGCACCGGCCGTCGACCTCGTGCTCTTCCTCGTCGAAGTCTTCGGCGAGAGCGTTGATGGCCCCGACGAGTTCCGGGGCGACCGCGACCTCCAGGACGATCTCGTCGCCGCCGCAGCTGGCCTGGTTGCCGATCACGTACCAACCGGTGATACCCAGACCGAGAACGATCGCGAAAGCGCCCGCGAGCGCCGCGAAGGCACCGGCGCGGCTCCGGCGGCGCCGGTCGTGCCCGACGGCCAGCGGCAGGTCACGGTCGGCGCCATCGGATTTTCCGGCTACATCTCGGTGACGTCCCACAGGTGTACCTCACGTGGTTTACGGGGGTGTGGAGGGAACGTTACTGAAATCCTTACTCGCTGGTAACGCGAGGATTGGGGGATGGGGCGCGCCCGTGCCGACCCCTCGTGAGTCGTGAATGGCCTGTCATGTACGGCGACGTGACGCGAGTGGGGCGTGCTGGGTCACCATTTCGGGATCCGGGATTGGTTATTCTATCGTTATTTATTGCTGTGGTTTCCACACGGCCCGTCACTCTTCGCAGTCGGGCACGCAGAGTCTGCGGGAGATCGAGCTGAGGAAGATGTCGCCGATCTCGTCGGGGTCGTCGGTGACGTGGAGGGTGCCGCTCGTGGCCGAGGCGATGGCGGAGAGCTCGTCGCGCTCGGGTTGTGGGCCGAAGGCGATGATGAACATGGTCACCGGCCGCTCGGGGTCGAACCGGTCCTGTAGCTCGGTGACCAGCTCGTCGTGCGAGATCTCGCTCGACCCGGCGTCCTGACCCGCCGTGAGCAGGATGACGCTGTTGATCTTGTCGTCCTGGTAATTGTGCTGTACCTCGTCGTAGGCGGCCAGGATGTTGTCGTAGAGTCGCGACTCGCCGCCCCGCACAGCGATGTTCTCCGCGACGTCCTGTAGCTCGTCGCGTCGGGTGATCCCCTCGTTGCCGACCTGGCTACCGAGCCTGGAGAGATCCTCGGTCTCGTCGCGTCCGTTCTCGGCGAACTCGTCGGAGAGCAGCCACAGCCCCATGTCGGTCTCGTCGGGGAACAGGGACAGTCCGAGCTGGGCGGCCTCCTTGGAGACCTCGAGACGGGTGGGGCCACCGTTGAGGTCGTCGGCCATGTTCCGTGAGACGTCGGCCAGTACCAGGGACCGCGACGGCATGGACAGCCGGTTCCAGTCCTCCACGGAGGTCAGGAGGGCGTCGCCGGTGAGGCCCTCGTGGGTCTCGGGTGGCTCGGCGACGATTCCCGCGCGGTTGGCCAGTTCCTCGCTGGCGGTTTCGTCGGGCTCCCGGAAACCCAGCTCACGTAGCTGGTCGCGGAAGTCGTCGCGCCGCAGGATCTCGTGGAGGTCGTCGGCGGCGGCTCGCATGGCCGGGTCGTCGGTGACGGGAACGAAGGGGTAGTCCAGGCTCACCGTGCCCTCGCTCGGATACAGCGCTTCGACCGGGGTGTCGGGTCCTGTTGAGTTGTAGTGCGCCACCGCCTGCTCGGGGACGACCGCGAGTGGCTCGATCCCAATGGGGTTCGGGTAGGTGCCGGCCAGGTCGATGGCGTCGAAGGCGCTGTCGAGTTGGACATCACGGACGAAGTCGGTCATCTCGGTGTCGGCGTCGTCCCCGGTGCCGAGCTCCTGGCGTACGTGGTACATCGCGGCCATCCCGTCCGCGCCGCGGTTGGGGTCGACCATGACGACCGGGCGGTCGGGGGAGCGGCCGTCGGGCAGGAGGAGGTCCCAGCTCACCTCGTTCGGGTCTGGGATACCCCCGGCGTCGCGGGGGGCGGCGAGAACCACCGGGGAGCTGGCCAGCGAACGGGGTGTGGTATCGACGTTGCGCGCTCCGGTCTCGGACACGCGGGTGAGCTCGACCCACGCCGACGATTCCGGCACCCACACATCGGGCGTGATCGTGGAGTCGGCCGTGGTGCCCCCGGCGAGTTCGGTCATGATCCGGTAGGGCGGTTCGTCGTCGGCCTGGGCGAACACGCACGCGCCGTCGTAACGGTGGCCGGCCTCGTTGAACTCGTCCGCGGCCCGCTGCAGCACGGGGGCCGTGCTCAGCGTCGAGGACACCCGCAGATAGCGCGTGTCGGCGCATCCGGCGTACCGCAGCGCGGCCGGGACGGCCAGACTCAGCGTCACCGTGACCGCGACAGCGATCGCGGCGATCCCCAGGGGCGAGGTGAGCGCCGTACGAGTCCGGGAGGGGCGGGTGTCGATGCGGTGTCGACCGGTGGACACATGATCTCCGGCTGGGGGTTACGGGGGCTCGTGACGTGAAATTACTCACTGGTAAACGATGTGGGAAGAACTCTAAGACCCCGTGGGCCGTCAGACCATACAGGGGCCGGAACCGCGTCTGATGGTGCGGGGGGAGCGGAGGGACGCTAGGATGCGGATCCGGCTCACGCTGGTGTATCTGCGTTACGCGTGCACCGGGGCCCACCCGAGCCGGGCCGGACGCCACCACCGGGTGGTAGCGGCCGGCACTCGGGGTGACCGGTGTACGACGGGGGGTCGCGGGATAGCCAGATGGGGTGGGAAGCTCGTTGTCCCGCCCTGTGGGTAGATGTCCGACTTCCTAGAGTGGCGCTGATGTCCAAGCACGAACCCAACCGTGACCCCCGCGGTTCGATCGGCACCGGAGTGCTGGCGGCACTCTGCTGTGCCGGAGCCGCCGCCTACGCGCTGGGAGTGGGATCCTCCCTGGCCTCGTGGCCGGACACCTCGTCATCGACCGACGCTGAGCTGGAGACGGTGAGCGGGCTGAGTGAGGAGGACGAGCCCGAAACGCCCGAGGGGGAGCTGCGGGTCCACGTCAGCGACCGCGATCGCGCCTACATTCAGAACCTGACGTGCTCCGGCGACCGCGAGGTCGATCCCGTCGCGTGCGTCGAGATCTCCGAGAACATCGAACAGGCCGCGGAGGACGGCGCCGGCGACCCCTTCACCGAGGTAGACGAGGCCGCGGTGTGCACGGACAAGGTCTACGGCCCGCAGGAGGCCGTTATCACCGGCACCTGGGAGGGTGAGGAGGTCGACACCACCCTCTCGCGTGACGACTCCTGCGAGGAGGCCCGCTGGCAGCGGCTAAGCCCGCTCACGGAGCCGATGGAGTAGGGGCTTCGGCCGCGCCCTGCCGTCACGCCCGGCTGTCGGGCGCGCCCGATAGCTTGAGCCCCATGAACATCGTCGAGGTCAGAGATTCCTCCGATGATCGCCTGGCCGACTACGTTCGGCTGCGCGACGTCAACCTGCGCAAGAGCCTGGAAGCCAAACACGGGCTGTTCATGGCCGAGGGCGAGAAGGTGATCCGGCGGGCACTGCGAGCCGGGTTCGCCCCACGCTCGCTGCTGCTCACCGAACGCCGCCGGGACGCGCTCGCCGACGTCGTTGCCTCGGGGCCCGATGACGTCCCCGTCTACATCGTCGGAGAGGACGTCGCCCGGGCACTGGTCGGCTTCGACCTACACCGCGGCGCGTTGGCGGCGTTCCACCGGGCACCCCTGCCCGTGCCCGAGGACGTCCTCGAGGTGGCGCGCACGGTGGTGGTGTTGGAGGACATCGTCGACCACACCAACGTCGGCGCGATATTCCGCAGCGCCGCCGGGCTCGGGATCGACGCGATCCTGCTCGCGCCCCGTTGCGCTGACCCGCTGTACCGGCGTTCCATCAAGGTGTCCATGGGATCGGTGTTCACCCAGCCCTACAGCCGGCTGGCCGACTGGCGGGCGGGGCTGGGCCTGTTGCGTGAGCGCGGGTTCACGTCGCTCGCCCTGACCCCCGGTGCCGAAGCGGCCCCGCTGGACCACGTGCTGACGGAGGTGAGTCCCCGCCGCGTCGCGCTGCTGCTCGGATCCGAGGGTGACGGGTTGTCGGCACGCTGGCTTGACCAGGCTGACCATACCGTGCGCATCCCCATGAGCGGTCGCGACGTGGACTCGCTGAACGTCACCGCGGCCAGCGCGATCGCCTGCTACGAGCTGGCGCGCGGAACGCGCGGTTGAGTGGGCCAGTGTCTCCTCCCGGCGAGCCCCGGTCGACCCGCGTACCACAGCGCACACGTCGGGGCGGCGGTACATTCGGCCGTGGCCGCCTTCGCCCGGGTCGGGCGAGGCGCGACGTGGAAGTATGCGCTCGTACGAGGGGGACGAACGGAGTATGGCGGACCGGGTGCTGGTGCCGTGGCGGCAGAACCGCGACAACGCGCCGCACGGGATGCGTGTCAGCGTCTACGACGGAGAGGGGGACCCGCCGGGAGACCTCTCCGATGTCGGGTTCTTCGTCGTTCCCTACGGGAGGAACCAGCGCGTCGATCTGATCGAGCGAATGCCCCAGGTGAGCGTCGTGCAGGTGCTGACCGCCGGCTACGAGCGGGTACTGGACGTGCTGCCCGCCGGAGCGACCCTGTGCAATGGGCGCGGGTTGCACGACGCGAGCACCGCCGAACACGCTGTGGGGCTCATGCTCGCCGCGCAACGTGACATCCCACGATGGGCACTGGACCAGCGCGCGCACAGCTGGGACCCGTATTACACACGTTCGCTGGCTGGCACACGGGTGCTTGTCGTGGGCTACGGCAGTATCGGCGCGGCCATCGAGGAGCGGCTGCTCCCCTTCGAGACCGAGGTCGTGCGGGTGGCACGGCGGGCACGCCCCGAAAGCGGCGTCCACGGGATCGGTGAGCTGCGCGGGCTGTTGCCGGACTGCGACATCGTGGTGCTCGTCGCCCCGCACACGTCGGAGACCGAGGGGCTGATCGGGGCTGAGGAGCTGGCGCTGCTCGCCGACGGCGCGCTCGTCGTCAACGTCGGCCGCGGTCCGTTGCTCGACACCTCGGCGCTGTTGGCCGAGAAGGGGCGGGTGCGCGCGGCGCTCGACGTCACCGACCCCGAGCCGCTGCCCTCGGACCACCCGTTGTGGGACGCGCCGGGCGTGTACATCACCCCACACGTCGCGGGAGGTTCGCAGACGTTCTACCCCCGCGCCCGCGCGTTCGTCGACGCTCAGCTGCGGCGCTGGGCCGAAGGAACCCCGTTGCGCAACGTCGTGCGTTGACGGGCACGACCGGGCGTGCCGGGGGAGGGGTGCGAAGACGGGGCCTCGGGAAGACTGGTGACATGCGCATAGCGGTGGTCGCCGATGGCGAGGGTGGGGGCCGGCTATGGGAGGTCGACGGGGGAACGACGTCCGAGCTGGGAGGTGGGAGCCTGTGGCGGGTCAGTGACCTGGCGGGAGCCATCGCCGACCTGGAGGGTTACCCCGAGACCCAACCCCGCTGGATCTGGGCCGCCACCGACGAGCTGTATCCCGCGCTGATCGACCACCACGCGCTGCGTGTGGCTCGCTGCCACGACACCGGCCTCGTGGAGTCGTTGCTGCTCGGCTACCACGGCCGGTTCGGCGAGCCGAGCTCGCTCGGCGCGGCCTGGGCACGGCTGCACGGCCGTGAAGCGCCCCCCGACATCGGCCACCCGGGGTTTGAGGGGGCTTCACCCCACCCGGTGCTGTTCGAACCCGACCGCAGCACCCTGCCCACGGGCGTGGACCGCCTGGAAGCGCTGCTCGAGGTGTACGAGGACCAGCGGTACCGGATCGCCCGGTTACCCCGTCCGGACCGCTTCTCGCTGCTCGCCGCGGTCGAGTCGGCTGGCGCGTTGGCCGCGGCGGAGATGGCCCACGACGGTGTCCCCTGGCGCGCCGACATCCACCACGCGGTGCTGACCGAGTACCTCGGGGAGCGCCCCACCACCGGAGACCGGCCACCGGTACTGGCCGGTCTCGCCACACGGATCTCCGACCTGTTCGGCCGAACCGTCAACCCCGATTCACCGGGCCAGCTGATGAGGGCGTTCGCGGCCGCCGGCCATCCCCTCCCCTCGACCCGCTCGTGGGTGCTGCGTCAGGTCGACCACCCCGTGGTCCCGTTGCTGCTGCGCTACAAGGAGCTTTCCCGACTACACGCCGCCCACGGCTGGGCGTGGCTGGACAACTGGGTACGGAATGGCCGGTTCCGCCCCGACTATGTCGTCGGCGGGGTCGTCTCTGGTCGGTGGGCCACGCGTGGCGGTGGCGCACTGCAGATTCCCAAACCCCTGCGCCGGGCGGTGTGCGCCGACCCCGACTGGACCCTCGTCTGCGCCGACGCCGGGCAACTCGAACCCCGCATCCTCGCCGCGGTGGCGGGTGACGACGCGCTGGCCGCTGCCGCGGGCAGCACGGACCTGTACACGACCCTGGCGGAGTCCTTCGGCGACGACCGGGAACGCGCCAAGATCGCCATGCTGGCCGCGATGTACGGCCAGACGAAGGGTGACGCCGCCTCGCTGCTGAGAGTGTTGCGCCGGATGTACCCGAAGGCCATGGAGTATGTCGACGCGGCCGCGCGCGCGGGAGAGGAGGGACGGCTGGTGCGCTCGTGGCTCGGCCGCACCTGCCCGCCGCCCGCGCGCACGGGGCACGCCATCGTGTTCGCTGACGCCGATGACGACCACACTCACGCCGGCGCCGACACCACGTCGGAGGAGAACCCGGGCGTCCCGGAGGAGGACAGTGCTCGCGCGGCCCGCGGTCGGGGGAGGTTCACCCGGAACTTCGTCATCCAGGCCACCGCCGCGGAGTGGGCCCTGGTGCTGATGGCGGCGGCCCGGCGCAGGCTCACCGAGCTCGACACGGGCTACGGCGTGCCGCAGCTGGTGCTGTTCCAACACGACGAGCTGGTGCTGCACGTCCCTGTCCCCGCCGCCGAGAGTGCCGTGAGGCAGCTGCACCAAGCGGCGGAGGACGCGCGGCGGTTGATGTTCGGTGACACGCCGGTCCGGTTTCCGCTTGATGTCTCGGTCGTCGCCTGTTACGCCGACGCCTGAGATCGACTGGCCGATTATGGCCGCCATTCACCCTCTCGTCGCTTGAAATGGGCAACGTCACCGACAATGCTTGTGTGCGGCGGTTCGCGGAAGCGGGAAGGCGAGGTTCGTTGGTGAGTCGCAGGGTCAGATCGTGCGCCGGATCCACAGTCGCGTTCGCCGTCGCGTTCACCGCTTTCGGCGCCCCTGCCTGGGCCGATCCCGAACCCAACGTGCAGGACCGGCCGCCGCCGGACATCCGTGTCCCCGGAGCGGGAGGCCAACCCTCATCGCGGTCCTCGGAGGATCGCCACGAGGATCCCTCCTCCCCGCCCGTCGGCGACACGGCCGATCTCGGCCGCGACGCCGAGGTCGAGCCGGCGGGCGAGCCACGTTCGCGCGAGTACTTCGCGGTGCTGCCGGAAACGGTTCCGAAGTCGACCGTCGAGGCTGTTCGCGGGCTCGCGGGGGTGGAGTCGGCCGAGGTGGTCGACGCCGCCGAGGTCCAGGTCGACGGCGAGTCCACCAAGATGCTCGGGGTCGACCCGTCGGGGTTCCGCAACTACGCTCCCGAGCCCTCCGCCGAGTCCGACGGCATCTGGCGGGGGATCGCCGAGGGCCGGATCGCGCTCTCCGAGGACGCGGGCAGTCAGCGCGACCTGGAGGTCGGCGACGACGTCGAGATCGCCGGGGGCAACGGTACACTCACTCGCGAGGTGTGGGCGCACGCGACCTCCGGGATCTCCGGAATCGACGCCGTGACCTCCCGAGAGGTCACCGCCGATCTGGGCTTTCCCGAAGGTAACGCTTTGGTCGTCTCCGCCCCCGACACCGACCTGGCCGAACTCCGGGATGAGCTCACCGACACCCTGGGCGAGGACGTGTCACTGCAGTTGCTCGCGGAGGACCCCGAAGCGGCCCCCTCGGAGCCCGGTGGTGCCCCTGTGGGTGAGTCCACCGTCGAGGACATGATCTCCGCGGCCGAGTCGCAGATCGGCGTGCCCTATGTCTGGGGCGGCGAGACACCACAGTCGGGGTTCGACTGTTCGGGGCTGGTGCAGTGGGCGTTCGCGCAGACCGGGGTTTCGGTGCCGCGTGTTACCCACGACCAGTGGTGGGCCGGGACACACGTCGACTACGCCGACGCCGAGCGGGGCGACCTGATCTTCTGGCGCAACGATCCGACCGCGCCCGACTACATCTCGCACGTGGCCATCTACCTTGGCGACGGAATGATGCTCGAGGCACCGCGTAGCGGGATGAACGTCCACGTCACCGATGTCCGAACGACGAACATGGCCGGTGTGGTTCGGGTACACACGTCCGATTGACGGGCCCGACCCGGGCGGGCGACTCGGACGCGGTCAGGGCCACCGCCGCTGTTCCCCGGTCGGGCTGCCCGACCATGTCCCGCTCGTTGCCGGTCTCCTCGGCGGTGACCGTGTGGTCGCTGTCGTCCGGACCGAAGGAGCCGCCGGCCGGCCCCTCGGGCAGCTCGTCGTAGTCGACGCGCGGAGACGCGCCTCCTCCGACGTCGAGGCGCCTCCGCTCCCCGGTGCCGGGGCCGAAGGCGCGCCCCGCGTGCTCTGCGCGACCGTCGTCTGACCACCAACGTTTTCCCTCGCCGGCTTTGGGGCCGGGCGAGGGGGTGACCTGGCGAGCGTCCCGAACATGACAAAAGGGGCCGTGACACACCGCGCCGGTAAGTCACGACCCCTTTCGCTCCTGGAACACGTGGCCACCCGGGAGGGGAGGGTGGCCTCTGGCCAGGAGGGGCACAGGGCGCTCACTGAGGGAGGGGGAGTCAGTGGAGGTCGCCCTGCTTATGGCCTCTTGGTGATTATGGAACGTCGTTTTCGGTTGTGGAAAACTGCCACCGTTCGGATCCAGGTAAGCAGTGCGTCGCCGATTTGGCAAGGGCGTGACCAGATCCGGTGCCACCACCGCGACAGCACGACAGCACGTAGTCTACGGCAACTCCGCCATGATCTCGCTGGCCGCGGAGTGAACACGCTCACCGAGGGTGCGCTCGTCGATCTCGACCGTTGTGTCCAGGTACACCACCGCGACCGAGGCGACTACTGTGTCCGAGGTCACTGGAGCGGCCACCGACGACAGGCCCGGCAACACCTCGCTGCGGGAGTGCGCCCAACCGCGCGCTCGCACCTCGGCTACCTCCGACGGCTCACCCTCGCGAGGTGGAAGAGCGGCGCGGAGGGCCCTGCCCGGCGCGCCACGGTCGAGTGGATGCCGCACCCCGGGGGCGTACGCCAGGTGCGCGACCGAGTGCCGTGGCTCCACCGTGGTCAGGGTGATGGCCTCCTCCCCGCTGGGGACCACGAGAAACGCGGTCATCCGCTTCTCGTCGGCGAGCGACGACAGCACCGGCAACGCCGCCGACTGCAGGCCGTGCGACACACCACGGGCCAGTACCGGCAGGCCGAGCCCGAGCTCATAGTGGCCGTCGCGGGTGCGTGAGACCATCCGGTGGTCTTCCAGGGTCCGCAGGATCCGGTAGGCGATGGAGCGGTGCACCTCCAGCGAGCGCGCGAGCTCGGCGATGCTCATGGGAGCCGCGTTCTCACGCAACACCTCAAGCGCGCGGAGGCCGCGGTCCAGCGTCTGGGAGCGTGTTCCGGAGGGGTCTCCCCGTCCACTGTCGTGGGTCGCCAGGTTGGGGCTCTGGGCCATTCCGTTGCTCCTCGCGGGTCGTCGACCTCGGACACGGCCAAGGCTCTCGCTGCGACAACAAACGAGCACCCTGATCAATAATCGCACGCCGCGCGAGGTATCCCGTTCGTGTCCGGGGCCGGCCCGGTTTCTCCCGGTGCGTTATCGCCCCGCGGCGTACCCCTGGCCGGCGCGAGGGTCGGCGCCGGCACACAGTTCGCCGGTGCCGGGGTCGCGGGCGACCGCGGCCAGCCGGCCGAGGGACCACGCGTCGGAGACGCTGACGCGGTGGCCACGACGTTCCAGTTCGGCCACGGCGCGCTCGCCGAACCTGGATTCGGCCACCAGCTCCGCCGGGGCCATCTCCCGGGGATAGAACGAGCTGGGAAAGGAGTTGCCGTGGAACATTGGGGAGTCGATGGCCTCCTGCAGGTTCATTCCCGTGTGCATCACGCGCAGGAAGAAGTTGAACGTCCACTGGTCCTGCTGGTCACCGCCCGGGGTGCCGAGGGCGAGTACCCCTTGGCCGGCTCTGGTGACCAGGGTGGGGGAGAGGGTGGTTCGCGGGCGTTTGCCCGGTGCGATAACGCTGGGCGAACGGGGGTCGAGCCAGAACATCTGCCCGCGGGTCCCCAGCGGGAACCCGAGGTTCCCGATCACCGGGGAACCGTGGAGCCACCCCCCGCTGGGGGTGGCGGAGACCATGTTGCCGGCGGCGTCGACGACGTCGAGGTGGCAGGTGTCGCCGCGCTGTTCGCCACTTGGGACGATCTCGACTCCCTCGCTGGTGCGGCCGGCCACGGCCGCGTCCGCGATCCGGGGGTCGGGGACGAAAGGGGTGTGGCCGTTGGGAGAGCCGGGGCGCAGTTCCGCTGACGCGGTGTCATCCACCAGGGCGGCCCGCTGCTCGGCGTAGCCCCGGCTGGTCAGCTCGGCCAGCGGAACATCGACGAAGTTGGGGTCGCCATACCACGCCTCCCGGTCGGCGAAGGCGAGCTTGGCGGCTTCGGTGACGGTGTGCACGAACTCCGGCGAGAGCGTGTCGAGTTCGGCGACCCCGAGGGATTCGGCGAGCCTGAGCTGTTGCAGGAACACCGGGCCCTGTCCCCACGGGCCCGTCTTGTGCACGGTGTGGCCGGCGTAGTCCAGACTCGTGGGGGTTTCGTAGCTCGCGCTCCAGGTGGCGAGGTCATCCCCGGTGAGCAGGGCGTGGTGGGGGGTGCCGGTCGAGTCGGGTACGGGGCCGTCGAGAGAGGTGAGGATCTCTTCGGCGACGAACCCCTCCCGCCAGATGGCGCGGGCGGCGTCGATCCGGGCCTCGCGGGTACGGGCGCTCCGCTCCGACTCCTCGACGATCCGCTGGTAGCAGGCGGCCAGCGCGGGGTTGGGATGTCGGCTGCCGGCGGTGGGCAGGCCACGGCTGAGGTACAGAGCGGCCGAGCTGGGCCAGAACCGAGTGAAGACCTTCGCGATCTCGGCGATCTTGTCCGCGACGGGGCCGATCATGGCGACGCCGCGGCGCGCGTGGCCAATGGCGTGGTCGAGTACGTCGCGTAGCGGCAGTGTCCCGTGGTCGCGCAGCAGGAGCAGCCAGGCGTCGAACGCGCCGGGCACCGTGGCGGGAAGTACGCCGCTGCCCGGAATCCGGTGGAGACCGTCGAAGGCGTCGGGTACCGCGGCCGCGGGAGCGGGCCCCTGGCCGCACAGCACCGTGGGGGTACCGCCGGCGGGCTGGAACACGGCCGGGACCTCACCGCCGGGCCCGTTCATGTGTGGTTCGACGACCTGGAGGGTGAAACCGGTCGCGACGGCGGCGTCGAAGGCGTTGCCGCCGCGCTCCAGCACCGACATCCCCGCTGCGCTGGCCAGCCAGTGTGTCGAGGAGACCATGCCGAAGTCGCCGCGGAGCTCGGGACGCGAGGTGAATCCGGACATTAGGGGGCCTTCCGCCGCGTGTCTGGTCAGACTTGGGTGACGAGCGTACCGAGACACGGCACGGAACAGGTGACGAGGGCCACGGCGCACTTCGCCGGTTGGGCAACCGGGGCTTGGATCGGAACCCGTGCCCAGCTCCCTCTTGTCGGTGTCCTGGGTCACATCTACGATGATTCCAAATAAGAACCGAGTGTTCGATAATTGATCAAGGAGTGCGGGGCATGGCCAAACCGTTCGCGAGCTCCGCGGATCTCGACGAGAAGCGGCAGACCTTCGAGGTCCTCGCCGACGGGGTATACGCGCTGACCGCCGAGGGCGACCCCAACGTCGGCGCCATCGAGGGGGAGGACTTCCTCGTCTGCTTCGAGGCCCTGGCCACACCGGTCGCGGCCCGGGCGTGGCTCGCGCGGCTGCGTGAGCACACCGACAAACCCATCCGTTACCTGGTGCTGTCGCACTACCACGCGGTCCGGGTGCTGGGAGCGAGCGCGTTCGACGCCGACGTGATCCTCACCCACGAACGGACGCGCGAGCTGATCGCGGAGCGCGGCGAGGCCGACTGGGCCAGCGAATACGGCCGGATGCCTCGCCTGTTCGCGGAACCCTCCTCGATCCCCGGGCTGACCTGGCCGACCGCCACGTTCACCGACCGGTTCACCATCGACCTCGGCGGTGACCGGGGCGACCTCGTCCTGCGGTACTGCGGGCGGGGGCACACCGAGGGCGACATCGTGGCCTGGCTGCCCAAACACCGGATCCTCTTCACCGGTGACCTCGTCGAGGCCCAAGCCGCCCTCTACACCGGCGACGCCTTCCACCACGACTGGGCGACCACCACGCTCGACAACGTCGCGGCGTTCGGTGCCGAGGCACTCGTCGGAGGCAGGGGTGCCGTGGCCAGGGGGCGCGACGCCTGTGACGCCGCGGTCGCCCAGACCCGTGGGTTCTTGGACGTCATGCGCCGGGAGGTGGGCGCGGTCCACGAGCGCGGCGGCACCCTCAAGGACGCGTTCGAGGCCGCCCACGACGCGCTCGCACCCAAGTTCGGGCAGTGGCCCATCTTCGAGCACTGCCTCCCCTTCGACGTCGCCCGCCTCTGGGAGGAGTACGACGGCGTCGAGCGGCCCACCGTCTGGACGGCCGAACGCGACCGCGAGGTGTGGGAGCGGCTCCAGGAGTGATCCGCGGAGCCCGTGAGGGGGAACAACCCCGAACACGGACAGACGAACGCCCCGACCGCGCTCCGCCCCGGCGCGGACCGGGAAGCCGAGACAGCCAGGGGTAGGGGCACCACCCGCCGGACACGGAGCCGGCGAACACCACGGGAGCAGCGATGACCTCCACAGTCCCGTCCCCGAGCACGCCCGGAGACCACGCTCCGGCCGCGCCGCCGGTGCTGATCGCCGGGGCGGGGCCGGTGGGTCTCTGCGCGGCGCTCACCCTGGCCCGGTTCGGGGTGCCGGCCGTGGTACTGGAGGCCGGACCGGAACGCGACGCCACCTACTTCGCGACGACCGGGTCGAAGGCGATCTGCTTCCAACGCGACGTGCTCGACGTCTTCGATCGGCTCGGCGTCGCGTCCCCTCTGGTCGCCGAGGGCACCACCTGGACGACGGCACGCACCTACTACCGCGAGCACGAGGTGCGTACGGTCACCTTCCCCGCGGGGCCGCGGGCGTCGGTGACCGGGGCCCCCTCGGTGCTGCCGCCGTGGATCAACATATCCCAGGCCCGTGTCGAGCGGGAGCTGCTGCGCCGCGTGCGGGACGAGCCACTCGTCGAGGTCCGTTACGGCCACCGTGTGAGCGGGGTGCGCCAGGACGCCGAGGGGGTCACCGTCGAGACCGGTGGTGAGCACGACCGCCAGGTGACGCGCGGCTCGCACCTGATCGGAGCCGACGGTCCACACAGCGCTGTCCGAAAGCTCGTGGGGGTCGACTTTCCCGGCGAGTCGTTCGCCGACCGGTTCCTGATCTGCGACATCCGGGCGGATCTGCCGTTCCCCAACGAGCGGCGCTTCTTCTTCGACCCGGAGTGGAACCCCGGCCGCCAGGTGTTGGTGCACCAGTGTCCCGACTCCACCTGGCGCATCGACTGGCAGGTGTCCGGGAGCTACGACCTCGAGAGGGAGCGGGCCAGCGGCGAGTTGGACGCCCGTATCCGCATGATCGTCGGCGACCTGCCCTACGAGGTTGTCTGGTCGTCGGTGTATCGGTTCCACGAACGCTGCGCGGAACAGTTCCGCGTGGGCCGGGTGTTCCTCGCGGGGGACGCCGCGCACGTCTTCGCGCCGTTCGGCGCGCGCGGGCTGAACAGCGGCGTGCAGGACGCGGAGAACCTCGGCTGGAAGCTCGCCTACGCCCGCGCCCCGGGCAGCGTCCCGCCCGCCGTGAACACCCTCCTCGACAGCTACCACGTCGAACGGTGGGCGGCGGCCCAGGAGAACCTCCGTGTCACCGGGGAGACGATGCGGTTCCTGGTACCGCACACCGACGCCGACCGGCGGCGCCGGCAGGAGACGCTGGAACGCGCCGTGACCGATCCCGAAGCGCGCCCCCTGATCGACTCCGGAAAGCTCGCCGAGCCCTACTGGTACCCCGACTCACCGCTGACCACCCCGCCCGCTGTCGCCCGGCCCATACCGGCCGAGCCCGGCGCGGCGCGCCCACCGGTACCCGGCGTGATCTGCCCCGACGGGCCGTGCCGGGTGCCGGGGCGCCCGGAGGTGGCGCGGCTGCGGCAGCTCCTCATCCCCGGATTCACGGTGTTCACCGCCGGCGCCCGGCGGGCCCGAGCTCTGGCCACCGCCACCGCGTCGTGTCCGCTCCCGGTGGCGGTGCACGCCCTCGACGAGATCGACCCCGACGGCTCCCTGACCGAGGCGCTGCGCGCGGGACCCGAGAGCGCCCACGTGGTCCGGCCGGACGCCCACCTGTGCGCGGTGCTGCCCGCGACCGATACCGAGGCGGTGCGCGCCGCCATCCACCGTGCCTGCGGCCGACCGGTGACCGTGCCCGAGGTGGCGCCGTGACCGGCGTTCCCGAGGGGGCGTCCAGTCGAGACACGGCTGCTGCCGCGGCACGGCTCCGGTACCGCTCACAGAAAGGACCCACTCGCGATGCCGTTCTACCGCGCGGTTGGTGAGATTCCCCGAAAGCGCCACATCGTCTTCCGACGCCCCGACGGCGGGATCTACTCCGAGGAGCTCATGGGGGAGGAAGGATTCTCCTCCGACTCGTCGCTGCTGTACCACCGGTTCCCGCCCACCGCGATCGTCAAGTCCGAGCCGGCCACCGACCCGTTGGCCGAGGCCGAGGTCACACCCAACCTGCCCCTGGCTCCCCGCCACTTCCGCACCACCGAGCTCGCGGCGGGGGGAGACCTGGTGACGGGGCGTGGGATGTTGGCCGGTAACAGCGATGTCCGGCTGAGCCTGGTCACCACCGACCGGCCCAGCGAGCTCTACCGCAACTCCGTGGGTGACGAGACCGTCTACGTGCAGTCCGGCACGGTGCGGTTCGAATCGACCTACGGGGTCATCGGGGCGGGTGAGGGCGACTACGTGAACGTCCCCACCGGCACCATCCACCGTTGGGTCCCCGACGGACCCGTCACCGCCCTGGTGATCGAGGCGGCCGGGCACATCCGCCCACCCCAGCGCTACCTGTCGCGGTACGGCCAGTTCCTGGAGCACGCGCCCTACTGCGAACGCGACCTGCGCGGCCCCACCGAACCGCTGGTCGTGGACGGTCCCGAGGCCGAGGCCGCCACCCCGGTGCTGGTGCGGACCCGAGGCGGGCTCACCCGCATGACGTTCGCGCACCACCCGTTCGACGTCGTCGGCTGGGACGGATACCTCTATCCCCACGCCTTCAACATCGGCGACTTCGAGCCGATCGTGAAGAAGACGCACGCGCCGCCGCCCGTGCACCAGACGTTCGAGGGCCCCAACTTCGTCATCTGCTCGTTCTGCCCGCGCCCGCTGGACTTTCACGACGACGCGGTGCCCATCCCCTACAACCACCACAACGTCGACAGCGACGAGTTCATGTACTACGTGGCCGGGGACTACGCGGCGCGCAGGGGCTCCGGTATCGACATCGGCTCGGTCTCGCTGCACCCGGCCGGGTTCACGCACGGTCCGCAACCCGGCGCGGTGGAGGCCGCGCTCGGCGCCGAACGGACCACCGAGACGGCGGTCATGATCGACACCTTCCGCCCCCTCGACCTGGGCCCCGCCGGTCGCCAGTGCGAGGACACCGCCTACGCGTGGACCTGGGCCCGGTGACCCGAGGCCGCGAGGAGGCCACCGGGCGCGGGGCCGCCAGCGAACGACGACGCCTCGACAGCGCGACCCGAGGAGGAATGTGACAACGACGTGGGTGAACGGGGCGGACGAGGCCGGGTACGGCGCCGACAACCTCCCGTTCGGGGTGTTCTCGCCGTCGGGAGGCGGGCCGCGCGTCGGGGTGCGCGTGGGTGACCACGTGCTCGACCTCGCCGGGGTTCTGGGGGACCCCGAGTTCACCGCCGGCTCGCTCAACCCCTTCATGGCGCGTGGCGCCACCGCCTGGCGCGCGACTCACGCCAAGGTCGCCGGAACGCTGGCCAGGGAGTCCGGCCGCCCGATGGCCGAACCCCACCTGTTCCCGCTCGATGAGGTGCGGCTGCACGCCCCGTTCGACGTCGCCGACTACGTCGACTTCTACTGTTCGTTGGAGCACGCCAGCAATGTTGGCCGGATCTTCCGCCCCAACGACGATCCCATCAAGGCCAACTGGCGCCACCTGCCCGTGGCCTACCACGGACGCTCCGGCACGGTGGTGCCGTCGGGAACCGACATCGTGCGTCCGGAGGGGCAGCGCGGGTCGACCGAGGACAAAGGGCCTGTGTTCGGGCCCAGCACCCGGCTGGACGTCGAAGCCGAGCTGGGGTTCGTCGTGGGAACGCCGACCTCGCTGGGGCGCGCGGTGCCGGTGGAGGACTTCGCCGAGCACGTGTTCGGCGTCGTTGTGGTCAACGACTGGAGCGCTCGGGACATCCAGGGGTGGGAGTCCGCGCCGTTGGGGCCATTTCTGGGTAAGTCGTTCGCCACGTCGATATCGCCCTGGGTGGTGCCGCTGGACGCCCTGGCCGCGGCCCGTGTCGCCGGGCGGGAGCAGGACCCGGAGCCGTTGCCGTACCTGCGGCGGGTCGCGGACTGGGGGCTGGACATCGCGGTCGAGCTCCGGATGAATGGCGAGGTCGTCTCGCGACCGCCGTACGCGTCGATGTACTGGACCCCCGACCAGATGCTGGCCCATCTGACCAGCAACGGGGCATCGTTGCGCACCGGGGACCTGTACGCCTCCGGAACGATCTCCGGTCCCTCGCCCGGACAGCGGGGCTCACTGTTGGAGCTGACCTGGGGCGGCGCCGAACCCCTGACGCTGGCCGACGGCTCGACCCGCACGTTCCTGCGTGACGGTGACACCGTCACCATCGCGGCCTCCGCGCGCGGCATGGGCGGCGGCACCATCACCCTGGGCGAGGTGACCGGAACAGTGCGGCCCACCAGCCACCAGGGCGTCTGAGGGCCGGGCCCGAACCGGCCACCCGTACGGGTCGCGGATGCCCGAACACGGCGGGCATCCTTGGCCCATGCGTCGATTCGGCCCATGGGCGTTCGCGGGGGTGGCGGCGGTTGTGGTGGCCGCGGCCGGGGTTGCCGGATGGCGTCTGGACGGCCCGGGCACGGCGGCGACCGCGATGGGGCTCGCCACCGCCGTCGCCGGAGCGTTCGCCTCCGCGCTCACCTGGTTCCGCAAGCAGTGGCCCGCGCCTACCGACCTCACCTCCGACGACGAGGAGCGGGTGCTCGACAGGCTCGCCGGGGAGGTCGCGAAACAGTGGGTCGCGGAGATCCGAGTGTGGGAGGTGGACAACCACCGGATCGCCGCGCCGTGGCGGGTGCGTGGACCCGAGTACGCCGGAGCTGGGCGGCACTGGTGGTCGGTCGACGACGGGGCGCCCACGTGGCCGGGGGAGGGGCCCGCCAGCGGAGTGGCCGGCCTGGCGTCCTGGTTCATCGAGCTGCCGCGCCGGCGCGTCGCGTTCGTCGGCGGTGGCGGCACGGGAAAGACCACGCTCGCGGTGCTGTTGTTGCGGGAGCTGCTGCAGCGGCGCGAGCGTGACCCCGGGATCCCGGTGCCGGTGCTCCTCACGCTGAACGGGTGGGACAGCGGCCGGCGGGACGTGCGCTCCTGGATTCGCGATCGGCTGCGCGAGGACTACCCGGTGCTGCGCGGTGAGAGGCACCATGACCTCGCGAGGTCCCTGATCGAGGACGGCAGGATCCTCCCCGTGCTGGACGGTCTGGACGAGCTGGAGGCGGGCGAGCGTGCCCGGGTGAGCCAGGCGCTGATCCAACTGGCCCGCAGCGACGCGCTGATCCTCACCTGCCGCCCGGAGGAGTTCGAGGCCGAGGAGCCCGCCCTGTACAGCACCGTGGACGCCGTCCTCGAGTCCGTCCCGATCCCGGCTGAGGGTGCGCACTCCTACATCACCGGCAAGCTCGCCACAACGTCCGAGCGTGAGCGCTGGGAGCCCGTATTGGCGCACCTGTGGGAGAACCCCGCGGGACCGCTCGCCCGGGCGCTCGCCACGCCCCTGGCGCTGTGGATGCTGCACGTCACCTACGTCCGGACGGGGAGGGACCCCGCCCCGCTGTGTGAGTACGGCAGCGAGGAACGGATCCGTGAGGACCTGCTCGACCACGTGGTGCCCGCCCTGCTGACGACACGGGTGGACCAGGACGGAGCCGCGTCCCCGCGTTCCGCCTTCCGGGCCAGGCGGGAGTGGCCCGTCGCGAAGGCGACCCGCTGGCTCGGTTTCCTCGCCGAGGAGTTCGGCTACGCGGACTACCGCTCGCGGGACCTCGCGTGGTGGGAGCTGCCCACCATCCGGGTGAGCGGATGGTCCCGTGCCGCGTTCGCGCTGGCCTACGGGCTCCTGACCGGGCTGGCACTGTTGCTCCTGCCATGGGGCTCCCCTCAGGGGGCCACGGCTTGGATCTCCGTGGGTGTCGGCTCGTGCGTCGTGGCCGGAGGCGTGATGCTCATGATCTCGTCCCACCACTCCGGCTCGTTCTGGCCGGCCCGGCACCTGGTCAACGTCACCGGAGCCACCTGGGCCGCCCTGGGACGGTGGCCCGTGCTGGCCATCGCGGCCTTGGGGGCGGTGGCGCTGTTCGCACTGCCGGACGGCGCGGGGGCTTTCTGGCCCATGGTGGCGGCCGCTGTGGCGGTCTTCCTCGTCATGCGGTTTTTCCGCAGGATGGTGGATCTCTCCGAGGTGTCCGCGCGTGACGCTCCGGAGGACGCCACGACACCGGGGGGCGCGTTGCGCGCGAACCGGAGAACCGTCCTGGCGTGGTGGATGGTCGTTGTACTGATGATGTCTCTGGCCGTCCTGGGGGTGACAGGAACGCGGGAGTATCCCGGCTGGGTGCTCGTGCTCGGGATGTCACTCATGATTCCCTTGTGGCTGGTCCCGGTGCGCCGGAACGCATGGGGGTCCCTCACCGCGGTGCGGGTACAACTCGCCGCCGCGGGAAGAGTCCCGTGGCGGTTCATGGGTTTTCTCGCGGACATGCGCCGGCTCGGCGTGCTGCGCCAGGTCGGTGCTGTGTACCAGTTCCGGCACGCGGAGCTGCGCGACCGGCTCGCCGCGCGGTATCGCGAGAAGAAGTGGGCGGGCCGTGAGTTCGTGGAACGCAAGGGAGCCGGGCGGTTCTCCCCCACGGAGGCGCGGGAGCTGCGCGCGTTCGCCGAGCGGCACCTCCCGGGCGGGCTCACCGCCGAGGACTGGCGTCACTTCACGCACGGCATGCACATCCGGGAGATTCGAGGTCGGACGCTTCGGGTGAACCTCGCGGTGGCCAGGGTCCGGGGCAGGATCGGTGGGGGCGAGCCACGTGAGATGTGGTACAGCCATTGCCTGCTCGTGGACCGTGCCTCTCGGGAACTGTCCCGACTGGTCGTGGGGGCGCTTCGGGAGCTGCGGCGCCACCCCGACGACGGCGAGGTCGCGCTCCTGGTCGAACGGGGCGGTCTTGGCCCCCTCCTCTCCGAGAACGGGTGTGTTCCCTGGGAGGGCGGGCTGACCTGGGTCCTGCCCGGGCTCGGAACCGTCGGGGGTGAGCGGGGACGGGTGTGGGTGTGCAATCCCGAGGCGATCGCGGATGCCCCCCATACGCGCGATGCCATCGTCCTGGAGGCCGCGCACCTCACCGAGGCCCCGGAGCGGGGTTCGCCGTGGTTCATCGAGTGGAGGTCGTTATCGTCTTGATGGAGGAGCGCGGGGACGTGCCCGGCGGGCCGGTCGGTCCGATGAGTCCCCGCGCGGACCCCACTTGTGGCGCGTGAGTCGCTCAGCTGTTCAGCGGGACGGCCGGGATGGTCCATGCCAGGGCGTCCCGGACGGTGGCCGGCTCCTCCGCCTCGTCCGTGGACTCCGTCCGCTCCATGCTCTCGGCGAGGGTCACGATGGCCTCGTCGACCATCGTCGCGTCGATGTCGAACCGTTGCGCGCACTCCTCGATCGCGGCCTCCCGGGCCGCCCGGTCGGCGGCGCGCCACCGCTGGCCGAGCGAGCCCTCGTCCGGGGTCGGCTCTCCCTCCTCGGTGCCCTGGCGGGCCGCGTCGGCTACCTGCTCGTTGAGGCACGCGCGGATTTCGTCGACGGAGACGTTCTCGACGGAGTCCGGGGGATCCCCGGCATCTCCCCAATCACCCCGAGTGCCGGCCGCCTCGTTCTCGGTGGTGTCCTGGGGTGGCATGGACACCTGGTCATCCGGTACGGGGGAGGGTTTCGCGTCGGGACCGTGGGCGGTCCCGGACCGCTCGTGGTCCTGCGTCGTTGCCCGCTCGACGCCGGCCGCCATCCGGGCGAGCTCGTCCGCGTCCCACGTGTCGGGCGCCAGGTAGGTCGTGACGGCCAGGCCCGGATCCTCGACCCAGAACATGTCCCCGGTGCCCTCGGCGAGATAGGTGTCGCGGCCCTTGTTGTCCACCTCCGCGAGCTGCTCGTCGTTGAGGTGGCCGTACTGGGTCTCGCGCAGCTCGTCGAGTGTCGTGATGCTCTCGTCCCGAATGACCGTGATCTTGCCGTGGACCTCGTCGGGTCCGGAGTGCCAGGTGATCTCCGAGGTTCGGCCGCCGTCGCTGTTCGTGGCGGACTTGGCGGTGAGTCCGTTCCGCTCCAGTCCCGAAGGAAGGTAGTTGATGACGAAGCCGTCCAGGGTGTAGGAGGACGCGTCGTGCTGCACGACGGGCCACGGACGTGGTCCGTCGGCGGCGGTCGCGGTCCCGGAGGCGATGACCAGGCCGGCCACGGCGATCGTTGTGGCACCGGTGAGTGCGACCCACCGTGTGCTCGGCTTGCGCATGCTCGAACCTCCCAGGTTTAGTTACCCTTTGTGATAGGAGATATACACTCTGCGATGACCAGTGCTATCAAAATTCGCACACACGGTGACCAAATAAGCACAATGTGTCGGAGCGTGTCGCGAATCGGCCCGCGTTCACCGGTAGGTCTGACCCCCGTATGAGGGAGTTCCCGGGAGCTGCACCCTCGGATCGGCTCGCCGACACGATGTGGCAACTCTGCGGAACCAGTCTTGAGCCGACAGTGAATCCGCCCCTGAAGGGGGAATCTCATGTTCCAGCGGCTGGGCGTCGTCGCTGCCACCGCGACTGTTGCCGTGGTGGGAGGCGGCGGCGCCGCCGTAGCTGTCCCCGTTACCGAGTCCACAGCCGACACGGCGCCGAACGGCGCCCCGCGGGCGCGCGTCGTAACCGATGTCGCCCACAGGGGGGCGTCGGGCCACGCGCCCGAGAACACACTGGCGGCGATCGACGAGGCGAGCGAGCACGACGCGACGGCCGCCGAGGTCGATGTGCAGCGAAGCAGTGACGGCGAACTCGTCATCATCCACGACACGACGCTGGAACGCACCACCGACGTCGAGCAGATCTACCCCGACCGCAGCTCCTACGACGTCGCGGACTTCACCCTGGAGGAGCTGAAGGAGCTCGACGCGGGCTCGTGGTTCGGCGGTGCCTACGCCGGTGAGCAGGTCCCCACCCTGGAGGAGGTACTGGACCGGATGGAGGAGCGCGGGCTCAACCTCCTCCTGGAGATCAAGTCCCCTTCGCTCTATCCCGGAATCGAGTCCGACATCGCCGAGACGCTCCGCGACAACCCCCGGTGGCTCGCGCCCGGTGGCGACGAGGCGCACCGCCTCGTCATCCAGAGCTTCGACTGGGAGTCCACCGAGCGGTCCCACGACGAGCTCCCCCGGGTCACCCACGGGCTGCTCGGTGAGGTCCCCGAGGACGAGATCGCCGATTACGCCACGTGGGCCGACCAGATCAACCCCAACCACACCAACCTGGACGCCGACTATGTCGACGCCGTGCACGAGGCGGACATGGAGGTGTTCCCCTACACCATGAACGACGCCGAGAGCCTCCGCTCGGTGATCGACAAGGGCGCCGACGGCGTTATCTCCGACTATCCCGACGTCGCCCGCGAGGTCATCCAGGAGGAGGACGGCGTTCGGCTCCCGCGGAAGCGGCGGCCCCTACCGTAGCGGGCCCCATCCGCGTGCCGGCCGCCCGACGGAGTAACTCCGTGGGGCGACCGGCACGTCCCCACCGTCCGCTCTCGGAGTCCGGCCGGATGGGGACACCGGCCGCCGGGAGGAGCGGCGAGTCGGTAGGGTCGTGCGCGCAACGTGAGCCCCCCGTACCGCAAGGCGGCGATGCTCGACATGACGCGGCCGGACGACGACACCCCCCAGATCTCCCACGTCGCCAACACCGTCGCCGGTGGTGTCTCTGGCGTCAGCGTGCAGGCGGAGAGCGTCACCAACGCGATCATCCGGCAGACCGTCCACGTCCAACACCACCACGGTGGCCGCGACCGCATGCGCCTGGACTCCCCCTCCTGGATCGTCAGCAGGGACGACGCCGCGGCCGCCTTCGGCGCGGCCGTGCGGGAGGGGCGCGAACGCGTCGTCGTGGTCAACGTGTGCGGGCCCAGCGGGATCGGCAAGACCGCGCTGGCGGTGTCGCTTTTGCATGACCTGTGCTCGCGCCACCCCGGCCGTTTCGCGGCCGACCCGCTCATGGTCCGGTTCGGCGAGCAGACGCTCGACGGGGCCGTCGCCGACGTGCTCTGCGAGATCGGGGTCCGGCCCGGCGACATCCCGCTCGAGCGGAGCGACCGCCACGCCCTGTACCGCGCGCGGACACACGCGTTCGGACCGATCGCGCTGCTCCTCGACGACGTCGCGACCCCCGGTGTCGTCGAGACCCTGCTTCCCGTGGCGCCCGGCAGCGTCGTTGTCGTCACCAGCCAGCACGAACTCGACGACCTCGACCGGGAATCCGTACCGTCCGGTGGCCTCGCGCCGCTGTGCCGTCTCAAACTCGGCCCGCTGGCCGACGAGGACGCCGTCCTGCTGTTCTCGCTGCGCTCGGCCCAGGAGTACGCCCCCGACTCCGCCCCGACGTGGCTGCGCGCCGCGACCGCTCACACCGGTGGGCGCCCCGACGTCATCTGCCAGCTCGCGGCGCGCTACGCCGACGTACCGGACGAACCCGCGGCCCCGACGAGGCCGGGGTTGGAGGTGGCCCCCTCCCCGCGGGGCTCCCTTCCCGGGAAGATGACCACGCCTTTCGAGGAGCCGGAACCGGACACCCTCGCCCCCTATAACGAGCTGGCCGAGCACGAGCGGCGCCTGCTGCGGTGCCTGGTCTGGCACCCGGAGACGCTGTTCGCCGGGGATCTCGTCACCTCCCTGGCCGAGATCCCCGAAGCCGAGGCCACGGAGTTGATCCGTGGCTGGTGCCGTTGGCAGCTGCTGGGCGAGTTCCCCGGCGACGCCGGGCCGCGCTACGCGTTCCCCAGCGCGGTGCGCGACCGGCTGCGCGAGCGGTCGCGCGCTGAGGACTCCGGCGCGGAGCGCGTGGCCTTCGTCGAGCTGATCTGCGGGCACTACCTGCGCTGGGCGCGTGCCGCGCACGCGCTACTCCTTCCGGACCGCTGGCTGGTCGGCGGCTCCGTGGGCGAGCCGTCTCGGTCGTTCACCGATCATCACGCCGCCCTGGCCTGGCTGGAACGGGAGCGCCGACCGCTGAACCGGGTCGTGCACCTGGCCTACGAGAACGGGCTGCACGCGACGGTGTGCCAGCTGTGCGAGGTGCTGTGGGCGCTGTACTTCAAGCGGTCCTACTACGTCGACCTCATCGAGACGCACGACCTCGCCGTGGAGTCGGCCCGACACCTCGGCGAGGAGGGGCTGGCGATGCTGTCCCGGATGCGTGTCCAGCGGGCGCGCCCCTACCTGAAGCAGGAACGCTTCGACGACGCCCGTGCCGACGCCGAGGCCGGGCTGGTGGCCGCGCGCCGCTCCGGGCACACGCTGGCGACGGTTACCGCGTTGGAGGCCCTCGGCCGCGTCCACTTCGAGCGCGGCCGGATCACCGAGGCCACGGCGCACTACACAGAGGCGCTGGAGCTCGCGACCGAAAGCGGCGACCCGCGTGCCGTGGTCGTCGAGCGCCACCAGGTCGCGCGGTGCCAGCTGGCGGCACGGTGTCCGGAGGAGGCGCTGCGCACCCTGGAGACCGTGTACACCGAGGTGAACCAGCTTCCGAAGCGGGACCGCTACAACGAGGCGCGAATCCGCACATCGCTTGGCGAGGCGCTGACACTGCTGGGCGACGGCGCCGGTGCGCTGGCCCACCTCTCGGCCGCGCTCGACCTCTTCAGTGAGATCGCCGCCGACGAGCAGGTCGCCGACGTGCTGGCGCTGCGGGCCGACGTCCGCGACTCCAGCGGGGACCGCGACGGCGCCGCGCGCGACCTGCAGGATTCCTACACCCTCTACACCCTGCTGGACAGTCCTCGCGCGTCCCGCGTCGCCGCGCGGCTGCGGCGCTGAGGCTTCGGGTCACTCGAGGACTCTGGTGATCCGCAGCACCGCCCGCCGGGTGCCGAGCGTGACCTTGACGCTCTCCCCGGAACCGAGATCCCGTTGGGCGTGCGCGCGCCAGAACGCCGAGACCAGCGCGTCGGGTGGGATGCCGGCCTCGCCCTCGCGGGTCAGCTCGAACACCGAGCCGTTCCTCGTCCCGACCAGGCAGGCGCCCTCCGTCGGAACGGCGGCGATCCGGCAGGCCGGGTGGGTCCGCAGGGTCTCGGCGATCCAAGTGTGGGACGCGGCGCCGCCCGCGTGACGGCGCACCAGGACGTCGGCGCGGCCGTGCCATGTCGAGTCCGGTTCGGCGGCGTCGACCACCAGGTGCGGCCGGTCGAGAGGCAGATCTGAGTCGATGGCCAGCTCGGCGGGGTACCGGGTCACCCGGACCTCGGAGGCGTCGCCGTTCGCTGTCACCAGAAGCGGACCCACCGGCGCCCGCGCCGGCCAGGTGAGTGGCTGCGGCTCGGGCGGTTCGGGTGGCGTGGTGCGCACCCGCGTCGCGGGTTCGGCGAGCCCCATCAGGTCGTAGCACAGCGTGCGTAGCGTCGGGCCGGACGCGCCCGGCATCGAGGTCAGCCGGTCCGTCGCAGCGGTGAATCGCGCGGGGGTGTGGTGGGCGGCGTCCTCTGCGAGCTGGTCGGCCAGCGGCCGGCCGTGGACCAGGGTCCGTGCGTTGCGCCCGAACTCGGCGACCGGGGACGCCGGATCCAGCTCCTCGTGCGGGAAGGTGGCGAGCATCGTGTGCGTGCCCAGTGCCGCGCCGTAGAACGTGACGGACCCGTGGTCCCCGATGACGTGGTCGGCGGCCACCAGCGCGGCCTGCCAGCCGGCGCGGGGCGGCAGCACGGCCAGCCCCGCGCGCTCGCACTCGGCGAGCCAGGTGCGCACCTGCCACATCCCGTGCGTGTGCCAGGTGTTGGGGTGGGCGGCGAAGGCGACACGGTACTCGTCCACCGGAAGCTCGCGCAGCAGGGCGGGCAGCAGTTCGGGGCGTCCGCCGAGGAGAGAGCCGGGCCCCCATGTGGAGGTCACCAGGACGAGTGCGCGGCCGCCCACGTCCAGCGCGTGCCGGTACTCCCCGCGCCACGCACGGCCGTCGAGGATTCGGTCGAAGGTGGGGTCTCCGGCGACGACGGTCGAGTCGAGCGCGGTTTCGAGGTTGCGCCGCAGGCGCTCGCGTTGCTCCGGGTGGGAGAGGACCAGCGCCGAGGGGATGAGCCGCCCATCGCGCAGCAGTGTCCGTTCCGAAAGCCCGAACACCGCGTTCGACTCGTCAGAGCCACCCGAGAAATCGTCGGTGGGAATACTGGGCGAATTCCGGTTTCCGGTTTCCGGTTTCCGGTTTCCGGTTTCCGGTTTCCGGTTTCCGGTTTCCGGTTTCCGGTTTCCGGTTTCCGGTTTCCGGTTTCCCGAGCTTATTGTATCCGGCCCCGTGGGAGAGTACGACCAATGGTGCTTTTATCCGGTGCAGATCGTCGCCGAGGCTCGCGGTTATCGCGAGGTCGAACCGCTCCTCGATCGCCTGCTCCCACGGGGCGACCACGACGCCGAGGTCGCGTAGGAAATCGTCGACACCCTCGCGGAAATGGGAGGTTCGGGCGCGGGTGAACACCAGTTGGACGCGAAAGTCGGATTCGAACACCGGGAGGACGTCGAGGAGTCGGGTCATCGACGTCACCGTGTGCGCGACGACCAGGACGCGGTGACAGTCGGGGCGGGTCGACCAGGTCGCCGCCGCGTCCCCGATCGGTACGCTGAGGCGTTCCGTTAGCGACATCTGCCCGGCCTCCCCGTTCGTGACGACCGTCCAGGCTATCCAACGGGCGTGGGAGGGCGCGGGGTGGCCGGCGATTGGTCGGTGCCCGCGGTGGGCGGCGGGAAACGGCCCCCGCGTCGCGGTGAGCCCCCGCGCGGTGGCGCTCAGCGGATGGGAACGCGGATCCTGGCCTCGACCTCGTCCGCCCCCGAATCCGGGGTCAGCCACTCGTTGGAGAGCAACACGGCCAGGGTGTAAAGGTGCCACACCTGCCCGGGCCGCGAGGGTGGATCCTCGGCCAGCAACCGCTCGGTGAGGCCCCGGTCGACGAGCTGGAAGAGTTCCGGTGTCTGCAGGATGCGGTCGCGCATCGGCGCGACGTAGTCCGGACCGAGTGTGCGTCGCCAGTCGAACCCGCCGGCCTTGCTGCGGGCGCGCAGCTTCGGCCGGGAGCGGCGGGCCAGCCGGTGCACCGGGTTGTACACGCGCCGGTGGTCGAAGCGCCACGGGCGGTCGGCGATCGGCATCCGGCTGAGCGGCGGGGCGAGGTGGGTGATCAGCCGGTACACGACCGCCTCGGACCAGCGCCACTCCGGCGACAGGCTCATGGCCTCCCAGCGCACCCGGTGGTCCAGGAACGGGTGGTACATGCAGTAGCCGATCAGGGTCGCCTGGCGCGAGGCGGGCAACCAGCGCCCACTCCGGTACTTGAGGAACATCCGATCCAACCCCACACGGAGGTCGGGCTCGCACATCCGGAGGTGCTCCTCGTGCAGGCGTTCCGCGGCCGCGTTGGCCTCGGGCGTCATCAGCCACGACTGGGCGAGGGCGATCGTGCGCAGTTTGGCGCGGAGGGCCTCGGTCGACAGGTCGCGCTGGTCGAGGAGCCAGCCGCCGCGCAGCGCCTCGCCGCCGGAGCCCGAGAGCCGCGCCGCCACCTCGAAGGACTTGGGGGCGATGACGTTCTCGAAGGCGGAGTTCATGCCCTCGGTCATGCGCACCAGCCGGAGGGTGCGCGGTAGCGGGTGCTCCACCAGGATCGAGTCGTCGTCCTCCTGCTCGGGCGGGCTCACGCGATGCTCGGTAACGCCCAACCGGGAGCAGATCTCCCGGGCGAGGACGACGTCGGGGTGGTCCTCGAAACCGCGTGTCGTCGCCTGGAAGTCGATGCCCGCGGCGTACAGTAGCGCCGCGACCAGCCGGCTGTCGCGGCCGCCCGTCAGAGACAGCGAGATGGCCTCGTTGTGTTTGCGCACCGGTTCGACGGAGGCCAGCAACGCGTCGGCGACGCGTCGGATGTCCCGGCCGCGCCGCAACGGGGGCGGGGGGCTCGAGGGAGGCTCGGGCGGGTCGCGCCGTAGGATCATGGCACGGCCGTCACGCACGCGCAGCGTGCTCAGCTCCGGCAGCGCGGAGAGCCCTTCGAAGGGGGTGTCGTCGGAGGTGTGGAACCCGTGCCTCACCAGCGCCTGCATGGGGCCGATGTCGTAGGTGGGAGTGGGAGGGAACCGGCCCCGCGGTCCATCCTCGGCCGCGCGCGCCACGAGGTGTGTCAGTACCGCCCTGTTGCCGGCGACGTGGAGCCCGGCGCGCTGGCAGTAGAAGACCGGATCGGTGCGGGTGATCGCGGTAACCGCGTCGAAACCGTCCTCCAGTGCGCGGAACACCCCGAACGCGCCACCGGTGCGGTCGACAGTGGCGCCCAGTTCCGGAGCGGTACAAATGCGGTCGATCTCGGTCGGGTCGTTGAGGTAACCGGTGTAGCCCAACACCCCGGACCCGCTCGCTGTCGCGAGACCGTTCAACGGCTCCGGTAGCCACTGGTGCGTGGGCTCGTTGCTCCACGAGAGCAGTGCCACACAGCCGTTCGGGGCGATCCACGCGTCGTGCCGCAACGATGCCCGGGGGACCGGCAGGACGGTCTCGGCGAGCCGGCGCGCCGCGTTGATGACGTGCTCCGGGATGGGTGCCCGAGCGTTGGGCGCGGCCGAGGTCAGCGCGAGATAGAAACGCATCCGACTTCTCCTGGGTCCACGGTGTACTCGGTTGTCCGGCCTGCGACCTCCGGTGGCCCCGCGACGGGCCCATCGGATGCGCCAAGCCAACCACAGAATCCCTTTTGACCAGCGGCGACGCGCGTGGGTTCACGTGGTGGTCGCCGTGTGTTCGTCGCCCGCGGGCCTCAGAGGACGGGGCCCCGGACACGCTCCATGTCCACCGTCTGTGACTTCGGCGACAGCCACTCGTCGGAGAGCAGCACGGCGATCGTGTACAGGCTCCAGACCTGGTTCGTTCGGGGAGTGGTGGGGGCCTGGTCCAGGATCCGTTCGGTGGCACGCCGGTCGGCCAGCCGGAACAGCTCGGGGGTGTCCAGGATCCGCTCGCGCATCGCGGCCACGTGGTTCGGCCCGAGAGGGCGGTGCCAGTGGAACGCGTCCGCCGCCGACGTGGCGCGCCGTACCGGGCGGGAACGGCGGGCGCGCCGGTGTAGCGGGGTGTGGCCCCGCCGGTCGTCGAAGCGCCACGGATGGTTGGCGATGGGCATCCGCGCGATCGGTGGGGCCAGCCGCTCGATCAGCCGGTACATCACCTCCTCGGACCACCGCCACTCGGGCGAGACGCGCATCGCCTGCCACTGCAGCCGGTGGTCCAGGAACGGGTGGTGCACGCGAGAGCCCGACAGGGTGGCGGTGCGTGAGCCGGGAAGCCAACGTCCGGTGCGGAACTTCAGGTGGAGCTCGTCCAGGGCCCGCACGAGGTCGTGGGCGTAGGCCGCGCTGAACTCGTCGAACAGCGCGTGGGCCGCGGCGTTGGCCTCGTGGGTCATCATGGGCGACTGGGCCTGGGTGATCGTGCGTAGCCGTCCGAGCAGCGCGGACTTGGTCAGCTTCGGCTGGTCCCGCAGCCAACCGCCGCGTAGCACCTCGCTTCCGGAGCCCGAGAGCCGCGCCGTCAGTTCGAAGGATTCGGGGCTGATGGCACTGTCGAAGGCGGAGTTCATGCCTTCGGTCATGCGCACCAGCCGGAGGGTGCGCGGTAGCAGGTGCTCCGTGAGGGTCGAGTCGGAGTCGCCGTGATCGGGGGCCTTGACCTGGTGCTCCGCGACACCTAACCGGGAACAGATCTCGCGGGCCAGCTCGACGTCGGGGTGGTCGTCGACGCCGGTGGTGGTGGCGCGGAACGGGATGCCGGCGGCGTACAGTGTGGCGGCGATCAGCCGGCTGTCGCGTCCGCCGCTCAGCGCCACCGAGACACCGTCGGGGTGCGTGCGCAGCGGCTCGACCGAAGCGACCAGCGTGTCGGCCAGTTCGGAGATCCGCCGGGAGCGCAGCGGGGAGAGCCGTGCCGGGGTCGGGGCGGCTTGGGGTGGGTCGCGCCGCAGGATCACGGCGCGGCCGTCGCGCACGCGCAGGGTGGACAGCTCGGGGAGTGTGGTCAGCCCTTCGAAGGGGGTGTCGTCGGTGAGGTAGAACCCGTGCCGCACCAGGGCCTGCATGGGGGCGATGTCGTAGGCGGGCCTGGGTGGCAGGTGGCCATCGGGTCCCTCGTCAGCGGCGCGGGCCACGAGGTGCCCCAGGGAAGCCCGGTTGGACACCAGGTGCAGCCCGTTGCTCTCGCAGTGGTAGACGGGGTCGGTGCGGGTTATGGAGGTGACGGCGTCGATCCCGGACGGAAGCGCGCGGAACACCCCGAACGCGCCCCCGGTGTGGTCCAGGGTCGTTCCCAGGTCGGACGTGGTGCGCAGGCGGTCGATGCCGGTGGGATCGTTGAGGTGTCCGGTGATACCGAGCACGCCCGTCTGCCCGTCGAGGGTCACGTTCACCAGCGGGTCGGGCAGCCAATCGTGGCGGGGTTCGTTGGTCCAGCTCAACAGGGCGACATGACGATCCGGGGAGAACCATGTCCCGTGGCGCAGGCTGGCAGCGGGCACGGGTAGCACCATGGTGGCGAGCTGGCGCGCGGCCTCGATGACGTAGCCGGGGACTGTGGCGCCTCGCTCGGAGGCGCTGACGGTGAGTGCGAGGTAGAAGCGCATCCGATCTCCTCCGGCCTGCCGGCGGGTAGCCGTGTTCCTCCGAGGGAATTCCAATATGAATAAATTCGACTACAGAAAGCGATTTCGGTCGAGCTGACACGGCCACGTTGGGTCGAATGGATGACTAGCGGGGCTCCCCGCGCGCCTCCTCGCTCTCGCGCGGGCTGACCTGGTCGAGATGGATCCAGGTGTCGGTGACGCGCACGCCCGGCAGGGCGCGGAGCCGCTCGAAGACCTGGTGCAGGGCCACGACGGACTCGGCCGTCACGGTGCCGGTCAGGTCGTCGCGGCCGAGGCACCGGGTGAGAAAGCGGGTCTGGTCCCAGGAGGCGATCTCCGCGGCGGTGCCGTCGTGATCGCCGGCCACCTGGACGGTGAAGCCGCCGTGCCCCGTCATCCCCACCGCGGTCGGGTTGACAATGGCGGTCACCCGTATCGCGTCGCCACGAAGCAGCCGGATGACCCTGCTGCGTACGGCGCCGGGCGAGAGGTCCACGTGGCCCGCGAGAGCCGCGAACGACATCCGACCGTCGCTCTGCAGCAGCCGCAGCAGTTCCAGATCGGTGGTGTCGGGGTCCACCCGTGGGGGTTCCCCGCAGGCGAGGTAGGGGTCCTTGACCACGCGGGTGTACACCCGGGTGTCGACCTCGGCGACTCCCGGGGCCGCGCGGATCCGGTCGACGGTGTCCGTGAGGGTGGCGAGGTCGCGCTCGCGCACCTCGGCGACCAGTGGGTGCCGCCCGGTCGTCACGCACACGGTCGTGACGGGGGAGAGGTCGGCGACGGTGGAGACAACGGGGGCGGTGGCGCTGTCCACCCCGATCGTGACCTGAGCGAGGACCCCGATCCCACGTATGGCGGGGTGGAGGACGCCGACCACGCGAATGGCCCGGTTCCGCTCGAGCCGTTGGACACGTAACCGCGCGGCGGCCCGGGAGAGCCCGATTCGCCCGGCCAGGGTCTCGTAGGGAATCCGGCCGTCGGCCTGGAGCTCGCGGACGATCGCCGCGTCGGTATCGTCGAGTTCCGTCGCGCTCAAGAGCGTCACCTCTGCCCTGTCCGGGGAACGCGTCCTTATTGTGCCCAATGCTCGTGACGCCGTGTTCGTCGGCCTCCGTCCGGTCCGGGACCTTGGTCCGTGAGGCGGGTCTCGCGGTGCCGGAGTAGCGCTCCCGTGCTGTCCGCGACGGGCGCGACCACCCACGGCCCGTACCGATGGCCACGGAACCCCGGCCACGGGCCGACCATCAGATGCCCCTTGTGTCACCCGGAGAACACCGAAATCACGGACCACGGGTTCGTGGCACTTTCCGCACTTTTTGCGTCGTTGCCCAGTGATACGTGCCCTCTGCTGGAAAGAGACCAACTGTGTGGTTCTTCGGGGTTGGCCGTAGGGGCGGCGCGGCGGTGCAGGCAGACGACATCGCCGCGCAGCTCCGCCGCGCCGAGTGTGACGCCGGAGCCCACGAGGTGGACATGGCCATCTTCGAACGTGATCACGCTGACATCGAGGCACGCGTGGAGCAGTTGGAGACCGAGCTGAGCGTGCTGCGCCAGCGTCGCATCGAGGCATACGCGCGGTGGTGGCACGCCCGCGAGGACCGCGACCGCGCCCGACACATCGCCCGCCGGTTGCGTCGCCGCCTGGAGCGGACGCGGCGCCGGCTCCGGTACATGGAGGGCTTGGCGGGCGGATAGGTACGTGAGGAGCGCGACGCCGCCGAGTCCACCATCACTCCCGCACCAGTTCGACGATCCAGGAACTCGGCGGACCGTCGAGAGATGGCCGGCAGCTTCCCGGGGCGATCGCTATCCCAACAGCCCGGGCGGACACGGCCCCGACCGAGCTCTCGGGGAGCCCACGCTGTTGCGGGACCGCTCTTTGACCGGGGGCATCATTCGGGCTCCGTGGCCGGGACCTTGGCCGGCGGGAGCTGGGAACCGGGATCGGGATCCGGGGCTTCTGTAGGGCACACCCGTGGCCCACACGAGGAGAGTACGCGGGTAACCAGCGCCGCGTATCCGGGATCTCCACCAGTGGAGAACGCGGATACGTAGAATACGTCTTCGACGCGAAGGACAGCGCGATCATCGAAGAGAAGAACGTCATCGATCTCGCGGTGTTGCGGTTGAGCGTCGGTGACGACACGCTCGATGAGTCCCAGCGCGAACGGGTCATCGACAGCGTACGGCCCGGCTAGCGGCGCTTGGTCGGCTTGGTCTCGGCGGGGCCGCTGCGCGTGGTTGTCGGTGGGTGTGACACGCCCCGGCCCCGTACAGGGCGCCCACCGGATCTCCACCAGCGCCCGACAGCGGCTCGGATCGGGGCCGGGCGGCGCGGAGGTCGTGGGACGCCCGGAGAGGATGTCAGTCGAGTTCGGTGTCCGAGGATGACTCGGTCGTGGTGGTGTCCAGCGCGGAACCGAGAGAGCGCCGTACGTCGGCGGCCGCGGTCTCGAGCGCGCGCAGGGTCACGTTGATCGCTGGACGTTGGACGCTGGTCGCCCGGACAGCGGCGTAGACGTCCCGGGAGGGAGCGTCGCGGGGCAGCCGGCGGAAGGCCATCCCGGTGGTTCCCCCGGCGAGGGCGAGCGCGGGGACCGCGGCGACGCCGATGCCACGCGCGACGAGGCTGAGGATGGTGCCCAGCCCTTCGAACTCCCATGCCGCCGCGGGCGCGCCGCCGACCTCGGCGAGCAGCCGGTCGGTTCCGAACCGGGAGGGCTCGCCCTGGGGTGCCGCGATCCACGACTCGCCGAGGAGCTCGCGCAGGTCCACGGGCTGGCTCGGGTCGGCCAGGCGGTGGTCCTGGGGAACCGCGAGTACCAGGGGGTCGTGTAACAGGTGGATGTGGCGCAACGTGCCCTCGCTGCTGTCGGGCTCGGTGCCGGCCCACTGGTCCACCAGCGCGATGTCGACCTCTCCCGTGGCGACCAGGCGTGAGCCGGCGCTTCGCATGGTCTGGCGCAACACCAGCTGCATGCCCTCGTGTCGCCGCAGGCTCTGCGCCAGCCGGTGCGCGAACGCCACCGCGGCGGTGGGAAACGCCGTGACCGTGACCCGGCCGAGGGCCACCCCGGTCTGGGCGGCCAGCACCGACTCCGCCGCCTCCACCATCGCGAGGATCTGCTCGGCGTGCTCGGCGAGCAGTTGGCCAGAGTCGGTGAGCTCGGCGCTGCGCGCGGTGCGGTCCAGCAGTTGAGTGCCCGTCTCGCGTTCCAGGGTGGACAGTTGCTGGGAGATCGCCGACGGCGTGTAGCCCAGTGACTGCGCGGTCGCCGCGATCGTGCCCTGGTCGCTGAACTCCTTGAGGATCTGTAGCCGCAGCAAGTCGAGCATAACTTCAGCTTATCCTAAGCATCGAAAGGAACCGCTTGTGCTGATGGCTAGCCGGGGGCAGTCTGAAAGTAACCGGTCGGCAAAGTCCCACCGGCGTGCCCGAGAGCCGGATGATGCGGAGTTGAGAACCACATGTCTGTCACCGTGTCCGCAACCCTCGCCGTCAACGAAGCGTTGGCCGAGAAGGAGCGCCAGGGACTCCCGGTGCTGCCCCTCGGATTCGGCGAGGCCGGACTTCCCGTTCATCCCGAAATGCGGGATGCCTTGGCGATGGGAGGTGACAGGAACGAGTACGGGCCCGTGGCCGGAACGCGGGAGCTGCGCACGGCGGCAGCGGGCTACTGGGAGCGGCGCGGCCTACCGACCGACCCCGACCTGGTGGTGTCGGGGCCGGGCAGTAAGCCGCTGCTGTACGGCCTGCTGCTCAGCATCGGTGGCGACGTCGCCGTTGCCGCACCGAGCTGGGTGAGCTACGCGGCACAGGCTCGACTGGCCGGGAACCAGCCGTTGCTGATCCCTACCGCGCCCGCTCAGGGCGGCGTCCCCCAGCCCGACCTGCTGGCTACCTCGGTCAACGCGGCCCGCGCCGAGGGGCGCGACGTCCGTAGCGTGATCGTGACCCTGCCCGACAACCCCACCGGAACGGTCGCCTCACCCGGCACGATGCGCCGGCTGGCAGAGGTGGCCCGCGAGCTCGACCTGGTGATCATCTCCGACGAGATCTACCGTGACCTCGTCCACGACCCCGCGACCCCACTGACCAGCCCGGCGGAGTTCGCGCCCGAGCGCACCGTGGTCTCGACCGGGCTGAGCAAGAGCCTGGCCCTCGGCGGTTGGCGGATCGGCGTGGCCCGGCTTCCCGACAGCGACGTGGGGCACCAGCTGCGCGACTCACTGCTGGGCGTGGTCAGCGAGATCTGGTCCAGCCCCGCCGCGCCCATCCAACAGGCGGCGACCTACGCCTTCGACGAGCCCTCCGAGCTCGTCGACCACATCGCGCGCAGCCGCCGGCTACACGGGATCGTGTCCGGCGCCGTGACCGACCGGTTCGTGGCCGCCGGCGCGATGGTCGTGCCCCCGCAGGCGGCGTTCTACCTGTACCCGGACTTCGAGAGCTGGCGGGGCCGGCTGGCCACCGACCGCGGTGTCACGACCGGTCCGGAACTCACCGCCCTGCTGCTGGAGGAGTACGGCATGGGCGTCCTGCCGGCCGCGGAGTTCGGTGAGGGCGAGGAGGCGCTCCGGATGCGTGTCGCGACCAGTCTGCTCTACGGCGAGACCGAGGCGCAGCGCTACGCGGCGCTCGCGGCGGACGACCCCACCGCCCTGCCGTGGATCCGCGCCCACCTCGACCGTCTCAGCGAGGTCCTGACCGACATCACCACCGGGGTCGGGCGGGCGAGCCTGCTCTCGCGGGCCCGGTTGAACTAGGAACGTCGACCAGGGCGGGGAACGGCCCGGTCCGTCGCCCGCGCCGGACCCCCGCGCCGCTCACCGCGACGCCGCGGTCCGGCGCGACGTGGAGCCGCGGGCGTCCCGTGGCCTTGGGCACCTCGACCGAACGGGAAGAGGCGGAGGGCGGGCCGGGTCTACGCGGAAGGGCCTGCCCCGCCCTCCAACCGCGAGCCACGTTAGCGGTTGTCAAGCGCGAGTTCGCGGGTGGGGCACCAACGTGTCGCTCGGGGCGACCACCGACCGGTAGTGGCCGATGAGCTGATCACCGATCGTCTCCCAGCTCCGCCCCCGCACACTGTCCCGAGCGGCGGAGGCCATGCGTGAGCGCAGCGCCGCGTTGTGGGCCAGCCGGCCGACCGCCACCCGCAGCTCCCGCACCGAGTCGGGGTGATACAACAGGCCGTTGTGCTCGGGGGACACCAGGTCCAAGGGGCCACCCGCCGCGGGGGCCGCCACGGGAACCCCGGAGGCGAGAGCCTCCTGCACGGCCTGGCAGAACGTCTCGTCGGCGCCGGTGTGCGCGAGGACGTCCAGTGACGCGTAGATCCGGGACAGCTCCTCGCCGGTGCGCTGGCCCAGGAAGAGCGCACCGGGGATCTTGCGTCGCAGCCGGCCGCGATCGGGGCCGTCACCCACGATCACCACCCGCACGCCGCGCAGCCGCGTCACGTGGGCGAGCAGCTCCACCCGCTTATCGCGGGCGAGCCGGCCCACGAACCCGACGAGGGCCTCACCGTTCGGGGCCAGCGTGTTGCGCAGCCGTTCGTCGCGGTGCCCCGGGTGGAACCGTTCGGTGTCCACCCCCCGCGGCCAGTGGCTCAGTCGGGGTACGTCGTGATCGGCGAGGGTCCGAAGAGTGGCCGATGACGGCACCAGGGTCCGGTCCACAGCGGCGTGCAACCGGCGCAGCAGTGGCCACAGCGCGTCGCCGCACGGGACACCGTAGCGGCCGGCGAACCCCGGCAGGTCGGTCTGGTAGACGGCGACCGTGGGCAGCGCCCAGCGGCGCGCCGCGTCGACGGCGGTCTGACCCAGCAGCGCCGGGGAGGCGAGGTGCACCACGTCGGGCGCGAACGCCCGCAACGCGGTCGTGACGATCCGCCGGGCGGGCAGCCCGAGCGCGAAGTCGCGGTATCCCGGGATTGGCACGCTCGGCAGTCGCACCACCGGGAAACCCGAGTACGAGGACGGGCCGGGACCCGGCGCCAGGATCATCGCCTCGTGGCCGCGGGCGGCGAGGTGCTCGGCGACCCGGCACACCGAGTTGGTGACTCCGTTGACCTGCGGAAGGAAGGACTCGGTCACGATGGCCACGCGCAGCGGCGTGGGGGACGTGGTCGACGGGGAAGACGTGGAGGTGGGGGACATGACGTTCTCCCAACGTCGGGGGGATTCCGACTCGGCACGCTAGGCCGGCCGTGTGAATCCACCCGGACCTGCGGAGAACGCCACGACGAAAATCTGGGGCCGGTGACGCGACGTCTCCCGGTGACCCCCGCTCGGGGTCGCGTCGGGGAGCGTGTGTGAGGCGAACGCGCTATAGGGTCGCGAGCTAGCACCACCGGCGAGAAGTGAGGAGCCAACCGGTGACCCTTGTCGAATGGGCGGAGCGGGTCCGCGCCGAGCTCGAGCTCTCCGACGAGATCGGCAAGGCCGACGTCGACCGAGTCCTCGACATGACCAAGGATGTCGCGCACTCCGTGGCACGACCAGCCGCGCCACTCACGTCCTACCTGCTCGGTATCGCCGTGGGCCGCGGCGCCGACCCCGAGGAGGCGGCCGCCGTACTGCGCCGGCTGGCCTTGGAGCAGGCGGCCGAGCCGCCCTCCGATGCGGGGTGAGGCGGTCGTCTCGGGCCTGGTCACCACACCCGCAATCAGCGTGAGGGGCAAACGTGACGTCAGCGTAACGCGGCGGTGGGAGCCTACCCGGGAGTAGCGCTCCGCTGATGACACGAGGCGTGCCGTCATCGTTCCCGGCGGCGCCAGAAGCGATCCCGGGTATGGCGCACGCCCCCGATCCAACCGATAGGGAGTTCGCCCATGGAAGAACTCCAGGCGATGCTTGACTTCATCAACGATGACATCATCTGGAGCCAGTATGTCCTGGTCCCGCTGCTTCTGCTGACCGGTCTGTTCCTGACGATCCGGCTTCGGCTGCTGCAGTTCCACAAGCTGTTCCACGCGCTGTGGCTCGCGCTCATCCGGCGCAAGGACCGCCCCGACGTCGAGGGCGACATCTCGCACTATCAGGCGCTGAGTACGGCACTGGCCGCGACCGTCGGGGTCGGCAACATCGCCGGCGCCGCTCTGGCGATCGGTATTGGTGGGCCCGGGGCGCTGTTCTGGATGTGGATGACCGGCCTGGTCGGTATGGCCACCAAGTACAGCGAGGCCGTGCTCGGGGTGAAGTTCCGCCGCAAGGACAGTGTCGGCAAGCAGAGCGGCGGGCCGATGTTCTACCTGCGGCACGGGCTGCCCGGGGGGCTCGGGCTGGTTCTCGGGTTCCTGTTCGCCGTGTTCGCCGCCATCGCCGCGTTCGGGATCGGCAACGGCACGCAGGCCAACACCGTGGCCCAGCAGCTGGATGACGTCTGGAGCATCCCACCCTTGGTGACCGGCATCGTGCTGGTGGTCCTGGTGGGTGTCGTCATCATCGGCGGTATCAAGAGCATCGGCCGGGTGGCGGCCGGCATCGTCCCGGTGATGGTCATCGCCTACATCGGTGTCACCCTGCTGGTCCTCCTGGCGCACATTCCCGACATTCCCGCGGCGCTGGGTCTCGTGTTCACCGGCGCGTTCACCGGTACCTCGGCGGCCGGCGGATTCGCGGGCGCCACCGTGATCCTGGTGATCCAGCAGGGGGTCGAGCGCGGGATCTTCTCCAACGAGTCGGGCCTGGGAACCGGTGCCATCGCGGCGGCGGCCGCCAAGACGGAGCAGCCGGTCCGGCAGGGCCTGGTGTCGATGACCCAGACCTTCATCGACACGCTGATCGTGGTCACCATGACCTGCCTGACCATCATCGTCACCGGCGTCTGGCAGGTGGAGGACCCCGAGGACGGCTCGCTGCTGACCTCGCAGGCGCTGCAGGAGGGACTCGGCGAGATCTCGCCCGCGCTGGCGCCGGTCGGCACCTACCTCGTGGCGATCTCCGTGATGATCTTCGCCTTCACGACCCTGCTGGGCTGGTCCTACTACGGCGACCGGTGCATCGACTACCTCCTGGGACACCGGGGAGTGCTGCCCTACCGGGTGCTGTTCGTCGCGGTCGTGTTCGTCGGCGCGACCGCCGAGCTGGATCTGGTCTGGACCTTCAGCGGTATCGCCAACGGACTCATGGCGCTGCCCAACCTGGTTGGGCTGCTGCTACTGGCGCCGGTCGTGGTCAGCGAGACCCGGCGGTACTTCGCCAACCCCGACTGGAGGAACCCGGATATCGAGGTGTCCGACGTGCGCGAGTGACACGCACCGGTCACCCACAAGGGGCGCCCCACCACACGCGGGTGGGGCGCCCCGGCGGGAACCGGGACCGGAGCTCTCACCCCGACCGCGGACCCCACCAGGCGTGGAAGTGGTGCACCGGGCCCTTGCCGTGTCCCGCGTCGAGGTCGTCGGCGTAGCGCAGTGCTTCGGTCAGGTACTCCTTGGCGTCGTGCACCGCCTCGTGGTAGTTGCGGCGTTGCGGGCGTAGGGCAGCGATCGCCGACGACAGGGTGCACCCGGTGCCATGCGTGTTCTTGGTGGGCAGGCGCTCGGCGGAGAACGCCTCCGGGGAGGATCCCGGCTCGGCGAGCAGGTCGGTGCTGCTCTGCCCGGCCAGGTGGCCACCCTTCAGCAACACCCGGTTGGCGCCCATGTCGAGCAGCCGGCCCGCCTGTGCCCGCATCGCCGGCAGGTCGCGCACCTCCTCCTCACCGAGGAGCTCGGCGCTCTCCGGGAGGTTCGGGGTGATGAGGCTGGCGCGCGGTACCAGCTGGTCGCGGACCGCCGAGATCGAATCGGCATCCAGCAACCGGTGGCCACTCTTGGCGACCATCACCGGATCGAGGATCACGTTGCGCAGCGCGTACTCATCGATGGCCTCCGCGACCGCGGTGATCACCGCGGTGTCGCCCAGCATTCCGATCTTCACGGCGTCCACCCGGGCGTCCGAGAGGAGGGTGTCGAGCTGGGCGCGCACGAACTCCGCCGGGACGCCGAACACGCCCGTGACCCCGGTCGTGGCCTGCGCGGTGAGGGCCGCCACCACGCTCATGCCGTAGCCGCCCAGTGCGGAGAAGGTCTTGAGGTCGGCCTGGATCCCAGCTCCTCCGCTGGGATCGCTGCCGGCGATGGACAGGATGTTGCTCGCGGTCAATGGCGTTCCTTCGCTAGTACGACCTAGGTCAGGTTCGACGGGTACTCTCTCAGCCGGTCTGCCCGGCACCCCGCGCCTCTCACTGGGATGTCACGTGCTCTGGGTGACACCGGTCCTGGGGGTGTCCGGGGCCGCGCCGTTCCCGCGGCGTGCCCGCGTACCGCGCTCGACCAGCAGCACCGTCACGACGAGCGCGAAGCCCAGTACCGCGAGCGTGACGGTGACCGGGACGTCGCCGGCGGGGGCGAAGACGGTGCGGTCCTCGTCCTGCCAGGGCCACAACGCGCGCAGCGACCCGGCCAACAGGCCGGTCAGCACGACCAGCGTGAGGTGGTGGTAGTGCTCCAGCAGCCACTGCAGCGCCTTCACGAAGAACGCGAGCCCGATGACGGCGCCCGCGGCGAACAGCCCGATGTAACCCAGGTCGCGGCTGTTCAGCGCGTCCATCGTGACCGTGTACAGGCCGAAGGTGAGCAGGAAGAACGAACCGGACATGCCCGGCAGCACCAGGGCGCATATGGCGACTGCGGCGGCCGCCATGACCACCAGCGGGTGCGGGTCGACCTGCGCCGGCGGAAGCCCGGTAAGGACGAACGTTACCGCCGCCACGGCGAGCGCGAGCAGGTAGTGCCTCGCCTTCCAGGACCTCCCGGCGGCGGAGTAGGGCACCCACAACGAGGCCAGCACCAGGCCGAAGAAGAACCCGAAGGTGCGCTGTTCCTCCTCCTCGACGAGGGGCGCGAGGATCTTCGCCGCGGTCAGGGCCGCGAGCAGCATCCCGACGAGCACCGCGAAGATGACGGCCCAGTCGGCTCGCCGGAACTCCGCGGCCGCGCGGGCGCCGCCGTGCCCACGCGGGATGTCGGCGGCGGCCTTGCGGACGCCGCTGACCACGTGGCCGGCCGAGGTGATGAGCTGCTCGTAGATGCCGACGATCAGCGCGATCGTGCCGCCGCTGACGCCGGGGACCACCTCCGCGGTGCCGATGAGCGCGCCGCGGAAACCGTTGATGAGGTGGGTGCCGACTGTCTTCGCCATGTTCGTGGTTTCGTCCGTGGAGGTCGGGTGGGGGTGATCCGCTCCGGCGCGGGCGCCGTGCGCCCCAAGTGTAGAGGGCCGTGCCAGGGGGTCGGTCACCGTGACCGGCGCGGCGCCCGGGCGAGAACGGGGAGTGGGGCGCCCCAGCGGCACCCGCCCGGCCTCAGGACTCGCGCGCCAGTGCCATGGCCCAGCGGTAGTCCTGCTTGCCGACCGCTGTTCGCCGGACCCGCTCGACGACGTGGAACGCGCGCGGCACCTTGAACCCGGCCAGGCGGGTGCGGCAGTGCTCGCGAAGCTGGTTCTCGCTGGGGCGGTGGTCAGGAGTGGCCGCGATGACGGCGCACACCCGCTGGCCGAGCTGGTCGTCGGGGGCGGGAACCACGATGGCGTCCTCGATTCCGGGGTGTGACTTGAGCGCCGACTCGACCTCCTCCGGGTACACCTTCTCCCCGCCGGTGTTGATCACCGCGGACCCGCGCCCCAGCAGCCGAACGGAGCCGTCGGCGGCAACGGTGCCGAAATCGCCCGACATCGCCCATCGGCGCCCTTCGGCGTCGCGGGGGAACGTGCGTTCGGTGCGCTCCGGATCGTTGTAGTATCCCAGCGGGATCCGGCCGGTGCGGGCGATGCGGCCGACCTCCTCGGAGCCCGGGGGCAGTGGGCGCAGCTCACTGTCCAGCACCGCGACGCTGGCCCCCATGGTGAAGCTCGGGGAATCGTCGTCCTCGACGGCGTCGGAGGCGCCGCACACCCCGGTCTCGGTGCCACCGTAGCTGTCGTTGAGCGTGATGTCCGGCCGCCACTCGCGCCAGAGGTCACGAACCGCCGAGGTGAGCGGGGTCCCCCCGGACACGACCGTGCTCAGGGGGGCACACCGTCGGGGTGTGGCCAGCAGCCGCTGGGCGATCGGGCGCGCCATCGCGTCCCCGACGAGCTGGAGCGCGTGCACTCTCTCGCGGTCGGCGAGGGCGACGACCTCCTCCGGGTCGAACGTGCGCCGCGCGTTCAGGACGACGGTCTTGCCGCTGAAGAGCATGCTCAGGGCGTTCCACTGGCCCGCGGCGTGCATCAGTGGCCCGAGGACCAGCATCCGGCGCTCCGGACAGGCGCGTGCGCGCTCGGCGAGGTCGGCGGGTGAGGCCGCGCGGGGCTCCTCGGAGCGGCGGCGCTCCAGCGCGACGCGGAAGACGTCCTCCTGGCGCCACATGACTCCCTTGGGGTCACCGGTGGTGCCGCCGGTGTAGAGCAGGTAGCGGTCATCGCCGCTCAGTGGCGGCAGCGCCTGTCCGGAGGGGGCCAGGGCCAGGGCGCTCTCGTAGTCCGTCCCGGTCAGAGAGGTCTCGGGGCCGCCGTCGTCGAGCAGCAGAACATGGCGCAGCTTCGGTAGCTCCGCGTGGACCTCGGAGACACGGGGGATCAGGGAGCGCTCCGCGATCAGCGCCACGGAGTCGGAGTCGAGCAGGACGTGGCGCAGCTCGGGGGCGATGTAGCGGTAGTTGACGTTGACCGGGACGGCACCCGCCCGCAGCACGCCGAACATCGACTCCACCCATTCGGCCCGGTTGTAGGCGAGGATCGCGACGTGCTCACCGTGCCCGATGCCGACCGACCGCAGGTGGCGCGCCAGGAGGCTCGCGCGGCAGTCGAGCTCCCGGTAGCTCAACCGGCGCTCACCCGCCAGCACCGCGTTCCGCTCCGGCACCGCCCCGGCCACGGCGGCGAGAAGGTCGGCGAGTGCGAACCCTCCTCCGGTGGGTCCGTGCGTCGCGACCGCGGCGGGGGCCGCCGTTGGTCCTGAGTTCGCGCTCATATCGCCCCCAGAGTACGCGCCTCCCCCACGGATCTCTTCGCGCGTCCAGCCTTCTGACCTGGGGTAGTGGTTGATCTCACGCCTCCGGGTGACACGACTCCCGCGGTCCGGCCGAAGGGGCGGCGACACGCGCACCCCACGCGGCGAATTCGGGTTTGTCCAGGTTGACTGGCTGATAATCGGCCCTGTGGGGCACCCCCACGGTGGGCCGCACAGGGCCACCGGAACCGACCTTTGCTCGCTATCCGAATCGGGTATCCACACTTCGCACAGCGGTCAATGGCGATCGGAGGGCAGCTGGATGGGCGACAACCGTGATCCGGGCCAGCGCGTGGGCGGCGGAGACCCCGCCGATCCCGCGATCTCGACCACCGAGCACATCGGGCTCGCCGAGACACACTCGGCGCACAACTACGATCCGCTCCCCGTCGTGATCGCCGAGGGGACGGGAGCATGGGTGAGCGACGTCGAGGGACGCCGCTATCTCGACTTGCTGGCCGGCTACTCGGCGCTCAACTTCGGCCACCGCAACCCCGAGCTGCTCGCGGTGGCGCACCGGCAGCTCGACCGGCTCACCCTCACCAGCCGTGCCTTCTACAACGACCAGTTCGCCCCGTTCGTCACCGCGCTCTCCGGCATGGTCGGCAAGGACCAGGTGCTGCCGATGAACACCGGCGTCGAGGCGGTCGAGACCGCGATCAAGGTCGCGCGCCGGTGGGCCTACGACGTCAAGGGCGTTCCCGACGGTGAGGCGAGCATCATCGTGGCCGGTGGGAACTTCCACGGTCGTACCACCACGGTCATCTCCTTCTCCGAGGACCCCGACGCCTACACCGGATTCGGGCCCTACACCCCCGGCTTCCGCGTCGTTCCCTACGGCGACGCCGAGGCGGTCGAGGCCGCGGTGGGACCCACCACAGCGGCGGTGCTGGTCGAGCCGGTCCAGGGCGAGGCGGGCGTGCTGGTGCCACCGCCGGACTACCTGCCCCGGCTGCGGGAGATCTGCGACCGCGAACGCGTGCTGCTCGTCGCCGACGAGGTGCAGTCGGGGCTCGGACGCACCGGCACCGTCGTGGCCTGCGAGCACACCGGTGTCGAGCCCGACGTCTACCTCTTCGGTAAGGCGCTGGGTGGTGGTGTGCTCCCCGTGTCGGCGGTGGTGGCCGACGAGGACGTGCTGGGTGTGCTGGGCCCCGGGCAGCACGGCAGCACCTTCGGCGGGAACCCGCTCGCTGGGGCCATGGGGCGCACCGTGGTACGGATGCTGCGTGAGGGGCCGTACCTGGCCGACGCCCGAGCGTTGGGCGAGGTCATGCGCACCCGGCTCAAGGAGTTCATCGGCGCGGGCGCGTTCTCCGTGCGCACCATCGGGCCGTGGGCGGGGATCGATGTCGACCCGTCACTGGCGAGCGGTCGCGAGTTGTGCGAGCTCCTGGCCGAGCGCGGCGTCCTGGTCAAGGACGCCCACGGAAGCACGATCCGGCTGTCGCCGCCGCTCGTGGTCTCCGAGGACGACCTCAACTGGGGGCTCGACCAGGTCGCCGCGGTGCTGGCCGACCTGCGCACGCGCGCCGGCACCGGGTAGCCGCCCCGATGGGCTCCGCCGAGTTTCCCCCACGCGGGGAGGCCGGATCGCTCGTGCGGGGGAGGACGACACGGAGTGGGGCGTCGAGACTGGGTACATGAGAGCCGCAACGTTGACCCGGTGGGCCGGGTGGAGCATGGTTGGCATCGGCGTCCTGCACACAGCGTTCTTTCTGCCGCATCCCTATTGGCGGAGCTGGTTGTCCGGCGACCTGTGGGGCGGGGGTGGCGACCCCGAGTCGGTCGCGGTCTTCTGGGCCCTTCCGGGCGGCTTCGTCGTCGTGCTCGTGGTGCTGGGCCTGCTGGTGGCCCGGCTGGGGCGCGGGGGCCAGACGGTGCCGGGTTATACCGGATGGGTCCTGGGAGCGTGGGCGCTCGTGTGCGTCCTGCTCATCGGGCCTAGCGGGTTCCTGCTCGGGCTGGTCCCCGCGGGCCTGCTCGTGACCGCGACCATGCGCGCGCGGCGAGAATCGGCCGCCGAACGGGAGTGACGGACATCGCGCGGTCCGGTGCGCGCGCCGCCGGAACCAGGCCGTGTGGCGCGGACCCGTGATGGCTGCCCCGGTGACCGGTTCCGGGACCGAGAACCCGAAGCGCGGCTGTGCCGCGCTTCGGAAGAACTCTAGTCGGTCCCCTCGAGCTCCGAGGCCAGGACGTCGGGGCTCGCGTTGTTCACGGTGGCCCGGGTGGCGTACAGCGGCCGGTCGGGTCCTTCTTCGATCTGCTTTCGAATCCTCTTGCTGACCGCGTGCTGACCCTCGGCGTTGGGATGGAAGGTGCTCCGGTCGATCGAGACGTTCTCGGTGAGATCGCGCAACACCACACCGTTGACCCACGCCTCGTCAGCGCTGACCTCGTGGCCGTCCAGGGCGTTGAAGGTGTCCACGAACTCGACGCTTCCGGTGTTGTCGCCGTCGACGATGTCCTCGTCGACCTCCGTCACGGCGTCCTCCAACTGCTGGTTGAGCCGCTGGCCCACCTCGTTCAGCCATCTTTGGTCGTTGGCGGTCAGGGTGTAGTACATGCTCTCGGGCTCAGCGGGGAACAGCCGGGGGTAGCCGAGAACCAGCACACGAGCGTCGGGTGCGCGGTCGCGGATCTCGGTCAGCACTTCGTCGACGGTGTCGTCGAACTTGTCCATGCGCTTGTCTATGTCGGACTCCTGCCCGACGCAGTTACCGCTGTCCAGCAGCGGGACCCGCATCATGCAGGTCCGCAGCACCGAGGTGAAACCGAGATCGTTGCCACCGATGCCGATCGTGACCAGGGACGTGTGTTCGGTGATCCGGCCGATTTGGGAGTCGGCCGAGTCGAGTGAGTCGAGCATGGCGTGCCCCCGTTGGCCGCTGCACGCGAAGAATCCGAGCTCTCCGGCGAAGTCGGTGTCGTCGGCGATGAGCTCCGGATAGGCGTTGGCCGAACGCCAGCAGCCGTTCTCGTCGGTGCCGGGGGCGTAGTCGCCCGCTCCGTCACCGGAGGAGTAGGAGTCCCCCAGGGCCACGTAGTTTCCCCAGGTCGCGGCGTCCTCGGGGGGCATCCGCAGCAGCCTGCCACTGTCCTCGGGCCCGGTGTCTCGCGGTTCCTGGGTGGGACAGCCGCCCAGGGTGCACCAGGCGTCGATGACCCCACCCCGCGTGGCGGGAACGGCGAGGGCGACGAGCAGCACCATGGCGAGGGAAGCGGCGGCAGCCCCCAGGATCAGGGTGCGCCTACTGAGGTCCGGTCTGCGCACGTGTCGCTCAGCCTCTCGGTCTCGCTTCGGTCTCGCTCTCCGTTGGGACGGGCTGTCCAACGAACAGGGTACCCACGTGGGCCGGGGACGGGACACGCCCGGACTCCGTGGAACCGTCGGCTGTGTGGTCAGGAGATGCCGGCCGGAACGGGGCTGGTGGCCCGCAGCACGTCGACGACGCGCGCCACGTCGGCGTCGGTGAGGCTGGCACGGGCGGTCAGACGCAGCCGGGGACGGTCATCGGGCACCGACGGTGGCCGGAAGCAGCCAACCCGAACCCCGGCGTCTCGGCACCGCTGAGCCCAGGCCACGGCCTCGTCGGGGGAGGGGGCCAACACCGACACCACGGCCGCCCGCGGGGTGTTCACCCCTAGTCCGCGCGCCTTGAGCTCCGACGCCAGCGTGCGCGCGACCTCGCGCGCACGCCCCGCCCGCCACGCGTCCGTACGCAGCAATCGCAGCGCCGCCAACGCCCCGGCGGCCGACGCCGGAGCCAACCCGGTGTCGAAGATGAAGGTCCGGGCTGTCTCCACCAGATGCCGGATGACCCGGTGCGGCCCGAGTACCGCACCCCCTTGGGCGCCCAGCGCCTTGGAGAGCGTGACCGAGACCACGACGTCACCGGCCCCGCACAGTCCGGCCTCGGCCAGCGCGCCCTGGCCACCGGGACCGACCACCCCCAGACCGTGGGCGTCGTCCAGGAGCAGCGCCGCTCCGTGCCGCCGACAGGACCCGACGAGCCCGGCGACATCGGTGATGTCGCCGTCCACCGAGAACACCGTGTCACTGACGACGAGCCGCCGGCTCGCCGCCACGGTAGCCAGTGCCTCACCCGCCCCCGTGGGATCGGCGTGTCCGAACAGCGAGACCCGGGCGCCGCCGGCCTTGGCGAGCCGGGTGGCGTCGATCAGTGAGGCGTGGTTGTGCCGGTCGCAGACCAGGTGCGCCCCGGCGCCGGCGAGGCCGGTCACCATACCGAGGTTGGCGGCGTAGCCGGAGGAGAACACCAGTGCGGACTCGGTCCCGTAGAACGACGCGAGTTCCCGCTCCAGCTCGCCGTGGAGTGTCGTGTCCCCGGTCACCAGCCGGGACCCGGTGGCTCCGGCGCCCCAGCGCTCGGCGGCCCGCGATGCGGCCCGGGCCACGTCGGGGTGCCGGGTGAGCCCGAGATAGTCGTTGCCGGCCAGGTCGAGCAGGCCGTCGTCCGGAGAGCGTGGCCGAACCCGGCGGGTGAGGCCGACCCGGGCCCGTTCCCGGGCCGCGTCGTCCAGCCAGTCGAACGGGCCGGAGGTGTCCATGCGTTCCCTCCACGCCGGTGCGCTTCCCTCGGGGTAGTGGTGGGGGCGCCCCGACACCGCTGTTCGGGGCGCCCCGGCCACCTCGGCGCCGTTGACGAGGCGGCGGCACGACACTGGGTCGTGCGCTCGCGGGGATCCCGACAACTCTCACACGGCCGCGGGAGGCACGTCATGAGCCGGACGGCACAAAGTTCGGGCGTCCGATTCTGGCGGAACACGCATGGGGGCGCGGCGTCGTGGATTGACACCATGAGCGCCATGAGCGTTCGGGTGACAACGGAGTGTGAGGGGGCGCCGGTGGCTGAGGAGAGCGCGGCGACGGCCCGGGTGCGCGAGGTGGACCGGGAGCACCTGTGGCACCCCTACGCCACCATCCCGCCGGCCGATCCGCCGTACGTGGTCACCGGAGCGAACGGCACCCGGCTGAGGCTGGTTGGTGACGACGGCGTGGAACGCGAGGCCGTCGACGCGATGTCCTCGTGGTGGTCGGCCATCCACGGCTACGGCCACCCGGACATCGACGGGGCGGTCCGCTCCCAGCTCGACCGGTTCAGCCACGTCATGTTCGGTGGGTTGACCCACGATCCGGCCGCGCGGCTGGCCGCCGAGCTCGTGGACCTCACCCCGGAGCCGCTGCGGCACGTGTTCCTCGCCGACTCCGGATCGGTCGCGGTGGAGGTGGCGCTGAAGATGTGCCTGCAGTACTGGCGCTCGTTGGGCCGCCCCGCCAAGCGCCGGGTGCTGACGTGGCGCGGTGGTTACCACGGTGACACGTTCCACGCCATGTCGGTGTGCGACCCCGACGGCGGCATGCACGCCCTGTGGGGCGACGCCCTGCCCCGGCAGGTGTTCGCCGACGCGCCGCCCCCCGGGTACGCGGCCGGCACCGACCCCGCCTACCTCCGTCACCTCGACGCGCTCGTCGCGGAGCACGCGGACGAGCTCGCCGCGGTGATCGTGGAACCCGTGGTGCAGGGGGCCGGGGGGATGCGGTTCCACGATCCCGGATATCTGCGGTCGCTGCGCGAGATCACCGAGCGACACGGTGTGCTGCTGGTGTTCGACGAGATCGCCACGGGGTTCGGCCGCACCGGCGAGATGTTCGCCGCCGACCACGCCGGGGTCGCTCCCGACGTGATGTGCCTGGGCAAGGCGCTCACGGGGGGATACATGACCCTGGCGGCCACACTGTGCACGAGCGCGGTCGCCGAGGGCATCGCGACCGGGGAGGTCCCGGTGCTCGCGCACGGGCCGACGTTCATGGGCAACCCACTGGCCTGCGCCGCGGCCTCCGCGTCGCTGCGACTGTTGCGCTGCCGGGACTGGCGCGCCGATGTGGGGCGGATCGAGTCCGGCCTGCGTACCGGCCTCTCCCCCCTGTGTGGGATGCCGGGTGTGCGTGACGTCCGCACGCTCGGCGCGATCGGGGTAGTCGAACTGGAACGGCCGGTGGACACCCGCGCGGCGACCGATGCGGCGCTGGACACCGGTGTGTGGCTGCGCCCCTTCCGGGACATGGTGTACGCCATGCCGCCCTACGTCTGCGACGACGCCGACATCGCGCGAATCTCCGACGGGATGGTCGAGGCGACCCGGGCGTCCCTGGAGGCGGCGTGACCGCGACCGCGAATGGCGACCCGACGGGCGAGGCGCTCGTGGTCACCGGTACGGGGACTGACGTGGGAAAGACCGTGGCCACGGCCGCGCTCGCCGCGGTGGCCAGTACCCACGGGCTGCGCGTCGCGGTGCTCAAACCGGCCCAGACCGGGGTCGCGCCGGGGGAGGCGGGCGACGCCGACGAGGTGGCGCGGCTGGTTCCCGGCGTCACCCCCGTGGAGCTGGTGCGCTACCCGGACCCGCTGGCCCCGGCGAACGCCGCGCGCCGCGCGGGGGCCGAGGAGCTGCCGGTGGCGGCGATCGTGGACGCCACACGGCGGTTACGCGCCAGCCACGATCTGGTCCTGGTGGAGGGGGCCGGCGGGTTGCTGGTGCGGCTCAACAGCGCGGGCGGCACGCTGGCCGAGGTGGCATCGGCACTGGCCTCTCCCGTGCTGCTGGTGTGCCGGGCCGGGCTGGGCACCCTCAACGACACCGCGCTGAGCGCGGAGGCGCTCGCCGGCCGCGGGCTGCGGTGCGCGGGCGTGCTGGTGGGGTGCTGGCCGGCGGACCCGGGGCTGGCCGAGCGCTGCAACCTCGCCGAGCTACCCGACATCGCGGGCGCCCCACTGCTGGGCACCCTTCCGGAGGGGATCGGCGGACTCGGTCCGGAGGAGTTCGCCCGCGTGTCCCGCACGGCACTGCGGTTGCCCCTGCCGAACCTCGTGGCGTGAGCGGCGACGGCGGAGGCGCCGGAGGCGGCCTTCGCCGGCCGGGCGACACCGCCCCTAACGAGACACGCGCTTATCCGGGGCGTCCGGGGTTCGTCAAACCTCGACCGCACGCACCCTTCGCCGCACCACGGGCTGTGTCGCCACGGTGGTCCGTCCCGAACGATCCGCGCCGCGAGGACCGTCAGGGCGACTCGGGAACGGGCGTTCCCTGGTGGTGGAGCATCCGCCATTCCCCGTCCGAGCGGAGCCAGACCGAGGTCCGCAGCGAGCCCGAGCGCCCACGCCGGGCCGTGTAGGTGAGCAGGATGGCGTCGGACCCCAGCCGTACCGGGCTGAGGTCCTCGGCGGTGGTGCGCTCGCCGGTGTCGGCGCGGGTGGCGCGCGTGACCGAGTCGCGGTCCCACTGGGTGCCGGAGGCGCCGATCTCGCGGAAGTCGTCGTGCAGCAGCGCGCGGACCGCGTCGTCCTCGCGCCGCACCTCGGGATCGAGCAGCCTGAGTTCGTTGGCGATCACGGTGTCGATATCGCTGTCGCTGTCCATCGTGGGGATGGTAGCCAGGCCCGGCACCCCGGCGCCCCCGGTGTTCGTCGCGCTCACCCCCGCGGCGGGGGGACCGGGCTGCGCAGGGTGAACGCGTGTCGGGTGGGGCCGTTTCGCCGCAGGTGGTCCAGGCGCTCCCGTGCCTCCTCTGGCGTGACCCTCTCCGGCGCGGTCACCCACCACAGCGCTCGTTCGGTAGTGACGCGCAGGCCCGTCCGGTGCTGCCAGGCCACGAGGGCGGGGTGGCTGGCGTGTACGAAGTCGCGCAGGTCGGACACCGAGCGCCACAGTGACACGTGTTCGGTACTCCAGTGGTCCGCCGTGTCGCCCATATCGATCAGTCCAATAAGTCCATTATGGGTTGCGGCGTGCTCCCCCAGAGCCGCCAGCAGCTCGGCGGCCTGGGGGCGGGTGGCTCCGCTGGCGGTGATGGCCTGGATCTGCGCCAGGCGCGGGGTGGGGATAGGCCCCTCCGGTTCCTGCGGGGAACGGTGGTCCGTGAGGGGGAGCTCAGGTTCGAGCACGGCGGTCGGTGACATGATGGTCTCTTCCGGGATTGACGATGGGGCGTCCACGTACCTCTAGCCCTCTGTCGCGACGCCAATTTCCATGCCAATATCGGTCCAGACGCCCACGATCGGTAGGTCCAATCATGCGTGAAGTGGTTTCTTCTCGGAGCGCCAGCGAGCTGGCCGAGGTTCTCGGTGACTGGCCGATGGGCGACGGCCCGCTGTACCTGAAGCTCACCGAGGCGCTCCGGCGCGCTGTCAACGGTGGGGCGCTGGCCGTGGGGGAACGCCTGCCCTCGGAACGGGCCCTGGCAGCGGCGCTCGTGGTCAGCCGTACCACCGTGGTCACCGCCTATGGTCAGCTGCGCTCCGAAGGGCTGCTCGACAGTGTGCGCGGTAGCGGTACCAGGGTCAGCCCCGGGCTGGCGCCGGCGCGTCCCGACGGCTGGGTCCCGGGTGGCCGGGGGCACTCGTTGTACGAGGGCATGCTCAACGGCTCCGACGAGACCATCTCGCTGGCCTGCGTGGGCAGCGAGGGCCTGCCCGAGGTGGCCGAGGCCATCCGGGACGTGACGGCGGAGGACCTCCCCGCCCTGATGACCGAGTCCGAGTACCAACCCCAGGGCATGTACGCCCTGCGCGCCGCCATCGCGGAGCGCTACACCGCCGAAGGGCTTCCCACCCACCCCGACCAGATCGTGGTGACCACCGGCGCCCACCAGGCGATCGCGCTGGTGTCGAGCCTGTACCTGCGCAACGGATCCCCGACGCTCATCGAGTCACCCAGCTTCTCCGGATGCATGGACCTGCTGCGTGCCGAGGGAGCCGAGTTCCTCAACGTTCCCCTCGACCGCCAAGGAATCGACACCGTGCGGGTGCGCGAGGTGGTGCGGGAACGCACCCCCCACCTCATGTATGTCATGCCGCAGTACCACAACCCCACGGGGACGTTGATGTCACCCGCCCGACGCCGTGAGCTCGCCGAGATCGCGGCGCGCCACGGGATACCGGTGCTGGAGGACTTCGCCTACACCGGGATGCGTGCCCCGGAGGAGCCCCCGCCCATCTCCGCCTACGCGCCCCGTGACGCCGAGGTCGTGCTCGTCGACTCGCTGTCCAAGACGAGCTGGGCCGGGCTGCGGGTGGGATGGCTGCGGGCCCCGGTGGAGATCGCCGAGCGGCTCGCGCGCCGCAAGGTCCTCGCGGACCTGGGCACCCCGCTGCTGGACCAGGCGGTCGCGGTGCGGCTGCTGCCGCAGCTCGACCAACTGGCGCGGCAACGGTCCGAGCTGCTCGCCTCCCGCATGGCGTTCCTGGAGGAACGGCTGCGGGACGCGCTTCCCGACTGGGAGTGGCGCAGACCCGACGGGGGATCCTCGTTGTGGGTCCGGATGCCGGACACCGATGCCAGCGTCTACGCCCAGGTCGCGCTGCGCCACGGGGTGGAGCTCATCCCCGGTCCGGTCATGACACCCGAGAAGGACGCCGAGTTCCGGGAGTACTTTCGGCTCCCCTTCCGGCACGACGAGCGGACCCTGGACGCGCTGGTGTCCCGGTTGGCGCGGGCGTGGTCCGACCTCGCCCGGCACGGCCCCTGCGAGGAGACCCCCATGCGCCTGGTGGTCTGATACGGAACCGGCGTTGTCGGATGTGGGGTGCCCCACTTCACTCTCCAGGGGGGTGGTGAGGTTGGATGGACCCTACAATCGGGCGCGGGCGCGCCGCGGTGTCCCCAGTAGCAGGTGAGGGGCGGCCGTCGGCCGCCGTTCGTTGAGGAGGCGCGAGAATGCCGCAGGAGACACAGCCACCGGTGCTCTGGGAACCCGGCGAGGACCGGCGGGAGCGCGCGAACATCACGGCCTTCACACGGTGGGTGCGGCGTCACCGTGATGTCGCGGTGGATGACTACCACTCGCTGTGGCACTGGTCGGTGACCGACATCGAGGGATTCTGGTCGGCGATCTGGGAGTACTTCGACGTCCGTGCCGACACCCCCTACGAGCGTGTGCTCAGCGAGCGTGTCATGCCCGGTGCCGAGTGGTTCCCCGGGGCGCGGCTCAACTTCGCCCGGCACGTCCTGGAAGGGCGCGATGACGACGAGGTGGCCATCCGGCACGCCTCGGAGCTACGGGTCATTGGGGAGTGGACCTGGGGGGAGCTGAAACGCCGTACCGCGGCCATAGCCGCGGGCCTGCGCCACCTCGGGGTCGGCCCCGGCGACCGCGTCGTCGGCTACCTGCCCAACATCGCCGAGACCGTCGCCGCGTTCTACGCCTGCGCCTCCATCGGCGCCGTGTGGTCCTCGTGCTCGCCTGATTTCGGGGCGCGCAGCGTTGTCGACCGGTTCGCCCAGATCGAGCCGAAGGTGCTGCTGGCCGTCGACGGGTACCGCTACGGCGGCCGCGACTTCGACCGCCGCGACGTCCTCGCCGCCCTGCGTGAGCAGCTGCCCACGCTGGAACACACCGTCGTGCTGTCCTACCTGCGCGAGCAGCCCGTCGAGGGTGCCCTCTCCTGGGAGGAGCTGGAGGAGACGGGTGACGGCGCGCCGCTGCGCTTCGAGTCGCTGCCGTTCGACCACCCGCTGTGGGTGCTGTACTCCTCAGGAACCACCGGGCTGCCCAAGGCGATCGTGCACGGGCACGGCGGGATGCTGCTGGAACAGCTGAAGAACCTGCACCTGCACCTGGACGCGCAGAGCGGCGACCGGGTGTTCTGGTTCACCACCACCGGCTGGATGATGTGGAACTTCCTGGTCAGTGTCCTGCTGACCCGGGCTTCCATCGTGCTCTACGACGGCAGCCCCGGCTACCCCGACCTCGGAGCGATGTGGGACCTGGCCGAGCGCGCCGGCATCACCATCTTCGGCACCAGTGCGAGTTTCCTGTCGACGTGTATGAAAGAGGGTGTGCGCCCGGCCGAGGGGCGCGACCTCTCGGCGTTGCACGCCGTGGGATCCACCGGATCGCCCCTCACCCCTGAGGGCTTCGAGTGGTGCTATCGGGAGCTCGGCGACGGCCTGTGGCTCTTCTCGGCCAGCGGGGGCACCGACATCTGTAGCGTGCTGGTCGGGGGTGTCCCCACGCTGCCGGTGTACGAGGGCGAGATCCAGGCGCGCACGCTCGGCATGGCGGTGGCCGCGTGGGACCCCGATGGCAGGGAGCTGGTCGGCGAGGTCGGGGAACTCGTGGTGACCGAGCCCGCCCCGTCGATGCCGATCTACTTCTGGGGCGACCCCGACGGCGAGCGGCTGTGGGACAGCTACTTCTCGATGTATCCCGGCGTGTGGCGACACGGCGACTGGATCGAGATCACCGAACGCGGCACCGCCATCATCTACGGCCGCTCCGACTCCACCATCAACCGTGGTGGCATCCGCATAGGCACCAGCGAGATCTACCGGGCGGTGCTCGCGCTCGACGAGGTCGTCGACGCGCTCGTGGTGGATGTCCCCAAGTCCGCTGACGTCTCCCGCATCGAGCTGTTCGTTGTGCTGCGCGAGGGGAGCGCACTCACCGACGAGCTGGTCAGGGCGCTCGCCACGCGGATCCGGGAGGACTGTTCACCGCGGCACGTGCCCGACTCGGTGCGCGCCGTCGCCGAGGTGCCGCGCACCCTCTCCGGCAAGGTGCTGGAGGTCCCGGTCAAACGCATCCTCGCCGGGGAACCGGCCGAACGTGTCGCCAGCCGGGACTCCCTGGCGAACCCGACCGCCCTGGACCAGTTCAGCGAGCTCGCGGAGCGGGATAGGCGCGCGTCAGGCTGACCGGGCCGTGCGACCGGTCGCGAACCCTCCGGGGGCGGACCCGGGACAGCAGGCCCTAACCTTGACGGCGTGTCGCACCAGAGGCCCAACACCACGGGGGACCCGGCGGGTACCGCCCCCCACGAACGCATCGCCGGGATCGACGTCGCCCGCGCGCTCGCGGTGTTCGGGATGTTCACCGTGCACCTGGGCGTGGGATCCGTCGGGCTGCTCGACGACGACCCCGCCGAGACGTTGCACACCCTGGTCCGTGGCAACTCCTCGGCGCTTTTCGCCTTCCTCGCGGGGGTGTCGCTCGCGCTGATGACCGGGCGCGGCGTCCCGCTGTCCGGGCTGCCGATGCGGCGCGCGGTCGGGCGCGTTCTGGTGCGGGCGATCGTGCTCGCGCTGCTCGGCGGCCTGCTCGACATGCTCGGGGCCCCCGTCGCGGTGATCCTGACCTACTACGGCGGGTTCTTCATCCTGGCGCTTCCGCTCGTGCGGCTGCGCGCCGGCGCGCTCATGGCGAGCGCCGTGGTCGTCGGGCTGCTGGGGCCGCAGGTGTCCTACCTGGCCAGGGCGACCTTCGCCGACGCGCCCGCCGCCCGCCAGGGCTCCATCGGGGGCCTCACCGATTTCCTGGTCACCGGGTACTACCCCGCCGCCACGTTCATGGCCTTCGTCGTCGCGGGCATGGCGGTGGGCCGCCTCGACCTCCGCTCGGTGCGGGTGCGCGCCTGGCTGGCCGGCCTCGGGGCCACGCTCACCCTCGTGGGGTACGGCGGCTCGTGGCTGCTGCTGCACCCGCTGGGATTCCTCGACCGGCTGATCCTGGCCGAGGTTCGGGCCATCGACGGCCCCGACACCACGGTCGACCCCACGATGTGGGGGGCGATGCGCGAGTGGATGGCCGAGCGCTTCACCGACCTGCACGGCGAGGTTCCCACCGACAGTGTCTACTGGCTGCTGGTTTCGGCGCCACACAGCGGGACCTCGTTCGAGATCGCGGGCGCTGTCGGCACATCCCTGTTGACGCTCGCGGGGTGCCTCGCACTGGCGCGGCTCATCGGCGCGCTCGTCACACCGTTGGCGGCGGCCGGGGCCATGGCGCTGACGATCTACGCCGGCCACATTGTGGTTATCGCGCTGATCGGCAGCACAGCCCAGGACGACGCGCCGTTCCGACTGGAGGCGTTCGTGCTCGGCTCGCTGGTCTTCGCCACGGCCTGGCGCGCGTTGCTCGGTCGTGGACCGCTGGAGCGGGGTATGACGTGGCTGGCTGACATGGTCCTGCGTCTCGCCGGTCCGGAGGACGAGGACGCTCCCCCCGGCCCCGATCAGGACCGGCGGGACGGCTAGATCGTTGATGGGAAATGGTGGGCACGGCTCAGTGGTCGTAAGCGATGAGTGAGCGCTTG
>RJMB01000015.1 GCA_003725585.1 Halostreptopolyspora alba | reverse complement strand
ACAACCACCCACCCCCCACAAGCAGCCACCCACCCGGGCACCCACTCTTCAGAGGAAGCGGCATCTCTTGTTGTGTTTCCCCAGTTTACCAGAATCTCCGATCCGCGATCACCGCGACCGAATGGACCCTGGCCGACAACTTCCCGAGACTCTCACGAGAGCACCCACAGGGTTCCCGATCACCATCCGGACGACCGTCCGCAACGGAAATCGTCGGGAATGTTCGCGCGTAAGAGCGGGGAGGCACTCAACGCGCCGATTGACTACATTAGGTTCCAGCGTCAGGAGCGTCAAATCGGCGTCGCCTCGCCGGACCGCGCCCCTCAGTCCCCGCAGCACCACCCCGGGGGACTGGTCTGTGGGGTGGACGCCGTGTCCACGGGCTAGGTCACGCTCTCACGCTCGCAGTCACCTATCTGCCCTGCCACACGTGCCCTAAACACGATCCAGCACACCGATCCGAGCCCCGCCCGACACGGAGTGTGGGGCGGGGCTCACCGTGCCGGGCGGGACCACTCCCCACAGGCGCGGTCGCCACGGGCGACGGAGTTCAGTGGAGGAGGCGGACACCGCCCACGTTGCGCTTGCCCCGCCGCAGCACGAGGTAGCGGTCGTGGAGCACGTCGGCCGCGGACACCCGCGCGTCGACGTCGGTCACCCTCGTGTTGTTCAGGTAGGCGCCACCCTCCTGGATCGCCCGGCGCGCGGCGGACTTGCTGGAGACCAGGCCGGTGGCCGCGAAAAGGTCGACCAGTGGCGGCAGGTCCGCAACGCGGCCCTCCAGTTCCGTGCTCGGCACCTCGGCCAGAGCGGCGCCGAGAGTGCCGGCGTCCAGCTCTGTCAGATCCGCCTGCCCGAACAACGCGCGACTGGCCGCGACCACCTTGGCGCACTCCTCCTCGCCGTGCACCAGGGTCGTCATCTCCTCCGCCAAGGCCCGTTGCGCGGTACGGGCGGCGGGACGCTCGGCGGTCTGCCGCTCCAGGTCCTCGATCTCCTCACGGCTACGGAAACTGAAGACCTTGAGGAAACGGATGACATCGCTGTCGTCGGCGTTGAACCAGAACTGGTAGAAGGCGTACGGGGTGGTCAGCTCGGGGTCGAGCCACACCGTTCCCGTCTCCGTCTTACCGAACTTGGTGCCGTCGCTCTTGGTGAGCAGGTTCGTGGTCAGGCAGTGCGCCGGCCCGTGCGGCTCGTTACCGTCCATCCGACGGATCAGGTCCAGTCCGGCGACCGTGTTCCCCCACTGGTCGCTACCGCCGATCTGCAGCGTGCAGCCATGCCGGCGGTACAGCTTCACGAAGTCGTACGCCTGCAGCAGCACATAGCTGAACTCCGTGTAGCTCATGCCGTCACCCTCAAGCCGGTTGCGTACGGTCTCTCGGGCCAGCATCTGGTTGACGCTGAAGTGCTTGCCGACGTCGCGCAGCAGCTCGATCGCGCTCATGGAACCAAGCCACTCGGCGTTGTCGTCGAGGACCGCGTCGGTGGGGCCGGGACGTTCCCCTTCGGGGGCGAAGCGCAGGAAACGCGCGAGCTGGCGGCCCAGCACCCTCCCCCACTCCGCGACGGTCTCCGCCGGGTTCAACGCGCGCTCCGCCGTGGCCTTCGGATCTCCGACGAGTCCGGTTCCCCCGCCGACCAGGGCGATGGGACGGTGGCCCGCACGCTGGAACCGTGCCAGCGTCAGGATCTGGGTCAGGTGGCCGACGTGCAGGCTCCCCGCTGTGGGATCAAAGCCGCAATACAGGGTGACCGGGCCATCGGCGAGCGCCTTGCGTAGTTCGTCAAGGTCGGTGGACTGCGCGAGAAGGTCGCGCCATAGGAGTTCGTCGATGATGTCGGTCACTGTGATCTTTCCGTCTCGAGAGGTCGCGCCACGCTCGGACTCGCGGTGGCGCACCCAACAGTTCAAACCCCCTCCACGGTATCCGCCGCGACACCTCGCGGCGCTCACCGCGGGCACCCCCTCGCCCTGACGGGCCAGGCCAGCACTCCCCTGACCGGATTCGCGTCCACTCCGACCGCCGGTTGTTCACCCGGTACGTGTTTCGTCGCGCCCCGGAATGCGCGACTCTCATGGGGAGTCCTGTCAGCACCCGCCGCGCTTGGAGATCCGCATGCCATCGCACCTTCGCCGCGTCACAGCACCGTTGGCCGGGATCGCGACGCTCGCCCTGCTCCTGGGGTGCGCGTCCCCGGCCGAGGCGGACCCTCCCCCCGCACCGGGCCTCGAGAAGGCCAGATCACAGCTCGACGAGCTCACCGTGCGCTCCGCCGAGGACGTTCCCGGATACAGCCGCGACCTCTTCCCCCACTGGTCGGTGGCCGAGGACAACTGCACCTCCCGCGAGCTGGTACTGCAGCGCGACGGCGAGGGCGTCCAGGTCGGCGACGACTGTTACCCCACCTCGGGCACCTGGACCAGCCCGTTCGACGGTGAGGTCACCGACGATCCATCTGAGGTCAGCATCGACCACTTCGTCGCGTTGAAGGAGGCGTGGGACTCCGGCGCCAGCGAGTGGTCCACCAGTCAGCGCGAGGAGTTCGCCAACGACCTCGAAACCCCGCAGCTGTGGGCGGTGAGCCCGGCCAGTAACAGCTCCAAGGGCGATCGGGACCCGGCCGAGTGGATGCCGTCCGAGACCGAGATCCACTGTGACTACGCCAAGAGCTGGATCAGCGTGAAGCACGAGTGGAGCCTCACCATCGACGCCGACGAGGAACGGGCGCTCGCGGAACTGCTCGACTCCGCCTGCTGAGCCCACCCTCAGCGTGTGGGCAGCACCTTCTCCCCGAGGTACTCGGCGATGGCCAGGGCCGAGGTGGCCGCCGGGGACGGAGCGTTGCGAACACACACCACCCGGTCCTGGGTGTCGACGGCGAAGTCGTCGAGGAGTTCACCCTTTCTGGTCAACGCCTGGGCACGCACGCCCGCGGGCGCGGCGTGCAGATCGGCCGCCGTGATCTCAGGTATGAGCTTGCGGGCCTCGTGCGCGAACACGGCTCGCGAGGCCGAGACCGCCATCTCGCGGGCTCCCACCGTCCAGTGTTGCCGTGCGAGCCTCCAGAAGCCCGGCCAGGACAGCGTGTCGGCCAGGTCCCGGCGCCGCACGTCGGTACCGCGGTACCCTTCGCGTGCCGTGGCGAGGATGGCGTTGGGTCCGGCCATGACCTCACCGTGGACGTGCCGCGTGAGGTGTACCCCCAAGAACGGGTAACGCGGGTCGGGAACGGGGTAGACCAACCCGTTCACGAGGTGGCGACGTTCGGGGACCAGCTCGTGGTACTGCCCCCGGAAGGCGACGATGCGCGGGTCCCGCGGTGCCCCCGCCATGCGGGCCAGCCGGTCGCCGTGCAGCCCGCCGCAGACGATCAGGGTGTCGAACCGCCGCTTCACCCGCTCTCCCCGCGGGTCGCCGGTCAGGACCTCGGCGGCCCCGGCGTCCTGGCGCATGGCGATGACCGGGGTACTGAGCCGGACCCGGCCACCGGCCCGCCGCACATCGTCGGCGAGGGACTCGGCGACCGCCACGAAATCGGTGACAGCGGTGTGGGGAGAGTGCAGCCCGTCAACCCCCACAACATACGGTTCCAGCTCACGCAGCCCTTCCGGGCCGAGCCGGCGCACTCCGGGCACACCGTTCGCTTTCGCCTTCTCCTCGATGTCGTCCAGCCGCGCGGAGTCGTCGGAGTCGTTGGCCACCAGGACCTTCCCGAGCTCCTCGTAGGGGAGGCCACGCTCCGCGCAGTAGTCCCGCAGCAGGCCCACACCGCGTCGGCACAGCGTCGCCTTGAGCGAACCGGGCCGGTAGTACAGCCCGGCGTGCACGACACCACTGTTGTGTCCCGTCTGGTGGGCGGCGACCCGGTCCTCCTTCTCCAGCACGGTGACCCGGGCACCGGGACGGTTCTCCGTGATCCAACGCGCCAGGGCGAGCCCGACGATCCCCCCACCGACAATGCCAATCCGCTCAATGCTCACGAGCAGCAACATAGCAGGGCACCGTTCCGCCGGTGTGAGCCGGGTCTCCCGGAAACGCTCTCCGGGGACCGCGTCCGGCACACCAGTCCCGGCGCCCGTAGTCGGGCCGTGACCGGTGCGGATCCGGTTGTCACCGCCCGGCCCCGGCTTCGCGACCGGCCCCGGCCCGGCCACGCGCGCGGGAGGTGATCAGCTGTCCGGACGGTGCCGCGAACCGGTGGGAGCCGGCATGTCCTCGACCGTGGGAGGTTCCTCGATGCCCAGCGAGTTCAACACCTCGGCGTAGCGCAGCGCAGCGATCTTCGCCAGGGTGCTCCCCGCGCCCAGGGGTGCGCACGCGCGGGCACCGAACCGCTCCGCGAGCGCGGCCAGCCGTTCCGTGGGGAACTCGGGCCCGAGCACGCTCGGCGCGATCACCGGCTGGGCGCACCCCGCCTGGCGCAGCTGTCCCATGACGCTCTCAAGGGATGCCTCGTTCTCCAGGTCGGCCGGCAGCACCGTGATTCCGAGCCGCGCGGCGAGCAGCACGGCGGTGACCCCGGCCGCGTTCACCGCCTCATCGCCGCCCGCGGCACCAACGATGACGCCGTCGGTCATCTCCGTGTTGGGCGCCACCACGCTGATCAGACGCATGCGGTCGGCACGCACGTACCCCGCCTCGGCCAGCCGCAGGTGCAGGACCTCGGCGAGCATCGGGTGTGGACCCAGCCCGTCCGTCACGCGAACGTCGGCGCGGGTGGCGCTGACCGCCTCGGAGATCGCCTGGCTCGTAGGCGGATGCGGGGCGGTGACCATCGGCACCACCACTCCCGCCACAGGACGCCCCTCGACCGGGGTGAGATCGGAAAGCGCGTCGGTCAGTGGGTGTTCGTCTCCCCCAGCGCAGCCGTACCTGATCGTGACCTCGGGCCGGTAGGACCGGATGAGGTCGCACATCTGCGGACCGATCGGGTTGGCAGCGTCCCCGGATTCCTCCCTGGCGCCTTCGTGTTCGGCGCCCGGAACCGCGAGCACGAGCGTGGGCGTGCCAACCCAGCTGTCGAACGACAGTGGGTTGCGATGCCGGCCAGAGCGACGTCGCGGAAGGTCGCGAGGGGGAAGTCTGTCCGGATTCTGCATACTGTCAGGATTCACGCTCGAAATGCTAACGACTCGTCGGTTTGATCATGCCCATTGTTCAGTTCCGATTGTGAAACACACGCCTGTGCCAGCCCGTGATCTCACGCTGTGGACTCATCCTAGCGCTCCCCGCGACATTGCGGGACTGGGAAGTCGCATCACGTGTTCGACCAGGGCCAGCAGGATCCGCTTGCTGGACTGACGGTCGCGGGCGTCGCCGAGGATGACCGGCACCTCCTCGGCGACGTCGATGGCCTGGCGGACCTCCTCGACTGTGTAGGGGCAGTCGCCGTCGAACCGGTTGACCGCGACCACGAACGGGATCTTGCGCCGCTCGAAGAAGTCCACCGAGGGGAAGCACGTCTCCAGCCGGCGAGTGTCGGCGAGCACCACCGCCCCCAGCGCCCCCTCGGCGAGCTCGTCCCACATGAACCAGAACCGTCCCTGTCCGGGCGTACCGAACAGGTAGAGCACCACCTGCTCGTTCGCGGTGATCCGGCCGAAGTCCAGGGCGACGGTGGTCGTGGACTTGTCCTCGACCCCGTCGAGGTCGTCCACGCCCATGCTCGCCTCGGTCATGAACTCCTCGGTGTTGAGGGGGGTGATCTCACTAACCGAGCCCACCATGGTCGTCTTTCCTGCGCCGAACCCGCCGGCGACGAGGATCTTCACCGCCAGGGGGATGTCGGTTCCGGCGCCGTCGTCAGAGTCTGCGGATGCCATCGAGTACCGCCTGAAGTATGTTCATCTCGGGAAGGTCGGCCGTGGGCATCGGCTCCCGGGCGCGCACGTCGCCGTTGGTGATGAGGTCTCCCAGGAGCACTTTGACCACGGTCATGGGGATGTCCAGCTGAGCGGAGAGTTCCGCGACGGAGATCGGGGCGCCGCACAGTCGCAGGATGTCGGCGTGCTCGGGTTCCAGGGCGCTCCAGTCCTCGTTCTGCCGTGCCGCGACAACGATGGTGATCATGTCCAACGTGTCGCCGTGGGAACGGGTCCGGCCACCCGTCATGGCGTAGGGGCGCACCAGTGGCCCCGAGTCGCTGTCGGAGGCCCCCGCGCCTTCCGGGTCGGCGAGGGTGGCCGCACCACCCGAGGGTGTCGCCGCATCCCGGTTCCGTACCTCCTGCGGCACGGACGGGTCTCGCTGGGGGGCACTCCACAAGCGGGCACCACGCTCCGTCACATCGTGCCCCTGTTCTCGGGAGTGCTTCATGACGCGGCGCCGCCGACCGCCGCCGCCGTCTCCTCCGTCCGCGGGGCGGAGGTGAGGAACCGGCCGACACGTTTGATGCGGATGTTCATCTCGTAGGCCACGAGTCCCACGTCGGCGCTCTCGCTGGCGAGGACAGCGAGGCAGGCTCCCGCACCCGCCGCGGTGACGAACAGGTAAGCGTGCTCCATCTCCACCACCGTCTGGCGGACGGCGCCCCCGCCGAACTGCCGTCCGGTTCCGCGTGCCAGGCTCTGGAACGCGGAGGCGACCGCGGAGAGGTGCTCACCGTCCTCGGCTGTCAGGTCTCTCGACCGACCGATGAGGAGCCCATCGGCTGACAGGACAATGGCGTGCTCCGCGCCGACCACCCGGTCGACCAGGTCGTCGAGCAGCCAGTTCAGGTCACCCGTAACGTTGCTGTTGTCCATCATCACTCGCTCTCTCCCTTTCGTCCGCCGGCCGGCTGGCCGACGTTCCCACTGCGTGCACCTTCCGTGTACGCCGGTTCCCCAGGGAGCGGGCCGGGGCCGTTGCGGTCATCAGCGCCGTTGGCGGGGAAGTCGTTCTCGTCGTGGCGGGGGACGCCGGATTCCCTGGTTTCGCCGGCGTCGCCGGTCGGTGATGGTTTGGTCGCGGCAGAGCGCGCGCCCCCTGGCCGTTCGCCGGGTGCCGCCCTGTCGAGCTCGTCCTCGCTGTCTCGTCCTCGCCGCGTACCGAGCTGGAACGCGCTGAACATCTGGCGTATCTGGTCGGGGCTCCTGTCCGGATCGCCCGCCGGGCCCTCCGTGCCCGACTGCTCGGTGGCGCCCTGGAGCTGCGGCGCCAGGTTGGCCTGCCGTCGGCGCTTCGGGAGGTGGGGGCGGTCGGCACCGTGCTCCGGCCCCGACGGAGGGGAGGCGGGGGGTGGGGACAGCGAGGAGCCGGGGGTCCGCTTCGGCAGACCACTCGGACCTGTGGTCGTCTCCGCCGCCCCGCTCTCGCCGTGGGGGTCCGCCCCACCGGTGCTCCGGTGGTTCCCCACCTCGGCGGTCGCCCTCGTGGCACCCGCCCCATTCGCCTGACCGGTTGGCTGACCGTTCTGGCCTTCGGCGAGCAGGTCCCGACTTTCGGCTCCCGTCCTGAGCTCGGCCTGCGGACGTGGGGTGGCCGGCTCCCGGCCGCGCGAGACGAGCACCGCGGGTATGAGGACGACCGCTCGGGTCCCTCCGTAGGACGAGGAGCACAGCTCGACGCGGATCCCGTGCTTGTTGGCCAGCCGCGCCACCACGAACAGACCCAGCCGCGCGTCCTGGTTCAGCGCCATCACGTCGAACTCGGGTGCCTCGCTGAGCCTGCGGTTCGCCTCGGTCAGTTCCCGCTCGCTCATCCCGAGCCCGCAGTCCTCGACCTCCACGACGAGCCCCTTGGCCACGGTCTCACTGTGGATGTGCACCGTGGTGTGCGGCGGGGAGTACGCGGTGGCGTTCTCCACCAGCTCCGCGAGCAGATGGAGAACATCGGCGACGACGGACCCAGGAAGGGACAGGTCCGGCACGGTACGTAGCCTGACCCGCGCGTACTCCTCGGTCTCGGATATCGCGCCACGCAGGATGTCCACCAGCGGGATGGGGGTGCGCCACCTGCGTCCCGGCTGCTGGCCGCCCAGGATGATCAGGTTCTCGGCGTTACGACGCCCGCGCGTGGCCAGGTGGTCGAGCTGGAAGAGGTCCTCCAGCAGGTCCGGGTCCTCCTCCTCACGCTCGACCCGGTCCAGCACCTGGAGCTGGCGCTGCACCAGGGACTGGTTGCGGTGGGCGATGCCGAGGAAGACACGGTTGGCGCCGTCCCGGACCTCCGCCTGCTTCACGGCGGCGGCGACCGCTGTGCGCTGCGCGGTGTTGAACGCGTCAGCGACCTGACCCACCTCGTCGGTTCCGTGGTCGAGCTGCCGCAGCTCGGCCTCCGGGTCGACCTGTTCCCCACGCTCCAACCGACGGACGAGGTGGGGCAGCTCCTCGCGGGACAGTTCGAGTGTGTCGGCCCGCAGCCGCGCCAACCGGTAGGTCAGTCGGGCCGCGGCCTTCGAGGCCACACCGTAGGCGACGGTGCTCGCGAAGAGGACGATGAGCCCGCCGCCGAGGGCTAGCGTGAGCATCTCGGCGCTCGCGGCATCCGTAGCGTTGATGACCTCGCGCGCCTGGGCCTCGGTCAGCGCCGCGAGGTCGGCGTTGGTGTCGTCGGCGGTGGAGCGCCACTGTCCGGGGAGTAGCTCCCCCTCCTCGGGGGACCCACCGTCCAGGTCGTAAGCGGCGATCTCCCCGGCCAGCTGGTGCAGCCGTTCCCAGTGCTCACTGTCGCGCAGATCCGCGTAAGAACGAGCGGTACTGTCGCTTTGGGCCGGATCGCCGGTTTCGATTCGCTGCCGGGCGTCGGCCATGAGCGCGCCGAACCGCCCCTGCTCCCCCGGCGTCATCGTTCCCTCCGCGTCCGCCCCGCTGATCATCGCGTCGGCGAGGGCGAGGTGCTCCTGCGCGCGCATGAGGTCAACGGCGTCGGCGTTCGCGGTGGCCGCCCGACCGTCGTCGAGGAGCCGTCCCAGGGTGTTGAACGCCTGGATCCCCCGGTCGATGATGTCCCCGTAGTCGGTGATCGTGTCCTTGATGCTCGCGTTTCCCTCGATGGTGCGCTCACGGAGATCCTCGCGCTCGTCGAGAGCGGTCAGGAACTCTTCCGCGGTCTCGACGGCGGCACCGTCGCCACGGCCGCGACCACCGAGCCCCTCGCTGTGCTCCTCGACATCACGCACCGCGCCGTCGGTTACCGCGATCTGCCGCCGCAGCGCCCGCATCGACTCATCGGAGGGCGCGCCGAGGTGCTCGGCCGCGAGACGCCGCTCCTTCTGGAGCTCGTTGACGGCGTAGTAGGCGTGGAGACCGCTGTAGCTGTCGCCGGTCGCCAGGCGCAACGAGATGGCCTCCGTGAGTGTTCCCGCGCTCGCCACCCCGAAGAGCACCAGGAACGTGACGCTGGGGATCAGGACGATCTTGTTGATCTGCGCTTTTATGGTGCGATCTGTGCCGCCCGATTCGCGCATTCGGTTCCTCCCACGGACAGTGCCGTGGACACCCCGGACGGTCACCGCGAGGAGTAGCGGCCAGGCGAGGATGGCGGTGGTGCGCCATGACCACATCGCTGATCGCGCTAAAGTACGGACGCGCGGGCCGTCGTAGCCCCCCGATGACACTGGGGCCGCCCCTGAACGAAACACCCGGGGGCGGCACCCTTGGTGCCCACAATTCCGGACGCTACAGCATCGGTCCGGACCGTGAAGGCGATTCCCCGAAATCCCCGCCTTGCTGGTCAGCGCGCCGGCGGCCGGCCATGGCCGGCCGCCGGCGCGTCCCCCGCGCTAGCCGGGGGCGGGCTCGCCGAACTCCCGATGGCCGGCGACCGTCGCGCGCAGTCGCTCCAACTGCTCCTTGACGCGTGCCGGGGCGGTACCGCCCTTCGCCGCGCGGGACTCCAGCGCGCCCGACACTGTCAGGACCTCGCGCACCCCGGGCCCCAGGTGCGGGGAGATCGCGGTGAGATCCTCGTCGGTGAGCCCCGGGAGGTCGATACCTCGTTCCTCACACACGCGCACGCACGCGCCAGCGATCTCGTGGGCCTCGCGGAACGGCACCCCCTGCCGGACCAGCCACTCGGCGACGTCGGTGGCCAGCGAGAACCCCTCGGGGGCCAGTTCAGCCATACGCGCGCGGTTGAACGCCAGCGTGCCGACCATTCCGGTGAAGGCGGGCAGCAGCAACCGGAGGGTGTCGACGGCGTCGAACACCGGTTCCTTGTCCTCCTGCAGGTCCCGGTTGTAGGCCAGCGGCAGCGCCTTGAGGGTCGTGAGCAGGCCGGTGAGGTCCCCGACGAGCCGGCCCGCCTTGCCCCGCGCCAGCTCCGCGATGTCGGGGTTCTTCTTCTGCGGCATGATCGAGGAGCCGGTGGAGTACGCGTCGTCGAGCGTGACGAAGGAGAACTCCTTGGTCGCCCAGACGATGATCTCCTCGGAGAGCCGTGAGAGGTCCACCCCGACCATCGCGCTGACGAAGCCGAACTCCGCGACCACGTCGCGGGCCGCCGTGCCGTCGATGGAGTTCTCCGCCGAGGTGGCGAATCCCAGCTCGGCGGCGACCGCCTCGGGATCGAGCCCCAGCGAGGAACCGGCCAGCGCGCCGGAACCGTAGGCGGACACGGCCGCGCGCCGGTCCCAGTCGCGCAGCCGCTCCACGTCGCGCACCAGTGGCCAGGCGTGGGCCAGGAGGTGGTGGGCCAGCAGCACCGGTTGGGCGTGCTGGAGGTGGGTACGGCCGGGCATGGGAGCGTCGCCGTTCGCCTCGGCCTGGTCGGCCAGCACCGAGACGAGGTCCAGGAGCTCGCCGGAGATCGCCCGCGCCTGCTCGCGCAGGTACATCCGCACGAGTGTGGCGATCTGGTCGTTGCGGGAGCGCCCGGCGCGCAACCGCCCACCGAGATCCGCCCCGACACGCTCGACGAGGCCGCGCTCCAGCGCCGTGTGTACGTCCTCGTCCGCCAGGACCGGGGTGAACTCCCCCGATGCCACATCGGCCTCGAGCTGGTCCAGGCCGGCCAGCATCCGGTCAAGCTCGTCGCTGGTGAGCAGGCCACGGTTGTGCAGCACGCGGGCGTGGGCCCGGGAGCCGGCGATGTCGTGGGGTGCGAGCCGCCAGTCGAACTGGGTGCTCAGCGAGAGCCGGGCCAGCGCCTCGGAGGGGCCGCCGGCGAACCGGCCGCCCCACAGTCGGGTGGGCCCGCTGTCGGGCTCTTCAGCCACGGTTTTGGGGTCCTTTCGGTGCCGCGGGCGTATGGGTCGGCCTGGTGGTCTCGCCCTAGGAGGACTTCTGGTCGCGCATGCTCGCGATCTTCGCCGGCATGCTCCAGACGTCGATGAAACCGCGGGCGTTGCTCTGGTCGTAGGTGTCGCCGGTGTCGTAGGTGGCGAGCTCGTAGTCGTACAGCGACGCCTCGCTGCGGCGGCCGGTCACGACCGCGCGTCCCCCGTGCAGCTCCATCCGGATATCGCCGGTGACGTGCCGGTTGGCCTCGGTGACGAAGCCGTCGAGCGCGTCCTTCAGTGGGGAGTACCACAGACCGTCGTAGACCAGTTCGCCCCAGCGCTGGTCCACACCACGCTTGAACCGGGCGAGGTCACGCTCAACGGTAACGTTCTCCAGCTCCTGGTGCGCCGTGATCAGGGCGATCGCGCCGGGAGCCTCGTAGACCTCGCGGCTCTTGATCCCCACGAGCCGGTCCTCGACCATGTCGATCCGGCCCACCCCCTGCGCGCCGGCGCGCCGGTTCATCTCCTCGATCATCTGCAGCGGTGTGAGTTCCTTGCCGTCGAGGGCGGTCGGCACGCCGGAGGTGAAGGTGACCACGACCTCGTCGGGCTCGCGCGGGATGGCCGGGTCGTCACTGTAGGCGTACACGTCCTCGACCGGCGCGTTCCAGATGTCCTCCAGGAAACCGGTCTCGACCGCCCGACCGAAGAGGTTCTGGTCGATGGAGTAGGGCGACTTCTTGGTGACGTCGATCGGCAGCCCCTTCTCCTCGGCGAAGGCGATGGCCTTGTCGCGGGTCATGCCGGAGTCGCGCACCGGCGCCAGCACCTTGAGCTCCGGGTGCAGCGCGGCGAGGCCGGCCTCGAAGCGCACCTGGTCGTTGCCCTTGCCGGTGCAGCCGTGGGCGACCATGGTGGCGTTGTGGTAGCGGGCGGCGTCGGCCAGGTGCCGCACGATCAGCGGCCGCGACAGCGCCGACACCAGCGGGTAGCGGTCCATGTAGAGGGCGTTGGCCCGCAGCGCGGGAACGCAGTACTCGTTGGCGAACTCCTCCCTGGCGTCGGCGACGACGGCGTCGACGGCACCGCAGTCGATCGCGCGCTGCCTCACGGCCTCGAGGTCCTCGCCACCCTGGCCGCAGTCGATCGCCACGGCCACCACCTCGGCCCCGGTCTCCTCGGCGATCCACCCGATTGCGACGGAGGTGTCCAGTCCCCCCGAGTACGCGAGTACGACCCGTTCGGTCATTTGCAGGTCTCCTTTGTGGGTTCGGTCCGGCCGGTGTCGGGAGTGCTCGCCCCTGTGGCCCGGGGTTGGGTCGCTCCGGCACCGTGCCCGTGTTCGTGTTGGTTCTCTGGCCGTGGCGCCCCCGGGCGCGTGCCCGCCTAGGGACGCCGGTTGGCGAGGTGCAGCAGCGCCGTGGCCAGTTCCTCGCCTCCCTCGGGGGCGCGGGCGATCACCAGGATGGTGTCGTCACCCGCGATGGTCCCCAGGATCTCGTGGATGTCGGTGTGGTCGATCGCCGAGGCCAGGTACTGGGCCGCCCCCGGCGGGGTCCGCACGATGACCATGTTCCCCGACGCTTCCGCCGAGACCAGCAGGTCCTCGGCGAGGCGGGTGAGGCGCGCGTTGGACACGTGCTCCAGGTCCTGGTTGCCGGAGCGCGCCCGCTGCAGCCGCTCGCCGCCTTCTCCGGGCAGGGCGTAGATCAGGCTACCGTCGACGGTGCGGAGCTTCACCGCGCCCAGCTCGTCCAGGTCCCGCGAGAGCGTGGCCTGGGTGACCTGGACCCCGCTCTCGGACAGCAACTGCGCCAGCTCGCTCTGCGAGCGGACGTTGTTCTTGGTCAGCGCATCCGAGATGCGGGCGTGTCGCGCGGCCTTGGTCATTGGCGCCGGCCCGTCACCGTCGAGGGTCACGGCTGCTCGCCCCCTCTGTACTCTCCCCTGGACGTCCGGAGCAGGAACGCCAGTAGCGCCTTCTGCGCGTGCAACCGGTTCTCCGCCTGGTCCCACACCGCGCTCTGCTCCGAGTCGATGACGTCGGCGGTGATCTCCTCGCCACGGTGTGCGGGCAGGCAGTGCAGCACGATCGCGTTCGGCGCGGCCAGGGTGAGTTTGGCCGCGTCGACCGTGTAGGGGCGGAACGGTGTGTCGCGCTCGGCGGCCTCGGCTTCCTGGCCCATCGAGGTCCACACGTCGGTGGCGAGGACGTCGGCGTCCCGCGCCGCCCCGTGGGGGTCGCCCGCGTACACGCGCGCCGAACCGCCGGTGTCGGCGGCGATCTCCTCGGCTCTGGCGAGCACCGTGGGGTCGGGCCGGTACTCCTCGGGTCCGGCGATCCGGACGTGCATACCGGCGCTGGCTCCCCCCAGCAGGTAGGAGTGCGCCATGTTGTTGGCGCCGTCGCCGAGGTAGGTGAGCGTGATCCCGGCGGTGCGGCCCTTGCGTTCGCGTACCGTCTGTAGGTCGGCGAGGAGCTGGCAGGGGTGGAACGAGTCGGTGAGCGCGTTGACGACGGGGACACCGCTCACCCGTGCCATGGCGTCCAGACGCCACTGGTCGAACGTGCGCCACACGATCGCCGCGACCTGGCGTTCCAGTACCCGTGCGGTGTCCTCGACGGGTTCGTCGCGGCCGAGCTGGCTGGCTTGGGAGTCGATGACGAGTGGCTGCCCTCCGAGATCGGCGATGCCGACCGCGAAGGAGATGCGCGTTCGCGTGGACGGCTTGTCGAACAGCGTCGCGACGGTCCGCGGGCCCTCCAGCGGCCGGTGGCCGAAACGGTCCTTCTTCATGGCGTCGGCGAGGTCGAGGACCTCGGCCTGTTCCACGGGGGTGAGGTCGTCGTCCTTGCGGAAGTGCCGTGTCGTGGGGCTCATGCGGGGCGCTCCTCTCCTGCGGCCCGATCGAGGATCCGCGGTAGCGCGCCGGTGAACTCGCGGACCTCCTCGCGTGTGATCGTCAGTGGCGGGGCGAGACGGACGACGTCGGGGGCGACCGCGTTGACCAGGAAGCCGTGCTCGGCGGCGCTGGATTGGACCGCCGCGGCGGCCGGCGAGGACAGTTGGACGCCCCGCCACAGCCCCGCACCGCGCACCTCGGTGACCAGTGGGTGGCCCACGGCGGCGATCTCGCCGGCCAGCAGGTCTCCGAGCTCGGCCGCGGCGTCGAGCAGGCCCTCGACCTCGATCGTGTCCAGCACGGCGAGCGACGCCGCGCAGGACACCGGGTTGCCGCCGAAGGTGGAGCCGTGGTCCCCCTTGGCGAACGCGGAGGCGTAGGGGCCCAGTCCCAGGCACGCGCCGAGGGGAAGTCCTCCGCCCAGCCCTTTGGCCAGCGTGAGGACGTCGGGCAGGATCCCCTCGGCCTGGTGGGCGAACCAGTGGCCGGTTCGCCCCACCCCGCTCTGGATCTCGTCGAGGACGAAGGCGGCGCCGGTGTTGTCGCAGATCTCGCGGACCTCGGCGAGGTATCCGGGGGCGGCGGGCCGGATTCCGGCCTCGCCCTGGACGGGTTCGACGAAGACCGCGGCGCAGGTGTCGTCCACGGCGTCGCGCAGCGCCGCCGTGTCACCGTGCGCGACGAACCGGACGTCCAGGCCGAACGGCCCGAACGGGTCGCGGATGGCGGGCTTGCCGGTGAGTGCGAGCGCGCCGGAGGTACGGCCGTGGAACCCGTCGTCGGTGCTGACGATGGTGGTGCGTCCCGGCCCCGCGGCCCGCTTGACCAGCTTGAGCGCGGCCTCGTTGGCTTCGGAGCCGGAGTTGGCGAAGAACACCCGGATGTCGCCGGTGGGACCCGTCGCCCCCGCGCGCACCAGGCTGGTCAGCCGTTCGGCCAACCGTACGCCGGGTTCGTGCACGTACAGGTTGCTGGTGTGGGCGAGTGTGGCCGCCTGCTCGCTGACCGCCCTCACCAGTGCGGGGTGGCCGTGTCCGAGCGTGGAGACGGCGATGCCCGCGAGCAGGTCCAGGTAGCCGCGGCCGTCGGCGTCCCACACCCGGCGCCCCTCGCCGTGGGAGAGCGCGATGGGGGGTGTCCCGTAGGTGGGCATGAGGGCGGTCTCGAACCGTTCCCGAAGCTCGTGAGAGGTCATGTGTCCTCGCCCTCGTGGATGTCGACGGGCTCGGTGGGCTCCTCGGACTCGGCCACCACCATCGTTCCGATGCCCTCGTTGGTGAACACCTCGAGGAGCATGGAGTTGGGGGTACGGCCGTCGAGGATGTGCGCCTGGGGCACCCCGCCGCGCACCGCGCGCAGACACGCCTCCATCTTCGGCGCCATGCCCGACGACAGGTTCGGGAGCATCTCCTCCAGCTCGCTGGCGGTGAGCATACTGACCAGCTCCTCGCAGGTCGGGTAGTCGGAGTAGAGCCCTTCGACGTCGGTCAGCATGATGAGCTTGCTCGCGTCCAGCGCTGTCGCTATCGCCGCCGCCGCCGTGTCCGCGTTGATGTTGTACACACCGTCCTCGGACCGGGCGATACCGGAGATCACGGGCACCCGCCCGTCGTTCAGCAGGGTGCGCAACACCCCCGGTTGCACCTCCACGACCTCCCCGACACGGCCGATGTCGACGGGCGCGCCATCGACCATGGCCGGCTTGCGTTCGGCGGTGAGCAGGTGGGCGTCCTCCCCCGATATGCCGACGGCGAAGGGGCCGTGATCGTTGATCAGCCCGACGATCTCCCGGTTGATCTGGCCCACCAGGACCATGCGCACGACGTCCATCGTCTCGGAGGTGGTGACCCGCAACCCGCCGGCGAATGTGCTGTGCACCCCGAGCCGGTCGAGGTGGTTGGTGATCTGGGGACCGCCACCGTGCACGACAACGGGACGGAGCCCGGCGTAGCGCAGGAACACGATGTTCTCGGCGAACCGCGCCTGGAGCTCGGGGTCGGTCATCGCGTTACCGCCGTACTTGACCACGACGGTCTTCCCGTGGAAGCGGCTCAGCCACGGGAGCGCCTCGATGAGCGCGTTGGCCTTGCTCTCCGCGTCCCTCAGGCGCATCGCGGACTCCTCCCCGGCGGTGTTCTCGCCTGTACTCACGTGCTGTAGGCCGAGTTCTCGTGGACGTACTCGACCGTCAGATCGGTGGTCCACACCGTGGCGGCCGCGCTGCCGGCCGAAAGGTCGACCGTCACGGTCACCTCGCGCGGCCCCAGGTCGACCTTGGAGCGGTCGTCGCCGACGGCGCCGCGCCGGCAGACCCACACCCCGTTGATGGCGACGTTGAGCTCGTCGGGCTGGAACGTGGCGTCGGTGGTCCCGACGGCGGCCAGCACCCTCCCCCAGTTCGGATCCTGCCCGTAGATGGCGCACTTGAACAGCGCGTTCCGGGCTACCGTACGTGCCACCGTGACGGCGTCGTCCTCGTTGGCCGCGCCGACCACCTCGATCGCGACGGACTTGGAGGCGCCTTCGGCGTCGGCGACGAGTTGGCGCGTGAGGTCGGCGCAGACCTCGGTGAGCAGTGCGGTGAGCTCCTCCTCGTCGGGGGTGACCCCCGAGGCGCCGCTGGCCATGAGCGCGACCGTGTCGTTGGTGGACAGGCAGCCGTCGGAGTCGACGCGCTCGAACGTGCGGTGGGTCGCCGCCCGCAGCACGCGGTCGCACTGCTCGGGGGTCAGGTCGGCGTCGGTCGTGACCACCGAGAGCATGGTGGCCAGCGAGGGCGCGAGCATCCCAGCCCCCTTGGCCATGCCGCCGACCGTGTACCCGAAGCCGTCGGCGGTACCGCGCCGGAACGCGATCTTGGCGACCGAGTCCGTGGTGCGAATGGCGTCGGCCGCGTCGAGCCCCCCATCGCGGGCGGCGGTGGCCACGGCGGAGTCCACGCCGGCCAGTAGCTCCGGCATGGCCAGGCGTTCGCCGATGAGGCCGGTGGAGCAGACGAGTACCTCGCCCGGGGAGTCGTCCAGCGCCGCGCCGGCGCGCTCGGCGGTGGTGTGGGTGTCCTGGAATCCCGGTGGACCGGTGCAGGCGTTGGCGCCTCCGGAGTTCAGGATCGCGGCGCGAACCCGCCCCCCTTCGGCGACCTGCTCCGACCAGAGCACGGGGGCGGCTTTGACACGGTTGCGGGTGAACACGGCCGCGGCGGAGCGCGACGGGCCGTCGTTGATGACGGCGGCGACGTCACGGGCCCCGTTGGGTTTGAGGCCGGCGCTCACGCCGGCGGCCCGGAATCCGAGCGGTGCGGTGACACTCACGGTGTGGCCTTTCGAACGGCGCCGACCCGTCCCTGCGTGGGGGGTGGCGGTTGACGATGACGCGGCGTCGGGGCCGGTGGGTTACGGCGCGACGCCCGCCACGGGCAGCCCCACGGTCTCGCCCAGGCCGAGCGCGATGTTCGCGCTCTGTAGGGCGCCGCCGGCGGTGCCCTTGGTCAGATTGTCGAGAGCGGCGATCGCGACGAGCCGGCCGGCGTCCTCATCCACCGTGACCTGGACCAGTGTGGTGTTGGCTCCCAGGGTCATGGCGGTTGTCGGCCAAGTGCCCTCGGGCAGCAGCCGGACGAACGGCTCGTCGCCGAATCGTCGCTGATAGGCGTCTCTGACCCGGTCGGTCGTGACCCTCTCCCGGAGTGGAGCGGAGGTGGTCGTGAGGATCCCCCGAGGCATGGGTGCCAGCACCGGGGTGAAGTTGAGCGTGACGGGTTCGCCGGCGACACGGGAGAGGTTCTGCACGATCTCGGGGTTGTGGCGGTGGCCGCCCCCGACGCCGTACGGCGCGACCGCGCCCATGACCTCGCTGCCGAGCAGGTGGGGCTTGGGGGACTTTCCGGCACCGGAGGTACCGGTGACCCCGACCGCGACCGCCTCGGGCAGCACCAGCTCCGCGTCGAGCGCGGGGAACAGGGCGAGCGTGGCCGCTGTGACGTGACAGCCGGGCACGGCGACACGGCGGGCGCCGGAGAGCGCCTCGCGCCCGCCGGGCATCTCGGGGAGCCCGTAGGGCCAGGTGCCCGCGTGCGGGGAGCCGTAGAACCGCTCCCATTCGCCGGGGTCGGCCAGCCGGAAGTCGGCACCACAGTCCACGATGGTCACGCTCTCACCGAGCTGTTGGGCGAGCGCGCCGGACTGGCCGTGCGGCAGGGCCAGGAAGACGACGTCGTGCCCCGCGAGGTTGTCCACGGTGGTCTCGGCCAGCACCCGGTCGGCGAGCGGAAGCAGGTGTGGCTGGTGCTCGCCCAGGCGACTGCCAGCGTTGCCGCCCGCGGTGAGCGTACCGACCTCGATGTTGGGGTGCGCGAGCAGAAGACGCAGCAGCTCGCCGCCCGCGTAACCGCTGGCACCGGCGACGGCTGCGGTGAATCCCATCCCTCGACTCCCCTGTCCTCACCCGGAACGTTACTGAACTAGCATGCACTCAATTGCAAGAATATGCAAATTATCGGTGTGTTGGACGTCTCCCGGAGAGCCCCGGGGAACCGAGGAAGACCTCCGCCGCTCCCCGGAGTCCCATGCCCACCTCGGGGGATGGCAGTGGGACTCCGTCACTCTGACTGGGCGGTGTCGGGGGGCGCCTCCCCGAGACTGCCCGGGTGGTCCGGGCCGCTGGGAACGCGTGCCCGTGGTTGTGGCTCTGTGATACGCCAGCCGGCCATTCGGGCGGCGAGCCCGGCGAACCGGGACGTTCGCGTCACCCGGCCGGACTCTCGGCGGTCGGCGGTGCGGTAGAGCCCGTTGACGATCTGGGTACCGACTCGTCGCCACGGCTCTGGCTGCCAGGCACGGGCGCGGTGTCCCACCCACGGCAGCCGGGTCAGCTCGGTGTCGTGTCCAAGCAGGATGTCGCGCAGTGTCCGCCCGGCGAGGTTGGCCGCCGTGACGCCATTGCCCGCGTACCCGCCAGCCCATCCCACTCCCGTGTCACGGTCCAGATCGACGCTGGGGCACCCGTCGCGCGCCACCCCGAGCACCCCGGACCACGCGTGGGCGACCGGCACCTCGGCGGCGGCCGGGAACATCCGCGCCAGCGCCCGCCAGAGATCGGCGATGGTCCGCGGCTCTGTGGCCCCCCGGTCCTCCGGCGCAGAACCGATACGGGAGGGAGTGTCACGCCCGCCAATCGCGATCCGACCATCGGCGGTGCGCTGCGCCTGGACGGAGGCGTGCGCGGTGTCCCCGAGGACGTCGCACCCGTCCCAGCCGATGTGGTCCCATAGGTCGTTCGCGAGCGGCTCGGTCACGATCATGGAGCTTCGCGCCGGTCGCCATTCCCTCCCCTGGCCACGCGCGCCCACCGGATACCCCTCCGTGGCCTGGATGACGTGATCCGCGCGGACCATGCCGTGGTCGGTCACCACGGACGGCCGGGTGCCGCCGTCTGCCGGCCGAATCTCGGTGACAGTGCTGCCCTCGAAGATGTGCACCCCCAGGTCCTCGACCACGGTGGCCAGCCCGACGGCGAGCCTGGCCGGCTGGAACCGGGCGGCGTGCGGGCTTCGCGCGGCCGCGACCGCACCGGCGACACGCAGCCGGGGGGTGTAGGTGTGATCCAACAGGTGCAGGTCCTCGGGCCAGAAGCCCCACTCCTGCAGGTATCCGACCTCGGCGTACAGCCGGTTGCGCTGGGCCGTGTTGGTGGCGACGAGACGCATCCCGCCCTTCACGATGTCGGCGTCGATTCCCTCGTTCCCGGCGACTTTGATGACCTCGTCGACCGTGCTCATCAACGCGCGTTGCAGCGCTATGGCCGCGCCCTTGCTGTACATCCGCGCGTAACGCTCCCGAGATCCGACGAACTGGGCGGATAGCCAGCCGGCGTTGCGGCCCGAGGCTCCGAATCCACAGAATTCACGCTCGAGTAAGGCGATCCGCAGCCCGGGATCGGCGTGCTGCAGGTAATAGGCGATCCACAGCCCGGTGTACCCGCCGCCGACAATGCAGACATCGTAATCGCGAGTTTCGGACAGTGCGGCCCGGCGTTCGGGATACCCGAACTCGCGGTACCAGAAGGAGACACCCCCGTTGCGGAATTCGGCTGATCGGGGAACGGAACGCATTTCCGCGGCATTGGTGAAGAGTCTCATCTCAGATGTCCCCCGGCTGGTCTGATGCTGCCGCTCGCACGCCCGTACTGGCCACCGTCGTTACCCCCTGGCCTCCAGAACAGGTCCGGAGGCGCTACGGTAACGCACGCGAACGGGTCGTTCGGGCCGATGGCCGGCACAACCCACGAAGGGGACCAGCCCGTGGTCACCGCGCGCAGCCACTCGAAAACCCTCGGCTCGGGACAATCTACCGGCCGAGTGACGGCGCGTGTCCGCGTTTCGGCCCTGGTTCACCGGGTGTCGGCTGGTTCCGTATCTTCGGCCCGATTCGAGGAGTCCCGCAGGTTGCGCGCGATCTCGGCCAGTCGCTCCACCCCTTCGCGGCCGAGCACACCAAGCACGTGCTCGCGCAGCAGCGCCACGTGTCGGGAGCGGGCGTGTTCGGCGAGTTCCAGCCCCTCGGGGGTGAGTGTCGCGTATACCACGCGACGGTCCTCCGGACACGCCTCACGCGTGAGGTAGCCCCTGCTCGCCAACCGGTCGGCCAGTTTGGTGAACCCACCGCTACTCAGACTCACCTCGCGGGCGAGCCGACTCATTGGCAGCCGATGCTCGGGCGAGCGAAGCAACCGGATCAGCACCTCGAACCACGGGCCGGACATGTCCTCACCGCTGGGGTCGATACCGCGCAGCAGCAGCGGGTCGGTCGCGTTCAGCGCCTCGTGGAACAACCCCCACGCCGTGATCAGGTCGTCGTCACTGATCTCAGCACGCGTCCCGACCGCCGCGTCGTCGCTCGTTTCCCCCGCTTCGTCCACCATCTTCCTGACACTATCAGGAAATATCTTCCCAGGCAGAATCTAGCCAACTCCGGCCCATCGCCCCCGAAAACACAACGGGCCGGCGCCACTGGTGGGCGCCGACCCCGAACGGGAACCGCGAGCGGCGATCGGGCTAGTGTCGCTGGTCGACCGCGTCGAGAGCGGCACGCAGTGTGGACACCAGGTGGTCGATCTGCTCCCAGGTGATGATCAGTGGCGGCGAGATCAGCAACGAGTGCGGGATCGCGCGCAGCACCACACCGCGCGCACGCGCCTCGGTGAAGACCTCCGAGGTGGTGATGCCGCGCTGTTCCAGGGCCTCCGTGGTGAGCTCCACCGCGGCCATGACGCCGACACCGGAACGGACCTCGCGGACCAGCGGGTGGTCGGCCAGGGTCTGCACGGCGGAGTCGAGCTGGGTCTCGATCTCCAACGAGACGGTGAAAAGGTCCTCGCGTTCCAGGATGTCGAGGTTGGCCATGGCCGCCGCACAACAGGTGGGGTGTCCGGCGTAGGTGGTCCCGTGGACGAAGGGGTTCCCGGGCCGGTTCCAGAACGGCTCGGCGACCTCCCCGCTCGTGATCACCCCGCCCAGCGGGAGGTATCCGCTGCTGACCCCCTTGGCGAAGACGATCATGTCGGGCCTAACCCCGAAGCGCTCGATCCCGAACCAGTTGCCCATGCGGGCGAACCCGCAGATCACACTGTCGACGATGAACAGGATGCCGTAGCGCCGGCACAGTTGGGCCACACCCTCGAAGTAGCCCTCGGGGGGAGCGTAGACACCGCCGGCCCCGATGATCGGCTCGGCGAAGTACGCGGCGACACGCTCCGGCCCGACACGCAGGATCTCCTCCTCGAGCGCCTCGACGGAATCGTGCGCCACCACCGATGTGTCCTCGATGAGCCGCCCGAAGCCGGTGCGGAACCGGTCCATGCCGATCATGCTGGTGCCGAAGCCGTGCAGGCCGTGGTAGCCACCGGTACGGCTGATCAGGTGCCCACGTTCGGGTTGGCCCTGGGCCGCCCAGTACCGCCGGGCGAGCTTGGCCGCGGTGTCGACCGCCTCGCCACCCCCACAGGTGAGGATCACCCGCGGATCCGCCACCGGCGCGTGGGCCGCCAGGCGTTCACTGAGCTGCAACGCGGGCTCGTTGGCGAAGTCACCGTAGACGGTGTAGGCGTCCAGGGTGCTGATTTGCCGGTACACGGCGTCCGCGATCTCCGTACGACCGTGACCAACGTTGCAGTACCACAGGCTCGCGGTGCCGTCGAGGTAGCGATCGCCGTTGTCATCCCAGAGCCAGACGCCTTCGGCCTCGGAAACCACGAACTTCGGCCCCTGGGTGACGGTATTCATATTACTGAAGGTATGCCAGAAGCGGCTGGGCTCCAGCTGCTCCGCCGGTTTGCGCGCATACGAAACCACTGTTTCGGTCACAGGCGACCTCCGAGCCAAAGGTGCGTGAAAACGCAACGAGAAAACGCAGAAGGAAACAGCTGTTCCGCGAAGGCTTCTGGAGCCCGTGTTCGCGGCAGGTAATTGCAGGCTAAGTTCCCGGCAGCCCCGGCTTCAAGAGGGAAAACAATAAATCCTGCCCGGTTCTGCGCCGAACATGCACACTACCACCGAAACACCTCGCTCAAACCCGGCCTCAGCAGGGAAGACAGGTGAAGAAACCTCGGCGGCGCACGGCCCCCGTTCCACGGCCAGCGGGCGGTGGAACGGGGGCCGCGGCGGGGCGTGGCCCCGTGTACTAGCCGCGCAGGACCGCGCCCGTCCGACTGGCCGCGGCCGCGACCGCGGCGTCACGCGCGACCGTGGTCTCCTCGGCCGTGAGAGTGCGGTCACCGGCCCGGAAACGCAGGTTGTAGGCCAGTGACTTGCGGCCCTCACCCACCTGCTCACCGGTGTAGACATCGAACAGCCGAACGCTTTCCAGCAGGTCACCGGCGCCTGAACGCAGCGCCTCCTCGACGTCGGCCGCGAGAACCGAGTTGTCAACAACAAGAGCGACGTCCTGGGCCGCCACCGGGTAACCGGAGATCTCGGGCGCGCGGACGGTGGTTCGTGCCGCCTCGATCACGTCGAGTTCGACCTCCATGGCCACAGTGCGGGCCGGAAGCCCGTAGGAACCGATGACACGCGGATGGAGCTCGCCCGCGTGCCCCACGAGGGTTCCGGCCCCTGACCCACCATCACTGTTGTTGACAACATACAGCGCCGCGCAGCGTCCCGGGTGCCACGGGGAGTCATCGGCCGGCCGGGGGCGCAACTCGGCCCCGGCCGCGCGCCCCACCTCACGCGCCGCCTCGATCGCGTCCGCCCACGTGGCCTGACGCCCCTTGCCCCACCAGCCCGAGAGCTCCCGGTTTCCGGCCAGGACCGCCGCGACGCGGCGCGGCTGCTCCGGCAGGGCCTCCTCGAGGTTCGCCCGCTCCTCCGGGGTGGGGCCACGGTCCACCGGCGGCATGGGGGCGTACTCGGGGGCGCCCTCCTTGGGCAGGTAGACCAGACCGATCTCGAAGAGGGCGACATCGTTGAAGCCGCGACCCACGTTGCGGACGAGCGTTCGCAACAGCCCGGGAAGCAGGGTGGTACGCAGCAGCGGCTCGTCATCGTTGAGCGGATTGGTCAGCCGCACCGCCCTGCGCCGCTCGTCGTCCGGCCCCAACCGCAGACCGTCGAAGTGCCCCTCTCCCACGAACGGGTAGCTGAGGGTCTCGATGAAGCCCGCCCCGGCGAGCCCCCGTCCGACGGCCCGCCGGATCCGCTGGCCGCTCGTGAGGCCGCGGCCCGCGGGCGCTCGTGGCGGGATCGAGGGGATCTCGCCGTACCCCTCAAGCCGGATGACCTCCTCGGCGAGGTCGTTCGGGTCGGTGATGTCGGGGCGCCACGACGGCGGAGTGACCCACAGCGTCTGGCCGGCCTCCTCCACCGCGCACCCCACCTCACGCAGCCGACGTACGGTGGTCCCCGCCGGGTAGTCCACACCGGACACGCGGGCCGGCAACCGCTCGTCGATCGTGATGGGCTCGCGGGCCACGCTGAGGTCGATGTGGGTGTAGCCCTCCTCAACGCCGGCGCCGCCGAACTCGGCGAGCAGGTTCACCGCCCGCGTGGCCGCAGCGAGCTGCAGCTCGGAGTCGACGCCGCGTTCGAACCGCCGCGAGGACTCCGAGGAGAGCTGGTGACGGCGGGACGCGCGCGCGATATGAGTCTCGCTGAAGTGCGCGGCCTCGATGATCACATTGGTGGAGGTCGGGTCGATCTCGGTCGTCGCGCCGCCCATGACGCCGGCGATGTTGATCGGGCCGGACTCGTCGGTGATCAGGATGTCGTCGGGGTCGAGGGAACGCTTGACGTGGTCGAGCGTCTCCAGCTGCTCACCGCTGTGGGCCAGCCGGACCTCGATCGGACCGCGGAGCTTGTCGCGGTCCCAGGCGTGCAGCGGCTGACCGAGCTCCATCAGCACGTAGTTCGTGACGTCGACCGCGAGCGAGATGGGGCGAACCCCCGTTTGGGCCAGGCGCCGCTTCATCCACAGCGGGGACTCAGCGTCGGGATCGAAGCCGGTGACCCCCCGCAGCACGTAGCGGGAGCAGATCGCCGGGTCGGCCACGGTCGCCGGGTAGCCACCCTCCGCAGTGCCGCTGACGGGCACATCGGCCGGATCGTGGAACGACACACCGTAGGTCGCCGCGGCCTCCCGAGCCACACCACGGATGGACAGGGTGTAGCCGCGATCCGGGGTGACCGCGATGTCCAGGACGTCCTCGCGCAGGCCAAGCAGGTCGTGGATGTCGGCCCCGGGTTCCCCGAGGCCCTCGGGGAGCACGACGATGCCCGTGTGGTCCTCCCACAGACCCAGCTCGGTGGCCGAGCAGATCATGCCCTCGGAGACCCGCCCATAGGTCGTGCGGGCACTGATCGCGAAACCACCCGGGAGTGTGGCGCCGGGAAGCGCCACGACGACCGGGTCCCCCTCGGAGAAGTTCCGCGCGCCGCACACGATGCCCTGGGGCTCTCCGGTGCCGTTGGCCGCTCCGACGTCGACCCGGCAGTACCGGATGGGCTTCTTGAACCCGGTCAGCTCCTCGATCTCGCGCACCCGCCCGAGCACGATGGGGCCGGTGATGTCGGCGCCGATCTCGTCGACGGTCTCCACCTCGAGCCCCACGCTGATCAGCCCCGCGGCGAGGTCGCGGGCCGTCAGTTCGGCCGGCAGGTCGACGTACTCCCGGAGCCAGGAGACAGGGACACGCATCAGACCTCCATCCCGAACGCCGAGGCGAACCGGACATCGCCCTCGACCATGTCGCGCATGTCGCGCACTCCGTGCGCGAACATCAGGGTTCGTTCGACTCCGATCCCGAACGCCCACCCGCTGTAGCGCTCGGTGTCGACCCCGGCGGCCACGAGGACCCGCGGGTTGATCATGCCGCACCCGCCCAGCTCGATCCACCCCTCGGACCCGCACGTGCGGCACGGCGCGTCGGGGTTGCCCACCGACTCGCCGCGGCAGACGAAGCACTCCAGGTCGACCTCGCCCGAGGGCTCGGTGAACGGGAAGTAGTACGGCCGGAAGCGGGTACGCAGGCCGGCACCGAACATCGAGTGCACGAACGCGTCAATCGCACCGCGCAGGTGGGCCATGGTGATGTTCTCGTCCACCACCATCCCCTCCAGCTGGTGGAACACCGGGGTATGGGTGGCGTCGAGCTCGTCGGTGCGGAACGTCTTTCCGGGTGCCACCACGTAGACCGGGAGCGGCCGGTCGAGCAGCGCGCGCACCTGCACCGGCGAGGTGTGGGTACGTAGCACCAGCCCGGACTCACCCCCGGAGGGCGCCTCGACGAAGAAGGTGTCCTGCATCGTGCGCGCGGGATGGTCCGGCAGGAAGTTCAGGGCGTCGAAGTTGTACCACTCGGCCTCGACCTCGGGCCCCTCGGCCACCTCGAAGCCCATGTTGACGAAGATGTCGGTCATGCGTTCGGCGATGGTGGTCAGTGGGTGCCGCGCCCCGCGCGGACGCCGGTCCCACCCCAGCGTCACGTCGACGGCCTCCTCGACGAGGACACGGTTGTCGCGCTCCTCCTCGAGCACCGCGCCGCGCTCCTTGAGCGCCTCGGAGATCTCGCGCCGGGCACCGCCGACCCGCTGGCCAGCCTCGGCCCTGGCCGAGGGGGGCAGAGAGCCGATCTCCCGGTTGGCCAGCGCCAACGGGGAGCGGTCTCCGGCGTACGCGATTCGGACCTCCTTGAGCTCCTCGAGGGAGCTGGCGGCCGCGATAGCGGCCAGCGCCTCGTCGCGCATCCGGGCCACCTCGTCCGGATGCAGGGGGGTCACCTCTACCGGGTCGTAGGAATCGTTGGGTGCAGACATGATTGGTTGCCTCGCCGCTGCCGCCCATCATGGCGGAGCGGCCGTCACGGTCCGCCACTCACGCGGCGGACTCTGGCCGACAGGAAAGCGTGAACAGGCCCGCCCGCCGTCCCTCTCGAATCCGCTCAGGCGAACTCGGGGGTACCGGCGGGCACGGTAAATCGAAATTCCGCGCCGCCGCAGGGCGCACGGCCAACGTCGATCGCGCCGCCGTGGGCCTCGATCAGACCCTTGACGATGAACAGGCCCAGGCCGGTGCCGCCTCGCCGCTTGCTGCGCCAGAACTGACGGAAAACGCGCGGGATGGCCTCGGGCGCTACGCCCTTGCCTTCGTCGCGCACCGACACCGCTGCTCCTCCCTCGTGGGGCTCGATCACAATAGTGACAGTACCAGCGCCGTGCCGTACCGCGTTTTCCACCAGGTTGGCCATGATCTGCTCGACCTTGTCGGGGTCGAGCCACATCTCGGGCAGCGCGGTATTCACCTCCAGGCGGAAACGGTCCTCGGCCTCGCCCGCCGCGACCCGGCCCGCGATAACCCTACGGGCGCATTCGGGCAGGTCGACGACCTGACGGCGCAGCTCCAGTCGGCCGGACTCGATGCGGGAGACGTCGAGAAGCTCCGTGACCAACCGCGTGACGCGATCGGCGTCGGCGTTGACCGTCTCCAACATGAAGGTCTTCTGTTTCTCGGTGAGGCGGTCCCACTTCGCCAGCAGAGTGGCGGTGAAGCCCTTGACGCTGGTCAGAGGGGATCTGAGCTCGTGCGCGACCGTGGATACGATCTCGGCGCGGTTGCGTTCGCCGCGTGCGCGGTACGACGCGTCGCGCAGGGTCACGACGAGCCGGCTGATCTCACCGCAGGGGGCGTCGCGAACGTAGCGCGCGGCCATCAGGACCTCGCGGCCGTCGGCGAGGAACAGGGTCCGTTCGGGCTGGCGGGTACGGGTCCGCAACCCGCCGTAGGGATCGCTGCACTTCCACCAGTCGCGGCCCTCGGCGTCGTTGAGCGGCAGCACGTCGCGAAAGTCGCGTCCCAGGGCTGCCTCGCCGGGGATGCGGGTGAGCCGCCGGGCCAGTCTGTTGAAAGTGATCACCTTGCCGTTCCGGTCGGCGACGAGTACACCGTCTGGCACGTCCTCAGCGGAAAGCGTCGGTTCCTCCCCCACGGCGCTCTCGCTCTCCGCTCGACTCGCCGTCGACTGGTCGCTACCCACGACCGCCTCCCCACGCCCTATGTGACCGTCCGGCGCCGCTGGAACGCGACGCGCACCCCTCCCGAGTACGGCGCCGTACCGTCGTGCCGTTCATCGTTTGTCATTCACGTGGCTCGCCGTTCCGTGCCCGCGATGCCACTGATGGTCACTACCCGATGCCCACTCTCGCTACGCCACGCATGCCGTAACGGGATCCCTGTTATGCATGACCGTCATGACCAGTACGACGGTCCGCGGCTAAGGGCTTCGAGCGTATCGGCAACCGAGGGTAGGCGGGCAACCCCCAGGGACGCCGCGACTCCCGAAACTATCGCCACACTCCGTAGTTGGTCCCATGCTGACCAGGAACGAAGGGCACACGCAGCGTTCTCACCCGAGTTGCGGGTTGTTACGCCTTTCCCGCATAACGGCCCAGGCGGGTCGTGATGGCCCACCGAAAGGACATTTCGGGCGGTACGCAGACACCGCGCCCTCAAGGGGCGGCCCACTCATCCCCGCCCCGCGTCCGGGGCGGTTCGCTGCTGGCGGGCCGTGGTGTACAGGCACACGGCGGCGGCCGTGGCGAGGTTGAGGCTCTCGGCGGCGCCGTAGATGGGGACCCGGACGACGCCGTCGGTCGCGGCGACCACGTCCTCGGGAATTCCCCACGCCTCGTTGCCGAACACCCAGGCCACGGGACGGTCCAGCGTCCCGGCGTGGGCGGCCGAGTCCAGGTCGCGTTCACCGGTGCCGTCGGCGGCCAGGACACTCACCCCCGCGGCGCGCAACTGGGCGATCGCCTCGGTGACCGGAACGCCAACGACCACCGGCAGATGGAACAAGCTCCCCGCCGAGGCCCGCACACACTTGCCGTTGTAGGGGTCAACCGAGGCGTCGGTGAAGACGACGGCGTCGGCACCGGCCGCGTCAGCGGTGCGCACCACGGTGCCAGCGTTTCCCGGGTCACGGACGTGGGAGAGCACGACCACCAAGCGGGAACGGGTGACCCCGGACAGGGGGACGTCCACGAAGTCGCAGACGGCGAGCATCCCCTGCGGGGTCACCGTCTGCGCGACCTCGGACATCACATCCGTGGTGACGCGATGGACCGGGACGCCGGAGGACGTCGCCGCCTCGACGATCCCAGCGTGGCGCTGTGTGCCCTCGGCGGTGACATACACCTCGTGCACCACGCCGGGCGCGGCCAGCGCTTCCCGAACGGCCTGGGGTCCTTCGGCGAGGAAGCGCCTCTCACGTTGCCGGAACGCGCGCTTGGCGAGCCGACGAGCCCTCTTGACGCGGGGGGATCGAACGCCGGTGAACTCGTGGCCCGCCATCGCGCTCTCGCTCCGACCCGTGTCGTCAGGCCGGCGTCTGCGTGGTGGCGGTGGCGGGCAGTGCCTGCTTGGCGGTCTCGACCAGCGCGGAGAACGCGGCCTCGTCATTGACCGCGAGCTCGGCCAGCATACGACGGTCGACGTCGACCTCCGCGGCCTTCAGGCCCTGCATGAACCGATTGTAGGTGAGCCCGTTGGCACGGGCGCCGGCGTTGATGCGCTGGATCCACAGCCGGCGGAACTGCCCCTTCCGGTCCTTGCGGTCCCGGTAGGAGTAGGTCATCGAGTGGAGCATCTGCTCCTTGGCCTTGCGGTACAGGCGCGACCGCTGGCCGCGGTAGCCGCTGGCGCTCTCGAGAACGACCCGGCGCTTCTTCTTGGCGTTGAGAGCCCGCTTCACGCGTGCCACTGTGACTCCCTCGTAGGTTGCTGGTAGGCGGTCATCGCGCTACCGGTCGGCCTGGTCCGGCACACCCGGGGGCCGTTCGGACATTCCCGTCCGCCGCGTTGACGCCCGCCCCGGTGCGCGGCACCTGTGGAACGGTCTCGACCCGGCGGAACTCCATCAGTGTGGACGGCGACCGCGCGCCGTGCCGACGAACCGCTCAGCGGAGCAGCGTCTTGAGCTTGTTGGCGTCGGGGCGCGCCATCTCCACCTCCTTGCTGAGGCGGCGCTTGCGCTTGCTCTCCTTGTGCTCCAGCAGGTGGTTCTTGTTGGCGCGGCGGCGCATGATCTTGCCGGAGCCAGTCATGCGGAAACGCTTGCGCGCTCCGCTGTGCGTCTTGTTCTTCGGCATCGTCGCCGTCCTCTCCTACTCATTCGGCGCGCCACCGTCCGACACGGTGGCGCGATCTCGTTGATCGCCCGCTCACGTCGGGCGATCGGCACATGTCTTCCCTGGGACCGTCCGGCCCCCAGAACTCACGGGGCCGCGACAACCGTCGCCCAGGCTCCGGTACCGTGTACGCTCCCGCTGGTCATCCGGAAGGCGCGGCCGCCGACACGCGGCGGCCGGACCGCGACCGTCGGGTGGGCCGGGTTCAGCTCCCCTGACCGGCGCCTTCGGCACGCTGCGGACGCTGCCCCTTCCCCGCGCTGCCACGGCCTTCGGACTTCTGGTCGGAACGCCGCTTGTGCGGACCGATCACCATCGTCATGTTGCGGCCGTCCTGCTTGGGCTGGGACTCGACCTGTCCGAACTCATTAACGTCGTCGGCAAGCTGGCGCAGCAGCCGGAAGCCCAGCTCCGGCCGGGACTGCTCGCGTCCGCGGAACATGATCGTCACCTTGACCTTGTCCCCACCCTTGAGGAACCGCTCCACGTGACCCTTCTTGGTCGCGTAGTCGTTCGGATCGATCTTCGGGCGGAGCTTGATCTCCTTGATGATCGTGTTCGCCTGATTCTTACGCGACTCGCGCGCCTTGACCGCGGACTCGTACTTGTACTTGCCGTAGTCCATCAGCTTGGCGACCGGTGGGCGAGCCGTTGGCGCGACCTCGACCAGGTCGAGATCGGCCTCCTGTGCCAGACGCAACGCGTCCTGCACGGGCACGATACCCACCTGCTCGCCGTTGGGGCCGACGAGACGGACCTCGGAAACCCGAATGCGGTCGTTGATGCGGGGCTCAGCGCTGATGGGACCCCTCCCTAGCATTGTCGTCATCACTCGTATGTTCGGGGTTGCCCGGTCCCGTGCAGGCCCAAAAGCGAAAACCCCGCCAGCGGGTGCAAGCGGGGTGATCCACCGACGGATACGCGGAGTGCGGCGGAGACCGGTCGGCTCCGCCCGGATCGGCACCGCGGTACACCGTGATCGGCGCCGCGGGCATTCCGCGTTGTTCTGCCGGAACCCGCGCGGGTCTACCCCGGCGGGTGGGAGGATCTGCCTCCGCTTACGTGGCCGGCGCTCCCGCGCCGAACCGATTTCGTTCTCGAGTTTAGCAGGAGATCCGGACCAGCTTGGCCAAGCCACCCCTGTCGACGCCAAACACGGCGCCGACCGAGGGTATTCCCGTGGTGCCGGCCACTCACGCACGGCTTGGGACGACATGGGATCGCGCTGTTCCCGGCTTCCTCAGTGGGACGGCACGGCACCCACGTTCGTGCCCCGCTTCGCGCGAGGAGGCCCCTATTGTTCGTGCCCGCGGCCGGCCCGGTCCCCCCGTCGAACAACGCGCCTACGTCGTGGCGCGCCGTGCCAGCTCCGCCTCCCCCGCCGCGCGCATCGCCTCGATCGGGGCCCGCGCGACCCCGGTCATCAGCTCCACCTGCCGCCCCGCCTGGTGCAGCAACATGGGAAAGCCCCCCACCGCCCTTCGCCCGGCGGCGGCGACGGCGGCCACCGGGACACTCGGCTTTGGGCCGTAGGAGACATCGAACAGGGCGGCACGGCTGGCGACCAACTCCGCGGTGTAGTCGTCGGCGGCCCCACGCGGTACCGTGCTCACGACCAGGTCAACATCGAGGTGTGAACCGATCTCTCGCAGCGGCTCGACACCGATGCGCAGTCCCATGCGGGCGGCCGCCTCGGTCACCGGGTCCGCGCGTGCCGGCTCGCGCGCCAGGACGGTGACCGCCCCCGGCTCGGTCGCGCCGAGGACACGCAGCGCCTCCAGCGCGGAGGCCGCCGTCGCGCCGCCTCCCACGACCGCGGCCGAGTCCACCCGCGCGATCCCGACCTCGCGCAGCGCGCTCACGATCCCGGCCACGTCGGTGTTGTAAGCGTACCGGCGCCCCTCGGCGAAGACGATCGTGTTGGCGCCACCCACCGACGTCACCGGCTCGGCCAGCTCGTCGGACAACGCCATCGCCACGCGCTTCAGCGGCATCGTCAGCGACAGCCCGGCCCACGAGGCGTCACACCCCTCGAGGAACCGGGCCAGGCCGCCCTCATCGCACTCGAAACGCTCGTAGTGCCAGCCGTCGTCCAGGCCCAACGCGGTGTAGGCCGCCGTGTGCAGGACGGGCGAGAGCGAATGCTCGATGGGCGACCCCAGGACAGCGGCACGCATCACTGGTCACTCACTCCGATTCTCCTCGAACTCGTCTTTCAGGCGCTCGAACTCCTCGCTGGTCTCGGCGAACTCGGTCACGCCCTCCTCGGGGTCGGTGGCCACGAAATAGAGCCAGTCGCCATCGGCGGGGTCGAGGGCCGCGTTGAGCGCGTCCTTCCCGGGACTGACGAACGGCCCGGCGGGCAGCCCCTTGCGCCCATAGGTGGCGTAGTCGCTGCCGGCCTCCCGGCACTGTTGAAGCTGGTCCTCTGTCAGCGCGATGCCGTACTCGTCGATCACGTAGAAGCAGGTGCTGTCCATGCCCAGCTCCATCTCGGCGTCGAGCCGGTTGTAGACGACCCGGGAGATCTTGGGCATGTCCTCGGCGCTGCCGGACTCCGCCTGGACGATCGCCGCGTTCGCCATGACCTCGTTCGGTGTCAGGCCACTCTCGGCGGCTCGCTCCTCCAGCCCGATCTCCTCGGCGGTCCGCTTGAAGCGCTCCACCATCGTCGCCAGGACGTCCTCGGCCTCGACGTCGGGCGTGATGGTGTAGGTGTCGGGATAGAGGTAGCCCTCCGGCCCCTCCTCGGCGTACTCCGGTAGCCCGAGCGCCTCGTGGTTCTCGTAGGCCGCCTGCAGCTCCTCGCGCTCGATGGGGGTCTCCTCGGCCACCAGGTCGAGTACCTGGGTGGAGCGTAGCCCCTCGCGAACCGTCACCTTGTTGTCGGCGCGCGCCGACGGGTCGAGCAACAGGTCGACCGCGGACTCGGCGCTCATCTCCGAGCGCAGCCGGTAGGTGCCCGGGGTGAGCTCCTCCCCGCCCAGGGCGTTGGTGAACGCTCTCGTGCTGGCCACCACGCCGGCCTCGACCAGGGTGTCGCCGACCTGGGCCCCGGTCTCGCCGTCCTTGATGACGATCTCGACCTCGCCGCTGCCCTCACCGTCGAAGTCCGGTGGGAACACGTAGGCCCGCAGGGCGAGACCGCCGGCGGCGACGGCCAACGCCAGGACCGCGGCCGCGCCGGTCATGGCCAGCTTGGACCGGCGTCCCCTGCCACGACCGGCCTTGCGCCCGCCGCGACCGCGGCGGGCCTTGGACGCGTTCCGCGAGGCGCGGCTGGCGCCCTTGCGCTCGAACGCCTCTCGCACGCGCGCCTGGTGATCCAAAAGATCGTCCGGGTCGTCGGGCCGCGGCCCCTCGTTGTCATCGTCGGCACCGTTCCCGGCCCACGGCCGGTCGTCCGTGTCGTTCCGGGAGCGGTCGTGGGCCCTTCGCCGACGCCCACCGGCCGATGGGCGGTCCGCTGACTCCGGTTCACGCGCCGGGGGCACAGCGACCGACGTGGCCTCAGGATCGGCCCGGCGGCGCCGCCCGCGCGGCCGGGACCCCGACTCCGGCGAAGCGGTGGGGTGCGACCCGGTCGACGACCCGCGGGACTCGCCCGGGTGGTCCCCCGTTTCGACTGCCGGATCGGCCCGGCGGCGCCGGCCCCGGGGCCGCTCGCGTTCGTCGTCCCACCCCGTGTCACCGGTCCTCTCTCCGGTGACGGGAGCGCCGGGATCCTGGTCCGGAACGGGCACGGTCCGGTCACCGGGCTGGTGTCCAGCGGTTCCATCGGGGCTGTCGGGTCTGGCCCGCCGGGGAACATAGGCACTGTCCTCCCCGGTGGGATAGCCACCCTGCCCCTCCTCGCTCGACGAGGGGTGTCGTGGCCCGGGGCCGGTGAGCGGGTCATCGCCGTCACGCGGAACTCGCGCCCACGAGGCGGTGTAGCCGCCACCCCGGGGATGGTGGCCCTGGGGTGGCGCCCCCCGCGCCGGGTCCGTCCACGGGCCGCCGTCGGAACCGCCCGCCCCCGGCCCACCCGCGGAACGCCGGTACGGCCACGGATCAGTCAGCGGATCGGGGGCACTGCCGGCGCTCCGGGATCCGGATCCCGGGGGTGGGCGATCCACCGAAGGGTCGCCGCCCGGGTCGGCCCGACGCCCACCGGAGCCCGTCGGTCGGTCACGGTCCCGATCTCCGTAACGAAGTTCGTCGTACGACGAGCGGCGGAGGTCACGGTACCCGTCCCAGTACGGGCGCCCCGCGTAAGGGTCGTTCTCGCTCATTCGCCTTCTCCCACGAGCTCCCCCGGCGGGCGGCCGGTTTGGCGTTCGGTGTCCAGCGCGCTCTGTAGCAGAACCGTGGCGGCGGCCTGGTCCACCACCGAGCGCCGCGCCTGACCACCCCGCGCACCCCGCTTGCCGTAGGAGGCACCACCGCGCAGCTGCCCCTCGGCGGTCGCGGTGGTGAGCCGCTCGTCCACCAGCCGCACGGGTACCGGGGCGAGCCTGCGGGCCAGGGTGTGGGCGAAGGACCGCGCGCCCCGCGCGGCGGGCCCCTCCGCCCCGGAAAGGGACGCGGGATAACCGACGATCACCTCGAACACCTCGTGCTCGCGCACGAGCGCCGCGATGCGGGCCAGATCCCCCTTACCGCGCGGGACCGTCTCGACCGGGGTCGCCAATGTGCCAGCGGGATCACTACGGGAAACCCCGATTCGCACTTTTCCGGGGTCGACCGCGAGACGTGCGCCGTGCCTCAACGAGGAGGCTCCCCCATGTGGGGAATGGCGTTGGCGTTACGTGGCGTCACTCGGGGCTTCCTTCTCGTCGGTGCGGCAACGGTCTCTGTAGTCCCCCGCGAGCGCCGGCCCGGGCTGCCCCCGCCGGGCCGGCGCGTGACTCGGGATGTCAGCCGGTTTCGGAGACGCGCCGTTCCACCGCCCGCAGAGCGGAGTCGACCGCGCTCGCGTCGGTCCCGCCGCCCTGGGCGACATCGGGCTTGCCGCCCCCGCCGCCCCCCAGGGTGCGGGCCGCCTCTCCGACCAGGTCGCCGGCCTTCAGGCCGAGCCGCTGCCCGGCCTCGTTCACCGCGGCCACCACGACCGGCCGGTCCTTGGGGACCGCGGTCACGGCCACGACCACCGGCTGGTCCTCGCCCAGACGCCCCCGAACGTCCAACGCGAGCCGACGCAAGTCATCACCTGTCGTTCCTTCGGGCGCCTGGTGTGTCACCAGCAACGCCGCTCCACACCGGCGGGCGTTTCCGGCCAGCTCCCCGGCTGCCTGCAACACCTGCGCTGCGCGTAGCCTCTCGACTTCCTTCTCGGCGTCGCGTACCCGCGTGACGAGGGCGTCAATCCGCTGCGGCAGTTCCTCGCGGGGCGCCTTCAACTGTTCGGAAAGCTGGCTGACCAGCATCGACTCGGTGGAGAGCCGCCGGAAGGCGTCGAGTCCAACGGCCGCCTCGACCCGGCGTACACCGGAGCCGATGGAGGACTCCCCGAGCAGCTTGACCACGCCGAGCTGCCCGGTCGCGCCGACGTGGGTGCCCCCGCACAGCTCGCGGGAGTAGTCGCTCATCTCCACCACGCGCACCCGGTCGCCGTACTTCTCCCCGAACATGGCCAGCGCGCCCATGGAAAGCGCCTCATCGAGCGAGGTGACGAAGTCGTGCACCTGGATGTCACCGGAGAGGACGGTGTTCACCTCCTCCTCCACCTCCGCCAGCCGACTGGTCCCGACCGGTTCGTTGGTGGTGAAGTCGAAGCGCAGCCGTCCTGGCTGGTTCTCCGAACCCGCCTGACCGGTGGAGGGCCCCAGGGCATTGCGCAGGGCGGAGTGGATCAGGTGTGTGGCCGAGTGCGACCGCGACACCGAGGAGCGCCGATCGGAGTCGATCCCGGCGTGCACCGTGTCGTCCAGCGCCAGCTCGCCGGCACGGACCGTGCCGCGGTGCACGAACAGCCCGGAGACCGGTTTCTGCACGTCGTCGACGTCCACGACGCCGCGCCCCTCGGAGGTCAGGGTGCCCTTGTCGGCGAGCTGGCCACCGCTCTCGGCGTAGAAGGGGGTGCGGTCGAGTACCACCTCGACCTTGTCTCCGGCGCGCGCGGCGGCGACCGGCTCGCCGTCCACGATCAGGCCGAGGACGCGGGACTCGCTCTCGTGGTCGGTGTAGCCGAGGAAGTCGGTGGCGCCGGCCCCTTCGAGAAGCCGGGTGTAGACGCCGATATCGGCTCCCCCGAACTTCTTCGCCTTGGCGTCGCGCTTGGCGGCCTCCCGCTGCTCACGCATCAGCTCCTGGAAGGTCCCCTCGTCGACACTGAGCCCCTCCTCGCTGGCCATCTCCAGCGTGAGGTCGATGGGGAACCCGAAGGTGTCGTGGAGCTGGAACGCGTCGGCCCCGGAGAACACGGTGCTGCCCGCAGTCTTGGTCTTCTCGGCCGCCCGGGTGAACAACGCCGTACCGGAGCGCAGCGTCTCGGCGAAGTTCTTCTCCTCCGTGTCGATCACGTTGTGGATCTCATCGGCGTTGTCGCGCAGCTCCGGGTAGATGTCGCCGAGCGCGTCGATCGTGGTGGCGGTGAGCTCGTGGAGGTAGGTCTGATCCTCGGTGGCGCCGGCGAGCAGCCGGAGGTTGCGCACGGAGCGGCGCAGGATGCGGCGCAGCACGTAGCCGCGCTTCTCGTTTCCGGGGCGCACACCGTCGGAGACGAGCATCGTCGCCGTACGCATGTGGTCGGCGACCACCCGCAGGCTGACGTCGGACCGCTCGGCGTCGCCGTAGCGGATCCCGGTCAGCTCCGCGGCGCGATGCAGCACCCTGCCGAGGGTGTCGGTCTCGTATATGTTGTCGACGCCCTGCAGGATCGCCGCGAGCCGCTCCAGACCCAGGCCGGTGTCGATGTTCTTCTTGGGCAGCTCGCCGAGGATCTCATAGTCGGTCTTGGTCTCACCGGGGCCACGCTCGTACTGCATGAAGACGAGGTTCCACAGCTCGACGTAGCGGTCCTCGTCGGCGAGGGGCCCACCCTCGGCGCCGAACTCGGGGCCGCGGTCCCAGAAGATCTCCGAGCACGGACCACACGGGCCGGGCACACCCATGGACCAGTAGTTCTCCTCCATGCCCATGCGCTGGATCCGCTCGGCGGGAACCCCGGCCCGCTCGCGCCAGATGGTCTCGGCCTCGTCGTCGTCGAGGTAGACCGTCACCCAGAGCCGGTCCACCGGCAGCCCGAACCCGCCCTCGTCGCGCGGGCGGGTCATCAGGTCCCAGGCGAAGGGGATGGCCCGCTCCTTGAAGTAGTCCCCGAAGGAGAAGTTGCCCAGCATCTGGAAGAAGGATGCGTGCCGCGAGGTCTTGCCCACCTCGTCGATGTCGATGGTGCGGACACACTTCTGCACACTGACAGCACGGTCGTAGGGCGCCGTGCGCTGGCCGGTGAAGTACGGCTTGAACGGCACCATGCCGGCGTTCACCAGCAGTAGCGTTGGGTCCTCCGCCACCAGGCTCGCCGAGGGGACCACGGTGTGCCCGTTGTTCTCAAAGTAGGTGAGGAAGCGGCGAACGATCTCTGCCGTCTCCATCAGCGGCCGTCCTTGTAGTCGTGGGATTCGATTGTGCGGTGAGCCTCGATCGCGCGGCCGGGCATGACCGCCCCCCGGCCAGCGGGCTCGTGGCCTCCGGCCGGGTGGTAGCGCCGAAGCAGCTCGGCCTCGCGAGCGTCCATGGTGTTCTGGACGTCCTCGTTGAACTCGCGGAGGGCCGCCCGGTAGTCGGCGACGCGGTCCTCCACGCGGCTCGCGATGCCACCCGGGCTCCACGCGCGTGCCGTCCGGTTGAGCTTGTGGACAACATACCCCCCGATCGCCACGCCCGCGACCAGACAGAACGCCCTGGATATCATGACCGCTCCCTCCTGCGGCGGCTACGTACCAGCGCCAGTGCCCGACGCTGCCCGAGGACACGGCTCAACCCGTAGGAGAACGACGCCAGCTTCACCAAGGGTCCGGTGACCACCGACCGGGTGAGCGTGGTCATGGTTGAGATGTCCTCCGTGCTCGTCGCGACGTTCGCCGTGATCTCCTCGACCCGGTCGAGCGAGTTCCCGGTACGTTCGACGGTGGAGGCGACATCGTCGAGCAGGGGACGCGCCCGCTCACCGAACTCGGAGACGACCCGGGTCGTCTCCGACAGCAGCCGCGTGAGTTTGACGAGCGTCACACACAGGAACGCGACCAGCACGGTCCAAACCACCGCGGCGATGAGGGCCGCGAGCTCTCCTCCGGTCAACATGCGGGACTCCGTAGAAGATCGGTCGTTCATACTTCGAACACTGGTGGGAGGATCGGGCGCGGCTGCCGGCGGCACGGGGCCGCACGGGACAGCGGTGACCGGGCTCCCCTGATGCCCCTCAGGCCACCAGGCCGCGGGACCGGAAGATCCGATTGGGGCTGACCCTATCGCGCCCGGCGGCGCGCTCACCCCAATACCCCACAGCGCGCCGACGAGACCGCATGTCACGGGACGACACCCCCGGACCGACGCACCATAGGGATCATGAGGGGATTAGGGTCGACTCCTACCGTGGACGCGAGCCCGGTAGTCGCGGGCATCGACGTATGTCGACGCATGACCGAGAATCGGAGCAGGTTCGCCGTCCCCGACCGCTGTCGCCACGATGCGACGCGTCGCGTACCGATCAGACGAGCACGAGTCGAAGACAGGACCCCAATGAGCCGACGTTCCCAGAAGGAGATCTCCGTTCTGGTACCGCCGAACCTCGTCCCGCTCACCTCCGAGGACCCACGGCGTATAGGGCCTTACCTCGTCATCGGACGCATTGGCTCGGGACGTACCGGCACGGTGTACGCCGCTGTCACGCCCTCCGGCGGCAACGACCCGCTCGTCACGGTGAAGACCCTGCACGCGGCGCAGGCCAGCGACGACCGCACCCGGAGCGCACTCGACCAGCGACTGCACCTGCTCTCCGGTGTCGACCGGCGCTGCTACGTTCCGCCGATCGCCTTCGACACCTCCGCGACACCGCCGTGGCTGGCCATGATGTACGTCTCGGGCATCCCGCTGGCGCAGTACGCGCGCCGGCACGGGGCCATGGGACAGGGCCGGCTCATCGCGCTCGCCGCCGGCCTGTCCGAGGGGCTCTCCGCGCTCCACCTCAAGAACGTCGCCCACGGCGACCTGAAACCGAGCAACATCCTGCTCAGCAGCTCCGGCCCCCGCATTCTCGACTGCGCCCTCCCGGGGGACGAGTCGCTGCTGCGCCACTCGGCGGCCTGGATGAGTCCCGAACGCCACGCGGGTGCGCCACAGTCGCCCGCCTCCGACGTGTTCGCCTGGGGCGCGGTCGTGGCGTTCGCGGCGACCGGCCGGCTCCCGTTCGGGATCGGGGAGCCCGAGGTGGTCGCCGCGCGCGTGCGCGACGAGGAACCCGACCTCGACGGCGTTCCCGCGCCCCTGCTGCCGTTGCTGGAGCGCGCCCTCGACAAGAATCCCGACAACCGGCCCTCGGTGCGGGAGCTCCTCGGCTCCACCATCGCGATCTGGGAGAGCACCACCGACTCCACCGAGGAGAGGCAGCCCACCAGAGGAACCGCCGTCACCCGGGTGCTGGCCCGGGAGTGGCAGGGCATCGTGGAGCCGGCACGGCTGCCCCGGATGATCCGGATCGACGCGCGCGAGCCCGGCCAGCGGCGACGCGCCCCCCTGGTCATGGGTGGGGCCCTGCTGGCGGCGGCCCTCGTCGTCGGCGGCGTCGTGGCCACGATCAACGCGATGCTTCCCAACGACGACACCGACGAGCAGCAGGCGGCATCGCCCTCCCCCGACTCCGCCGACGCCGAGGAGGACCCCACGCCCATCGTGCGGTTCGACCCGACAGAGCAGCCAGACGAGGACGGTCCGTGGGTCTACACCCGTGTCGAGCCCATGGAGGGCGGACTCGACATGGAGGACGCCGCGTTCCTCACCCCCCGCGACTGGAGCGAGCAGTGGGTCGAGGTCGAGGGCGCCGAGTCCGAGGAGGCGGTGATCCCCGAGGACGCCGAGGTCTACTGCGCCAACTTCTGCGTTCCCGGCCCGGGGCACATCAACGACGACAACCGCGGCACCTACGAGATGAGCGGTCAGGAGTTCACCGATTATCTGAACTGGGGCGACGTGGTGATCGCCGAGGTGGAGTTCGCCGAGGACTCCACCGAGGGCGACCGCGAGATCGCCAGGGTCACGGAGGTCTTCCCGGCTCCACCCGAAGAGTAGGGGGTGGCCGCACCCGAGTGGTGTTTGTTGGGCTCGCTCGCGCTCGCCTGGGGCGGTTGCGCCTGGGGGCCGGGAACCTCCGGACCCTACGGTGGGGTCCCTCGTCCCTCACTCCCCCACCGGTCGTCAGTCGTTGCGGAGCGCGTCCTTGATGCGGTCCAGCACCTCGCCGTAGCGACGTTCGGCGCCGTGGGTGGTGGGCTGGTAGTACTCGCGTCCGGCGACGGCGTCGGGGGCGTGCTGCTGCGGCGCTACCCCGCCCGGGTAGTCGTGGGCGTAGCGGTACCCCTCGCCGTGCCCAAGCTCGGCCGCTCCTCTGTAATGGCCGTCGCGTAGGTGGGCGGGCACCGGACCGGCCCGGCCAGCGCGGACGTCGCCCGCTGCGGCGTCGATCGCGTTGATGACCGCGTTCGACTTCGGAGCGAGCGCGATGTGGATAACCGCTTGGGCCAGGTTGATCCGCGCCTCGGGAAGCCCGATCAGATCCACGGCCTGGGCCGCGGCCACCGCCACCTGGAGGGCGCTCGGATCGGCCATGCCGACGTCCTCGCTGGCGTGCACGACGATCCGGCGCGCGATGAACCGGGGGTCCTCGCCCGCCTCGATCATCCGGGCCAGGTAGTGCAGTGCCGCGTCGGGGTCGCTGCCGCGCATACTCTTGATGAACGCGCTGATGACATCATAGTGCTGGTCTCCCGAACGGTCGTAACGCACCGCGTGCCGGTCCACCGCCCGCTCGACGTCGTCGACCGTGACCTCCGCGCGCGAGCCGGCCACCAGAGTGGCCGCCTCCAGGTAGGTCAGGGCGCGCCGGGCGTCGCCGCCGGCGAGGCGTACGAGGTGGTCCTCGGCGTCGTCGCTGAGGGTGTAGCGCCCCTTGAGGCCACGCTCGTCGGTACGAGCCTCGGCCAGCACGGAGCGGATCTCGTCATCCTCGAGGGTCTCCAGGGTGAGCAGCAACGACCGCGAGAGCAGCGGGCTCACAACCGAGAAGAACGGGTTTTCGGTGGTGGCGCCGATGAAGCTGACCCACCGGTTCTCGACGGCCGGCAGCAGCGCGTCCTGCTGCGTCTTGCTGAACCGGTGCACCTCGTCGACGAACAGTAGGGTCCGGGCCCCGCTCATCCCCATCCGTCGGCGCGCGTCGTCGATGACGGCGCGGACCTCCTTGACCCCGGCGCTGACGGCGGAGAGTTCGACGAACCTGCGGTTGGTGGCCCGGCTGACCACGGTGGCCAGGGTCGTCTTTCCGGTGCCTGGCGGCCCCCAGAGGAACAGCGACATCGGGGCGTCGTCCTCGACCAGCCGACGCAGTGGGCTCCCCTCACCAAGGAGGTGTCGCTGCCCGGCGACCTCGTCGAGCGTTCGTGGCCGCATGCGCACGGCCATGGGCTCCTGACCGCGCTGCGCATCGGCACCGGCATCATCGAACAGTGTTTCGGACACGCCTTCCAGCCTAGATGCCCATCGCTCCGTGTCACCACGGTCGACCGGAGGGGCCGTGTGTCGCGGAGTCGTGGTGGCCGCCCGGCGTTCGAAACCCGGTGATCACCCATGTTCGGGGCGGCTGTTCGGGGCGACCGTGTCGTGCTTCGAAGAAGCCGAACCTAGACCATCCGCGCGATCAGGAACGCGATGTCGTCGCCTCGGCCGGCCGGTGTCAGCGAGGCGAGTGAGGTGGCGGCGGCGTCGACGTCGGCGGCCAGGGCACGCAGCGCCCGCCCCACGCGTTGCAGGCCGTCGTCCATGTGCACCCGGGAGCTCTCCACGAGGCCGTCGGAGCACATCAGCAGGGTTTCGTCGGGGGCCAGCATGCGGGTGGTGACGGGGTACTTGCTGTTGGAGTCGACCCCCACCGGTGGCCCGGTCTCGGGCTGCCAGGTGTCGAAATCTTCGGTCGTGGCGATGAGCGCCGGGGGCTGGCCCGCCCACGCGGCGCGCATCTCGCCGGAGTCGAGGTCGAGCACGAGGTAGCCGCAGGTCGCGAACACGATCTCGCCGGTCTCGGTGAGTAGCCGGTTGGTCTCGGCCACCACCATCCCGGGATCGGCCTGGTTGGCGGCGTAGGCGCGAAACGCGATCCGAATCTGCCCCATGGCGGCCGCGGCCTCGACCCCGTGCCCCTGCACGTCACCCACGAGCAGGCCCACCTGGTGCTCGGGCAGCCGGATCACGTCGTAGAAGTCGCCGCACACACGCCAGCCGGCCCTCGCCGGTAGGTACCGGGCCGTGACGTTGATGTCGTCGAAGTCGGGCAGTTGCGGGGGGAGCATGCGGCGCTGGATGGCGTCGGCGAGCTCCAACTCGGCCTGCTGGCGGTTGACCCGTTGCAGCGCCTGGCCCGCCAGCCCGGCCAGGGTGAGCATCAGGGCGCGCTCGTCGGGAGTGGCGTGGTGTGGCTGGTCCCAGGCGACCTGCCAGACACCGAGCGCGACCCGCCGATCGCCGAAGATCGGTACGGTCGCCCAGGACTGGGCACTCGTGTGCCGCAGGAGGTCGTGCGCGGTGGGAAACCGCTCCAGCATCTCCGCCCGGCTCTCGAAGAACCGGGGTTGGCGGTCCTGGGCCACCGCGCCCATCGGAAAGCTGGCGTCGGTGGCGTCCCGGCCGTCGATCATGCCGGTGGTACCCGTGCGCTCGACCGTGGAGGGGGCCGACCGCAGAACGTTGTCCTCGACCAGCATCACGGAGGCGCTGGTGCCGCCGAAGATCGGCACGAAGTCCTCGGCGAGGAGACCGGTGACCTCGTCAGCGGTGGTGGCGGAGACGAGTTTCGCGGCGAGTTCGGTCACCTGGCGGCCCTGGGCGGCCTCGATCCTGCGGCGGTCCGCCAGCCGCCGGACGAGCTGGACGCGGTCGGTGACGTCGTCGACGAAGCCGACGAGCCTCGGCGTTTCCCCGGGGAGGTAGCGGGCGCGGGCCCACAACCACCGTTCGTCGCCGACCAGGTCGAACATCCTGAACTGCTGCTCGTAGTCCCGGCCCTGGTTGGCTGTCTCCATGGCATCGCGCAGCCGGGCGACGTCGTCACGGTGGACGCGGGACAGGCAGTCCTCCAGGGTGGCCTCATCGCCGGCGAGTAGCTGGCCCAGAGGTGAGGGGCCGAACAGCTCGCTCAGCCTGCCGGTACGCAGGTTGAGCGTCCACAGTGTGGTTTCGGCGCTCTCGGTGCGCAGTTCGCTGATGGCCCGTAGCGTCTCCTCGTCCCTGGGGGACGTGCGCAGCGCCACGATCACTTCGGGGTGCTCGTCGTCGCCTCCGCCGGGAAGCGCGCGACACTCGACCATCACGCGCCGCGGGGAGGCGCCCGACACGGCCACGGGACTCTCGCCTGTCCTGGACCCGGCCGAGAGCGCGTCCCGGTGCATCTCCCACCCGCGGTCGACGTCGTCCTCGAGCAGCAGCCGCGGCCAGGCAACACCCGCCCCCTCGGACTGGGACACCCCGGTCAGGGCGGTGAACGCCGAGTTGACCAGGAGGATGTCGCCGGACTGGTCGGCGACGACCATCGCGGTCGGCGCGTGGTGGAACGCCTCGCCGGCACGATTCTCCGCGTCGCTTCGGGGGCTTTCCGGAGGTGTTCGGGATCCGGCGAAGCCCTCCGTTGAGCCGGTTGAGCGGTTCACGTGTAGATCATCCCCATGTCGTCCCGGGTTCCCATTCCGCGTGCGCGGCCCTCCCCATGAGCACCCGATTCGGCCCAGTTTATCGGCGAAACACCCGTTTGCGCAGGTGGTGAGAGATATATCCGAGTCCCCCGCACCCACGCCCCGAGACGCCGCTCCTACCCCCGCAAATACCGGACTTTTCCCGCCGACTCCCCAAATGCGATGAGTTCGGGAGCAAAACCACCGAATCCCCGGGGTGTCCCGGGCACTGTTCACCGGAATCGTTACCAGCGCGTAGTGAATTCCGTGGACCCTTATTGACCAACCCCCACGATAAGATACGTCACCGTGGGGTGAAGTACGGGAGATACTCCCTTTTGATGGTGTTTGCCCAGCCTTGGCGTTACGCGGGGTCCCACCACGCGAATCAATCCCCAAAGACGCCCGGATTCTGGGGCTACTGGCGCTTGCGCTCTTCCGGGGGGAGCGAGACCCGAATGTGGACGTCGGAGAGCTGGTGGTTCGCCACGGGCGCGGGTGCCCCCATCATCAGGTCCTCGGCGTTCTGGTTCAGCGGGAACGCGATCGTCTCACGAATGTTGGGCTCGTCGGCCAGGAGCATGACAATCCGGTCGATCCCTGGTGCGATCCCCCCGTGCGGCGGGGCGCCGTACTTCAACGCGCGCAGCATCCCACCGAACTTCGCCTCGACCTCCGCCTTGCTGTAACCGGCGATGTCGAACGCCTTGTACATGATCTCGGGCGAGTGGTTCCGGATGGCGCCCGACGACAGCTCGACACCGTTGCAGACGATGTCGTACTGCCAGGCGAGGATGTCGAGCGGGTCCTCGTTCTCCAACGCCGTCAGCCCGCCCTGGGGCATGGAGAACGGGTTGTGGCTGAACTCGATTCCGGTCTCCTCGGAGAACTCGTACATCGGGAAGTCCACGATCCAGCAGAACCGGTAGGCGTTCTCCTCGAAAAGGCCGGCGCGCTTGCCGACCTCCACCCGCAGCGGCGCCATGATCCGGTTGATCTCGTCGAAGTCCTCACTGGCGCAGAAGAACAGCCCACCGCCGGCGTCGGCGCCCGTCGCGGTCAGCAGGTCATCGGCGATGTCACCGACGAACTTCGCGATCGGCCCGCTGAGTTCACGGTCCTCGGACACCTTCAGCCAGGCCAGCCCCTTGGCCCCGAGTTCGGTCGCGTAGTCACCCAGGCCGTCAAAGAACGACCTCGGCATCTCGGCGATCCCGGGAACGGCCAGCGCCCGCACCCGCTTCCCGGCGAACGCCTTGAAGTCGGTCTTCTCGAACAGCTCGGTGACATCGGCCATCCGCAGCGGCACACGAAGGTCGGGCTTGTCCGTTCCATACCAGGTCAGAGCGTCGCGATAGGCGATGCGTGGGAACGGCGAGGTCATCTCCCGCTCGGGGGCGAACTCGGTGAACACGTCGGTCATCAGCCGCTCGATGACGTCGAAGACCTCGTCCTGTTCCACGAAGCTCATCTCGACGTCGAGCTGGTAGAACTCACCGGGCGACCGGTCGGCGCGGCTGTCCTCGTCACGGAAGCACGGCGCGATCTGGAAGTAGCGGTCGAACCCGGCCACCATGAGCATCTGCTTGAACTGCTGCGGCGCCTGCGGCAGCGCGAAGAACTTGCCCGGGTGCAGTCGCGACGGCACGAGGAAGTCGCGCGCGCCCTCGGGGCTGGAGCTGGTCAGGATAGGCGTCTGGAACTCGTCGAAACCGAGCGCGGTCATCTTGCGGCGAATCGCGGAGATCACCTGAGAGCGCAGCATGACGTTGCGGTGCATGCGCTCGCGCCGCAGGTCCAGGAAACGGTAGGCCAGCCGGCGCTCCTCCGAGGTCGAGTCCTCCGGGAACACCGGGAAGGGCAGCTCCTCGCAGGTGCCCAGGACCTCGACCTCGTGGGCCTCGATCTCGATCTCCCCCGTCGCCAGATCGGGGTTGACGTTCTCGGGGCTGCGCGCGATGACGGTTCCGTCGACGCGGATCACGGTCTCCTTGGGCAACCGCGTGAGCTGCTCGAACACCGGAGATTCCGGACGGGCCTGCAGCTGGACGATTCCGTAGTGGTCGCGCAGGTCCACGAACAGCAGACCACCGAGATCGCGGCGATTGTGCACCCAGCCGGAAAGGCGGGCGTCAGTCCCCACGTCGGCGCTCGTGAGCTGTCCACAGGTATGGGTCCGAAAACGATGCATGAGGCTACCAAGTACCACTATCTACGCGACTGACTTGAACGGAACCGGACGGATCCGCGGGCGCCCCGAGGTGAGGACAGGGGCGGTCGAACTCATCGGGCTAGCCGAATCCTACCGCCAAACCGGACCTACCCACCGGGCTCATGCGCCGACGAACCGGGCCACCCCGCCCGGTTGACCCAGCCGACACCGAACGCTAACCCAGATCCCGCAGGAACGGGTTACTGGCGCGCTCCCGACCCACGGTGGTCCGCGGCCCGTGGCCGGGCAACACCACGGTCTCCTCGGGGTACTCGCGGCACACCTCAGCCAGGCTGCGCAGGATGGTGGGGTGGTCGCCCCCGGGAAAGTCGGTACGACCGATGGAACCGGCGAACAGCAAGTCGCCGGTGAACACAACGTCTGGCTCGCCGGATCCGGTGGCCAGCGCGTAGGCCACCGATCCGGGGGTGTGCCCCGGTACGTGCCGCGCTGTGAGGTCCAGCCCGGCGTCGGTCAGCCTCTCGCCTCCGGAGAGTTCCGCCAGTCCCTCCGGCTCCACCATCTCGGTGTCACCGAGCAGGGCGGACAGTTGGCCTCCCAGCCCGGGGTCGAGCCCCTTCGCGGGGTTGGTGAGCAGTTCCCGGTCATCGGCGTGCACCCGGGCCGGCACCCCGTAGGTCGCGCACACCTCGGCCGCGGACAGCACGTGGTCGAAGTGACCATGCGTGAGTAGCACCGCGGCCGGCGTGAGGTCGTGCTCGCGCACGAGCTGCGAGACGCCATCGGTGGCCTGCTGTCCGGGATCGACGATGACGCACTCCGCGCCGGCGGCCGGAGCGACCACGTAGCAGTTCGCGGCGAGCGGTCCGGCGGGAAAGGCGGTGATGAGCACGGTGCGCACTGACCTCGATTCCTTGTCGACACGATACCGGTGGGGCCCGCCCGGTCGGCGGTGCCCCGATCCGAGCCTACCGACGGCGACCCCTCGCCGAGCGGTCACCCTCCGTGCCGTACCGGCCGCACCGCGCGGTACGGCGGACCACACGGTCCCGCCTCCCATCACCATTCGGTCACCCCGGCCGGCGCATGTCTTTGCCAAACGCCCTGACAGTGCCATATTGGTCGTCACTATGTCGGTCAAGCACCACGTATCGACCACCCGGTGGTGGACCGGTTCCACAACCAGCGCGAGGCGCCTGCTCTTCCGAGGCCGCGGTCGGCGTATCCCCCGCTGGAGAGGGGCAACGAAACCGCATCAGCCACAAATCGTCGCTATCTGACGCAGAGTTATGGATATCGTGACTAGTCACGGCAGGTCCCACAGCGCGTGCACCGTTCAGCCGGGATTCGCTGTCACGACAACCGGAACCTGGCAACCGGTGCCAGGCTCGTAACCGCAGGAGGACACGGTGAACACGGACCCCTGGGGCCGCGTAGACGACGACGGCACGGTCTACGTGCGCACGAGCGAGGGCGAGCGCGTCGTCGGCTCGTGGCAGGCCGGCGCCCCCGAGGAGGCCCTCGCGTTCTTCCGCCGTAAGTACGACGCGCTGGTGACCGAGGTCGAGCTGTTGGAGGAGCGGCTCACCAACACCGACCTCTCCGCCGCGCAGGCGCTCTCCAGCATCGAGAAACTGCGTTCGAGTGTGCGCGACGCCAACGTGGTGGGCGACCTGGACGCGCTCTCCCGACGACTCGACACCCTCACCGAGCGCGCCGAGGAACGCCGGGCCGAACAAAAACGGGCACAGCAGCAGGCGCGCGAAGAGGCACGCGACATCAAGGAGCGCATCGCCGCCGAGGCGGAGCGCGTCGCCGAGGAGACCACCCACTGGAAGTCCGGCGGGGAACGCATGCGCCAGCTCATCGACGAGTGGAAGGCCGCGCCACGCGCCGACCGTGCCACCGAGCAGGCACTGTGGAAACGCATGTCCGCGGCCCGAAACGCGTTCTCCAAGCGCCGCAAAGCCTACTTCGCCGGCCTCGACCAGCAGCGCGAACAGGTCCGCAAGCACAAGGAGGAACTGATCGCCGAGGCGGAGTCCCTGGCCGACTCCACCGACTGGGGGCCGACCTCCGGGCGGTACCGCGAGCTGATGCAGCAGTGGAAGGCCGCCGGCCGCGCCGACCGCTCCAGCGAGGACGACCTGTGGGCGCGTTTCAAGGCGGCCCAGGACCGGTTCTTCCAGGCGCGCAACGCGGCGTTCGCCGAACGCGACGCCGAACTACGCGACAACGCCGAGGTCAAGGAGCGGCTCCTCAAGGAGGCGCGTGAGGAGATCCACCAGATCAAGGACCCACGTGAGGCGCGTGCCCGGCTACGCCACTACCAGGAGCAGTGGGAGGAGGCCGGGCCCCTGCCACGCGACTCTCGGGAGCAACTCGAAGGCGCCTTCCGCAAGCTGGAGGACTCCGTGCGCAAGGCCGAGGACCAGGAGCTGCAGCGCACCAACCCCGAAGCGCGCGCCCGGGCCGCCGACACGGTGAACCAGCTGCGTGAATCCATCAGCCAGCTGGAGAGCAAACTGGAGCAGGCGAGATCGGAGGGCAACGACCGCAAGATCCGCGAGTTCGAGGACGCCCTCAGCGCGCGCCAGTCCTGGCTCGACGAGGCCGAAAAGGCGCTCAACGAGATGAGCTAGGCCAAGCTGCCCGAAAGCGCGGCGAAGCCGCGCTCGGGGTCCTCGGGTCCAATAGGCGGGAACCTTCGGCGTCTCCGGTCCACCACCACACCACCCACCCCCAAGCGGGAACCTCCAACGCCTCCAGAACCCCGCCGACCCTCGGACCAAGCTGCCCGGAAACGCGGCGAAGCCGCGCGAGCGACCGGTCAGGAGGCCGCTTCGCGCTCGGCGTCCTGATCGAGCTGCTCGGCCCCGTGGCCGGCCATGGCGACGTTGAGCAGCACCACCGCGTCCTCCAGTGCCTCCAGGCTGTGCTGTGCCTGGGGGACGATCAGCATGTCCCCGGAACGCCCCTCCCAGAAGTCCTCCCCGGCGATCAGCCTCACCCGGCCACGGACGACGACAATGGTCGACTCGCCGGGGTTGGGGTGCTCGGAGAGCGAGTTTCCGCGGGTGAGCGCGATGAGGGTGTGGCGGAGTGTGTGCTCGTGGCCACCGAAGACCGTGGTGGAGCTTCGGCCGGACGACGCGTTGGCCGCCATCTCCAGGTGGTTGCGTGCCAGTGCGTCCAGCGAGAACTTCCTCATGCCAGCAGTCTGGGGGGTGGTACCGCCAGGGGCCAACCCCACAACGCCGTTAACTCTTCATCCTGTAGACGTCGTAGACCCCGTCGACGCCGCGGACGGCCTTGAGCACGTGGCCCAGGTGGGTGGGGTCGGCCATCTCGAAGGTGAACCTGCTCAGCGCCACCCGGTCGCGGCTGGTCTGCACCGTCGCCGAGAGGATGTTGACGTGCTGGTCGGAGAGCACCCGTGTGATGTCGGACAGCAGGCGTGACCGGTCGAGCGCCTCGACCTGCAGAGCGACCAGGAACATGGAGTCCTCGGTGGGTTGCCACTCCACCTGGACCATGCGCTCGGCGTCGAGGGAACGGACGTTCACACAGTCCTCACGGTGCACGGACACACCGTTCCCCCTGGTGACGAAGCCGACGATGGAGTCTCCGGGCACCGGGGTGCAGCACTTGGACAGCCGCACCCAGACGTCGGACTCGCCTTCGACCGCGACACCGGGGTTGCCCGCCGGACGGTTGCGTGGCGTCTGACGCGTGGGCAGCGACGACTCGGCGATGTCCTCCTCGGCACTGTCGATCCCGCCGAGCGAGCCGACCAGCTTCTGCACCACGTTCTGCGCGCCGACGCGTCCCTCGCCGATCGCCGCGTACAGCGAGTCGACGTCGTTGTATCGGAGGTCACGGGCGAGGGCGATCAGTGCCTCACCGCTGAAGAGCCGCTTGATGGGCAGCTCCTGCTTGCGCATAACGCGGGCGAGTGAGTCCTTGCCCTTCTCGATCGCGGCCTCGCGACGCTCCTTGGTGAACCACTGCCGGATCTTGTTGCGGGCTCGCGCGCTCTTGACGAAATTGAGCCAGTCACGGCTGGGGCCGGCGTCGTGCGCCTTGGAGGTGAGGATCTCGACGGTCTCGCCGTTGTGCAGCTCGCTCTCCAGCGGCACCAGTCGCCCGTTGACGCGCGCGCCCACCGTTCGGTGCCCCACCTCGGTGTGTACGGCGTAGGCGAAGTCCACCGTGGTGGCACCCTGCGGCAGCGAGATGACGTCCCCCTGCGGGGTGAAGACGAACACCTCCTGCACCGACAGGTCGAACCGCAGCGACTCCAGGAACTCCTCCGGGTCCTTGGTCTCCTGCTGCCAGTCGATGAGCTGGCGCAGCCACGCCATGTCCCCGGCGCCCTTGGACTTGCCGCCCTCCTTCGGACCGTTGACGCGGTCCTCCTTGTACTTCCAGTGCGCGGCGATGCCGTACTCGGCCCGGCGGTGCATCGCCCGGGTGCGGATCTGCAGCTCCACCGGGTTCCCGGACGGACCGATGACGGTGGTGTGCAGCGACTGGTACATGTTGAACTTCGGCATCGCGATGTAGTCCTTGAACCGTCCCGGAACCGGGTTCCACCGCGCGTGGATGGTGCCCAGGGCGGCGTAGCAGTCGCGCACACTGTCGACCAGCACCCGAACGGCCACGAGGTCATAGATCTCGTCAAAGCCGCAGTCGCGGGCGATCATCTTCTGGTAGATCGAGTAGTAGTGCTTGGGCCGGCCGCGCACGGTCGCCTTGATCTTGGCCTCGCGTAGGTCGGCGGACACGGCCTCGATGACGTCCTGCAGGTAGACGTCGCGGCGGGGCGCGCGTTCGGAGACCAGCCGGGCGATCTCGTCGAACCGCTTGGGGTAGAGCGTGGCGAACGCGAGGTCCTCCAGCTCCCACTTGATGGTGTTCATGCCCAGGCGGTGCGCCAGCGGAGCGAAGATCTCCAGTGTCTCGCGCGCCTTCTTCTCCCGCTTGGCCTGCGGGAGATAGCGCAGGGTGCGCATGTTGTGCAGCCGGTCGCACAACTTGATGACCAGGACCTTGATGTCGCGAGACATCGCCACGACCATCTTGCGCACGGTCTCGGCCTGGGTCGCCTCGCCGTACTTGACCTTGTCGAGCTTGGTGACGCCGTCGACCAGTTCGGCGATCTCGTCGCTGAAGTCACTTCGGAGCTGGTCCAGCGTGTAGCTGGTGTCCTCGACCGTGTCGTGCAACAGAGCGGCGGCCAGGGTCGGCTCCTGCATCCCCAGCTCGGCGAGGATGGTCGCCACGGCGAGCGGGTGCGTGATGTAGGGGTCACCGCTCTTGCGTTTCTGGTCGCGGTGGTGGTGGGCGGCGACCTCGTAGGCACGCTCGATGAGCCGGACGTCGGCCTTGGGATGGGTCGCCCTGACGGTCTTGATCAGTGGTTCGAGTACCGGATTCATGGTCACCCCCCGCTGGGCGCCAAGACGAGCGAGGCGGCGACGTACACGCACGGTCGAGGACGGGCCCGGCGGGCTCTCCTCCTCCGGGGCGGGGTCGCGACGGGGTTCGTCACCGCGCGCCTCGCCGCCCGCTGACGCTGCTGTGGCGGCCGCCTCGGACCCGGGACGTCCCTGGCTGTCCTGGCCAGGGGGGACCCGCGCATCCGCTGCCTCCTCGGTTGGCTCCCCTTGGGGACCTTGTCTTCGTTGCTGGTCGTTCTGTCCGTGTCCTTCCCGCTCAGGACCAGTATGACGTGCCTCGGGGGCGCCCGCCCGCACGCGCGGATCGGGATCAGGGGCCGACTGCTCGGGACGCTGGGGCACCGCACCGGTCGAAACCGCTTCACGTGGCATGGGCATTCCTCCCCGCGGCTCGCCCCGGCGGGGTACGCCGGGGGCATCCACCCGGTCCTGAGGGTGGACGGCTGCGTCGTGAGCGATCGGCTCACTTGTTCCAACGCGTCGTTGCAGCTCAGTTATGCCCGCGCGGTCGGATACCCCGGCTACACCTACCTCGGGACCGGGCCTCCGCGTCGAGGTCGAAGTGGCGGTGTGTCCGCGGGTACGGGTTCGGGTACGGGTGACCCCGGGTCGGGGATCAGACCGCGGATAGGGCGTGCAGCTCCACATCGGGCAGCTTCTCGCGGCCCTTCAGAAACGTGAGTTCCATCAGTACCGAGAGTCCAACGACGGTACCACCCGCTTTGCGGACCAGCTCCATCGCCGCCCGCGCTGTCCCCCCGGTCGCGAGCACGTCGTCGACGACGAGTACGCGGTCGCCGGGCGCGACGGCGTCGGCGTGCATCTCGACCGTCGCCGTGCCGTACTCCAGATCATACGACTCGCGCAGCGTCTTCGCGGGCAGTTTCCCCTCTTTCCGCACCGGCACCAGCCCCGCGCCGAGTTCCAGAGCCACCGGGGCGGCCAGCAGGAAACCACGTGCCTCCAACCCCACGACACGGTCGATTCCGGCCGCGGCGAACCGGCCCGCCATCGCCAGCGTCACCGAGCGGAACAGGGCGGGCGAGTCGAGGAGCGGGGTGATGTCCTTGAAGAGCACGCCGGGGCTCGGGAAGTCGGGGATGTCACGGACGTGCCGCCCGATCAGATCGCTCAGCTCACCGGACATGGACTCGCGTTCTCCTCGATTGGGCCGGGGTCACGTGGGCGGCCGGTGACAACCAGGGCACCGTCACCGGGCCGACACCACGACAGTACCGGCCCCCCTCCACGAGACCGGTACCGAGGTCCGGGGAGCGCGCACGCGCTACTCGGGTCCTTCGTCCTCTCCCCGGGCCCGCGCGGCCTGGTTACGCGCTGAGGTGAGCGCCGAGATGATCGGGTCGATCATCTCGAACTCGATGTCCAGGATGGCGTTGTCGCCAGCGCCGATGGACAGTTCCACCTCGTCGCCGCCCCGCCCGACGAGCCAGGTGAGCGTGGTGTCCCGGGGAATCGTGACGGAGGAGCAGGTATGCACATGGCGACGGTCGTACATGGGGGTTCCTCGCTTCCGATAGAATAGACGAAAGATAAGGCTTAGATTGCCATATAAGCCTTATATATAGGCTAGAAGATGTCGCTACGGTCCGCCAGGGTTTGATGGAATGTCCGTGGAAAACGGGCTGGAGGTACGCGATGGGAACGGCCAAGCCGACCGTGGAGCGTCGGCAACTGGGGTTGACCTTGCGCCGCCTCAGAGAGCGGGCCGGCCTCTCCCAGGCCGCAGCGGGAAAAGCCATCGGTCGTACTGCCGCCCGAATGAGCCAGGTGGAGAACGGGATCGGCGTCCTCAATCCCGACGATCTTCTCGCGTTCCTTGATCACGTCGGCGTCAAGGGCGAGGAGCGCAGCACTGTCCTGTCTCTGGGTACCCAGGCTCGACGCCGGAGCCGCCGCGCCTTGTACACGGACTCCTTGCCGGGTTCCTTCCAGCGGCTCGCCGACCTGGAAGCTGACGCCACGAGGATCCACTCGTACGAATCCGGCATCATCCCCGGGCTCCTTCAGTCACCCGACTACATGCGGGCGGTGATCCGCTCCTGCGACGGTGTGTGGTGGGAAGCCTCAGAGCAGGAGGTGAAGTCCCGGATCGGGTTCCGTCTGGAACAGCAGCACCGTGTGATGGAAGCCGACGTGCCCAAGCGGCTCTCCTTCGTATTCACCGAGGACGCGCTCCACCACGAGATCGGTGGACCTTCAGTCATGCGGGGGCAGGTCCTGCACATGCTCCAGCTTGTAGAGAGCGAATCAGCTCTCAGTATCCAGGTGATGCCGTCAGGCATCAGGGATAACCCGTTACTGGGTGGTGGCATCCTCGTTCTGGAATTCGAGAACGCTCCACGGATCGGCTTCGCGACATCACTGTATGGACCTGCGGTTTACCACGACTCCGAGGCAGATACGACGGCGTTCATGAAGGGGTTCGAGTGCGCGAGCAAGCTCGCCCTATCCCCCGACGACTCTCGCGACGTGTTGCTTCGACGCCTTAAGGAGAACTAAGTGAGACACGACACCGACTGGTTCAAGAGCAGTCACAGCGCTGGAGCAAGCAATGCGTGCGTGGAGGCGCGAATCACCCCGATGGACGTCCACGTCCGCGACTCCACTCATCCTCACGGAGCCGTCCTCACAGTCGACACCCCAGCCTGGTGGGCCTTCCTCAAGGCCGTACGCAGCGACCAACTATGAGACACGACACCGACTAGTTCAAGCACAGCCACAGCGCCGCGGCGAGTAACGATCGCGTTGAAGCACGGATGGACACGCCGCGAGGCCGGATCCCGGCCGCGCCCTCCCCGCGTGATGAGGAGCCAGCGGACTCGCCGACCCTCCTCGCAGCGCGGCAGCGGCATTGGCGCGGGCGGCGTGGCTGGCGCGCCGCCCGCGTTCGCCAGGCTGGTTAGCGGGGACCGTCGTTGCGGTCGTCACCCGGGAAGTCGGGGCGGTCCTCGACCGGGGTGTCGTCGGGGATGTCGTCCTTCGGCGAGATCACGTCACCGATCCCCTGCTTGAGCATGCGGACCCGGGTGCCGGGCGAGATCTCCAGCTCGACGTCGTTCTCGCGCACCTCGACCACGGTGCCGTAGAACCCGGCCTTGGTCAGTACCTCCACGCCGGGCCGCAGCGTGTTCTGCATCTGCTGCTCCTGCTGCTGCTTCTTCCGCTGCGGGCGGATGAAAAGCAGCCAGAACACTACGAGGATGAGCGCGAACGGCCAGATCATGCTGAAGAGGTCGCCGCCTCCGCCGCCGCCCAACGCGAGAATGTGGTAGCCCTCCTGCACGGGCGATCCTTTCGTCAACGGGTTCTCGTGTCCGCCAGCCCTGCTATGTGGTCACAACGCCCTCGACGGCACGCTCTAGTACAACGCGCACCCTCCGGGTGGTGTTCCCGTCGCCGTCGCGGTCATGACCGGGCCGGACGGCGGTGAGACCGGCCGGGCGGCGCGCAACGCCTACCCACCAGCCTACGCGGGCACGTGCGACACGCCACCCCCGCCCCCCGCGGGGCACCTAACGGTTCGGCGACCTTTCGGCTTCCCGGGGAGTCTCGCGGTTTCCCGCACCATCGGTGCGCCCGGCCGAATCGCGCTGTTCAACGGGTGGGTGGTGTGTCGGCGGAGGTGTCCGTCGTCGGGGCCGACCGCCCCTGTTGTTCCTCCCCCTCTTGTTCCTCCCCCTCGGGGATCAACAGGTCGGCCGCGCCGAACGCGGCGTCCTTGGGCGGGGTGATACCCATGTGCGCCCAGGCGTCGGGCGTGGCGATCCGGCCGCGCGGGGTGCGGGCGATGTAGCCGGAGCGCACCAGGAACGGTTCGGCGACCACCTCCACCGTCTCGGGCTCCTCCCCCACCGAGACCGCCAACGTCGACAACCCCACCGGACCGCCGCGGAACCGCCGGAGCAGGGCGTGCAGCACGGCCCGGTCCAGCCGGTCGAGCCCTTGCTCGTCGACCTCGTACAGGCTGAGCGCGGAACGGGCGGTCGCCACGGTGAGCCGGCCGTCGCCGCGCACCTCGGCGTAGTCGCGCACCCGCCGCAGCAGCCGGTTGGCGATGCGCGGGGTTCCCCGAGAGCGGCCGGCGATCTCGGCCGCGGCGGCGTCGTCCAGCTCGGCGTCGAGCATGCCCGCCGAACGGCGCAGGATCAGCTCCAGGTCGGCGGCCCCGTAGAAGTCCATGTGTCCGACGAAGCCGAACCGGTCGCGGAGCGGCGCCGGCAGCAACCCGGCCCTCGTCGTCGCCCCGACCAGGGTGAAGGGAGAGATGTCGATCGGGACCGCGGTGGCGCCGGGCCCCTTGCCCACGACGACGTCCACCCGGAAGTCCTCCATGGCGACATAGAGCATCTCCTCGGCCGGGCGCGCCATGCGGTGGATCTCGTCCAGAAACAGCACCTCTCCCTCCTGCAGCGTGGAGAGGATCGCGGCGAGATCCCCGGAGCGCTCGATCGCGGGGCCGGAGGTGATCCGCAGCGGCGCCCCCAGCTCGGCGGCGATGATCATCGCCAGGGTGGTCTTGCCCAGCCCGGGACCGCCCGACATCAGGATGTGGTCGGGCACCCGGTTCCTTTGTTGGGCGCTGCGCAGTACCAGGGAGAGTTGCTCACACACCCGGTCCTGGCCGACGAAGTCGGCCAGCCGCCTGGGACGCAGTGTGCTCTCCAGCGCCCGTTCGTCCCCGTCGGCCTCGGAGGAGACCGTGTCGCGCTCGTGTTCGGCCATCAGGGGTCGGCTCCTTTCCGCCGGTCCGTTGCGTCGTCCGGCCCGGTGCGGTCGTGCCGGAGGTCAGACGCGGCTCAGTCTGCGCAGGGCACTGCGCAGCAGAACCGCGACATCGGCGTGCTCCTCCGCCTCGGGCGCGACGGCGTCGGCGGCGGCCTCGGCGTCCCGGCTGGGCCACCCCAGGTTGACCAGGCCGGAGACGACCTGGGGGCGCCACGACACAGCCCCAGCCGGGGCGTCGTCAACGGGCGCGGTCGCCTCGCCGGTGTCGAGGGCGGGGCCGAGCTTGTCGCGCAGCTCCAGCACGATGCGCTGGGCCCCTTTGCGGCCGATTCCGGGGACCCGGGTGAGCGCCGCTGTGTCCTCCGCGGCCACGGCCCGCCGCAGCGCCTCGGGGGTGTGGACCGCCAGCATCGCCAGCGCGAGGCGCGGTCCCACGCCGCTGGCCTGCTGGAGCCGCTCGAAGACATCACGTTCGTCGTCGTCGGCGAACCCGTAGAGGGTCAGCGAGTCCTCGCGCACCACCAGCGACGTCGCGACGGTCGCGTTCTCTCCGACCCGCAGCCCGGAGAGGGTGGCGGGAGAGCAGTGGACGGTCATACCAACACCACCCACCTCGATCACGGCGGTGTCGCCGCCGCGCACGGCCACACGGCCGCTCAGGAACGCGATCACGACTTCGTCCCCCCTCGGGTTCGGTACACGGTGGCGGCTAGCGTCCGCGCGCCTGCCGCGCCAGTTCGACCTTACGCGCGAACTCCTGTTGGGCCCGGGCCATCCGTTCCTGCGCTCCGCCGCGCCAGATGTGACAGACGGACAGGGCCACGGCGTCGGCGGCGTCGGCCGGTTTGGGGGCTGTCGCCAGCCGCAGCACCCGGGCGACCATGTGCTGCACCTGGGCTTTCTCGGCTCGCCCGCTGCCGGTGATGGCGGCCTTGACCTCGCTGGGGGTGTGCATCGCGACGGGCAGCCCCCGGCGGGCGGCGCGGGTGATGGCGACGGCGCTGGCCTGGGCGGTGCCCATGACGGTGCTGACGTTGTGCTGGGCGAACACCCGCTCCACGGCCACGGCGTCGGGGTCGTGGGTGTCCAGCCACGCGTCGATTCCCCGCTCGATCCCGAGCAGCCGCGTGGGCAGGTCGTCTTCGGCGGAGGAACGCACGACCCCCGCCGCCGTCAACGACAGTGACCGGCCGATGGAACCGTCGACCACGCCGACCCCGCACCGGGTGAGCCCCGGGTCGATCCCCAACACGCGCATTGGTGGGTGTGCCCCTCCCCCGGTCCGGCTCGAACGTTCGTTCGTAGATCCTACCGGTATCCGGGGACACGGGGAGGCCGGACACTCCCCGCGGTGGTTCCCTCAGGCGCCACACGCTCCAGCGCGAGAGGGAGGGTGGTACGCGTCGGGGACCGGCCGAACGGACGTCGCCGGCCCCACGCGGTGCGGCTCAGCCGGCCGTCTCGACGGCCTCCTCGGGGAAGTCGGCGTTGGAGTAGACGTACTGCACGTCGTCGGAGTCCTCCAGCGCGTCGATGACGCGCGCGACCTTCTTCGCCGTTTCCTGGTCGAGCGGGACCTCGGCGCTCGGAAGAAACGGGGTCTCGGCCGAGTCGTACTCGATGCCGGCCTCCTGCAGTGCCTTGCGCACCGGGACGACATCGGAGGCTTCGGAGATCACCTCGTAGGACTCACCGAGGTCGTTGACGTCCTCGGCGCCGGCGTCGAGCACCGCCATCGTGACCTCGTCCTCGCTCGTGCCCTCCTTGGGGACGATCACGACACCCTTCCGGCTGAACAGGTAGGAGACCGAGCCGGCGTCGCCCATCGACCCGCCGTTGCGGGTGATCGCCGTACGCACCTCGGAGGCGGCGCGGTTCTTGTTGTCGGTGAGGCACTCCACGAGCAACGCGACACCGCCGGGGGCGTAGCCCTCGTACATGACGGTGTGCCACTCGGAACCGCCGGCCTCCTCACCGGAACCGCGTTTGCGGGCCCGTTCGATGTTGTCCAGCGGGACACTGCTCTTCTTGGCCTTCTGGATGGCGTCATAGAGCGTCGGGTTGCCCTCTGGGTCCCCACCACCCATACGCGCGGCCACCTCGACGTTCTTGACCAGCTTGGCGAACAGCTTGCCACGCTTGGCGTCGATGACGGCCTTCTTGTGCTTCGTGGTGGCCCACTTGGAGTGGCCGCTCATGCCTGTCCTTTCACCATTTCGACGAAGAGTCGGTGGAGTCGCGGGTCCCCGGTGAGTTCGGGATGGAACGAGGTGGCCAGCAAGCCGCCCTGCCGCACGGCGACGATCCTACCGGCCTTCTCGCCGTAGGTGACCCTGCCGAGTACCCGCACGTCCTCACCGACCGACTCCACCCACGGGGCACGGATGAACACCGCGTCGAACGGGGCCTCGCCGGCCCCCTCGATGCGCACGTTGGCCTCGAAGGACTCGGTCTGACGGCCGAAGGCGTTGCGGCGTACCGTCATGTCGATCCCGCCGATGGTCTGCTGGTCCTCGATGCCGTCGAGCACCCGGTCGGCGAGCATGATCATGCCCGCGCAGGTGCCGTAGACGGGCATACCCTCGGCCACGTGCTTACGCAGTGGCTCCATGAGCTCGTATCGGACCGCGAGCTTGGCCATCGTCGTCGACTCGCCCCCGGGGATGATCAGCCCCTGCACGTCGTCGAGGCGTTCCGGGCGCGTGACCGGCGTTCCGGGCACGCCCAGACCACCCAGGGCGGCCAGGTGCTCGGCGGTGTCCCCCTGGAGGCCGAGGACGCCGATGCTGGGTGTGGCGGACATTGAACCTGCCTCGCTTGCTCAGCCGGTGCGATTTTCGGGGAACGCGGGCACTACCAGCCGCGACCGGCGTAGCGCTCGGTCTCGTCAAGGTTGTCCAGGTTGATGCCCACCATGGCGGTTCCCAGCCCGCGCGACACCTTCGCGACCACCGAGGGGTCATCGTAGTGCAGGGTGGCCTGCACGATCGCGTCGGCCCGCTTGCCGGGCTCGTCGGACTTGAAGATGCCCGAGCCGACGAAGACGCTCTCGGCGCCCAGCTGGCGCATCATCGCGGCGTCAGCGGGGGTGGCGACACCGCCCGCCGAGAACAGCGGAACCGGAAGCTTGCCGATCCGCGCCACCTCCTTGACGACGTCGTAGGGCGCCCGCAGCTCCTTTGCCGCCGCGAACAACTCGACCTCGTCGAGTGTTCCCAGTCGTTTGATCTCGGAACGGATCGCCCGCATGTGGCGGGTGGCCTCCACGACGTTCCCGGTGCCGGCCTCGCCCTTGGACCGGATCATCGCGGCTCCCTCCCCGATCCGGCGCAGCGCCTCGCTGATGCTGGTGGCGCCGCACACGAAGGGGACGGTGAAGGCGAGCTTGTCGATGTGGTGCGCCTCGTCGGCGGGGGTCAGCACTTCGGACTCGTCGATGAAGTCGACACCGAGGGACTGGAGAACCTGCGCCTCGACGAAGTGGCCGATACGGGCCTTGGCCATGACGGGGATCGAGACGGCCGAGACGATGCCGTCGATCATGTCGGGGTCGGACATGCGGGCCACCCCGCCGTCCGCGCGGATGTCGGCGGGCACCCGTTCGAGGGCCATCACCGCCACGGCTCCGGCGTCCTCGGCGATCTTGGCCTGTTCGGGCGTGACCACGTCCATGATGACGCCGTTCTTCAACTGCTCCGCCATACCGCGCTTGACGCGAGTGGTGCCGAGCGTGCTCTCGGTCGGGTTGTCGGCGGTGTTGGCCACGGCGGCGGTCTCCTTCTGGACAGACACGGTGTCACCTCGATGCGATGCGCTGTTGGTGCGCTGATCCTTGGGACCCTCGGCGGCGTGTGGCCGCCTCGGCGTTCCCCCTCCATGGTAGTTCCCCACCACACGCCCTTCTCGCGCCATATCGGCACGCGCGGCGACCGAGGCTCGTCACATGGCCCAACGTCCCCGTTGGCGGGCCACGCGGGAGTGGGGCAGACGGGAGCGGGGATGGTCAACGGGCCGAGACGGCGAGACATGTCACACCGGGGCCTCGCGCGGGTTTCCCCGCTACGCCCCCTCAGGTGAGGCGGGCGAATCGGGGCGGCTCGTCGTCCATGTCGAAGAACTCCGGCAGCCGCGCGTGCCCGGCGAGACGCAGCACCCGCACCAGGCGGCTCGCGCGTGCCTCGCGGGTACGCGCGACCGCGTCGTTGTAGAACCGGCGCGCCAGGTGTACCTGCTTGGCCACCGCCCCGACCTCGACGAGCAACTCGTCACCGTCGGCACCGGCCGACACGGCCTCGTGGAAGCCGGGCTGGTCCACCACCTCCCGCAGTGCCCGCGACAGGTTGCTCTCGGCCAGCTCTCGCTCACCGTCACCGTCGCCGTTACTGGCGCGACGCGCCTGCGCCGCGGCGTCGGCCAGCAGTATCGCCGAGGCCGGCTCCAGCTCGCTGCGCGAGGCCAGCTCAAGCACCGCCGCGCCGCGGCGCAGCAGCGCCGCGTCCAGCGCGGCGGAGGCCGTCTCCACCCGGGTGTGCATCCGGTCCAGCCTGCTCGCCCGCCAGGAGACGTAGAACGAGACCACGACCAGCACGGCCACGACGACGCTGACGGCGGTGGCCCAGTCGGCGACCGTGAACATCACTCACGCACCCGCTGGGCCACCGCCACCGACCTGTCGTTCCCGGCCAGCAGCACGGTCTCGTACACACGCACGACGTCGACGGCCACCGTGCGCCAGTCGTAGGCGCGGACCTCCTTACGCGCCGCCGCTGAGAGGGCCCGCCTGCGCTCGGGGGAGTCCAGCAGTTCCGCCGCGCCCCGCGCCAGCGCCTCCGCGTCGCCCACCGGGAAGAGCTCGCCGGCGGCGCCCTCGCGCAGCACGTGCCTGAAGGCGGGGATGTCGCTGGCGAGAACGGCGGAGCCGGCGGACATGGCCTCCGTCAGCACGATTCCGAAGCTCTCCCCTCCGAGGTTCGGCGCGCAGAAGACGTCAACGGAGTGGTAGGCGCGCACCTTGTCGGCGTCGTCGACCCGGCCGAGCAGCACCACCCGGTCACGTAGTCCCTCGGGAACCCGTTGGAGGACCTCGTCGCTGTCGCCGGGGCCGGCGACCAGCAGTCGCAGCCCGGGACGCTCCTCTCCCAGCTCGCCGAACGCGTCCAGCAGGACACCGAGGCCCTTGCGCGGCTCGTCCACCCGCCCCAGGAAGCCGATCGCGCCCCCGTCACCGGGCCAGCCGTCCAGCGGCTCGCACTGTTCGAAACGCGACACCGCGACACCGTTCGGGATGAGGACCGCGTCGCCACCGAGGTGCTCCACGAGCGTCTTCCGGGCCGCCTCCGACACGGCGATACGGCCGTTGATCTTCTCCAGGGCGACGCGCAGCACGGCCGCGGACACCGCCATCGCCCGCGATCGGGGGTTAGAGGTGTGGAACGTGGCGACGATGTGACCGGTGGCCACCCAGCAGGCCAGCAGGGACAGGCTGGGGGCGGTGGGCTCGTGCACGTGCAGCAGGTCGAAGTCGCCCTCACGGATCCACCTGCGCACCCGGGCGGCCGGGCGGAACCCGAACGCCAGCCGCGCGACCGACCCGTTGTAGGGCACCGGAACCGCTCCACCGGCCGAGACCACGTGGGGCGGCAGGTCGCTCTCGTCGTCACACGGCGCCAGGACCGACACCTCGTGGCCAAGCTCCATGAGCGCCTCGGCGAGGTCCGCCACATGCTGCTGGACACCTCCCGGCACATCCCAGGTGTAGGGACAGACCAGCCCAACACGCATGTCGTACCGCCTCCGTCAGCCGTCGGCGCCGCGCCGCGGGGGATCCGTCTCCGAGGCGCCCCCCGGTTCCTCCACGCTACCCACGGCTCCGGCCGTGTCGGCCGTGTCCACCGTGTCGGCGCTGAACACACGTTGCAGCATGTGCCAGTCCTCGGGATGTTCGGCGATCGCGCCCTCGAAGACGTGGGCCAGCTCCTGGGTCATGGCGCGTACCCGAGCCACGCGGTCGCCCCCCGCGGGCACCGGAATCTCGTCGTGCACCCTGATCCGCCATTCGGGTCCCTCGTACCAGAGGGACACCGGCATCAGCGCGGCCCCGGTCCGCTCGGCGAGCGCCGCCGGCCCGGCGGGCATGCGCGCGGGCTCCCCGAAGAACGTGACCTCGATACCCCCCGGTGTGAGGTCCCGGTCGGCCAGCAGACAGACGAGCCGGCCCTCGCGCAGCCGCCGGGCGAGCCGGCCAGCGTTGTTGCCCTCGCCCCCAGTGAGCGGGAGGACCTCCATTCCCAGGCCGGTGCGGAAGGCCAGGAACCGGTTGAACACGCTCTCCGGTCGCACGCGCTGGGCGACCGTGGTCAGGGGGGTTCCGCGCATGGTGATCCAGGCGCCCGCGTGGTCCCAGTTGCCCATGTGCGGCAACGCCGCCACCACGCCCCGACCGGCGCGGATGCGCGCCTCGAGCTCCTCGATGCCGGTGGCGCGGGTGCGTTCGGTTATGGCCCGTCCCATGGCGGGCAGCCGGAACATCTCGTAGAAGTAGCGCAGGTACGAGCGCATACCGGCGCGGGAGAGGGCGCGCACCCGTTCCTCGGGGACATCCGGGCCGGTGACCCGACGCAGGTTGGCCTCCAGCTGCCGGACCTTGTCAGTGCGTCGCAGCCAAGCGAACTCGGCGAGGCCCCGGAACACGGCGCGGCCGAGCCACTCCGGCACCACCCGGAGCAGCCCCCACCCCAACGCGTAGGCGACCGCGGTCGCTCGTTCTCGCACCTCGCCTCCCGGCTGGTCGCTCGTGTCCTCGTCTCCTCGTCGTGGCGCCGGCGGGTCACCCTAGCCCTGCGAGCTTCCGGTGTCGCCGGCGTGCCGCTGCGGTGTGGTGAGGCGAGCGTGCGTCTCGAGCAGGCGCTGCACGATCGTGATGGCGCTCATCGCCGCGAGCAGCCACAGCCCCCCCGCCAGCGCGTAGGGGACCCCCAGACCGCCCAGCGCGGCGGCGACCAGGACCAGGATGAGCCGCTCGGAACGCTCGGCGAACCCCACGTCGCAGTTGACCCCGAGCCCCTCCGCCCGCGCCTTGACATACGACACGCCGAACCCACTGACCAGGCAGAACAGGGACACCCAGGCGAGCGTGCGGTCATCACCCTCGCCCATGAACCACAACAGCAGGCCGGACAGGACCGCGGCGTCGGACAGGCGGTCGAGCGTCGAGTCGAGGAAGGCGCCCCACGTGCTCTCGGATCCGGCCGCGCGAGCCACCGCGCCGTCGAGCATGTCGAAGAGCACGAAGACGGTGACGAGCACGGACCCGACGTAGAGGTAACCCCGCGGGTAGAAGAGCAGGGAGCACACGACCACCCCTGTGGTGCCAACGAGGGTGACCGTGTTCGCACTGAGCCCCATGCGGTGCAGGAACCGACCGGTGGGCCCCATCAGCCGAGCGATCCTCGGACGCAGGAATCTGAGCATTGCCTCTACTCACACGTTGAACCGACGCGACTTCGTTCGGGCACCGCCCAGTTGTGGCGGGGTGTCCCCGCGGTGTCTCACCTCGCCGGCCCCAGCTGGCATGTGGGCGTCCCTCCCGGCAACCGGTGCCGGTTGCGCGCGACCAGCCGATAGACCGCGGCGGCGACGGCCCGGGCTCCGGGAAGCCGCAGTAGCCAGCCCACCGGCCACGCCCACCGGTGTGGGCTGGCGAGCAGGAGTACCGCCGCGGCGTCCGCCCCGCCCCACACGCGCTCGCCGTCGGGGTGCAGCAACAGGACCTCGTCCTCGGCTCGTCGCAGAATGGGTCCGGTTAGCTGGCTGTGTTGGTACGGCAGTGTCTCGACCGGGGGTTGGAGGTACCGCTGTGCGACCTCGACCGAGCTGGTGCAGAAGGCGCAGTCGCCGTCGTAGACCAGCACCGGACGCGCGCGCTTGGCGACGGCCGTGTCAGTGGCATCGGGAGACCCACTGTCCCCGCCACGTGCCTGCATCTGAGCTCCCCCTTGGGTGGACGGTTAGCTCGCCGGCCAGTGCTCGGCGAGCAGTTCTCGGCTCTGCACCAGCGTCTGCGGCAGAACCTTGGTCCGGCCGACGACGGGCATGAAGTTGGTGTCGCCGCCCCACCGGGGCACGATGTGCTGGTGCAGGTGCGCGGCGATGCCCGCGCCCGCCACTGACCCCAGGTTCATACCCACGTTGAACCCTTGGGGTTCGAACGCTCCGCGTAGCGCGGTGAGACCGTCACGGGTGAGCGAGGTCAGCTCGGCCGCCTCGGCGTCATCCAGCTCGGTGAGGTCGGCGACGTGCCGGTACGGGCAGATAAGCAGGTGGCCACTGTTGTAGGGGTAGAGGTTGAGCACCACGAACGCGGCCTTCCCCCGTGCCACGACCAACCCCTCGTCGCCGGGGAGATCGGGTACCCGGCAGAACGGGCACCCGTCGTCCGGTGCTGATCCACTGGGCTTGTTCTCGCCCTTGATGTAGGCCATACGGTGCGGGGTCCACAGCCGCTGGAACCCGTCGGCCTCGCCGGCGCCCGTCGATGGCTCCTGCTCTGCGCTGCTCATCGGCCGCCTCACCTCGTCGCCGTGCTCGTCGTCTCCGCTGCCGGTCGCCCACCAGTGCCACCGCGCTGTGGCCCCCGCGATCCCTTACCGAACCCAGCATATGAGGCGGGACCGCCGCGCGTGACCGGGTGCGTCCGGCCAGCCCCCCATCGCGGTACCGCTACTGCCGCGGTGGGAGCCTCGCCCACTCACAGTCCCAGCAGGACACGCAGGTGACGTGGCGGGGGCGAACCGTGCGCGAGCAGCTCGTCGTGGACCTCCCGGGTCCCCGCGCCGGAACGCTTGCGTGTCAGGTCGCGCACCAGCCCACCGACCTCCCACTGGCCCGTGTAGTAGGTGGAGAGCTGGCCGCTGGTGAGCCTGGCGCGGCGCCACTTGCCCACGGCCTCGCCGTCCTCCTGGTGCCCGCGCTCGGTGAGCATGGTGAGGGCCTCGTCCTCGGTGATGGTGCGGGTGTGGGTGCGGACGTCCAGGATCGCGTTGATGATCATCCGCAGGCGCGTCTTCATCTGGATCAGCCGCAGCGCCAGATTGTCCCGGGATCCGCCGTCGGTCCAGCCCCGTAGCGCCACCGCCTCCTCGGCGTAAACCGCCCACCCCTCGACGAAGGTCCCGCTGCGCAGCGCATGCCGGACGCGGGTCCCCCCGGCGTAGCCAGCGGCGCGCGAGAGCTGCAGGGCGTGGCCGGGCACCCCTTCGTGCGCCATAAGGGTGCGCAGCATGGTGCCGTTGTACTCCCGGTAGAACGAGGCGCGGCGTTCGTCCGGCCAGTCGGCGGGCGGCGGGGCCACGGCGACCAGTGTCGGGTCCTCTGACCGTGGGCTGAGGGGGCCGGGCGGGTCGCAGTAGGCCACGCTCACGCCCCGCCTCGCCTCGGGCATGGGGATGACCCGCACCGGGTCCTCGGGTACCGAGACCAACTCGAGTCCGGCGACCCGCTCGCGTAGGTGCTCGAGCGCCTCCTCGCACAGCGGCCGCACCGTGTCGGACGAGGTCACCGTGCCACTGGCGATCCGGTCGAGCACCGCGCGCACCTGCCCCGGGTAACGGGGTTTGCCGTCGTACTCCGCGGCGAGCTCGGCGATCTCCTCCTCCGTGCCGAGGAGGTCGCTCTCGGCCCGCGTCAACAGCGTGTCCGGCGAGAGCTCGGAGTCGAGGGTGTACCAGAGCTGGGCGGCGAAGTCGCGTTCCCCGAGCCTGGGGTCGGCGGTGGCCGAGTCGACACGCGCCCGCAGCCACTCGGAGTGCTCGCTCAGCGCATCGACAGCGACGCGTCGTGCCGGGTCTACCATCCCCCGCAGTGACGGATGCGAGTCGAGGAGCGCGTCGACCTCCTCACCCAGCATCGCGATCAACCCCCGCGTGCGGCTGGCGGCCGTCTCCACGTGCACTCGCGGCATGCCGGGGCCTTCGTCGAGGCGGTGCCGCGCCGTTGCGAGGTAGTCGGGTAGGGCCCGGCACCGGGCCGCCAGCGCCCGCAGCCGCTCCTCCGCGGGCAACCCGTTGTCGCGGGCGAGCAGGGTGTGGACCGCGTCCCCGGGAAGATGCTCCAGCGGGTCCCAGGTGTGCGACCGCAGCTCGGTGCACCGCCACATGTCGGCGCTCACCCGCGAGCGCAGCATCTCCAGGTCCACATGGTCGGCCGGGGGCAGCATGGTGTCGTCGATCTCGTCCAGCGCGGACAGGGCGTCGGCCAGCGTTGCCACGCGCCGCGTGTCGGCGTCGACGGAGTGGTCCGACAATCGGTCGGCGAACCGTTGGTCTCCCAGCTCACTCGCCCATTCGGGGGAGGTCTCCAACAGGGCGTCCAGAATACGCTCGGCGACCTCGCGGAACCGTGTGGTCATGGCGTTCACGCCGGGCTCGGGCTGTCCAGGTGGCGGGCTCGAACTCATCAAGGGCAATACTGCCCGGTTCGCCGGCACGGCGCACCCCCCGCCCACCGGATGGTGCCCACATACGTGGTCACAACGCGGCTCGGCCCTTCGTGGTATCCATGGCCGGGTGGCGAACCCGAACGCGAAGGTGGAGCGAATGCGCCTACGACGAGTCGTTGACCTGAGCCGGTCGATCGGCCCCGACACACAGCCGTACCCCGGGGACGCGGCGCCGCGCATCAGCACGGCCACGACCGCGGCGGATAGTGGGTTCAACGCCGTACGGGTGGAGCTGGGGTCGCACAGCGGGACACACGCCGACGCGCCGTACCACTTCCTCGATGACGGCGCTCGTCTCGATGAGCTGCCGTTGGAGCTGTTCACCGGCCCGGCGGTCGTGATCGACGTCACCGGGCGCGATGACCGGTCCCCCATCGGCCGTGTCGACCTGGCGCCGTGGGAGGACCAGCTCGTGTCCGGGACGGTGGTGCTGCTGCATACCGGGTGGTCCGCGTACTACCGGACGGAGCGTTACTTCGACCACCCCTACCTGGCCGGCGACGCGGCCCGGTTCCTGGTCGAGTGTGGGGTTCGTACGGTCGGTGTCGACTGCCTGAGCCCGGACGAGACCCCGCACGGTCAGCACCCGGGCGGCGAGTGGCCCGCACACCGCGCGATTCTCGGGGCGGGCGGCACCATCATCGAGAACCTGTGCCACCTGGAGTACATCGACTTCCCGCGGCCGTGGTTCAGCGCCTTCCCGATCCGCCTCGCCAGTGACGACGGGGCACCGGTGCGTGCTGTCGCGATGTCCTGGCGCGACTGAGTACCCGCGAGGTATCCGCGATCCGACCACCCGCGGCTCCTCTCGTCCTCCCGGAGGACACTGGAGGGACGCGCGCGGGGCCAGGCCACCACGGGGTGTTGTGGCTGTGCCGCCGGAGCTCGCGTCACCGCCGGACGGAAGCGGTCACGCGTTCTCCGGGTGTCAGCGCCAGGTGCCCTGGCCGCCGGTGGAGGTCGGCTGTTGCCCGGCGCCACCGGTCGGTTGCCCGGCCTTGTGGTCGCCAACCGTGATGGCGTGCTCAACGAGCGTGATCAGGGTCGACTTGGTGGACCCACGGTCACGGGCGTCAACCTGAACGATGGGGATCTCCGGGCTGAGGGTCAGCGCGTCGCGCACCTCGGGAGCGGCGTGCGGGTAGTAGCCGTCAAAACCGTTGATGGCCACGACGAACGGGAGCTTCGCCTCCTCGAAGTAGTCGATGGCGGGGAAACAGTCCGCGAGTCTGCGGGTGTCGACGAGTACCACCGCACCGATCGCGCCCTTGACGAGGTCGTCCCACATGAACCAGAACCTGTGCTGGCCGGGAGTCCCGAAGAGGTACAGGATCAGGTCGGAGTCGAGTGAGACTCGGCCGAAGTCCATCGCCACCGTGGTGGTCTGCTTATCCGGTGTCTTGGCGAGGTCGTCGACACCGACGCTGGCGCTCGTCATGACCGCTTCCGTCGTCAACGGAACGATCTCTGAGACGGAGCCCACGAAGGTGGTCTTACCGACGCCGAAGCCTCCGGCGACGACGATCTTGACCGACGTCATCGCACTCGCCGCAGCACCGCCCTCCTCGGCCGGGCTAGAGCTTGCGAAGTCCACTGAGCACCCTTTCAAGCAGGTTGACGTTGGGCCGGCTGTCGGTGTTGTGCGACGTTTTGACCTGGACCAGCCCCTGCTCCGACATGTCCGCCACGAGCACCCGCGCGACTCCGAGGGGGATCCGCAACAACGCGGAGATCTCCGCCACGGAACGCCACTCCCGACACAGGTCGCTGATCGCCTGACACTCGGGGGTAAGAGTGCCCGATTCCGCGCGGGCGGTGACCGTGGCCGAGATCAGTGCCTCCATAGGCAGCTGGGACATCGGCTTGGTGCGGCCTTTGGTGACAGCGTACGGGCGCACCAGAGAACTCGGCGGCGAACTCGGCGCTCCCTCGGCCGCAGGCCGCTCCTGTTGGTCTAACGGTTGCTGGCTTGGTCGTGGAACATCTCCGCCGCCCGGACCGCCCCCCGGCGCCCCTGAGGCGTCGGGGGTCTGGTATCCGAACCACGAGGCGCTCCCGGCATCTCGACTGTGAGGTGCCACCACTTCCTCCTGTCGGTGGTGGATCAGTTCAGTGGATTCCCGAGGTACGCGCCGCCGGAGTCAGCGCACGCCCTGCCCTCTCGACAAACAATGTCATCTCGTAGGCGACCAAGCCCAGATCGCAGTCCGCGGCCGCCAGAGCCGCCAGACACGAGCCGTCACTGATCGCCATGATAAGCAGCAGCCCGCGCTCCATCTCGACGACGGTCTGCGTGACGGCACCGCCCTCGAAGACGTTGGCAGCTCCTTGCGTCAGGCTGGTCAGACCAGAGGCGATCGCCGCCAACTGGTCGGCTCGGTCGGGCGGGAACCCTTCCGAGGAGACCAACGGCAGCCCATCCGCCGACACCACGATCGCGTGGGCTACGTCGGGCACACGGTTCGCGAAGTCGGTGATCAGCCAGTTGAGCTCGTTTACCTGTTGAGACATCTGCTCTCCTGTCCGTCCCGGCCTTCGCGCCGACCGTTCGCATCGGCGGCCGCCGCCGGCCTTGTCTTCATCGTCACTGCTTCAACGTGGGGGTGATGTCCAAGAAGTTTGGATGATGCTATTCCATTGACCATCCGAGATCCACGGTCCCCCCTCGGACTCCGTCCGCGATTTCGCCGGCCGGTACGCGCCGGGAGCGACCGGGCCACGCTTGTGCTGGACACTATCTCTCCTCTGGCCGCTGGTCGCCGGTTTGGCCACGCCCCTGGCGCAGCCCCTGCTGGAAGCCGGAGAAACGGTTTCGGATCCGGTCGGCCGACCGTTCCGGTGTCTGCTTCGGGGTCTCCGGCTGCGGAGCCGCACCGGGCACAAGGTTTGCTTTCGGAACGCGTTTTGGCAACCCGGAATTAGTCAGACCGCCAGCGCTCGGCTCAGCGGCCGTCCGCGCCGCCTGCCAACCGGGGTCCGCTTGAGAACGCCAGTCGTCCTCAGCGTGCGGCTGGCTCGGGGCCGATGCGGGTTCCGAACGTGGCGGGTGGCTCTGCGCTCCCACCTCCGGGCCGTACCGCCCCTCGGGTGTCGCGGAGGTATTCGCACCCCCGTTGACGTAGGGCATGGAGCCGGTTTCGGACTCTCCCGCCCCGGGGCCGCCAGTGCGCCGTTTGAACCAGTTCGACTCGATCGCGTCGAAGATCGGCAGCGCCTCGGAGCTGCTCTCCGGAGTGGGAGGGACGACCGTGTGCTGCCCGGCACCGGTGGTGCCGTAGCGCCTGGACAGGTACGCGGTGGACCCGTACCCCTCACGGCGCTCCGGCCCCGCCTCGTGGGTGTTGGGTGGCGCAGAGGGCCGCTCCGGGGATTCCGCATCAGCCGCGGGACCGGCGGCCGGGTGCTCACTGCGCCACGTGGACTCCGGTGGCTCGCCCGAGGGGTCGGTACGCCACAACGAACCTTCCGACCCGGGCTCGTTCTGCCCGAAGGCGGACTCCTGCTCCTGCGCTCCGGCCCGGCTCCACGGTGCCTGCCCGGCCTCGGGCCACGCGGGTGTCGCGGGGCTGGTCGAGCCGTAGCCAGGGGGTGACTCCTGCGTGCCGGTGGGCCATGGCGAGGCGGGCTGTTCCGGTTCGGCCGGGGAGGACTCGGCGGGTCGGGACCGCCCGTCCGAGGCGTCCGAGCCAGCCGTGGACCACAGGTCCTGGCCGCTTGGGGGGTGCTCCCAGACCTTGTGTTCGCCGGGGTTTCGCTTCGGCAGGTCGGACCTGGGCGCGCCCGACTGCGACCCGGCGTGCGTCTGCCCCGACGGCAGGCCGTCGGGGGGTTCGGCCGGGGCGGGGTTCGCCGCGAACGCGGCGGTCGCCTCGGCGAAGGTGTCGGGCACGGCGGAACCGCCGTCCATTCCCGAGGTGGTGGGTTCCACGGGGGTGATCAACAGGTCCGAGGGCAGGACCACGCGTGCCGTGACCCCCCCATTGTGCGCGTCGTGCAGCTGGACGTCGATGCCATGGCGCGCCGCGAGGCGGCTGACCACGAACAGGCCCATACGGCGCGAGACGGCGACGTCGATGACCGGAGGCTCGGCCAGCCGCTGGTTCACCATCTCGAGCTCGTCCGGAGCCATACCGATACCGTTGTCGGTGATATCGACCCGAACACCCCCGTCGTCCAGGGACTCGGCGGTGACCCCGACCTGGCTCTCGTGCGGGGAGAACGCGGTGGCGTTCTCCACGACCTCGGCCACGAGGTGGATCACGTCGTTGACCGGACGGCCCAGGACGGAGATGTGGGAGGGCGCCCGGACGTTGACCCGGTCGTACTGCTCGACCTCGGAGACCGCGCCCCGCAGCACGTCGACGAGCGGTACGGGCTGCGCCCACTTGCGGGTGTTGTCCTGACCGGACAGGACGAGCAGGTTCTCGTTGTTGCGCCGCATCCGGGTGGCCAGGTGGTCCAGCCGGAAGAGGTCGGCCAGCCGCTCGTCGTCCTGCTCGGTCTGCTCCAGACCGTCGATGAGCCTGATCTGGCGTTCCACGAGCGTCTGGCTGCGGCGCGAGAGGTTCACGAACATCGCGTTGACGTTGCTGCGCAGCGCCGCCTCCTCGGAGGCCAGGCGCAACGCGACACGGTGCACCTCGTCGAAGGAGCGGGCCACCTCACCGATCTCGTCTCGCGCGGTCACCTCGATGGGGGTGATGTCGACGTCCTCGGGCGCGATGCTCATCTCCTGCACGCGGGAGATCGAGTCGGGCAGATCCTGCTTGGCCACCCGTAGGGCGCCGGTGCGCAACTGCCGCAGGGGCCGAACGAGGGAACGCGCCATCGCCACGGTGACCCCGAAGACCGTGACGACCACCAGGAGAACCGCCAAGGTCTCGATGATGGCGCTGGTCAGGGCGTTCGTCCGCAGTTCGGCGGCCGTGTCCTGGACACTGCCCGCCAGTCTCGTCTCGACGTCCTCCACCGTGTCGAGCGCGCCTTCGGTGTGTTCGCGGTAGTCAGCGAGGACACCGTCCTCGGAGAACCCGGAGAGCGACTGGTCGTTGTCCGCCCGCAGCATCACCCGCAGCCGCACGGTGGACATCTGGCTGACCTCGCGGCTGGTGAACGAGTCGTTGTACTCCTGGCGCTGTCCGACCGTCGCGTGGTCGGCGAAGTTCTGGACCTCGTTCTCGTACCGCGCCCGGCTGTTCTCGATGGCCTCCCTGACACCGCCCGACATTCCGCCCCGTGTCAGCGCGTGCAGCATCAGCGATCCCTCGTAGGAGAGCTGCTCGCGCGATCCGCTCAGCGCGGTGAGCGCCCGGACGCTCTCGCGCAGGTCGGTGTTCTCGGTGGACTGGGCGATGGTCTCGTTGAACCCGATCAGCGAGTTCATCACCTGGCGGTACTGGGTGACGGCCGGAAGGACCGTGATGCGGGTCTCGGTGACTTCGTCGCGGATGGAGTCGAGCTCCTCCAGATCCTCCAGCATGCTCTCCATACGGTTGGCCATGAGCTGGGACTGGTGGTTGCCACTCAGCTCGTTGGCGCCGTTCAACACCGTCTGGCGGGCCTGCTGGGTCTCCTTGTACTGCTCCTGGAGTTGGGTGAGCAGCTCCTCGTCCCGCTGGTCGGGCGCGGGGTCGTCGGCGATGTAGGCGGCGGTGAGCAGCCGTTCCCTACCGAGCTCGTTGCCCAGGGTGACCACCGAACGCCCCAACGACCCCATCTCCTCGATGTGGTCGTGGGTGAGCGTGGTCTGCACGTTCTCCGCGATGCGCATACCGCCCAGCGCCACCGCGGCGACAGTGGGAATGACGATGATCGCGACGAGTCGCGTTCTCACGCGCCAGTTGCGCGGTCTCCACCAGCGGGTGGAGCCTCGCGCCCCGGAGCCGTCGTGGGACCGCTCCCCTGGCCGCTCCTCCCGTGGAGCGTCAGTTCCGTCTTCTGTCGCTCGTGTCGACACGGAGCCTCGCAACCTTTCGTGTCACCGCCTCAGTCGGACGCAGGCCCCACGCGCGGTCACATCCGGTTGTCCGGAACCACCCCCGTGTCGTCGCGCCGACGGCCGCGACCGGACAACCCAGCCTGACTCGGGTCGCAAGGCTTCCGTCCGCATGAAGAAGGGGCTTTCCGTATCGGGGTGCCTCGTGTGGGGAGAGAGGCGAAGTGCATCCCTTAATAGGGAATGATGCACATGAAGTACATAGCGTACCAATCCGTCATCGGGTTATGGATACGCCGATTTTCGGGACCCGAACAGCCGCCTCCGGGGCTGACCGCTCGGTGCGGCTGGTCGGGAGCCAGGGACAGTCGGGGTGACCGGAGTCCGACCCACGACGGGTCCGTTACCGGCCCGCTCTCACACCGACCCAATCACTATCCGGAATCATGTCGGCGGGGTCAAGGGGTCAAACGTCCCATTCGGCCACACCGAGTGGGATCCTCCCGGTTCAGGCGCCCGCGTCCACACGGATCTCGAACTCACCCAGTGGGCCGCCGTCGACGAACAGCTCATCGCCGGGTTCCAGGATCCGGGTGGGAGCCGACAGGCGGGCCATGACGTCCCCCTGGAGCCCTTCGGTCCACGAGGCGTCGCCCTCGGTCGTCATGCTGGTCAGCACCGAGTCCGCCACCGCGGCGGCCACGGTCAGCACCGAGTCGGGGAGCTCATCGCGGGTGACGACCGCCGGCCCCAGGGTGAGCCACGCGGGCGTCCCATCGGGAGCCCGCCACAGGCAGACCGGCGCGCAGCCGGTGTGCAACCCCCGACCACCGAGTACCGCGGCCACGCCCACCGACGCCGTCAGACCATCGGCACCGGGTGGCAGTGTCACGCCATCGTCGGTGCCCCGCACAAGGGTCGGGGCGACGGTCAGCTGTTCCTCCCGCGCCAGGACCGGAATCGGGGCGGCGGGCCGCAATGGAGCGCACAGTCGAGCTTCGAACTCCACGATGATCTCGACGGGGCTGTCCAGGGCGCGCTGGTACGCCTCGGCGAGCGCGTCGCCCCCGCCCGCCAACAGCTCGGGGAGGCTCTGCTCTCCCGGATAACCGAACACGCAGCCGTCGTCGACCACTCCGGGACGCGCGCCTCCCCCACTCGGCGAGAGATAGGTGACCCAGCGCATACGCTTTCTCCCCTCGGCGTCCCGGACGCGGCTGTCACCCAGTCTCGCAGGCGCACGTGACCGGGCTCTGCGGGCGCGCTATCCGGCGGCTCTGTTGTCAGCCGCGCTCATCAGGGGGTTGTGCTCCTTGCCGGTACCGGCGCACATTCGGCAGGGTTCCTCGACCCGGATCCAGTCGATCGCACCATTGCCGTCCCGGTGCGGCTTCTCCGGGCGCCACCATCCGGCCCCCACACAGAAGCGGCACCGCATATCGTCGCGCTCACACCACTCACAGTCGATGAGGGCACACCATTCGCGCGTCGAGGTCATGCGCACACCCCTGTCCCCCCACAGGAATCACAGTCCTCCACACTGTCGACGAAGACGACTGTGCCATCGGCTCCACGCTTTGGACGCTGGTAGGTCAGTTTTCCCGTCCCTCCGCAACGACCGCATGGCGGTGGCTCCGAATTACGCGGCATCGGCCCCTCCCGCTTCGAGGCGGGCACAGCGTCGCACAGCCGGTTACCGACCGTCCAGGGGGACGAACGCGACGAATCGCGCTGTTCGGGCACCCCGGCCACCCCGTCCCGATCACCCTCGACGGTCGGGACGGGAGGATCCTTCCGACCTCTCCACCTCGGGGCCGCCGTCAACGTGGCGGAGCGCCAGAAACCCCCTCCTTCATCAGTAACATTGGTCACATCCGAAGCGGGTCACCCCCGTGGCCACGGGCTCCTCACCCCCGCGAGCCAGACACGCATTACGAAGCAATAAACTCTGTCGGTACCGTGACCGCGAGTTCCCTTTGTTTTGGTATGGCGCGTCCGCCCCCCTTAGGCTCCCCTGGGATCAGCCACGAGCTTTCGGGGACCGCCCCGAGCGGCCGCGTGTACCACACACCCCGCGGAAAAGACGATCGACGTTCGCGCGAAGGCCCGCGCCTCCAGGGCCACGCAACCGAGGAGCGACTCACGTGGAGCCCCACCAACGAACCGGCGAGGAGGACTTCGCCGACTTCTGGGCACCCGACCCCGACCGTGTTCGACTGCGGGACAGCCTCTCCGCGCTGTTCCGCTCCCGTCCGGCGCTCCCCAGGGGTCGGGCCGCCACTGTCGCGATCGTCCTCACTACCACCCTGGCCGCCCCCCTCACCGCCGGTCAGGCCAGCGCCACCATGCCGGCGGACGAGCCCGAGCAGAGTCTCGACGAGCTGGTCGAGCGCTCGGATGAGCTCAGCGAGGAGTACAACGGTGAGCTACGCGACATGGAGGCCGTTCTCGCTGACGCCGAGAAGGCCGAGGAGCGCGCCGAACAGACCAAGGAGGAGGTCGAGCAGGCGACCGAGCAGGTACGCCAGCTCGCCGTCGCCAGCTACACCAACGGCGGCGTGGACCCCGCGTTCTCACTGTTCGTCGATGACGATCCGCAGCGGGTGCTGGACCAGGCATCCGTTGTCGAGCACCTGTCCAGCTCGAACCAGGACAAGGTCGAGCTCCTCGAGGAGGCCATCGAGCGTGACGAGAAGGCCCAGGCCAACGCCGAGGAGAAAGCCGCCAAGGTTGAGGAGGACCTCGACGAGCTCGAGGAGCGGCGCGAGGAGGTCCAGAAACTCATCGCCGACTACCCCGAACAGGAGATGGGCGGACCCGACAACCTCACGCCCCGCACCCGGCAGATGCGGGACGTGATCATCGAGGAGTTCGGGGAGCGAGAGGATCTCGGCGGTGTGGGCTGCTTCCGCGAGAGCGGCGGCGCCGTGGTCGGCGAGCACCCCAAGGGCCGTGCCTGCGACTTCATGGTCGCCGAGTACACGATGCCCACGAAGAAGCAGAACGAGCGCGGCCAGCGGATCGCCGACTGGGCCAAGGAGAACGCCGAACGGCTGGGCATCATGTACATCATCTGGCGCCAGCAGATCTGGGACATCCGACGCGGCGACGAGGGCTGGCGCGACATGGAGGACCGGGGCAGCATCACCGAGAACCACTACGACCACGTGCACATCTCGATGTTCTAGGAGCCCGGCTCCACCCCGGGCGGCCTCGCGCGGGCCGCTATCCGCCGGTCAGCACCGGACCGTAGACCATGGCCACGCAGCCACCGGCCAGGGTGAGCACGGCGCCGACGGCGACGACGAAGACGAACCAGGCGAGAAACCCGTGCCTGGGTCGGGTGTCGCGCGCCTGGTCACTGGTGTTCGGGGTCTCGGACGACATCGTGAGCCCTTCGTGCCAGGGGCCTTCGTGGGGTTCCAACAGTAACCGGTGTCGCCGCGCCGACGCGCGGCTTTCCCACCGGCGATTCCCCGCTTCGGGCGCCCGGACCCGTCCCCGCCGCCCTCGGCCCCGGGGATGTCCGCGCCTCGGTCGCTTTGCACCGACTTGCGTGGATCTCGATCCCGCAACGATCCGCGTCGCCACGAACCGAACGAGCTTCCACCGCGCGATCCTTGGGGGGTTGGCTACGAGCCCACACCCAACGGTCACGTGACCGATCGGCGCGGGCCCGATGAAGCTCGTCAGCCACGATTCGGGCACGATCCACGCTTCCAATGACGAGAGCGCCTGTCATGGGATCAACCGTGCAAGCTAGGATGCCGGAGCCTGGCTCTTGTCATCGTCCGGGTCACCTGACGTGCCAGTCCCACGGAAGCCTTCGGGGACCCGGCCAATGCCGGGGACGTGGCGGAGCGCCGCCTCCGTCCACGGTGCCCACCGAGGTCGCGGCCGGACGCGTCCGGCCGCGATACGTGTGCCCGACATGGCCCCGCGACTCGGGTGCAACCCCACCGCGAGAACGAGGCATCCAGGTAGTGGAACCAGGAACGCGCCCACGCGCGTCTCACGGACCGTTAGCAACGCAGCCGGCGCGAGGGGAGTCATGAGCGACAACGGACCCTACATACAGCCACCGCAGTTTCCGCCGGATGGCGAGGGCAACTCTGGAGGGCAGCAGCCGCCACAGGGCGGGCCCTACGGGCAGCCCGGTTACGCGCAAGGGGCCCCGGACGCCGGTCAGCAGAACCCGAGCGGGCCGCATCAGCCCCCCTACGGTGCCCCCCCGCCACCCCCCGGTGGTCCACCGCCCGGTGCCCCCGGCCCCGGTGGTCACCCTGGGGCCCCTTACGGCCCCCAGCCCGGTCCCGGCGGACCGCCGTACCAGAACCCCCAGGAACAGCAGATGTACCAGGGGGGCGGAGCACCCCCATACGGGCCGGGTGGGCCCGCCGGATCGCCGGGCTACCCCCAGCAGCCCCGCAAGAGCAGCGCCGGGATGTGGATCGTCATCGGCGGCGGCGCCGTCATCGTGATCCTGGTGATCGCCGTCGTCGCGGTCGTGATCCGTAACTCCGGCGGCGAGCCCCAGGCCGCCCAGGGATCCGGCGGCGAGGAGCAGCAGGGCGGTGAGTCCGGCGGTTCCGAGGAGTCCCAACAAGGCGGTGAAGGCGGCGAGGGCGAAGAGGACAGCGAGGGTGGGGGCCAGGCCCAGGGCGAGCCTCCCTACGAGCTCCCCGAGGAACCCTGCGATGCCCTCTCCGAGGAGGCATCGGAGAGTTACAGCCTGGACAGCCCGAACAAGAGCCTCACCGACAACCGCTCGTCGTGCTCGTGGAGCGTCGACGGCGAGGGCGAGACCTACGGCACGCTCCGGGTCGAGTACTCCGTTCCCTTCGCCGGCGCCGACTCGGTCGAGGGCGCGAAGACGGACTACGAGGACGCCGTCGACTACGCCACCGACGAGGACGACAGCTACACCGAGCGCACGGTCGACGAGGAACAGGAGGTTGACCTCGGCGACGAGGCCACCTTGGTGTTCGGGACGGAGAAGACGATCTCCAACGAGTCGGTCGGCACGATGCTGATCCGTTCCGAGAACATGAACATCGAGGTCAGGTACTCGATGATGCCCGGTCTCGGCGCCGACGAGGACGCTCCGGCACCACTGGAGTTCAGTGACGTCGAGGACATGATGCACGACCTCGGTGAGCAGTCCCTCAACCACGTCGGCAGCTGAGCTCAGCCTCGGCCCCGTGTCGTTCGGGTGCGCGAAGTCGTGTTCCGGTAGCCACGACCGTTTCCGGGTTCCCCGTGGGTGAGCACACACCGGCGGGGAACCCTCGTTCGTGCGGCGTTCCCGCGCCCCACACGGCTCGCGTGGAAACGGAGAATCCCACGTGTTGACCGTCATCGGCGAGGCCCTGATCGACCTCATCAGCGTTGACAGCGACACCTACCGCGCGGTCCCCGGCGGCGCGCCGACCAACACCGCGGTAGCTCTCGCCCGCCTCGGGGTACCGGTGACACTCCTGGCACGGTTCGGCGACGACCGGTTCGGCCGTGACCTCCGCGAGTACGCCGGGTCGCGGGGGGTCGGTCTGCGGCACGCGGTCACCGCCTCCGAGCCCTCGACACTGGCCATCGCCACCATCGACGGGACGGGAGGCGCCGAGTACAACTTCTATGTCAACGGCACCGCCGACTGGCAGTGGCGGCCGGAGGAACTTCCCACCCCTGTCGGCGACGACGTCACCGCTGTTCACGCGGGTTCGCTCGCGATGGCGCTGCACCCGGGGTCCTCGGTCATCGAGAGGTGGCTGACGAAACAGCGGGAACACGTCACGCTCAGCTACGACCCCAACATCCGTCCCGCCCTGGCCGGCCCTCGCGATGTGGAGACAGCTCGTGTCGAGCGTCAGGTGGGCCTCGCCGATGTTGTCAAGGTCAGCGACGAGGACCTCACCTGGCTCTACCCGGAGCGTTCCCCCGAGGAGTCACTCCGAGACTGGGGCGCGCTCGGCCCGTCGCTGCTCGTGTTGACCCAGGGCGCGGGACCCACCGTGGCGCTGCGTCCGGGTACCCACCCTCTTCTCGTTCACCGGCGCCCCCCACACACCGAGGTCGCTGACACCGTCGGGGCGGGTGACGCGTTCGCGGCGGGAGTTCTCGACGCGTTGTCGCAGATCGGAGCGCTCGGCGGTACCGCCCGTCCGCGTCTGGCCGCCCTCGGCGAGGACGCGATCGTCGCGTGCCTGGACCACGCCCATCAGGTCGCGGGGCGCGCCTGCGCGCTCCCCGGCGCCGATCCCGGGGAGCTCACCCTTCCTCCGGTGCGGACCTAGCGGCGGTACGCAATACCAGGGGCACCCGTGGTGACCGGACGCGGTACAATCCCCTCGCTCACGCGACGCGAACGCCCCCTTTGGAGAGCGATCCGGTGGTGTTGGCCAGTTGACCCACCCGATCCGCAGATGCCACAAGTCGCACCCGAAACCCGATTTGCACACTTCTTCGGTCACGTGTACGACAAGAGCGGGACGCCACCGACCACGACGGAAGGATCCCGCGCAGTGGCGCCGAGCTCGCACCAAAGAACGCGCGCGACACGCGGAATTATTACTCATCGAACACGGATCGCGACTGCCAGTATAGAGAGGTGTCTTCGTGCGGCAATGAGCGGCTTCCCGGTATCTACCGAACCAGACAGTGCGGTGTGTCCGAATCGACACCAATCGTTAGCGAACTTCCACGCGCTGTTCTGTCGACATACCAGGACGAATCATTCCACAATCGGTTCGCTCACTGCCTGGGCCATGAAAAATGAAAGAGGACGCTGGCCGCCACATGTCTTTCCGCGCTCGCACCCCCATGGTGACCGGTCCACGAACGACACTCCCCTATCTCGCCCCCACAGCCGCGATCGTGACCCTGGCGTTGGTTGGCTGCAGCGTCGGAGAGGGCGACCAGTCCTCGGGGACGGACACGGTCAAACCCGAGGGCGAGCCTGACCAGCTCACCGTTGTCTCCCCGGAGAACGTCGCGGGCATCGACGAGGTGACCACCAGCGAGGACGACGACATCCTGGTCGAGACCGCCCACCCGGACATCCCGAACGCCGATCCACTCACCGAACGACTCAGCTCCACCATCGAGAGGGAGGCCCGCGACTTCGCGGACGCCTATCCCGACGCCACCGCGTTCACTGTCGACTGGAACCTCAGCGTGGCCGCCGACGACATCGTCGCCGTTCGGCTCACCCGCACAGAGGAGAACTCCGAGGGGGAGCGGACCGGCCACGCCACGTACTGGTACGACGCCACCACCGGAGAAACCGCGTACTCCACGGAGCTACTCGCCGGCCAGGAAGAGCTCGACACCCTCAACGACCTGGTGAGCGAGGCCCTGCAGGACCAGGAGGACGTCGACACCGCGAAGCTCTACCCGATCATGCGTGTCTACGAATCGCTGGGCTTCAACCCCGACGGCGACCTCGTCGCGGAGTTCGACCAGGGCGAGGTGGCACCCCCGGAGGCCGGACAGGTCAACGCGGTCATCGACCAGGAGGACGTCGAACCGCTGCTTTCGCAGTTCGGGGAACGGGCGCAGACGGCCGCGACCGTCGTCACCGAGAACTTCGAGCTTCCCGAGGTCAACCCCAAGAGCGGGGCGTCGGACGAGTCCGTGCCCGGGGTGTTTCCGGTGCGCGACGACGACACCGACTGCTCGGCGACCGAGAGCAAGTGCATCGCCCTGACCTTCGACGACGGCCCCGGTGGTCGCACTCCCGAACTGCTCGACGCCCTGGCCGAGCACGACGCCAAGGCCACCTTCTTCGTCACCGGCGAGCCGCTGCGCGAGAACCTCGACATCCTGCGGCGCGAGTACGCCGAAGGGCACCAGATCGCCAACCACACCGAGGCCCACCCGAACCTGACCACGATCGGCAGTGGCGCCGTGGCGGACGAGCTGATCCCGGTCAACGCGCTGGTCCGCCGGGAGACCGGCCACGAGATGACCCTGATGCGGCCTCCGTTCGGTGCCACCGACGACGAATCCGCCAAGGTGTCCGAGGAGCTGGGCCTGGCCGAGATCCTCTGGAGCGTCGACACCAACGACTGGCGTCACCGCGACTCCGGCAAGGTCACCAAGCACACCATGGAGCAAGCGAAGCCCGGGGCGATCGTGCTGATGCACGACATCCACGGCAGCACCATCGACGCCGTGCCGGAACTGCTGGAGAAGCTCGAGGAGGAGGGCTTCACCATGGTCACGGTGTCTCAGCTGCTCGGGGAGACCGAACCGGGCGAGCGGTACCGTGACGGGCATCCCGACGAGGAGGACGTGGACGAGGAGGACAAGTAGCGGCCGCGTCCCGCGGGATTCGCCCGCTGCGGTGGTTGGGGCGACGAGCCCCGGGCACGGCACCCTATCCTGGGAACGGAATAACTGGCTCGCGGTTGGGAACGTAGGGCGCGCAGGCTCCTGCCGTGGGACAGCCCGGCCGCACCACAGCGACCCCTGGCACCGTCCACGTCAGGGACCACCGCCCCCTCGAGACTCGTGGAACGTGAAAGGGAAGTACGCCCATGACCGTGGCGCGTGCCCGCGACTACGCGTGGCTGCAGGAGACTCAGCCGGATCTGGCCGAGGCGTTCTGCATGTCCTACGTTCGAGGGCTGAGCAAGAGCGAGGCGCTGTGCCGCCTTGGAGCGGCCAACCGACAGCTGCGTAGTCTGCCGATCGCCGAGGCCGTCGAGGCGGGGCTGTGCGCCGAGGGGCACCCGCCGCTCACGGCGCACGCGGTGTCGATACACGGGTGGGTGGTCATCATCGAGCCCACCGGCTGCCGGGCCACGCACCCGGCGACCTACCGGACCCTGTCGGCCGGCACCGAACTGGTGTCTGTGCGTGTGCTGCTGGACCACCGCTACGAGTTCCGCTGGGTGGTGGACGGTGTGCTCCAGACCTTCCTCGACACGCGCTGGCCGGGGGTGCGGCGCGGCACCCGCCCCGACGCGCTCCTGAACGAGATGCGCGCGGTCGAACTCGACGATGACTCCGAGGTGAGCGCTCCCGGCGCGGCCGCACTCGCCCTGGCCGAAAGCGTCACCGGGGCCCGGGTTCGCCCGTCCCATCTGAACGGGCCGCTGCTGGGAGCGGAGCTGTCACCGACACAACCGGTGGCGTCAGGCTAGGTCAATCCGGTACCGCAGGAGGACCACCCCAGAACGGAACGGGCGTGACTCCACCAGGCGCAGCTGGGGAATCCGCGTGCCCTCGACGAACAGCTGGGCACCGTGCCCGCGCACCACGGGGTGGACGAACAACCGATACTCGTCGACCACCCCCGCGGCGATGAGGCTGTGCACCAACCGGATACTTCCGGTCGCGACGATGTCCTTTCCGGACAAGGTCTTCAGTGCCCGGATCTCCGTGTCCACGTCACCACGCAGCACCGTGGTGTGCTCCCACCGCGGATCGTCCAGGGTGCTGGAGAACACGTACTTGGCTACCGTGTCCAGATAGCGGGAAACGCCGCTGGTGTCGTCCTGGCGTCCCGGCCAGTAGCCACGCATCTCCTCGAAGGTCACCCGCCCGAAGACCACGGCGTCAGCAGCGGCGCTCTGCTCGGCAAGCGCGCTGTTGACGTCGGCCATCGTCTCCGGGGAGACGTTGGCCGGACTGAACCAGCCGCCAGTGCCGTCGATCACCCCGTCGATGGTGATGTTCTCGGTGACCACCAGATCACGCACCGCCCACCTCCCACGCTTCTCGACTACTTTCGCGGTACCGACTCTCCACAACGCCGTGACTCATCGCGCTGAGGACATGTCTCTCCGGGACTCGGGTATGGCAGAGCGGTGAGGCCCACCCTCACGACCCAGCGGGAGACGGCAGCTCCCCAAGGGGCGCCCCGGTCCACCGGCCACGCGTGGGCGGAGCGCGGGAGACACCCAGGCACGCACGAATCACGCCCGCCCACACCCCCTGTGGCTGACACGGGTACCCGTGTCAGGACCACGAACGCACTCACAGCGTCCCCTCCTCCAAGGGGAGGAGGGGGAGGGCGCGGCACTCGCGCACGCGATGCTCGGCGACGCGGCCCCACGCCTCGTGACCTCGACGAGCACACCTGGCGGGACGAGAGAGCCGCGTTCCAGGCGACCCTGTGGGCACGTCCTCACGCGGAAGCGCTCACGACCGAAGTGCTCGCCCTCCAGTAGCCGCGCACCGCCGCCCCTCTGTTGGCCTCACGTGTAGTGCGCCCGCCGATGCTGCCCTATCGTTGATTCCCCTATGGGAAACAAGACGAAGCTCATCGTGGCGTTCACCGTCACGATCCTGATGTCCGGGATCCTGGTGCTCACCGGTGAGGCGTGGGGCTACCTCGGCCTGCTGTTCTTCGGTGGCTGCGGTGTGATCGTCCTGGTCATGAGCCGCCGCCCCCGCCGCGCTCCCGGTTCGGGTGACGAAAGCGGCTGGACCGGTGCCGTCCGTGGCACGCTCCCCGGCGCCCACCGCTACACCACCCGGACCGTGGGGGTGGTGTTTCCCGGCCGGCGCGGGATCGCGCTCGCCGGCGCCGTTGGTTCGGTGCTCTTCGTACTCCTCGGCGCGTGGACGGTGGCCATGGGGCTGTCCCAATCGTCCCCCCCGGTACGGATTCCCTCCCTGGCCCTCGTCGTCATCGGAGCGGTGGCGGTCGGCTTCTTCGGGGTGTGCGGTGTCCTGACGGTGCGGTCACTGTTCGGGGTACCCCAGGGGGTCGCGCTGCTACCCGAGGGGATCTACCTCCGAGCCCCCGCTGGCCGGGCGTGGGTGCGCTGGGACGACTTCGCCCGAGCCTATGTGGGCGTCGTCTCCGGCCAGTCCCATATCGCGCTGCTGGCCCACGCACCCGAGCTGATCGAGCTCACCGGCCTGAACCGGTGGCTGCACGGCACCAACCGCGGGAGCTTCGGCATGGACGTGGGTTATCCCGGACACCACCTCCGCGTCGATCCCGAGGAGGTGGTGTCCGCGATCGCCCACTACCGAGACAGCCCATCGGCGCGTGAGCAGCTTCCCGCCCCGGGACACTAGCCCGCGGCCGCGTGCACCACGACGAGTACCGCGGGATCACCCCACTGAGCTTGGCGGTCGGCCCCGTCCGGCGTGGCCGGCGTGGCTAATGGCCCGCCGTGTCGCTGGCACCGGTACCGACCGCGTCGTTGACCGAGGCGTACCCGGCGGCGCGGAGCAGCCGCGTCAACCCCTTGTGCATCCGGCGCGGCCACAGCGGGCCACCGTAGACGAGACCCGTGTAGCCCTGGACCAGGGTGGCGCCCGCCCGGACACGCTCCCAGGCATCGTGAGGGGTCTCGATCCCTCCCACGGCCACCAGGACGAGCCGGTCGCCAACGCGGGCGCGCAGCCGTCGCAGCACCTCGAGTGAGCGGTGCCGCAGTGGCGCCCCGGAAAGCCCGCCGGCCCCGGCCGCGGCGACCCTCTCGGGGGCACTCCGCAGCCCGCCACGACCGATCGTGGTGTTGGTGGCGATGATGCCGTCGAGCCCGAGGTCCAACGCGAGGTCGGCCACGGCGTCGATGTCGGCGTCGGCCAGGTCCGGAGCGATCTTGACCAGCAGGGGTAGCGTCCGGTGCCCCTCGGAGTCGAGGGTGGAGCGCACCTCCGCCAACAGGGGGCGAAGCTCCTCGACGGCCTGCAGGGCGCGCAGTCCGGGTGTGTTCGGCGAGCTGACGTTGATCACCAGGTAGTCGGCGAACCCGGCCAGCTCGCGGGCACTGGCCACGTAGTCCTTCGTGGCCTCCGCGCCGGGGACCACCTTGGTCTTGCCGATGTTGACCCCGATGAAAGGGGCGCCCCCGTCGGCGTGGCGCGCCCGCCCCCTCTCCTCCCTGAGGCGCTGGGCGAACAGGCGTTCGGCCACGGCCGCCGCGCCGTCGTTGTTGAACCCCATCCGGTTGACGATCGCGCGGTCGGGAACCAGGCGGAACATCCGCGGCCGCGGGTTGCCCTCCTGCGGGTGAGCCGTCACGGTCCCCACCTCGACGAAGCCGAATCCAAGCGCGGTGAGCCCGGTTACTCCCTCGGCGTTCTTGTCGAACCCCGCGGCCAGGCCGAGCGGTCCGGGCAACACCCGGCCGAACGCGCGCACGGTCAGCTCCGACTCTCGCGGGCCCAGCAGCCTGGTCATGACGTCGCTGGCCCCGGGGACCGCCGAGAGCCCACGCAGCGCGGCGAAGCTGAGCCGGTGGGCGGTCTCGGCGTCGGCGTGCCGCAACACGGTGTGGAAGAGCAGCTGGTAGAGCACGGTCAGCCGTCACCGCCGCGCTCGCGCTCGGCCAGGTAACGCTCCAGCTCGTCGCCGAGCTCGTCGGCGGTGGGCAGCCCGGATTCGTTGCTGGAGAGCAGGGTCTCGGTTCCGTCTCCGGACTGGCGCGCCGACATGATGTCGTCGTACTGCCGTTCGAGGTTGGCCACGACCTGTTGGATCTCGTCGGAGGCCGCGACCTGCTCCTCGATCTCCGCGTCGGCGCTCTCGGCGCTCTCCTCCAGCTTGGCGGTGGGCAGGGCGAGCCCGGTGGCACCACTGACGTATCCCAGAGCGGCGATCGCCGCGCGCGGATACTCCGACTGGGCCAGGTAGGACGGCACGTGCACTGCGTAGCCGATGAAGTCGTGGCCGGCGCCTCCCATGCGGAACTCCAACAGGGACGCGGCACTGGCCGGGACCTGCACCCGGCCGATCCAGGGCACATGCTCGGCGACCAGCTCGGGGCGTGTCGCGTGCGGGGTTACGGTGCTCGGGCGGGTGTGCGGCACGGACATGGGGATGCCGTGCAGACCCACGGTGAGGCTCACCGAGAACCGCTCGACCAGCCCGCGCACGGCCTCGGCGAACGCCTCCCACTCGCGGTCGGGTTCGGGACCGTGCAGCAGCAGGAACGGGGTGCCCTCGGTATCGTGCATCAGGTAGAGGGCGAGCTTGGGGGCTTCGTACTCACTCCAGGTGTTCTCGACGAAGGTCATGACGGGACGCCGGGCCCGGTAGTCGACCAGCCGGTCAACGTCGAAGGTCGCGACCTCCTCGGCGTCGAAGGCGTCGAACAGCGTTTCGGCGGCCTGCTTGCCAACCGATCCGGCGTCGACGAACCCGTCGAGGATGACCAGCATCGCCGGACCGGCGAGGTCGTAGCCGGGACGGAGTTCGTAGAGCTCTGCGGGATCACGCACCTTGACGGGTCTCCATATTCTCGGGGTCGCTCAGGTGGCCGCGCGTCCTCGACCACGGGGCACGTGCGCACACGGACCCACCAACGCCCGGGCACCGCGGCCCGGACGGGCGCGCGCGGTAGGACCGGAACCACCGGTTGAGAGTACCGATCTCCACTGACATATCCGTTCAACGGCAACGTCCACCTACCGCGCGCTGTTCCCCGATCCACCCCTACGTTCGGCGCAGCGCGCGCACGCGTAGGGTGCGCAGCCGGTTGAGCGCGGCGGCGATCTCGAACCGGCGCGGGAGGGCGTAGTCACCGGCGAAGCCACGGCCGAGCGCGGCCACGCCGTCGTTGGCCAGCCGCTCGTCGAGGGCGTCGAGCGCCTCGGCGAGACTGCGGTCGTCACCGAGCAGCCCGTCCTCGGAGAGGAGCCGCAGTGCCAGGCCAACACCCACGATCTGGCCCGGGTCGACGAGCTGGGCCAGATGCCGGACGTCGATGTCGGTCTCGCCGAACGTGAGGACGTCCATGTCGCGCCGTTTGAGCTTGGTCCGGCCGCGCGCGTTGGCGTTGACCGAGCGCTGGTCGACGACGCGGTGCGCCGGCGCGTGGTAGGTGGCGTCGGTACGCTCCGAGGAGAGCTCACGCGCGCGCTCTGTGACGTCGTAGGGCCGGTAGCCGTCGAGCATCACGACATTGTCGGCGACGTCGAAGTAGTCACCACTGCCGCCCATGACGAGCACCGTCGAGACCCCGTGGTCCCGGTGCAGCGGCCGCACCAGGTCGACGAAGGGGGTCAGGGGTTCCCGGTCGCCGTGCACCAGGGCCTGCATCCGGGTGTCGCGGATCATCAGGTTGGTGGCGGTGGTGTCCTCGTCCACCAGCAGGGTGGTGGAACCCGCCTCCAGCGACTCGCTGATGTTGGCCGCCTGGGAGGTGGAGCCCGAGGCGTTGTCGCTGCGGAAGTCACCGGTGTCGGCGCCGGTGGGCAGGTTGCGCACGAACGCGCTCACGTCGGTGCGCTCCACCCTGCGCCCCTCCTCGGCACGGATCTTCACGGCGTCGGGCCGGGTGACGACGAGTTCGCGGCCGTCACCCGGGATGTGGTCGTAGACGCCTCGCTCCAGCGCGTGCAGCAGCGTGGACTTGCCGTGGAACCCGCCGCCGACGATGAGCGTGATCCCTTCGGGGATCCCCAGGCCCGAGACCTCACCCCGGTGCGGCAGTTTGACACTCGCCCTCAGCGACTCGGGGGCGGTGAACGGCACCACCTTGGAGTCGTCCATCGGGCGGTCGCTGACACCGCTGTGGCGCGGCAGCACCGAGCCGTCGGCCACGAACGCCACGAGGCCCAGCGCGGGCAGTTCCGCGCGCAGCGCGACCGTGTCCTCGACCGTGTCGGCGAACGCGACGGCCTCGTCCTGGTCGAGCTCGTCCCACCGCAACGCGTCCACCATGTCGGGCAGCCGCTCGCACAGCTCGGACTCGGCGGTACGCGCGTCGATCTTGCGCCCGTGGCCGGGAAGCTCGATTCCCAGCCGCAGCAGGAGGTCACCCTGCTCGATCTGACCGGAGGCACGCTCGATGACCTCCTGCTCACCGGCGTCGATCCGCAGCTTCGCCCCCTTGAGCACCCGGTAGGCGCGGCGGACCAGGTAGTCGGCGGTGGCGCGGCGACGCACCGGGGAACGCCACGCGTGGTCCGGCAACGCGACCACGTCGGCCGGCACCCGCACCGAGATCCGGGAGGGTGGGGCGAACGGGTCGGACTGCACCCGGTCGATGCTCAGCGTGAAGTCCCCGAAATCCCAGTCACCCCGCAGTGACTTGTAGCGCCCGTACGAGGACCCGGACATGCGCCGCAGTTCCTCACGGAGGCGGGCGTCGTCGCGCCTGCCGCGAATCTCGGGCTCCTCGGGCCGTCCCCGCCCTTGGTGGTCCGGGCGCCCTCCGTGCCGGCGGCCACCGCCGCCGTACCGTCCGGACATGAGGTGACTCCTCCTCGAACGTCGTGCTCTGTGCTCGGGCCGGCGCGTCGCTACAGCCCCCCAGCACGGTAACGCGGCTCCACCGGCGCGCGCCGCGCGAGCGGTACCGGATCACCGCCCCCCGGTGGCCAACTGCCCACATCGGTCTCACTTCATGGCTCGCCCACCGTACGTCTCTCGCGGGGTGGGTGGCACCTCGCGCGCCCGTGCGCGGCGGGGTTGAGTCACGGCGCGTGCAGCCGCAGCAACGCGTGCTCCGCCCAGTCGGGCTCGGTGCCCAGGAGTGAGATCCCGATCATGGTCGCGAAGGCCAGCGGCACCGTCCAGGCGGCGGGTTGCGCGAGCAGCAACGTGAGCAGCCCCGGGTCCAGGGTGGTCACGGTGGACAGGGCCACCGCTCCCGTGGAGGTGGCCGCGCCGATCGCGAGGCCGACCGTCGCGCCGGTGAGCGTCAGTCTGCGCCACCAGATTCCGAGCACCAGCAGGGGACAGAAAGTCGAGGCGGCCACCGCGAACGCCCAACCAACCAGGACGTTGATGTCGACCCGGAAGGCCGGCAGAGCGATCAGCACCGCCACGGTCGTCCCCACCACCACGGCCACCCGCAGGCGCGGCACGCTGCCGCTGAACAGGTCGTGCGAGAGTCCACCGGCCAGCGCCAGCAACAGCCCGGAGGACGTGGACAGGAACGCGCCGAACGCGCCGGCGGCGACCAGCGCGGTGAGAACCGAGCCCAGGGCTCCGGGCACCACCTGGGCGGGAAGCAAAACCGTGACCGAGTCGGTCGCGTCGTTGAGCACCAGCTGCGGCGTGAAGACCCGCCCCAGCAGACCGTAGATCGCCGGGAACAGGTAGAAGACCCCGAGCAGCGCGATCACGCCGGTCGCGACCCGGCGGGCCGTGCGCGCGGTGGGGCTGGTGTGGAACCGCATCAGGACGTGCGGCAGCCCCATCGCGCCCAGTGTCAGCGCGAGCAGCGTGGACCAGGTACCCAACAGGGGGTGGCCGGAGTTCTCGATGTCGAGCAGGGGGCGGCTCCACTGTTCGCCGCCGAGCTGGGGAACACCGGTCGGCTCGGGAACGGGCGCTCCGGCGGGGAATGTCAGCTCCTCACCGGAGGCGATGTCGTGTGTCCCCGAGGCGAGACGGTCGGGCTCTCCCGGTTCCCCTCGCTCCGGTGCCCGCTCCACCGTGGTCGGCTCGGTGACCTCCAGGCGCGTGTCGATGGTGAACTCCACGGTGGTCCGCGCGCGGAACTCGGTCGCCCGGTCCGGCTCCAGGACCTCCCCCCGCGCGTCGGCCCCGGCGTGCACGAGCAGGTAGACCGCGGGCACCGCGAGGAACGCGAGCTTGACGAGATAGTGGAACCCCTGGACGTAGGTGGCCGACCGCATCCCGCCCGCCACGATCGAGAAGCTCACCACCAGCCCGGCGAGGAGCACACCGACCCAGTAGGGGGTTCCACTCACCAGGTTCAGCACCAGCCCGGCACCCTTGAACTGGGGGACCAGGTACAGCAGCATGATCAGCAGGACGATGCATCCGGAGAGTTTGCGCAGTCGCGGTGATCCCAGTCGGTACTCGGCGAAGTCGGGGACGGTGAAAGCGCCCGAGCGCCGCATCGGCCCGGCCACCAGGGCGACCACCGCCACGTAGCCGGCGGTGAAGCCGACCGCGTACCACAGTGTCCCCAACCCGTTCTTCAGCACCAGCCCGGCGAGGCCGAGCACCGAGGCCGCCGAGAGGTACTCCCCCGCGATCGCCATGGCGTTCCAACGCGGCGAGACCTTACGCGAGGCGATCAGGAAGTCGGAGGTGCTGCGCGCGGCCCGCACCCCGTAGATGCCGATGAGCAGGCTCGCCGCGAGTACGGACCCGATCGCGACGATTCCGGTCATCGGCCGTCCCGTCGCTCGTCCACGGCGAGCCCGCCCTCGGCGCGTTCGGCGTCCTCGGCGCGTTCGGCGCGCCGCACGTGCAGCACCGCCAGGGCGAGCAACAGGGGGTAGGGCGCCACACCGGCCAGCAGCCACGACAGTGGCACGCCCGCCACCCCCACGTGGTCCAGTGTGGGTAACACGGCGACCAGCCCGCTCATCCCCAGCACCGTGGCGGCGAGCCCGGACATCGTCGCTAGGGCGAGCCTGCGCTGGCGCCGGAACGCCGCGCGCGCACCGGCGACGTCGGCGGGAGCCGGAAGCGGGAGCAGGTGCTGGCCCGGGCGGTGCCGGCGGGCGAGCGCGATGCGGGTCTGCGGGCTGGTGACCCGGACTCTGCGGCTCGGTTTCACCGGGTCGCCCGGCCCAGCTGGTCGTTGCGGGCCGCCTCCATCAGCCGCTCCTTGAGCGTCCGAGAGTGCCGCCGGCTGACGGGCACGTCGCCGGCGGGCGTGCTGGCCACCAGACCCGAGGAGGAGGTCACGTGCAGATCGCGCACCCAGGGGACGGCGACCAGGTAGCCGCGGTGCACCCGGACGAACCCGGCGTGGGCCCAGACGTCCTCCAGGTGGGACAACGACAGCCGGATGAGGTGGGTGTCACCGGCGGTGTGCAACCGGACGTAGTCGCCGTGGGCCTCGACGTACTGCACCTCGTCGCGCCGCACGAAGACCGTGCGACCTGCGAACTCCACGCGCACGACGTCGAGCTCGTCCTCCCCGGCCGGGGCGTCACGCACGCGCCGCTGTCGGGTGATCCGTCCGAGCGCCTCGGCGAGTCGTTCCCGCCTCACCGGTTTGAGCAGGTAGTCGACCGCCCCGATCCCGAACGCCTCGATCGCGTGGTCCTCCGAGGCGGTGACGAACACGATCGCGGGCGGCTCGGACAGCGCCCCAAGCACACGGGCGACCTCCATGCCGTCCAGGCCCGGCATCAGGATGTCGATGAACGCGGCGTCGAAACCGGTGGTGCCGAGCAGCTTCACGACGCTGGCCCCGTCCTCCACCGGGGTGACCTCACCGACCTCGGGCATCTCCCGCAGGAAGGACGCCAGTTCCTCGCGCGCGGATGCCTCGTCCTCCACCAGGAGGACACGCAGCGATCCACTCATTCGGCTACAACTCCTCGCATGAACCGAGGTATCCGGATCATCACTTTGGTACCGCTCTCCGGTGCGGTCTCGACGACCAGACCGTACTCGGGTCCGTAGACCTTGCGGAGCCGCTCGTCGACGTTGGCCAGCCCGATTCCCTTCGCCGGCGGGCCGGTTCCGGCGAGCACGGAGCGCGCGAACTCCGGATCCATACCAACCCCGTCGTCCTCGATCTCGATCACGCACAACGGTCCCTCGCCGAACCCAGAGACACTGATGCGGCCCTCGCCGCCGGCCTTGGGCTCCAGCCCGTGCCGGACCGCGTTCTCCACGATCGGCTGGACCACCAGGAACGGGATCGCCACGGGTAGCACCTCGGGCGCGATCCGCACGGTGACGTCGAATCGGTCCCGGAACCGGGCCCGCTGCAGCTCCAGGTAGGTCTGGGTGGCCTGCAGCTCCGCCGCCACGGTCGCGTAGTCGCCCGCCGAGGAGAAGCTGTAGCGCAGATAGTCGGCGAACTCACTCAGCAGTTCCCGGGCGCGCTCGGGGTCGGCGTGGATCAGCGCCGCGATGGCCGCCAGGGCGTTGTGCATGAAGTGCGGCGATATCTGTGCCCGGAGGCGGCGCAGGTCCGCCGCCGCGATGCGCTCGCGGGACAGGCGCAGCACGGCGTGGTCCAGGTGGTCCGAGGCCAGAGCGGCGACCTCGCTGACCTCGTTCTGGGCGATGTCTCCACTGACCACGAGACAGCCGGCCAGGTCGTCGGCGACGAACAGGGGAGCCGCGGAGAGCGGGGGTTGTCGGATCACCCCGCCATGGCCGTACACCTGGGCGAGCAGCGCCTCCAGGTCGGTGTCGGGTGGCAGCGTGCCGTACTGGGCCACGACGCCGTCGAGGTCGGCCAGCACCACGGCGTCGGCGTCCAGCAGCCGCCCGACGCGCCGGGCGGCGTTGCCCACCCCCCGACCGCGCAGGCCACCGCTGAGGTCGCCGTCGAGCTTGCGGGCCTCCCTGAGCACTGAGAGGACGGAGCGCCGATCGCTCCGCGTCACGGTACGACGCTCGGAAACAAGGCGGCCGGCCCCGCCCAACCACCCCCTGGACACGGGGCCAGTGTATCCGGGATCACACCCGGCGGTCGGAGCCGGCTCCGCTACGCGTGGTGGTACCGCTGCCGTCCACACCGGAACCCTCCCTTCGTGACCCGGCGACGAGGGCCCGTGCCGGCGCTGTGCCGGCACGGGCCCGACGTGGGACCGCTGGCGGTCAGTGCTGCTCGGCGCTCGCAGCTCCGGCCCCGGTGACCGAACGGACCTCCAGGAGCGCGTGGCTCTCGCGGTCGCGCTCTCCGGACAGCAACGTCCCCACCACCGCGCACAGCAGGCCCAGCGGGATGGAGAACAGGCCCGGGTTCTCCAGGGGGAACCAGGCGATGTCGATCCCGGCGGGCAGCAGCGACTCGCTCTCCCCGGCCTCGTTGACCTTGCCCGACACCACCGGTGAGAAGATGACCAGCCCCACCGCGGAGATGAGTCCGCCGTAGATCCCGGCGACCGCGCCCGCCGTGTTGAAGCGCTTCCAGAACAGGGACAGCAGCAGGGTCGGCAGGTTCGCCGAGGCCGCGATGGCGAAGGCGAGCGCCACGAGGAAGGCGACGTTGAGGTCCTGGGCGAAGATCGCCAACCCGATCGCGGCCGCCCCGATCGCCGCGGCCGCGCCCCGCGCCACGCGCATCTGCTCCGTCGCGGTCGCGTTGCCACGGCGGATGACACTGGCGTAGAAGTCGTGCGCCAGCGAGGAGGAGGAAGCCAGGGTCAACCCGGCCACGGTCGACAGGATCGCCGCGAAGGCCGCCGCGGCGATGAACGCGAGCAGCACCGCGCCCAGTACGCTCCCGCCGATCTGCTGGCCGACCGCCTCGGCCACCTGCGGCGCCGCCGTGTTTCCGGAGGGGTCCTGGGCGGTGATCGCGTCGTGCCCGACGATGGCCGCCGCGCCGAAGCCCAACACCAGGGTCAGGATGTAGAACAGCCCGATAAGGCCGATCGCCCAGTTCACCGAGGTACGTGCCGCCTTGGCGTTGGGCACGGTGTAGAAGCGGATCAGGATGTGCGGCAGCCCGGCCGTTCCCAACACCAGGGCCAAACCCAGGCTGACCAGGTCCAGCTTGCTCCACAGGGTGGCGATCGGGTCGCCGGGCACATCCACGCCGTAGCGCAACCCCGGCTCCAGGAACGCGCGTCCCTCGCCGCTGGCGGCGGCGGCCTCGTTCATCAGGTCGCCGAAGTTGAAACCGTAGGTGGCCAGCACCAGTACCGACAGCAGGGCCGCCCCGGACATCAGCACGCCGGCCTTGATGATCTGCACCCAGGTGGTGCCCTTCATCCCGCCCAGTGAGACGTAGATGATCATCAGGAGGCCCACCACGACGATGCCGGCGATCTTGGCCTGGTCGGCGTCCATTCCGAGGAAGGTCTCGCCGCTGCGGATACCCAGCAGCAGCGCGATGAGCGCGCCCGCCCCGACCATCTGTGCGAGCAGGTAGAAGATCGACACGGTGACCGTGGAGACCGCGGCCGCGGTACGTACCGGACGCTGGCGCATCCTGAACGAGAGCACGTCGGCCATGGTGAATCGGCCGGAGTTGCGCAGCCGCTCCGCGACGAGCAGCAGCGCCACCAGCCACGCCACCAGGAAACCGATCGAGTACAGGAAGCCGTCGTAGCCGAACAACGCGATCATGCCCGCGATGCCCAGGAACGAGGCCGCCGACATGTAGTCACTGCCGATCGCCAGGCCGTTCTGCAGCCCGGAGAAGCCGCGGCCACCGGCGTAGAAATCGGCCGCCGACCTGGTGCGCCGGCTGGCCACGACGGTGATGTACAGCGTCGCCGCGACCATCGCGAGAAAGAGGGCCATCGTCAGGCCGCGGCTGCTCGCCGCGGCGTCCACCGCCAGGGTCATGACTGACCACCGCCCTTGGCCTCTGTCACGTTCCCGGAAGCCGTGGCCGGGCGGCCGAGCTCGGTGAGGAGCTCGTTGGCCATCGGGTCGAGGCGCCGGGCCGCGTAGCGCGAGTAGAGGATCGCGATCCCGAAGGTGCTGGCGAACTGCAGCACACCGAACACGAGCGCGAAGTTGACCGGGCCGAAGAGCACCGTGGCCATGACGTCGCGGGCGAAGGCCGACATCAGGACGTAGAGCAGGTACCAGGCCAGGAACGCGAGGCTCATGGGGAAGACGAAGGCCCGCAGTCTCCGCTTGAGCTCGATGAATCTGGGGTCGTTGTGCATTGTCACGGAGCGCGCGTCGAGGCCGTCCTCGGCGCCACCCGGCGTGGGTGCTCCTGGGGTGGTCGAAACCATCGGCGGGACCTTTCTGGGGGATTCTCCCCTTGTGACGTGGGTTACGGGGAACCGTAAGGAGTGGCACCCCCGCGTGGTGGGGATCACGACCCCGCACTCGGTGAACGCGGCCGCAACGCGACGAGCGGACAGTGGGCGTGCGGTGAGCAGTCCGGATTTGCGACGAGCGGTCGCGGTGGCCCCAGAAGAGCCGGAGCGCCCGGGCGGGCCGGCGAGCGATATGGCCGGTCACGCGGCTCCGAGCCCCGCCCACTCAGCGCCGTGGCGCCCCGGGGGCCGCGGCTGAAGCCCCCGAGGCGCCACGGCACCGCCCGCGCCGTGGCGCCGGCTCAGTCCTCGTCCGCGCCGCCGCTCGCGATGCGGTCGCGCAGCGCGGTCATCACGCTCGGGTCGTTCAACGTGGTGACGTCGCCGAGCTCGCGGTTCTGTACGGCGTCCCGGAGCAGCCGACGCATGATCTTTCCGCTGCGGGTCTTGGGTAGCTCCTCGGCCCAGACGATGCGGGAGGGCCGGGCCAGCTTGCCGATCCGGGTACTCACATGCTCCCGGATCTGGGCCTCGGTCTCCGGGTCCCCCTCGGCGCCGCCGCGCAGTGTCACGAACGCGACGATGGCCTCCCCGGTCACCTCGTCCGGTTCGGAGACGACCGCGGCCTCGGCGACCTTCTCGTGCGCCACGATCGCGGACTCGACCTCCCCGGTGGACAGCCGGTGCCCGGAGACGTTGAGGACGTCGTCGACCCGCCCGAGCACCCAGTAGTAGCCGTCGGCGTCGCGACGCGCGGAGTCCCCGACCGCGTAGCGGCGAGGGCCGAACTCCGAGAAGTAGGACCGCACGTAGCGCTCCTCCTCGCCGTAGAGCGTACGCAGCATGCTCGGCCACGGTTCGGTGAGCACCAGCAGCCCCGTACCCTCGGGGACGCTCTGGCCGGAGCCGTCGACGAGGTCCGCGGTCACGCCCGGGATGGGGTGCGTGGCCGAGCCCGGTTTGGTCTCGGTGAGTCCGGGCAGTGGCGCGATCATGATCGACCCCGTCTCCGTCTGCCACCAAGTGTCCACGATGGGGCAGCGCTCCCGGCCGATCACGGTGTGGTACCAGAGCCACGCCTTGGGGTTGATGGGCTCGCCGACGGTGCCCAGCAGCCGCAACGACGAGAGGTCGTGGCGGGCCGGGTGCTCCGAGCCCCAGCGCATGCAGGCGCGGATCGCGGTGGGGGCCGTGTAGAGGATGCTGACGCCGAAGCGTTCGACGACCTCCCACCAGATGCCCGGGTGCGGGTAGTCGGCCGCGCCCTCGAACATGACGCTGGTGGCGCCGTTGGCGAGCGGACCGTAGACGGCGTAGCTGTGCCCGGTGATCCACCCGACGTCGGCGGTGCACCAGTACACGTCGCGTTCGGCGTCGAGGTCGAACACCAGGCGGTGGGTGTAGCTGACACCGGTCAGGTAGCCGCCGGTGCTGTGCACGATGCCCTTGGGCTTTCCCGTCGACCCGGAGGAGTAGAGGATGAACAGGGGGTGCTCGGCCTCCATCGGCTCGGCCGGGCAGGTGGCGGCCGCGGCCGCCACCACGTCGTCATAGCGCACGTCGCGACCGTCGCGCATCGGGCAGGGCTCCGCCGCGTCGCCCCCGGCCCGGACGACCACGACGTGGGCGAGGTCCGTCAGCTGCTCCAGCGCGGGGTCGAGCGCGCTCTTGACCGCGCTCAGCCGGCCCTTGCGGCGGGCGTGGTCGGCCGTCACCAGCACCCTGGCCCGCGAGACCGCCATCCGTTCGCGCACCGCCTCGACGGAGAACCCGCCGAAGACCACGTTGTGCACGGCCCCGATACGCGCGCAGGCGAGCATCGCGACGACGACCTCGGGAACCATGGGCAGGTAGATCCCGACGACGTCCCCCTTGCCCACTCCGAGGTCACGGAGCCCGTTGGCGAACCGCTGGACGGAGTCGAGCAGCTCGGCGTAGGTGATGGTGCGCTCCTCGCCCTCCTCACCGCGCCAGTGGTAGGCGACCCGGTCGCCGAGCCCGGCGGCCACGTGCCGGTCCAGGCAGTTGTACGAGGCGTTCAGCGTCCCGTCCTCGAACCAGCGGTAGAAGGGGGCCTCAGCGTCGTTCAGGACCGTACTGAAGGGCGTATCCCAATCCAGGTCACGAGCCTGTTCGGCCCAGAAGGCGAGGCGGTCCCGGTCGGCCTTCTCGAACACGGAGGCGTCTCTCACCCGTGCCCGCGCGCGAAACGTCTCGGGCGGGGCGAAGCTCGCCACCTCGGCGAGCTCCGTCACACGCTGGTCGAGACTGGCGCCCTCGGTCATCGAACATCTCCTTCACGGTGGGGGCTTCCCGGTGGGCATGTGGCGCGCGCCACCGGTCTCCCCAGCAGGGTGAAGGTCGCGTAAACGCGTCGACAACGCCGTCAACGACGTCAGCGACGGGCGGCAGCGTGGGGCGCCGAGCGGTCGCGTGGCGAGATGAGCGACCGGTGCGCCCCTGGCGGGGACCCATCGGCGCGCGATGCTTGGGTCCCGGCGTGAGCTAGGCCCACGGCATGGCCTGTCCGTACTGTGACTCGGTGCGTGGACCGTGGATGCGTCGCTCGTCGGGGCGGATCTCCACATCGTTGACGCTGGACTCGCGGCGGCCCAGCAGACCGTGGTCGTTGAATTCCCACATTTCGTTGCCGTAGCTGCGCCAGCTACGCCCCGAATCGTCGTTCCATTCGTACTGGAAACGCACGGCGACCCGATTTCCCCGGAAGCTCCAAAGGTCGAGACGGAGCGCGTAGTCAAGCTCCTTTTTCCATTTGAGGACCAAGAAGTCAATGACCGCGTTCCGCCCGATGACGAATTCGTCGCGTTCGCGCCAGGAGCAGTCGGGCGCGTGGGTGAGGGCGACGCGCTCGGGTTCCCGGGTGTTCCACGTGTCCTCCACGGCCTGGACCTTGCGTTGCGCGGACATCTCGTCGAACGGCGGCAGGGGCGGTCGTGCGGCCATTTCACGATCTCCAGACCAACGGGAGGACGGTGATCTGCAATACGTTCGCCAGGCTAGAAACGCGCGTTCCGGGCACGCAAACACCTACCCAATACCGGCCCGACGTTTCGTGGCCCCTCTCCTCTTCGAGGGGCCGCGTAAGGTTCGGCGTCAGCGGTCGAACACCGACCAACAGATGTCGTTGCGCAACCTCTGGTCGTCGAGTACGAGCTCGCGGATCGCCTCTGGGAGCTGATCGCGCTGCCACCGGCACTCGGATCGCCTCGTGGCCTCCCCCAGCCCTTCCGGTGCCGCCGCACGTGCGGCCTTGATCGCGTAGGCGGCCGCGCCGAGCTCGTGCGCGGCGACGTGGGCGACGGCCCCGGCCTAGCCGGCGGCGTAGGCGGCATGCCGTGCCGCCCCACGCAGGTCTCTGGCCGCTCCCATCGCGTGGCCGCCCGCGGCGCGAGCCCGCATCATCGTGACCTCACCTCGCGCCCAGGCCCGGGCATGCTCGATCGCCTGGCGTGGCCGTGGGTCCCCGGGCCGGGCCGAGTCGAAGAGACCACGGACGTGCTCCGCGCACGAGGCGGCCCACAGGGCGAGGAGACGGTGATCCTCGTCAGTGAGGGTCCCACCACGGCGAATCGTCACGAAACGGGGGTCCCGGACCTTCGGGAGGATCATCACTCGCGCTCCCGTACGCACTCATCGGCGCGACTCGCCGCGGGGTGCCCCGGCGACTGGCCATCCGAGGGAACAACCCACTCAACGACCGACAGGACGTCCGCCGCGCGCCGAACCACGTAACGCGCCGGGACGCGCGGCTCGTCCATCGTCAGGTCGAGGTCTCCGGACACGGCGCTCGTTTTCTGTGCCATGCCCCTGAATCGTATCCTTGAACTTTCGATGGAGACTCTTCGGTACATCTTCCACTCATACACGCCGAAAACCCTCAATCGAGGGCCGCGTGCGGCCCGTGGCCCCGGCACGGGCGGGCGGACCGAGACGCCGCTACGCGCGGGGCGAGAGCGGCGAAGGTGTGCGCCTCGTTTCCCGCCTCATCTCCGCCCCCTGGGCAGCCAACGACGCAGTCGGCTCAGGGGGGACTCCCCCGCCTTGCGGTGCCGTCCGTTCACGGGGGGTTCGGCGCCATCGTCGGCACGCGTGGGGGTGGGCCGGTTCCACTCGGCGAAGAGCAGCGCGACGATGAGCGCCGGGAGGATGGCGAGGGTGAGGACACCGGCCGCGAGAGGGGTGTCGCTGCTGGCCAGCTCGATGCCCGACATGTCGCTGGCGGCCGTGTGGGCCTGCGTTTCACCCTCGGCTCCGGCCTCCTCCGCCAGCTCGGGTTCGGGCTCCTCGTCCTGCTGCCTGTCCTGCAGCTCCTGCTCCCTCTGAACCGCGGCGTCCTGTCTCTCCTGGAGCTCCTGCTTCTTCTCCTTCAGCTGCTCGGCCTGCTGTTGCCGCTCGGCCGCGGCCTGGTCCTGCCCCTCGTCCTGCTCTTCCTGGGCCTGGCCATCCGCCTGTTGGGCCTGCTGCTCGGGCAGCTCGGAGACCGCGCCCTCGCAGCGGTTGCCCTCGTCTCCCATGGCGTGTGGGGCGCCCTCGTTGCCGTCGCCGTCGCCCCACTCGGTGATGTAGTACTCGACCTCGATGTGGCCATTGCCGCCGCTGACGGTGTAGTTCTGGTCGTCCCAGGTCTGGCCGGTGAGCTCGGCGAAGGTCTGGCCGTCGAGGTCCAGCAGGACGTCACAGTTCTCGGCGGGGTCGCCGGGACCGCGGTCACCGATGAAGAACTCGGCCCGCTCGCCGTTGTACTCGACGTAGCCCTCGGTTCCGAGGGGCCAGCTGGGGCTCGCGAAGAGCCCTTTCTGCATGGGCTCGCCGGACGCGGGAGCGCCGGTGTCGCCATTGATGCCGGATCCGTCGTCCCAGAAGTAGGACGCCTTGACCTTGCCGTACTGGATTGGGTCGTCAGAAGCCATAGCTCGGAAGGGGTCGGCGACTCGGGGCCGAACACGACAACCCAGACAAATCCCCATCAAGTAGCACAGAAAATCCCGGGGAATGCGCGAACGGCATGCCCCGAGAAGCACCATGTGCCCGGGGAGGGCCGCGGCCGGCTCGCCACGACGCGCGGGCGCTCCAGCCACCGACGGGGGTGATGGCCCGGACGCGGCGATCCGCGGCCCGGCCCACCGGATGTTGGGGGTCGCGTTCCCGCGAGGCGTGTTACCACCTCGGGGGTTCGGCATCGGCAGCGAAACAGGAAGAATACGCCTTTATCACGAACCGATCACGGGAAACCCTAGCTTACGTGACCCCCAAAACCTCACCGGATCCAGGTAAAACCACCGATCCAGCATAACGAAAAACACAGTGTCACTGGCGCGTACGAGCGTGACGCGCGCTCTGGCGGGCTCTTCGACCTCGCTCGGGAGGTCCGTCACGCGCCCACGTGACGGACCTCTCGGTTTGTCACGGCCCCGTTGGTACGCACGGTGGAACACACACGCCCGGCGTTGGGCCGGAGGCGCCGCGGGTTCCCGCCTCCCAGGCCCGAGCCCCCAAACGCGGTTCCACCGCGCTCCGACGAACAGGCGCTACCCGTGGGAGCGCAGCACCTCGACCAGCGCCATCGCGGCGTCGTGCACGTCGACGTGGCGCAGGTACAGCGGAGCGAAGCCGAACCGCAGGACATCGGGTTGTCGAAAGTCCCCGACAACGCCCCGCTCCGCCATCGCCCGCACGACCGCCTCCCCGGCCGGACCGTCCGGATGCCGCAGCGACACCTGGCTGCCCCGTCGCTCCTCGGCGAGCGGAGTCACCAACGTCAGGCCGGCGTCGGCCACGAGCGAGACGAAGAGGTCGGTCAGCGCGAGACTCTTCGCCCGCAGCTGGCCCAGGTCAACCCGGCTCCACAGCTCCAGGCTCACCTCCAGCGCGGCGGCCGCGATCAGGGACTGGGCTCCGCTGAGAAAGTGGCTGGCCCCCTCGGCGGGGACGTACTCGCCGGAGAACTCGAATGGTCGGGCGTGCCCGTGCCACCCGGTGATCGGTTGCCGCGCACTGGCGTGGTGACGCTCGGCCACGAAGGTGAACGCGGGTGCGCCCGGCCCGCCGTTGAGGTACTTGTACGTGCAGCCCACGGCGAAGTCGACCTCGCACGCGCCGAGTTCGATGGGAAGCGCGCCCACGCTGTGGCACAGGTCCCAGATCACCAGCGCCCCGTACTCGTGCGCCAGCCGCGTCACGCCCGCCATGTCGCGCAGGGTGCCGGTGTGGTAGTCGACGTGGCTCAGCACCACCACGGCGACGTCGCCGGTGGCCAGCGCCGCCTCCAGGTCGGGTTCGCCGGGGGCGACTCGGCGCTCCGTCGCGCCCACCAGCTCCACGACGCCCTGGGTGACGTAGAGGTCCGTGGGGAAGTTTCCGGACTCGCCCACGACGACCTTCCTGTCCGGGTTCTGCCGCAGCGCCGCGACCAGTGTCTTGAACAGGTTGGTCGAGGTGGAGTCGCCGACCACGACCTCGTGTGTATCGGCGCCCACCAGAGGGGCGATCTTGGCGCCGAGTGCGCGGGGCTGGTCCCACCAGCCGGCGGTGCTCCAGCTCGCGACCAGGTCGGCGCCCCATTCCCGCTCGACCACGCGGGCCACCCGCTCCGGCGTCGCCTTCGGCAGCGCGCCGAGCGAGTTCCCGTCGAGGTAGACCACCCCCTCGGGAAGCGTGAACTCCTCCCGGAAGCCGGCCAGGGGGTCCTCGGTGTCCAGTTTCGCGCACTCCTCGCGTGTGAGGGGCGTCATCGCAGCAGCCTCCCTGTGCTTGCCCCAGCCGGCGTCGCACCGGCGGGGGGACGCGGGCGGGACCGTGGAGAGGGATCCCGACCATGGTCAGATGTTCGTGCGCAGTCGCCACAGCTCCGGGAACACGTCGCTCTCCGCCTTCGCTCGCAGCCAGTCCAGGCCACTCGACCCTCCGGTTCCCGGTTTGGCACCCATGGTCCGCTTGACCGCCATCAGATGGCGATGCCGCCATCGGGTTACCCGCTCCGCGGTGTCCAGCAACGCCTCTCCCAGTTCGAACAGCTCGCCGCCCTCGTCCTCGTAGACCCGGACCCAGGCCCGTTCGACGTCGGGGTGTGGTTCGTAGGGCCGGGTCCAGTCCCGGTCGGCCCGTTCGGGCGGAACTGGAAGGCCGCGTCGGCGCAGCAGGCGCAGCGCCGCGTCGTAGAGGCTCGGCTCGCTCAACGCGCGCTCCAGGCCGGCGTGCGCCTGGGGGACTCCTCGGAAGGGGCGCACCATGGCCGCGGACTTCTCCCCGAGGAGGAACTCCAGGTGGCGGTAGGAGTACGAGTGGAACCCCGAGGCCGCACCGAGGGACTCCCGGATCCGGGCGAACTCGGCGGGGGTGAGCGTGGCCAGCAGCTCCCAGGAGGCCACCAGGACGTCCTGCGCCCGCGTCCCGCGCCGCAACGCGGCGACGGCTTTGGCCACATCGTCCGCGTCCAACGCGTCGCGGGCCGACTCCCAACTCTGCCGAACCAGGGTGAACAGCAGCTCCATGACTTGGGTGGTGATGATGAACGAGGGCTCGGCGGGTTCGCCGGTCCGGGGGTGTTGCAGCGCCAGCAGGGTGTCGACCTCGGCGTAGCGCAGATACTCGGCGGCCCCGTCGCCGTGGAGCTCTGGTCCTTCCGGTCCGTTCTCCACGTTGGGGTCCGGTTCTCCCGACACCACAGGATCAGCAGTCATCGCGCTCCTTTCCAGCGGGTCGATCGCGCTCCACGCGATGTCTACACGCCTCACGGTCGCGTTCCACCCGATCGGGGGCCGTGTTCCGGCCACGCCCCAAGGATGTGTCATCGCGGCTCCGCCGTGAATGGGCGATACCGAACGCCCCCCGCTTCTCGCTTAGCATTCAAAAGGAAATATTGAATTCTTCCTTATGATTGGCAGGCACAATGGAGAGTGTCGACTGGCGGATCCTGGACGAGCTTCAGGCCGACGCGCGGATGTCGTTCAACGAGCTGTCCCGGCGGGTGAGCCTATCCGCCCCGGCCGTGGCCGAACGCGTGCGCCGGCTCCAAGACCGCGGGGTGATCACCGGGTACCACGCGCACGTGGACCCGCAGGCCGCCGGGCTGACGGTGACCGCCCTGGTACGCATGGAGTGCTTCGGCGCCCACTGCCTGCTCCGCGACGCCGTGACGCTGCGCCGTCCGGAGATCCTGCAGTTGCACCGCGTCACCGGGGACGCCTGTTGCGTGCTCCTCATCGCGGTGCCGTCCATGAGCCACTTCGAGCGGATCATCGACGACCTGGCAGAGCACGGCCGGCCGTCAAGCACGATGGTGCTGTCCAGTCCGGTTCCGTGGCGCGCGGTCAGTCACCCCGAGGACTGACCGATGGCCCGCGGCCGTGCACCGGGCCGCTGGCTCGTGAGAACTCCTGGGGTGGCATAGTGGTATTTCGTTAGCCTAGCTAAGGGAAGGGGCGATCACGACGACTGGGAGCGCACCACGGCGGCTGGTGTCGGGGGTGGTCCTCGGAACACTGCTGAACCCGTTGAACACGTCGATGATCGCGCTGGCCGTGGTGCCCATCGAACGGCACTACGACTCCGGAATGGCCACCGCCACCTGGCTAATCTCGGCGTTCTACCTCGCGGCGACCGTGTCGATGCCCGTCATGGGACGTCTCGCCGACCGGTTCGGACCACGTCGGGTGTTCCTCAGCGGGCTGATCCTGGTATGTCTCACATCCGCGCTCGCCCCGTTCGCCCCGAACATCTGGTGGCTGGTCGCCGCGCGGGTCGTCCTGGCCATCGGCACCTCCGTCGCGTTCCCCGCGACGATGGCGGTCTTCAGGTCAGCTCTCCCGAGTGGCCCGCCGCAGAGCGCGATGGCGATGGTGGGGGCCGCCAACTCCACGAGTGCCGCGTTCGGCCCGGTCCTGGGCGGGCTCCTGGTGCAGCTCTGGGGCTGGCAGGCCACGTGGTTGGTGAATGTGCCCGTGACCCTCCTGGGGATCGTCCTCGCCCTGGCACTACTCCCGCCCTCGGCCCAAACACGCGCCCCGAGCACAGCGCGACCCTCGCTCCGGACCGTCCTCGCCGAGCTCGACCTTCCCGCCATCGCGATGTTCGTGCTCGCGATGGGCTGCCTCGTCGGCTTTCTGCTCTCGACCGCGAACGACCCCGGCTGGCTGCTCATCCCGGTCTCCGTGGTCGGCGCCGTCGCGCTGGTGCTGCGCGAACTGCGCGTGGCCACACCGTTCCTGGACCTGCGTATGCTCGGCGCCAACCGGCGCCTACTCATGGTCTTCGCGCAGAACACGGCCATCAACGTCGTGTTCTACCTCGGCTTTCTCGGCCTTCCGCAGTGGTTGCAGGGGGCACGCGACGAGGGCGCGGGGGTGGCCGGAACTCTCGTGCTTCCCCTCGCCGGCATCAGTGTGGTCGCGTTACCGCTGGTGACGCGCCTGCTACGGCGCTTCGACGAGCGGTTCGTACTCATCACGGGCGGTCTGCTGCTTCTCTGCGGGTCGGCCGGACTGCTGTTGGTCGACAGCTCAACCCCACTGTGGAGCCTGGTCCTGCTGACGTCACTGCTCGGCCTGCCGAACGCCTTCAACAACCTCGGTATGCAGTCACTGATGTACCGCTCGGCTCCCGCCGAACACATCGGGATCGCGTCGGGGCTGTTCCAGACGTTCCGTTTCGTCGGCTCGATCGCGGCCTCGGTGATCATCGGGGTGGTGTTCACGCACGGCATCTCCGACACGGGGCTGACCACGATGGCCGCGATCATGGTCGCCGTCTCCGCCGCTGTGGTGCTGGCCGCCCTGCTCCAGCGACGCTGAACACCACTGGCGCGCGGGAGGCGGGCCGGACCCCGGTCGCCTACAGTCGTGCGCGTGAGCATCCTCATCGATCCGCCGCAGTGGCCCGGGCCGCGCGGTCTGTACTGGTCGCACCTGGTCAGTGACCTCGATCACGACGAGCTGCACACCTTCGCGCGCCGCCTCGGCGTTCCCGTCCGCGCGTTCGACCGGGACCACTACGACGTACCCGAGACCGCCTACGACCGGGCCGTCGAGCTGGGGGCCCTGCCCGTTCCATCCCGTGAGCTGGTCGCCCGGCTGAGAGCCTCAGGGTTGCGACGACGCCGACGCCGAAGCTCCGTTCTCCAACCGGAGTAGCTCGGCGCGGACGTTGACCCGCGCCCGGTCCTCCCAGCGGGCACGGCCCAGCGGGGTGTGGAACAGCCGGGGTGCCTCCAGCAGCCGACGGAGCACCTCCGCTCGCCCCCGGCGGAACTCCGCGTCGGGCACGTGGGCGTACTCCTCGCGTACGGCTGTCGTGTAGGCCAGATAGTCGCTTGGCTGACCGGCGAGAACGGCCAGATCGGCGTCGCAGAGCACCCGGCCGTTGGGATCGTCGTCCGCGGGTTGGTGCGTGGCGGTGAGCCGGACCAGGCGCGCGACCTCGGCCACGCGTTCCACGGACACGCCGCAGCGGGGCAGCGTCTCCTCCGCGAGCAGGGCGCTTCGCTCCTCGTCCTCGCCCGGATCGCCGTTGTGGACCGCGTCGTGGAACCACGCGGCGTAGCGAACCGCCGAGACGTCGGTCGCCAGACCGCCGAGCTCGTCGACGTTGGCCAGGACCGCCCGCAGGTGGTCGCGGGTGTGGTAGCGCCGGTGTGGTTCGGTCCAGCGTTCCAGTAGGTCCCTGCCCAGCGCTTGCGCCTCGGGACCGGAGCCCGCGAGGTCGCGCCAGGCCAAGGAGAGGTCGGGCACGGTAGATGTGGTCATGGGCTCTTTATCAAATCCCTGTCGACGTCTCGGGTGGCATCGCGCTCCCGTCATTCCCGCACGTCCCGAGGGATAACACGGCGAGACCGGCCACGGGCCGATGACCGTGGCCGGTCTCGTCACGCGGCGACCCGGCGCATCGCCCGGGCGCCCACCGCGAGGGCCACCACGGCGACCGCGAGCGCGACCGCCGTCCCGACGAGCACGGCGGAATCGGTGAAGTCCCCCGCGAACAGGGCGCGTTCCGCCTCGACGACGTGGGTGACCGGGTTCACCCGCGAGAGCGTGTAGAGCCAGACCGGGGCCAGATCCATCGGCGGATGAACCCGGCTTGACGCTGGCCCACTCCTCGGCACCCCAGCTCAGCAGCTCACGCCGCGCCTGATACCCGTGCGCCCGCCCATACGCGCGCACGGCGCCCAAAACCAACACCCGCGTTGCCGACACGCTCTTCCCGTCTCCCGATGGTTCGGTTCGATCCCCGAGGCTAGGACCAACGGCCTCCTCCAAAGGAGGCCAGGATGTCTCGGTGTCTCCACGGCGCACCTCAGCTACGCGGTGGTCCCCTCGATCCGGTAGTCACGGGTCGCCACGTACGCGCAACGGCCGCCGACCTCGACGGTGCCCCCGGCTCCGGGACGCACGTCGATGCGCGAGCCCGCCCCCTGGCGGATGGTGAGTGGGCGACCGAGCCGCTCCCCCAGACGCAGCGCCGCGGCCCCGGTCGCCTCGTCCTCGGCTATCCCCATACCGTCCGGGAACACCCGCACCCGCACCCTGCCGGCGTCCTCGTCCTCCCACGCCCAGACGTGCAGGTCCACGCCGGACTCGCCGCCCTCGAGCGCGTCGACATCGGTGGGGGAGGCGAGCTGGCGAGACTCGAACTCGGGCGCCAGCCGTGGCTCGGCCCGGATCCATGTCAGGTCGTCCTCGGCCCAGGTGGCAACGGGGCCGGCCGGAGGGAGCAGCGTGTCCGTGCCCGCCCCCTGGCGGCGCAGCAGCCAGGACGTGCCCACCAGCGGATGTCCGGCCAGCGGCAGCTCTTGGCCGGGGGTGTGGATGCGCAGTCGCCCGCTCGCGATGTCCTCGACGAACACCGTCTCGGAGAATCCGAGATCAGCCGCCACCGCCTGACGAGTGTGGTCGGAAAGCCCCCCGCACCCCAGGAAGACCCCGAGCTCGTTTCCACCGGTCGCTCCGCCTCCGTCGAAGTCACCGAGGAACACCGTCACCACGTGCAGGGGTACCGTCTCGCTCATGACGCCACGTTAGCGTGGCCCGACTCGGGGATTTCCCCGCTACCCGCCTCGGGCCACGTGAGGGGTGACGAATCGATGTGCGCTCACCCCGTTAAGCACGCGTTAATACCGCCCCATGGATCCGTATGAGGGACGTAAGCTCGGAAAACGTGCTTGACCTATTCCCTCCCAAGCTTCGGCCGAACCGCCGCCGGAGAGAGGTAACCGTGCCCCGCTTCACTGGTTTCGCCCACATCACGCTCTCGGTGCGCGACCGCGACGCCAGCGTCGATTTCTATCGGTCAGTCCTCGGGTTCGAGGAGTATCGCAAGCGCGACGATTCCCGTGCGCTACGCACCGACTGCCAGCACAGGTCGGGTGTGGTGCTGGGGTTCACCCAACACCGGGACCACTTCAACGGTCTCTTCGACCATCGCCACGCCGGGGTCGACCACATCGCGTTCGAGGTCGACAACGTGGACGACCTGGAGGCGTGGGAGGACCGGCTCGCCGAGCTGGACGTCGACCACACACCGATCATCCACTCCGAACGCGGCTCGGTTCTGAACTTCACCGATCCCGACGGTTTCCAGCTCGAGTTGTTCTGCTGCGCCGACTCCGACAACACCGGCGACTGACGTTCCCGACGCGGCCGCGCGCCACGAGCACGGGTCCGCGGTGAGATGGTCGGGACACGGTTCGCCGTGGCACCGCCGGCGGCGGTGGCGCGCGCTCCCCCTACGCGGGGGCGGCGCGCCTCAGTCGGGGCTGACCAGGCTCAACCGGACGTCACGGTCGGCCATCGCCCGCACGGCCGACTGCGGAAGCCGCTCGTCGCTGATGATGAGGTCGAACTCCTCAAGCCGGGCCACCCGAAACGTACCGAACTTGCCGTACTTGGTGCTGTCGACGGTCAGCACGCTCTTCGAGGCGATGCGCATCAGCTGTTGCTTCGCCACCACCTTGGGCTCCGACGGGGTCGTCGACCCCCGGTCGACGTCCCAGGAGCTGCTGGCTATGAACGCCAGGTCCACATTGACCTTGCTGAGGAAGTCCGCCGTGAACTGGCCCACCGAGGAGTGGTCGGCGTGCGACACGACGCCGCCCGTGTGGATCAGGTCGATGTTGGGGTACTCCATGAGGTGGGCGACGACGTTGAAATCGTTGGTGATGACGGTCAGCCCCACCTTGTCGGTGAGCATCGGCACCATCTGCAGGGTCGTCGTCCCGGCGTCGAGGAAGATCGTAAAGTTCTCCCGCACCAGCTCCGCCGCGGCTCGCGTGATAGCGCGCTTGGCCGGAACCTCCAGCTGGGCCTTGGCCAGGTAGGAGGGCTCGCTTTTGAGGCGGGCCGCCAGACGCACACCTCCGGTGACCGACAGCACCTTGCCGTCGTTCTCCAACGCCTGGATGTCGCGCCGCACGGTCATGTGCGACACGGACAGCATCGACGTGAGCTCGTTGATGCTCAGCACGTGGCGTTCCTGCAAAAGCTTGAGGATGTGCTCGCGTCGCTGGTCCGGGATCATCTTCGCCTTCGGCTTCGGTTCGGGATACGAGTGTCACTGTGGCAGACGCACTACCTTCGACACCTTCGACCTCAGTTTTCCAGGTTGCGCGCGACCGCCCACGCGTGGGCCGGGTGTTCGAACGTCCCACTGGGGTGACTTTCATCGAATTTGTTGGTAGTGCCATCACGGGCACTCGGTCTTTGGCAGTCTGGGCTGGTGCGCGTTTGAGAACGATAGCGCGGGATCCCGTCCCGCGGTATCTACAGGAGGGGCACCAAGCGCGTTGGACCAAAGCCAGGAGGTTACTCTCCATGACGATGGCGATCGCGGACCGCGGCGACCCCATCCAGTTCCGGGAGAACACACTGTCGGCCATCCGGGCCGCGGCCACTTCGGGGGCCGACATGGTACGGGTCGATCTCAGACTCAGCAGCGACGGCTACGTCGTCCTACTGCACGACGACACCGCCAGGCGCGTCTGGGGGCGGCCCGAGGGAGCCGCCGGGTTGAGCCTGGCAGAGATAGCGGCGCTCGGCTGCGGCGACGAACAACGCGTTCCGACCCTGGTCGAGGTCCTCGCCGAGTTCGGTTCGCGTCACGCCCTCCAGTTCATGCTGGAGGTGAACTCGACCGACACGGCCATGGCCGCTGATGACCTGGTGCTGGAGCTCGGCCTGGACCAGAAGGTCGTCTACACCGGCTCGATGGCGGCGATGCACGCGCTCCGGTCCCGCCGCCCCGACGCCGATCTGGCGTTGACCTGGGATCACCCCGACACCCCCGATTCCGAGGTGTGGCAGACGTTGCGCCCGTGCCTCTTCAACGTCCATCATCCGCTGATCACCCGGGAGATGGTGGCCGAGGCGCACGTGCACGGGTACCAGATCTCGGCCTGGACGGTGAACGACTTCACCGAGATGGCGCGGCTCCTCGGAATGGGGCTGGACGCGGTCGTCACCGAACACCCCGCCGAGCTCGCCGCGCTCGCCCGGGGGCAGCGCTCGCCCGAGACCGGCCGCGAGGAGCAGCCCTCGGTCACCGCGGCCGAGGCCCACCCCGGTCGGCACACCGTGTAGCTCCGGGCGACTCCGCGCCCGACCCACCACTGCCCCAGGGCACGTGCCCCGGGTGCCCCGAGTTTCGGGGGGCGGGTTCGGCGTTTTCCGGGTATCGCGAGGCCCGCGAGAGTATGCTCGAAATCGGTTCGTAACCGGATCCGCTGACATCAACCCCTCGATCGCGCCACGTCCTATCGGCGCACTCAAGAGATGATCATGACGGCCGACCTCTCGCCCCACGATTCCCGCCTGACCGAGCAATCCCTTGACGTCGCGAGACGGCTGTTCTCCCAGCACGGGGTTCGCGGTATCGACATGGCCACCCTGGTCAGGGAGATCACCCGAGAGACCGGAGTGAGTCTCCTGGAGTTCCGGCGCGCCTACCCGACCCGGATGGACCTCGTCTACGCCGTAGTGCTCCGCTCCACGCGCACCCTGGTCACAGCCCAGACCGGCGACTCCGCGACACCGCACTCCCCCACTGAACGGCTGTCCAGGCTGATCCGCCGGCACATCGACTTCTGTTGGGACCACTGGATCGAGGAGGGGCTGCGCCGCGACCTGATGCCCCGGCTGTGCACCATCCACCCCACCCGCTACGGCGAGCTGTACGACCACATGCGCGCCTACCAGGAGCAAATCTGCGGGATCATCCTCCAGGGCAGCCGCGAGGGCAGCTTCAAAGTGAGCCACGCGGGCGGTGCCGCCGACACCGTGCTCGAGACGCTCGACTCCATACTGAACTGGTACGAACCCGAGGGTGGGCTCACCCTGCCACAACTCGCCGACGTCTACGTCGACCTGGTCGTGCACCACCAGTTGGGCTGTCCCCGCGACTGACCCACACGCTCGGTGACCGGCTCTCGTCCCCCAAGCGCGGCCACGCAGCCTGGAGGAACACAACCTAGCGCACCAGGGTTTTGACGCTGGCTGTGAGGGTCTCCAGCGCTGACTTGGCGTCCGCCAGGAACATCCGGGTCCGGGCGTCGGTGTAGAGCTCGTTGTCGATCCCGGCGTAACCGTGTCCCATGGACCGTTTGATCACGAGAACGCTCTCGGCGCGGTCGACGTCCAGGATCGGCATCCCCGAGATCGCGGTTCCCGGACGGCGGGCGGCCGGGTTGGTCACGTCGTTGGCGCCGATCACCAGGGCGACGTCGGCCCGCGGGAACTCCGGGTTGATCTCGCCCATCTCCCTCATCTGCGCGTAGGGCACCTTCGCCTCGGCGAGCAGCACGTTCATGTGCCCCGGCATCCGACCGGCCACCGGGTGGATGGCGTAGTCCACCCGCACTCCCCCACTCCGGAGCACCTCGGCGAGTTCGTGTAGCTCGTTCTGGGCCCGCGCGGCGGCCAGCCCGTAGCCCGGGACGACGATGACCCTGTTGGCGTAGGCGAGCCGTATCGCGGCGTCGTCGGCTTCGATGGTCTGGATCCCTCGCTCCTCGCCGGTGGTGCGGCCCCGGGCGTCGTCCCCTGTTCCGAATCCGCCGATGAGGATGGCGGTCAGGGACCGGTTCATGGCATCGGCCATGAGCTTGGTGAGGATGCCACCGGACGCGCCGACGAGGGCACCGGCGATGATGAGCATGGTGTTCTCGATGACGAAGCCCGCCATGGCGACCGCCACGCCCGTGCACGCGTTCAGCAGCGAGACCACGACGGGCATGTCGGCACCGCCGATCGCCAGCACGGTCAGTACTCCCAACACCAGGGAGGCCACTACGAGCACGGTCAGCGCCGTCACCTCGACGCGCCCGGCGACCAGCAGCCCCGCCGCGGCGACGGCGATCGCCGCCAGGGCGGTGTTCAGCACGGCGCGCCCGGGAAGCAGCATGGGTTGGCTCGGAACCCAGCCCTGGAGTTTTCCGGAGGCCACGAGCGAGCCGGCGAAGGCCACCGCGCCGATGAGGATGTCGAGGGCGACGGCGACCGTCGCCGCCACGGTCAGCTCCCCGCCCGCTCCGCCGAATCGCAGGAAGTCGTGCGCGCCAACGAGTGCGGCGGCTCCGCCTCCAACGGCGTTGAACAGGCTGACCAGTTGCGGCATCGCTGTCATGCGCACCGATCTCGCCGAGTAGAGCCCGGCGGCCGCCCCAATGAGGATTCCCAGGCCGAGCACGATCCACCCGGTGGTGGTGACGGTTCCGGAATCGATGAGCAGCAGCAGGGTCGCCGCGACCGCGGCGGCCATGCCCAGCCCGGAGACGCGGTTGCCGTGGCGGGCGGTTCCCGGCGAGTTCATCAGGTGCAGGCCGATGACGAAACAGCCGGCCGCGGCGAGGTAGACGAGCCGGATCAGCACGTCGACGGCGCTCATGAGCGTCCCTCCCCCGCCTCCTCCGGGGACGCGTCCCCGGATTGGGGCCTCGCCCGGGACTCCCGCGCACCATCGACAGTGGCCGCGCGCTCCGCTGGCCGGCGGAACATCCGCAGCATCCGGTCGGTCACCACGTATCCCCCGACAACGTTCATCGCGGCGAACACCGCCGCCAACAGCGCCAACGCGTAACCGAGCGGGGTCTGGGCCGAGAGGGCGATGACCATCGCCCCGACCAGGACGACCCCGTGGATGGCGTTGGCGGCCGACATCAGGGGGGTGTGCAGCGTCGCGGGCACCTTGCTGATGACCTCGAACCCGACCAGCACGCTGAGCAGGAAGATCGTCAGGTCAGTGAGGAGTTCCGGACTCATGTGGCTCGGCCCCTCCCGTTGTGGCCATGGCTTCGACGGCTTTGGCTACGGCGGGGTGCACCACCCGACCGTCATGCGTGACGACGACTCCCGCCTGGATCTCGTCGTCGAGATCGACCACCAGCCGCCCCTCATCGACCAGGTGGCCCAGAAGCGCCCTGAGGTTGCGCGAGTACGCCTCGGAGGCCGCACGGGGAACCGTGGCGGGCAGATTCCCGGCGCCGATGACCGTGACCCCGCGGTCGGTGACCACCGTCTCCGCCGGCCGGGACAGGGCCACGTTTCCACCGAATGGGCCGGCCGCGAGGTCGACGACGACGGCGCCCGGCCGCAGCCGGGCTATCGCGTCCTCCTCCAGGAGCAGCGGCGGCCTCCCCCCGGGAACCTGCGCGGTGGCGATCACGATGTCGAAGTGGGCTACCCGGTCGGCCAGGGTGGCGCGCTGGGCGCGTCGTTCTTCGTCGGTGAGGGCTCGGGCGTATCCCTGTTCCGTGGTCGCGGACTCCACGCCGGGCAGCTCCAGGACGCGGCCTCCCAGTGAGCGGATCTCCTCGCGCGCCTCGTCGCGGACGTCGTATCCGGTGACGACGGCACCGAGTCTGCCGGCCGTGGCGATCGCCTGTAGGCCGGCGACGCCGGCCCCCAGGACCAGGATCTCGGCCGGGCGGGCGACGCCGGCGGCGGTCATGAGTAGTGGGAGGTAGCGGTCGTAGGACGCGGCGGCGACGAGTACCGCCTTGTACCCGGCGACGTTGGCCTGCGAACTGAGCGCGTCCATGGGCTGGGCCCGGCTGAGTGTTCGTGGCACCCCGTCGAGGCTGATCGCCGTGACGCCGAGGGCGGCGAGATCGCGGACGAGAAGCGGGGCGCTCATCGGCTGTAGCGTGCCGATCACGACCTGGTCGGCGCGCAGCCGACGGAGGGCCTCCGATGAGGGGCGGGTCACCGACAACAGCACGTCGGCGTGCTCGTACAGCTCCGAGGCGGTGCGGATCTCGGCGCCGGCCGAGGCGTAATCGTCGTCGGCGTAGCGGGCGCCAGCTCCCGCTCCCGACTCGACGAGGGGCATCACGCCCAGGGTCCGCAGGTCCGCAACGGTGTCGGGGACCACCGCGACGCGGCGCTCGCTCGGGGCGCTCTCCCGGATGACACCGACGTTCAGGGCATGCGCGGATGTTTCGGGCATGCGGCCCCCTTCCGCCGCGGGTTCCGCGCGTTTTCTACCCACGATGCGCAGCGGAGATACGTGCGTCGCGCGATCGCCTACGCTGCGAGCGGCGCCCCGGGACCGGCGGGTTGTGGGGGAGGCCGGGCCTCAGGCGCGCTCGAACATGGCCAGCGCCGCCCAGACCACCTTGCCCTGCCCTCCGAGTGACTGCCATCCCCAGTCGGAGCTGAAGGACTCGATGAGCTGGAGACCGCGTCCACCCTCCTCGAGGCCGGCGTGGTCACCCAGCTGGGGCACCCGTCGACTGGGGTCGAACACCATGCAGGTCAGGTGTGAGCCGTCACGGTGCAGCCCGAGTTGGATCGACCACTCGGTCTCGGGGGTGAGCGGGTCGGGAGCCGCGTGCCGGCACGCGTTGGTCACCAGCTCGGAGACGATGAGCCGGACCTCGTTGAGCAGCCCCGCTGTGTCGGGTACTCCCCAGTCGCCCAGCACGGTGTGGGCGAAGTCGCGCGCGGACTTGACCGAGACCGCGTGAAAGCCCAACCCGTGCGCCGCGACGTTCCGACCGAGAAACCGGTGGCCAATGGGTAGCGGAACTGGCGTCAGCCCCCACCACGCTCCCGGTGTCTCGTTGGGCTTGATCACGGACATTACCCGGCCCGCGCCCGCACTGGTGTATGGATCGTCAACTCCCCATGACACGGAGCCCGCACTCATCGCGCCCCCTGCCGGGTTGTGCGTTTTGCACCGTTTGTGGCCACCTGCACCATTCCTCGCGTCCCTTACACCTGCAAGCACGAATGCATGTGCACTTGGCAGTTTAGTGAGAAACACGCCAGTTGTCCCCCCTGAGAGCCATCGTTATGAAAATTTGAGAGGTCCAGACCCCCCGAATCGCGAGCACCCACCCCACTCACGTTTTTCCTGCGTACACGGTTATACGTGTTCACTGGCCACGACACCCACGCCCCCACAGAGGCGCCGTCACGACGTCTCACCAGGTCACCCCGTGATCGCCAACTCGACACAACGCCGATTAATTCGGGTAATTTACTGTCGCAAGCGCTGATGCAAACACAGATGCACGTGCACCAGTACGCTGTGTCGTGGAGCGGGAGAGCTCCGCGCCCCGCGAAGGTGAGCGCGAACAGCGCGGCGACGTCACCCGTTCGCGACACGGGTCGACGCACGGCCTGCGGCACCACAGGCGACGCACCGGCGCCCCAGGCCCGCAACGATTCGGTGAGGAGAGTTAGATGCACCAAGCCAAGAACGGTGTCCCCGCGAGCAGCCTGCACGAGGTGGTCTGGCACAAGAGCGACCTCAGCAACCCCAGCGGCAACTGCGTCGAGGTCGCCCGACTCCCCGATGGCGAAGTCGCGGTCCGTAACTCCCGACACCCCCACGGCCCCGCGCTGATCTACACTCCCTCCGAGATCACAGCCTTCGTCCAGGGAGCGAAACGTGGCGATTTCGACTACCTGATGGACACAAAAGACGCATAGTTCACACGAGCGCGCAGGCCGGACATGTGCCGCTGTACGCGTAACGCACGCCCCGGTAGTGTGGGTGAGCCGCACCCGTACGGTCCCGGCCCGCGCGCCCATCGCGACGCACGGGGTCGGGCTTCTGGCGCGTCAACGGCGGTGAGGAACAGGGACATCGACGAGCCGCCTCGCTGCCGGAAACGACTGAGCGAGAAGAATTGAACAGTCATCTCGCGTCTGGTTCACTGACCGCGGACGTGTCGCACATAGGAGAGTCTCGTGGGAATTGCGCATCCGAGCGGCGACGCAGCCCCGCAATCGAACGTGCTGGAATACACGCGCGGCGGGCCGACCGTGCTACGGATACTACTGGGCTCTCAGCTACGCCGGCTGCGCACCGACAAGGGCATCTCGCGCGAGGACGCCGGCTACGAGATCCGCGCCTCTCACGCCAAGATCAGCAGGCTCGAACTGGGCCAGGTCAGTTTCAAGGAGCGCGATGTCGCCGACCTGCTGACGCTCTACGGCGTGACCGACCCCGGTGAGCGCGAACCGCTGCTGAGCCTCGCTCGTCAGGCGAACACCCCCGGCTGGTGGCACAAGTACAGCGATGTCCTGCCGCACTGGTTCGAGGTCTATGTCGGACTCGAGGAGGCGGCCAGCGTCATCCGTACCTACGAGATCCAGTTCGTTCCCGGACTGCTGCAGACCGAGGACTACGCCCGTGCCGTCGTGATGCTCGCCCACGGCAACGCGCCGGCGTCGGAGATCGACGACCGGGTGGCGCTGCGTATGGCCCGGCAACAGCGCCTCACCGAGGGCGGAGGGCCGAAGGTGTGGGCGGCGGTCGACGAGGCCGCCCTGCGGCGCCCGCTCGGCGGCCCCGAGGTCATGCGTGGCCAGCTCGAGCACCTGATCGAGATGTCCAAACTGCCCAACGTGACCCTGCAGATCGTCCCGTTCAACCAAGGGGGTCACGCGGCAGCGGGCGGCCCGTTCAGCATCCTGCGCTTCACCGGCCCCGAGCTTCCCGACATCGTCTACCTCGAGCAGCTCACCAGTGCGCTGTACCACGACAAGCCCGAGGAGACCGAGCACTACATGCGCGTCATGGACCAGCTGTGCATCGAGGCCATGCCCGCCTCCGCCACCATCGACTACCTCGGCGAGATCCGCAACGACATCGGCTGAGGCCGACCCTGGGGCTCACGGGGCTCACCACGCCTCCGGTAGGCGCGACAGGCAACGCGCAGGCGGCCCACCGGAGGCGGTCCTTGACTACAGCCAGCTGCGCTCTCCCGCGGCCGCGTGCAGCTGCTGATGCAACCGCGCCGCCCAGTCCTCCGCCGACGCGGTGGCGTGCTCCACCCGCAGCCGCTGGAACGTGTCGCGGCCCTCCGTCAGCAGCCCACCCCTCTTGTCCATCTCCAGCACCACGTCACAGCCCTGCTGATCGGTGATGAAGGTCAGCTCCAGCTCGCTCATCCCGGGGTAGTGGCCCGGCGCGCGATACTCGATCTCCTGGTAGAACGGCAGCTGCTGGTTGACGCCACGCACCTTGCCCCGTTCACAGTCGGCCTTGCTGAAGGCGAACCCGAGTCGCTCCAGCGCGTCCAGGATGATCGTCTGTGAGTCCAGTGCGTGGATGGCCACGGGGTCCAGGTCGCCGGGGTCCACCCCGCCGGCCACATGCAGCTGGGTGTTCACCCCCACCTGCATCCCACGCAGGAACTGCCCCCGGTACGAGGTGATGGGGGCCTCCCACGGCACCGCCAGCTCGAACGGCGCCCGCAGCTGAGCGCCCGCCTGCAGGTGCAGCTCGCCGCCAACACGCGTCCGCCCGAACTCCAGGTTCTGGCTGTACTCGTTGTCGCCGCTCTCCACCTCGACCCGGGCCTGCAGCCCGACCGTCAACTGGTCGATTTGCTGGTCCACCGAACCGCCGGTGATGAACACCTCGCCGTGCACCATCCCGCCGGGAGCCGTGTTCGCGTCGCTCAGCACCGTCTCAACGGACGCGTTCCCCATGCCCAAGCTCGCCAGAATCCGCTTCACAACACTTCCTTGCAGGGTTGACGATGATCGGCCGCCAGTTGGACGCGCCGGGCCAAGGGTCCGTTCCATCCTCACGGAGCGCACCGCTCACGGCCCAAGCGACCCCACCGGGGGAGGGAGACGACACGGGTACCAGTGGGGTGACCTCCCTGACCGGGACCCTGTCTACCGGAGCCCCCGCCCGGACGCGAGGGAAAGGGCAAATCCGATACAACCCCGGAATCTAGAACTTCGCAGTACGGCGAGCCTCCTCACCGGCGGCGACCACCGTGGCCAGGTCGGCCCCGCTCGCGGCGGTGACCGCGGCGCTCACCGCTCCCTCCACGAATGGCGCGTCGACCAGGACCACGTCGTCGCGTGGCCGGTCCTCCTCGACGGTGCGCATCGTCAGCACGGAACTCCCGATGTCGGGGATGACGGCGACGCCCGCCCCCCGATCGGCCTCGCCGATCGCGGCGAGCACACGGTCATAGCTGGTACCGAGGCCACCGTCGTCGGTACCGCCGGCGGCGGCCAGCGGCACCGCGTCCCCGACGAGTTCCCGGACCAGGTCGCGGAGTCCGTTCGCCAGGAGGTCGCTGTGCGAGACCAGGACGATGCCCACAGAGCTCATATCCACCGAGCCTAGACCCACCCCCGCCGTACGGCAATGCCGCACATCGGCGATTGTGGCCGGCATGCCGGCCACAGCGGGCGCGACCGTGGCACCACCACCAGGGCCGGCACCCTCGGGGCTCTAGGCGCCGTTTCCCCCACCACGGAAACGGGGTATCCCGGACATGTTCGGCGCCCGCCCACGACCTCCCCACACAGCCGTCCCAGGGAGCAGCGTTGAAGAAGTTCCTCAACACCGCAGACACGTTCCTACCCGACGCGCTCGCGGGCCTGGCCGCGGCCCACCCGGAGCTGCGCGTGGACGTCGACACCGGAACGGTCGTCCGCACCGAGGCCCCGGAGTCGGCGAAAGTGGCCCTGGTGTCGGGTGGTGGGTCCGGCCACGAACCGCTGCACACCGGATTCGTCGGCGCGGGCATGCTCGACGCCACATGTCCCGGGCAGATCTTCACCGCCCCCGTCCCCGACCAGATGCTGGCCGCGGCCAACGCCGTCAACGCCGGTGCCGGCGTGCTGTTCGTGGTGAAGAACTACACCGGCGACGTGCTGAACTTCGAGATGGCCGCCGACCTCGCCTTGGAGGCGGGCATCGAGGTCCAGACGGTGTTGGTGGACGACGACGTCGCGGTCCAGGACTCCACGTTCACGGCGGGCCGGCGCGGCACGGGGGCCACGGTCTTCGTGGAGAAGCTCGCCGGTGCCGCGGCCGCCAGGGGCGACGACCTGGCGACGGTGGCCGATATCGGGCGCCGGGTGAACGCTGCGTCCCGTTCGTTCGCCCTCGCGCTCACCGCGTGCACGACACCAGCGGCCGGGCGTCCCGGGTTCGACCTCCCCGACGACGAGATCGAGGTGGGGGTGGGCATCCACGGCGAGCCCGGCCGCACCCGCGAGAGGCTCCGCCCCGCCCGCGAGCTCGTCTCCGAGGCTATGGAGGCCATCCTCGCCGACCACGAGGCCCTGGGAGCCGGAGACGACACGATCGTGATGGTCAACGGGCTCGGTGCCACACCGCTCAGCGAGCTCTACCTCGTCTACGGCGAGGTCGCCTCCTACCTCTCCGAACGGGGGATCCGAATCGCTCGCACACTGGTCGGCAACTTCGTGACGAGCCTGGACATGGCCGGCTGTTCGATCACCGTCTGCCGGGTCGAGGAACCATTCCCACAACTGTGGGACTCCCCCGTGCGCACACCCGCGCTGCGCTGGGGATGCTGACGCGCCGACCCAGCGCCCTGGACGACCACCACCGCCCGAAGGAGCCCCCGTGGACACCGACCTCGCCCACGCGTGGCTGCTCGCGGTCGCCTCGTCCGTCGAGGCCGACCGCGAACGTCTCACGCGCCTCGACGCCGAGATCGGCGACGGCGACCACGGCACGAACCTGCACCGTGGCTTCACCGCGGTGCGCGCCGCCCTCGAGGAGATCCACCCCGAATCGGTGGGCCGCGTGCTGGTGACGACCGGGACGACGCTGATCTCCCGGGTCGGCGGCGCCTCGGGCCCGCTGTACGGGACGGTCTTCCGCACGGCCGGTAAGCGGCTCGAGGCCCCCGAGTGTGACGTCGCCGAGCTCGCCGCCGCCCTCAGCGCCGGGTACGAGGCGGTGTGCGCGCTCGGGTCCGCGCGGGTGGGCGACAAGACGATGCTCGACGCCCTCCACCCAGCGGTCGAGGCTCTCACCGCCGCCGACCCGACCGGCGGGTTGGCGGCCGCGGCACGCGCCGCCGCCGAGGCGGCACGGAAGGGAGCGGAGGCCACCGTCGACCTCCAGGCCCGCAAGGGCCGAGCCTCCTACCTGGGCTCCCGCAGCAGGGGCCACCTCGACCCCGGCGCGGCCTCCACAGCACTGGTCTTCGGTGCCCTGGCCGACGTCACCAGCGGCTGAGGTGCCCTCGCGACCCAGAACCGCCGCTAGAGACGGTTGACCTCGCGCACGTGGAGCACCGCCCGCCCCTCCTCGTCGGAGGCGGCCAGATCCACCGACGCGCTGAATCCCCAGTCATGGTCCCCGGCGGGGTCGTCGAAGATCTGCCGGACCTCCCACGTGTCGTTGTGCTCCTCGATGAGCAGCATCTTCGGCCCCCGGGCGTCGGGTCCGATCCCCAGCTCGTCGTGCTCGTCGTAGTAGGTCTCCATGGCCTCCTCCCACGCCTCGGCGTCCCATCCGTCCTCGCTGTCCAGCGCGCCGAGGTCCTCGTAGCGGCGCCGCGCCGCGAGCTCCACGCGGCGGAACAGCTCGTTGCGAACCAGCACCCGGAAGGCGCGGTGGTTCGCGGTGATGGGTCTGGGCCGCTCGTCGGCCCCCTCCGTCTCGGTCTGGGTGGGCCGGGTGTCGGGGTTGGTGAGCTGCTCCCACTCGTCGAGCAGGCTGGAGTCGACCTGCCGCACGAGTTCGCCCAACCATTCGACGAGGTCGTGCAGCTCCTCGGTCTTGGCGTCCTCGGGCACGGTCTGGCTGAGCGCCTTGTAGGCGCTCGCGAGGTAGCGCAGCACCAGGCCCTCGGAGCGCGCGAGCTCGTAGTAGGCGATGTACTCGGTGAACGTCATCGCGCGTTCGTACAGGTCACGCGCGATGGACTTGGGCTGTAGCGGGTGGTCGCCCACCCAGGGGTGGCCACGGCGGTACACCTCGTAGGCGTGCTCGAGCAGCTCCTCGAGCGGTTTGGGGTACTCCACCTCCTCCAACCGCTCCATGCGCTCCTCGTACTCGACGCCATCGGCCTTCATCTGCGCGACGGCCTCACCACGGGCCTTGTTGAGCTGGGCACCGAGGATCTGCCGCGGGTCGTCCAGCGTGGCCTCCACCACGGTCAGCACGTCCAGCGGGTAGGTGGCGGAGGCGGGATCGAGCAGCTCCAGCGCGGCCAGCGCGAACGTCGACAGCGGCTGGTTGAGGGCGAAGTCGGGCTGTAGGTCGACCGTGAGACGGGCGGTACGGCCCTCGGAGTCGGGTTCCTCGAGCTGCTCGACGATGCCGCCGTCCCGCAGGGAACGGTAGATCGCGATCGCCTCGCTGATGTGTCGGCGCTGCGCCGGCCGGTCATCGTGGTTGTCGGTGAGCAGGTGACGCATCGCGGCGAAGCAGTCCCCGGGGCGATCGATGACGCTGAGCAGCATCGCGTTGCTCACCTTGAAGCGGGAGACCAGCGGCTCGGGTTGGGCGGCGATGAGCTTCTCGAAGGTGGCCTGGTCCCAGCCCACGAACCCGTCCGGGGGCTTCTTGCGCACCACCTTGCGCCGCTTCTTCACATCGTCCCCGGCCTTGGCGAGGGCCTTCTCGTTCTCGATGACGTGCTCCGGTGCCTGCACCACCACGTTGCCCACCGTGTCGAACCCGGCGCGCCCGGCACGACCGGCGATCTGATGGAACTCCCGAGCGCGGAGCCGGCGCACCTTGCTGCCGTCGAACTTGCTCAACGCCGTGAACAGCACGGTGCGGATAGGAACGTTGACGCCGACGCCCAGGGTGTCGGTGCCGCAGATGACCTTGAGCAGTCCCGCCTGGGCCAGCCGCTCCACCAGCCGGCGGTACTTGGGGAGCATTCCGGCGTGGTGCACCCCGATCCCGTGACGCACGAACCGCGACAGGTTCCGCCCGAACTTCGTGGAGAACCGGAACCCCCCGATCTCCCGGGCGATCGCGTCCTTCTCCGCGCGGCTACACATGTTGATGCTCGTGAGCGACTGTGCCCGTTCGACGGCCTGCGCCTGGGTGAAGTGGACGATGTAGACCGGTGCCTGCTGGGTGCCGAGCAGCTCCTCCAGAGTCTCGTGCAGCGGGGTGCTGCGGTAGGAGTAGTACAGCGGAACGGGGCGCTCCGCGGAGCTCACCACCGACGTCGGACGGCCGGTCCGCCGGGTCAGGTCCTTCTCGAACCGCGTCACGTCGCCCAGCGTGGCCGACATGAGCAGGAACTGCGCCTGCGGCAGCTCCAAGAGCGGTACCTGCCAGGCCCAGCCGCGGTCGGGCTCGCCGTAGAAGTGGAACTCGTCCATGACCACCACGCCGATGTCGGCCTCGGCCCCGTCGCGCAACGCGATGTTGGCCAGCACCTCGGCGGTACAACAGACGATGGGGGCGTCGGAGTTGACGCTGGCGTCCCCGGTCATCATCCCGACGTTGTCGGTACCGAAAATCGCGCACAGCTCGAAGAACTTCTCCGACACCAGGGCCTTGATCGGCGCGGTGTAGAAGGCGCACTCGTCACGGGCCAGCGCGGTGAACAGCGCCCCGCACGCCACCAGGCTCTTGCCCGAACCGGTCGGCGTGCTCAGGATCACGTGTGAGCCCGACACCGTCTCGATGAGGGCTTCCTCCTGGTGCGGGTAGAGCGTCAGGCCCCGCTCCTCGGACCACGCCGCGAAAGCGGCGTAGAGGGAGTCGGGGTCGGGGTCGGCAGGAAGCTGATCGATGAGACTCACGCATTCCATGGTGCCTGCCGCCCCGGACCGGACGGGACAGCACGGGGCCACCGGCCCCCGTGGGAGCGAGGGCGGTAAGCGGGAGCGCACTACCCCCGCGCTGTTGGCCGGGCCCCACACGCCCGGCCAACAGCGTGTCGCCGGTGCTAGACCAGACCGAGCTGCCTGACGGTGTCGCGCTCCTCGGTCAGCTCCTTGACCGAGGCGTCGATGCGCCCACGGGAGAACGCGTCGATGTCCAGGCCCTGGACGATCTCCCAACGGCCGTTGCGGGAGACCGCGGGGAAGGAGGAGATGATCCCCTCGGGAACCCCGTAAGAACCGTCGGAGGTGAAGGCCGCCGAGGTCCAGTCGCCCTCGGGGGTGCCGTTCACCCAGTCGTGGACGTGGTCGATGGCGGCGTTGGCCGCCGAGGCGGCGGAGGAGGCCCCGCGCGCCTCGATGATGGCGGCACCACGCTTGGCCACGGTCGGGATGAACTCGTCCTCGATCCACGACTGGTCGCCCACGGCCTTGGCCGCGTTGCTCCCGCCGACCTCGGCGTGGAAGATGTCGGGGTACTGGGTCGCGGAGTGGTTGCCCCAGATGGTCAGCTTGCGGATGTCGTTGACCGACACGCCGAGCTTCTTGGCGAGCTGGCTGAGCGCACGATTGTGGTCCAGCCGGGTCATGGCGTTGAAGCGGTCGGCGGGGACGTCGGGGGCGTGTGCCTGGGCGATCAGGGCGTTGGTGTTGGCCGGGTTGCCGACCACCAGGACGCGGACGTCGTCGGCGGCGCCGGCGTTGATGGCCTCCCCCTGCGGCTTGAAGATGCCACCGTTGGCCTCAAGCAGGTCGCCGCGTTCCATGCCCTTGCCGCGAGGGCGGGCTCCGACGAGCAGCGCGACGTTGCAGCCCTCGAACGCCTTGGTCGCGTCGTCAAAGATGTCGACGCTGTCCAGAAGCGGAAACGCGCAGTCGTCCAGCTCCATCGCGGTGCCCTCGGCGGCCTTGACGGCCTGCGGGATCTCCAGCAGGCGCAGTCGCACCGGGACGTCGGCCCCCAGCAACTGGCCGGACGCGATCCGGAACAGCAGGGCGTAGCCGATCTGTCCGGCCGCGCCGGTGACGGTGACGGTGACGGGTACTTGGGCCATGACCTCATTCTCCTGGTGACGTGTTTGCGGCCCGCGATGCTATCTCGCGGCCGGCGGCGCGGTTTCGCCCACCCGGGATTATCGCGCGCCCGCGGGGAAACATCTGTGCTCCGGGGTCCACAGTGGACGCCGCGCCTGTCGGTCCCGGTCAGCCCGCGTCGCGACACCGTCCACCCTAGTCGGGACCGTCGTCCCCGTGCCGCCCGGCGTTCCACGGATCCTCCCCGCCCCGACGCGGTTGACGCGGAATGGAGAATGCGCCCTGTTAAGATAGGCGAGAGCCCGGCTGCCAGTGGATCCCGGCATGCTGAGCTGCGACCTCCGGAACCATCCGGAACTCCCTCGTGCCATGGGCCGGTAGCTCAGCAGGTCAGAGCAGGGGACTCATAATCCCTGAGTCGCGGGTTCGAGCCCCGCCCGGCCTACCCTCACCGAGCATGAAAAAGCGCCGCCGACCTGCGAACGCAGGCCGACGGCGCCTCATAGTGACGTACGGCTGACTACGAGGGTTGGCGGTCACGTCCGGTTGGGTGTGCCGACGGCACGCCGAAAGTTCCAGCCATCTCAGAAGTCGTTGAATCCATCCTCCGCGCGACGTCGCGCCTCCTGCTCACCTCCGTCCAAGCATCGTGCGTAGATACGAAGCAGTACGTCGAGGCTGTGTCCGGCCCACTCCGCGATCTGCGCGGGGTTCACACCCTGGTTGAGCCAGGTGGACACGCAGGCGTGACGCAGGTCGTAGGGCCGCTTGGCCAGAGGGCTGTTGAACTGCTCCTCCGTCAGAGCGTCTTTGCGCGCTCGCTTCCATACCTTCGAGTACGTGCTGGTGGCAATCTGTCGACCGGTCTCCCCGAAGAACACGAGACCGTGAGGCCCTTGCACCTCTCGGTGACGATGTTCCCACAGGATGCGGCTCAGCTTCGGCCCGCAGGGAACCGTACGCGACTCACCTTCCGCTCGCCCTTTAGGAGAACGGCAGTCACGCTGTTTCCCAGTGTCAGTCCAGCGCCGCCCGACGTCGGGTGTAACCACGCCTACCGTGATCTCTCCCCAGGAGTTCTCCGGCTCGCTCCACGTCTGCGCTTCGTTGTCCCAGATGAACTCCGGGAGACTCACATTGGCCCATGTGAGGTTGGCCGCCTCCTCCGGGCGGAGTGCGGCGAAGTACATGACCGCGAAGAACGGCATGAGCAGGTATCCGGTACGCGGTTGGGCGTCGACGGCGTTGAGCAGGCCGCGAGCTTGCTTGGGGTTCGGTACGGCTCGCCGATCCACGACGTTGCTCACCTTGGGCGGCTTCCATTTGATCGCGCCGGTCGGGTTCCGCTGGAAACTGACCGGATTCGCCGGGAGATGACCACGCTCGACCGCGAAGTCGAGACAGTGGGACAGGATCCGTTTAGCCTTGACCGCGGCCTTGGCCCCCAAGGTGCCGCCACCGTTCTCGGGGAGCTTGCTCGTGATGCGCGTGAGCACCCGACGTGCGACGACGGGATCAGCAATGGCACTCACCGGGAGTGTGTGCTTCTCAAGCCATTTCAGCGTCGCATCAACCTCGGCTGTACGGTCAGTGCCACGATGAGCCGTATTGAAAGCCCAGTTTCGAAGTGCACCGCGGGCGTTCGCATCCTCGGGACGCCCCGGAGCACTCTCATCGAGTAGTGCCATGGTGGCGTTCGCGAGGTACTTCGCCCGGTCCTTGCGGTGGCTGGCTGAGGCGTTCGACCAGTGTTCGTCCATGTACTCGCACACGAAAGCGAACCAGCTGGTCTCCTCTTTCTTGCGACTCTCCCAAGACACTGGTCGCCCTGTGATCAGGCTGAACTTCTCACCGGAATTCGCTGCTGCCACGAGTTCTGACCGGAATGAATCAGCCAAGGCAGCGGTGCTGTGGGGCTCTTTGAACGTGCTCTCCCCAACACGCCACCGCACCCAATGAGTTGTCTTCCTCTTGCCCTTGTAGATCTCTATCTTCTTCCAGATGCGGACGTCGTAGGTCGCATCGTCCATCAGGAGGCTTCCTCCAACGAGTTGATCCAGCGGTCGAATTCGGTGTGACGGATGCGCAGGCCGCCGTTGGGGAGCTTCACGCACTTCGGCCCGCGCCCCTTTGCCCGCCAGTCGTTGAAGGTCGACCGGGCGACCTGAAGTTCGTCGCAGACCTCCTCGATGGTCATCCATCCGCGCGTCTTGGGATTCCTTGTCGCGGTAAGCGGACTCATTCGGGGGTGACCTCCAGGTAGACGCGGACGTGCTCGGGGTCGCGGCGGCTGGCGTAGGGGCGTGACGGCTCAGCTGCCGGGAGGGCGGTGGTGATGGCCTCGATCACCGTCTCGACGGTCTCTGGCGGGCCGATGACACGGACCTTGGCGAGGTCGAGCCGGCGTTTGGCGCGGTCGGTCATGCTGGAAAGACCTCCATCCTCGAGGTGGGGTGCGGCCCCGGTGGTGCTTGGCAGGCGTGCCGGGGCCGCTTCGGTGGATTCGGCGGATCGCTCAGGTGGGTGGTGGGGTTCCTCCGTTCCTCGCGCACGGGGTACACCGGTTGGGGTGGCCGGTGGTGGTGTAGCGGGTGAAGTGATTGCCGCACCAGCCGCACGTACCTTCCTCAAGGGGTGAGCGGTCATCAGTAGAGAGTGGGGCGGCGCTAGTGTCCGCAGCGCCCACAGCGTCCGATACCGGGTGTGCGCTGGTGTTTCGTGTGGGCACTGGTGCGGACACTGCATCGGTAGCGTCCGTGGGGTCTGATGTGACTTCGTGGGCGAAAAAAGAGCCGTCGTGACTGGTCACGACGGCATCTGATACTTCTTCTGGCTGCGGACACTGTCCGGGTGGGCTCTCTTCGGGTTCGAGGGCGAGCCGGTAGAGCCGGCTGCGACTGCGGTCTCGGGAACGGCCCGCGTCCTCGACGGTGACGCCCACCGACCGCAATACGGGAGCGTCACGCTTGAGCTGACTGCCGGCCCGTGTGGGGTCCACCGGCCAGGACTTGGGGCGGGGATCTGGGGTGTCGATGCACGCCAGGAGCTGGCCCATGGTGCCGGTCCACTCGCCTTGTTTCTCCACGAAGTCCGCGACGGCGGCGGTGAAGGGTTTGGCGTCGATGAGATCCGCGGTCGACACCTCGGTGGCCGCCCGGTAGGTGGCCAGTGTGTCCCACCCGGTGACCACGTCCAGAGCGGCCAGCACACGGGCGAAGTCCGCCATCCGGGGAAGCTCGGTGAGTTCGGTGGCCGGCAGTTGCGCGAGCACCGCGGAGAGGAGATCGAGCAACGCGGCCAGGATCTGCGGGGCCTCGAAGTCGAAGGTGGCACGTACCTCGGCATCAGTGCGGCGTTGGTCGGCCTTGATCGGCACGAATTCCACCGGCAAGACCCGCTCGTTGAGATCGCTGGCCAAGGCGCCGGTATCAATCGAGGTCATGGCAATCAAGCGGCGGTAGGAAACGACACTGACGTCGTCATCGGAGTACAGAGCCCGGTCGAGGAAGCCCTCCCCCGTGACCGCCTTACACAGAGTGTCCGACAACCACGGCGGAATCGTGGAGACGTTGTCCAGGCACACCGCCCACGAGGCGCTGGCGGTAACCGACCAGGTCTTTTGATCCTTGGGTAGCGAGCGCAACGGGGCCGGGCTCGGGTCGACCAGGTTGACCAGCATGGACAGCGCGGTGGACTTGCCGGTGCCCTGTTCTCCACGGGCCGCGAGGATGGGGTGGGGCATGTCGGGGACCAGACCGGAAACCAACCAGCCCACGAGCAACCGGAATCCGGGTTCGTCGACGTTAAGCAGACGCCGCAACGCGGCGATACCGGCCTGGGTGTTGCCAGGCTCGCCAGGGGCGGGCAAGGGCGAGGTGAGTGCGGTGCGGCGAAACAGGACCGGGCTGGTGTGACTGACCCGCCACCCGTCGGGGCCGATGATGGCGCAGCGTCCGGCGGCGTCTCCGAGGTCGAGCACGACCTGCCCCTCATGGCTAGCCAGTCGCAGCCCGATCGGGCGCGGATCGAGATCCATGGCCTGGCCCTCCAACACGGCAGTGACATCAGTCAGCGCCGACTGTGAGGGCACCGCCCCGTGCACCTCGGAGTAGGAGCGCGCCAACCGAGTGCGCAGCCCCTTCTGCCCTTTCAACGGGAAGGCGATGTGCGCCCCGGGGCCTTTCTTGGACACCGCGTAGGCGCGCCCGTCAGCGCCGGCGACGACGTCGACCAACTCCGCGGCCAGTTGGGCCAGCTTGGTCGCCTGCGAGGGGCCTTTGCCCTTGCTCTCACCCCCGTCGGGCTCGCTCATGCTGCGTCCTTCCTGATGCGGGGTTCACGGAATCCTTTGGCCAGCCCGGAGCGCACGGTGGCGGCCACCTCACGCGGGGCCAGGCCGAGGTGTTCGCCGGCCTGCTGCAGCGCCGTTTCGATCTCGGTGCGCGCCAGCAACCCCTTCGCGGCGAGCTGGCCCAGGCTGGCGGCGGCCACGTAGACCGTCGTGTTGCGCTCGCCGGGATGGGCACGCAAAACCTTGGTGAGTTCACCCCGGAACGCGCTCGCGGCGTAGGCGGTGCGGCGGGTGTCGGTAGCCGCGATGGTGGCCAGCACCCCCTCGGCGCTCGCCTGCGACGTCGCGGAGGGGGCGGTGAGGCGCTGGGTCAGCCACCCCGGCAGCGATCCTGCGGGCTCGGTGATAATGGGCTCATAGACGCCGTCGCCGTCCTCATCGGCGACGTGGGAGCCCGGCCCGACCACATACCCCCCAGCCGCGCGGGTGTCGACCAGCCACCCCAGCTGGTTGCTGGTGTTGCCAAGGCTCGCCTCGGGTGGGGTGGTGAAGTAGAAGTGGAACCCGCCCCGGCGGGTTTTCACCACGAAGGTGTCCCAGCACAGCCGGGCGCCGTCCCTCTCAGCCAGGGTCGCCAGAACGTCCAGCCCGTCAGTGATGCCCTCCTCGCACGCCCACTGTCCGGGTGGGCTCTCGCCGGGTTTGGGCACGTCGCAGTCGATGACAACCAGCCCGCTTGGGCCTGTGGCGATACCGATGTTGGCCTGAGGCCACCGCGACCACCACGCCTCGATCTGGGCGACCTCGGTAGTGGCGGCGTTCTCCCATCCCCGAATCCGAGGCTGCTTGGTCCGAGGGGTGAGTGGGAACACGCACCATCCACGCCGGGCGGCGGCGCGTGCGTAGTGCACCGGAGCATAGCTGGACATGCGAAAACGCCCCTTTCAGCAGGGAAGGACAGGAACAGAGGAAGGGGATGTGGTGCCCGCCCCGGGGCGTTGCACCCGGGGCGCCGGCTGGATCCGGACGGGCTGAAGGGTCAGGCGGCCCTGCGACGGGTGCGGCGTAGGCGGGCGCGTTCCTCGGTGGTGGTGGCGCCCCAGATGCCGGTGATCCAGGGCCGGTTGAGGGCGTAGTCGCGGCACTGGGGGCGCACGGGGCACTGCCGGCAGATGTTGATCGCCCGTCGGGTGGACAGGTCGGTGGGGGCCTCGATGGTGGGGTGCCAGTCGTCGGGCTCCGGGGCGTCCGCGCAGATGCCCCGAAGCATCCAGGCCCGGCCCGCGGGTGTGGTGTCAGCGGCGTAACGGGCCACGATCACGGGGGTTCTCGTCATGGGGCCTCAACCTTCCTCTTGTTGCGGGCGTTGTGGTGACAGTCGGGGCACTGGCCCAGCGAGGTGGGGATGCAGAACTCGAACACCTGCTGGCAGGTGGGGCAGGTGCGCCGTGCGGCCATGGCCCGCTCCAGGGCGGCCAGCACCGCCAGCGAAGGGGGCCGCTTCTCGCGGGCGTGACGGGTGTCGTACAGCAGGGCGGTGCGCACCCCGCCACGCCCGAGGGCGCGGCGGGAACGCCACATCACTTGGCCGGCCGGGTTCTGGCCGCCGGGCCGCAGCCCGCGGGTGGCGAGCTGTCCCCGGGTGGCCAGGTGGTCCGGGGCGTATCCCCACGGCCAGGTCGGTAGCCCGTGGCGGTCCCCGTCGGGGTCGTAGAACCGGGCGAGGCTCACGAGCGGGCCTCCTCACTGGTGAAGAGGGCCGGCTGCACTGCCTCGGGGTCCTGCTCGGTGATGGCGATGTCGCCGAATCGGGACCGCACCCACCGATGGGCCTCGCGGCGGTGCGGTTCGCACAGCAGGTAGGAGCGCGGCGACCGGGCGGCATAGCTCAGCACCACCACGGGCTCTGCGGGGCAGCAGTCGATCGCACAGGTTTCGCTCACCGGGGCTCACCCCCGTGCGGGGTGAGCTGGCACTGCAGCACAGCGAGCGCAGCCTGCTCGTCGGGGGTGAGCAGGCCGGGCTGGCGCTCGGGGTGGCCCACCCCACGGGCAAGGGCCACGGGGATCTCGTAGGCGCACCGGTTGCACACCTGGTAGTTGGGCGCCCATTCCTCGCGCACGGGGTCGTAGCGCCACGGAGGTTCCTCGGTGCGGTCCCACTGGTGGCCCTGTTCGGCGCAGGCGTGTTCGGCGGTGCACTGGTCGCACCACATGCCGGACTCGGTGATGCTCCACCCGTAGAGGCCAGCGAGTTCGGCCAACGCCGCCTGCTGGCTCTCGAAGACGGGCTCGGAGTCCAGATGGGCGATCCAGTCATGGGCGCAGCCGTCACAGAGGGCGCGCACACGGATGATGCGGTGAAGACCCATAAGACGATCTCCTCGAACGAGAACGGCCCACCCTCGAATCGGGGCGGGCCGCGTATGGGAACGGACCGAGCCGGTCCCCCCACCGGCCACCTCGTGAGTGGTGGCCGGCAGAGGCGCCGTCTGGTCACGCGGGCAGTGAAGCGCCATGGTGGTCGCGAACGCTTTGGCGCCAAGAGACGGCGATCGCTGCGGCCATCAGCACCACCGAGACAGCTGTCAGAGCAGCGACGTGGGACAGGCTCGGTGCGGCGGTGATGAGCGCGGCGATGAGCAGCCAGAAGCCGTGCCAGTCTTGGTCGAGCTGGTAGGCACCCGTACCAAGGTGGGGGTTGTCGTCGTGGCCAGGGCGCGGGGAACCGAGCTGATAGAACCCGTCCTTGCCGATAGCCCGCGCCAAAGCGTGCAGGGTGGTTCTCCGGTCGGCCCAGTAATGGGTGCTGGCGTTGACGGTTAGGGCTACGACAGCAGCGGCGGGGTGGATGTCGATACCGGTCACCATCGCGACCAGGGCCAGCAGGACGAGCTGGGTGAGTGTGAGGGTGGCGACATGTTTCGCGCAGGCGCGGCGTCCGCCCCGGCCCGGCTGAGCCTTGGTGAGGGCCTGAGTATGGGTTTGGACCCAGTGGTCGCCGATGCGGTGTCCGGTGTGCCAAACGATCCAGCACAGCGCGGCGGTGGCGGCGTAGACAACGGTCTCGGACATTGGAGTTCTCTCCCAGGAAGTCGAACAGGGCCGGTCCGCCCCGTGGTCACGGGGCGGACCGGTGGTGCGTGGTTGGCCTCAGGGGGTGGTGCAGCCGCCGGGGCTGTGCCAGCGCGCGTCGGCGGGGTCGTCGGCGTCGTAGCTGCGCTTGCACCAGCGGCAGGTGCGCATGTTCAGCTCGACGCAGGGGGCGTGTGGCATCCTGGGATCACCTCCTCCACACGCGTTGTGGTGGATGGGTTTGGGGGTCTCGGCTTTGCTTGGCGGCTTAGGGCGAGGCCCCCTACTTCGTTCTCTTGTCGCGTCCCTCGCGGACCTCCTTCTCGTACATCTCGCGCTCTTCCTCCGGCGTCACCGTGGCCATGTGCCAAGCCATGCGGTCACCTCATTTCGGTGCTCGGGAATGAACCGGGTGGTCCCTCCGTCACCCGCTCGGAGGGGCGGGTGGCAGAGGCACGAACCGGATCGAGCCGTATCGAGTACGCGGCGACGATCAGTTACATAGAGCAATGGGACAGGGGGACGGGACAGCACGGCATGCGGGGGGTGGTGCGGGCACGCGGGCGCTGGCCCGCGCGGGCGGGGGCTTCGCCCCGAGCCTGTCCCGCTGTCCCACAGTTGGTGTTTTCGCAGGTGCGTGTGTGCGTGGTGGGGGTGTGCGGGCTGTCCCACCGTGGGACAGCGGGACAGTCCGCACACACTCGGTGTCCCATAGCAGACAGTGACTGTCCCGCTGGTTATTCGTCCTCGCTCTCTTCAGCCGCTTCCAGATCCTCGCGGCGAAACCCTCGCTGCCGGCTTCCGTCGGGGCCGTAGAACCGCCCGCCGGGAACCCCGAGGGCCTTGAGCGTCTCTTGGATATCCAACACGTCCAGGTCGACGTGGGCTGCGATCTGGTCGGCGCGGATGCCTTGGGCATCCCCACACAGGCGTAGCGCCACGTCCAGCACCTCACGAGGCTCCGGCCCGGTATCGGCGGTATCGGTGGTGTTTTCCTCCTGGCTCGTGTCAGTGGGGCGATGCCAGGCGGGGACCTCGGGCAGGGTCTTGATGTCGTCGTCGGTGGCGTGCCAAGTGAACACCGGGTGGGGTCCGCGCCCGATGCCACGGATCAGCGCGGCCCCCGGTGCGGGTAGCTCGTGGGCGTCCCACCCTTGGGCGGTGGCCTGTTCCCCCAGCACGGTGCGGGCCTCGGCAGCTGATGCCACCCGTAGGCAGATCTGCACGCCCATCTGGGCGGCGATCTGGGGATCGATGCCTTTGCCGTGGCCGGACATGACGGGCTTTTGGGTGCACCACCACATGTGGATCTCGGCGGCCCGGCCCATCATGGCGATGCTGCGCAAGCTGGCCAGTGCCTCAGAGGCGGCGGCGATGACCTCGGTTCCCTCGTCGATGACCACGACCATCCGGGGTCGCTTCGGGGTGGGGTCCCAGCTGGCTTGCTGTCGGGCCTCCATCAGGGCCAGCCGGTCATCCATTTCGGCGCGCACTTCGGCGGCGACCTCGCGGATTTCCTCTGGGGTGCGGGCCAGGCGGGCTTTGCCGCGCCACAGGGCGGCCTCGACCCGCTTGGCGTCCAGGTAGACCACCGCGCCGTGGGGGTCAGCGGCCACGCGAGCCAGCAGGGGGCGTAGCGCCACCGACTTGCCGGAGCCGGATTCGCCAGCCACGAGAAGCCGCTGGTACGGCGACATTTCCACGGTCTCGCCGGAGTCGGCGTCGATACCGATCCCGTGCCGAGCCGGGGTCCAGGACACATCGACCTCACGGTCGCGGGTGCGGATCCGTACCACCGCTTCGTGGCCGCTGGCGCCGGGGGCGATCTCCACGCGCATCTCGGTGGGGATCTGCAGCATCGACCGCAGCACAGCCTGCTTGCTGCGCAACTTGGAGGGGGTCCACTCCCCCGCCAGGGTCAGCACCACCCGGATACCGGAGGCATCCAGTGTTGGTGCGGTCGGGGTGATCTCGCTCAGGCTGTAGGCGCCCGCCTGCTCACCCCAGGCGTCCAGACGCCGCAGGATACGGGTCTCGACGTCGGTGGCCCCAATCCACCGATCCTCACCCTCGGAAGTGGCCAGCCCGGTCGGTGCCATGGCGGCCGTGCCAGCGGCATTACCCGCGGTGTCTTGGGAACCTTCGGTGGCCATGGTGCGGGCGCGGCCCTGCAGGGCCAGCCACAGCCAGGCGGCCGGCCAGGCCAGCAACGCCGGCCACACCCCGGCGGAGACCGCCAGCCACGGGGGCACCAGCGCGATGCCGGCCGGAAGCGCCAGGCGGCGGGCTAGCCGGGAGGCTCGCGCGGCCAGGGTGCGGGCATCCACCTCCAGCTCGGAGGCCACCCGGTGCTCCAACCGCTGGACTTCGCGCTCGGCGGCGCGTTTCTCTTCGGCGGTGACCGCGCGGCGTTTCCGTTTGGCCGCTGCCACCCGCTTGGCATCCAGGGCGGCCTCCACAGCGTCGTGGGTCTCGGTGCGCACCTGCGGGTCCATCACATAGGCCAGCGAGACCTCCCAGTACTGGATCCACCCCAGGCGGGCGTAGTGGGACGCGGTGACCATCTGGGCGCGGATCCGGTCGGCCACGTTCTCCATTCGCGCCCGGGCCAGACTGGGAGCCGGCGCCGACTCGTGGTCGGGACGATAAATCCGATCTGGTCGGATCGGGGGGCGATCAGTCGTGGTGGACATGGGTCTCCTCCAGGACGGATGTATGGGGAACAGGGTTAGCCGCCGACGGTGGCGCCGACCCCGGTCGCGACCACGCTGGCTCCCCAGGAGTGCAGGGCATCAATGAGCGCGGGCAGCCAGCCGCCAGCGCTGCCGTGGGCGGCCACCGGGGTGATCACCAGAGCGGAAATGGCCACCGGGTTGTAGGTGTGGTTCTTGTAGAGGTCCACGGCGGTGATCGCGGCGCCGATGATGCAGGCGACGCCGTACACCGTCGGGGCGCCCAATGGCTCGCCCACCAGCCCTCCGAACCAGTCGGTGAACGGGTCAACGATGTTGCTGGCCCAGTCCAACGCCGTAATGGAGAGCTGGCTGCGATACAGCAGCATCGAGGCGGCCACCCCCACCAGCAGCGGCAGCAACCCACCCCAGATCTTCAGGCGGACCTTCTTGTCCAACCAGTAGGCAAACCCGAAGCACACCAATGCCAAGAATCCGAACAACGCTGCCTCCTTTCTATGGGAAGGCCGCCTCCGCAGGCTGTACGGAGGCGGCCAAAGGTCCAGGTCAGGGAAATATGTCAGGGGTGCTGGTCCTGCTCACTGGCAGTGGCGGCAGCAGTTCGGGCGGCTCGGATTCGGGCGAGGTCGCCTTCGCGGTCCGGGGTCACCACGCGCGCGACCAGCACGGTGGCCACGGTGAGAGCGACCGCGATCCCGAGGCAGGCGAGGGCTGAGACCAACGTCAAGATCATCGGGTCACCCCCACGGGGGTGTTCTCCCGCTGGCGGGAACCGGTGGGCATCACCATGAGCGCGCCGGTGATGACCATGGCCAGCACGACGAGACCGGGAACGTCGGGGTAGGTGAGCACACCGGTGGCCAGCAGAGCGAGCCCGACGGTGATCAGAACAGCGGTGTAGATACGCATGGCAGACTTCTCCTCACAATGTGTGTGCAGCAGTGGGTGTGATCGAGGGCGGGCAGGGATCGACAACAGGGGCAGGGGTGGCGGGCTGACCCAGTTCGCGGGCACGGGGTGCCGCGCGGCGCCAGGGCACAGTCCGCGTTGGTCCGGGTGGCGGGAACACCACCCCGCTCCCGGGCGGGGTGGCATGCTCGCCCACCGGGCGAACCGGTGTTACGGGGTTTACGGGGTGGGGTAGACGTGGTGGCCCAGCTGGTGCAGGGTGTCGCGGTGTTCGCGCACGGTGGAGCGGGCCAGCCCCAAGGCGCGACCGATGGCGCGATTGGCGACCTCGACCCCGTGAGTGGCGATGTAGTCGGCCACCCGACGGCGGTTGGCCTCACCCGCGGCCACACGGGCTTGGTGGTGCGGCTCGCCTGGGGTGTGTTTGCCCAGCTCGGAGCCAGTTCCGCCACCCCCCGGGGTCGCCTCAGACCTGTGTGAGGCGCGTTCTGGCTGGTCAGAGCCAATTCCGCCAGGGGCGGCGGCCACCTCAGCGGACTCCGGCAGAGGGGCGTGTTTGCCCTGGTCGTCGCCAGTTCCGCCAGGGGGTCCGGTGAGGGCCGGGGTTCCGCCCTCGCCTCCGAGGTCATCCAGTCCGCGGGTGATGCCGGCGAACATGGCTTCGGTGACGGTGGCGTCATCGAGGAGTTCACGCACCCGCGCCGCCCCCGAGGTGTCGCCCGTCTCGGAGTCGGGCGAGGAGTGCGGGTTTCCCGGAGAGGGGGCCTTAGAGGTGGCGGTGCGAGCGCGGGTGGGGACGTAGTCTCCAGCCGCGCGCCGGTGGAGCTCGGCGCGGTGGGTGGCCCAGTCGTCGCTGTGGAAGGCGGCGACGTTGGCGGCGATGACATCACCGGCCGACTGCGAGGACACCCAGGCCATGCCCGAGCACAGCGCGGCCACTAGCGCACCGACGATTCCGATGGCCCCGTACAGGGTGGTGCCCGCCGCCAGGCCCCAGGTGTTCAACCCGATAGAGACCAGCAGGAGCCCGGCCACGACCACCCACGGGTACCCGGTGCCGCGCATCTGGGTGTGTGGGTCGCGGCGGGCTTTGAGGTGGGTTTCCAGGTGGGCCTGGTGGGCGATGATCATGGTAACCAGCACGGTCAGAATCGTCTCGGTCACCGCCCCGATTCCCACCGCGCCAGCCAGGCTGACACCGGTGGTGGCCATGGCCAGGTTGGCGATGCCCACCGCTGAGGCCACCGAGGCCACGATCGCGATCACCAGGAACAGCCGAGCCCACCACGGGCGGGCAGTGCTGACCGCGCGCGCGGCGGTGGCCGGAGACTCGCACCGTTCGAAGGCGCGGATGGCCTCGAGGTCGGCGGCGGCCTCCTCAGCATCGGCGTGGGCGTGGGCAATCATGCGCTCGTCGCGCTGAGCCTCGGAGCGGACCCACCGGTCCTCAGTGTCGATGGCGTGCAGGGCGCGCGCATGGGCATGGTGGGCCTGGCGCACCCGGCGCGTGTGCTCCAAGGCGATGATCTCGCGATCGGCCTCATCGCGGGCCGCGTTGTGTTCGGCCAACACGTTGGGGTTGGTGTGGGGGTCCGACAGGTTCGTGGTGTCGATCGAGTGAACTCGATCGGCCAGCGCGGCCTGGGCCTCGAACGCGGCGACCGCGTCCTCGGTGGTGCCGGACTCGTCGTGGACCCCGGTGCGGTTCTCATTCGTGGCGGCCCCGTCGGGGCCGCGCCGTTTGCGGTACACGGCGACCTCCCTAGGATCGGACCGCGCAGGGGACCCGCCAACCGTGACTTGGCGGGTCCCCTGCGCTGCGGTATTGGTGTTATCGGTAATTCAGGCGTGGAGGACGGTGGCGATGAGCACGGCCACCACCACGCCCACGACAGCGTTGGAGCTCAGCGGCCCGCCGGTAACCACCGTGGTGATCGCCGCCAGAGCCAGCCCCACACCGATGGCAAGAAGGAAGGCTTCGATCGGGGGGAGCGGCATCAACGCCTCCGCAGTCGGATGATCAACTCGCCCACGCCCTCAATGAGGGCCATGAGGCACAGCGTGGCGATCCCGGCCAGGAACACCACCGTGAAGGCGTTGTCCACCACGAGCCGCAGCACCTCACTCATAGGCGCCCCCGTCACTCACGGCGGGGGCGGTGTCGTCGCGGTACTCCGGGGCGCACCACACCCGCACCCCGATGCCGTCGACGAGGGACACCGTGGCGGGGGTGTTGCCGAAGTCGAGAACGACCTCGCTGCCGAAGTAAGCGGCGAACTCCCGCACGTCCTGGTGAGAAGCGGCCTGACCCTCCAAGCTGGGGTGATGCTCGGGCTCGGAGACCTGCAAGTGCGGATACAACGCGCAGGGGATGTGCCACCGCACGGTGGGCGTATCGCTGGCCAGTAGGGCGGCCAGCACCTGGGCGGCGCGCTGTTGGCACTGGCGCCGCACCACCTCCTCCGGGTCCGGCCACTCAAGGCAGGTGGCCACCAACAGGGTGGTGCGAAGGGCGGTACGAGCATCCGTGGCCGTCATCAGGCCACCTCCTCAGCGGTCGCGTCGTAGTCCGGCCAGTCGCCGGCCTCGGTCTCGAACCATTCGTCGCCCCCACCGGCGATGTATTCATCCATCAGCTCATCGGTGATGTCCTCACAGGCGGCCACGCGGGCCGCGTAGTCCTCAGCGGTCTCAAAAACAGTGCGCGGCATGGCCAGCTCCCACCCGAGGTCCTCATCCATCAGCCCGGCCGAGGCCAGGTAGTCGAGCAGGTCCAAATGCGCGCGGCGCGCCGTGGTCGCGGTAATGATCATGGGATAGATCCGTTCTCGGTCGGGATGGGGCAATGGCTTCCTCACGCTCCTCGATCACAGGGCGTTGGGTTCCAGCGACCAGAACACGACCGTGACCTGGGCATCGGGGGCGAGCCCATTGGCGGCGCGCGTGTCCGCCATGGCCTTCTCGAATGCCTGCTGCCGCGTGATGCCCTCACCCATGGGGATGGTGAAAACACCGCCCTGCGTAAGCGTTCGAACCTCCGTGGACAGCGTCAGCACGTAGTGGTACGTAACCTCGGTCTGGCTGGCCTGCGTGTTCACGGTTCCTCCTTGAGGTTGTTGGTTGATGGGGCCGCGCGGCCCCGACACCGCCCCCTCTCAGGGCGGATCGGCACCCCACGGATGCGACACGAACGCCCCGGCCGGAAGGCCGGGGCGTTGCAGTAGAAAAGGCGGGAGCTATGCGGCCGCGTTCGCGGCGTCGACCCGCCCGGGCACCCGCTCGATGTGCGGATCAGCGGGACGCACCGTGGTGGGGCGCCGCAGCCCCGCCTGGGTCTCAGCGATGCGCAGCCGAGCCAGCCACGCACCGGGCGTGAGATCGAGTCGGATGCGTTGCGCGCTGCCGGGGCAGCGCGTGTTCCCGTCGGCGGCCCGGTGCGGCGCCACCATGCTGCGACGCAGCACCCGCCAGGCCCCGCAGTCGGGGCAGGCCACCATCGTGGGCTCTCCGGGGTACAGCGAAAGTTGGTTCGGGCGAAGCTCGCTCGCGGGAATCACCGGTCGGCGGTTGTGCCGCACCATCCACCTCCACAACAACTCGGGAAACCAGGGGTGAGCTTGTGTTCTCCGCACGCCACCCACCCGAGGGATGGGCAACGCACGGGCAGCACAAGCTGCAGGACAAGAGCGCCACGAGACCGCGGCCGGCCCAGGGACCTCGACACGTCAACCCAGGCACATCGCGACACCGTCGAAGGCCACGACCACCAGCGCATATGAAGTTGAAAAGGACCATGTTTGAACGGTCATCCCGTCTTGATCGGCTTGACCGTTCAAGAAAGAGTCAAGCACGCACACACCTGACCGGTCAAGTCCATCGGCTGATATTTTGTACGTACAAGCCGAACACGAACTGATGGGCGTCTGTATGGCGAAGGCCGATCCGCTATATCTGCAGGTCACGAATGACCTACGCGCCAAGATCAACACTGGCGAGCTGTCGCCGGGGGAAGCGATCCCCTCCGAACACGAGCTGATGGAGCAGCACCAGGTATCGCGACACACCGTGCAAAAGGCACTCAGCCTTCTCACGAGCGAGGGCCTTATAACCGCAGGCCAAGGGCGGCGGCGCGAGGTGCGACGGCGTGAGCCCGCTGCTTGGCGTCCTCAGGAAGAGCTGCTATCGCGGCCCAGGAATCCGGAGATGGACCAGTTCCTGGAGCGCTTCTCGAATGAGAACAGAACCCCACACCAGGACATCGGCATCTCGGTCCTAGTGCCACCACTCGCCATCGCCCGGCGACTCGGTCTGGAGCCAGAGGATCTGACGATCGTCCGGCGGAGGGTGCGCTACCTGGATGGGGAAGCGTCGCACATCAACGACACATACTTCCCGCACAGCCTGGTCAAGGACACCGAGATCGCCGACCCTCGCGATCTCGCCCAGGGAACCCTGCGCGTGTTGCGGGACATGGGATATCGCCAGGACCACATCCTGGATGAGATATGGGTACGGATGCCGACCAGCGACGAGAACGGACGACTGTCGCTTCCTCCGGGAACACCGGTAGCCGAACACGTTCGCACTGGCTACACCGCTAAGGGCCTCCCAATCCGGTGCGCCGTATCCATTTTGCCCGGCGACCGACACGTGATCGCCATGGAGTTCAACATGCCCGAGGACTGGTCATGAGGTTCGGCGTGCGCCAAGCCAGTCCGGGCGATGCGACGCGCGTTGCTGACTTGCTCGCCGGCGCCAGCGCCTGGCTTGCGTCTTGGGGCTCGGACCAATGGCAATACCCCCCTCCAATGCACGTCATTGAGAGAGACATCGCGGAAGGATCGCTCTATCTCGCGACCTGCCACGACAGCGGATACGCCATCGCGTCAGCCACCATCAACACCTACGCTGACCCCGACTTCTGGGGACTCGCCGACGATCCGGACAACGCGCTGTACATCCACAAGATGGCCGTGGACCGTCAGTGGGCCGGTCACGGAATCGGCGGGGCACTTCTCGACTTCGCTGCCGAGCTGGCCGAAGAACAGGGAAGATCGTGGGTGCGCCTCGACGCCTGGAAAACCAACCCTGGCCTGCATCGCTACTACCAGAACCAAGGCTTCACCCTGATACGGATCGTCGACCTGCCACACCGCCAATCCGGGGCCTTGTTCCAACGGAACGCCACCGTGAGGACCTCAGGCATCCCATTGCGACGGCACGGGGGCCTCATCGAAAACGCCACTTCCCATGAGTAACGACCTCCCCCGGCATAGCGTCAGCGTGACCGGAATAGTCATTCGTCTCGAGGACGGGAAGGTTCTCGTCATCAAGCGCGCCGATGACGGCCGCTGGGTGCCGCCGGGTGGCGTGATGGAGCTGCACGAGACCCCTGAAGAGTGCGTCGTCCGCGAGGTACGCGAGGAAACCGGAGTCGAGGTCCTCCCCGACCGGCTTATCGGGGTGTACAAGAACATGAAGCTCGGCGTCGTGAGCCTGGCGCTTCGCTGCCATCCAGTTGGCGGAAACATCCGTACCAGCGACGAGGCCAGCATCGCCACGTGGGTCACTCCGGAGGAAGCCATCGCGGCCGCCCCGGAGGCGCGCGGAGTTCGCATCGCCGACGCGTTCTCCGTAGAAGGGCCGTTCGTTCGCGTCCACGACGGAACGTCGCTGCTTCCCAACTAGTGACAAGGGCGAACGTGGACAGCACGACGACGCGTTCACCAGCCATGCATGGCTTCGAGACGAAGGTGAAACCAGCGCTGAGTGGGTGGCTCCTACTGAGGGCCACAGTTCTCGTTGTCTAGCTAGCCATCGGGGGTGGCTGTGGGGAGAAGGATGCGCTCATGCCACCTACCGACGTGTCTTTCCTCATGTATCGATATGGGAAGCGACAGTTCCGCCCAGATCTTGTCCTGATGCTCGTGGTAGAGCAGGATCCACAGGATGAATGATCCAAGGTCCTGGGTCATGTCCTCAAGGGGAACATCCAGACCTTCGAGCGGGAGCCCAAGTTGCTTCTCGAACTGGTCACGATTGCGTTCGATTGCCTGAAGGGTGACCACCCCCCGTGGACGTTGGGTACACGGGGAGTGCGGTCCCCGAATGCCCGTGTTCTCGTTCCCGGTCACGGCCACGATGCCGAGGGCTTCGTCGGGGCTCAGGGTCACTGGCAGGTTGGCAGAATTCTTGACGTGCCAGCCGCTCGGAACGAGACGGTCACGCAGCCCTCGCACCGTCCCCGCCCATCGAGCGAGCCCACTCATGATCGGGGGGTCGTGGTCGGTGCGATAGCGGCGTGCTTCCCTATCACCAGTCGCCAGCGCGTACGTGAGATCCTCGATCGTCAGCCCGAGGTCTCTGAGCCGTTGGACCGCTGGTTCTCCCTCGTACACCACGTGGGCCCTCCGAGGATGCAGCCGATGCCTCGGTGAACATCGTCGGTGCGGGCGTCGGACGCTCACAATGGGCCGCGAAGTGAGAAGCCAGTGTCCACACCCCCTGCTCTACGTTGACCTGCGTCGATCGCTGTCATTCGCTCAGTCGGTGCGGACACTGCGGACACTGTGTGGACACTGGCGCCCGGCTTAGTGTCCACATCTGTCTTTGCAGGTCATCCCCTAGGTTCCGGGGCTTCCGGACACTGCGGACACTGTTCCCTCTTTACTCTCTAAAAAGACCCCCCCAATGGCTAGCAGTCCCCGGTTGGTGTGATCTCAGGATGGTGTTCACTCGCTCACCGAGCCCTTCCGTACAGCGGACAATGCCGAATAGGCGCCGAAAGTAGGTTCGTCCACGGACCACGAGAGGCGTAGACGCACGTCAGGGCCGTTACATCACCGAACATGGCAAGGCGCTCATAATCCCTGAGTCGCGGGTTCGAGCCCCGCCCGGCCTACCCTCACCGAGCATGAAAAAGCGCCGCCGACCTGCGAACGCAGGCCGACGGCGCCTCATGGTGATGTACGACTGATTACGGGTGGGGCCAGCCACCTACGGGGGGCCACGTTGAATACACGTTGAAGTTGGCGCGGTCAGAAGCCATCGAAGCCCTCTTCCGCACGGCGTCGTGCCTCCTGTTCTCCTCCGTCGAGGCACCGCGCGTAGATGCGGAGCAACACGTCGAGGCTGTGTCCGGCCCATTCCGCGATCTGCGCGGGATTCACTCCCTGGTTAAGCCAGGTGGATACGCAGGCGTGACGCAGGTCGTAGGGGCGCCTGGCGAGAGGGCTGTTGAATTGCTCGTTCGTCAGGGCAGTCCTGCGTGCTCGCTTCCAGATCGGTCCACTCCCGCGTGCGCGGGACACTCCGTTCCCCAACGGTCGCGAACGACTCCCAAGGACCTCGTGCCGCCATGTCACCGTCATGCTGGGGTTTCACCTTCGCCGCTCGTCATCGGAGCAGTACAGGGTTCGGGTGTGCCCCGGAGACGACCTCACCCTGGTTGGCTCCCATCCCCACCGACTACGTCACGGGGTTGACCGCCGTTCGCTCCATGGTCACGAGAGCACCCACGTCCATCGACCCGGTAGCCACCATTTTTTACTTCGGGGTGACAAGCCCGCCAGGCAATCACGGCTCCTGTGTCGTGTATTCCTACAACTGATCACCGTGGACGATGAAATCGCCTTATACCGGGGCAATGCGGGAGCATATATCCCAATCGACCGAATAACGAAAATCCAGTCGCCCACACCGACCCCCCCCTTGGCGTTCACGCGCAAAATAAACCAATCGGACACCCCGTTCAACGAGTACCACTTCCGCAACAAAAGGGACTTGGAATGATGTACAGTAATACACAAATAGGCGCACGACCCTGGAAAAGAAATGCTACAGACAATGCAACAAATCGACCAGAATAAGCACTCCCTCGAATCACACCCCTTCTTTCGGTTCGTTCGGGATGAATCGAAGTCATCCGAACAAAGACTGAGCTTCGCCTCGTGTCTCGCTCCGTTCGTCATGGGTTTCAGCGACGTGAACGCGTTGGGCCTACGAGACGAGAGCCTGAACCACCCTCTCCAGCGTATTGTCAACGAGCACACGAACGAGGACGACAATCACTGGCCGATGTTCCTGGAAGACCTCGAAACCCTTGGACTGAACCGGCAGACGACCACAGTAGAGTCCTTGAAAACACACTGGAGCAGCCAGAACCGAAGAACCCGAGAACTCACATATTCACTGATGAGGCTTTCGTGCAATTCCTATCCCCCACTGCGAATTGTTCTCATCGAGGCCGTCGAAGCGACGGGATCCGTCGCGTGGGAAGCGTTCCTGACGGCCGCCGAAACCTACATGAACACGACGGGCCGGACACTGCGCTACTTCGGCCCAGAACACGCGGATCTGGAGACCGGGCACACGATGGGGACCGATGACATCGACGAGAAACTCCGCGGTGTCGAGTTGTCCGCCGAGGAGCGGGTCCAAGCATCCCAAATGGTAGACGAGGTGTTCGAAAGATTCTCCGCCATGTTCGATGAGCAACTGGAATACGCGAGCCGGAACTCCTGAGCATCTCGTGTCTGAGGCTGGCCTCGATCTTTCATGAGTTCCGGGGCCGAGCGAGGGATCCCGGGCGCAGTGGTCGCGGAAGGCGGCCAGGGGCGTGGAACCCGAAGTCCTGTGGGCCGTGAGGTTGTCCAGGACGACGTAGGCACGGTGATGCCGTCGGAGGGGGCCAGGATCATCATCGCCCGGCGGTAGCGCACGGTGTTGGTACTGTCCCGGCACACGATGCGCTGCGGTTTCTGACCCTCCTCGGGGGTGAGCCGGCGGGCTCGGACCGGTTCTGCCACCACATCTCCCCCGGGGTCGACCGCGCTTTCCAGCCGACCCTGGCACCGCTCACCCAACCCGGCCAACATTTACGGACACAACACCAGGCAGACCAGGAAACCGCTCGGGGCTGTGGTCTGCTTCATCATGACGAAAAATACTCGCTCCGACCCACGACCGCTTACCCATGTGCCACGAACATGTCACCCTTAATGTACAAATGAATGACTCCGAGCACAATAGATAAGCAAACCCAAAACGATAGAATGTGATTCCGAAAACATCGAAGGAACAGTGCGCCAAACATCCCAGGATGATTGTCTAGAGTTCCACGGCGACTCATGAGAGCGGTCGGAAACGATGGAGGAATCAGCCTCGAACCAGTATCTGATAGCGCTGCAGTGGGAAGCGCGTCTCAGCGGCGAGGAGCTGGCGAGGAGGGTCAACGCGGTAGGGGCCGAAATGGGGTTGCACCTGAGATACGGACGCGCCTCGGTGAGCCAGTGGCGGTCGGGGACGCGACCGCGGTCTCCGGTTCCCGACCTCGTCGCGGAGGTCCTGTCCCGACGCCTGGGCCGAACAATCACCCCAGCGGACGTGGGATTCAGCGGCGGTGAACTTCCCGAGAGCTCAGAGCGGGAGGATCGCGACGCGGTGGCCCAGCTCGAGAGGCTCGGATCCTCCATCGAGGACGAAGCGTATCCCAAACACGTCTTCAATCTGCACGATCTCATCGTTCCCGCGTGGCGCCCCACCGCCGAATCCTCGGCGCCACGTTACCGAACCCAGAATTCGAGCGCGCTGGGGAATGACGAGCTCGAGGTGGCCGAGGAGATGCTGGAGATCTTCTCCAGAACCGAGGCGATCCACGGTGCGTCCCGAGTCGCGCCGTTCATCGGTGAATACCTTAATCGCACCATCGCTTCCTGGCTGCGTTACCCGAGTAGCACGGACACACGGCGTCGACTGCTTCGCACCTCCGCCAGGCTCAGCTACCTGTGCGGATTCGCGTATTTCGACCTGGAAGAGCACGGTCTTTCACAACGGTTCTATCGGGTCTCCCTCCTTCTCGCGGAGGAAGGCGACGACGCCTGGAGTTATGCGGTGACGTTGCGCGCGATGAGCGTGCAGGCATGGCATCTCGGGCATGGTCTCCCCGCGCTCGATCTCGCCAGCGCCGCCGTCGACACCGCGCCGCGCGGCACCGAGGGAGCGTCCAGTGCCTTCCTCCACGGCCAACTCGCCGTCGCCCACGCCGGAATGGGCGACCGGAACAAGGCGCTCGCCTGCCTCGGCTCGGCCGAGCGGTGCATGGAGGTCGCGACGAGCCGCCCCGGCACGGTTGTCTATCACTGGGCCGCGCTCGCCCACCAGCGCGCCGTC